>CAYPNF010000005.1:78201-246075 GCA_964411985.1 uncultured Verrucomicrobiota bacterium
TTGATCCCCACTTCGCCCACCACCTCCGCCAAACGCAGCCCTCCATGCCGTGTGGCCAGATACATCAACGCATCACGGGACCAGTCCCCATGTCGCTGCGCCCACCGATCCCATTTCTCCCCCTTGATCTTCTCCGCCGCCCTCACCAACTCGATCCACCTCGCCCGCTCGCGCAGCCGCCGAACCGGGGTTTGTTCCTCCTCACTCACCTTCCGGCCCGACAAGAGTCGGCACGCATACTCCCTCTCCCCCAGCACGATCCCTCCTACCAACCCTTCCCAGGGACTTTCCAACACCCCCTGCCGGATCGGTTGCTCGGTATACTCCTTGAGGGCTTGCCTCCGCTCGGCCCGGTTCCGTCCTCCGCAGCCTCGGCCAACCACCTCGGTCTCTAGCCACCCCGGATTGGCCTCCGCCCCCGAATAGACCCTCCAGGAACTCCACCCATGTCCCCCTAGCACCTCCAATCGCTGCTTCACCAATTCTTCCCCCGGATTCTCGCACCCCAGCACCCGCGCCCGCTGCTGGTCCCTCTTGCTCAATCCCAAGCCTCCAATCCGCACCGGATTCAGATGGAGGTAGCGAGCCACCTCCAACACTTTCCTCTCCTCCTGAATCAAGACGGATTTGAAGCGGCCCTGAAAGACCG
Organism: uncultured Verrucomicrobiota bacterium; assembly: GCA_964411985.1. GTDB lineage: Bacteria > Verrucomicrobiota > Verrucomicrobiia > Limisphaerales > J093 > CAYPNF01. The sequence goes on from CAYPNF010000005.1 coordinate 78,851, forward strand.
TCCCGTGCGTGCGGTGCGCCCAATTGAACTTGACGGCGTAGGTCACATTGAGCCACCGAATCGCGTGGCTCAGGTTGGCCCGCTCCGTGCGCACCAGCAGGTGATAATGATTGTCCATCAGCACGAAAGCGTGCACCTCCAACCCGGCGCGCTCCGGCAACTCCCCCACGGCGGCCAGAAACCGCCGCCGATCCGTGTCGTCCAGATACAACGCTTCCCCGCGATGCCCCCGATTCATCACGTGATACCACGCTCCCGCCACGTCCAGTCGCAATGCCCTTGCCATTCCTCCAGGATTCAACCCCTTCCCGCTCCCTATTGTCAACACTTTAGACGCGACCCTATTGCTCTTCTTACATGCATTTCTTGACATCAGGCCTTATGCACGATATTAGTGGTACTTAGATCCTGAAGTGTAATGAGTGCTTTGCGCCTGAGCATGTAACCTGTGGGCCTTTTAGTGAGTGGCCCAATCGAAGCTGAGCTGAATAGGGAAAGGATTATAGCGCAGCTGTTTATCGGGCACGTATGAGCTCTCGTTTCTCCGTCAGGGCCTTGGGCCCGGGGTCGGTCGGATATATAGATGAGACGATGATGAGAGCGTTGAATGCGATTCGGCGGCGAGTGCGGGCCACCAAAGCACTTTTACCGGCGTTGACCGTCCTTTGCCTGGAGCTGTCCGCGATGGAACCGTCGACGGCTCTTGCCCTGGCGAATACCGCCCTTGGTGTAGCTGCGTCTTTCTCGGCTAAGGGTGACGGTGGACTTGGTGCCATGCTAAACGCCCAAAACCAGACTCTCCGGCTAATTGTCGATCAGCTCAATAGTGTACAGACCCAGCTTGCCTCAATTACTGTGGCGGTTAAGAACATCCCGAGTCAGCTCCAGGAGCAGCTTGCCCTAAGCACATTTGCTGAACTGACTTCAGAGATCGGGGCAGTGGCGGACCGGTATCGCGTCCTCATTGAGGCCTCGGTGAAAGACAAAGATCTCTGGAAGAACCCAGCAGTCCGAAAGGAGATGGAGTCAATCCTCCAGATAGTTAGCCAGCGCCGGGTGCGGTTGAAACAGGACTACAGAGGGCTGTCCCCCCAAGCTATGGTGGCCGCGCCGGTTGCTTGCGCCGTTGAGACGTCCCTCAGGCTAAGACTAGAGTTCCCTGACAGTCATGTTCGGGCAATTCTCAATGACTACTTGCATTGGGTGGATCGCTTTCTGGACCCAACATCTCAGGACTCTCTGTTCGGACAGCAAGAGAGACTCCTCGTGGATTACGGCGACCTGGTTTCCAGAGTTACCTCGCACCGCTTAGGCGGCCTCTTGGGTATCGGCCCCCATCTGACCAACGAGGTCAAGTGTGTAGCATTCAAGGGACCTGACATTATCAACTTCAGTGCAGTCATGACCATATATCCATTTGAGGCAGAAGGTGACTGTTTCAACGCACGTCAGCGAATGCTCTATATAACACGGGCAGGCTCTGCAGCTAAGGGAGGCTCCTATTACCTGAGTGGGAGGTTAATTGGTGAGCCAAATGCGGCCCTTGGGTTCAGTCTCTTGAGATATCAGCAGGACGCTCCTCCGCACCTCTGCTACATGGCAGGAACCCAAATGCTCGGTGAAGCACCTCCGGATGGTGTTCTGACCCGATGGTTCCGCGTGAAGGGCTATATTCATGAGCACGTTCTCGAGGCGAGGAGTCTAGCCCAGACCATGGAAGCGGGAGAGTACCTGTCATCCTACCGGATGGAGTTGAACGATTTCCAAACCCTCCTTGAAGCGCTCAACCTTGCACGGGCGAGGATTGCGGCAATCCAGAGTGCTATCTCGACCTCCTACTCACTGCAGAGAGAAATCAGGATCAGAAAATCCCACTTGCCATGAATCGCGTTCGATCTCGGCTATTCACCATCCTCTTCTGTTGGCTATGCCACCCTCTCTTTCTCCTCACCGCTCAAGGTCCCCCTCCTGAGTTTGTTGACCGGGTGGATTTCTTCAAGAGCATTGGCCAACTGCTCTCGGCAGTGAAGCCCTGGATTACAGATAAGTCCGCCGTCAAGTCTATGATTTCCGACCACCAGTCCTCGTTGCGGGAGGCTTTGAAATGGAAAGGGGTGGATGGAGTTCTATTTGAGGTGCAGGTCGAGGAGGAAGTAAACACCGGGGTGAGTCGAATACTAGGCGACCCCATCAAGCATGGCGAAGGTAACTCCCCGCTGGACGTTCTCGCGTTGAGCGTTTCAAGGGATTCAATGGGGAAATCCCCATCCCAGGGTTTCAGGTTCTCAAAGGAGAAGTCGTTCTTTGTTTGGTACACCTGGGACGGAAAGAAAGCCCGCAACGGCCTAATCCGGCCTATCGCCTCTGTCGCCATGCGGAGCGAGGCGAACGCGAAAGCCTCGGACGCAGAGCTCATCTCCTCGCTAAAGGCCAAGCAGCGTGAGGAAATCCGCGATCATATTGTGAAAGTGATGATGCAAGAAGCCAGAGCTGCGGAAGACAAAGCCATCATCGAGGAGGCACAGAAGCGGATCAAGGCAACTCAAGCCGAGATGACGAGGATCCAGGAGACGCTGAAGCAAGACCTGTCAGACGCCGCCAACGCAGGTCGCCTCCATGGCGATATCATGCGCCTGAAGGGCATCCTCGACGTTGCGACAATGGTCTTCCAGGTGAATCAAGCTCTCGCTGATCAAACGGTTCCGGATCAGGCCAAGAACGACCCACAGAAACTGGCTGAGTACGTCGAGCAGTATACAGTTAAGAAGAACGGTTTGATAGTGGAGCTCAGGAAGAGCCTGACCATTTCCATCGAGGACATGAAGGCACGGGACGAGGAGCTATCTGGTATCATGCTCAACAACAAAGTCCCCAAGGAGATTATCCACGAGAATCGCCGCCCCTGACACGACATCAGAGTGTTTGCGACCTCTTCACTGCGTCTAGTAACCATGTCTTGGGAGTGAATCAATGAAGGTAGTCTCGCTTTGGGCCTGTAAAGCCCTCGGCCATTAAGAGAGTCAGTCCGATTATCGTGCCGTGATGTCCCAATGCACGCATCTAGCCGACGACGGCATTCTTTAGTTTCGATTTCATCGCAATCACTTCCTTTGCGGTGCTGGATTCCACAAAGCTCAGCGCCCGGATCACCCCCGATTCATACCCTATCCTCGGATTCCCTGCAATCCATCGCCGTGTCACGGTCGTGTGTCCGTTTGCCCACCAGGCAGCCCCAAGATCGCCAGCCGATGGGGCTAGTAGGTCGCTATGACCGTGGCGGTGCCGATGCCTCCCGGGAGGTTCACCCATTCGCCTTGGAAGTTCGTCCACTTCTTGCCGTTCACCAGCACTTTGGCGATCTTCTTCTCTTGGGGGTGCCGGAACCGCAGCTTGATTTCGGTAGGAGGGTTGCGCTGCGGGCCTTCCAGCCGGGCTTCGATCCTTGAGTTGCCGCCTTCATAAACGACGCTGGTGGGCCCGAACCAGGTTGAGGTTCTTTCTATTCCACACCGCTGTCCAGAACTCAGCCAGGAGCGTGGAATCGCCTGCCCGACCAGCAAGGTGCTGCCTTCCTCCCGCACGAAGACGTAGCGCAGCCAGCCTGCGATGTTGGACTCGTCGGAGCTCTTGAAGTGGTCGCCGCGCCAGTCACCCATCTCGGGGAGGGCGTGTTCGGTGTTCATACGGACATCCGGGAAGTAACTCACCGCTTGTCCGTTGAACATGGCGCGCAGAGCGTGCTTCACGTCGTCGCGGTAGAGATATGGTTCCACATCCAGCAGCAGGCAGGCTTGCATGGACATTCCGCCCCGCGAAAACCACTCCTTATCGAAATTCTCCAGGGTGTACCCGTACTGATTGGAGAGGTAGAGGTTATCCTCGTAGTCCTGCAGGATCCAGGTGGCCTGTTCGGACTTGGGATCGATGGCCCCGGTAATTAGAAGATGAATCGAACCTTCCAAGGTCTCGCAAATCCATCCGAAGCAGCGTCCGCGACGGTGAACGTGAGATGGAATCTTGGGCACGGCGGTGCCATTCCGCAAGCGGACCACGGGCGCGAGTTCGGACGCTTTGTTAAAGTTCGTCAGGAGTGCTTGGTGGTATTCATTGGCCCCTTTGCGGATCCGGGCGGCCTCCGGATGCCCGATCTGCTCCAGAGCCCACGCGGTGCTGTCCAGGGCTCTCCAGCTGTAACAACTGGTTGAGAGCCAGGTCCACCAGTCACCGATGTCTTCAAGGCTTCCCGCAGGAAGCAGCCCCCGCTCCAAGGGTTGTCGATCTGCGGTACGAGCCGTCTCGCGCAGGATCCAGTCTGCGCCTTGGATGATTCCTGGGGCGGAAGCCTTCAGCCAGGCAGCGTCCCGGGTGAATCGGTAATGCTCAGCCATCATCCATAGGATCCAGCCGTGGTGCTGGTTATAGCCACCCGCTTCGTATCCAGCCGCGCCATAGAGGACGCCTTGTTTCCCCGCGAAGCTGCCAGGGAGTTCTACGGTGCTTTGGTAGTGCAGCCAGGCGTCGAGGCAATCCTGCGCTTCCTTGTGATAGCCGCGGCGTTCCAGATCCACCACCATCATGCACGACTCGTTTCCGTAAGCCCCGTAGCCGAAGGATCCTACTCGTGCGAAGCGGCGGTCGCTACCCGGCTCGCGCTCGCAGTTGACCAGAAGGTGCATCGCATGAGAACGGTAGAATTCGTTGAGCATGGATTCGGGCGTGATCAGCCGGGCGCTCTCATTGACCCGCTTGCGCCAGTAGCCCGCCATTCGGGATCGTTCCTGTTCGAAATCCAGTTTGCTTAGGGCTTCTTCTTCGCTTTCGGTGGTGAGAACCACGTACGGGACTTTCAGGACCAACGAAGCGTTTTGGCCCGGGGCCAGTGTCCAATCCCAGATGGCTTTCCCATCGTCGGAGGTCGGAGCCTGGTTTCCCTCGAAAGCGATGCGCTGATGGTCTTCAACTTTAAGGAAGGAACCGGCGGACCCGTTCAATGCATAGCGGCGTTCCCCACTCCTCATTTCGAGGGGAAGGCGAAAACTCTTGGTCTGGGCCGTGGTGTTGCTGATCGAAAACCTAGCGAGCAGAACCGTGAAGGTGTCGGCGGGCGGCGCGGAAGATGTGCCTGACCCGTCCAGACTGGTGACGAAAGCCGTTTGTTGCACCACACAGCCGCTTTTCTCCCAAGTCGTGATGCAGATCGGGAGTACCTCCTCAGCCAGCGTCCGATGCGTCGGTTCGGAAGCAATTCCAAATCCCAGGTACATGTCCGCGCCCTCCAGCTTTAGCCTGGGAGTGTCTTTGCCCGGCAGTCCATTGAGATAATGATCGTTGGACCGGAACTGGATGCTGCCGTCCGCGTTGAGGCGGAATCGCTGGCGTCCGCCGTCCAAGCCCAGCGGAAAGTAGATGTAGGATTTCTTGGGAGGCATTCCGCCCCAGGCAGACTGCCAGGTCTGCTCAGGCAGGTCGGCCACCCGCTCGTAGATCGATTTTGCACCTCGTTTCCTCTGCTCGGCCGCTATTTGAGCGTAGGTGCGCTCGTCTGCCGGGGGCAAAACTGCGACCTCAAACTTCGGGATGAACAAGGGACCCTCTCGCAGGTCATCGTACCTGAAGGTAAACGCTCCTTTGGGGGATTGCACCGTGACCAGGGTTCGGTCGAAGGTATTGGGATCGGCATTTGAAACCACCTGCAGACTCGCACGAAGGCGTGAGCTGTTGGATCGCGCTACGTTGAGTACTTTGCCATTGAAAGCCTCCGTGGCCACGCCCTTCCCGGCTTTCTTGGAAAGGGTACTTGCGAAAACGAGATCCACGTCCTTGGTAACGAGTTCCGAATCGGTAAAAGCCTCCAGCTTGGCCAGTTCAGGCAATGGGCCATCGGCAGTCACGCGAATCTTGAGCGTGTAGCGGAACGCGGCGGGGTAGTCAGAGACCTTGGGGAATTCCTTAGCGTTCACTGGGCGGAACGTGAAAGCGAGTTGGTTCCCTTCCACTCGAAGTTCGGTGTCGGCTTTCCTCCAGCCGTACTTGTACCAGTTGCCCAATTCCAGCCATCCGATATCACCGCCGCCTGGCTCTCGATCTTTCGGCAGATGTCTTTCCGGCCACCAGCTGCCCCAGTATTCCAAGTGAACTTTGTCCGCCGAAAGTGGGGTGGTTTTGAAATGTGCCACGACCCGATGCACCTCGCGAGGGTCTTGCCACTGAACGCCCGCACCATTCTCGATCCGAATCCCAAACGGGACTGCGTCGAATGGTTCCGCGCCGAGACCCGTCAGGATGGAGGGCAACAGGACCAGGGTGGCAGCGAAAACCAGCACCAGGAGGCGGACTCCGTGGAGGAAGCGTCCAAGTGCAGCGCGCACGGATAGGGAAGAGGGGGCGCTCGGGGGTAGCGAGTGGTTCATAGAGTCGTTCTAACCGGACGAGGACTCCTTGTCCAGCGCGCGCAGGCTGGCTGGCTTTCTGCCTGGGTCCGGGGTTGGCGTGCTTAGGGAAGCACCGATCGAAACCGGTAAGCACCCGATCCCAACTCAAACACGGTCTCTCGTGCCTCGCGGCGGAGGGGAGTACGGTTGGGATGAATGGAGACCGGATCTGAGAGGTTGGCGGGGACATGAACCTTAGCCATCGAGCCGGGTGGGATGGAGATCTCTAAGGTTAGTTTTCGGTGGTTCTGATTCCAGTTCACGGCGATGGGGCCTCGCACGGTCTGAATCGAGGCCTGCACCCATGGGAGGTCGGCCGGAATGTAGGGCTTGATCTGGACCTGCTCGAAACCGGGGTGACTCTCCTGGGTGGTAATGCCGGCCAACACCCTGTAAAACCAGGCGTCTATGCTCCCCAGCATGACGTGGTTGTGTGATCCGCGCAGGTCCCAGAACTCAGACAGGGTGGTCCGTCCCTCGATCAGGTGGGCCCAGCTGGGAAAGCCGGTTTGGTTCACCAGGCCATACGCCACATCCGCGCGACCGCATTGGGTCAGTGCGTCGATGAGGTACTTGGTGCCGAGCACCCCCACGGTGAAGTGGCCTCCATGAGAATCGAGATCGTTCAGGATGTTCTGGAGGATCTTGTCCTGATCGGATTCGGGGGCCAGTCCGAGGAACAGCGGAAAAGCGTTACTGAACTGGCTGCCTTGATCGTACTGGTGAGTGTCGCCCTGGTAGAAAGCACGATTGTAGGAGGACCTGATTCCCTCCGACAACTTTTCGTAGCGATCGGCTTCCTCCTTTCGCCCGAGAACCCGCGCGGCCTTGGCCAGTATCCGGGTGTCGTAGTAATAGAAGGCCGTGCCAACCGAGCGGGGTTCCCCTTCCTTCCAACCTTTCACCGTCGTTCCCCAATCGCCGATCCAGTATTGGGGAACGATGTGATTCGTGGCTTGGGTGCCGAGGTAATTCACATAACGGCACATTGAATCATAATGTTTAGCAAGGAATTGGGTGTCGCCTGACTGGAGATAGTAGTCCCAGAGAACAACGAGGTAGGCGCTGCTCCAGGTGGGATCCGGTTCCTCCGGCACATACGGCCTGGGGGAGATGATGGAGATGTCGCCGTTGGTGGGATTCTGGTTGCGCTGAAGACCGTCCAGCCAATGCTGGAAGAACGTCTTGGTATCGAAGTTCAACATGGCTTCCTCCGCCGTGACCATCGCGTCCCCCAGCCAGCCCAGGCGTTCATCGCGCTGTGGACAATCCATCGGGTACCCCATCAGGTTGCTTCTCTGTGCCCAGGTGGTCGCACGATGGATGCGGTTAATGAGTTCATTCGAGCAGCTGAATGCGCCGGTGGGCCGGCAATCGCTGTGGACCACATGCCCCTCCAGGTCCCCTTGATTCGGTGGGACGCTTAAGCCAGTGACTTCCACGTATCGGAATCCGTGGAAGGTAAACTTCGGCTCATAGGTCTCGGGTCCGTTTCCCTTCAGGAGGTAGAAATCGGTTGCTAGGGCCTTTTCATTGCTCTGGATGTCCAACTCGCCATCTGGAGTCAGGTCTTCAGCGTACCGAAGTCGGACGCGATCACCCGGACGACCTCTCATGGTGAACTTAGCCCAACCTGCAAAGTTCTGTCCTAGATCGTAGATGTAAACGCCACGCTGCGGCTCCGACAGAGCGCGGGCAGGCAGCCTTTGAGTGATGCGAATGGGTGGCATGAGGTGGGACACGAGTCTGCCACCCGGCGCTTCAACCTCGTTGGCTTGTCTCCAGCCGCTGTCGTCGAAGCCGGTGCGATCCCATCCCGTCAACTCCTCCCTGGCATCGTAAACCTCGCCGTCGTAGACGCACGAACTCAGTACTGGACCTGGGTGGGTTTTCCAGGTTCGGTCCGAGCCGACGACTTCCGAGGTGCCGTCCGTGTACTGGAGATGGAGTTGCAGGATGGCTCGCTTGGAGCCAAACCAGAGCATGCGGTATACATCCCACCATTTGGTGCTGGGATTGAACCAACCGTTACCCAGTTGGATTCCAAGTACGTTTCCGCCGCGCCGCAGGGCAGGGGCCAGGTCGTAGATATCGTATAAGACCCACTGGCGATAGTTGGTTTTGGCGGGGGCTAGTCGGCGATCTCCCACTCGTTGGCCGTTGCAGGTCAATTCATAATAGCCCAGGCCAGTGACATACACTGTGGCGCTACGGACGGCTTTCGGAACTCGGAATTCTCTTCGCAGCAAGGTGGAGCGACTGTCCACCTCGACTCGCAGGTTCAGGTTCGTCATTTCCTTGAGGCTTCTGAAGAAGCCAGCGGGAGGACGGGGTTCCTGAGTGGGCCCGCTCCCGATCCATTTTGCTTGCCAGTCCGAGTCCTTCAGCAAACCCATTTGCCAGGATCCAACTTGGCTCCAGCCAGAGGGATTCCCTGCCTCATCCCACACGCAAACCTTCCAGTAGCAGGTCTGTCGGGTTGTCAAAGGCCGGCCTTTGTAGCGAATGCCTGTCGATTGAGGGGAAGCGATTCGTCCCGAATCCCACAAATCCCCTCGGTCTTGCGCCAGCAACTCCGGAGATCGGGCAACCAGAATCTGGTAGCCTTGCTGTCGCCGGTCGTATCCCTTGCCAGCCAGCGTCCATCCTAGTTGGGGCTGTGCGGAGTCGATCGCGATCGGGTTTTCAGCGGACTCACAACGGAGGTTGGCAACCCTGAAAGGGCTTGCGTGAACCAGGGCGCAGAGAGTCACGGCTGCGGCAACAAGGAACCAACGGGATAGCGCGACAGAGGCTGCGGATCTGGTCATGGGGATGAAAGTACCCGTTCATCTGATGGTTGGCAAACGGGCGTTGAGAGACACTCACCCCAGCGCGCTGTCGTTTTGCCCCAGTTTCCTCGATCCTCGCCCCTAGGATATTGGCCTCTGCATCGAGCATCCCTAATCTATGAGGAACGCTTCTCATCTGACGTATGCAAAACAGCAAAGTTGTGCCTCAGTACGTAACCGAACCAGATGGACTCTATTCCCGCGCTGAAATGGCGGAACGCCGAGCCTTGGGCCTGCCTGCCTGTGAGCCTTCTCCGTCTGGTATTATCATACCTGAGAAGCCATTGGGGCGCAAATGGATACGGCGTCGTGCAATCACGGCCCCTGAAGTCTTGAATGAGGCGAGCGAGTATGGCAGCGCATTCGTGCGCGGCTTGCGCCTCGATTTTCCCAATGGGATGACCCAGTTGCTGATCAGCGGCACTGCCAGCGTCGGTGATAAGGGTGAGACCCTCTATGAGTGTGACTTTCGCGCCCAGTGCTGGCGCACGTTCCGCAACCTGACGCAGTTGCTGGCCAGCGAGGACGCCTCTTGGTACGATGTGGTGCGCACTACCTGTTATATCCGCGACATCGAGCGCGACTACAACGCCTTCAACAGCGTGCGAAACGAGTTTTACCGTGCCCTGGGATTGGATCCGGTACCGGCAAGCACAGCCATCCAGGCGCGGATTTGTCGCAGCGACTTGTTAGTGGAGATTGAGCTGGTGGCCATGATCTACCAAGATCCGGTAGCCTGATTACCTCATGCATTCAACGCACGCAGGAATCCAAACAAGCATGAGTCTCCGTTTCTGCAAGGGTGGGTATTTGCCATTACTGATGGTTTGTTGGCTCGTCGCCTCCTGGGTGCCCGCCCACGCGGCAACGCGGCTCGAGGTCCCGATCGTAGCCACTCAAGTCCCCGCCGATGGGAACCGAGTGCCTAGGGGCTGGCGAACGGATGGGGTATCTCGAACCGATTGGTTTGAGGGAGCTCAGGTGGTCTTGATTGCTCCCGACAGGAGTGCCCGGGTGCTCTCCCGCAACTTCTACTCGGCTTGTGATCCGGACGTCTCCTTGGACGCCAAGAAGGTCCTCTTTGCCGGACGAAAGGCGAAAGATGCAAACTGGGCCATTTGGGAGATCGATCTCGCAGGAGAGCGTGATGCACGGCTGGTGAGCCATGAAAAGACGCATTGCCGCAGTCCTATCTACCTGGGCTCCTTGTTCACGCTGGACTCACGCGAACCGTGGACTTGCGTGGCCTTTGTCCGCGAGGAACCCGCCTTAGGGGAGGGAGGCTTGGCCCCCTTCACGAGCATCTGCTCCGTCAAGTTGGACGGAAGTGAGTTGCGACGATTGGCTCTCACCCCCGGCGCTAACCTGGATCCGATCCAGATGTGGGATGGCCGTGTCATTTATGCCTCGCAGCGGTATCCACTGACAGGGTTGCTGGATCTCGCTGCAGGGCGCGTCTCGCTGTTCGGAGTTCACATCGATGGAATGGAGCAGGAGCTCTATGCTGGCGAGCAGGGGCGCAAGATCCAGCAGATGCCCTGTGCGACGCGTGACGGGAAGGTGGTGTTCGTCGAAACGGATTCCGCGCCATGGGACGGCGCGGGGCAGTTGGCCTGCATTCTGGAGCAGCGGCCACGACACAGCTATCAGAGCCTTACCAAAGACCCCAAGACGCTTTGGCTCTATCCTTCCCCTTTGGCGACCAACTCCGTCTTGGTGTCTCGTAGGCTCGCCTCGGGCAAGGGCATCAGCGAATTAGTGCGTTACGATCTGTCTACTGGAAAGGTGGAGCCGGTGTTTCGTCGCCCCAAGTATCACGTCGTACAAGCCAAGGCTGTTCAGCCTCGCCCCTTTCCAGACGGCAGATCGACAGTGGTGGAGACGAAGTACCGAACCGGCAAGCTTTACGGTCTTGATCTGTACACTGCCGACGCGCGGTTTGGCACGAATTGGGCACCGGGTTTGATCGAGAAGATTCGGGTCATTGAAGGTGTACCGCGGCCCATCGGCCAGGGGACAGCCGCCAGACTGCCAAACGCCAGAGCTGTCGGTCGTCGGTTGCTCGGGGAAGCGCCCGTCGAAAAGGATGGCTCCTTCCAAATCGAAATCCCCGCCGATATTCCTGTCGCTTTGCAGGCCCTGGACAGCAACGGTGTCGCCATGGCGACTTGTGGCTGGACCTGGGTGAAACAGAAGGAGAACCGAGGGTGCATCGGTTGTCATGAGGACCCTGAATTGATTCCCGAGAACCGGTTTGTGATGGCGCTAGCTCGAAAAGCAAATCAGCTGACCCTGCCCCCAAACAAGCGCCGCAGTGTCGGCTTCGTCGAAGACGTCTTTCCGTTGCTGCAGAACCGGTGCGGTTCCGCCGATTGCCACGGCAAAGAGGGGAATCCACTCTTGCTCGCCGGAAAACCTGGTGAGGGTGCCCGAGAGACCCTTGAGCGGGTCTACAAGCTGCTGCTGAGTGCCACAGCCCCCGGAGGGCTGGCCTACGTGGAACCAGGTTGCGCTCGAACCAGTCCATTGATCCACAGCGTTTTGGGACGATCGCTTTCCCAGCCATGGGATCGCACTGCAGGATCCGCCAAGCAGGCGGAAGTGAAACCTATGCCGCCCGCAGATGCCCCGCAGCTCTCCGATGCCGAAAGGCGCCTCTTAAGCGAGTGGGTGGATCTTGGCGCACAATGGATGGTCCCGGCGGTGACTCCTGAAGAACCCGATACTGCTCTTCCTCTCGCCAACCCAAATGACAGCCATTAAGAAACACCAACCAATGCGTCCGAAACCGTCTACCAGCCCCTGCGGCGGACCCAAGACTTGTGGATGGGGGAGGGTGGGGTTGCTGGGCATAACTCTGTTGTGTGCAATTGGCGGAGCTCAGTCCCAGACGCCGCTGCCGAAGTTTACCGATGTGACGGAGAAGGCCGGGATCAAATTCAAACATAACCTCGGCGACCCGGAGTTGAATAACATCGTCGAAGCCACCGGGCCTGGCGGCATGTTTTTCGACTACGATAACGATGGGTTCCTGGACATCTACTTGGTGAATGGTTGCTGGCATCCTGACGTCAGCGACAACCGGGGGCGTTCTTTGAAGGGCAAGCTCACCCATGCCCTCTATCATAACAACGGGAATGGGACGTTTACCGACGTGACCGAAAAGGCTGGGGTGGGCTGCAAGGAATACGGCATGGGTGTGACTTGTGCCGATTACAACAACGACGGTTTCTTGGATATCTATGTCCTCAACTACGGGCGGAATGTTCTCTACCAGAATAATGGCAATGGAACCTTCACCGATGTGACGGACAAGGCCGGTCTGGCGGATCCAGGTTGGAGTGTGCACGCCGCCTGGCTGGACTACAATAAGGACGGGAAACTCGATGTGTTCGTTGCCAATTACCTCGAGTACGACAAGGGAGAGTTCCAGAAGACCAAGGCCTTCTATGCGGCTGACGGTTTTCCGGGCCCCCTCTCTTACCCTGGTGTCCAATGCCACATGTTCCGGAATAACGGCGACGGGACGTTTTCCGACGTGACGGAGGAAACGGGTTTTGGGAAATGCAAGGGACGAGCGATGAGTGTGGTGGCAGCCGACCTGAATGGGGATGGCGAGGTGGACGTTTATGTTTCCAATGATGCTGGCCCTGACAACCTCTACATGGGAGATGGCAAAGGCCACTTTGTGGATCAAGCGCTGGAGGCCGGGGTGGCTTTCGGCGAGGGTGGGCAGGGGGTCTCGTCGATGGGCCCCTTCGTTGCGGACTTCGACCGTAATGGCTTGCTGGACATCCTGATTCCTGACATGGGGTACGGTAGCCTGCTTTCGGAAGTGGCTGCGGGCCGTTTCGTGGATATCACCTCCCAGTGTGGCCTGGCCCAAATTTGTGGACAATACACTGGCTGGGGTGGATTGATGCTGGACTACGACAATGACGGGTATCCGGACGTCTTTGTTGCCAACGGTGACCCGCACCACCTCTATTTGGAAGAGCCTGTCCTGGCTCGGAATGGTGGCCAGGGAAAATTCATCGACGTTGCCAGAGACTCCGGGGATTTCTTTTCGAAGAAATATGTGGGCCGTGGGGCGGTCTACGGCGACTACGACAACGACGGAAACCTGGATATCCTGATGTGTACCATCCAAGGTCCGCCGTACCTGTTGCACAACGATGGTGCCAGTAAGAATAACTGGATCAAAGTGGTGCCGGTTGGAAAGAGCGGGCTCCCGACGATCCACTCGGTGGTCACCATCCGTGCGGGGGGGCTCACCCAAACGCAGCCAGTCATTGCGGTGAACGGATACCTCGGCTGCAATGATCCTCGCGCGCATTTCGGCGTGGGCAAAGCCACGGAGGTAGAGTGGATCGAGGTTCGATGGCCAGACGGGAGCAAGGATCGGCGAGAAAAAGCGACGGTGAACAAGATTCTCAAACTCGAGTTCGGCAAAAAGTAACTGGTGACGTAAGCTCATGACGACTTCTATTCAACGGATTCTGGTTCTGTTGGCGCTCTGCGCGCTAGGGATGGCTCCGGGCCATGCCGCGAGCGGAGGTGTTGATAAGCAGCCGCTCTACATTGGTTCCGAGGGCTGTGCCAAATGCCACGCCGACGCCGCAATTGGACACCAGTTCAGCATCTGGCGAGTGAGCTCCCATGCGCGCGCGTTTTCTTCTCTGGCTTTGCCCGAGGCCAAGAAGATCGCGGAATTGAGCGGGATTCCTGAGGAGCCTCAGAAGGCCAAGATGTGCCTGGGTTGCCATGCCACCGCGTGGGAGAGCGAGGAATGGGAACGCATGGACTCCTTCCGGGTGGAGGATGGCATGCAATGTGAGGCTTGCCACGGACCTGGGAGTGAGTACGCCGTCCGCGAGATTATGATGGATTTGGAGAAGGCGAAGGCCAAGGGTTTGATCATGCCGGACAAGTCCCGATCTTGCATGGTGTGCCATCGAGTGAAAGGTTCTCACGAGGCTGTGTTGAAGAAAGAGCCCTTTGACACCGTCGCCGCCTGGACGAAGATCGCTCACCCGGTCCCCAAGGGCGGTGCCGTGCCTCTGCCTGTGGGGCCGAGCGTCTTTGGGGACAGGAGTTCCGGAAAGTACAAATTTACGGGGGTGGAGGCCTGCGGCAAGTGCCATCAGGCGGCCAAGATGAACTACCAGTTTAGCAAGTGGAGGATGAGCGCCCATGCCAAGGCGTACGCGGATCTCCAGACCCAACGAGCCCACGACTACGCGAGGAAAGCGGGCGTGCAGGGGGATCCCCAGGATAGCCCCAAGTGCCTTGAATGTCATGCGACTGGCACGGGCTATTCCAAGGAGAGTTTCCTGGAAGACTTTACCATCCGTGATGGAGTGCAGTGTGAATCCTGTCACGGGCCGGGCAGCGAATACTCACCTGAGGCAGTGATGTTGGACAAGACCGCCGCCGCCAAGGAAGGCCTCCTCCCCGTGAACGAACAGACTTGCGTACGCTGCCACGACAAAGAAAAGGCCCATGGGAAAGCGTTCGACTACAAGTCGGCGGTGGAAAAAATTGCTCATCCCACCAAGGCGTCAGCTCCCCTTACGTCCGAGGTCAACTACAAGACCCCGTTGAACCTTGCCCTGACACCTGATGGGAAGGAACTCTGGGTGGCGTGCGAGTCCTCCCACACGGTTGTGATTGCCGATCCGCTGACTCGGAAACGGATCGGGGAATTCGCGGTGGGCGGGCAGCCCAACCGCATCTGTTTCGATCCCCAGGGACGTCGCGCCTTCGTTTCGAATCGGTTGGACGATTCCGTGAGCGTGGTGGACGTTGCAGCCAGGAAGGTCGTTGCGAGCCTCGAAGTCGGAGATGAACCCCACGGCCTCCTTCTCGATCGAGAGGGGAAACGCCTGTATGTGCTCAACACATCGTTGGACAACATCTCCGTGTTCGATGCTCAGACCCTGCAAGAGACCAAGCGGCTCTCCGCCAGTCGCTCCCCGTGGTCTTTGGCGCTGTCGCCTGATGGGAACCAGATCCTGGTCGTGCACGCGCTTTCGCGATTCGTGAAACCTCAGCAGCCCTCATTGTCCGAGATCACCATCGTCAACGTGGAGGATGCTGTCGTGCAGACCCGCGTGGAGGTTCCTGGAGCGAATCTGATGCAGGGCATCGCATGGCACCCCAGCGGCGAGTATGCAGTCGCCACACTGCTCCGAACCAAGAACCTGGTGCCGATGACGAAAGCCGCCCGGGGTTGGACCATTTCGAACGGATTGGGAATTTTGTGGCGAGACGGCACCCTGGATCAGGTTATTCTCGACCAGCCTAACATGGGTTTTGCGGACCCCTCGGATCTGGTGGTGACTCCGGATGGAAAGTATGCCCTTGTCACTAGCAGCAGCACGGACCGGGTGGCGGTGGTGGACCTGACCAAGTTGATCGCGCTGATTCGCGCTTCCAGCATCGTGGAGCGTCAGAAGGTACTCCCCAATCATATCGGGAAATCGACTGAATTTGTGGTGAGGTATCTACCCACGAAGAACGCTCCTCGCGGGCTCACGTGTTCCCCGGACGGAGCGTTCGCCTACGTTGCTAACTCTCTCGATGATTCCGTCACGGTCATCGATCTCCAGAAATGGGAAACTGTAGATCGAATCGATCTGGGAGGTCCTCACGAAATCACAAAGAAACGGCGTGGAGAACGACTCTTCAACAGTGCGAACATTACCTTCCATCGCGCCTATTCTTGTCACACCTGCCACCCGGATGGACATATCGACAATGTGGTTTACGATATTGAGCCGGATGGCATCGGCGTGAGCCCGGTGGATAACCGCACCCTCCGGGGCATTATCGACATGGCTCCTTACAAGTGGGAGGGGACGAACCCAAGTCTGGACCGCCAATGTGGCCCCCGCTTGTCGGTCTTCTTCACGCGATTGCAGCCTTTCACTCCGGAAGAGCTGAGCGCATTGCACGATTACATCTGCACCATCCCTCGTCCCCCAAACCGCTACCGACAACTGGATGGGGCCATGACGGAGACTCAGCGGCGAGGCAAAGCCGTCTTTGAGCGGACGCGGGCGAATGACGGCCGCGAAATCCCGATGAACCTGCGCTGCACGACCTGTCATCCTCCCCCGCTCTATACGGACGGCCAACTCCATGACGTGGGCACCAAACAGTGGAATGATCGGCAAAGCAAATTCGATGCGCCGCACCTCTCGAACATCTACGATTCTGCTCCATACCTTCACAACGGCATGGCTCAGTCCCTGGAGGAGATCTGGACCAAGTTCAACCCTTATGACCAGCATGGTGTGGGAAACGATATGACCAAAGACCAGCTGAACGACCTGGTAGAGTACTTAAAAACCCTTTAGCCAACCCAATCCAACCACCGACAATGAAAACGCTACTTGCAGAATCGCGGGCCGGCATGGCCCCAATGCTAGGCTGGATGCTGGTGGTGGGTGCCGCATGGTCCGCCGAATCGTCGGAGAAAACGGCCGCCTCCGTTGCCACCGGAGCGGACCCAGGCCTGCCTTACGTGTACACGAAGTGGGAGCAGTTTACCACTCACGAAGGCCTGCCCAACGACCACATCTTCGCTATCAAGGCAGTCAAGGACTGTGTGTGGTTTGGTACCGAGAAGGGATTGGTGCGCTACGACAAGAAAAGCAAAAAGCTCAAGACTTGGGGCGAGGAGGACGGACTTCCATGGAGGGTGGTGACTGCGATTGAGGTCAGTCCGGTTACCGGCGATGTCTGGTTGGGCTTGTTCGGAGGAGGACTTGCCAGGTTCAGTGGCGGACGGTTTGATCACTTCACTCAACTTAACAGTGGATTGGTGAACGATGTGGTGTACGCCATTGCCGCCGAAGGGGACCATATCTGGGCGGCCACCACCGCCGGAGCCAGTCGGTACAACACCAAGACGGACAAGTGGGATGTGTTCACCGAGAAGAACGCCCCTATGGAGGAAATCTGGAACTACAACGTGGCGGCGCGGGATGGTAAAGTCCATTTGGCGGTTTGGGGAAGCGGGGTTTTGGAATACGATATCAAGACTGAGAACTGGAAGACCTATCTCGATCCCGACGGCGAGATGGAGATCGACCTTTACCGCGACGACGGAAACGTTCATGTGATCGTGACTGGAGCCAACTATGTGGAAAAGGTGCTCTGGATTTCCTCTTACTTTGGCTGCGCACGCTATGATGGGCGCCATTGGCGGGGGTACTTCGATCATGACTGCGGGTTGCCGAGTAACTTCAACAACAACATCAGGGCGCGGAGTGCGTGGGAGTGTTGGTTCGCCGGCGACAAAGGAGCGGGTGCGTGTGTAGACGCCGAGACGGATACGTGGGTTTCTTACACTTCTGATGGGAAGAACAAGAGCGGCAAGGCTCTGATCAAAAGAGGAAAACAGCTAATCAAGACCGTGGATACGGGCTACAGCATACCCCACAACTTTTTGATCTCTCTCGATTTTGACGGGGACGACGTCTGGGTGGGCACTTCCAAGGGAGTTGGCCATGGAATTGGCGAGGGATACTACCCACGGCTTCGTCCGGCTGGCAGTGCGGTGGCGCAGAAATGAGCTCAGAAAACCCTTGAATCTTCTCCGACTATGAGAACTGCATTTACCAAGTCCAAGAACCTTTTCTGCGGTCTGTGCTTCGGCTTTGCGTTGGTCCAGGTTCCATCGCTTTGTGCGCAGGCGCCAGCGGCGCCAGCACCAACGGGCGGCACACCCGCGCGCGCGGAAGATCTCACGGTGGACACTATCCTCGAGCGCATCAACGTGGGGCCGTACGAGTTGCCGAACCTACCGCTCAAGACCAACAAGAACTATGCGAAATCGTCCTCGGACGTGGAACCGTACGGTGGGGTAAAGCCTTTCAAGGAGCATTTCCTGGCGCAAATGGAGTACACCGGCCCGGGACGCGGAGTGGAAGAGCCGCAGGATCTCAAGACCGTAAGAATCGGTTTTCTGGGGCCAATTATGCCCACGGTGTCGGTGGCCACCGGCGGAAAGAGCCACAACGAGGAGACTCTAGGCATCTCCATGCTGCGAGCCTCTCGGATGGCGATCGACGAGGCCAATGCCAAAGGCGGATACATAAAACGGCAGATTCCTTTCGAGTTGAGCGTCCACAACGACAATGCCCTTTGGGGGGCTTCCGGTAGCGAAGTCATCAACCTGGCCTACAAGGACAACGTTTGGGCGATCCTTGGGGGTATCGACGGGGCTAACACGCATATCGCGATCAGGGTCGCGCTCAAGATCGAAATTCCCTGGATGACGCCGGGAGACTTGGACCCAACCTACATTGAAACCAACATCCCATGGGTCTTTCGGTGCATCGGAGACGACCGCCAACTCAACTACATCCTCGTCGATTACATGTTTCGTAAACTGGGTATCAAGCGTATTGCCATCATTCGCTCCAGCAATCGATATGGGCGTTTCGGTGTGCGTGAGATTCGCGACAGCGCGCGGCGTTTGGGGAATCCGGTGATGATCGAGATGGCTTACAAGGGAGGGGCGGCCGATTTCACCATGCAGATGAACCGGATTGAGGAGTACAAGCCCGAAGCCATCGTCCATTGGGGCAACGGGGATGACGGGGCACGTGTCCTCAACGCGATGCGTGCGCGAGGATGGACTCAGCCGTTC
The DNA here is from genome assembly GCA_964411985.1 of uncultured Verrucomicrobiota bacterium. Lineage (GTDB taxonomy): Bacteria > Verrucomicrobiota > Verrucomicrobiia > Limisphaerales > J093 > CAYPNF01. Next base: position 97,774 of record CAYPNF010000005.1, read on the forward strand.
TTTTCCTGCGATCGATGTGTCAATGAGGAGTTCTTGCGTATTGCGGGCAAGAACGCCGAAGGGGTGGTGTGCGGTTTTCCGTGGAATCCCGAACGGAAGGACCCTAAGCTGGACACCTTTCGGGCAGAATACCAGAAGCGGTATGGCCAGCAGCCCGACACCTACGCGGCGCACGCTTATGATGGCATGAACATGCTCATTTGGGCCATCCAGAATGCGGGTTTGAACCGTGCCAAGATTCGGGATGTTCTGGCTTACCGTGCGGAGGCGTTTCCGGGCGTTACCGGAGATATCCCGCTCAGCTCTGCTCTGGACGACGCTGGAGAGGTCTTTTTGGCGCGTTGCGAGGGTGGAAAGTGGAAATACTACTCTCGGGACGAGATGGGGATTCCTCGCGGAAAAGTCATTGATCAGATGCGCCGCGAACGCGAGACCGTGAGCGCCAAGTAACGCGTTGATCTCGATGAGTCTATTCGGCTCAAAGGTGCCCCTCCTCCTGCGCCTGATCCTAGGGTGCCTGGGGCTGGTCATGGCCGCGGTGGCTGATTCCGGGCCAGACGGACAGGGTGTGGAACCGTTCATGAAGCTTCGGTCTCAAACACTGGGCTATCATGGATCGGACTTGGAGTACACGAATCTCGCCGAGATCCGTATCGGGTGGTTTGGACCCTGTGACACCAATGGGGCTGCCGATGGGGACATGTGGTGGTCAGCCAGCCGGGCGGTGGAGGAGGCTAACTCGCGCGGGGGACTCCGTGGACTGCCTTTCCGCTTGATTCCCCGATGGTCAGTGGATCCTTGGGGCACCGGAGTTTCCCAGTTGGCAAGGATGGTGTTTGAGGATCAACCCCTGGCGATTCTCGGGGGAGTGGACTCCGCTTCCACGCACCTCGCGGAGCAGGTGGTTGCCAAGGCGAACCTTCCCTTGATTAGCCCCGTCACGAGCGACAAATCGGTCACCCTCGCCGGTGTTTCCTGGACTTTCTCCTGCGCGCCGTCTGGAGCCGCACTTGCGAAGGCCTTGGTCACGGAAGTTCAGCGCAGCCTCGAGCGGAAACCAGGCAAACTCGCAGTGCTCTCGACCACAGACCACGAGTCAAGGATGATGGCTCGAGAGGTCTCCGGGGAATTGGCCCGAGTCGGGCAAAGCGCCGACTTTCGTGTCGATCTGCCCGCGAAAAGCTCGAATTTCACCCACGCCCTCGACGCATGGTCGAAGTCGGATCTTGCGGGCCTGATCATTATTGCGGGGTCGGAGGATGCGGCGAGGGCGGTCGTGGCGGCTCGTGGCCTGTGGCCCACGGTTCCGATATGGGGAGGGCCGTCCATGGGGTTGGCGCAGTTTCTGCCAATCGCCGGGCCTCAGGCGGAAGGGGTCCAGTTTCCAATGATCGCGGATCCCGAGGTGATGACCGAACGATTGGCTCAGTTTGAGGATGCGTTTGTGGCCGTCCGGCATCGAAGTCCGGATTACGCCTCGATGCTTTCCTACGACGCGACTCATCTTTTGCTGCAGGCCCTCCTGAAAGCGGGTCCCAGCAGGGTTCGCACGCGGCAAGCGCTGGCGGAGATGGGTGCTTGGGAAGGAATTGGCGGTAGGATTGATTTCGACGGGACGGGGCAGAACCAGCGTGCGAACGTTCGCATGGGTACCGTGCGGGGAGGCAAAGTAGTCCCCTTGCGATCCTGAGGCCGACTCAGTCATGCCGGAAACCTAGACAGCTTGGAGACAGCCGACAGTACAACTCAACCTGAAATGAAGATGACAAGAAACGCTCGATGGAAAGCTGTCGTCATTGCCAGCCAACTGACTTTCTGGACGATGACCGCATTTGCAGCGAATCCCCAGGTAACCTTCGAACCAGCTGCCGAGCGGGTGGAGAGCTGCGACTTTTTGGAGATCGCGGTGAAAGTGGCAGGCTCAGGCGGGGCCAACCCCTTCACCGGCGCGATGGTGGAGGGCGCGTTCGGGTTGGCTGGCGGGGAGGGCCGAAAGGTCGATGGGTTCTGCGACTCGTCAGATGGGACCTTGCACCGCATCCGCTTCATGCCCTCCAAACCGGGGATGTACGAATACACCATCAAATACCGGGAGGAGGGTTTCGAAAAGGTCTATCAAGGGAAATTCGAAGCAACGGAGTCGCAGCGGAAGGGAGTGCTGCGCGTGGATGCGGAGTATCCCTCGCAATTCCAGTGGGAAGGTACCAAGGAACGCTTCTTTTGGAACGGAACCACCAGCTATTGGATGGCGGGATTGGACGACAAAACGATCCAAGAGTCGATCGATCGCTTGGACAAGTTCAAGGTTACCCGCGTCCGGGTTGCGTTGAACGGCAGGGTCAAAGATGGAAGTGCCTGGTTCGAAGACGTGAAACCGAGCGAGAACTTCTCCTTCCTTCTCAACCCTTGGGTTGCGGCGAATCCGGATAACCTGGAGCAGCCGGGATTCGACGTCACCCGGTTCAACGTCGCCTATTGGCAGAAGTTCGAGCGTCTGCTTCGGCACGCGCGGAGTAAGGAGATGGTGGTGTCGGTGATCTTCTATGTGGATGGCTCCCGGCCTGGGGTGGATCCGTTCGGGAAAACGGGCATGGGCGGCGAGGATGAGCAACGCTATTACCGCTACGCATTGGCCCGCTTTGCTCCCTTCTCCAATGTCATGTGGGATCTTGCCAACGAATATCGTCTTTTCCGTGACGACGCCTGGGCGGAGAAAATGGGGGCGTTTGTGAAGCAGAACGATCCTTACCACCACCTGACCTCCACCCATGGGCACGGCGATTTTCGTTTCCGCACCTCCACCTGGGCAGATTTTGCGATGTACCAGAGTTGGGATGAGTCCGGCGGGTACGACTTCATGATGAAGAACCGCGAGGAACAAATGAAATCCGGGCGGATGATTCCTCAGGTGAATGAGGAGTATGGATATGAGGACCACTACCCGCAAGGATGGGGAGACAACCGCGTGGCTCCAGCCCGGTCCGCAGAGAGCCGTCGTCGTTTGGCTTGGGAAATCTACATGGCCGGAGGACACCAGACCACGGGAGAGCGAGCCAATTCGCCTTCGGGGGGAGGTTGGATCAATGGACGCGGCGATGATTCGATGGTGATGCTGGAAGGCTACGCGGCGATCTACGACCTGTTCACATCGGTGGCCTTCTGGAAGTTGGTTCCCGAGCCGGGGCTGGTGACGGGTTTTACCCCTGCCAAGGCCGGAACGAAGGTTCGTGCGCTTGCCTGCAAGAACGCGGAAGGCGATCTGGCGGTGGTTTACATCCCCCAAGGCGGGGTGGTGAGTCTTAAGGTGGAATCCCTCAGAGACGGGCTCAAGCCGATGTGGTTCAGTCCCCGAAATGGCGGTATGAAGATGGCCAAAGCTCTGCGCCCCAAGACCTACCGAACGCCGACGGACAGTGATTGGGTTCTGATCCTGCGCACACCCTGCAATTGCTCGTTTCGTGAATACGACGAGGAGTACGAGAAGTAATCAGGATTTGACTTCGCCAACCTGCTTGGGCTATTGGTGTTAGATGTAGCGAGTTTGAGCCCCGAATTACGCTTCGGGGCTCTTTTTGCGCAGTCGCGATCTAAAAAGAACTATGGCGAACACCATTCTCGTAGGTGCCCAGTGGGGTGATGAAGGCAAGGGCAAAATCATCGATGTGCTGACTGAGTCAGCCGACATCGTCGTGCGCACTCAGGGCGGTAATAATGCTGGTCACACGGTTTTTATCGGTCCGACCAAATACGTCCTTCATTTGGTCCCCTCCGGCATTTTGCGCCCCGGCAAGAAATGCGTCATTGGCAACGGCGTGGTCATTGATCCAGTGAGCCTGGTTGGCGAAATCGAGGGCCTCGAGAAGCTCGGCGTCCAGGTCGATGGAGGTTTACTGATCAGCGAGACCGCGCACTTGGTGTTCCCTTACCATCGCGAACTGGACGCTCAGAGGGAGACGCTCAAAGGGAAACACAAGATTGGGACCACCAAGCGGGGAATCGGACCCGCGTACGGCGACAAAGCTGCGCGGACTGGGTTGCGCCTGATCGATCTCATCAAGAAGGATCGTTTTGAGGCGTTGCTCAAGGTGCGAATCAAAGAGAACAACGAGGTCCTCCGAGCCTTTGGTGCGAAGCCTCTTTCCTTCAAGAAAGTGCACGACGCCTACCGCGCAGCGGGAGACAGGCTTGCGCGCTACGTGACGAATACCGTGGTTCTGCTCAATGAGGCGATTCGCCAAAAGAAGAACCTGCTTTTTGAGGGAGCTCAAGGGACTTTTCTGGATATTGACCACGGAACTTACCCGTTTGTGACCTCCTCCAATACCACCGCTGGAGGAGCCTGCACGGGCTCGGGCGTCGCCCCCCACAAAATGGACTGTGTGGTGGGGGTGATGAAGGCCTACACCACTCGCGTGGGTGAAGGACCTTTGCCCACGGAGAACGCCGAGATCGGTGACATGCTCCATGGAATGGGACGTGAGTTTGGCGCCACCACCGGACGTCCGCGACGCTGTGGTTGGTTTGACGCCGTGGCGACTCGGCATTCCACGATGGTGAACGGTATCGACCAGTTGGCGGTCACGAACGTTGACGGGCTGGACACTTTGGAGACCATCAAGGTTTGCATTGGTTACCAAGCAGGTAATGTACGCTACGACTTTGTGCCAAGCGACGCCCAGACCCTGGCGGAGTGCACGCCGATCTACGAAGAGTTTCCCGGCTGGCGGACTTCGACCTCGGACGTCAAGTCCTGGAAGAAGATGCCCTTGAAGGCGCGACAGTATCTCAAGGCGATCTGTGAGCTCTCGGGTGCTCGCCTTTACATCGCCTCCGTCGGGCCTTCTCGGGATCAGACGATTTTCGTCTAACCGCTTTCTGCCCCGGGGAGCAGGTGTTATGAGTGTGTCCTCGCCTCATCTAAGCCCGCAGGCCATGGCCTTGCTCCCCTCCCACGTGGCCATCATTATGGATGGCAATGGCCGTTGGGCGAAGCAACGGCATTTGCCGCGGGTGGAGGGGCACCGCAATGGGGTGGAGTCCGTCCGCGGGGTGATACGGGCGGCGGGCGAGCTTGGCATCAAGTTTCTCACCCTCTACGCTTTCTCGGTCGAGAATTGGAATCGCCCCAAAGACGAGGTGGATACCCTCATGAAATACCTGGCGAGGTATTTGAAGAACGAGGTGGGCGAGCTCAACAAGAATAACGTTCGGCTCGATGCCATCGGGCAGATCTATCGCCTCCCGGAATACGTGCAGGAGCAGTTGGCAAAGACCAAGAGCGCCCTTTCGAAGAACAACGGGCTCACCTTGATTCTCGCCTTGAGTTACGGAGGGAGGACCGAGTTGGTGGAGGCAGTACGGGAGATTGCAGGCAAAGTCCGGCAGGGAGCTCTGGAGCCTGCCGAGGTGACCGAGCAGATTGTGGCGCAGCACCTCTATTCGCGGGCGTATCCGGATCCCGACCTGTTGATCCGTACGAGCGGGGAAATGCGCCTCAGCAACTTCCTGCTTTGGCAGACCTCTTACACGGAGTTTGTGGTGACACCCACTCTCTGGCCCGATTTCCGGAAACCCCAGTTCTACGCGGCCTTGGAGGAGTACACTCAACGGCATCGGCGTTTTGGAGCGTTGTAAGGGTAGCCTTGCCGAAGAGTCATGAGCCCGACGATCCAGCCACCAGCCGCGAGCCTGACCAAGGGGCAGATCTTCCTGCGGCGTCTGGCAAGTTCGGTTGTGCTGTGGGCGGTGGTGGTGTCCGCTCTCTTTCTCCCCAACCGGCTGATTTCTGGTGCCAGTTTCCTGGTGGCCATGCTGGTGCTCGCCGGTTTCGGCCTGGTTGAGTTTTATGGATTGGTGGAGAAGAAGGGCATGGTCTGTTTCAAGGCCCTGGGTGTGTGGGGCGGTTTGCTCTGGATGGGAGCCACTTTCGTCTATCTTTCCGGAGTCGTGATTCCTCACGCGCAGCCCGAACGCGCCAATGATTTCGAAACCATCTTTGTCATCCTCTTTGTTCTGGGGCTGTGCCTGCGACAGTTTGTGTCCAGGAGCAATCCACACGGCATTCAGGCAATTTCCACGACTCTGTTTGGGCTGATGTACGTGCCGTGGCTGCTCAATTTTATCCAGAAAATTAACTTTTTCCCTCACGCCGACGGGCGTTTCTACCTCATCTACTTCCTGGTGGTGACCAAGTTCAGCGACATGGGGGCCTACATAACCGGATCGCTGATCGGGAAGCACAAAATGATTCCGCGCATCAGTCCCGGAAAGACCTGGGAAGGGTTCGTAGGTGCGATTGTATTCTCCGTGGCCGCCAGCCTCGCTTTTAATGCCTTTGCTGCAAGCCATCTGCGGGGCATGAATGGGCTCCATGCCTTCGTGTTGGGAATCCTCCTCAGTTGTGCCGCCGTGGTGGGTGACCTGGTGGAGTCCCTTTTCAAACGTGAAGCCGGGGCTAAGGATTCAGGTCAGTTCCTGCCAGGCATCGGGGGGGTCTTGGACCTATTGGATAGTCTCCTTTTTAACGCTCCCATCATGTACTTGTATTTGCGTTTCCTCCTCGTTCACTGAGATGAAAAACATTGTTTTGCTCGGTAGCACAGGCTCCATCGGGACGAGCACTCTGAAAGTGGTGGACGACTTCCCAGGTCAGTTCCGGTTGGTGGGCCTGGCTGCAGGAAACAACGTGGGCCTCTTGGCGGAACAAGCCAATCGGTACCAACCCGAGATGATTTCGGTCTCGAGTCCCGCAAAAGTGCAGGATTTGCAGGCGCGGCTGCGTTACCCTTGTGAAGTGGTCAGCGGACCGGAAGGTCTGTTGCGTCTGGCGACCCGGGAGGGGGCGGACATGGTCCTGGTGGCGATCGTGGGGACGGCAGGACTCCAACCCGCTTTGGCTGCGATTCGGGCTGGAAAGCACTTGGCGGTGGCTTCGAAGGAAATCCTGGTCATGGCCGGAGAAACGGTGATGGGAGAGGCTCGACGTCAAGGAGTGGATGTGCTTCCCGTCGATAGCGAGCACTCCGCCATTTTCCAGTGTCTCGACGGAAAGCCCTCCAACTCGGTTCGTAAACTTTGGTTAACTGCATCCGGGGGGCCGTTCCGGAAGACCCCCAAGTCCGAGTTCCCAGGGATTACCCTGGAGCAAGCCCTGAAACACCCGTCCTGGGTCATGGGGAAAAAGATAACCATCGACTCCGCAACGCTCTTCAACAAGGGATTGGAAATGATTGAGGCGCGGTGGCTCTTTGACGTTCCTATTGACCGGGTAGGGGTATTGGTGCATCCGCAGAGCGTGGTTCATTCCATGGTGGAATTCGTGGATGGATCGTTGCTCGCTCAGTTGTCTACCCCGGACATGTGCCTGCCAATCCAGTACGCTTTGACGCACCCGTTGCGGCTGCATTCGGCCCGAGTGCAGACCGACTTCACTCGGATTGGCAGCCTGACCTTTGAGGAACCGGACACGGACCGTTTTCCATCACTGCTTCTGGCGCGGAGAGCGGGGGAGGTGGGGGGAACTTTGCCCGCAGTCTTCAATGCCGCCAACGAGGTTGCGGTGGAGCGCTTCTGTCAAAGGCAACTGCGTTTCACTCAGATTCCCGAGATGGTACGTTCGGTCATGGACGCTCATCAGTCGGTGCTTCATCCCTCGCTGGATCAGATCCTTGAGGCCGACCTCTGGGCCAGGGCGGTAGCGGCGCGATCTTGCGCTTGAGAAGGCTGAGGTTTTGGACGATAGTTGTGGTGAATCCTCATCACCATCGCTATGGGTAAAATCATCATTGTTGCCGGAGTTCCCGGCGCAGGAAAATCCACACTTTTGCTCGAGGCCTGGAAGCAGGTGCAGGCTGAGCTTAATTACGCCATCGTGTCTTTCGGCACCGAAATGCTGAACCTGTGTCAAGAAGCCAGGTTGATAGCCAACCGGGATGAGATGCGAAACCTCGGTCCTGACGTTCAGGAGGAAATGCAGTGGAGAACCACCAAGCGCGTGGCGGAGCGGCCGGAGAACATCCTCCTGGATACCCACTGCACCATCAAGACCGGTTCTGGCAGCTACCTTCCGGGTTTCACTCCCCGGATGCTGGAGCGAATTTCGCCCCGTGCCATTATTCTCGTGGACGCCCATGAAGCGGAAATTCGTGGACGTCGACGGTTGGACAAGGCGAGACCGATGAGAACAATCGAAGCGAATGATGACATACTAGAACATAAGCTAATTAATAGAGCTTATGCAGCTGCTTTTTCCGCTCGTAGTGGATGTCTCCTGAGAATCATCCAGAACAACACTGGGGAGTTTGAACGCGCGGTTGAGGAGTTCGTGGGGACTCTTCGCTTCATCGGTGTCGACAACTATGGTACCACCCCGAGGGAATCCGAGTCGGGCGAAGGCAAAACCAAGGAAAAGAAATAGTCGCAGGCCAACCCAGTGATTCTCATCACAGCGTCCGCTAGCGCACAAAGCTGAGTCCCAGAGTCAGAATAGTCAGGATGGTCAAGAGTCCGGCTGGCATGAATTTCTTGGTTTTGGCTAGCCTAATTGCGAATACGATGATCAAGAGAACCAGGAGTCCAGGAGTCCAATAGGGCAACTTTACCAAACCTAACTGACCTATAGCTAACAGGATAGAGAAGATCAAGGACGATACGAGCGAAGCTTTGCTCTGGGCTTTCAGAAAACCGATGAACCCGCCGATGAGGAGAAAGACAATATAGATCCAGATTAAGTAATTATTCATAAGATACTTCAGCAACTCAGAACTCGTACCGACTGAGAACCGATTGCACTAACCCCGGCGCTTGTCAAATTCTGTATTGGCAATGTAATTACAGTGCTTGCATTCTTGCTGAGATGGCCCTAAGGTACCTCAAGATAGCCCGCAATATATGAAGGCAAAACCGCTTTCCTATGACAGAGGTTCTTCAGGACTCTTGAAGAGCAGGGCTGGCTTCACCCTGATCGAACTGCTGATGGTGGTGGCTATCATCGCCTTGATTGTTGCGATGGTGTCTCCCACCTTATCCGCTGCGAAACGGCAAGCTCAGGGCATTCTTTGCTTGCAGAACCTTAGGCAGTTGCAGATGGCGTGGACTGCTTACGCCACGGAGAACGGCGACAAGTTGCCCGGGGTTGCGGGAGGCAGTTTCCCAGGGCCCGGAAAGTGGGTTTCAGGCTGGCTCGATTTCAGCAGCAGCCCGGATAACACCAACACCCTTTACCTTCTCAACGAGAAGGTTGCGCAGCTCGGTAGGTTCTTGCAGACGCCCGCGGTGTTCAAGTGCCCCGCCGACAGAAGTACGGTGGTCATCCAAAAGCGTACTTACGACCGAGTTCGGAGTGTCTCCATGAACTGTTGGATGAACTACATCGGCACCAGCGATATCGGCCAGGACCGTTACCAGGTTTTTCGCAAGCTGGACCAGATCTCGGACCCTTCCCCTTCCAAAGCGTGGGTGTTTATGGATGAGAGGCCCGATAGCATCAACGATGGTTTGTTCATGATCAACATGACTGCGAAGGGGAAAGCGGCGAAGATCGTGGATTATCCTGCGAACTACCACAATCAGTCTGCAGGTATGGCGTTTGCAGACGGGCACGTGGAGATGAAGAAATGGGTTGATACCCGCACCGTTCCTCACGTCAACAGCAGTCAGACTCTCATGTTGGACATTCCTTCCCCCGATAACCCTGACGTGGAGTGGCTTCAGGAACGGTCGACGAGTCTTAAGAAGACCGACTGACCGTTTGGCTGAGATACCGCGTTAGTGGGATTGTGATGCGGCTAACCAAGCCGCTCCGAGGAGGAGCGCTGACAGAGTGGCCTGCACTCTCCCGATCCATTGATTATTTCCCGCCTTTGCCACCAAGAGTGTTTGTAGCACTCCCAGCACTAGACCAGTGCCGAATCCTCCCGTGTGAACCAACACATCCGCTTGCGGGTTGAGTCCTAGGAGGATGAACAGCAGGATCCCGGCGACCAGCGGGACGAAGCGTCTCCTATCAAGATGGCCCGGTCGAAGTTGATCGCAGAAAGCGCTGGCTGCAAGGAGTCCGAGCCAGCTGAGAACCACTCCGGATGCGCCGAGCCCGTGCCAGTTGCTGAGGCGGAGCCAGGCTGCGAGCAGGTTTCCCGTCGCCCCGGCCAGCAAGCCCAAGAACAGGGATGCACCCGCCCCGTAAATCGGAAGGCACAATCCAAGCAGAATCGTTCCCGTGGCCAGATTGGCTGCAAGATGCCCGAGATCGGCGTGGAGCGTAGTTGCTGTGACCAAGCGCCACCACTCCCCGGTTTGAAGCGCGACGTTGTTCATGGCCCCGATCGATTCAAGTCGGCCAAGGTTGGCGTATGCGACCCAATACCAAAACAGCAGCGCCCAAGCCCAGAGCAGGGCGCCTGCATGAAAGGAGACATCGCCAGCTTGCGCCAGCAGGCGCCGCGACCAGCGTCGGTTCTCGAGGCGGTACCTCCTGATGGAGTCGAGGGCACGTTCGGCATCTCCACTGGCCACCATGAGGATCCAATGGTTCTCAGGCTCAGGCCGTGCCAGGGTGGTTTCAATCCCCTGGCTTGCGAGGACGAGGCACCAGTCCATCGCTTGCCGCTCTGAGGCGGCGCGGATGCACACATCAACGGATGAAGAGGGGTTGTCGCCGGTCATTTCCGATACTGGTTGCCCAATCCGCCGCAAGGTAAGGCAGGATTCAGAAAAGGCAATAGAGTCGAAGCGGCGGGTCGTGTTTCGTCCGAGCCGGGGTATCTATCGGGCACGTTGGTCTGGTACGGTAGGCGGGATCCTCTTAGCCCTGGCGCGCTTATCTCTTCTGCCTATCTGCTACCAAGGCACGCTCCGGCCTTTTACCCTGCACGCCCTCGTCCCTGGCAAGGTCTCCTTGGCACTTCTGGCCGTGGGGCTGCGAAACCCTGCGTTGGCTTGGTTTGCGTTGGAGTGGAGGTCTGTGCATATCCAGCAGTTTTCGTATCCCAAAACGCAGAACCGAAATGGATACCAGGCTAGGAGTTGGGGCAGACTGAGGACAGTTACCCACGTTCTCAACCCAAACCGCATGAAGTGACACAACACGCACTCCGTCCAGCGAAACCCATCCAACTCCGTGATCTCACCACCAACACCCCTTTCTCCTCTAGCCTCAGAGTACAGTCTGCCCGCTGGCTTGCACCCAGAAAGGTTTTATCCATGAAAAAGAATGCGGCTTTCCTGGCATGCTTGGCGGTGTCGCCCGTTTTCGCCCAACTTCCCATCTCGGACCTGGAGGCGATTACCGGCGGGACTTTTCTGAACTTCAGGAATAAAACGACGGGGGAAGATCGCAACGGGGTCACGATATCCCCCTTGACTTTGGGGGCTGACGTGACCGACCCCAGGAGCGGCGCTTCCGTAAACTGGCGCGTTGAGGATACTTCCGACAGTGCGTTCTTCGTTGGTGGCCAGTCCGTCGAAGACGACAACAGACGAAGCGGCCTTGTGTCGGGTACTGCCACCCCCGTCGAGCCTGTCGTCGGTACCAGCTATAACCCATTCTCCGTGACCCTCAGCGGTCTGACGGCTGGAACTACCTACTCGCTGAAAGTCGTGGCGGCAGGTCGCCGTTCTGACCCCGTCAGCGATCCGAGTGGCCTGCTTCAGGGCCTCAGACCCGACGCCGGTATTTACAGCTATGACTTCTCCTACGGCTCGAGCGCTGGGTCGTTGACGACAGTCGCCAACACTGCGGCTGGAACGCTGCTTAAGGAGGCCAAAGCGGGCAGTCCCCTCGTAGTTGGCACCGTCAGCTATTATTACTACACGGGCTCGTATGCTTGTGACATCGGTAATTGGACCGCAGACGGCAGCGGCAACATAAGCCTGTATTTGGGCGAGGGTGCAGTCAATACAGTGCTTACCGGCGCGCGCACCATGCTGGATGGGCTCGTCATTGCGCCTGTGCCCGAGCCGCAAATGCTGGTGCCGGTCGCCATGGGACTGGCCGGTGTCGCTCTGCTGCGGCGCCGAAGTCGAACTGCCTAACCGTGACGCTCCATGTTTCGCCACACCTTGGTCGGCGGGGGGGGCGAGTCTGGCCCGAGGGGCATAGGCTCCCCTCGCTGCATCATGGCCTCAAGTGCTGACGAAACTCCGTCGGACTCATGTGAGTGTGGTGGCGGAAGAAGTAACTGAACTGGAACTCATTGGAAAAGTTCAATTGCGCCGCGACATCCTTGATTCGAAGTCGCTCATCGGTGAGGAGCAACCGCGCCTGGTCGAGCCGGACACGGTGGATGTTCTCATGGAGGGTCCCTTGGCCCGACTTCCGAAACATGGCGCGTAGAACCGAATAGCTGACTTTGGCCAGAGCGGCAAGTTCCTTGGCCCGCCAATCGCGGAGCGGATTGGCGGCGATGGCGTTGAGCACCCTCACGACGGGGGCAGGTAGTTCCTTGTGAGGTGAGATCAGCAAACCGCGGGACATCAGGAGTTTTCCCAGCATGCTGGTGATGAGCATGTGCACTTGCCACTCCCAGCCCGTGGGTGTTCGCCGCACCATCCGCAAGAGTTCCTTGTACGTTTGCTTCACGAAACCAAAATCGTCCAGGGCGAACTCCGTGTTCTCGATGAGCCGAATCTCCTCGTGCCAGACTTCCAAGGCGGGACCACCAAAGCGGAATCCAGTGAACGTGAGTTGGCCCCGAGTCGATGGAAGGTAGGTGCGGGGTTTGCCCATATCTACCAACCAGACTTTTCGCCCGGTGGTGAGCGCGAAGTGCCCTGTTTCATGTTCGAGAATACCCTGGCCCGACTGGACCCAGAAGAGGTGCGCCCCCGGCTTTTCGAAGGATGTGTGATGATCTGGTTCCACGATCCGCCGCGTTCCAATGGAGAACAAATGCCAGAGCAGGCGACGGGCGATCGGGGAGGGGTCCACAAAGACGAGTTTGTTGGATGGGGTCAATGACTTTGGCATAGACCCGTGTTTAGCAGATTCGGAAGCAGGGTGTCTACCGTAACCGCAAAAGGCACGGCATTGAGCAGTTTTCATATGGACTGTGCCAGATACAGTATGGACGACAAATCAGGAGGAACGCATGCTGGATTCACTGAATGACACCCGTGACCCGAATCCCCGAGTTCTTCCAACCATGAAAAGACCGACCCTTGCTTTCGCTGTCGGCGCATTCCTCGCGCTTTGCTCCACGTCTGGCATTGCCGCCGTGCCTGTAGTCGTCTCGACCGTTGAGGACTGGAACGGCCTGGTGAACCCCCACGAAGCGGATGGCGTGACTCTGACCGGGACAGGTGCGCCCGGAGATCCTGCGGTCTACACGATTCCTTCAGGCCTGACGATTACGGCGGGGGGGGGCATTCGTCTTACCTCCAATCTCGATGACGCTGGCGATAGCGCCAACATCACTTTTGTCTTGGAGAAGGGGGACCTGCAGATCGAGGAAGGCGGGTTCCTGGAGACCTGTTTGGGCAATCGTGGTGACAACCGGGAATTCGTGCTCGATCTTGGAGGCGGTTCCGTGAAAGGCGCCGGACGCATCGTCGGTCTTCGCGCCGAAGGCCCCCGAAACCGGAAGCCACGTGGGGTGACGATTCAGAATGTCGTCAACGTGAGCCTCAAGGAAATCGATCTGCACGTGGAAGACATCAGCAGCGAAGTGCCGGGGGCCCTGAAAATAGTGGCAACCGGCCGAGTGCACATACCGGGAAAGGTCGATATCAGCGATATCGACACCGGTGGGAATCCAGTCAATGACATCCGTATCGATGCGGAATCCATCGAGATTGGGAGCTTGGATACCCGTTCCCTCCGTCCGGCAGGTCGGCGCAGCGGGAGTATTTTCCTGAGGGCGTTGTCAGCTGAGGGAGGCTTTGATCCTGCGGCCGGGGGTAACACCATTTCGAATCGCGTGACCCTGAATGGCCCCATCCGAACCGATGGTCTTGGTGACGGTGGCAACGTGACCGTTCAGGGCGTCGTCCTGCAGGTCGGAGGTAACTTCGGGTTGGCAACCGCGCGGGGAAGTGCCGTGACTCTGAACGCAGGTGTTGATACTCTGGGCACGCCCAAGAACGATCTTTTCATTGACAGCGCCGGCGCGAATATCGCCCCGCTGGTGAAGTATGCGGTCCAGTGGAACGGGATCGCCGCTGCGGGCAGCGCTCCGGCCTTTTCCACTGACCCGATGACTCGAGCCAAGGCGGTCCCTGATGCGCCGTACACCGCAACGCTCGCCGGAAGCGCGACGGATCCGGATAACAACACGCTGACTTTTGCCCGTGGGATGGGGCCCGCCTGGCTTTCTGTGGCCCCGGACGGATCCCTCTCGGGGACACCGACTGCCGGAGATGCAGGCATGAACTCCTGGACCATCTCTGTCAGCGACGGCACACGTGTGGACATCGCCCAGTTGCGAATCGGCGTGAGTGGCCGCCCCACGTTCCTCACGCATCCCGTGTTGAAACCCAACGGGGCCCAGAATCAACCCTACGCGGATACACTCGCGGATACCGCCGCAGATCCTGACGGCGATCCGGTCACTTTTGCGAAACTGGATGGACCTGCATGGTTGAGCGTTGCCGCGAATGGTGCCTTGAGCGGGACACCCCCCTCGACGGCTACCTCCACGAACCAGTGGACTGTGACGGTTTCCGACGCCACCGGATCCGATAGTGCCCAACTCGTCATTGTTGTGGGTGGTGTGCCTCGCTGGCTCTCGGACCCGGTCATCAAGCCTGTGGCTAGATCTGGATTGGCCTACGCCGGTTCCGGGCAGACCCTCGCCTTGGATGCGATCGATCCCGATGGTGGCCCAGTACAATTCGAAAAGGTTAGCGGTCCTTCCTGGCTCCAGGTTGCCTCGGGTGGTGCCCTGTCCGGGACTCCATCCGATGCTGACGTCGGAGTTCAGTCGTGGACGGTGCGGGCTTCGGATGGGACGGGGGACAGCGTGGCTACCCTGAAGATCGAAGTCTTTGCCAAGAATGCCACGATCGAGATCAGCCGTACGGAAGTGTGGGACGGTGTCCAGAACCCGCACGCAGCCGAAGGAGTGGCCCTTACCGGTACTGGCACCGCTGAGGACCCTGCAGTTTACACGATTCCCAACGGGCTACGGTTTACCCCGAGCGGAGCCATTCAGATGACGAGTCAGGGCGGGCCGGACAACCATATCAAGTTCGTGGTCTCTGGCGGGAACATCGAGATGGCATCGGGCTCGGTCATCAATCTGGGCCGCTTGAAGCGCGAAGACCTTTCGACCTGCCTTCTCGACTTGGGTGGTGGCAGTATCCTCGGCTCCGGGCAGATCCTAGGCCTTCTCCTTTCCGATGACTCTCCACGGCAGCTTACTATCGAGAACGCAAAGGATATCTCGCTCTCCAGCATTGACCTGCACGTGGTCAATGCAAACAACGGGAACCGAAACCTTACAATCACGGCCTCAGGCGTGGTCACCATCCCAGCGATTGACATTGGCGACCGGGATTCGGGCGGGAATCAGGTTGGCAGTGTGATTGTGAAGGCTGACAGCATCATGGTTGGCTCGATCGACGTCCGGAGCATGCGCACTGGTTCCTACCGTGGCAACGGAAACATCGAACTGACTGCCTTGGGCGCCCCGGCCTATGACCCCGCCGCGGCGGCAGGGAACGACTTCGCCAACCAGATTGTGGTTACGGGCAGACTCCGATCCCGTGGTCCTGAGGTGCCCCCTTCGCCTGGGACGGACGGCAACATCACCCTTCAAGGCGTAGCGGTCCATCTGGACTCCTCGGTTGGCCCGGAAGTACCGGAGGGTTCAACGGTCACGGTGAGCGCCGGGGTAATCCGGAGCGGCACGGTGGCTGGAGACCTTTTCTCGGATCTCTCCGGCACGGTGACGGCCCAACACACTGTGGAGTGGAGTGGAGGAGTCTCTGTGCCAAGTGCGCCAACCCTGCTGGGAGTAGAGAGTTTTGCAGCCACGGCACTTCGCATCACATGGAGTACCGCAGATTTGTTAGCGACCGAATTCCTGGTGGAGCAATCAACTGATGGGGCGGTTTTCACCCAGGCCGCCGCTCTTCCGGGGGGCGTACGGCGCTGCGAAATTGGCGGTTTGGCTGCCAACCAAACCTACTACTTCCGTTTGAGAAGCAGCAATTCGGCAGGCACTTCCGCATGGTCGGGTGTGGGCTCCGCTACCACCCCTGACTGGGGTATCAATGTCAACTTTGCGAGCAGCGAATTCAAGACGGGCGAGCCGGGCTACCCCATCCCCGGGTATCGGGACGACTATGGTGACGTTTTTGGGGATCGCGGCAACGGGCAGTCGTATGGTTGGCTTGAGGATAACACCGCGACCACCCGTGTTCGCCGTGCGAGCAATTCGCCAGATCCACGCTACGATACGCTCATACACCTTCAGCGGAATGGCGATTTCGTTTGGGAGATGGCTCTCCCCAACGGCTCCTACCAGGTGCGCGTGGTGGCAGGTGATCCTGGAGCTACCGACAGCATGTTCCAGTTTGATCTGGAGGGCCAGATCACGGATGCCCTGAAGCCTTCCGCAGTCGGAAACGCATACTGGGTTGAGTTCAAAAAGTCCTGCACGGTATCCGACGGGAGGCTTACCGTCCGCAGCGGGTCCCAGGCAACCAACAACAAGATCTGTTTCATAGACATCCTTCGAGCATTTGCTGAACCGCCGGCGATCAAGTCCGTATCGCTAAGCGGCGGCAATGTCAGCATCCAGTGGACTGGCGGCGGCACGCTGCAGGCGGCTCCCAGCATCGAGTCTGTGGCGTGGGTGGATGTTGCCACCGGAGGGACGTGGACGGAACCTGCCACCGGCGGCGCAAGATTCTACCGAGTGCGACGGTAGCTGTTTTGGACTGCCCGAGGGGCACAACGAGGCTCCTCGGGCGGCCCTGCCTGCGTGCCGTCCGCTTGAGGCGCTCGAGACTTGCGCCTATTTAGAAAGCGATCGCTTATGGACCATTCTTTCCCATTTCCTGGCATGCGCCCGCCTTTCGGGACAACTCTCCGACACCACCGCACCGGTCCGCATGGAACCCTTCATCGATGCTACGGCTTTACCTTGATAGAGCTGCTTGTCGTGATTGCGATCATCGCCATTCTTGCTGGCATGCTTCTGCCGGCGCTGAGCAAGGCCAAAGGTAAAGGCCAACGCACCGCTTGCCTCAACAACATGCGCCAAGTTGGGCTGGCCTTGGCCATGTATGTCGATGATAATCACGGCGGCATGCCTCCGATAACCCGTGCTTTGTTTGATTTCGCCAGCCAGACAGCGCCTGACAATTTCCTGAAGGCGCTGCTGCCCTACGTTGGGAGTTCGACAGGCACGAACCGTGCCACCCCTGTCTATGCCTGCCCAACCCTCAAACCCTCTCCACTGCCTGCATACAAACCGACGAAGGCGAGCGATTCCGGCTTACTCGCCAATGCCCTGGTCCTGCAACGAAAGGTCGAACAGGTTGCCAATCCGAGTCTCGTGATTGTACTCCAGGAAAACTGGTGCCGTTGGAATTACCTGCTCAACCAGCCGGAAGGTAGCGACCAAGGGGGGTATACCCAATGGCACACTTGGACGGCAACAACAGACACCTCGACTGGGTGGAGTGGAACCGCCCGCGAGCACTTTTCCAACGTGCATGAGCAGGGAGGAAACCTGGTCCACGTGGACGGTCATGCGGGCTACCGAAAGTATCGGAGTCTGACCAGCGGTGACTTTGGCCTAGTGGACCCATCTACCAAACGGAGCGATGCCTACCAGCCGACGGAGGCACATTCCCGCAAAACCTATGCGCCAGCCTTCTAGAGTGTTCTATCATCAGGATACCTTACTGTGAAGGGATAAAAGAGAGTCACACAAGTTGAAAGGCAGCGTGAATGTCAATGCATGGTAGAGTGGACGATCTCGTCAAGCTTGTGCACCCAACAAGTCGCCTTCGACGGGGACTGGACCTGCTGATGAGCTTTCAAGCCGGTTGCCTGCCCGATGTGTCCGCGCGCCTTTGCAGTTTGCGGCCAGGAGAATCCTGCCGTTTCGATCTGGAGGGGGGTGCCTTCTACCTGCTCTGCCAGTGCTACTTTCCAAAGCAGCGAGAGGAGGGACGGTTCGAAGCGCATGCACGCCACACGGACCTGCACTTTCTCTGGAGTGGCCGGGAATGCATCGAGGTGGACGACCTGCGAAGTCGAAATGTGCCGGCGGATTACGATAAGAATGGCGATGTGCGTTTCCCCATGGAGGACAACTCCTCTTCCCGGCTCGTGCTGGGCCCGGGACAGGTGGCGGTCCTTACGCCGGAAGATGCCCATGCCCCATGCCTGCGGCCGGCATTCGGGGGTGGGGAGGTGGTGCTGAAAATAGTGGTGAAGATCCAGGATGCCCATCTGGCCGAGCTTGAGTCCGCACGCCACGACGGGCTCGATGGACAGGTTGATTCCCGAAAGAGCTTGAGTGGCCTTAACCCCGTAGTATAGAGTGTTACCATGGAGAACTGGCGCTGGTTGGATGGGATCATTGTTGTTTTGTATTTTGTGTTGGTGGCGTGGGTCGGGTTTCGATTCTCGCGGCGGCAGACTTCCACCGAAACCTACTTTGCGGCGGGGCGCTCTATTCCGCACTGGGCGATGGGGGTTTCGATGTTCGCCACTCTCATCAGCAGCATCACCTTTATCGCTTATCCCGGTTCGTCCTATGCGGGGAATTGGAGTGAGCTGGTCCCTGGCTTCATGGTCATCGGTGTGCTCGTGCTGGTGGGAACGGTCTTGGTGCCGTTTTTTCGACAAGCCGTCGGTTTGAGTGCTTACGAGTACTTTGGACAGCGCTTCGGCTACGGGGCGCGGGCCTACAGCGGACTCGCGTTCAGCGCCGGGCACTTCTCCAAAATGGGTTTCGTGCTCTACTTGCTGTCGCTCACCGCGAGCAGCATGACGGGTTGGAACATCTACCTTGTGCTGCTGATCACCGGCGTGGTGACGGTGCTTTACACCGTGTTCGGCGGGCTGGAGGCGGTGATCTGGACCGACGTGGTGCAAGGCCTTATCATGTGTCTCGGCGTCCTGGTGATTCTGGGTTTTCTCGTCTACCTCATGCCGGGCGGCATCGGCGCGGCGTTCGCCCTGGCCAGTGAAAAGGGCAAGTTCAGCCTCGGCAATTCGCAGTGGAATTTTGCCGACAAGACCAGCCTGTGGGTGATGTCGCTCTATGGGTTCTTCTGGTATCTGCAAAAATACTCCGCTGACCAGACGATTGTGCAGCGTTACCTGGTGGCGAAGTCCGACCGCGAAGCCCTCAAAGGCGTGGCGCTCGGGGCGTTGATGTGCCTACCCATCTGGACGCTCTTCATGCTCATTGGCACGCTCGTGTGGTGCTATTACCAGCTTTCCGGCACCGCCTTCCCGCCCGAACTGATGGACAAGGCTGGGAAGGTGATTTCCGACAAAGTGTTCCCGCACTTCCTCGTGACCAGAATCCCGGTGGGTTTATCCGGCTTGTTCATGGCGGCGGTCTTTGCGGCAGGAATGTCCACGCTGTCCTCGGATCTCAACTGCCTCTCCGCGGTTGGGGTGGAAGATTATTTCCGCAAGCTCCGCCCGAATGCCTCTGATGGGCGACGGTTGTTCATGGGCAAGTTGATAGTGGGCGTCTGCGGCGGCGCGGCGGTGGGCATCGCGGCGCTCATTGCGTGGAAAAGCGAGCGGGTATTGTCACTTTATTACGCCGTGTCTTCCATCATTTCCGGCGGGCTCGCGGGCATGTTCATCCTCGCCTTCCTGAGCCGGCGTGCCAACAAGGAGGGTCTTTGGGTGGGTATCGTTACCAGCCTGGTCTTCACTGCCTGGGCCACGCTCACGAGCGGGAAGAACAAGATGTTCGATCTCGGCGATTACAATTTCCCCTGGGCGGGCGTGATGATCGGAGTCGGCGCGCACTTGATCGTGCTGGTTGTCGGCTGGATCGCCAGCTACGGTTTTCCCGCGCCAGCAGAAGCCACCCGCAGCATGACGCTCTGGGGTTGGCTCGAAAAGCGCAAGACCTTGCCGCCGCACCTAACATGAACATTGTTACCTTGTTGCAACCGCCGCGCATCGTTGTCGGCGACGGCTGCGCACCCCAATGCGCCGAGTGTTTTCCTCAGCTTGGAGTGAAGCGCGTTCTGCTTGTGTCCAGCACGCCCGTGCTGCCGACGTTGACGGGTGTGCTGGAGGCGCTGACGCAGGCCGGCGTTGCCATCGTTCGATCCCTGACGATTGATCGTGAACCGACCCGCGAGATGTTTGAGCAAGCTCTTGCTGTCGCGCGAAAAGAGAACATCGAAGCTGTCCTCGGCATTGGGGGCGGGAGCGCGATGGACGTCGCCAAACTCGTCGCAGCTCTCACGCACGGAAAGCAACACGTTTCGGAAGTGTTCGGCATCGATCTGCTCGCCAACCGCGCGCTGCCGCTTGTCTGTCTGCCGACCACCTCTGGCACCGGCGCCGAAGTCTCGCCCAACGCGATTCTCCTCGATGAAGCCAACGAATTGAAAAAGGGCGTCGTCAGCCGCTATCTTGTGCCGGACGCGGTGTTCATCGATCCGCGGCTCACGCTCACCGTTCCGCCCGCCGTCACGGCGGCAACCGGACTCGACGCGCTCACGCACTGCATCGAAGCCTATGCCAACAAGTTCGCGCACCCGGTGGTGGACGTTTATGCGCTGCAAGGCATTCGGCTCATTGCCGCCAATCTGGAGCTTGCGGTTCGTGATGGCCAGAACCTGGAGGCCCGCAGCGCGCTGGCGCTGGGCAGTTTCTACGGCGGGCTTTGCCTCGGCCCAGTGAACACCGGGGCCGTGCACGCGCTCTCGTACCCGCTCGGTGGGCGTTTTCATATTGCTCACGGTGTTGCCAACTCACTGCTATTGCCGCATGTCATCCGCTTCAACGCGCCGGCCGCACTACAGCGTTATGGGGAAGTCGCGCTGGCGCTGGGCGTTCAACCCGGCACGAACCCCGCCGATACCGCCGAGCGCGGTGTGGATTTCCTGGCGCGACTTTCCCGCAACTGCGGAGTGCCGCAGACACTCTCGGAACTCAAGATCCCGCGGGACGCCATCCCGTCCCTCGCCAGAGCGGCGCTGCAGGTGACCCGCTTATTAAAGAACAATCTTCGCACGGTAACCGAGGCTGACGCGGCTGCAATTTATGAGACTGCATACTGAAATGATCCAACCGACCAAGTTCGGTGGCGCCGTCGTGCCGATCGTTACGCCTACCACCTCCGATGGGCAACTTGATTTCGCAGCGCTCGATCGGCTAATCGAATCTCAGATTAGGGGCGGGGTGGAAGGCTTGCTGATCTTGGGAACAACCGGCGAAGGTCCCTGTATCCCGCGGATGTTGCGCCTTCCGCTCCTGGAGCGGGCCGTGGCTGCCGGCGGCAAACGCCTTCTCATTTATGCGAATGTCGCAGAAAATGCTCTCGCCGACACCCTCACGAGTGCCAAGGAGTTCATGTCGGCGGGGGCGGACGCGATCGCTGTGCTGCCACCCTTCTATTTTTCGTCAAGTCCGGTGGAGTTGGCCGCCTGGTTTCACGCTTTGCTCGACGCTGCGCCCGGGCCGGTGGTCCTGTACAACATCCCGCTCACCACGCGTGTCTCCATTCCGCTGGAGGTCATCGGTGAATTGGTCGGCCACCCAAACCTGGTCGGCCTGAAGGATTCTGAAAACGATCCCAAGCGCCATGAGGAATTGCTCCGGCGCTTTGGGGGACGGTCGGATTTTTCCATCTTCATCGGGGTCGGCGCGCTCATGGCGCAAGGGTTGAAGTCAGGGGCGGACGGCATTGTGCCCAGCGTGGGCAATCTGATCCCCCGGGACTGCCAGCAACAAGTCGAAGCCGCGCGCGCCGGGGACTGGGGGGCGGTGGATGCCATCGCCGCACGACAGGCCGAAATCGCGGCTGTGTATCAAAAGGGCCGCACCCTCACCCAATCGCTCGCCGCGCTGAAAGGACTGCTCCATCACCGGGGCATCTGCTCCCCGTACGTATTTCCGCCGTTGTTGCCGATGTCGGCGGCTGAACTCGATGGGTTGCGCGGCGAACTGGCAAAACTGAAGCTACCATGAAACCCCGACCGATTCTCGGACTCACGATGGGCGATCCTGCGGGGATTGGTCCGGAAATCTGCCTCCGCGCACTGAGCGAGCCGTCCGTGCTGGCCGAGTGCGTGCCGGTGCTGTTCGGGGATGCTGGCGCACTGCGGCTCCTGGCAGAAAAGGGTCTTTCCGCGAGTGTCGCGCCGGTTGTGTCGCTTGCGGAATTCACTTCGTCTGCCGCGCCGACGACTCCCATCGTGGTGGATTGCTCCACGCTGGACGTAGGCAAGATTGAACCCGGCAAAGTGTCCGCCGCCTGCGGTCAGGCGGCTTACATCTTCATCGAACAGTCGATTCGAGCCGCTCTCGCGAAGCGGATTGACGGCGTCGTCACCGGGCCGGTTCACAAGGAGGCTTTGCATCTTGCCGGGGTGGAATTTCCCGGGCACACGGAGATTTTCACCGAGCTCACCGGTGCGAAGCGCAGTTGCATGATGCTCTACTCCGAGAAAATCGCGGTCAGTATGGTCACCACGCACATCGGCTATCACGAAGTGCCGGGCACACTCTCCGTTGAGAGGGTTTGGAACACCATCGACCTCACCGCCGAGGCGATGCGTTGGATGTTGCATCGCGCGCCCCGCATCGGGGTGTGTGGGTTGAACCCGCACGCGGGTGAACACGGTTTGTTCGGCCAGGGGGAGGAGGAGAAGTACGTTGTGCCCGCCGTCGCCGAGGCAAAGAAGCGGGGTTTGGATGTCACCGGGCCGCTGGTGCCGGACGCGGCGTTCACCACTAGCCTTCGCCAGAAGTTCGACGCTTTCATCTGTCTCTATCATGACCAGGGCCACATCCCTTTCAAAATGCTGGCGTTCGACACGGGGGTGAATATTACGCTCGGACTGCCCATCATTCGCACCTCGGTGGATCACGGCACGGCTTTCGACATTGCCTGGCAGGGCAAAGCTGACCCGACTAGTCTGTACTCCGCCGTCCACATCGCCGCCCAACTCGCAACGGGGCGCTTCAGGAGTGCAGCTCCATAAGCCAACGCAAACGCGAGCAGTCCATGAGCAGCATCCTCACGATCCGTAAATACACATTGGGTGTGGGCGATCGCTTTGCGCAGCAAGCCGTTGCGCAAATTCAAGCTTGCGTCATGGCAGCGCAACAGGGTGTGGAAATCTGTCCCACGTGGAACAAATCCAATCGCGAACACGACATCATTGGCTCCGAGCCGGCGAGCGTGCGGGCAGCGGCCGACGCGGCGGTGAAGGCCGCCGGATGGATGAAGCCGTACTACGTGGATGCTGATCACATCGGGCTCAGGACGGTGGATCGTTTCATGGCGGTTTCCGACTTTTTCACCATTGATGTCGCGGACTATATCGGCAAGTCCGCCGAAACCAGCGCGGGGAGGGCTTTCGTTGAGCGCCATCCCGAACTGATGGGCAGGGTTTCTATCGCGGGGATCGATTGCCCCTTTGATGTTACGCGCGCCGAAGTGGAGCGCATCGCGGGCAAGTATTTGCACGCCGTGCAGGAAGCCAGCAAGGTGTATCAATACATCTCGTCGAAGAAGAACGGCGCGTCTTTTGTCACGGAAGTGTCGATGGACGAAACCGATTCTCCGCAGACGCCGCTGGAGCTACTCTGCATCCTTGCGGCGATGGCCGAAGAGAAGATTCCAATTCAGACCATCGCGCCGAAGTTCACTGGCCGGTTCAACAAGGGCGTGGATTACGTGGGTGACGTGGCGCAGTTCGAGAAGGAAGTCAACGACGACCTGTGTGTCATTTCACACGCCATCCAACGCTACGGCCTGCCGGAAACGCTCAAGCTCAGCGTGCACTCAGGCAGCGATAAGTTCTCGATCTATCCGGCCATCAACCGTGCTTTGAAGAAGCACGGCTGCGGGGTCCACGTGAAGACGGCAGGTACGACTTGGCTGGAGGAAGTCATCGGGCTCGCCGAGCACGGCGGGGAGGGGTTGAAGCTGGCGAAGGAAATCTACGCCGGGGCACTGGCGTGCATAGACGAACTTAGCGTACCCTATGCCAGCGTACTTGACATCAAACGCCCGAACCTCCCGACGGCGGAAGAGGTGAGCAGATGGACGAGTGAACAGTATGTCAGAGCCTTGCGCCACGACCAGATGGACCCTCTGTTCAACGAGAGCCTCCGCCAGTTGCTGCACGTGGGCTATAAGGTCGCCGCGAAGATGGGGCCGCGGTATCTTATGCTGCTCGAGGAATGTGAAACCTCGGTGGCACGCAACGTGACGAGTAATCTGTTTGACCGCCACATCAAACCCTTGTTTTTGTCTTAAGCAAACCACCCATGTTGTTTCATAACATTACCTTCGTTACGGCCGTAGCCACCATCATCATGGCCCACGCCTTCGCTCATGCGGCAAGCGATTCGAGAACAAACTCTCTCGGCATGATGATGATTCCAGTGAAATCGGGGAGCTTCGTCATGGGCTCCACGACGATAGATGAACATTGGAATGAGCGCCCGGCGCATCGGGTGACGATCAGCCACGGCTTCCTCATGTCGGAGACTGAAGTGACGCTGGCACAGTATCAGCAGTTTCGCCCCGGGTTTGAGGGCACTCCGGGCTGTGATCCTTACGTGGCCGGGGTCAGTTGGCTGGATGCCACGGCCTTTTGCGAGTGGCTGAGCCACAAGGAAGGAAAGCCTTATCGGCTGCCGACCGAGGCCGAGTGGGAATTTGCCTGCCGAGCAGGCACGGTGACTCCGTTTCACACAGGCGCTCAACCGACGGCGCTCGAGACTGCCAACGCCTGGGGATTCAAGAACATGCACACCGGCGTGCGAGAATGGTGTTTTGACCGCTACGGCGAATACCCCATCGAGGCGCAGATTGACCCGGCCGGAGCGGATCAAGGAATTACGCGCGTAGTTCGCGGCGGGGGCATGGACGAGAACCAACCTGAATACGCCCGCTCAACCGCGCGCGGCTCGATGGGTGAGGCTTTTGGCGCTTATGCGCCGGGAATAGTGGAGGGAAAGCGACTGAGCTTGGCGGAGACTTTCTTTCCAGGTATGGTGGGCCGCTTTTTTGGCGAAGCAAACCTTACCCGGCCGCATGACAAGTTCCTGATCCACAAACTCGACCTTAGCAAGAAGGATGGTGAGTTCGACAAGGGTAGCCAGTGGTCCGGCCGCTTTCTCGGTTTCTTAGAGGCGCCGGTTACCGGCTCGGTCGCTTTCGAAGGGATTGCCGACGACGGCATGGAAGTCCTCGTGGAGGGCAAGAAGATCATTAGCGCCTGGAACCAGAAGAACACACCCGTGGCCGGCACAGTGGACATGGTGAAAGGCCGCAAGTACGAGGTCGAAATCACGTTCACCCAGAACGGAGGCGATGCGTTCATGCGCCTTTATTGGAGCTGGCTCGGGCAGGACAAGCAAATCGTTCCGTCGTCGGCGATGTCCTACAGCGGTCTTCAGGAAATGAAAGTTGTGGCCATGGGCACCGGTGCAACCTCTGAAGTCCCCGGCCATCACCTGATCGGTTTCCGCGTGGTCCAAGGGGCTCCGGCGAAGCGCTTTCTGCGCACCGATGGTCCTTACGCTCGTCAAGGCGTACGGCAGGATACTAGCATGGCCAAGCAGGGGCCGGATCCGGCCAAGCCCTACTTCCGCAAACGCTCCATGATGCCGACCCCGCTCGAAAACAGTGACCGTAAAGTCATCGACTTTGCGGGTCTGCATGCTTCGTTCCGCGACCACAACCACAGCCCGGCACTGGAGGTGTTGCCCAACGGTGACGTGCTGCTTGTGATCTATACATCCTATCACGAATATGAACCAGGCGTGTCACTAATCGCGGCACGGTTACGCTTCGGCACCGAGGAATGGGATATGCCAAGCCCGTGGTTGGATTTCGCCCTGGTGAACGACCACGCTCCACTTTTGTGGGTTGAAAGCGGAATCCTGCGGCTCTTCTGGGGCAATCCACGGCTCGCTTCTGCGTTCCCCTTCCAATGGGTGGAATCCACCGACAACGGAGGGACGCTTGGGCCGGTGTGCTTCCCGAGATTCACGAGCCGCATTGGCCCTCATTCCAAGCAACCCATCAACACCGCTTTCCGGGGTTTGGACGGCACGATGTATGTTGCGAGCGACGCCGCGGGAGCTTCCTCTGTTTTGTGGGCGAGCGGCGATAACGGCAAGACCTGGTACGACACCGGGGGGCGAAGCGCAGGTCGCCATACCACTTATGCAGTGCTCAAGGATGGTTCGATTCTGGGCATGGGAGGCAAGAACAGCGACATTCAGGGCTACATGCCCAAGGTTGTTTCCAAAGACGGCGGTAAGACGTGGGAGAAGAGCAAGACCCCCTTTGCGGCACAGTCCTCCAACCAGCGGCCGAGCCTGCTCCGCCTCACCAGCGGGCGACTGTTCTTCGCAGGCGACTACCAAGATCGGGAAGGAAAGCAGCCTGATGGCATCAAGGATCGGGGCTCCTATGTCGCCCTCTCGGACGACGATGGTCAAACCTGGAGGATCAAGCCCTTACTAGGCGCGCAGCCGCACGAGGATGGCAAACTGGCCTCGGCGACCATTGGGTATTCGGCTGCGCGGCAGGCACCCAACGGCGTCATCCACCTGATCACGACGATGAACCGTCCTAATCTGCACTTCGAAATGAACGAGGCATGGATCCTAGATCCGAACAGCACACGCGAAGACCCGGTGGCTCCGACCTCCAGCGGTCCACTGATCAATGTCAGTAAGCATACGGAGAAGTATCCTACCGGGCAGACAAGGCTAACTTGGAGCGCGGGTAGAGCCTCTGATGGCCGATGCCTTTTGGAGGGTGCTGAGATCTGGTACCATGACAACGGCCGAAAGCAGCGCGAGGCCAAGTACAAGAAGGGCTTCAAGACAGGAAAGGAGACGTACTGGTCGCGCGACGGCAGGGTCGAATGGACTTGGGATCACCGGCCTGACGGCAGCGCGGTCTGGACACAATTCTGGTCCAACGGCCAGAAGAAGGCTGTATCAACCTGGCGGAGTTTCATGTGCGATGGCACGGCGACCTGCTGGGATCCGTCCGGCAAGCAGATCAGCCAAGTGGAGTTTTCCCGAGGTAGGATCAGGAAATGATCGGCGTCATCGTAAACGATTTGACCGGGGCCGCGGCGCTCGCGCGGCAAATGGGCTGGCATCGGCTGGAGGTGACGGCCGAACTCACGCCGGGTGTGGTCACGCTTTCAATGCCCGGGGAGATCCCCGTCTTGTTCACCATGAAGCCTGGGACATACGAATGGCTAGAGAGCGTCACACGGTTGCGTCCTCGTTGAAACGAATAACAAGAAACCCATGAAACAACTACGTCACTCAACGCCGCGCTGTACCAATTTCTTGGTGTCCTTGTCAGCGTTGTGCCTTGTGCTTCTCGTCGCCGCGCGTGGCGAGCAACGCGTTATGCCTGCGTCGATTGCGGAGTCTGCCTCCGAACCAGTCCGCTATGTTGGGAACGAGCAGACCGACAAACGGTCTTACGACGGTGCGCTTCGCCACGCCGTTGGTGTCCATTATCACCAGGCGCTGCGCGCCAATCGCACCTGCCCGACGGAAGGTGGCTCCCTCGGCTGGACTTACAATCACCAGCCCTATTTGGCTTACTGGCATGATCGGTTCTATCTCCAATACCTCAGCACGCCAAAGGAGGAGCACGTCCCCCCCGGTCGCACACTACTGATGGTCTCCACGAACGGCCAACATTGGTCCAATCCCCGTGTGGTCTTTCCGGAGTATTCCTTGCCGGAGATCAAGACCGCCGATGGCTGTCTGCCGGCAGGGGCGTTGGCTGTGATGCACCAACGAATGGGCTTTTATGTGGCGCCCAACGGGCGGCTACTTACCTTGGGCTTTTACAGTTACTGCATTGACCCACTTCCCCAAAAAGGTCCAAACAAGGGGCAGGGATTAGGCCGCGTCGTCCGCGAGATTCGCACCGACAACACACTTGGCCCCATCTTCTTCATCCGTTACAACCGGCACGCAGGCTGGAGCGAAACCAACACCAGCTATCCGTTCTACAGGACCAGTCCTGACGCCGGCTTCGTGCAAGCTTGCGACGCGTTGCTCGCGGACAAGCTGATGACCCTTCAATGGTGGGAGGAGGATCGGGCTACCGACGGCTTCTACACCCTTCAACTGGACAAAGCCGAACCGAAGGCCTTGAGCTACGTCCACCGCCCGGATGGAACTGTGCTCGGCGTCTGGAAAGCGCACTACGCACTCAGTTCCGATGAGGGTAATTCGTGGACCAGGCTCGTGGGCGCTCCGACCTTGATGCCTTGTGGCGCTAAGACGTGGGTCCAACGGACCGAAGATGGGCGATATGCGCTTGTCTATAATCACTCGCTCACGCGCAACAATCGTTTTCCGCTGGTGGTGATGACGAGCGATGATTGCCGGGACTTCACCAACATGCTTTGTCTGCATGGGGAAGTCCCGCCCCGGCGCTTTGCCGGGCTGTACAAGAACGCTGGTCCGCAATACGTCCGGGGCATCGAGGAAGGCAACGGCAAACCGCCCGGCTCATACCTTTGGAACACCTACAGCATGAACAAGGAGGATATTTGGGTCAGCCGCACGCGTGTGCCGGTTACGGGAGCGGTTTCACAGCACACTCAGGAGACTTTCGACGACGTGGGGTCGGTGGCCCAGCTGGAACAGTGGAATCTGTATGAGCCGCAGTGGGCTCCGATTGGCATCGTCAACGACCCGCATCGGCCCGGAAACAAGTGCCTCGAATTGCGCGACGAGGATCCTTACGACTATGCGCTAGCGGAACGCGCGATTCCCGAAAGCTCGAGGGTCCGGATCGAGTTCCGCGTATTCGCGGAGAAGGTCGCTCACGGGGTGCTGGAAGTGGAAATACAGGACCGGTATGGCCACCGCCCGCTCAAGTTGCGACTGGATGACAAGTGGCTGGGTCAGGACCAGATGACCCGCTGGGTTAACGCGATTCCGGTCCCGGAGCGCAGCTGGCTGACAATTCGGCTGGACATCAACTGCGCTCAAGGAAGCTACGACCTTGCATTGAACGGAAAGACCGTCGGGCTTGGGGTAAAGTTTGCCGAGCAGGCCGAAACCGTCGAGCGCGTGATCTTCCGCACCGGTCCGTATCGCGGCGACGTGCGGGCCATTTTCGTGGAGGGTGAGCATGCCACCCTGGGCTATACGAGCGAAGACCTGCCAGGTGCGGACCAGCGCGTGCCTCTGAGTGTGTATATGGTTGATGACTTGCGCACTAGCCCAGTGCAATAACGCGACCCCCTCCAGTTCCAGCGCAACAGGTTTATCATCAAACATCCAACCACGTCCAACTAACCGAGTTACTAACCTCTCGCCATGATCTGCCGTTACTACCAAAATGGCCAGCAACTGGATGTTGCCGGACTCAACGTTGTCACCGTACTCGTTGACCGTGGTGAAACCCAGCTCACCGAGGTCGGCTGGAACCGTTGGCGTCAGGGATTAGAAGGGCCACCTCACAACCATGAAGCGAAGGAGCAAATCTTCTACGTTACTGATGGTGAAGGCATAGTATTGGTCGGGCCAGCCCGTTACTCCGTCCAGCCCGGCAGCTTGATTTATGTGCCGCCGAAGGTCGTCCATCAGACGATCGTGACCGGAGACGCCCCGCTAAGCTATATCCTATTTAACGCGTTTCTTGACGTCACCAAGGAAGGGCAAGCGTCGTATGCGGAGCACATCGAGAAGGTCAAAGAGGTCCGGCGCCTGCAGGCGCACTTCCGGCGAGCGGCCGTGGCGGGCGCCGACGCGAGCGGCGTTTCCGATCAACCTGGCAAACATGTCGAGGACATTCACCAGGGCAGGGTGTTTGACTTTGGTTCAAACACTTCGACTTTGCTCATGGAGCGGAATGAAACCCAGCGTTGCGAAGTCACGCTGGTGACCTGGCCCAAGGGAAACAAGGGCGCTATGGTCGCGCACAAAGAGAAGGAACAAACGTTCTTCGTGGTGTCGGGCCGCGGGCAAGTGACGATTGGCACGGAGACCTGCGACGTGGGCGTGGGCGATGTCATCTTCGTTCCGTGGAACACGCCTCACACCACCGCGGCCCCCGATGTGGAATTAAGCTACCTCTGCTTCAACACCCTCGTCATCGAGCCGCCCGACAAAAGCTTTGCCGATTCATACCAACGGGTTGCAAGTGGACGTATTGCCCGGTGGAAATCCGGCGATACAACGGTGGGCGAGTAGCCTGTGAGGGTCCCCTCTGGACTAACGCTTTGAACATCCTATTCTACTTCGTACAGCCAAGAGCGAGAACACGCATTGTTTCGCTGCTGCTTGCCGTGGCTGGGCTGACGGATGTCTGCGCTCAGACCCCCGGTACCGCCGCCGAGCCCGTGCGCTACATTGGCACTGAGCAGGCCGATACCACGCACGATGGTGGTCTGCGCTGGGCCATCGGCGTAAAGAGCTGGCAGGCCTTTCGCGCCAACCGCGCCCACCCCGAACTGGCCGAGGGTTTCGGCTGGACCTACAACCATGCGCCCATGCTCGCCTATTGGCGCGACCGCTTCTGGATCGAATACCTCAGTGCGGCCAAGGATGAAAACCGCGGACCGATGCACACGCTGCTCATGTCCTCCGCCGACGGCATCCACTGGGACAAACCGTGTGTGGTCTTTCCCCAATACACGACGCCCGACGGCAAGATTGCCCAGGTGCATCAGCGCATGGGTTTCTATGTCGCGCCCGATGGCCGGTTGCTCGTGCTCGGTTTCTACGGCCCCGAACGAAGCCCCAACGAGGGCGGCGGCATTGGACGAACCGTGCGCGAAGTATATGCCGATGGCAATCTCAGCCCGATGTACTTCATTCGCTACAGCCTGCACAACGGCTGGAATGAGCGGAACACTTCCTTTCCCTCCTATACCAACTCCCCCGACGCAGGATTCAAACGCGCGTGCGAAGCGTTGCTGGCCAACAAGCTCATGACCCTTCAATGGTGGGAGGAAGATCGAGCCAAGGACGGCTTCTACCCCGACTTGGGTGAGCAAGTGCTCAAGGCGCTTTCGTTTTATCATCGCAAGGATGGTGCGGTGGTCGCCCTTTGGAAAAACTCGTGGACCGCGCTTTCGACCGACGAAGGGCGTACGTGGAGCCGCCCGGTCCAAGCGCCCTCGCTGGTCATGGCATCGGCCAAAGTCTGGGGGCAGCGCACGTCGCCGACCTTGCGCGATCCCAAATCGCCCGGCGAGGATTTCCCCAATGCCGATCAGCCCATGCCCGAGGCGATCTTCTGCATTGATGACGTGTCGGTGAGCGAGTAGCACAAAGGAGTAGCGCATCTATGAGTATGAAACGCACAACGATCTTCCGGTTGATCTCTTGGCTGGCTTGCCGCTTGCCGGTGACACCGGCACTGACCAACACCAAGCTTCTTCTGCTGGTCAGTCTTGTATTCGCCATCGCCATCAGCGGCTGCAAACACCCTCCAGCCGGCCATGGAGCCCAGCCGATGAAGGATGTCGTCGTCGCCAGCGAAGTCGGCAAGTTTTGCGGCTGGCCGGCCAACAACGGCCTTTGGCGCTGGGACAACGGCCGGGAGATCCTGGTGGGGTTCTCCTTCGGGGATTTCGTCGAACAGCAGGGCCACAACCTCAAGGGCGGGAGCGATGCCACGTTGGGCGTCGTGAGCCGCCTGGCGCGCAGTCGAGACGGCGGCCTGACCTGGACGGTCGAGGATCCGGACAGGTTCGTCGGAGACGGGGGCGTGGCGGCAGATTCCCCTGGTGGATTCGACTTTCAGGCCCCGGGCTTCGCCCTGCGAGTCGTGGGCGTGGGCTATCACGGGTCCCAGGACCCGGCAGGTTCACTTTTCGTCTCCGGCGACCGGGGGCGGACCTGGCGGGGCCCCTACCGGTTCGGCGCGCTCATGAAGGATGCCAACCTTCAGGGGATGGCCTTGACCGCCCGCACGCGCTATTTGGCGACCGGCCCGGGTTCCTGCCTGCTGTTCATGTCGGCGCGCCCCAGTGCCAGCGTCCCGGGACAGATTGCGACGGACAAGAGCTTCGTGGCTGAGACGACCGACGGAGGGCGAAGCTTCCACTTCGTCTCTTGGGTCGTGCCGCTCCAGGATCCTTATCGGGCGGTGATGCCGGCGGTGGGACGACTGGCCGACGGAACGATCCTCGCTGTGCTCCGCCGTCGCGACGTTGCCGACAATCATGCCCCGTGCTGGGTGGATTGTTATGCTTCGCGGGACAACGGACGCTCGTGGAGCTTCTCGAGCCTGGTAGGCCAGACCGGCGCAGAAAACGGAAATCCGCCGGCGCTAACGGTGCTCCAGGACGGGCGGGTGGTTTGCGCCTATGGCGACCGCTCGTGCGATAAACTCTTCGCCCGGGTAAGCGCTGACGGAGGCACATCGTGGG
Organism: uncultured Verrucomicrobiota bacterium; assembly: GCA_964411985.1. GTDB lineage: Bacteria > Verrucomicrobiota > Verrucomicrobiia > Limisphaerales > J093 > CAYPNF01. The sequence goes on from CAYPNF010000005.1 coordinate 130,330, forward strand.
GTGAGGAGATTGTGCTGCGCGAGGATTTTCAACCGGACAGATTTGGCGACCATGATTTTGGATATCCCCAGTTGACTACGAATGAACGGGGTGAGGTGGTTACCCTATATTACTGGGCCACAAAGGAACTGACGCAGCAGCACATTGCTGCGACGATTTGGAAACCGGGCATTCGTCACTGAGCCGTGCGCCAAACCAGTCCAACCATGAGTACACCCTGTAAAGACGCGAAGAGTATGACAGCGTGGTTTCTGCCTACCCAGGCTGCGGGACTGTTATGCCTGGCGCTGGCGATTGAAGTGAGCGCAGTGGCTGCGGAACCGGACGGGGTGCGCCGGGTGTACTCCCATTTGCTCGAGCCGAGCGAGCATCCGGATTACGGCCGTCGGACGGTGAAGCCGCCGACGTGGGTGACTTTCAAGAACCGCACCCAATTCACCTGCCTGCGCGGGTTCGCTACTAAGGACGGACAGTTGGTTGGCTTTGCTGAAGAGCTGGAGAAGTTCACGCGGACACACGAGCTGGGCGACGTCATCTGGCCTTCCTACGAAGTGCTGTTCGCGAAGAACCTCGGAGAGGTGGCCGATGAGATTAAGCGCCGTGACCTTTACCTCTTCGACATCTGGGGCTATGTGCCGGGGTCAGGTCCGGGCGGCTATTGGCAGCAGTTCACCCCGCCCGCAGGCGCGTTGGCCACTCTCGAATCCACCCTCGGCGAACACTGGTTGGGCACGGACATCGGCGAACAGGATGGCCGCTACATTGGTGGTTATGCGGATCAGATGACGCCCGCCTCGGCCAGTCGCTTCGAGCAATACCTGAATTTCCAGCGTCACTTCGAAAAGATGGGTGACGATCTCGGTCACAAGCACGCGACCTTGGTATCGCTGAATTTCGGCCATTACTTCCTGAAGGAGGGAACTTACACGCTCATCGGCGCTGAGACGGCCCAAGCCTTGCCGAACAACCAGGTCTATTACGCGTTCATCCGCGGTGCTGGGAAACAATACGGCGTGCCGTGGTTTGGCAACGCCTCTCTCTTCAATCGCTGGGGCTACAAGACCTACGGCTCAGCGGGCGGCAGTGGTGGCGATACACACAGCCCGACCCACGGCACGAGCCTGAGCCTAATGAAGCGCTTGCTCTACTCTCACATTCTTTACAACTGCGTCGCGGTCGGTTTCGAGAACGGGTGGTTTGAAGGCGAAAAGCTCTCACCCATTGGTCGGATTCAGCAGGCCGCCCAGCGCTGGGTCAAGGAGAATGGTCAACCCGGCGTCATGCACACCCCAGTGGCGCTGCTTCTCGATTTCTATTCCGGTTGGACATTTCCGCGTCATCTTTACTGGGCTGATGTCTACCGCGTTTGGGGCAACTTGCCTTACGAGCCGGGCGATTATCTGACCGACGTGGTGCTTGACGCCCTCTATCCCGGCTATCAGAACTCGTCGTACTTCCACGATGAATCCGCTTTCATCGCCCCGACCCCTTACGGTGACCTAGCGGATTGCCTGCTGAGCGACGCTCCACTGTGGGTGTTAGAGCGCTACCCGGTCGTGATCGTGGCCGGTGAACTCCGAGGCAGCCGCGAGGTGCGCGACAAACTTCAGTCCTACGTTGAGCGCGGCGGGCACGTGGTCATCACGGCGGGCAATCTCGCCAAACTCCCCGGCGGTTTGGCCGGACGAACCGAAGCGGTCAACGCGACAGTCTCGTGCGGCCGGGGGCAAGTGACTCTCTTTGCCAGTCCGTTCGGCGTGAAACCCCAACAGCTGCCGGAGCAGCTGCTGCGCAGCGAAATAGACAAGCCGTTGCCGAAGCCATATGCACTCGAACCCGACGTCCGGAGACGGCTGGAGCAAATCTTCCGATCGCAGCAACTCTTCCAGTTACACGGCGAAGGGCTGAGCCTCATCACCTGCCGCAGGCAGGCCGGCGAATACACCATCGGCATCGCGAACAACACCTGGCGAGAACAGCCGTTTCGTCTCGAGTCGCTCTGCGGCGAGATAGAGTCGTTCCGCGAGTTGCCGCTGGACCAATCAGAGAAAGGGGCGATCGGGCAAACCCCCATCGGTGTCGACGCCACGCAGTTGGGTGCGGGCGGCGAGGGTAAGATCGCCGGCGGGGATGTGAGCATTTTCGCGGTTAAGGTGAAGGAAACTGGCCTTGAGGAAATTCAGCACGTTACGCCACCGCCGCGTCCTCATGATTGCTTCCTCACCCTGCGGCACGCAAGTTCGATCAAGGAGGAAATCCTGGCACGGCCCACGTTTTTCGAGCATTTCGACGGCGTGTGCGTGGACTGGAGGGTTTTGCACGAGCGCGAGCGGGCGACGCTGCAGAAAGAAGCCCGCTGGCTCAAACGGCAGGCCGTGCGCATCATTGTGGATTTTAGTTCCGGCTTGAATCTATACCCAACGCTCCGGTTGCTCAACAACGTGCCTGCCGATTACGAAGCCAGTATGATGGTCTGGACTGATGTGCTGGCGAAGATGGAAATCCTGGGTGCGAAGGACGTTATCTTCTCGCTGCACCGGAATCCTGAAAACAACTTCACCGGTGAGCAGGAGAATGCGGGCTATTGGAGCACGCTGAAGAACCTGGCCGGGCAGGCTGCGGCGCTCGGAGTCACGCTGCATCTGCGCGTTGGGGCGGGAAAGCCGCCGCGGAACTTTCCCGAAGCCTTTCATTACCTCGAGCCCGTGAACGCGCCCAACCTGAAGCTGGCCGTGGAGACAGCGATGCTGGACGGGCAACCCATCGACAGTGAGTTACTTGCTCGCCTGAAGGGCCGTGTCGGGATATGGCTTGTCGCCGCACAGAAAACCGACATCGGCGGCAAGGTGTGGGACAACCATGCCGCGCTCCAATCCCTGCGGGATCGCAAAGCCGTTGCCCAATGGCTGGCCACTTCTCCGGGTGCGCCGAAAATTCTCGACGGGGTGTACGCAAGCCAAGACGACGAGTATCTGGACGTGCTCATCTTGGACCGGATGCTGAAGGAACAATGACGGTGGAAAGCGCACCGTGGCGGCACCAAATGATCTCCAACGCTGGGAAATGGTGACGCTGCGAGCGGAATTGTGAGAGTGGACCTATGACGGGCAAAAGTAAGAACTTATGAAGACCATTCCTTCTTCAAGACACCTGAAACGGTGTTTCTTTCTCGGACAGAAAGCTGGACTTTTATGCCTGGCGCTTGCAGCTAGCGCTGCACCAGCCCAACCGCTAACCTACACGGGCGGCATTTATGGGGATGCCCTTTCTGCCCATGACGGGAAGTTGCGCTGGGCGGTTGGTGTCCAGAATGTCCAGGTATCCCGATCGGCTCCGGACAATCCGGGTGCGACGGATGGCAGCACAACCCTATACCGCCATCATCAGATGATCGCCTACTGGGGCGGGCGATTCTGGTCGTTCCACTCCGGGGGTGTTCAATTGTGCTGGTCTACAAACGGTTTGGATTGGTATCCCGGCGCGGATTCCTCCAATGTCATTCATGGCGGCGCTTCGAGAATGGCCTTCTATGTCGCTCCGAACGGTCGGTTCCTCGTCAGTCAGGCGAACGCAGGACGTTCCGGCGGGCCGGGCGAGAGGTTGGTCAGGGAAATCCTGGGACCGAAGTCCTACGGACCCGAGACCTACAATGTGAAGACCAACTTCGCAGGGCCGCTCGCGCGAATGGCTCCCTACTACACGAGTTCGAGCGATGCTGGCTTCAGGGCTGCCTGTGAAGCACTGCTCGGTGACCCCCTTTTCTGCCAGCAATGGCAGGAGGAGGACCAGGATCCCAACTTCTACACCATCAGCACCGAGACCCTTCCCCGAGTGCGTGAATGGAAGGCATTTAATTGGTATCGGCTCGCTGACAACCGGATTGTGGGGGCTTGGAAAAAGCACTACATGGCTGTGAGCACTGGAACAAACTGGACCAGGGACATGGTTCCCGCTCCCGCCGAGGTGACATCGTTTGGCTTCAATCCCAGCGCCAAGGTGTGGGGGACACGCACGAAGGATGGTCGCTATGCGTTTGTAGGGTGCACGCCTGGAAGACCCGGTGGTGATTTGCACCGGCGATGGCCATTGGCAGTGACCACATCGGGAGACGGCTTGAAGTTCGACACCCCTTACCTGGTGATTGCCGGGGATATGCCCCCGCAGCGCTATGAGAATGCCGCCGGTGATGATAAGAACTCCGGGCCCCAGTATGTTCGTGGTATCTGCCCGGGGAATGGGGACCCGCCCGGGAGAGACCTCTGGCTGACCTACAGCATGAACAAGGAAGATATCTGGGTGGCCTGCGTGCCCACACCCATCTTGGGACAGGTGACCAATGAGGTGCGCGAGGACTTCCAGGCCCAACCGCTAGGACACCGCATCGAGGGCTGGAATACCTACAGCCCTCAGTGGGCTCCGGTGACGATTGCTGCTGAAGGCACAAACTGCTTCCTGCAGCTCGAGGATCGCGATCCCTGCGACTATGCCAGCGCGATGCGCATTTTCCGACAGAGCCCTTCGGCGCGTCTGGCTTTCCAAATCCGGGCGCACGAGGCAAATGCCCGCAGCGCGCCTTTGGAGATTGATGTGGTCTCTGGCGACGGCACCCGCGCCGTGGCACTCTCCTTCAACCCGACGAACAGTCACCTTATGGCCTGGAATGGTGGCATGCGGCAGAACGTGAAGGCCTACACCACGAACCGTTGGATCAGCGTGGAGCTGGCTGTGGATGCTGGTAGCCAGTTCTATTCCCTCAAGGTGGACGGCAGCCCGGTGCTCACCAACGCATCGTTTCTTGAAGCCGCCAGCAGTGTTGAGCGCATCGTGTTTCGCACAGGCGAGTTTCGGTTGCGCGATTTTACGCGGCGTCCCCAGGTGGATGGAACCTGGCTGACGAACCGCATTCCAAATGCTGATGTGTTGCAGCCGACCAGCCGCTATGACTTGGACGATGTCGCACTTTAGCCTAAGCCCAGCGATCAGACATATGACCCACGTTGAGCGTCCGATAGCACGCACGCGATTTCCAGAAGACCCTGCCTTCTAAGTTACTCCTCTTTATCAGACACCTACCTCCGCAGGCAAAGTTGGCTTCGTTTCCAGTCTCCGGTGGGATGACTCTTGCGGCAGAGATGAGGCCTGAATCTGACTCGACTTCGGGTGCTGAAACCGGCATGTTTGAGCGTTGGGTTTGAAGGTTTATGAACAGGAATTCGGAAGCAGATGGCTCGGCCCCGGTTTTGGGTTTGATCGGTAACACCCCGATGGTTCCGCTACTTTTTCGGAAGGAGGGTGTGACGGTCTATGTGAAGTGTGAGTATCTGAATCCGAGCGGCAGCATCAAGGATCGGCTTGCCAAGACAGTGATCCTGGACGCTGAAGCGCGGGGTTTGTTGCAGCCTGGAGCGGTGATCCTCGAGTGCACAAGCGGGAATACGGGGGTCTCGCTGGCGATGGTCGGTACCGCGAAGGGGTATGGGGTGACGATTTTAATGTCCGAAAGAGCCAGCGAAGAGCGTCGGCACCTCATTCGCCAACTGGGCGCTGAACTGATTCTTTTCCCGAGCGAAGGTCGATATCAGACCGGGATTGATCTATCACGGGAAATGGCAGCCAAGGATCCTCGGTATTTCCTGCCGCGCCAGTTTGAGAATCCTCTCAATACCCAGGATCACCTTGAACACACGGGGCAGGAGATCCTCAGACAAGTTCCCGGGCCAATCGATGCCTTCGTGGCCGGGTACGGCACTGGGGGCACTCTCAGCGGCTGTGGAAAGGCCATCAAAGCCCGTCACCCGCACGCTCGGATTCTGGCCATGGAACCTGCGGAAAGCGCTTTGCTGGCGGGGGAATGCCCATGCTGCCACTTCATCGAAGGGATTGCAGGCGGTTTTATACCGCCGCTGCTTCGAGATGCCCCGCTGGATGGCAGTGTCAAAGTGAGCAGCCAGGACGCCATGGCGATGACCAAGCGGCTCCACCGCGAGTTTGGGTTGTTGGTGGGGACAAGTTCAGGAGCCAACGTGGCAGCGGCGGTTCAGATTGCCCTGGAGGCAGGCCCTTCCAGCGTGATCGTGACCATGCTCTGCGATAGTGCGGACCGGTATTTCAGTACGCTCTTGTTTCGGGAGGGATCTGCACGGTCCTCGGGCCAGCCCGGGGATTGCGGACATTGACCGACTTCCTTTCCACGGCTTCGGCACGTGGAAGCACTACCGGGTCGCGTTCGCCTTCGGATCCTGCCTTCGTCTCGGCAGTGCTTCGAACATCCGATCCTATTTCCGCGTGGCCGCAGATCGAAACCCCGGCTCGGTGATGGAGCGAGTCTCCATCTTGGGGGCGTATTTCTTCACCGCGTCGCCAATTTCGGAGGCTTTCCCGATGAGTACATAGACCAGATTCTCCAAGGGGAAGTGTTTACGAATGGCAGATTTTACGTCATCAGCAGTGAGGGCGTCGATCTGCACAAAGCGATCGTTGACTTCCTTTTCATCGAGACCATAGAAGGAGAGTTGAGTCAGCAGCGACGCGAGTTGGTCGGGGGTCTCGATGCGTGGGGGGAACTGTCCTTTCAGGTAGGCTTTCACGGAGTCGAGTTGTGCAGGGGTCAAACCATCGCGGTGCAGGGTCTTCAGGAGGTCGAGCGTCATGTCCATGGCTTGCACGGTGGACGCGTTCTTGGTGTAGGTGGAGATGGCGAATTCCCCGGGGACCTTGCTCATGTTGAATCGGGAGCGGGCTCCGTAGGTGAGACCGGCTTCCACCCTGAGGGCGTTGTTGAGCATGGACGTGAAGCGGCCACCGAAGGCGGTGTTGGCTGCGTCAATAGCGACCCGGTCGGGATCGGTCCGCGACACGCCTACGTTGCCGATCATGAAGAAGGTCTGGGTGGCGTCGGGCTTGTCGATCAGCAACAACTTCTTTCCTCGGACTTCTGCGGGCACTGGTAAACCCTCCTTGGGCGGGGCTGCTTTGGACTTCCAGTCGTCGAAATGCATCAGGATCGCACGCTCCATCACTTTCGTGTCGAAGTCCCCGACTACGGCAATGGTGGTAGTGGCGGGCCCATACCACTGCTCATGAAACTTTGCCAGGTCGGATCGACCAATTTTGGCAAGAGTCTGCTCCTCACCGGAGGCAGGACGGCCATAGGGGTGGGCGTCAAACAGGAAGGCGTCGAAGTACAAACCAAGCACGCTCTGCGGCTCATCCTTGGCCTGCTTTATTTCATCGATGTTTGCACGGACGCGGTTGGCGACTTCTTTTCCCGGAAACTTAGGGTTTCGAAGAACGTCTGCCAGGAGTTCCAGGGCCTTCGCTGCGTCCTTCTTTAGGAATTCGGCAGAGCCTTGGACGAAGTCAGGCGAAGCGCTGAAATCCAAGTGGGCTCCAATGAAATCCAATTCCTCCGAGACCTGTTCGGGGCTGCGTTTCTTTGTCCCGCGTCGCATGAGCTCCGCAGTGAGCGAAGCCGTGCCTTCTTTTCCTAGCGGGTCGAGGGAACTGCCGGCCTGGACAAGGATGCTTACGCTCACCAGTGGGACCTCATGTTGTTCCATGAGCAACAGGGTGAGGCCGTTCGTCAACGAGGTCTGAGTATAAGGAGGAAGCCTGAGGGACGGGGAGTTGTCCGCCGCAATCGCCTGGAGCCCAAGAGCCGTCAGGGTGGAGAGCAGGATGCAGAAGTGTTTCATAGGCGCCTTGTGCTAGAGTTTCTTGGCTTTGGGCTCCTGCTGCTTCTCAGGCAAGAGCGTAGCGACGGTGCGGTTCTTTGCCTGGAAATAGGTCTTGGCTGCCCTCTGGACGTCCTCCTTGGTCACTTTTTCGAAGGCGTCTCCGCGGGTGAAAAGGGTGCGATAATCTCCAAAGAACACCTCGGCGTTTCCGAGGGCATGAGCCTTTCCGTCCAGCGTTTTGAGATCCCGATAGAGGTTGGCAAGCGCGTTGTTCTTCGCTTTCTGCAGCTCTGGATCGGTGACTCCTTCCAGAGTCACCCGCTCCAGTTCATCAAAGAGTGCCTTCTCAAGCCGGCTTAGATCGACACCCTCTCGAGGTTGTACGGCGATCGTGAAGAGCGTGGGATCGAAGGCGGTGTTCATGGATGCTTCGACCTGGGTGGCCAGGCTCTTTCCGTCCACAAGCAAGCGGTACATGCGGGAGCTCTGACCGGAGAAGAGGATGCTGCGGAGCACCTGTAGCGGGTAATAGTCTGTATGGCGAGCCTCGGGCACGTGGTACCCGACCATCAAGATTGGGAGTTGTGCGAACTTGCTCACCTGAACGCGGCGCTCTCCCTGTTGCTCGGGTTCCTTGGTGGTTACGGGTGGCGGGGGGGCGTGTGCGGGGATGGGTTCGAGGTAGCGTTTGGCCAGCTGCGTGACCCGGCCATAGTCGATGGCCCCTGCGACCACCATAGTAGCGTTGGCTGGGGAATAACCCATGCGAAAGTGGTTTTGGAGGTCTTCCATCTTCCATTGTTCAATGTCCGACATCCAACCGATCACCGGCCAATGATACGGATGGGCCGTAAAGGCGGCCGCCCACAACTGCTCGTCCAGCAAGTTGTTGTTGTTCGCCTCGACCGACATTCGCCTTTCCGAGGATACCACCCCGCGTTCGGACTCAACGACACTGGGAACAAAAGCCAGGTTCTCGATCCGGTCAGCCTCCAGGTCGAAGATGAGTTCCAGCGCGGAAACGGGGAACCAATTCATGTAAACAGTGGTGTCATAGGAGGTGTAGGCGTTGTTGGCGCCACCCGCCGCTTCCATCACATTGTCGAACTGTTTCGGACCGTAGATCTTCGCGCCATTGAACATCATGTGTTCAAAGAAGTGCGATATGCCCGTGGTGCCGGGGCGCTCGTTCCGGGAGCCGATTCGGTAGAAGATGTAGGTGACGGCATTGGGGATCGAGTCGTCCTTGTGCATCAGGACCTTCAGGCCGTTGGTGAGAGTCAGACTCTGGACTTCAAAGGATTGGGCGGACGCGGTGCAACGAGGCCAGAGGAGTGCACAGGCGAGCCCGAGAACGCTGGCAGGGAGGAGTAGACAGGGTTTCATGGAGCGTGTCCGTTTTTCTTTCGCACGGAACTCAGCCTACCGAGGTCGGTGGGTGCGTGCAAATAGAACTTCGGAAGTGATTTCCGCCCGGACGCCTTAGCCCACAGCCTTTTCAAAGGTCATGTGGGTTCGCTCCGGGTCCGTGAATCGAGCGTAGTAGAGCTCGACCGACATTCCGAGGTGGAAAAGTACGTGCGTAAAGGCCTTACCCACCAAGGATAAGTCCTCGCGCGAATGCTGGGCGATGCCGTGCCAGCGCTGCCCAAGGAAGCCGTAGACTTTCTGCTTGATCGAATCGTAGTAGTGGCAGTCCTCGTGGTTGATCAGCACGATGCGTCGTACCGTCGGGAACACCTCACGGTAGAACTCCAAGCGGTCGCGCAGGAATTTGAACTCCTTGGGCAACTGCTCAGGGTGGGCGAGGACGCCTGCACCGCCCCCGACGACGATGGGGATATACGATCCTTTGGCCAATCCCAATTCGTGTTCAACAAACTGCTCGAACGCGGCCTGCATCCGTGGATCGCTACAGTGCACAACGACGGCCTGGGGCTTCAGGTCTCGCTGCACCTCATAAACCGGGCTCACCTTGTTGGGTTGGGTTGGCATAGGGTCTTCCGGATCGGCAGATTCTAGAACCGCGCTGGCCCCAGACGGAGGACTCGCAGAGCCTGGGGCGGGGGATGAAACCTACTGACCTTGGTCCACAGGGGGTGTCGGAGGCTCTGGCGGCGTCGGGTGAATACCCATGCTCGGCCCCACCATCTTGCTGATCGCGCTGATATCAATGCCTGCTTTACGCGCAAGATCGTTTAAATCGATACCGGTGGCTTTCAGCGTTGCCAAGGTCTTTACGACGGTGTTAGGCACCAGCGTTGCCAGTTGGTCCAGGCCCTTCCCGTTGCCTCCCATGTCCACGATATGGATTGAGTCAATATTCCCCAGCGGAGCTGCAATCCCTGAGAATGTTGCCCGGGCGATCTTCTCGCCGGCCTCACCTCCCAATTCGATGAGTTTTGGCAACCGGTCCAGTATCATGATGAGCTTGGCGGCGTCCGTCATCTTGGCGAGGGCTTCCGCCAACCGTGCGGTGCCTTCCGCTTCGGCGAGGAGGACTTTGCCTTTCATGGCGGCTTGACCTTCGGCTTCCGCGAAGAGCGCCTGTTTCTTGATCGCGGCTTCACCTTCCGCCTTGGCGGTGAGCGTGGCGCGGAGTTTGGAGGCCTCACCTTCGCCCTGCAAGGCGTTTGCTTGTTTCTCACCTTCAGCCCGTCGGATGGCAGCCTCGCTCTGCGCCTCAGCTCCCAGCACCGCTACGGACTTCGCCGCTTCAGCCTCGATGACGGCCTTCTGCCGGGCGGCTTGGGCCACTTGCACGACGGTCGCGTTGAGTTCTTGTTGTTTACGGGCGCCTTCCTTTTCCTGAACCTTGATCTGGGCCTCCTTTTCGGCGGCGTCGCGTTCGGCCTGGCGCACTTTCAGGATTTTTTCCTGTTCCGCCGAGGCGATGTTGAGCGCCTGATTGGCTTTGGCCAACTCCGTGTCAGCCGCAACCTTGAATTGTGCGCGCTTCACGTCCCGGTCCCGGTCCGCCTCCGCGACCGAGACTGCATTGGAGGCCTCGACGACCGCGGCTTCCCGCTCGGCATCGCTCCTCCGTTTTCTGGTTTCAGCCGCTGCCTGCGCTACCTTGATGTCCTGGTCCCGCTTGGCCTCCGCGATCTTGATCTCCTGCTCCTTTTGGGCCTCTGCGATCCGGCTGGCTCTTTCCCGCTCGGCCTCGGCCACTTGAATGCCTGCATCGCGTCGGGCCTGGGCGACTGTTTTCTCACCCAGGTAGTTGATGTAGCCTTTCTCGTCGCTGACATCCGTAATGACAAGGGTGATGATTTGAATGCCGAGTCGCTTCAACTCCTCGGTGGATTCCTCGATCACACGACGGTTGAAAGTGTCCCGTTGCCGAAGGATTTCGTCGATGTCCAGCTTGCCGATGATCGAGCGTAGATGACCGATGAGGATGTTCTTCACGAACCCGTTCAACTCCGCCTCGGACTTGCCCAGAAACGCCATGGCGGCATTGTGGAGGTCCTCCGGTGCCGACGAGATTTTGCACGTGGCGATGCCTTCCACACTGATCTTCACGTTATCCTTGTTCGGGATGTTGGATTCCTTGATCTCCGTCTGAAAGGCGGAGGTGGAAAGCTGCTGGAAATCTTCCACCAACGGCCAAAGCAGGGAACCTCCACCAGCGACGATTCGGAAGCCCCGGACCTTTACCTTTCCGTCCGTGGGATCGGTCCACTTGTACCTGCGCCCGTAGAAGATGCCAATGTAGTTGGGTGCGATCTTCTTATACCGGCTCGACATGGCTTTGACCACGAGGACGAAGGCGACGGCGAGCAGAAGGAATGCGAAGGGAATGAATAGCATCCGCGCTGTCGCATTCAAATCAGCCAAGATCATCAGTTCGTTCATGAGTTGATTCCTTTGTCTTTTCTGCCGTTGTCGAAAACTACACCTTTTCTACCACGAGTTGGCTGCCCATCGTCCGCACCACCCGCACCGACTGACCCTTGCCAATCGGTTTCCCGTCGGCCGAACTTGCCACGAAAGTGGAGTACTGGCCTTCCAGTTCCAGCGCTACTTCGCCCTGTGCGCTTTCCCCGATGGACACCGTGACGCGGCCTGTACAGCCTACTGCTGAATTGGTCGATACCAGGGAGGAAGCCTGTTGCCGGTAAAAGAGACTCAAGACGCCATACATGGCTGCTCCCAGGAGGAGGCCGCTTCCAAGGCCGATGAGGGAGGCCACGAGATAGCTTAGTTCGTAGCTGCGGGCGATGGCTCCCGCGGCGCCGAATCCCATCAAGAGAGTGGCGATGACCTTGGACGAGAAGATGCTGATCGTGGGCTCAGAATCGCCGCCCCCGCCGTCATGCCCCGCATCCCCGTCGTGTCCTGCATCATGGTCACTCCCGAATAAGAAGGAACCCGCGACGATGATGAACGCCGCTATGGCGATGGAGATAAAGATAACCATACGTCCAGCCTGACCCAACCGGCGGCTGCTTGCGGACGGGACCGGGCTTCCCTACGCCCAATGGCGGAAAGAAGCAGGTCGGCTCCCATCACGCCAGAACCCGCCAAACTCCGATTTCCATTAGACGACGAAATAACCACCCGCGCAAGCAGGAAAACAGGCACGGTAATTCGTGAAACCGATGCTTTCCCCATCTTCCGCTTGATTCGGACGGAGGCTTGGCTTCAAATGAAGGCATGAAACCCCGCAAGGCCAGCATCCTTTCCCCTTTGTCTCTGGCGTTCTTTGTCGTAGCCAGTTTCATGGGCCACGATTCCCAGGCAGGCAGCTTCGAGTCCTTCCCGCTTCGAGAAGATGGAACGGTTCCCGTTTGGGTCGTTGCAGGCCCATTTCCAAGCGACACCAGCCGGAGCGGCTTGCGGCAGGACTTCCTGCAGGCCAACGGGGGGGAGACGGGTGCCGCGCCCGCCGAGGGGAATCGGGTGCCGACGGGTTCGGGAAACGAGGTGGCTTGGCGGGCTACGCTCAGCGATTCTTCCGGGAATTTGGACTTCATCAACGCCTTCTCGGCCAACCGGGAGATGACAGCCGCTGCTTATGCATTCTGCTATCTGGAGTCCGATGAGTCGCAGGAAGTTGGGTTCAAAGTCCGGCATAACGATGGTTGTCGGCTCTGGCTGAATGGCTCCCTGGTGATGGATAGACCTGAGTTGGGGACGATGGACGCAAGGGCAAATGAGACCAAAGTTACCTTGAAGCCCGGACGAAATGCGGTGCTGTGCAAGGTCGACCAGGTCGGTGGGGAATGGGGGCTCAGTCTAGCGGTGGTGGACAAAGAGGGGAAGCCAGCCAAGAAAGTGACCGTGGCGGTTGAGGTCCGCGAGCCGCTGCGTGGGAGAATCTTTAGTGGAACCTTTGCGGTGGCTCCACTCGTGCTAAAGACTGCCGCCGGCGAGAAGTGCATTCTCCAGGCAGACTTGGACTCAGGCGGGATCGCCGGGGCAAACCTTCAGGTTTCCTGTTCTTCCTGGGCGGCGCCAGTGACGAAAGTTTTAGGCGATCTGCCCCTGGGACGTTACCATACGGAGGTGGAGATCCCCTCCCTTAGCGGCCCGGTGACGGTGGACGTTAAAGTGTCCTCGGCGGGTGGCGAAAAGGTCTTTCCAGGGGTTAAGCTGACCGCGCCGCGGCGATGGACGGTTTACCTAACCCAGCACACCCATACCGACATCGGGTACACGCGCCCTCAGACGGAGATTCTGCCCGAACACCTCCGGTACATCGATTATGCGCTGGAGTTCTGTGATCAAACGGATGCGTATCCTGAGGATGCCAAGTTCCGCTGGACCTGTGAGACCTCCTGGGCGGTTCAGGAGTACTTGCGGCGCCGGCCTGCGGCACAAATCGAACGGCTGAAGAAACGGTTGCGTGAAGGGCGGATCGAAGTGGCAGGCATGCTGGTGAACATGGCGGAAATTGCGCCCGAAAGCGGGATCGCTTCGGTTCTGACCCCGCTTCGTGAGCTGAAGCAAAGCTTGGGGATGAACATCCGCACCGCGATGCAAAACGATGTCAACGGCGCTGCCTGGTGCCTGGTGGACTACTTCCAGGGGATCGGCATCCGCTACCTCAGCATGGGCATCAACAAGACCCGATCGCTTCTCCCGTTCGATAAGCCGACCGCCTTCTGGTGGGAATCTCCTTCGGGCAACCGTATCCTGGCCTACCGTTCTGACCACTACATGACGGCCAACTTCTGGCAGATCAATCAGGGCAAGCTGGAGGTCTTCAAGCCGGGAGTACTCAATTACCTCCGATCTCTGGAAGAACGCGGGTACGCCTTTGACCGCATTGGGGTGCAGTTCTCCGGGTATTTCACGGACAATTCCCCACCGTCCACTGTGGGCAGCGATGTCGTGAAGGCTTGGAATGAGCAGTACGCTTGGCCCAAGCTGAGGATTTCGACGGCCCAGGAATTTCTGGAGTACGTCGAGAAAGAGCATGGCAAGGAGCTTGCCGTGCACCGACAGGCTTGGCCGGATTGGTGGACCGATGGATTTGGATCTGCCGCGCGTGAAACTGCCGCCGCGCGCGAAATGCACGCGACCATGGAGGCCAACGAAACCTTGTTGGCGATGGCGAGCGTCTTGGGGGCTCCTATCCGACCTGAAACGCTTCGCCGGGTGGCTGCGGTGCAGGAAGACCTTCTGTTCTATGATGAGCACACTTACGGCGCGGCGGAGAGCGTCGACGATCCTTTGGCAGAGAATACCCAGGTACAGTGGGGTGAAAAGGCGTCCTATGCTTGGAATGCAGTAAAGCACGCCACGATGCTTCGCGAGGAGGCCCTGGGTCTGGTCCAGGAGTACCTGCCTCGCGCATCGGTGCCCACCCTGGCTGTCCTCAATACGCTGAGTTGGCCGAGATCGGGGCTGGTTCGAGTCTTCATTGATCACGAAATCCTCCCCAAAGACCGGGAAGTGCGCATGGTGGACGCCAGCACGGGGGAAGCCCTGGCGGCGCAGCCGATGAACACTCGGGCCGAGGGAACCTACTGGGGCGTGTGGGTGAAGGATGTGCCTCCGCTGGGATATCGTACTGTGCGGATCGAGGTGAGTGAAAAGCCCAGCGCGGCCAAGGCCGAAACTGCCGCGGAGGGTACACTGGAAAACGCCCATTACCGTTTGGTGGTCGATCCGAAGAAAGGAGCGATTGTAAGTTTGGTGGACAAGGCTTCAGGGAAGGAACTGGTGGATTCTACCGGCGCGTGGGGTTTGGGACAGTGCCTGTATGAGACCCTGCCCAAAGGACGTGACCTGGTGCGGGAGCAATTCCGACGCGAGCCTTGGAAAAACGTTCGGATGGAGGCCGGAGCCCGTGGTCCAGTTTGGCGGAGTATTTGGCTGAAGGCCGACATGGCGGGGTGCTCAACGAACCAAGGGGTCAGCGCGGAAATGCGGTTGTATGAGACCGAGAAGCGGATCGAGTTCCACTACGCGTTGCGAAAGCTGCCGGTGACCTCGGCGGAGGCGGTTTATGTGGCGTTTCCCTTCCAGCTCCCAGGAGCACAAGTTGAGTACGAAGGGCAGGGGGGGACAGTCATTCCGGGACGGGGACAAATACCCGGCTCTTCCTCGGATTGGCAGACGATTCAGAGCTACGTGTCCGTTCGAGGCGCGGATGGACAGATCATCCTTGGCTGTGACCAGGTACCGCTGGTGCAGTTGGGAGATCTGAACCTCGGGAAATGGCAACCGATCACCGTGGTGGAGAAGCCGCACGTCTATTCATGGGTCCTAAACAACTATTGGTTTACGAATTTCCGGGTGAGTCAGGAGGGAGAATTCCGGTGGCACTACTATTTGACCTCGATTCCTGATTCCTCTCGTTCCGCGGCGACCCGCTTCGGTTGGGGTTCACGGACCCCCCTGGTTACGCGGGTTCTTCCCGCCGCCAAACAAAGCATGACGGAACGGCCGCTTTCACTATCCGTTCTCGCACTCAAGTCTCCCAACGTCGCCATCGTCAGAGCCTATCCAGCCCACTCTGGGGATGCGGTGGTCTTTCAGTTGCGCGAACTGGAGGGGCAGTCCGCGGTGCTGGATCCTCAGACTGTCTCCAGCATGGTGCCAATCAAGAGTGCGGATGAAGTGAACGTGCTCGAGGAGCCAGTCCGGCAGGGCGTCGAGTCTCTGGAGATCAAACCTTTCGAGGCACGCTTCGTGCGGGTGCGTTTTGGCCAATGAGGGAACCTGTGTGCAGTGTGCACTGCTAGATGCCATTCGCCTTGAGGAAGGCCAGGCATTTGGTCGTGTGGGTCATGGAAATTAGGTGGCCTCCGTTCACGGAGAGATCCACATGGCTCGGGCGTGAAATGACGTGATCGTGTGTGCCGTGAAGTCGGAGAAGGTTGGGGTTCGCCCCCCGGAGGCCCTCCCAGGCGAAGATCGCTTTGCACATGTTGCGGATGAAATCGGCATCCGCTGCCGCGAACATCGGTCCCAGATTGCCGGGCATCCTTTGCGCCCGCCGCTGCAGTCTCTTCAGAGGTGCAAACCTCGATAGGGGATGGATCCAGCGTAGGAAAGGATTAATTTCGCGATTGGAGATCGCACTGCCGATCAGAACCAATCGACTGAGTGCCACCCGTTCTGCGATCTCGCATCCGACCATCCCGCCCAGGGAGGAGCCGATTACCACATCGCCGTCACGGATCTGATGGTCCTCGAGGATTCGCTGCGCAGCGAAGGGAATAGTCAGTTCCGACGAGTAGGGTCCCCACTCCACGAACTGGATGCCCGGAATCGAGTCCCACGGCTGCGGATACATCCGCCGATCTGCAGCCATGCCAGGCAACGCGAAGACTCGCCTCTCTCGATTCGTCCTCATTGGGAGTGTTCAAGAAAGGCTCGGAGAAACTCCCCGACCTGTTTGCGCCATTTGCCTGGGAAGCGAGCCAATTACGGTGGGTCGGTTGAGTTCCATGCTTGTGCGGCTCTTTCAGCGAGGATCTCTAGATAATGGGCCGGCGACTGCATGGCCTGCTGGCGATTCGCCAACTCAGGAACGATGCCCCAGATTCCGTCAAAGGCCCCTCGGCTCTCTTCTCCAATATCCACCGAACCTGCAAATCCCAGGCAGGGGACGTGCGCCTTTCGGCAGAGGGCCGCGAGGCCCCCAACCCCTTTTCCCATTTCGACGGTAGTGCGATCGATGGAGCCTTCCGCAGTGAGAACGATGTCGGCTTCGCGGACTGCTTGGTCCAGACCCGTGGTTGCTGCGAACAGCGCGAAGCCGGAGACGAATTCACCACCCAGAAAGGCATGTAGCCCAAATCCCAGGCCTCCCGCTGCACCGGATCCGGGTAGAGTATCGTGGGGTTGGTCCCAACCCAAGCTCACCTGAGCCTGCCGGGCGAGTGCTGCGAGACAACCTTCGGCCTGGGCCAAGTCAGACGGCCGGAGGCCCTTCTGAGGTCCGTAGACCGGAGACGCGCCGATGGGTCCCAGCAAAGGGTTCTGGACGTCGACCGCGATCTGGACCTTTCCGAGTCCTAGTGGCTCCTCAGGCGACTCGATCCTCGACAGCGCGGCCAGATCGGTCCACCGAGTGATCGAATGCCCATCCGGTGCGAGGAACTTCCAGCCAAGGGCCTGGGCAAAGCCAAAGCCTCCATCGTTGGTCGCGCTACCACCGATCCCAATGATGCATCGCTTCGGGCCGAGTTTGGCAGCTGCGTTGAGGACCTGGGCCAATCCTGTGGTGTCCAGTTCGAAGGGATGGTACTGTCCCGGAGGCAGGAGAGCCAGGCCGATGACCCTGGCGGACTCAATGATGGCGAGTCGCTCAGCTTCAACCCACCAGAACTTGCCAATCACCGGCCGACCGGCGGCGTCCACGGTGGTAACCTCTCGTTCCTCTGCCTGCAAGGCTTTGCCAACCAGTTCGCCGAAGCCATCCCCACCGTCGCTGATGGGCAAGAGGGTAGGGCGGTCACCCGGACGACCCCGAAGCCAGCCCGTAGCCAAGGCCTTGGCGGCTAGCTCGGCAGCCAGCGTGGCCTTTAGTTTATCGGGAGCTACGAGGATGCGAAGTCCCATGGCGCTCCATTCTGACCGCAAGACCGACTCCCCGAACTGGGAGTCGGTCTTGGTAAAGGAATCTAGACTGTGTACGTGGAGGAAGCGGTCTGCCCGCCCCGGCCGGTCCAGTTGGTGTGGAAGAACTCCCCACGCGGTTTGTCAACCCGCTCGTAAGTATGGGCTCCGAAGTAATCCCGCTGAGCCTGGAGAAGATTGGCGGGAAGCCGCTCCGCCCGGTAGGCGTCGTAGAAACTGAGTGCCGTGGCGAACGCAGGCACGGGGATGCCCTTCTTGGCAGCGGTGGCTACGACATTTCTCCAGGAACGTTGACCGCCGTGAATGGCTTTCTTAAAGAACGGATCCAGGAGCAGGTTTTCCAGGTTCGGTCGCTTGTCAAAGGCCTCTTTGATCTTACCGAGGAACCGGCTGCGGATGATGCATCCACCGCGCCACATCAAGGCGATCCCGCCGTAATTGAGGTTCCACTTGTACTGAGCTGCTGCCGCGCGCATGAGCATGAAGCCTTGTGCGTAGGAGATGATCTTGGAGGCGTAGAGAGCCTTGCGGATATCCTCGACGAATTTCGCCCGGTCAGTCGAAATGAGGGGCTTGGGACCACGCAGCACCTTGGAGGCTCGCACACGTTCCTCTTTGATGGCTGAGGTGCAGCGTGCATAGACCGCCTCGGCCACCAGGGTGATCGGGATCCCCAACTCCTGCGAGGAGACTACCATCCATTTGCCGGTCCCTTTTTGCCCAGCCGTGTCCAGGATCTTCTCCACGAGAGCCTGACCGTCTTCGTCCTTGAAGCCAAGGATATCGCGCGTGATCTCGATCAGGTAAGAATCCAACTCTCCCTGGTTCCATTCGGTGAAGACCTGGTGCATTTCTTCGGGAGTCATGCCCAGGCCGGTTTTCATCAGATTGTAGGCCTCGCAGATGAGCTGCATGTCACCGTATTCGATGCCGTTGTGCACCATTTTGACGTAGTGGCCGGCACCGTTCTCGCCCACCCAATCGCAGCAGGGCGACCCATCCTCCACCTTGGCCGAGACGGCCTGGAAGATCGGCTTAACGTGCTCCCAGGCGGCTGGCGACCCGCCTGGCATGATGCTGGGCCCGCGCCGCGCGCCTTCTTCTCCACCAGAGACACCGGTCCCGATGTAGAGAAGGCCTTTGGACTCGACGTACTTGGTTCGTCGGATCGTGTCTTCGAAAAGGGAATTGCCGCCATCGATGATGATGTCGCCCGGTTCCAAGTGGGGGATCAGTTGCTCGATGAACTCGTCCACCGCGCTTCCGGCTTTGACGAGCATCATGACTCGGCGGGGCCTCTTGAGCATGGCCACCAGTTCGGGAATCGAGTGGGCCCCGAGCACCTGGGTGCCCTTGGCCTCGCGTCCAAGGAAGTCATCCACCTTGGCCACGGTTCGGTTGTAGGCAACCACGGTGAACCCATGGTCGTTCATGTTGAGAATTAGGTTTTGGCCCATGACGGCCAGCCCGATCAGAGCGAGATCAGCAGTCGGTTGCATTGTATCAAAGTCGTTTCATGACACCTTTTGGCGTCACCGGAAACCATACAGGAGGCCCAAGTTCAGACCAGCAGAATTTCCTGCTGGAAAACAAGCCTGGTTACCGCCGAAATCACAGGGTGCCAGGCATATGGAGCGCTGGCCCGTGAGTGGCTTGCGGCTTGGTGGTCTAATCCGCCCTTAACTTTCGGCCAGAGTATGCCGTTAGGAGACTTGGTAGCCGCATGGATAACCTGGGATCGAACGGTCACGCACGCCGACACGGCAGGGCAGACCTGCTGCTCTGGTTGGCCGTCGTTTCTGCAGCTACGTTCCTCTCGGGCTTGTGCCTTTCCGCCGAAGGGACTTCTGAAGCACCCATCACCTCCACCGCCAACCTGCGTGCTCTGTCACAGAGCGAGCCATCTCGCGCGTGCTGGGTGGACCTGGACGCCCGAATCCTGGACTTCGGGCCGCACAAGGTTCTTCTGCAGGATAGTACAGGCAACCTGCTTCTGGAGGTTCCCTCGTTGCCACCAGGTGCCAAACCGGGAGCCAGGGTTCGGCTTCGGGGGCTGGCTATGGCAAGAGAGGGCTGGGTCTTCGCCGGTCGCTTGCCGCTTCTGGTGAATGATGGGATTCATGCCGAGTCTGAGGTTGCTTCGCGCGTCTGGTTTTCAGCAGGGAAATACCCCATCCATGCCGAGTTCTTCCAAGGAGCGGGGGAACAGGTGCTGGACTTGGCTTATGAAGGACCGGGGATGGCCCTGGCACCCATTCCGCCCTCCGCCTGGTCCCATGATCCGGTTCCCGGAACGAGCGCGAAATCTGAGCCAGGCCTCAAATACGCTTACTACGAGGGGACTTGGTCCGCCTTGCCCGATTTCCGGACTCTGACCGCTGTGAAGCAAGGGGTTGTAGACCAGATCCAACTTGCCGGACGCGCTCGCAATGAGAACTACGGATTCTGCTTTGATGGCTATCTCCATCTGCCGAAGGACGGAGAGTATACTCTGCATCTCAAGTCTGATGACGGCGCGCGATTGGTGGTGGAGAGCTACTCGTGCGAGATCCTCGAATCGACAGGGGGTGTGACACAGCCGAAGCCCATCCAACCGGGCCAACCCATGGCAGACAGCAACGAACTCGTCTGGTCAGAAGTGGCCGCCAAGGTTCGGTTTGTCGGCGAGACCGAGGACTCCCTGCAGGTGGAGTTGACCACGGAAAGTGGCCGGATGACGGCGGAGGTTTTCGAGAAGATGGAGGGCCTTCGACTGCTCCTGCCTGAGAGCGAGGTGCGGATGCGGGGCGCGGTGCAGGGAGTGTTCAACGCCCATGGGGAGGTCATCGCAGGACGCCTGCTGGTTCCAGGTCTTCAAACCCTGTCTATTGACCAAATCCCCAGCGCACGCTGGCTTCGCAGGCCAATCGAAAGCCTCTCCAATCTCGCATCCAGGATCGATCGCAAGCATACCGGTGAGTTGGTGAGGTTGAAAGGTACGATCCTTCGTGCGCAGAAAGAAGATGTGCCCTGCCTGGACGACGCCACGGGACGCGCGCTCCTGTACGGGATGGGGCAGATTCCTGATGAGCACGGCTCGAATGTCGAAGCGTTTGGCTTCCTGAGCCGGGAAGGAACCCATTGGGTGATGCGACCTGCTTTTGTAAGGCCAGCCTTAGCGCAGCCTGAGTCCATCCAGCGTCCAATCCTAACCAACGTTGTCCAAATTCAAGAACTGACGCCCGAGGAAGCGAATCGCAGATATCCGGTGGAGGTTCGTGGAGTGATCACTACTCGCAGCACGGGAGCAGCCCGAGTGCAGGATCGAACCCGCGGCATCTATGTGGCAGGGGTGGTGGGAGGCGAGGGAGACGGCCCACTGCCAGGTGGAGTCTATGTGGTGAAGGGTAATTCAGATCCCGGAGCGTTCGGCCCCACCCTGGCCACCACCGGGATGGTCTACCTGGGACGGGGGCAGATGCCTGAACCCATTCACCCAACCTGGGAACAGCTGATCACGGGCAGTCTGGACGGGACCTTCATCGAGGTGGAGGGCGTGGTGCAGAAAGTGGAGGGACAAACCATGACCCTCGCGGTCAAGGGCGGGTATCTGAAGGTGTACGTGGAACGTCTGGGGAATGTGAACCTTGCGGAGTATGATGGCTGCACGGTGACCATCCGAGGGGCCTTTAATCCGCAATTTAACGCCGAGACCCGACAGATCACTGGGGCCGGCCTCGATGTCCCTTCGCCGGCTTGCATCCAGATCGAGGAACTTGCGCCCAAGGACCCTTTCGCTACCCAATCCAAGAAGATCAGCGAGCTTAGGCACTTTGACATTCGTTCCAGCTACTTTCATCAAGTGAAGCTTCTGGGACAGGTGTTACACGCGGGAGTCGATCACAGTTTCTTGTTGGATGAGACTGGCGGGATCCGGTTCATTCAACGAATATTTATGCCCTTGGCTCCTGGCGATCAGGTGGCGATCGTAGGGTATCCTGATCTAAGCGGCCCTTTTCCTGTCCTGCGCCAGGCCCGGGTTGCGAGGCAAGGCTCCGGATCCCTCCCCGATCCCAAGCCCATTCAAGCGGACGAGGTTTCGGGCCTGGAGTTGGATTGCAGGCTCGTCGAGATCGAGGGAACTCTGGTGGACATTTCTACCGGCCAGAACGAAACCACCCTGCAGATCCAATCGGGCGCACGATTGTTCGCTGCCCGGCTGCCGATGGACCGCAAAAAAACCAAAGTCATCGCTAAAGGAAGTGTGCTGCGGTTGACGGGCGTCTGCGCAATGCTACCCCCCTTGGTCCCAGGCTCGCCCCCGGAGAGTTTTGAGTTGCATCTGAATTCGTCTGATGACGTTACCGTTCTTCAGCACCCCAGCTGGTGGACTTTGAAGCACAGCCTGGCCCTGGCGGGAGGGTTGAGCGCCGTCCTGCTCCTCTCGGCTCTCTGGATCCGACAACTCCATCGGCGTGTGGAGTTGAGGACTCAGCAGTTGCGGAATGAGGTGGACGGACACAAGCAAACGGCTGCTCAATTACAGGAGAAGACCAAGGCACTCGAGATCGAGGTGGAGGAGCGCAAGAGAGCCGAGCAGGAAGCCAGGAAAGCGGAGGTGGCAGCTCAAGCCGCCAACAAGGCCAAAAGTGAGTTTCTCGCCAATATGAGCCATGAGATCCGCACCCCGATGAACGCCATCATTGGGATGAGCAGCCTCATGCTCGATACCAAGCTGGATGAGGAACAAGCCGAATTCGCCACCACCGTACGCACCAGTGGCGAGGCCCTTCTGGGCATTATTAATGATATCCTTGATTTCTCGAAAATCGAAGCCGGCAAACTCCATTTCGAGGCCCTCGATTTCAGCCTCTCCGATGTGGTCGAGAGTACCGCCGAACTCGTCGCAGAAAAAGCCCAGGCAAAGGGCGTCGAACTCGCCCTCCTGATCGAAAGCCAGGTTCCCGTCGCGCTGCGCGGGGATGCCGGACGCCTCCGGCAAATCCTGCTCAACCTCCTCAGCAACGCTGTCAAGTTCACGGAAAAAGGGGAAGTCTGCCTTGAAGTCACCCAACTCGACTCTAACGCGCGGGAAGTAACCCTTCGTTTCAGCGTGCGCGATACTGGGAAGGGCATCGCCCCAGGAGCCCTTGGCCGCCTCTTCAACCCTTTCGAACAGGAGGATTCTTCGACGACTCGCCGGTTTGGAGGCACGGGGCTTGGCCTGGCTATTTGCCGTAAGCTGGTGGAGATCATGCGTGGCAGGATTTGGGCTGAAAGCGTCGTCGGCGCCGGCTCCACGTTCTACTTCACCGCGGTTTTCGAGAAGCAGGACGCCGCAGGCACTCCCACTCTCGCGCCGGAGCTCGGCCTTGCTGACCTGCGGGTTCTTGCGGTGGATGACAACGCTACGAATCGGAAGATCCTGCAATACCAGTTGCGGAGCTTCGGCATCTCTCATTTGGGCGAGGCTGCTAGTGGCGCGGAAGCGTTGGCTCTGATGGAGCAATCAGCCGAGAATGGGGAGCCTTTCCAGCTCGCCATCCTTGATTTTCAGATGCCAGGCATGGACGGCCAGATGCTCGCTACGCGGACCCAGGAACACCCCTTGCTGGAAGGCACCCGGCTGATCCTCCTAACCTCCATCTGCCAACGGCTCGATCCGGAGCGACTCAAACAGGCCGGGATCGATGGCTGCCTGGTGAAACCTGCAAAACCGGCACAACTCCTGGATTGCATCCGTCGCGTGATGTCCGCCGTGAAACCAAGAATGTCGCAACGGGCGAAACCTGTGACTCCAGACTTGATTGTGATACCCGAGGGCAGAGGCAAACCTGTTCGCATTTTGCTGGCTGAAGACAACATCGTGAACCAGAAAGTGGCCCTCAAACAACTTCAGAAACTGGGTATCACCGCCGATGCGGTGGCGAACGGAATCGAAGTTCTGGAGGCCACCAGGCGAATCGATTACGATATCATCCTCATGGATTGTCTCATGCCGGAAATGGACGGCTTTGCCGCCGCCCGCACGATCCGTGGTCGGGAGGAAATGAGCGGTTCCCCTCCTATCCGGATCATTGCCATGACCGCGAATGCCCTGCAAGGGGATCGGGAAAAATGCTTAGAGGCTGGAATGGACGACTACATTGCCAAACCGGTGAGGCTGGAGGAACTGAGCAAAGTCATTGAGAGAAACCTGCCCGTTCGCTCGTGACCCGCCCCCTTCGGGTGGATCTACTGTCCCAGAAACCAGTAGAGGATGCCGGCTAGACCGCAAGCCAGCAGCACGATCCAAACCCGCATCTCCACTTTGGAAGCAGCCGCGAGATCATCCGCAGCGCAGTTGCACAGCACTCGCAAGTGACAGTGTACGTTGCTGCAAGTCTTCCTGGATGGACACGAGCGGAGGAGATTCTTGCCAAGAAAAGCCTTGATCCATTCAGGACAAGCCATCCACGCGGTCCCGCTTCCCGAGGATCCACCAGATGAGCGGTGGGAAGGCACCGGCTCCGAGTTCATCTCCTTCCGAGGTTGGGCGACTCGCCGCTGGTCATCATTGGGTTTGTTACTCATACTTCACACAAGTCGCTTTTCAAATTCTACCTGCATCCCTGGCCCGATCTTTGGGCCAATCAAAGTGTAAGAATGCCTGATATCAATAATTAAGTACACTGCGGTCCGCATTTTGGCAAGCAGACATTAAGAGTCTTCTTAAGTGTGTTCCGTGTGAACTAGGTATAATGTAATATATTGTCCGTAAGATAGTTAAACTAGATTCTGGCCCTCCAAGGACTATCAAAGAAAACATTCTTGCGTGGGAAACTTACTCTTTGGCTAGCAAATGTCTGGCGAGGATTCCCCCCTGCGGTGAGGTCGCTTGGAAAGAGAAACTATGATGAACATGAAGGAACAGGAAGAGGGTTCTTCTTCATGCATCATCATGAACTTCACGGTGAACTCCCTTTTCTCTTGCTCTAGCCGCAGGGACATCGTAAGTAAGTCACCACTCTTCGCGCCCTTCTGGCGTAGGGAGGTGGTGCAAGCCCGCGTGGCGGAATTGGCAGACGCGCTAGATTCAGGTTCTAGTAGGTAACACTGTACAGGTTCAAGTCCTGTCGCGGGCACCATCTTTCTTCATCAGGAATGGTGTTCGAGGCACGGGCTCGGACTAAGAATCCTGGACTATGCAGACTCGCGTGAGTTCAGTCGAAAAGGTGGAACCCTCAACGATGTTAACCACCCTGAAGGAGTACGGAGTGAGCCAAGATTTCACTATTCAAGGGGATCTAAGCTGGGAAGCTTGAGTACCGCGAGGGTTGGATATGGGGTAACGTGTATCTGCGCGCGTTGCGGAGGCAACTGGAGACCTGCATCGCCAAGAATCTTGGCTCCCGCCATTTGGAGGATACCAAGCACCGGGCGGAGTTGCGCAAAATCAAGAAGGAGATGGCAGGGCTGAAGAAGAAACTGTCTGCGCTTCAGGTCCGAAAGGCTCAGTTGGCGCGAGAGACCGGAAAGTAGCTGATCACGTCCGATCTGTTGCCGGTTCGAGAAACAGTTCAACCTTAGGCCGAACGGGGCCTGAAACGTCGCAGGTTAGGACTGTCCCGATGATGTTGAGGGCGTAGGCTCCCCTGACTCGGAACTTGGGTATCGCAGGCAGTGTTTGAGGAACGGGGGGGACGCCTGCGGCCGGCGACCTTGTCTTCCATCGCAAACTATTCCTTGGCTCCATCGATTTGCTTCGGGCTTGCATGCAGGGACCCCTTTTTGCGGTCTCACGAGTCCAAACTCAGTTTGCCAGAGTGATGGCCACCAACATCAGGTCTGGTCGCCACGACGATCATGGTTTTCATCAGGGTGAAAACCCTGTTCCTGGACGGTTTGATTCTCAGCTTGTGCCCTTGTGTTACTGAGTTGTTGCTGCTGTCGGGCGAGTTGAACCTCAGGGGATGATTGGTGATTAGGTGCCAACCTCCATCCGCATGATTCGTCACAGGTCGAATTGAGCCGAAACCCTGTCCCTTCGATTGTTTTGAGAAATGGCGGGGGGATGGCAGACCTCAAAAAGAAAAGGGCCTCAATCGAGGCCCTCCTGTTCTTGAGCAAAGGTTGCTGAAAGCATCGTTCTTACGGTGCCGGTGCCGGAGCTGCAGCTGCAGCGCCACCAGGAAGGACGTGGTTAGCCACGTCACACGTGGGATCCGCTCCCAGGACTCCGGGAGTGTATTTGCCGCCCGCTGGGCAGGTAGGCACAACGCCATTCTTCAAATAGTTCGCGTAGTTAGGAACGGCTACCCCGTTGGCAATCTTCTCCTCAAGACCGCACTGCTCTTTGGCGCCATCGATTTGTTTAAGGTTTGCTATGCAAGCATTCTTTTGGGCCGTCTGGCGAGCCTTGACGAAGTTCGGCAAGGCAATTGCCGCAAGCAAACCAATGATCGCCACGACGATCATGATTTCCACCAGGGTGAAGCCCGCTTTCTTGGAGGTGTTAATCTTCATGCTTTTCCTTTATAGTTATAGGTTGTTGTTACTCGCTTAGCGGTGTGAACCCCTATGGAGAGCTTCTGATTATTGCTTTTCTCGGTTCACGCATTGCTATCCACAGACCGCACTCTATCCTCTAAGCATTGATTATGCCACTAAGGTGCTGAACTTTCAATGGATTTTCTTTGGCTCTGTAAGTAACTGTAAGCAAAAATGTTGTGATGTTATTGGTGTTGAACTGGGTAGGCACTGGCTAAGTGACTCTGCAGAAAGTGTCCAACTTCTAGGCACAAAATGCCTTAATTCTTTTTAGCGAGCCCAGGTTTGTATCGATGGGTCTAGACCGTTATAGAGCGACTTGAGCCCTGGATTTTAGATGATTTCCAAAATGCCGATAACTAAGGTGGTCTGATATGTTGACTAAGGATGAATCGGTTGGGGAGCCGCTCCCGGGTTCGCCGCAGCACGCGTGCGATGAACGCGACCGTTTGGCGAGGCTCTTGATATGGGCGATAGCCTTTTTAGTGTTACTATTTTCAATCCTCAAAGTCGTCATGCTTGGCTATTTGCCAATTGATGATGCTCTGAGGTATGCAGCGCGAGCCGTGGCTGGCAAGAGTTGGGACCAGATCCTCGTGCTGCGTCCCGATGCCCCACTCGATCATAACCCAGGATGGAACTTGCTCCTTGGAGGAGTTCATAGGGTCGCGAATTGGAATCAGGACGAGCTGGTTACGGGCAGCGTGGTTTCTCTCTTCTGCCTCTTTTGTGTTTCACCGTTGTTTCTCTTTCGACGCCCGGAGGCTTGGATCACGTCGTTGGCCATCAGTTGCCTCACTCTGGGCTTTGCTGATCGGATTACTATTGGCCGGCCTTTCCTAATTACCATGGCATTCTCGGTTTTTGTTTTGGTGCTTTGGGGGCGTACTGAAGCAAAGAACTGGAGGCTTTGGGGCATTACTACCTTGGGCTTTGCCGCAACTTCCTATTTTCACGGTAGTTGGTATCAGAGCGTTCTGTTGGTGGGCGCGTTTCTCTTATCGGGCCGAGTGGCACGATCGATCGAATTGGGCAGTTGCTGGTTGGCTGGGAGTTTGGCTGGTGCCGTGTTTACCGGGGATCCAGTTCGCTACCTGGCTGATGGCGTGAGTATTGCTTTCAGTTCAGCGACTACGGCTCCTGTGGCCCGGTTGAACGTGATCGAGCTTCAGCCTTCGGGTGGGGTTTTCATTGCCGTGATCATTGTGATCCTCATCCTGGTGGTCCGTAGTATGCTTGGTCTGAAGCCCACAGATGTGTTAAGGGATCCCGCTTTCATCCTGGCAGTAATAGGCTGGTTGCTGGGAATGAAGATTCTCAGATTCTGGGTCGACTGGGGCATGGTGGGTTTCCTCGTTTGGATGACGTTTCGTCTGGAGGAGATCTTCGACGCGATTCTCTCGGGCTCGATCAAGCGGCGACTTGCTGCTTGTTGTTTCCTCTATATGACCTTCTTTCTGACCCTGACTGGTGATACTGGAGGACGGTGGTCGAGCGCGCTTACCTGGGAGTTTGTTGAGGAGAAGAATCCGGAGTTAGCGGAATGGATCCCTCAGCCGGGGGGCATCGTCTACACTGCGGACATGATTCTCTTTTACCGCACCTTCTTCAAGAACCCTCATGCCCCTTGGCGTTACATCCTCGGTTTTGAGTGTACTTTCATGCCAAAGGAGGACCTTGAGGTCTACCGGAAGATTCTTTGGAATTTCGGGACTCACAAAGCCTACGCGCCTTGGGTAGCCAAAATGAGACCCGAAGACCGGCTTTTCATCCGGGCCAATTCTGGGGCGCAGCCTCGAATATCGGAGTTGGAGTGGTACTACGCTGCTACTGATACTTGGATCGGTCGCTTGCCCCGGGGGGCTACCTCAGCAGGCCCTGCGGCTACCCCCGCTTTGGCACCCGCAACCAAATAGGTAATAGCGCGTGCCATGCCGTGAACACCCACGAAAAACCAGAACGCAGTCCGGACGAGGACTTGATTCCTTTTCAGGAGTCCTCGGTCGAGTTGACCATCCTGATGCCGTGCCTCGATGAGGCGGAGACCCTGGCAGCTTGCGTGAGCAAGGCCCTTACTTTTCTGAGAACAGCAGGAATCAGCGGGGAAGTCCTCATTGCTGATAACGGGAGCACCGACGGCTCTCAGGAGATTGGCAGGGCTGCAGGGGCGCGCGTGGTGCAAATCCGGGAAAAAGGATACGGGAGTGCCCTGCGCGGTGGAATTGAAGCGGCGAAGGGGCGTTACATCATCATGGGGGATGCCGACGACAGTTATGACTTTCTAGCGGCAGCCCCTTTTCTCGAAAAAATGCGCGAAGGCTGCCAATTGGTCATGGGAAATAGGTTTCTGGGAGGGATCCAACCAGGCGCCATGCCTTTCCTCCATAGATACCTGGGAAACCCGGTGCTGAGTTTTCTGGGGCGACTCTTCTTTGGCGGACCGATCGGCGATTTTCACTGTGGGCTGCGCGGCTTCGACCGTGAGGCGATCCGGGCGTTGGGACTGCACACCCCCGGCATGGAGTTTGCCACCGAGATGGTCGTTAAGGCATCAACGGCCGGCTTGAGGATTGGTGAGGTGCCTACGACGCTCTCTCCGGATGGGCGCTCGCGGCCGCCCCACTTGCGAACGTGGCGGGATGGTTGGCGCCACCTTCGGTTCATGCTGCTGTACAGTCCGCGGTGGCTTTTCCTTTACCCGGGTCTGCTGCTTATGGTCCTGGGATTCGGCGTGGGCTTCTGGGTCTGGCTAGCACCGCGCAAGATTGGGAGTCTGACCCTCGACGTCCATACGCTTCTTTTCTGTGGTTTGGCTGGCATGCTTGGCTTTCAAGCGGTCTGCTTTGCGGTCTTCACTAAGGCATTCGCTATCCGCCAGGGACTCCTCCCGCCCGACGCGCGTTTCCAGAACATTCTCAGGTTTGCCCGCCTTGAGGTGGGACTGATCTTGGGCGGGTTTCTCCTCGCCATGGGTTTCTGGATGGGCTGGCAAGCTTTCTCCACTTGGCAGCATGTCTCTTTCGGTCCGCTGAATCCTTCGGAGACCTTGCGCCTCGTGATTCCCAGTTTCCTGGCCATCGATTTGGGTGCGCAGGTTTGCCTGACCAGCTTCTTTGTCACTGTCCTCGGGCTGGGTGCTAGGCAGGCACAATAACCATGACCCCTCTAGATCTCCTTTTGCAGAAATGGCGCATTGCCCAGGTCAAACCTTGGGTACCAGCGGATGCGCGGGTGCTGGATATCGGCTGCGCGGAGGGGGCACTTTTTGAGCAGTTGGGCAATCGCCTCGCCTCTGGGTTGGGATTGGATCCAGATCTAAAAGAGTCGAAAACCTGCGGATTGTACAAGCTCTTGCCTGGCGGCTTCCCGGACGGCACGCCGGCAGGGACCGAACCCTTTGATATCATCACGATGCTCGCCGTCCTGGAGCACGTTCCTTGTGACCTGCAGGAAGACTGGGCGAGGGCTTGCCATCGCTTGTTGAAACCCAACGGCATGGTTCTTATCACGGTGCCTTCCCCGCTGGTGGACCCCATCCTCCACCTGCTCAGCAAGCTTCGGCTGGTTCATGGAATGTGTCTCGAGCAACACTACGGCTTTGCGGCTGCGAAGACCCCAGAGATCTTCCGACCCCACGGCTTCACTCTAGTTCGACACCAACGTTTTGAGTTGGGCCTGAACCACTTCTTCGCGTTCCGGAAAACAACCCAGACCTAATCTTCGGCCCAAACCCAGCTGGCGATCGCGGTTGACGAAGGAGGCAACAGCGTCCGTTAGATTTGACGATGTCGTGAAGCTGGGCTATTCTCCCCCCCGCATGGCAAAACCCGCTGGTACTGAGAGGTCACTGGGCAGTTTACCCACCTGACTTGAAACCAGCCGATGTTGTGATTGTTAAGCAGCTAATATTAAAATAAAGCAGAATCAAATAATTATTATGCGTTCTTATGCACCGAGGCTCCAGGCCTCCTTCCTCTGTGGGTTAGCAGTCGTCACTCTTCCTGGCGTTTTAGGCGAAGATGCGCCTGAAAATCCCACGGCTTGGAAGAGCAGCGCTGCTCTGAGTCTCACCGCCACCGCTGGCAATACCGAGCAGTTGATGGTGGCTGGTAACCTCTTGACTGCCAAGAAGTGGGAGAAAAACGAGCTGGGATTTGGCGCCAACTTCACCTATGGCGAAGACCAAGGCGACAAGAACGCGGAGAGCGTGGGTGGTTTCGGACAGTATAACCGCCTATTCAGCGACAAGTTCTATGTGTACGGCCGCGTGGATGCTTTGCACGATGCGATTGCCGACATCGAGTACCGCGTCTCGCTGAGCCCGGGTGCTGGTTACTATTTCCTGAAGAATGATCGTTTCACGCTCAGCGGTGAGTTCGGTCCTGGCTACGTTTTTGAAAAGCTGGGTTCCGACACGCGTGACTACCTGACCCTGCGTTTTGGGGAGAGGTTCACCTGGAAGATCAGCGACCGCGCGCGGCTCTGGCAGTCGGCGGACTACAATCCCCGAACGGAGAATTTCGGTGACTACGTACTGAACGCTGAGGTTGGGGTGGAAAGCGACATTTCGAAGCATGTTGCCCTGCAGGCCTATGTTCAGGACAGCTACCGCAGCGAGCCAGCGGCAGGACGTGAGAGCAACGACCTCAAGGTCATGGCCGGTATCAAATACAAGTTCTAATCAACGCCCGAAAGAGCATTCTCCTGCCCGGTCTGTGTTTTCCATCAAAACGCAGGCCGGGTTTTTCTTTCGTGGGGAAGTCGGGGAACCCCACTTTCCCCCTACTGATTCATCTTCTTGGCTGCTCGCTTCTTGGCGTCCAGCAACCGGCTCGCAGTGGCAACCGGTTTTGGAGCAGGCCCAGCGGTTTTCGCCGTTTCTGACTTCTCCGTAGACCCAGCCTTGGCCTTGGCGAGTTGGGCCGTGGACTCGCCCTTGGCCGCTTCCACGTTCGCTCCTTCGCTTGCCGGACGGGTGGAGCGCACTTGGTTACGGGTGGCCAGCAGTGCCGTCAGAGACTCGGTGGATTCAGCCACCGTTTCGGAACGCCGCCAGAAAAAAAGACGCCGACGCACCAATACAGCTACCCGCGACCACTCCTCCCGGTCGAGGAAGATCCGTCGCACCGCCACGTCCAGCACGAACAGCACCACCGCAAACTTAAGCAGGCCTTCCCAGAGATCGCGAGGTTGGTAGGTCTTTTGGCGATCGTGCAGATAGGGGTTTGGAGGCTCCCCTGATGGCGTCCCCATCGACAGAACGCGGCCTCCTCCGGACTCAGCGACCTGTTGCAGGAGGCTATGATTGGGCTCCGTGGTGCTGAACTCTGGCGAATAGCTGACGGCTGCCCCGACCGACTGGGCCGCAACCGTTTGTCCGTTGCGAATCTCAGCTACATTGAGCAGATAGGCTCCTACCTCCGTGGCAGGGAACCTGGCTTCGTATCGTCCTGGCCCTGTCTGCTGAAGCCGAGCCGTGATCCGTTCGCCTTTGGGGCTGACCACAGCGGCCTGCAAATTCAGGAAACTCCGATAATTGCCCTCCGCATCCATGGCTTCGACCGTGAGAACTCCTTCGCCTCGGTCAATGCTCACCTCCGGGTTCAGGTCTGCCGTGTCGACTCGCTTCAGCGACCACCTGGCGGTCTGCGACCAAAACTGGCGGTACTTCTCCCATGCCACCCAATCCGCGGCCCATCGGGCTTTGGCGTCCGAGGTGAAAGCAACGGAGCGACCCAACCCATACTGCCAGTGGGCGAGGACCGGGTCCCCGTTCGGGGAGAGAAGAGGCACTTCGGCCCGTCCCTTGGGTGTGGCGCACACATATCCTTTGAGTTCTGGATACTCGGAGGCAGAGATGCCGCGAACCAGTTCCGTGGTCGCGGCCAATTGCGGACGGAACGGCTCTTCAAAGATGGCCGACTTGAGAATCACCATGGCCTCTTTAATGAAGATCTGGGGCAGGCTTCCCGGGTCTCGTACATCATAGAATCGCCCTCGGCCCTGTTCCGCGATCCGGATCATCGTTTCTGGCCCAGCGTGTCCAGAGATCAGGACGGTACTGACGGTGATGCGGTCGTTCACGATCGCCTGCATCAGCTCTGAAGTGGGTGGTCCGGGGTCCCCGTCGCTGAACACGATGATATGCTTTAGGTTCGCAGTCGATTTCTTCAGCCCTTCGTGCGCCATTTCCATCACATGTTGGAAGGTGGGCAGGTCGCCCTGGTTCATGCCAGAGATTTGCCGGCCGAGTTCTTTCTTGTCGCCAGCTTTCGTCAAGGGGAAGAGCCATCGGTCCGTTCCATCCCAAAGAACCACTCCCAGTTCGTCCTGAGGGCCAAGGGCGTCGAGAGCCGCCAGGGCGGTTTCCCGGGCCACCTGGTTGCCGTTGTTGAATTCCATGCCATGCATGATCAGGGCGAGCGCTCCGCTGGGCAGAACCTTCTTGCTGTTGAGTTCCATGTCGACCGGGAGCGCTTTCTCCAGAGGTGTGCCTCGATACGCCCCGGCCGCATACGCTTGATCACCGCCGATGCACACGAGGCCTACCCCAAAGTCCCGGACCGCGCTTTCCAGCAACCGCATGAAAACCTCACCCAGGTCGCCCGCCGCAACGTTGCTGAGGAACACGGCGTCGAAGCTCTGGATCTCAGCGAGCGAACCCGGGAGAGCGGTGGCATCGACCGCCTTGACTTCCAATCGGGAGGCACGAAGTGCATTCACCAAGGGCGCGTCTTGCGCGGGATCGGACGAGAGAAGCAGGATGCGCGGGTCACCTCGGACGGCGGCGAAAGTCGAGGCTCGGTTGTTCTGAGCCACAGGATCGCCTGGGGCCTCCAGTTGCACGTCGTAGCTGTAAAATCCGGCTTCGGTGATGGTTTGTGGGAGAGCGAAGAGGTTCTTGCCTGCACTCAGTTCCACCGGCTGTTCCCCGAGGAATTGGTTGTTACGAAAGAACCGCAGTTTGGCGCTCCGTGCCCGGTCTGCCTGGGCCAGAATCCGCACCTCGAATGCCTGCCCGCGTTTGAGCTTGGGGGGGATGGTAAGCTTCTGCAGAGAGACATCCCCGCTGCGGCTGACCCCGAGAGGCACGACATCGAGCGAGACGCCAAGAGTCCTGGCAGCCGCCATGGCGCTGGCGACGCTTCCGGCGTTCTCGTTGCCATCCGAGAGCAGCACCAGTCTCTTCTGACCCGTCTCGGGAAAGGCTGCACTTCCCAGGCGCACGGCCGAGGCCGCGTCCGTTCGTTCCCCGCCGATCACCGCCTGGACCTTCTGCACGTCCACGCGCGGGCTAGCCGCACTCTCGATGCTGGCTCCGTTGCCGAAGACAATCACCCCGCCTTTGTCGATGGTCTTCTTCTTCGCGGAGGCCTGGTTCACATACTCCCGCGCCTGCTCTTGCTGGGTCGTGGGGATGCTGTCAGAGCGGTCTAGCAGGAAGAAGACCGTCATCCCTTCCAGCGGTTTCAGCCATTGCAGGCCAGTGAGGGCGAGCGCGAGACAAAGGGTGACCACCAGACGAACCACGAGCGCGGCCCACTTTCGAACCGGAGTGAGCTGAACATCCGAAGTTCTGCTGAGCCAGACAATCCAGGCTACCGCCAGCGGCAGCAGGACGATCCAGGCGGGGTTGGTCAGCTGAAACTTCATGACTGGTTTCCTGATGCGATGGGTTTGCCGTTTGCCACTCCTGCTGGACGCGTTGACCCGGAGAGAGGGTGGCGCCGGGTCAGCTTTTGTACTCGATGGTTTCCCGCGTCCGCGACGTAGAGGTTGCCGCAGGAGTCCAGGGCGACGCCCCACGGGTTGCTGAACTCGCCCGGGGCAGTCCCGCGGCAGCCGATGATCTCGCTGCTTTTTCCCCGCGTATCGAAAACCTGGATGCGGCTGTTGCCAAACTCACAGACGAATCGCATCCCGGTCGCATCGATTTTGACATCGTACGGGTACCCTAATTGGCCGATCCCAGAACCGGGTTCGCCGTAGCTCTCGACCGCTTCCAGCGTTGGGGACAGGATCTGGATCCGGTGGTTGCAGGAGTCCGCCACATGAAGATTACCTTGGGCATCCAATCCCAGACCCTCCGGACGGTTAAACTGCCCCAACTCCTTGCCGTAGGTTCCAATCGACTTGACCCAGTTCGATCCTCCGGCCGAGAAGAGTTGCACCCTCTCGACGACTCCGTACTCGCTCAGGAAAGTCTGGCCTTGTGGGTTGACCGCGATGGCGCGCGGAAACGAAAGTTCACTCGAATTGGTGCCCTTGCGTCCCCACTGGTGCAGTAAGGTTCCATCCCTCGCATAGGAATTGACCCGCGAATAGTGTGGCTCCAACACCGTGATCCGACCGTCCTGATCCAGGCACATGCCTTTCGGTTTGCCCAGATCGGTCTGGGGGAGTTGCCACGACTTCAGGAAGACGCCCGTCGAGGAAAACTTCTGAACCCTTCCGGTCATGTCCACCACATAAAGATTGTCGTCGGCGTCGACTGTGACAGAGCGAGGCTTGTTCAGTTGGCCGGGATTCGTGCCACGCGAACCAATGACGTCGACCCGCGCGAACAAAGGATCATTCAACTCCCGGGAACTTGGGCTCTTGGGGGAACATCCTGGCAGTAGAAGACAAAGCGAAACTCCTCCCAGCACCACGGATCTCCTGCCGAGCCAGCCGCTGCCGCTGAGTTGTCGTCCCAACGCTCCCCAGCCCAGGTAGAGGATTGCGGGAACCATGGCCAACCCCACCAACCAGAGGGTCAGGGCGGTGATCTCCGGGTTGTGGCCGTAGTGGAGAAGGTTGAAAATGCGCAGCGAGGCGGTCTCGATGCCTGGGGGAATGATGAGCAGAAGGGTCTCCAGATCCCAGAGACAGAGCAGGTAGGTCGCGTACCAGGCGGCGCAGACTTGCGGCAGGATCTGAGGCCATTCTGCATGCCTGAACACGGTCCAGCGGTGGGAGGTCTCCAGGTGCACCATGTCCGTCAAGGCTGTACCGGCCGACCTTCGAGCCAGGGAACTCCCGCCCCAACCGACCACGAAGTAGCGCAGGCACAACGCCAACACCACGATGATGGGGCTGGAATACAGGAGCCCGGTTAGGTCGTGGTTGAAAACGAGAATCATCGCGAGTCCGATGAGCACTCCGGGGGTGAAGAAGGGAATCCAGACCCACCACCCCAGCCTTTTTCGGTGAAACAGCAGGCCACCTGCAGCGCTCAGGCTGGCTACGGTTGCGCCAAAGAACAGCGACCAGCCCAGCGTGGGAGCGGAGGCATGGAAGGACGAGACCAGCGAACTTCCCGAAACAGATCCCCAAAGGAGAAAGACGAGCGGAACGGCGGCAGCCAAGGCAAACGTTATGGCCGTTGTGGCGCGGCAAAACCACAAGAGCGCACTTCCCAGCCGTTGTCTGAAAACCTCGTAACCAGCCGTCTTTACGGGCGGGTAGTGGAACTCGCTGGTACTGAGCCACCAAACGCCCGCCAGTGGCAAGAGGATCATCGGGATGGCCGTCTGCATGGCTGCCATGTAATCCCAAGTCGTGCTAAACCGGACGTAGAACTCGGCTGGGAAGACCTTCACCTGGAGAATGGACGGTATGGTGAATTGGTTGAACGTGAGTACAAAAACCACCAAGCCCGAGTGGAGCAAGCCAGCTTTAGCGGCTGGCCAAAGGAGGTGTTGAGCCAGCAGTCCTCCGGACAGGTCGGGTTCTGCTTCCAAAAGTGAGTTGCCCAGCCGCATCAAGGCCCCTGCGACGGCGAAAGCCGGCAAAGGCCAGTAAAGCAGGGCCAGTAGCCAGGAGGCACCTCCCAAAGAGTAGATGGAGCAGGGGATGATGCCGCGCAGACTTCCCTCATGGCCGAGCAGGGCCAACCAACAGTCAGCTACGAGAAACGGGGGCAGCATCAGGACCAGAATGGCCGTCATCGTGAGGAACCTGCGGAGCCTGGGCCCAGACGCCAGCCAGCAAAGCGCTGCTATGCTTCCCAAGGCCAGCGCACCGGTAGTGGCGAGCAGACTTGAGGCGAGTGAGTTCAGTAGCAGGCTCCAGCTCATTCTATCTTACAAAAAGGGTCTCAAGTTTCGTGGTTGTATCCACCAATTCCTTCGCGAGGTCGGTTAACAGTCGGTCCCAGTCGGTCTGCAGCGTCGCTTGTCCCACTCGCGAGGGATCCTCTCCCTCCAGTGCATCGGCTTTCACCAAAGCCTGGAGCGTCGATGACGAACGCAGGAATTCCGCTAACCGCTCCGCTTCGGTCGGGTGGGGACACCGTGCGACGATCCCCACGCTGTTCCGAATGAGAAGCATCTCCTCGCTCAGATCCAGGATGGCTATGGGGGCTCCACGGCGAAGCTGCCCTAGGGCGTCGTCGGAGTCGGTTAGGCCGATCCAGGCTTCCCCGGACGCGACCAACTTGGCAACCACGGAATTCCCGTCCACCACCATGACCTTGTTGATGAGAAGGTCTTGGCACCAGCGATGCCAGCGCTCCTCACCCCAGCGTTGGTGGAGGGCTGCGAAGTGGGCTGCGGTGGTCCCAAACACGGGATAAGCCATCGCGACCTTGCCGCGCCAGGCGAACTGGGTGAGGTCCGCCAGAGAGCGGGGGGCCTGTGTTGCCTGGAGATGGTTGGTGTTGTAGATCAGTCGGCGGCTCCGGTACCCAACGCTGAACCATCCGTTGGTTTCGCGGAAAACTCCTGCCGTCGCGAGTTGCCTCGTGCGCAGCTCTTCGTTGCTCCAGAAGACGTCGCACTGCGGGCGTGCCTTCTCCGCCAGTAACCGGTTGGCCAGGCCGACGGTCTTCACTGCTTCGCTGTCGTATACCGCGCGCACTTGGATTCCGGTTTGTTCGGTGAACTTGCGCAGGAGGGGCTCGGCAAAGACCTGGTCCTGGGAAGTGTAGATCACCACTTGGGGAGTCGGAGGAGCACAGCCGAACAGGGCCAGCACCAGGCATAACAGAGCCAGGAATCCGTGCAGCGGATGCCAAGTTCGTGGTGATGCAGGAGGAGGGCGCATGAGGTGTTGGTCAGGCGGTTCGTCGGTGGTAATACCACCATTCCCACAAAAGCAGGGCAAAGGCACCCAGGGCCGCCCATCGCCATAGCTCGCGGCTTGCCGACGCCTGCCGGCTGGCTGCGACTCGCGTATACCGTCCCAGCTTGATCTCCGCTTGGGGTGTTGTGTCCGTCTCCGGCGCGTCCAGGAGGTTTACACAAAACTTGGCTTGGTTCGTTCCGGCAGAAAGTTCGTAGATCCCGCAACGCAAGGTGTCACCGAACACGACCTCGCGATCGCCCAAGAGCGCTGGTAACTCCTGCGTTGGCCCGGTCCCCCGTCGCACGCTGGCAGTCTGAATCGCAGTCCCGGCCGGTATCTGCAGGCGCAACGGGTCACCCGCTTTGACCATCGAAGCAGACGATTTCGCGCCCGCCGGATTCAGCCACTCCAGAGCGTTGGCGATGAAGATGGGGAAGGAAACCCGGAGCGGCCAGGTGCTCTGCAACGGGTCGAACGCCAGCCAGATCAGGCGTCGTCGCGCTTGCTCCCCGGCAAGCAGAAGGGGTGCGTTCTGGCCGTCTACGATCGATTGCCCCCAACCGGGAGTCTGCGCAGCCAAAGCCTCGGTGATTTGCACATTCTCCAAACCCACAAATCGCAGGATGGGGTGCGTGGTGTTCCAGTCCACAATGGAGGGAGACTCTACCTTGCCTGTCACGGTCAGCCAGTTGGTCTGGCTCCCGCGCACCGCCAGCAGATTTCCGGTGGGCCAAACCAGAGGCGGAACGTCGTCCAATACCACGATGTCCACATCGGGCGAAGCTTCAGCGAGATCCGGAGCCACTCCGAGCTCCACCCTGGGCGCCGAGGTCAGGGCTTTCTCGAGAAAACGGTTGCCCTTCGTAACCAGCAGCACGCGGATCGGTTGAGGCAGCAGGCTTTGAATGGAGACTTCATTATCCACCGCCAGGTCGTCCTCCAGATTGAGGCGCAACGTGAATACTCCATCCTGGTCTTGCGCCACCGTGAAGACTTCGCCTGAGGTTTGCCGTGCCTTCAGTTCCACCCCACGACTGCTGATAAAGCCTCCTTCAAAATGGAGTTCGAGGGTGCCGGCCAAGTCGTTCGTCGAGGCGTTGAAGAGGTTGACAAACACCGCGCGCCGGCTGGGATCGTCGGGGTGCGCACGAACATCCAAGTTCACGATTCCCGCGTTGCGCGCGGCTTTGCCGGAGGCATGGTAGATCAGGTTCAAGTTCTCGTTTTCGAACTCCGTGAGTGCCGGGAATGCGCCGTCACTGAAAAGGTGAATCTCCGCCTCGCTCCGGTCCTTCACCAAAGACAACGCCAGTTTGAACGCATCCACCAGCCGGGTGGGGCCATCGGAAACCGTGCAGGCATCGAGGGCTCTTTTCAGTGCCACCTTGCTGCCAGTGGGCGACTGCATGACCTGGGTCTGCGGACCCGCAAGCAACACCACCATCTGGTCACTATCCTGAATGGACTGGGCCAGTTGGGAGGCTTCGGCTCGAGCCTTTTCGAACCGGGAAGGGGACTCATCCTTGCTCTGCATGGAGGCGGAGCCATCGAGAATGACGACCAGCAGTCGGCCTATTGCGGTCTTACTGGAGAGATAGGGACGCGCCAGTGCCACGACCGCGAAAGCAAGCAGGAGAATCTGGAGCACCAGCAGCCAATTGTGCCTCAGTTTTTGGAACGGAGCGCTCGCCTGGGTCTCCGCCAGAAACTTCTTCCAGAGGAGCGTGCTGGGGACAAGTTTCACCACCCTTTTGCGCTTCAGCAAGTAGAACAGGATGACCACGGGAATCGTGGCCGCAAAGAGGAACGCGACTGGAGCAAGGAAGCTCATGCCCGGATCAGCCCAGCACCTCCGCTTCCCGAAAGCGCCGTAGCAACAAGTCCTCCAGAGCGGTCGATGAACTCACCATGAAATGACCCGCTCCCCGCGCACCAGCGTAGTCCCTCAGCTCTCCCACAAACTGCTCCAAGGTCTGGAGATAGGCTTGAAGTCGGAATTTTCCAAAGGTTAACTCCTGCTCGAAGCCGGTCTCCGAATCCACCAATTTCAGGTCCCCGTACGTCGATGGCTGGAGCTCTTCGGGCGAAAGTACCTGAACGAGGGTCACTTCGCTGCCGCGGGCCAGCAGCGCTTTGAGGCCGGCCTGATAGCCCTCGGGATCAAGAAAATCACTCAGGACGATGGATACCCCGGTGCGGCGCATTTGCAGGGCGCCACGACGCAGGCACTCGCCGATCCCAGCCGCCCCGCCCGCTCGGAGCTTTTCCAGATTCTGGAAGAACCGGAGCGTCGATCGTTTTCCCCTGACCTGGCGTAGTTCGGCCTGCGCCAGTGGGGGGATGGCGGTTGTGGGGAAAGGGACTACGCTCACTCGGTCAAAACTGCAGAGGGCGACATATCCGATCGCTGCCGCGAGCCGACGGGCAAAATCGAACTTTGAAGGTTCCCCAAATCCCATCGATTCGCTGCAGTCCAGGAAGAGGGTCACTGGCAGTTCTCTCTCCTCCTCGTAAAGTTTGAGGAACAGTCGGTCGAGCCGGCCGTAGAGGTTCCAGTCCAGGTAACGCAGATCGTCCCCGGCGACGTAGTTGCGGTAATCGGCAAACTCTACGGAGTGTCCGCGCGCACGGCTTCGCCTCTCCCCCTTGGCGGAGGTTTTGGTTCTACGGGCTGCCAGCAGTTGGCACTGCTCCAACTGGCGCAGCAGCGAAGGAGGGAGCAGAGCGCTCATGCGACCGTCTGCGCCTTGGCCGCCGGCACTTCACGCGGAACGAGCTTGAGAATCTCCGCCGCGACGTGGTCTGAAGTGATTCCCTCCGCTTCGGCTTCAAAATTGACCAGCAACCGATGCCGCAAGGCTGGCAGTACCGCCACCTCGATGTCCTCGAAACCTACGTTGAATCGTCCCTGCGCCAGAGCTCGCACCTTTCCTGCCAGGATCAGCGCTTGCGCCCCACGCGGACTGCTGCCAAACCGGAGGAACTGATTGACCATGGGCAACGCCGTCGCGGTTTTGGGGTGGCTCGCCAGAACCAGGCGAACGGCGTAGTCTTTGACGTGCGAAGCCACCGGCACTTCCCGGACCAGCCGTTGGAGCTGGATCAGTCGGTTCCCGTCAATGATCTTTGAGATTTGGGAACGCACGTTCTCGGTAGTGCGGTTCAGTACCTCGGTCAATTCTGAAGCGCTGGGATAGCTGACCACCAATTTGAAAAAGAAACGATCCAACTGCGCCTCTGGCAGGGGGTAGGTTCCCTCCTGATCGATCGGATTCTGAGTGGCGAGCACGAAGAACGGTTCGGCAAGCTTGCGCACTTCGCCCCCCGCCGTGACGCTGTGTTCCTGCATCGCTTCGAGCATGGCGGATTGCGTCTTGGGGGTCGCGCGGTTGATTTCGTCCGCCAGGATCAGATTGGCGAACACCGGGCCGCGCTGGAACTGAAACGCCCTTCCGCCTCCCGGGCTTTCCACCACCATGTTCGTTCCCAGGATGTCCGCTGGCATCAGGTCCGGGGTGAATTGAATGCGGTTGAAGGACAAATCCAGGACTTCGCCCAAGGTTCGCACCAAGAGAGTTTTTCCCAATCCTGGCACGCCCTCCAGCAGCACGTGCCCCGCCGCCAGGATCGCAGTGAGCGTTCCGTCAACGATCGATTCGTGCCCGACAATCACCTTGGCGATTTCTTTCCGCAGATCCTCGTACGTTACGCGAAACTGGGCAATTTCCTGCTCGGTACTCATGTTTCCTTTCGATTCCTTACTTCTTGAGGTCGTCAAAGTATTCTTTCACTGCGTTTTGGTAGGCCCGGGGCACCTGATCCTGGCTCAAGGCGCTCTCCGCTTCTGTCTGAGCTGCACTGACCGCCTCTTGAATCACGACCGTGCTCTGTCCCTTTAGGCTGACACCCCTGAGGGTCACACTAGGCATCTGCCCCCCTGGGGACATCTGCCCCTTGAGCCTCGTCGGGACAATGCCTTCAGGCAGCTTGCCTTCCCCTCGGTCGGCGAGCCCTTTGGCCTCCGCGTCCTGACGTTGCACGCCGCTATTGTCCCACATTTCCGCCTCCGTCGGGGGTTCCATCCAGAGCGACTCATCAGCCCAGGTCCCCACGCCCTTGCCCGGTTTTCCCCCCTGCTTACCAGAGCCACCCGGTCGTTGAGCCATGGACCAGCCACTCCCATTCCCGAGCCCAGCTTGGGCCTTCCCCAAAGCCTGAAGCGCCGACTGGAGATCCTCCATGCCAGCCATCTGTTCCTGCAGCTCATCCAATTCCTTCGCAGCCTGCTGCATAGAACTACCGGATTCCGTCTTCTGACCTTGCCGCAACTCCCTCAACGCCTTCTGCAGCTGATCGGAAACCTTGCCGTAGTCCTTCGCCGGGCCGATTGCTTTCTCCAGTTCCTGCTCCATCTTTTTCAATTGCTCGGCCGAAGGGGTGCCTGACGTGAGTTGCTTGGCCATCTTACGCAGCGTCTCCGCTGCCGGGGCGGTTTGCCCTCGCTCCAACTGCTCGGACAGCGTTTTACCCATGGCCTGAGCCTGTTGCTGCATTTTTTGTAGTGCCTTGGTCAGCTCCATCATCTTGGAAAGATCCTGGTCTGAGGCCTCCAAATTCTTGAGCACCTGGTCAATTTTCGCGGTCTGGAAAGACTCCATTGCCTGTTCCAGGCCATCCAGCGGAACATTCAGCCCCTGCGCTTGTTTTGAAAGGTTCGACAGCGCTTCCGAGAGGGCCTGTTTCTGCTCCGGGGTGGCGGCGGGACCTTGCGCGAACATTTGTGCCGCAGCCTCCCTGGCTTTCTGCAGCGCCTGTTCTAGTTTCTGCAGCGCTTCGGGAGCTGGAGATTTTTCTCCGAGCTGCTTCTGGAGCGCCTCCATCTGTTGCTGCAACTGCTCTGGGCTGGTTGTCTGCCCAGGGGCGCTGCTGCGCGCCATCTTCTCCAGATTCCGCAAAGCTGGGTTCTGGGCCAGGTTTTTGGCCTCCTGCCGAATCCTGTCTCCTACCTTTGCCAGTTCCTTCAAAGCTTCCTGCACAGCGGGTGGTTGGCGGCTCAATTGCGCACCCAGGTCGCCCACCGCCTTCAGAGCCTCTTGAGCCTTTTCCAGCGATGGAGACTTCCGTTCCGGGATCTTGCGCACTACTTCGACCAGTCCCTTCCCC
Organism: uncultured Verrucomicrobiota bacterium; assembly: GCA_964411985.1. Lineage (GTDB taxonomy): Bacteria > Verrucomicrobiota > Verrucomicrobiia > Limisphaerales > J093 > CAYPNF01. The sequence continues at coordinate 172,767 of CAYPNF010000005.1, forward strand.
ACCTCCCGCACTTGCTCTTTTCCCTTCTCTTTCTGCTGATGAGCCTTGGATCGGTACTCAGGCGCGAATCCCACTGCGAAGGCCAGGGTGAGCAAAAGGAGCACGTACCGGCTGCAATGGGGAAGAGAGAAGGGTAAAAGGTGCCCGGCCGGTTTGGCCTTGAGCTGGTTGGAGGCGTCCAACACCACCAGATCCCGCCAAGGGCTCGCTTCGCGCTGGCTGCCAAGCTCCAGGGCGGTGCTCACTCTCTCCTTAAGGTTCAGGCTGGCATCAAGCCAAGCGGCTGCCTTCATGGCTGGCTCCTTCTTCCAACCTCGAGCCAGAGTGGTCGCGACGACGCAGGCCACAGAAACAATCCCTGTCCATTGGCTGATCTCCAGTGGTACCGGAAACAGCTTGTAGATGAGCGTGCCCACCAGCCAAAGGGATGCGCCCAACAGCAACCCTTGCCATAGGCCACCCCAAGCACGCAAAAGCCGCCGCCGCCGCGCGACGTCGCGCACCACGTTTTTTAGGTAGTCAAATTGGCTCACAAGAGGAGTGGATCCTGCATCGTGAAGGCTCTCTCTGCCAGTGCAAACGACAACTCACTGTCGTTCGTACTCTCCTTTGCTTACCTTCTTAAGTACCGTAAAACCAGCCTTCTTGGCATCGGTGATCGACAAAGGTTTAAGGAAGGTGGGGCTATTGAAGCTGGAGAGAACCTTGCGTACCTCCTTCTTGCACAAGGGGCAATGGGTGAGAGGCTTGGCGCTCAGGGGACGCCGCAATGTGAACTTCCCGCCACAGATTCCACAGTCTCCCTCACAAAGTTCGTATTCGTACAACGGCATATATTGTTAGCCTCGACCGCGTGATAGCGGATGGTGCGTCCTCGACGATCCCAGCACGCTCGCGCGTCAGTCATAATCAATATAGTGGGGCTCTGGAGAAAAATCCAAGGCAAATGGCCGGCATAAAGGCTTGATTTCCAGGATACGACGTGCGCCCAGCCTGCCTACCTCGGCCGAGAGGGGTTGTTATAGATAAGGCATTGGAATCCTAACAGTAAGTAGTGTTTGCAGAATGGTGTTTGTTTACCTCGGTGATCACGAGGGAATTTGTTGTTAACTGTTGGTCCAGTGAGCTTTTTTGCTTGTGCGAGTTCCACCGTTATGATTTCAATGCCATGAATCCGTCGTTTATCGCGCTTGTCCAACTAACAGACCGATTAGCAGAGACCTATGAAAAGAAAACGTCAAAACCCAACCAAACTAGCATTCCCGCTGGCAGCTACCGTTGCGTTCGGGGTGCCCACTGCTTCTTTGCACCTGGCTCAAGCTCAGGATGCAACCAAGGAGGAAGCCACCCGGATGGAGAAGGTAGTGGTCACTGGATCCAACTTGGCCACTGAGGCAGGGGGGGAGACCCTCACGATCGCTCCCATGGACCTGGAGAACGATATCAGCCTCAAGGGTATGCCCACGGTCAGTGACATCATGAGGGTCAAAGCCCCTCAATATGCCGGCGGTACCGGAGCCATTAATCCTGGCTTTGGCAATGGCGGCAACGGCAGTTCCGGCGTCTCCCTCCGCGGTTTGCCATCGAATGCAACCCTGTTGCTGGTGAATGGGAAGCGGACTTCTACGAGCGACCTGAACCTGATTCCCGAGGCGGCCATCGAGCGCGTCGAGATCCTTCAGGACGGTGCCTCTTCTATTTACGGTTCCGACGCAGTCGCGGGCGTAGTCAACGTGATCCTGAAGAAGGAATATCAAGGCCTCAAGCTGGGTTCGTACTACGCGAATACCACCGAAAACGACATCAGCCATTGGAAGGTGAGCGCCATGGCGGGTACTACGACCGAGAAAACGAAAGTCATGGCCTCGGTGGAGTACAGTAAGGCCAACACCCAGTTCAGCATTGATCGCGAACGATCGAGGCCTCAGGGTAACGCCGTTTCCTCGACCTCGAACCCGGGAATGTTCAACATTTCCTCCGTTCCTGCCGGCAACGTCGCGCTTCGCTGGAGCCTGAATCCAGCCTATACGCGCGGTTTGACCAACGTTTCTCAGATCCCCGCTGGATTCAATCCCGTGGCCTACGCCCCCATCCCGGCTGGTCAATCAGCCAACACCGCTCGCCTGAACGCCGAAGCGGCTGCGAACGCGGCCCTTCCTGCCAATTCTCCCGTGAGGTATGGCGTATCCCCCTCCTTGGTCCCAGGGATGGATCCCGGGTTCCCCTATCCTTACTACACCTACGCGTACCGGCCGTCGGAAAAGTATGCCGGTTACTTGGCGGCAGAGCAGAGAATCTTCGAGGATAACCTGGTGTTCTATTTTGATGGCTATTACGCCGCCAATTTCTCCCAGAACGCTTTGGCACCCTCTCCGCTGTCAGGGTACACCCTCCCGGCTGACAACTACTGGGCTCAGACGGTGTTTCCGGGCATAACCGACAACATGACGTTTCGCTATCGCCCCGTGGAACTGGGTCCGCGCATCACCTATTCTGATTTTGCCAACTTCCATCAGGTGGCAGGTCTCAAAGGGCAGATCGCCAAGAGCGAATGGAACTGGGACACCTCGTTCCTCTACGATCGGACAGAGATCAATACCAAGCAGACGGGCGGGGTGTTGACCGACGTCTACAACAACATGCTCGGGATGACCACCGCGGGAGCGTGGAACCCGTTTGGCTATACCCCGATCGGAGGTACCAGCGTTGTCAATCCACCACCCACGCTCAACCAGGTAGGCGGCTACGCGACCGAGCGTGAGATCATCGATACCGCGAGTTGGAATGCCAACGTCAATGGCAAGGTCGTCGAGCTGCCGGGCGGCAAGCTCATGCTGAACGTGGGCACGGAATACCGCCGCGAGAAGGACGACTACCAACCCGACTACGCCATCATAAATGGGTCGGTGTCTCCGTTTAACACCGCCTATCCGCTCTACGGTATCCGCGACAGCTGGGCGGGTTATGCCGAAGCGAACATCCCCATCTTTGGGGAGGACTTCAAGATTCCGGCCTTCCACAGCTTCCTCTTCTCGGCTGCCGTCCGCTACGAGGACTATTCCGACGTGGGTGACACCGGAGCTGTGCCTCGTTTCAGCTTCAACTGGAAGCCGATCGACAAGCAGGTCACCTTCCGTGGTTCCTATTCGGAAGGTTTCATTGCTCCTGGCTTTGGATCTCTCTATCAACTTCCTGGGCAGGACTTTACCGAGTTATATAACCCCTACACAGGACTGCGTGAGCAGCCGGAAGACGCCGTGCTCGTGATCGGGAATCCAGAGCTGAAACCTAGCACAGCCCAAAGCTGGCTGATCGGCACGGTGCTTGAGCCCAACTTCATCAAGGGTTTCTCCCTTGCTTTCGACTACTACTCGATCAAGCAAGAGGGGATTCCGTTCTCTAGCGCGCAGTATATCGTGAACCAATGGTACGGCTACAATCCGCTCAATGCCAACGACCCCACGAATCCGTGGGGACCTAATGCGGGACCGAGCGCGGCGAATCCGCTGGGCTCTCAGGTGATTCAAACCACCGCTGGCGATCTGAAGCAGATCACCAATGTGGGGCCGGTGAACACGGGCGAACGCTTCACCGATGGTTTGGACTTCTCCCTCACGCAGCGGTTTGACACCTCTGTGGGTACCTTCACGCTCGGTGGCATGGCTACCCGGATCCTCAGCTGGGAGCAGGAAGACTTCCCGGGTGGTGGCAGTATCGACTACTTAGGCCGTTACTGGGCGAGCGGCGCAGCGCTGAGCGATGCAGGCTTCCCTGAATGGAAAGCGAACGTGACCCTCACCTACGAGTACCAACGCTTCAGCGGCGCAGTCGCTTGGAACTTCGTGTCTGGGTATGAAGAAGACAGTTCCCTCCAGAACTTCGTGGACATGCCTGATAGCCCGGCTGCTCCTCGGGACGTGAGCGACTACCAAACCTTTGATCTCCGCGTCGGATACATGATTCCGAAGATCGAAGCCGAGTTGGTCGCTGGCGTGAACAACCTGCTTGACGCAGCGCCTCCGTTGGTGGAAAGCAGCTTCGAGAACAGTTACGATCGGCGTCAGGCCGATATCCGTGGCCGCATGTACTTCCTCATGCTGACCAAGGAGTTCTAAGAAACGTATAGGACAAGAATTCAAGGGCCAGCCTCGAAAGAGGCTGGTCTTTTTTTGTCCTGCGGGTGGGTACTTTTTGTCGGTTGCATTCGTGGTCCATCTAAACGAGGTTAAGGATGAATGAAAGGTAACTGGAAAGCTCTAGCGAGGGTGTTGTGCAGCCTGCTGGTCTTGGCAGTTTGCTTGTCGACGTGCCTCGGTATCGCGTGTGCGGGTGAACCAAAAAAAGCAGCGACCGGGGGAGCGAAGGAATCATCGGCTTCTCAGCGATCGACGAAAGTCGGCGATCGGGCTCCGCGCCGAACTGAAGTGACCGGGTCTCACCTGAAGTATCGAGTTGGCCGGGATGGCAGAACCCTGGATGCTCCGGTTTCGGTACGGACACTGCATGCTGGAGATATCAAGAACAAGGGTTACTCTTCCTTGGCTGATGTGCTCAGACGCGATCCCTCGATTTCCGTTGGGTTTCGAGGCCCTTGAAGGGCCTCGTTGACTCTTGCGGGAGCAAGGAAGAGTGAGTCCTCCGCAGAAGCCTAATTCCTGCGTCCATTTGGCAATCCTGCCAACACCTGCTACCTTGTACGCTGAGTGTCACTGGTAACCCGTAGGATAATGCGACCCAATGAGCGATTCAGACAGCGATTCTAGAGTGAAACTGCAGGACAAACAGAGCGAGAGGGACCACCGGGAGTTACGCATCGACAAAGTGGGGGTCAGGGGATTGCGTTTTCCGATCCAGATCCGTGACAAGGCACATTCCGTGCAGAACACGGTTGCGACGATCGGGATGTATGTGGATTTGCCCAAGGAATTCAAGGGAACCCACATGAGCCGTTTTCTGGAAGTGCTCAATGCGCACGGGCGCATGGTGCATGTGGAGAACATTCCCGAGATCCTCTTCTCGATGCAGAAGAAACTGCACTCGGCGGTAGCGCATCTTGAAATGGAGTTTCCTTACTTTCTCGAGAAAACCGCTCCGGTTTCCAAAATGAAGAGCGTCATGGATTATACCGCGCGTTTCGACGCGACCGCATGCGGACCTGAAATCGACTTTGTACTCACCGTCATCATCGCAGTCACCACGCTTTGTCCCTGTTCCAAGGCCATTAGCAGATACGGCGCGCACAATCAAAGGGGCCATGTTACTGTCCAGATTCGGTCCAGAAAGGCCATCTGGATCGAGGACCTGATTTCACTCGTGGAGTCTTCCGCCAGCAGCGAGCTGTTTTCGCTGCTCAAGCGACAGGACGAAAAAGCGGTGACGGAGAGAGCCTATGAGAACCCGGTGTTTGTGGAGGACTTGGTGAGGAACGTTGTATTGAGGCTTAACGCGCATCCGGAAGTGACTTGGTATAAAGTGGAAGCAGAAAACTTCGAGAGCATCCACAACCACAACGCCTACGCCTGTATTGAGAAGGGTTAAGTAGCTTATATCGAGTTCGTTGTGAAGACTCTAACCTTGTTGAAAAGGAGCATGTTCCTATTAACTTGGAAAAGAACGATGCTTCCGAGGGTGGAATTCTTCCCTTGGATGGAAGGTTGCCGAGAAGATTTTTGTGGCGCTTTTCGTTGTCTCTGATAAATTCTCGCGCCCTCTAGGGAACGGTAAATGTTTTGCCGCTCCGTTTGGGGTGCTTTGGCAACGAAGAGTGATTTGATAGAGAACGCCTTGACGAATAATAAAGCGATGCCAGTGAAGAAAACGCCAACACCACCGTCTTTGGGTAAGGGCAAAGCCGTTGGGTCTGCTACGTCCGCTGCGATTCTCGGAAGCGTGGCTTCTGTGGCGAACTCGACTTCTCCGGGAGGAGTCCCAGCCAACATCAAAGCCGATTGGGTCAAGTACTATCGGAATTTGATTGAACTCCGGGAGCGGTTAGCAAACCAGATGAGCGGGTTGGCTAAAGAGTCCGCCGAGGAGATGGATGGTTACAGCCTGCATATGGCGGATTCGGGAACCGACAATTTTGATCGTGATTTTGCCCTGAGCCTGCTTTCTTCTGATCAAGACGCCATCTACGAGATTGAGGAGGCTCTGAAGCGCATCGAGAAGGGAACCTACGGCGTCTGTGAACTGACCGGCAAACAAATCCCAAGGCCAAGGCTCGATGCCATTCCTTGGACCCGTTTCACGGTGGAGGCTCAGGCCCAGCTTGAGAAGGAGGGTGCTTTGCGCCAACGCCGACTCGGGGCCTTGGGCACAGTAGACAGTGTGGGTGCCACCGAAGTGGAAGAAGAGGTCGAGGAAGAAGAGAGGCCTACAAAAGAAAAAGAGTAATTTATGCCACGAGAACTTGTGACTATTGAGTGCACGGAAGCGCGTAAGGAAGGCAAAGCTCCTTCCCGCTACGTCACGACCCGAAACAAGAAACTCCAGACCGAGAAGATCGAGTTGCAGAAGTACAACCGGTTCTTGCGCCGTCATACCCTGCACCGGGAAATTAAGTAAAACCTTATGCCTAGAAAGACTCATCCGGATCGAAATAACACCCGCGGTGGCCGAGGACGTTCTACCACCCGTGAGGCCCGGATTCCACGCCCGAAGCCCAAGATTGACTTTACCGTCGATGCTCTGGATTACCGAAATGTGAACTTGCTTCGTCAGTTTGTCACGGATGCAGGCCGGTTGCTGCCCCGGAAGTACACGGGCCTCCCCGCACATTACCAGCGGCAGATGACGCAGTCCGTGAAGCGGGCGCGTCAAATGCTCCTCATGAAGTAGCCAGCTTTCCCGTCATGACTTGTCATGACGGGTTTCTTCTGCAAGAGTAATGCAAATGATTTGCAGAAACATTCAGAGCCATTCGTGGATCCGATTCCTCGGATCTTGGTCTTCCACCTTGACGTTGCTTTTTGCCCATTTCTGGTGCTTCTCCAGTATTGCGGCAGAAAAAAAGCCATTGGTTCTGACGACCTTTTTGCCCGCCTACTCCCTTGCTGCCGGGGTGGCAGGCGACTATGCCAAGGTGGAGAACCTGGCCCCAGGGAAGGTTGGGGTCCACGAATTCGATCTGGCTCCACGTGACTTGAAGCGGTTGGCTTCTGCCGACGTGATCATTCTGAATGGCTTGGGCTTGGAGTCTTGGATGGAACGTTCCTTGGCAGCCTCCGGCGCTGCGAAAAGGGCCCAATTGGTCGAGTTGGCTTCCGGGATCCCCCAATCGGAGTTGATCCCCAGCCGTCGCGGGGTGGGGGAATCCCACGGAGAAGAAGGCGGAGCTGAACACGGCCATGGGCACGGGGGAGATTGGAATGCCCATGTTTGGCTCGACCCGCAGTACATGGCGGGGGCGGTGTCCAACATCGTTGCTGTCTTGGAGCGAGTTCATCCCCCGGCAGCTTGGGCCTATCACTCCAACGGCACGGCCTTGGTGCAACGGTTGCTGGCTCTGGATCGGGAGATGGCGGAGGCGACGGCACCGATTCGGAAAGTGCCTTTCGTCACGCTGCACGACGCCTACCCCTATCTGGTTCGTCGTTACCAACTGAGGCAGGTGGGGGTGGTGCGGGAGATTCCCGATGTGGAGCCCTCTCCCAGGCATTTGGGGGAGCTGATGAGGACCATGAGGGATACATCCGTCAAAGTCCTCTTTACAGAGCCCAACACCCCCGCGCGGGTCACCCGGCAGCTTTCAAGCGACACCGGCACCAGAGTGGTTGTCCTCGATACCTTGGAGGCGGGCACTTTGGGGAGAGACGCCTATGAGCTGGCGCTGCGCGGAGTGCTGCAAACGCTCCAGCGAGAGTTGGGGACCCCATGAGCCTGCCACTCGATGTGGAGGAAGCCTCGGTGGTGGAGACCAAGGGGCTAACCCTGTCTTTTGATGGCCGCACGGTATTGGAAGACGTTTCGTTCCGCGTTCCCTCGGGCCGCATCGTTGCCCTCATAGGCCCAAATGGTTCCGGCAAAACGACTTTGCTTCGGGCTCTCTTGGGTCTCAGCCGTCCGGATTCCGGAGAAGTGCTCCTTTTTGGCAAGCCGAACATTCGCCATGCGCTTCCCCGCATCGGGTACGTGCCCCAACGGCTCCAGTTGGACAGGTCGTTCGTACTGAGCGTAAGGGAGTTCCTGGCGCTTCGCCTACCGGGGGCTGGAAACTGGTTTTGGCGCAGTAGATCTTCCTTGGATCAGTCCATCCTGGAAACGGTTCCGGACCTTGGCCTCGAGGCTCTACTTGGGCTCCCCTTGGCAAAGCTATCTGGCGGCCAGCTGCAGCGGGTCCTGATTGGCTTCAGCCTGCTCCGACAGCCCGAATTGCTCCTGCTCGACGAACCTACTGCCGGTGTGGACACTCCCGGAGAGAAGACCTTCTATGAGTTGATCGCAGCGATTCACCGAAAGCGCCGTATGACCGTGGTTTTGGTATCCCACGACCTCGGGATGGTGTTCCGCTATGCATCTTGGGTTTACGCGCTGAACCGGCGGATTTGCTGCGAAGGTCCGCCAGAATCAGTGCTCAATGCGGACTCTTTACGCGAAGCCTACGGCATTCACGTGACTCCTTACCACCATCACCACCATGCCCATTGAAGCCTACATGGTTCGGGCGTTGCTGGCCGCGCTGCTGTTGGGGCCACTTTGTGCCCTGTTGGGAGTCTTCGTGACCGCGCGGCGCATGTCTTTCTTTAGCGAGACTATCGCTCACGGTAGTCTGTTGGGACTTGCGGTAGGGTTTTGGCTGGGATTGGCGGACGCAACCATACCGATCTTGGCGGTCGGTTTGCTGGTCGCTATGGCCCTGATGTGGTTGAAGGAAAAGAGTGAGATGCCGCTTGACACCTTGATGGCCTTGCTCCTTTCCGGGAGCGTATCTTTGGGGGTCATTCTTCTGAGCGTTCAACGGGCGAGTCGGGCAGATATCCATCGCATCCTTTTCGGCGATATCCTGGCGGTAGGAACGAACGACTTGATGCTGGCAGGCCTTCTTTTTGGGTTGTCTTTTCTCGGCATTTTCTTGCGCCTGAACCAGTTGACGCTACTTACACTCCAGGAGGAACTTGCCCACGTCTCTGGAATCTCCGTCAAAGCTTGGAATTACCTTTTTGTTGTGGTGCTCACCCTAACGGTGGCGCTTTCGGTCCGGCTGCTGGGGATCATTCTTGTCACTTCACTGCTGGTGGTTCCTCCTGCGGCAGCCAGGAATGTGAGCCGTAGCCTTCGAGCGCAGATTCTGGGGAGCGTGCTGGCGGGTGCGTTTGCAGGGCTGACTGGGGTACTTGTTTCTTATCGCTTCGACCTGCCATGCGGTCCGTCGATCGTGCTGGCGGCGGTGGCCCTGTTCATGGTAACCTTAGTGATGAGTCGGCTTCGCACGAGAGCCTAACTACACCTATGGGAGCGGAGCACCAGCACCGGGAGAGAAAGGGTGGCGTTACGGATCTGGCAGATCATCTGAGGAGAAGGTCCCGCAAGGTAACCGTGCCACGCCAGGCCGTGCTACGGCTGTTGGAAGAGAGACGTAATCCATTGACCATTAAGGACATACAGGCTGGTATCAAGAGTATCTCCTGCGATCTTGCCACCATCTACCGATCCGTGCACTTATTGGAGGAGATGGGGTTGGTAAAACGCTTCGATTTCGGGGATGGGACAGCGCGATACGAGTACCTCCAGGACGGGGACGATGGTCATCATCACCATCTGATCTGCACTTCTTGCGCGGCGGTGGTGGAGATTGAGGACTGTTTTCCACCCGACCTCGAAAACCGGATTGCGGAGAAGAACGGATTCAAGGTGGTGACCCATCGGTTGGAGTTCTTTGGTGTTTGTCCTGGGTGCCAGGGATAGGCAATTTTCGTATACAGGATTGGTTTTGCCGGTGTCTATCGTGTGAGTGAATGAAAGCTCCTGAGGCTCAATCCCGACATTGGTGTGAGGCTCTGTACGAGACCTGCTGTTCCGAGATTGTCTTGTACGGGAGGGCCTTGGGGTTGAGCCATTCGGAGGCGGAAGACGTGCTCCAGGACACTTTCCTGGCGGTGCTGCGTGGAGGTACCCAACCTTCCGAACCTCGACACTATCTGCTGAGGGCATTCCGCAATCGCGCTCTGAATTTCCGTAGGGGTTTGTGGCGCCGGGCCTGGCGGGAATTGGAATCTGCACGGTGGTTCGAGAAGCCAGAGAATCGGTGCAGTGCTGAGGAGGATGCCATGAGGCTTCTGCCTTCGCTGCCATCGGAACAAAGAGAAGTTATTGTGCTAAAAATTTGGCATGAAATGACTTACGACGAAATTGGGGCCCTGCTTGAGGTGTCACCGAATACCGTGGCTGGGCGCTATCGTTACGGCATGGAAAAACTTCGTGCTGCTTTGAAAGGAAATGCATATGAGCAACTGGATCGAAATGGAGAGCCAGCTTCGTGGCTGGCAGCCTCGCCGACCGTCTCCCAGGATTCGCCGCACTCTTGAGCAGAGTGCCCGTGGTCCTTTTGCGGGCGAGGGTGCTCAATCCTGGCCGCTCTCCTGGAGAGGGATGGCCCCGGCGGTCTCTGCTCTGATGCTCTCCCTACTCCTGTTTTTGCCCAAGTCGATGTCCTTGACGTACTTTCACCCTAGCCCGATCACCATGGCCATGACATCCGCCACCCTCAGCAACCAATTCTACGGCGCTTACTTCCCGTCCGCACTTCACAGCTTTCAGAATGCCTGGGAAGGCCCTAGATTGGTGTGGACAAACGGTCGGTGCCTCCCTTCAACTATCACCTTTCTTCCCGTTCAGGGAACGAACTTTTTGCCTTGATTCGCCATGACTAATGATAAAGGAAGAACCGGGAAGGATTCCCGGGGAGCGGCACTCGGTGGCCCAGCGGCTGCTGTCTCGGAGCGGGTCGTGCCGCTGTTCCGTCCGATCGACTGGATCACCTTTGCGACGACGACTCTCGTGGTTCTGGTGGGGTATCTGCTCACGCTGGCCCCTGATTTGACGCTTCAGGATAGCGGAGAGCTCGCGGTGGGTTCGATGTATGCCGCCGTCCCGCATGCTCCGGGCTATCCGATCTGGACGCTCTACTCCTGGCTTTTCACCGTGATCCTCCCTTTCTCCAATATTGCGTGGAGGGTGGCGGTTTCGTCAGCGGTGTCGGCTGCGTTGGCGAGCGGGCTCCTGGGTATGCTGGTCTCCCGGGGCAGCAGCATGATTCTTGAGAGCATCGAGGATTTGCGCTCGATCGAACGACGTTGGGAGAACGCTCTGTGCATGGTCTCGGGTTTTGCCGCGGCCATCCTCCTTGGTTTCAACGGATTCATGTGGAGTCAGGCGATTATTGTGGAAGTGTACTGTCTCAGCGTCCTTTCCTTGATGGGAGTTTTGATCTGCCTTTTGCGGTGGATGTACGCGCCCCACCAGAGGTGGTACCTGTACGGAGCTTTCTTCCTTTTCGGCATCTGCTTCAACAATCACCAGACGCTCATCGTGGCCGCCATGGGAATGGAGGTGGCTATCGCTGCCGCTCATCCCAAGCTGGGCCGGGACCTTTTCTTGGGGAACGGAATCGCATACCTCCTGGGATTGATCTGCAAGAGTTTGGGGATCATCACTTCGTTCGACAACAACTTCCCGCTCTACATGATCTACAACCTGGTGGGGATAGGCTCTATTGTGGCCTTTGTGTACCTCGCGGTTCAGACCAAGGGGATCCTGTCGGAGTGGAAGACGGTGCTTGTGCTGCTTGCGGCCTGGTTGATTGGTGCGGCCTTCTATTTCTACATGCCTCTGACCTCGGCCACCAATCCCCCCATGAACTGGGGTTATCCTAGAACGTTTGATGGATTCATCCACGCCTTTACCCGGGGCCAGTACGAAAAAACCAACCCCACGAATCTGTTTACCGATCCGCTGAAGTTTGTCCTCCAAGTGAAGATGTATTTTGAAGGGGCCGTGGAGGAGTTCCACGTGGTTCTATTGCTGATGGCCATTGTGCCCTTCTTTTTCTTCCGTAAAATGCAGCAGCGCGAGCGGGCCTGGATTATCGGAAACACCGCGATCTATGCCTGTCTGGCGTTCCTACTTCTGATCCTGCTCAATCCGCAAACGGACCGCCAGAGCAGGGATCTCACCAAGGTCTTCTTCACCGCTTCCCATGTGACGCTTGCCATGTTCATGGGATATGGGATCACCCTGATCGGCGCGATGATGTCCCTCCACTATCAGCGAATCCGGACCTGGACGTTGTACGGTTCGGCGGTGGCCTCGGCCATGGCTCTTTATCACCTGGTGGCGAGCGTTTACTCGGTCTACATGGATCCGCGTTCAGAGCAGACCGGCGTCAGTCTCTTCTTCCATGGCTTGGGGAAGGTGCTCAGTGACGGCTATTTCACGGCGCAAAACTACTCGATTTATGCAGCCCTGTTCCTTCTGCTCGTTTGCCTCCTCTTCATGGGGGCGATTTTGGTCCAGCGCGTGCGTATGAACTTCTATTGTGTGGTGGCTGTCTTCTCCCTGGCGCCACTCTACGCTCCCTTGTCGCACTTGGCGGAGAACGAACAACGCGGGCACTTGTTCGGCTACTGGTTTGGCCATGACATGTTCACGCCTCCCTACAATTTGTATCCCGAGATGACCAAAGACGCGATCCTTTTCGGAGGTACAGACCCGGGGCGTTTTTGCCCGACTTACATGATCTTTGCCGAGAGCTTCATCAAGCCTGAGCATCGGCGGGATCCGAAGTTTGACCGGCGCGATGTCTACATCATCACGCAAAACGCGCTCGCGGACGGGACTTATCTGAATTACATCCGGGCCCACTACAATCGCAGCACCCAGATTGATCCCCCGTTCTTCCGTGACATGATCGGCTACTTTCAGAACGTGGCTCTCGGAAAGGAGGAGTACGAGAAGAAGGCGCGGGGTCTGCCGCATAAATCCAATACTCTGTCCAAGGTGATTGGCAGCCTGACCAACGTCTTTAATCCCGTGGACAGCTGGATTCTCGACATGGGGAGCAAGGTCGAAGCACGCCGTCGCCGTGAGGGAGTGTATCCGCCTAAGGAGATCCAGACGCCCTCGGTGGATGATTCTCAAAAGGCGTTTCAGGAGTATATCCTGGATGCGCAGAAACGTTTGTACCACGACAGCCAGTTTCCGAACGAACCCAAGCAGATCCGGCCGGGGGAACTCGTCAGCTTTGCTCCGGATGGCCGGGTGCAGGTGGCGGGACAAGTGGCGGTCATGGCGATCAATGGTCTCTTGACGAAAGTGATTTTTGATGAGAACCCCGATAATGAGTTCTTTGTGGAAGAGAGCTTCCCATTGGAGTGGATGTATCCCTACCTGACTCCTTTTGGGATCATCATGAAGATCAACCGGCAACCGGTGAAGGAGATGACGGAGGAAATGCTCAATCGCGACCACGAATTCTGGAGCCAGTACTCGGAGCGGTTGCTTGGGAAATGGATCACTTACGACACCCCCGTGAAAGAGATCTGCGATTTTGCTGATCGCGTCTATCGCTCTGGCGATCTCACCGGCTACAAAGGCGATCCGAAATTTGTGCGGGATAACGACGCCCAGAAGGCCTTTTCCAAGCTTCGCAATTCCATCGCTGGTCTGTATGCTTGGCGCATCAACGACTCCAAGTCCCCCGCGGAACGGAGTCGGCTGATCAAAGAGGCCGACTTTGCCTTCAAACAGGCGTTCGCCTTCTGTCCATATAGCCCGGAGACCGTGAGCCGTTATGCCACGCTGCTGGCGGGGCAGGGGCGTTTGGACGATGCGATCCTGGTGGCTGAGACCTGCGGACGGCTGGATACGGAGAGTCTGTTCACGGCGAGTTTGGTGGACCAACTGAGGCAGCTGAAGCAGGGGACCATGGGAATTAACCAGCTCCAGTCTCAGATGAGCCAGCTCGAGTTGCAGTACCGGACCAATACGAACAACGTGCAGGCGGCTTTCAACCTGGTCAGTGCCTACCTGCAGGTGCAGCGCACAGGGGCGGCCTACCAGATCCTGGACGAGTTGGTCCAGCGCACGAACGCAGAGCCAACCGCTTTGCTCTCGGTGGCGAATGCCTATGCGCAACTGGGGCAATACGGCAAAGTCGAACCTTCCCTGCGCCGCCTTCTGGCCTTTGTACCCGAGAATCCCGAGGTGTGGTACGACCTCGCTGCCGCCCAGTCGGCCTTGGGCAAGAGCCAGGAAGCTATTACTTCCCTCCGTACGGCGCTGCAGCTCAGCAACCGGCGTTTGGCGGCCGATCCAAAGGCTGCCAACCTGCAAGCCACGGCGGCGGGTGACAACCGTTTTGCCTCGCTCAGGGCCCTTCCTGAGTTCCAAAAACTGGTCTCGGCAAAATAGCGAAAAGCTTTGGCGGGTGGTACACTGACATGGTAAGAATGCGGTGTCCGAGTGAGACCATGTTTGGTTTTGGCAAGAGCGACGCTGGTGAAGAGGGACGGCTGCAGCCGGGCCCGTTCGGACCCTATTGCCTCCAGGAGTTGATTAACAGTGGGGGGATGGCAGACATTTGGCTGGCGACCGATCAGCACAAGATCAGCTATGCCTTGCGGGCGCTGCATTCCGCTCACCGTTTTGATTTCACCGCAAAACGCAGGTTCACCACCGGCTGTGAGGTGTTGTCCAAGGTTCACGATCACGAGTTCATCATTACCTACCACAGCCATGGGAAGATCGAGGGAACCCATTATCTTCTCATGGAGTATGTGGAGGGATCGAACCTGAAGCTGTTAATGGGACGAAGCGATCCGATCCTGTCCGAGTTGATGGGAAACATTGTGATCGATATGGCCGTTGCCTTGGAGCATGTGCATGAGAAGGGTTTCATGCACCTTGATTTCAAGCCTGAAAACATCATGGTGACGCGGAACGGGAGTGTCCGCCTGGTGGATTTTGATCTGGCCCTGCCCCGCCCTGAATTCGCCCGGAAGCTGTCGAAAAACCCTGGAACTCCAGCGTATATGGCACCGGAGCAACTACTTCGCGAGCCGGTGGATCATCGGGCGGACATCTTCGCTTTCGGGGCTTCGGCTTACGAGCTGCTCACCTTCCGCAAACCGTTCCCTGGCGACAATCCGGATGAAGTCCTGCGGCGCCAGTTGGACCGCAGTATTGATTTTCTATCACCCCGTGAGGTCAACCCGGACATACCGGTCGCGTTGGAACGGATTCTGCTCAAGTGCTTGGAGCGGGAACCGGAGAAAAGGTACCCATTCATGAGTGTCGTTGTCCGCGATCTCCAGGGGAGCCTGTACGTCTGATGCCGAAATGTGTGCTTGACCGTGAGAGGCTCAGGGGGCAAAATGCATTCGTTAATGAAATCGATTCGACAAGTCCTGGTACTGGTAGTCGTCGTAGGTGGCGATGCCGAGGGGGCTTGTCGAAGCTAGAAGGAATTTGACAAGTCAACCCACGGCTGGCAACGGTCGTGGGTTTTTTTTATGCCTCGACTGGCCAGGCCAACAGTGAGCAAAGCCATGAGAAAAACAGCGAAACGACAAACGAAAAAGAAACCAGCCGCAGTTTCTGGATCACCGGGAGCAGGCGATCAGCCGATGCTTGGGAGTGAGGTGTTGGTGAAATGCCTCGAGCGGGAGGGAGTGGAGGTGATCTTCGCCTATCCTGGGGGGGCCAGCATGGAGATCCACCAGGCCCTGACCAAATCCAAGCTGATCCGGACGTATCTTCCGAGGCACGAGCAGGGGGGTGTGTTTGCGGCTGAGGGCTACGCGCGCGCTTCTGGGAAGGTGGGGGTCTGCATGGCGACCAGCGGGCCAGGGGCCACCAATCTTGTGACAGGCATTGCGGATGCCTATATGGACTCAGTGCCATTGGTGGCGATCACGGGGCAGGTGCCGCACCATATGATTGGCAAAGGGGCGTTCCAAGAGACCGATATCTACGGAATGACTCTTCCGGTGGTCAAGCACAGCTATTTGGTTACGAAACTGGAGGACCTCCCACGGATTATCAAAGAGGCCTTTTACATCGCGAGCACAGGCCGGCCGGGTCCCGTGTTGGTCGATGTGCCGAAGAATATCCAACAGCAGCGGGGCTCGCCAGCGTACCCGTCCAAGGTGGATTTGCGTGGCTATGAACCTAACCGGACTGCGAGCGACGAGGAACTGCAAGAGGTTCTGCGACTGATTGAGAAATCGGAAAGGCCTGTTTTGTACGTGGGCGGAGGAGTTGTCACGGGCGGGGCTTCTGCCGAACTGAGGCGCTTTGCCGAACTGCTTCGGATTCCGGTCGCGACCACCCTCATGGGTTGCGGTGTTTTTCCCGAAACGCATCCTCTTTCGCTGAAGTGGCTGGGAATGCACGGTTCGGCCTATGCGAATTGGGCGGTCAGTGAGGCCGATGTGCTACTCGCCTTTGGCGTTCGGTTCGATGATCGTGTGACGGGCAAGGTGGACAAATTCTGCGAGCACGGGACCATCGTGCATGTGGATATCGACCCATCCGAGATCAACAAGAACCGCAAAGCGAACCTGGCCATCATCAGCGACGTGAAGTATGCCCTGCAACGCATGAACCAGTTGCTAAAGGATCGTCCTATTCGGAAGGCACCCGAAGCCTGGGTTCAGCGAGTTACGGAGTGGAAAGTGAAGGCCCCGCTGAAGTACCAGGTGACGGACGAGGTGCTTCAGTCGAAGCACGTTCAGAATTTCATGGGAGGGGATGCTTCCCAGGTGATCTTGCCCCAGCATGCCATCGCGATGCTACATGAGCTCACCCGAGGCGAGGCCATCATTACCACTGGCGTCGGACAACATCAGATGTGGGCCGGGCAGTTCTATCAGTATGTTCATCCGCGCCAGTTCATTACGAGCGCAGGTCTGGGGTCCATGGGTTTCGGTTTTCCCGCGGCTTTGGGAGCCAAGGTGGCATTTCCAGATCGTCAGGTTGTGGACATCGATGGCGATGGTTCCTTCCTGATGAACGTGCAGGAATTGGCCACGGCATGCATTGAGAAGATCGCCGTGAAGGCCGTCATCCTGAACAACCAGCATCTGGGTATGGTTGTTCAGTGGGAAGACCGGTTCTACAAGGGGAACCGAGGACACACTTATTTGGGCAATCCCGAACGAATGCAGGAGATCTACCCGGATTACGTGGGTGTGGCCAAGGCCTTCAACGTGCTCAGCGAACGGGTCATCTTCAAGCGAGACCTGCGGGCGGCGATGGAACGGATGCTGGAATCGAAGGAACCGTACCTTCTGGATGTCATCACGCCGTACACGGAGCACGTTCTGCCATTCATCCCGGCAGGCAAAACGGTGCACGAAATGATCTGGCAGCAGTGAGATTCGATTTGCACCACCGGATCCGGTGGCTAATCTGCTCTTCAAGGGATGCTCACCGCGAGAGCGGTCGGGTTAAGTTTGTTGCGATGCTTTGATCTTATGATCTCGAAGACCGTGAGCTTCTTGGCGGCAGGGGTGCTTCTGGTGTCGGTCCGGGGTGTGGAGAGGACTTTTGACTTCGCGAAGGATCCGGTGGGCAGCATGCCTGCCGGTTTTCGCTCGGTACTGAGTGGTACTGGCAAGCCGGGCGAGTGGTTGATCTTGCAAGAGGATGTCCCTTCGGCTTTCGCTCCCCTGAACCCGAACGCTCCCTCCGTAGCACGCAAGGCCGTTGTGGCGCAGACCTCTCGCGATCCTGAAGACGAGCGGTTTCCGATGCTGGTTTATGAGGATGAGGTTTTCCGGGACTTCAGACTGAGTGTCCGGTTCAAGGCTGTGGCAGGCGGGATCGAGCAGATGGCGGGCATTGCTTTCCGGCTCCAAGACGAGAGGAACTACTACGTCGTGCGGGCCAGTTCGCTGGGAAACACATTCCGCTTCTATCGGGTGAGCGAAGGGCGGCGGGATCGTCCCATCGGCCCGGATATCGAGATCCCTAAGGGCGTTTGGCATGAACTGGGGGTCGAATGTAAGGGTAATCGGTTCAAATTATCCCTGAACGGAAAGCAGGCCATTCCTGACCTGACGGATGGGTCCTTTTCGGAAGGCAAGATTGCATTTTGGACCAAGTCGGATTCTGTGAGTTACTTCACGGACCTCAAGATCGAGTACGACCCCCGCGACATTCTTGCCAAGACCCTGGTGAAGGACGTGATGAAGAAGTACCCTCGGATTCTCGGGATCCGGGTTCTTGCCACCACCCCAAAGCGTTCCGAGTTGCACGTGGTGGCCAGTACGGACGAGAACCAGTTGGGCCAGGCCGCGACTCAGGGGGAGCTGGATACACAAAAGAAGGATCTGCCTCACGCAGGGAAATCTCAGGGACGGATGCGGGTGGCGATGCCGATTCACGACAAGAACGGAGACGCATTCGGGGTGGTGCACCTGGAACTGGAATCATTCACGGGGCAAACGGACGAAAACGCTATTTCACGTGCGCTACCAATCGTGAGAATGATCCAAGGACGGTTGAGTTCGCCCCAGGATTTGCTGGAGTGATTGGGACTCCCACCTCCATCTGGACTCAACCCTGCGGATTGGCCGAGGGTTCTCCATCGTGGTAGAGGCTTTCAAGCGGGTCCCAAGGTCTGCATGGTATTCAACACCGCGCGGACGCGGGGGACCTCGTGGGTTCGGAATAGGTCCGTTTTGCCCATCGCCGCGAGGACAGCAAAGAAGGGTTCCGCGCATCGCACTTCCTCACCAAAGAACTCGAACGCGTGAGGAAGGGCGTGGCAAGTGGGGTAGCCGAGTTTTCGAAGTCGGAACGTGTTGAGGAACACATTCATCTGGTGTCGCACCCGGGTTGAGCTGTCCTGCAGGTTTCGATAGTAGAAGCCCAGTCCTGGATCGATGATGATCCGGGAGACCCCTTGACGTGATGCGGCCTCGATCTGGCGCGCAAAGTGTTCATACATCAGTGCGACGGGATCCGCACTGAAGCTGAACTCCTCCACTTCACGTACGTTTCGTCCCTGGACATAGCACAGGATCACAGCGGCTTGGTGTTCAGCTGCCAGTGCATACATTTCGGAGGCATGTTCCGTTCCGGTCAGGTTCAAGACCGCCGCCCCAGCCTCGAGACACGCTCGAGCGACGGTGAGATGGTAGGTTTCCACGGAGACGATGACGCCTTGACTTGCCAGTCCGGCGACGACCGGAACCAGGGAACTCGCCTGGAGCGCATCGTCGACCCTCGCCGCGTGAGCTAGGGTGGATTCAGCCCCAACATCCACCAAGTCCGCCCCTTGGGCCTTCAAGAGAAGGCCTCGTCGCACGGCAGCATCCGCCGTAAGGCATACGCTCTCGCGGTACCAGGAGTCGGAGGAGAGATTAACTACTCCCATGATGCCAGGACGCGAGTTGAAAGGGAACCACTTGCCCCCTACGGCAAACTCGGCCACCCGCAGGTCTTCAGCTTCAGGGTGTTCATAAGCTAGTTTGGCTAGACTGAACAAATTCAGCATGGCCAATGTTAATCTTCATCTTGCGAAAATGCGAGGATAGCTTCGGCCTAGTGGGGGGAAGCGACTCCGGTAGGGAGGGATGGTGGAAACTTAAGTCCAAACGTTCTCGTGAGCACGTGCTGCGCTTAGAAACCTTGTATTACCCTCCTTCTGTTTCCAATAGCCCTGGAATTCGTTTTGCTGGGAAAAGCGCACCACAGAGACGTACCTCAAGCTCCCACCCTTCCTGCGCACGGAACGCCGCGCTGTGGTTGCGGTAGAGTAAAAGTTGGTCCCTCGACGCCGGGTGTGGATCGAATCAGAAGAGCGGGCGCCGGCCCGGCGCAGTCGGCACCCGCTCCAGGTCACTCTTTCCCTACACTCGGAGGGCGAGAGTCACTACGACGCCGCCCTCACGAGCATTGCATACATCGATCGCTCCCCCATGCATCTGAATGATTTTCTTAACAACCGACAATCCCAAGCCTGTCCCCTGGCCAGCAGACTTTGTGGTGAAGAAGGGATCAAAGATCCGAGCCAGGTGCTCTTGGGCAATTCCGGGGCCGTTATCCTGGACCTCGGCCACGACGATTCGCTCGCCGGGACGGAACTGCTCGGCTACGGCTCCATTTACGTGAAGGTCTTCTTGGAGACGCCCTGACCGGGTCGTGATCAATAGGGAGCCGTGTTGGGACATGGCCTGGAGGGCGTTGATGCAGAGATTGAGGAAGACTTGCTCCATCTTACGGGCGTCCATCCGTACTAGAGGAAGACCGGACTCTAAACGACACACGACGTTGGCCCCGGTCCCAAGCAGCTCGGAGTTCAAAAGCCGCAAACACCGTTCCACGATCTCATTGAGATCACCCTCATGGAGTTCAAAGGCAGTATCCCTTGATAGCTGCAAGAGTTCCTTGACAATGGCATCGGCGCGTCGCACAGCATCTCGCATATCGGTCAGGGCCGTTGCGACGTTCTCGCCTGGTTCTCTCAGGCAACCCCCCACGTAGTCCAACCCGATGAGGATGGTCTGCAGTGGATTCTTGACTTCGTGTGCGACTCCGGCTGCGAGCGTGCCGATGCACTCCATTTTGGCGGCCTGGATCAATTGACACTGGGTTTGTAGCAATTCTTCATGCGACGCTCGGAGTTGCCTGATGGTCTCCTTCAGGGTCTCTTGGCTGCGCTCCAGCTCCGCATAGGCTGCTCGCAATTGTCCCTCCGCCTGCTTACGGCCGGTGAGGTCTAAGTGGGAGCCTGCCATGCGGAGTGGCTTGCCTTCGGCATCCCGCAAGGCAAAGCCACGGGCGAGGATCCAACGATAGCTTCCATCCTTGTGGCGCAGACGGTGCTCGAGTTCGTACGCAGGGCTTTGACCCGAGAAGTAGGCTTCGATGGCTCCCCAAGCGCGCGCGAGGTCTTCGGGATGCAGCAGGCGTTCCCACTCAGCAAAAGTGTTCCCGATCTCATGCTCCTCGTAGCCGAGCATGCTCTTCCAGCGCGGCGAGAAGTACACTTCGTTGGTGATGACGTTCCAGTCCCAGATTCCATCGTTCGTTCCTTGTACCGCCAGGGCAAAGCGCTCCTGGCTCTCCCGTAGCGCGGCTTCGGCCTCCTTGCGCCTGGTAATGTCCACAACAACGCCGTCCAGGAAGGTTGCTCCCTGTCCGTTGGTTTCCATTGTAGCCGTCACGGCGGCCCAAAACTTGCGCCCGCGCAGGCTCTTGAGCTCCAACTCCTCGTCCTTGACGTAACCGACGCGACTGATCTTCTTAATGAACTCTTTACGCTTAGCAGGATCCACATAGAGATCCATGACGCTATGGCTCAGCAGTTCCTCTTTCGACGTTGCCTCAAACATAGCGACAATGGCGGGATTCGCTTCGAGGAACTGGCCCTGCTCGCCCCCCGTGTTTCGATAAACACCAACGGCGAGGTTGTCGACCAATTCATGATAGCGCCTTTCAGTATTGGCCAGTTGCTTTTCGGCACGCTTACGTTCGGTCACATCTTCTACTATGCCGAGGTAATGGGTTTTCTGCCCGTTCTCGTCGAGCACCGGCATTAGCCGAAAGTCCGCCCAGAAAGAGGTGCCGTCCCGGCGATATTCCCGCACGATCGTACGGTCTGTATCACCGGCTTGAAGGATCGCAGGCAACCCAGGAACTTCGGCCTGACCAGCAAGGTTCCGGAGGACGCACATGGTGTCGTCACCTGGAGGTTTCTGCGCGGAATAGCCGGTCATTCTCTGAAACGCCGGATTGGCATAGATCATCGGGCAGTTGTCCAGTCTTGCATCCAGGATGAAGATTCCGTTCTTAGCGCAGGCCATGGCGTGATCCTGAAGGCGAAGGTGCGCGGTCATGTCATCGGCCAGTGCCTGAGCGCGCTGCCTGGTGCTGGCCACCGATCGTGCAATGCCAAAGACGAGCATGCTGATGGACAAACCAACCGCGGCGGCAGGGACTAAGCCAGGGGCCGAGAACCAGGAAGTCCGGTGAAACGACGGACTCGGCCGGAAACGGATTGTCCAGACACGATTTGCGCATTCGAAAGTAGTGACGCGTTCAGGCACAGCTCGTGAGCTTGGCACGCCCCCCCCATAAGGGAGCTGGCCCTTAGCAAGCGGCGTGGCAGCCAGTAGGCTAGTGCCATCAAAGACTTCGACATCCAGCTCTGCATGGCCTAGACCGTGAACCCGCGCCAAGAGGTCCTCGACCACAAATGCGGCATAGACCCATCCTAGTAGGCCACCCCTTTGTAGCGCGGCGTTCGTGGCCTGGACCCCATTCGAATAGACCGGCAGGAGCAGAAGAAGGCCGGGTGCTTTTGGGGCCTGCACGAGGGTGATCGCGTGCGTTAACGTGGCTCTGCCGCTATCCCGTGCCGTCTCGGCCGCCTGGCGCCGATTGGACTCGCTGCCGATGTCATAGCCCAAGGCTGATCGATTGGAGTCTCGAGGCTCGACAAATCTCACCACGAAGTGTTCGTCGCTTGAGGTTTGGGGGTGAATCTGAAAATCGGCGAGGCCATGGTTGCTCGAGACGTCCTGGCGGGCCTGATGCAGAAAATCAGACAGGGTGCCGGAGGGAACTCGCTGGATGAATCCCAAGGCGTGCAGACCTGGAACACTGTTGGATAGATCCAGGTTCTCCACGTAAGCCCTCCACTCATCATGGGCGACGGGGGGATGGATCACCCACAGGGCCCGCGCACCGTTGAGCAGCCGGACATGGCGATCCATTTCTTGCACCAGGTCGTTCCGAAACCGCTCGGTCCGCGTGAAGAACCTTGCTTGGTCGCGGGAACGGAGTTCCTGCCAGGCAGCCAGGCTGGCCAGCACGGTGGCGATTACGCTAATTCCCAGTACCAGAAATGCTGTTCCAGGCCGGGCCAAAGCGCGATAGAACCCTTCTCCCCAAGGACGGAGGGGAGCCTCCTGACTGATTGCTGGGCTTGGCAAGTCCTTCATGTCGGTGCCGTGGTTCGCGTTTCGACATCAGGGTCATAGAGCCCGGCGGTCATGACACTCCCCGGGGTTACTGAGCCTGAGCATGTTTCTGGATCCCCAGCTTCTCCTGAAGGCACTGGGTGAGCTCCTTAAGGTCCACCGGCTTGGCCAAGAAGGGGAGGCCGCCGATTTCCCCCTGGTGGGCTCGTACCTCATCCCGCCGGGCCGCGGCTGTCAGAAAGACGATCGGCACATTCCGCAAGTGTGAGACAGACTTAAACTGTGCCGCCAAGGCGCCGCCGTCGATTCCCGGCATCATCACGTCCATCAAGACTAGGTGCGGCAGGAACTGGTTCGCGGCTTGAAGCCCTCTGCAGGGATCGTTTTCCACCCGAACTACATAGCGGCCACCCTGTTCGAGACTCATTTTCAACAAGCGCGTGAAGGGCACTTCGTCATCCACAATCATGATTCGCTTTTTGTCCATAGATTCGCTCCTACGCTTTTATTCCTCTACACTCAATCGGGTATTGGGTTGCTTTGATTGAAACCGTGGGCAACTGGGCCTCGTGGCTAGCGGCAACGGTTTCTGGTCTTGCCATTTCAAGGCGTTATTCAGTGCGAAATCACGCCACGGATTCCGAAAAATCTTTCAGAGTAGGAGATGGTGGACGATGTAGGAGAACGGAAAATGCCTCAGCAGCGAGGAAAGTGCCACGAATTGGAAGGAGAGGGAGCGTGTCCGCCACTAGGAATCCAGTTCCATGCTGTCAAAAAGAATTGCCAGCTGGATTCGCGCTTCTGCTTCCAGTTCACAGGTCCACGCCTCGGGTTTCATCCCCTTAGAAGCCTGTTCAGCCGGTCCTGAGCATGGAGCCGTGGTTCCTGATCTGACCAGCGCCTCATGGATGAGCCCTGTCAGGCAGCTCCGTAACAAACCCCGATTTTCACGCCGGAAGCAGCGAATTTGGTAGTTTTGCACCCATTTGTCTCCGAAAAGCCGCTTGAGGTTCTCCTGATTGAAGGAAAGCTCTTCGATTTCCTGAGAGCTATAAATACCCGCAGCATAGCAATATACCAGCAAAGGGACCATTACGGGCGGGCATACATGCTGACATTTTACTTTTGTGCAGGTCTCGAAACACGCCAGATTTTCTCGGTTAGCCAGCTCCAATGCCAGTTCGTAGAGAACCTCAGTCCCCAGAAGAGTGAGGTCCGTCATCTCGATCTCAGGCTCCACGCTCCACTCCGTTTCTCGGTAGTCCGAGCTATTCATGTTGCTCTTCAGGTTTGAGCCTTCGCGCGCCTAATCCACCCGCCAGAGGGTTACGGTACCGTCGCCCCCTGCAGCGGCGATTGTTTTTCCGTCGGGACTAAACGCTGTGTGCCAAAGGATGCCGCCACCGGGGACCGGCAGCGTAAGTAGCTCGAAACCAGCCTCCCAATCCCAGATCTTGACCAGTCCGTCTTTGCTACAAGACACAAGCCGTCTTCCGTCCGGGTGGAAACCCACTCCCGAGACGGACGTTGCGTGGCCACGCAGGGTCCGATGGTCCCGCCCGGCCGATTCAACCCCCCATAAACTCACTTTGCCATCCTGGTCGCCGGTTGCAATCCACTTACCATCCGGGCTGAAAGCGGCGCAGCGGTCCGGGTTGGCGGGAACGGTCCAGAGTTCGCGGGAACCATCGGCAAACCAGACACTCAATTTCACCTTTTGGCAGATCGCGAGCAGATTCCCGTCCGGCGAGACGGCGAGGCCGTCCACGTTCTCTTCAAGCCCAGTGATGAGGTTGAGGTGCTGGCCGGTCGCCGCGTCCAGGATCGTGAGGGTTCCCCGTCTGCTGGCCGCGTAAATCCGCCGACCATCCGGGCTATAAGCGATCCAATACGCCATTGCGGCCGGCGCGAGCGAGCTCGCCCAGACAGACTCCAGAGTGACTGGATCCCACACCCGTACCATTTGGTCGCCGCCCGCCGTGGCTACGCTGCCGTCAGGGCTGAAGGCAACCGCATTGGCGTTACCAAGATGGTTTGAATAACTCCCCGCCAGCATCCCGTCCGCTGCATCCCAGACAAACACCTGCGGTCCGATGCCCGCCGCCGTCAACCATCGGCCATTCGGACTGAACGCCAGGGTGCGGAGCGAAGCTGGATAACCTTTGAGCTGCGTCACCCCGGAATTTCGGACTTTCCATAATCTCGTCGCCCCGTCGGCACCAGAGGAAAAGAGCCGCCCATCCGGCAGCCATTGCAACCCGTTGATAGCACCAACGTGCGCGGAAAAGCGTTCGATTTCCGCTCGTCGATCCAGGTCCCACAACCGGATCATACCAAGATGGTCAGCGATGGCGAGTTGGCTGCTGTTGGAACTGAAGGCGAACCAAACCGCGTCCGCGCTCGGGCTGACATCCAGAGACCCTTCCTCTGCTTCCAAGCTCCAGACCCGGTTGTCAGCTCCGTAGCCTCCATAGGAGACGTTACTCGTCGCCAGTTTCCGACCGTCGGGACTGAATTTCAGCCGCGAAGGCCCTTGGCCCCGCGTGCGCAGGGTCTGTTTGACAGCACCCTTGGCGAGATCCAGTATTTGCACACCACGTCCTTTCGTTCCCACTGCTAGCGTCTGGTCATCGGGGGCAAACGCCAGGCCGAGTATTGCTCCCTGCGCCGTATAGGTTCGTTGCTTGCGACCGGTTTTCGCATCCCAGATGTGGATGTTCTGGTTGTTCCCGCCGGAAGCTACGCATTGGCCGTCGGCTGACCAAGCCAGCGCATGGCCGGCGCTGCCATGATTCATCTCTGCGACGCGTTCACCGGTGCGCAGGTGCCAAACCGTGAGGGTTCCTTCCGGGCCCGCGAGCGTTGCTAGGTGTTCGCCGCGCGGTGCGATGGCAAAGGGCGAATTCCACTGGGCCGTGAAGGGGATGGCAAGCCGCGGTTGGCCAGACGGAAAATCGCGGATCTGGATCACGCGGTCTGCAGCCACCGCGAGCAGGCGCCCGTCGACGGAAAGCTCGGAACCTTCGAGATTGGTAGCGGCCAGATAAACGTTCGGACTCCAGCGTCGGACCTGCTGACGCAGGAAGTTCCATTCCCAGCTTCGAAGATCGACTGGGCAGTTGTCCAGCAGCGAGAGCATCTGGGAGGATTGTCCAGCCTGCCAGGCGATCCCCGCGCGGTTGACCTCGGAAACATAGAGGCGCTGCCGGTAGTTCTGGTTGGCGCGGTGTTGCAGAAAGAGCACGGCGGACACGCTGAACATCACCAGGAGGCTGAGGATGGCTGTTGCGGTCAAAGCGAGCTGGTTGCGCCTCGCGAATCGCTCCAGTCGGTAGGCCATGCTGTGCGGCCGAGCGACGACTGGCTCGTTGGAAAGGTAACGTCGGACGTCCATCGCCAAGCCGTTGGCCGTTTCGTAACGCTGCTTTCGCTCCTTCTCCAGGCACTTCATTACGATCCAGTCCAAGTCGCCCCGCAGGAGATGGGTGAGTTTCACTGCGTCCGTTCGCCGTCGGTGAGCGGTCGTTGTTAGTGCAACAGCGCTTAGGGTGTTAAGCTTGGTCGAGGGCTTGATCGGGTCCTTCTCCCGAATGACGCGCCGCATTGCCTCGAAGCCCCCGTGCATTATCTCCACCGCATCGAAAGGAGGTTGGCCCACCATCAATTCGTAGAGGAGCACGCCCAGACTGTAAATGTCGCTTCGCGTGTCGATATCCAGACTGCTGAGGTCCGCCTGCTCGGGACTCATGTAGGCGGGCGTGCCCAGCAGGGCTTGAAATTCCGTGTACAGGGTCTTATCCGTGAGCTTCTGCGCAATGGCCTTGGCGATGCCAAAGTCAATGAGTTTGGGGACTGCCTCCCCATCGTTGAGCGTGACTAGCACATTCGACGGTTTGAGGTCCCGGTGAATAATGCCCTTCTGATGCGCGTGCTGAATGGCCTGGCACACCTTGATAAACAATTCGAGCCGATCACGGGTCGAGAGCCGGTGGTTGTCGCAATACTCAGTGATCTTGATCCCGCGCACCAGTTCCATGACTAAGTAGGGCCGTCCGGTGTCAGTGGCGCCGGCATCGAATACGCGGGCGATGTAGGGATGGTCCATCAGGGCCAAGGCCTGACCCTCAGTTTCAAACCGGGCGATGACAGTCCGGGTGTCCATGCCCAGCTTGATCAGCTTGAGGGCCACCCGTCGGCTCGCCAGTTTCTCCTCCTCCGCCATCCAGACCTCACCCATGCCCCCTTCGCCAATCTTCTCCAGCAACTTGTAGCGGCCTATCCTTCTTGTTGACCCTTCTTGGTGGAGAGATTCGACGGTGTTGGCCCGGTCGGGTTCCACGGCCGGCCCCGCCAAGAGGCCGTCGTTGGAAAAATGCTCCTTGAGAAGTTCCTCCACCTTGCGTTGGAGGACCGCATCCTTACCGCAGGCACCCTGAATATAGGCGGCGCGCGGCTCCGCCTCGGTAAGCTCAAGTGCCTCGAAAAAGATTTCCTGTTCCGTCATGATTCACATGGTTTTCGCCGGGGCCCATCAGGCCCTACACCATTGTCAAAGCGAGATCTGAACGCGAATCACGCCACGGAATCACCTAAATCTTCGAGGCAGGACCGCGCGGTCCGGACAGGGCCGCCCGGATCGTTCGCTTCAGCCAGGCCCGGGCGAAGGCCCAGTGCCGATCCACTGTGCGGGGAGCCAGGTTCAGGGCGTCCGCAATCTCAGGCACGATCATCCCGACGAAGTAACGCATCCGCACCACCTCCGCGCCTTGAGGGTCCTCCAGAGCGAGGGCGGCCAGGGCATCGTTGACGGCCAACAGTTCGTCGGGGGGGGCAGAGATCGCGATTCTGGACTCGTGCAGTTCCTCTCCAGCCAAGCCGCTACCGTGTTTGAGTCGCTGCTTTCGCCGGGCATTGTCGACGAGGATCTGCCGCATCGCGGTGGCGGCCGCCTTGAAAAAATGTCGGCGGTTGGCAAAGTGCGGGTTGGCTTCACCGGCGATCTTCAACCAGGCTTCGTGCACCAGTGCCGTGGGCTGGAGGGTGTGCCCGGGTTTTTCCCTGGCCATCCGGACCTTGGCGAGCTTGCGCAGTTCTTCATAAACCAATGGCAGCAATTCCTCAGCGGCTTTCGGGTCGCCCTGTTCCGCCCGCTCCAAGAGCTGTGTGACTTCACTCACAAAACAAGAATACCGTCCAGAGTTCAAAATTAAACCCAAAAGCGCATGTGTTTTTTCGGCTACGCGGCGGCCTGCGTTGAGGAACTTACACCCGAGTGCGATTCGAGCCTGTCCAAACGATGCGCAACGGTGGGAGAAATTGTGATGCTCTTCCATCCGGCCGACGCATCCACCAATACCGTTTTAGGCAGGACCAACCGCTCATGAAGCGGGGGATAAGCTTTGCCCGGCGCTACCCCTTGCCAAGGAGCCGTTCCAATAGGTCGGTGGTCCGAGGAGTGTTTCTGACTGTGCCTCCATCATTTCCAGAACGGCAACCGAAGCGTCTTCAGCAGTTTTGCGCTTAGCGAGGCTTTGGTAGGTGCCCTTTCAGCGGCGATGAGCATGCATGCACCGCTGCAGACGGGACAGAAAACGCGGGCCTTACCACCAGCTAGACGGAGGCGTTTCACGCAGTCCGTGCAATAGGTTTGGTGACACTGGTGGCACTGGTAGGCGGCGAGTACCCCGACATGCTGGCAGCAAGCGGGCTCTCCGTCATCCGTGAAGGCGGGTGGGGGCTCTTCGGGTCTGGGGAGCTCGGGGATGGCGATGGTTACCGGAGGAACGTCCACCCGAAAATCCACTGTTCCCAGCCGCAAGACTTGTGCATCCCTTAAATCCACCTCACCCACCGCGACGCCATCGACGTAGGAACCATTCGTCGATCCCAGATCTCTGAATCGGATACCGAAATCGCTCACCTGCAATTCGCAGTGGTGGGAGGAAATGGAGGGCTCGGGAATGCAGAAATCGTTGTCTTCGGCTCTCCCGATCGTGTTTCTGCCGACCTGGAGCTCCAGCATGAGACCGGCTTCTTCCCCATTAGTGATTGTCAACCTAGCCATGTATCGGTTTTTTTGCGAATTGATAACTCGAACGGGCTTGGAAACGCCGCGCAGCCCGGGGGAGCCCATGGATGAGTAGCGCCTTGGCTTACCTTCAGGGAGACAACAGAATATGCAAGAATTTTCTCGACCAGAGAGACAGTTTCGCCTACATGTCTGGTGTTAACTCCGAAGTAGAAGGGTCTCAGACACTTGGCTTCGAAAAACTCGGACAACTTGTCTGGGAGTCAATGAATGACGGGACTAGCTGACGCGTCAGGATATGACAATGGCTGGCAAATGCAACGGTTGGTCTGGCGGCGGCATCTTTTTGGTGCTGTGCGCCCTCCTTTGTCTTACGTCCTGCCAGCGCTATCAGGTCGATAACGACGGGACCCGGGTCAAGCCGGCGAAGACCGCGAAGGCCGATCCCGAGAAGGAGAAGAACGCCAAGGCGAAGCAGCCTCCTCCGCCCAAGTACAACGCGGTCTATGACGCCGAGATCAAGGAGATCTTCGAGTTGGCGAGCAAGCAGCGCTGGGAGGAGGCCGAGTCCAAGGCCAACGCCCTGTGTGCCCTTGATCCGCAAGAACCTTCGACTCAGCGGTTGCTGAAGTGGGTGCAGAAGCAGAGGGAAATGAAGCGGGATCAGGCCATGGAGGACAAGATTCGGGAGGTGAACGCGAAGAACCCGACGTTCAACCCGACGTTAGTGGATATTCTGAAGGAGAAGAAAGACCGCGGGTTGCCGCCTCGCAAAGATGTTCGCGACGCGGTCGAGCAAATTCTATCCACTCCTTACATACCGCCCAGTTTCGGCAAGACGGAGCGAAGGGACGGGGTGGTATTTGAAACACCGTCGGAGCAGGGGGCTATGGCGAAGCTGTTGGATCGGGAGATTACGATTCGCCTTGAGAATGCAACCCTGGAATCGATCATCTTCGAAGTTGGCAAGGCGGAGGGCATCAACTTCATCGCGGACAAGGCTCTGCCTGCTTTCCAGCAGAAGTTGAGCGTGAATCTGGCGAAGGTCAAGCTGTCTGAGTTTCTGCGCTATATCTCAAGGAACTTGGAAATTCAGTTTCAGGTGGGCGACGGACTCATCTGGATCGTGGATGCCAAG
Organism: uncultured Verrucomicrobiota bacterium; assembly: GCA_964411985.1. GTDB lineage: Bacteria > Verrucomicrobiota > Verrucomicrobiia > Limisphaerales > J093 > CAYPNF01. The sequence goes on from CAYPNF010000005.1 coordinate 202,861, forward strand.
GATCCGAAGAAGGTGCAGGAAGAGACTCGCATTTACAAGTTGCGTTATGGGTTCGTGAGACCGGCTGAGTTCGGTCCGCCTGAGGTTTTGCGTACGGCCACCACGGTGAACAACGTGACAACAGTTTCGGAGCAGCAGAAGATGGCCAAATTTGTGAATGACATGTCTCCGACTGCGCCGTCGATTGAAAGTGCGATCAAGGCGTTCTTCGTTGGCGCGAAGTACTACATCGATTACGAGCGCAACATCATTGTGGCGCGGGGCACCCGGGAGCAACTGGAGGTGATGGACGATATCGTCAGGGATTTTGACAAGCCACTTCAGCAGGTTTTGATTGAAGCCAAGTTCATCACGGTGAGTCAGTCGTCCTTCCTCAAGTTGGGAGCACTCTGGGAAACGGGAAAGGATGCCTTGGCAAGTGCGCAGGCTCCCCAGGATTTCACCGGACTTGCGTTGCTCAATCCGGGTCTGGGATTGGAGGAGAGTTGGGGACGCGTTTTGAGCCGCCAGAATCTCTCGGTGACCCTGAGCGCGCTTCAGCAGGATGGAGAGAGCCACATTCTTAGCGCGCCACGGCTGACTGTTGTGAATAACCTTCCCGCGACGATCAGCGACGGAAAGATCCAGTACTACTACGAGGAGTATACGGTGAAGCAGACGATCACCGACCGCCGATCAAACTCCTCCCTGGTACCTGCTGGAAAGCCCGCCAAAGTGACTTCGGGGGTGACCCTGAAGGTTCTGGCGAGCATTGGTGGGGATGGTCGCTCGATTTTCCTGGCGCTCAACCCTGAAGTGAACCAGGACGTCAGGCTGGTCACCTTTGCCACCATCACGGACAAGGATGACACAGGCAAGGTGGTCAGCACCTTTGACATCAAGCTTCCCGAATCGCGCATGCAGGAGTTGGCAACGCGCGTGGTGGTGCGGTCGGGCCAGACCGTAGCCATGGGCGGAGTTCTGGAGCGTCAACAGACTACTTATGTCGAGTCCGTTCCTGTTCTTGGAAACCTCCCGATCATCGGCGCAGCCTTCCGCCGCCGCACCGCTTTGGACAAGCCTCGGTACCTGCTCATTTTTGTAACGGCAACTCTCCTGTCGGAGACCGGTGAGTTTCTTTCCTACGATCAGCCTTTGGAGGCGGGGAAAGCAGTAACGGAAGCCCCCGAGCCGCCGAAGGAGAAGGAGGAAGAGAAGAAGTGATGCCGAACCAGCGGGCATTATTCTCTGAAGGCATCTCCTCTCTGGTCACACGCAGAATCCTCGTCATCGACCACGGAACGGAGTTCCTGAAAATACTGACAGCCGAGTCCCGTTATGGGCGGGTGCGGGTGTTGCGTCAGCATAGGGTGGATGTTATCCAGGAGGGGATTCAGTCTCCTGAGGACCTGCAACAACATCTTGAGAAGGTGTTGCCTCAACTGACTTCGTACCAGGTTGGTTTGGTGGTGGCCCAGCACCGTTGCATTACGCAGATAGTGGATCTGCCCCAGGGAGGCAAGGCGGATTTGGCCAAGACGGCTGAGGCAGAAGCTGCGCGTTTGCTGGGCTTGGCAGACACCCCTCTCCAGTTGGATTGGGTGCTACTCAAGCCTTTCGCCCAATACTCAAACCCATGCCTGCTCACTGTATGCCGTGCTTCTGATGTTGCGATGCAGGCGGAGATCCTGCGCACGGGAGACAGTGGAAGCGAAGAGTCCGCGTTTGGCGAGATGACATGTGGGGCCCAGGCATTGGCTTCGGCGGCTCAGTATCTCAGTGCCCGGCCCGGAGAAGCCGTCATTGTAGATCTGGGGGCCAACAGTACGACGGTGGCGGTGGTTCGGTCCGGCCAGCTGGTCTTTGCCACCAGCCTGGCTTCGGGGAGTCACCACTTCACCGAGGTCATTTCCAGGCAGAATGAGTGCTCTCTGGAGGTTGCTGAGAATCTCAAGCGAAGCAAGGACCTGTTTTCCACAGCGGAGAACTCGGGTCCGCTCACGGATGCGGTGAAACGCTGGTTTGGGCAGGTTCGCCAGATCATGGGGGAGTGGGCTGAGGATAACCCCGAGTTGGAGGTCGATCTGACCTCCTACCCTTTGTACCTGTGCGGGGGAGGGGCGCAGCAGCCCGGGTTGATTGCGTATGTAAACACTCTGGGGCCCGCTGGGGTCAAGACCTGCCCATCTCCCATGAGCGGTTGTACGGATGAAGAGTTCAGCCCTTATTGGCTGGCCTACGGGGTTGCCCAGCAATACCTGCAGGACAAGCCCGGCGCACTTTCGCTTTTGCCTGCGGCTGCGCGGCAGGCCCGCAGTCGTAATCGTGTTTGGAGGCGCCTGCAAACGGCGGTCCTGGCGTCGCTTTGCTTGGCTGGTTTGGTGATGGCGATTGGAACATGGCAGAAGTCCAGTCTGATCATGCGGAAGAGGGAGCTCTCTCAGGGGGTGGAGGCTGTACTGGATGCTTCCAAGCGACTGGAGATGCTGTCGCGGCGTTTGGATGCGAAATACGCGCGAATTAGTCCGGTGATGAACCTCCAGCGAAGGACCGTGGAGACCTTGCAGGCACTCTCCATAGCCAGCCAGTTTCGCACCAATCGCGATTGCTGGTATGTGGTTTTCGGGGACAGTCACAGTTATGCTGCTGGAACCACGATGCCGGTGCTAGGTGCCCCCCCGGGCACCGATTTTGGAGTGAGCACGAACCCTCCCCCATCTGCTTCCCGCCGCGAATTCGTCGCCGAGATTTGCATCGTCCAAGGTGGCGAGGCGACCCGCAGGATCCTGAATCAGGTGGTGGGGGAATTGAGGACGGCGCCCCTCTTCTCGAAAGTGGATGCGCTTCCCCCTGACCGGAAACGGAACTTGGTGGATCCGAGGGTTGTAATCACCAACCAGGTTTTCGCTTTGGCCATGGAGTTGGCCGGCTACGACGGTTCCGCGAATGGGGGTGCTGGGTCGGATCGGCCTCGTTCCTCGCGGGATTCTCGAACCGGGAGGGCCATGCCGCGTGCCAAAGGGGAACGAACTCTGCCCGGGCAGACCAACTACTGAGCACCATGGCTGGAAATGCACAACGACAGCGCACGGTTTCGGTGGTACTCCTCGGTACTTTAGCGCTGGCGGTCTACTACCTTGCCGTTTTCAGGCCTTTGGCTCAACGCGCGCGGTCCTTGGACAGGCCCTTGACGCAGCTTTGGGATAAACTGGTGGCGACCAACGAGTCCGCCACGGCTGTCGCTGGCATTGACCTGGAGAATTACGAGGCCCGCTCCAGCGCCCTGGAGATGGTGGGCACGAATCTTGCCACCGCCGAGCAGTTGATTCGCAAGCGCATCGAGTGGCCCCAGCCGGTGCAGGAACAGATGGCAGCCCAATTTCGGCTGATCGAATTTCAAAACGAGAGGCTGCAGCGGATCTCTCAACTTGCAGCCCTGGCCCAGGAGCGAAAGGCCGTTATCGAGCCGGGAGCCACCAACGGCCTTCCCGAATACGCAGCGGACACTGTGGATCCGGTGTGGCTTTGGCCCAGGCTTCACATGGCCGGCCAGATTTGGCTGACGGCGCTTCATTCCAGGGTCACGGTTCTACGCTCTATGACCCAGTTGCCGAACCAAGGGCAGTTGTGGCCATCACCGGGAATCGAATCCTTGATCCAACTTCCGGTGAGACTGGAGTTAGTGGGGCCTATGGAGAGTTTGGCGGTTTTTCTCTCAGCTCTGCCGCTCCAAGGTGAAGAGTTGCAGATGGTGGGCCTTGGTTCCCTCACCAACAAGCCAGCCCTGTTCATCGACCAAATCCTGATCCGCAAGGGTGTGCCTGAACGTCCGGCGGAGGCTCAGCTGGAAGTGACGGTTGTCGGGGTGCTTGCGTCCACCAACTCGTTTTTCAACCCATCGCGCCCCGAGAGTTAGACGCCATGTTCACCCTTCTGGAGAAGAACCTTTGGCTTTCCCTGGCACTGCTGGCTGGATTGATCTTCCTGTTGGTGGCTTCGGCTCTGCACTTGGGAGGAGGAATGCCTGCGCTGCGTGAACTCCGGAGTCTGGCTTCCCCCGGCGGTCCGTCCGTCAGCTCCGAGTACATTGACCAATGGCTTACGTCTAAGGCCCTCACCGATTCGGTCTTGAAGAGCAACGCGCCCAATCCGTTTTTTACGCTCTACTTTCAGCCAGCACCTCCACCTCCGACCAAGACTGTGGAAGTTTCCTATCAGGGGTACATTCAAACGTCACAAGGCAACCTTCTCGCCTACATTCGGGTGGCGGATCGTTTGCTGGTTTATACCAATGGTGCCAGGGTGGCGGGTGATCTTTTCATCAAGAACATCGAAGATTTGAAGCTTGTCTTGACGAACTCTGTGGGAGCGACGAACGTGCTGGAATTCAACGCCAAGAAGGGCGTTGTGATACCGGCCACGTAGGCCTGCGCCCGATTCAGCATGGAAGAGACTCCTAGAGACGTTGCCGACCTCCTGTTTCAACAGGGAAAACTGACGGAGAGACAGGTGGAGGCGGTGCGTCGACGGCAGAAACGCCTGCACATTCCCCAGCATGCTGCCATCATTGATTTGAGCTACGCTTCCGAGGAGGACACCTATCGGGCGGTGGCGGCGATCAATGATTTGGAGTTTGTGGACGTGGTGACGTACGAGTACCCGCTGGGGGCATTCGAACTTCTGCCGATGAAGGTGATTTTCAACCACCACGTCGTTCCCTTGGGCAGTGATCAAGATGGGCTTTGGCTCGCGTTTAGCGAACCGCCGCGGCAAGCTGAACTGGGCAATCTCAGGCTTCTGCTGGGGAAAAAGATTCGCTCGTTCTTGACCACACCCAGCTGCCTCCATGCGGTGGTCAAGAAACGGTTCGGGCTCGGTGCCCAGACGGTTCAGAAACTCCGGGAAGACCGAGGTCTTTCCGATACCACCCAGGAGACGGTCTTTGACGTGAAGACCGGGGGGGAAAGCGCGGACGTGGACGCGAGCATAGCCCACTTCGTGGACGAGATTCTCAAGGAAGCTTTGCGCCTGCAAGCGACCGATATTCACATTGAGCCGTACTACTCAGCCATCAAGCTGCGATACCGGATCGATGGCATGCTGCAGGCGGTCCCTGTGCCGGCGGGTCTTCGGCAGTTGTATGGTGCGATCGTGTCGCGACTCAAGATCATGGCGGGCTTGAATATCGCGGAGAAACGTGTTCCCCATGACGGTCGGATCAGCATGAAGACCGAGAATGAGGAATACGATCTTCGCATTTCGGTGATTCCCTCCAAGCACGGTGAAGGCATCTGTCTCCGCATTTTGGGCCGGCAAAGCCTCGCTTTGGAGTTTAGCCAGTTGGGGATGGAGCCCAGGCAGGAGGCCCTGATTCAGGAGTTGACCCAACTCCCGCAGGGAATGGTCCTCATCACTGGGCCGACTGGCAGTGGAAAGACCACCACGCTGTATGCTGCCCTTGCGCACGCGAACGACGAGGGACGGAAGATCATCACAATCGAAGATCCCGTCGAGTATCAACTGGAGGGGATTGTCCAGATCCAGACCCGAGACGAGGTGGGGTTGACCTTTGCCAGCGGGCTGCGCTCAGTCCTGCGGCATGATCCCGATGTCGTGCTGATTGGCGAGATTCGAGACGCGGATACGGCAGAAATCGCTGTGCGGGCTGCCCAGACCGGGCACTTGGTCTTCTCCACTCTCCATACCAATGACAGCATCAGCGCGATCACGCGCCTGCTGGACATGAAGATCGATGCGTTTCTTGTCGGTTCCTCGCTCGTCTGCAGTATTGCGCAGCGCTTGGCGCAGCGTGTTTGCCGGCATTGCATCTCGCCAGATCCTGATATCCCGGCCGCGGTTCGTGAGGAGATGGCGAAATCACTTGGAATCCCCCTCGAGGAGGTCCGGGCATTCCGTGGGATGGGGTGCGTGGAATGTAACCAGAAGGGTTATCGTGGCCGGGTGGCGATCTACGAGTTCTTTGTCCTGACGGAGCAGATAGCGGACATGCTCAGCGAGCCGGTGAAGACGAGTACCCTTCGTCTGGCGGCAAGCCAGCATGGCTGGAAATCGTTGCGTGAAGAGGGATGGGCGAAGGTCCAAAGCGGGCTGATCTCGCTCCGAGAGGTTCAGCGGCTGACCAGACGAATCACCCACTTGCGATCAGGCGGGTAGGGCGGAGTCCGATTCGGCATCCTTCTCCGGATGGATCATGGCCGTCACTGCCGCTTCAGACCTCAGATAGCGACCGGCCACGTCACGGATTTCCTCGAGTGTGACGGCTTCAAACTTGGCATCCTCGCCGTCGGAGTTGGCATACCCGACTCCATACAACTCATCCAAGCTGGTGCTCTGGGCATAACTCCCCAAGTCCTGTCGTGCAATCTTCTTTTGGCCGATCAGTTTGGCTTTGGCACGCTGCAATTCTGCGGGAGTAAGCCCCTCTTGAGCCAGTTTCGCTGCCTCTGCGAGTAACTCTACCTCGACGAGGTCGGCTTTGTCTGGCGAAGTGCCAGCATAGAAGGTGAAGAAGCCTGGCCGCAGGCCAGTGAAATTCTGAGCTCCCACATAGTACGCCAGACCGAGCTTCTCACGGATACGCAGGAACAGCCTTGAACCGAGGTCGCTACATGCCTCCTGGATTAGCTCGAGAGCGAATCGGTCTGGAGAGCCGAGGCAGACGCCTGGGAACCCGACGAGCAGAACTGCCTGCTTCTTGTCCCTGGTTTCTGAGATCCTGCGCGGACCAGGACAGGCGGCGGGAATGACGAGATCGGTCCTGAGCCCGGGGAGGTCAAAGTCGATCTCGGAAGAAGAACACCATTTCCCAAGCTGCGCTTGAACCGCCGCCAAGGCTTCCGTGGAGTGGATATCACCATAGACAGCCAGCACGGCGTTGCTGGGACGCACAAGCTTCATCCAGAAGCGGCGGGTCTGTGCGGAAGTGAAGGCGGAAACGGTTTCCTCCTCCCCGAGCGGATCCAGGCCGTAAGCATGGTTTCCAAAGAGAGCTCGGCGGAGAAGCCGGGAAGCACACTGCAGCAATTGGTCTCGTTGGGCTTTGATGCTGGAGAGTTGGATCTGTTTTTCCCGCGCGAGTGGTTCGTCTGGGAAAGAAGGACAGAGGACCACGTCCGCCAGCACGTCCAAAGCAAGACCAAAATCACTCTGAAGGACTTCGAGGTTGACGCCCAGACTGTTGTTTCCCGCGTAGGTTTCGATGTGCCCTCCGACCGACTCGATTTCGGTAACGATCTGGGAAGCGGTGCGGCGGTTGGTTCCCTGCAGAAGCATTTTCGCCATGAGGCAGGTGAGGCCACTATTCTGCACGGTTTCCGCAAGAACCCCCCCCTTCATCGCTAAGCGCAGTTCCACGAAGGGCAACCGGCGGTCTTCCTTCAGAAGCAAGGTCAACCCGTTGGGGAGAACGTATTTTTGGATTGGAGTCTCCGTGGAGACGGTGGCCGCTTCCTTTTCAGCCTTGGTGGAACCTTCCGGGAGAAGGGCGTACTCGGTACACGCCTCCATCAGCAGATACCGCTGCGCCACCCGCAACAGGTCTGCGGGAGTCAATTTGCGCACCGCTTGGAGGTATCTCTCCGAGAAGTTCAGGTCGCCGACGGACATCCAGTTGGCACCCAGGTCTTGCGCTTGGCCCTGCATGGTTTTGCGGCTTGCCAGGGAACCAGCCGTGAATTGTTTGACAGCCTTGGTGAGTTCCTCAGGGCTCACTGGTTCCGTCTGCACCCGACGTACCTCGCAGTGCATGGCGTCGCGTGTCTCCTGGAACTTGTTGGCCTCCATAACCGCACTCAGGCCGAAAAGCCCGATGCTCCCGGGACAGTACACCCACGCATCGACCGAGGTTGCCAGGGCCAATCGCTCCCTTACGGTCTGGAAGAGGCGGGAGCTGCGGCCTCCACCCAGGATTGCTCCCAGGAGGTCCAGTGCCGGCAGATCCGGATGACGGATATCGGGCACGTGCCAGCTGAGGTGGAGGTGGCCGAGTTCAACCGGCGTTTCCTCTCGGAGAGTGCGTGGGGCCACTTGTCGAGGCTCCTCGGGGAGCACACTCGGCGGGAGCGGTTGTGCTTTTGCATTGGCGAATGCGCTGCACACTTGGGCGATAACCTCCGCAGCTTGAATGTCCCCCGCCACCACGAAGAAAATGTTGTTCGGCGCGTATTTTTCCCGGTAGTAGGCGATCAGGTCCTCTCGGGTGATGCGGTTGAAGATATCGGGATAACCGATGATGGTGTAACGGTAGGGGCTCCGGGTGAAAGCTGTCTCGAATAACCTGCGACTGGATCGGCGCCCTGGATCGTCGTACCCCATGTCCATTTCGCGGCGGATGACATCCATTTCCTTGGCCAGTTCGGCTTCAGGAAGGTTGGCGTGCTGCATGATGTCGCAAAGAATGTCGACTGCTATCTTGGCACCCGTGTTGGGCACATTGATCCAATAGACGGTGCGGTCAAACGACGTGTAAGCGTTCATGTAACCGCCAGCCTCTTGCACTTCCTGGTCGATTCGGCCCGGGGGGCGCTCGGTCGTTCCCTTGAAGAGCATATGCTCGAGAATGTGAGAGAGTCCGGCGCCCAGCCATTTTCCCTCGTCAATGCTCCCCGCTCTGCACCAAGCCTGCGCGCAGACCACGGGGGCGCTGTGGTCCTCCTTGACGATGATGGTCAGCCCGTTATCCAGGGTGCGGAAGTGGACTTGCGGCGGGGCGGAGGCAAGTTCCTGGGGGTGAAGTCGCATCGTTTCAGGGGTGGCGGGGAGTGTCATGGGAGATGGATAGTCTAAGTCGGATCGGCAGCTTCCCGCCCATGGGTTGGACGAGGGGTATTGGGGAGAAAGGGTTTTCGGAAGGCTTCCTCAAAAGTGAAACCTCCGGCGAAGTCCTCTCGGGTATCCTCCTCGGTTTTGCTGAGGACTCCCGCTTCGATGAGGTTGAATACAATCTCCCCGAAGTCCTCGCCTCGGTAGACTCCCCACTCGTTCAACAGGTCGAGTGTCATGGGGCCATATTGCGAAAGCCCGTAGTTTCGGATGCCCGCAAGGAGTTCTTGGCCTTTCACATGCCGAACCTCGCCTTTGCTGGCCTTGGCTACCGCCTTTTGGGTGTAATCCAAGGCCTCTCGCACAAAGAGGTACGCTTCCCCCTTGTAGCGGGGATCCTTCGCCACGATCTTCTCCAACGTTTCCTGAAACTGCGGTTTCTGCATTAAGGTTTTTGAGCTTCGTTAGTCGGTGGTTGGCTGGCCATCGGGTGGCGATATCGCCAAGTCCTCGTCGCCCAGCCAGTCGCCACCAGGAACAGTACAAGGAGCAGTACGGTCTTTTCCTGCCTCGTAAGGCGCAACATAGTCTACCCTGCGATAAGATTCACCAACTTCCTTTGGACGAGGATGACCTTTTTGACCGACTTGCCGGCCAGAAACGGCTGTGCTTTCTCAGCGGCCAGAGCCGCGGCCTCGATCTCCTGGTCCGTGGCCTCACTGGCGACGACAATTCGGTCTCTGAGTTTCCCGTTGACCTGGACTGGAATTTCGAGGGTGCTTTCGACAAGGCAAGCCGGATCGTATTTCGGCCAGGGAGCGTAGGCTATGCTGGTGGAGGTAAGTGGTTCCTGAAAGATCGCTGGGAATGCAGTCCGCAACCTGGCGTACAGTTCCTCTGCGAGGTGAGGGGATAGCGGTTGCAGCAGCAGCAGAAACTGTCCCATCGCCTGGGCTGGACGGATTTTCCATCCCAGAGCCTCATTGACGAAGATCATGAGCGCCGAGATGGCCGTGTTGAACCTTAAGGCATCCATGTCCTCCGTGACTTTCCTGATGCAGGCGTGCAGAGCCTTTTGCTGCGCAGCATCGGGTGCAACAGCTTGGACACTGGGATGAAGGCGGATTAGGTCGAGGACCGGACCCCCAGACGCGTTGGCGGTGGTGATGGCCTGTTCCACTTCGGTTTCACTGGTTTCGTCCACGAACAACCGCCAGACACGGCCTAAGAAACGGTAGACCCCCTCCACCCCCTTGGTGCTCCAAGGCTTGGTCATCTCCAGGGGACCCATGAACATCTCATAAAGGCGGAAGGCGTCCGCTCCAAACTCCTGAAGAATCGAGTCAGGGTTGACCACGTTTCCCCGGGACTTGGACATTTTGAAGCACCGCCCATCGACTCTGATCGCTGGCTGGCCCTTCAACACAAAGCCGTCGTTTCTTCTCTCAACCTCGTCCTCTGACACTCTTTTGCCAACCAACCTCTCGCCAGTCGTCTTGTGTTTCCCGACCAGGGCCGTGCCCGAAGAACTGGATTCCTCGGTGACCTCCCTGACCTCAGCAGCAGAGCACGGGTGGCCGGTCTGACAGTAGAAGACCGTATACTCCATTTCTCCGAGAATCAGGCCCTGATTCACAAGCTTGTAGAACGGTTCAGGAGTCGAGACATAGTTCAGGTCGAAGAGCACCTTGTGCCAGAATCGAGCGTAGAGAAGGTGCAGTACGGCGTGTTCTGTGCCGCCCACGTAGAGATCCACGCCAGGCTTCACCCCCGCCTTGGTGTTCAGTGCACCGCTGGTTCCCATCCAGTAGGTTTCGGCGTCTTTGCCGCAAAAAGCGTGGTGGCTTTGGGCGTCGAGGTAGCGGAGATAGTACCAGCAACTGCCCGCCCACTGAGGCATGGTGTTGGTTTCGCGGCGTTTGCCATCCGGGAGATTCACCCAAGCCTCGGCGCGGGCGAGCGGAGGTTCACCTGACCCGGTCGGCTTGAAGTCAGTGAGGTCCGGAGGCTGGATGGGTAGATCTCGCTCCGACACCGCCTCGTGACCTTCCGCGCTCCAGAGGATTGGGAATGGCTCGCCCCAGTACCTCTGACGGCTGAAAAGCCAGTCACGCAGTTTGTAGTTGACCATGCCTTTGCCCGCCCCCTGTTCCTCCAACCACTGGAGGATGCGGTGAGTCGCCTCGCGAGTGGGGAGACCGCTCAGAAAACCCGAATTCACACTGACGCCTTCGCCAACGAATCCGAGGCTATCCTGGCCCTCGGGCGCTTGGACCACCTCCCTTACCTGAATCTGGAATGTGCGGGCAAACTCAAGGTCGCGGGTGTCGTGCGCGGGGACTGCCATGATCGCCCCGGTTCCGTACGAGGCTAGGACGTAGTCCGCAATCCAGATCGGAATCCTCTCCTGGTTCACCGGGTTGATCGCGTAGGATCCCGTGAAAACACCTGTTTTGTCCTTGGCGAGATCGGTCCGTTCCAAATCGCTCTTGCTGGCGGCGAACACCTGATACTGACGGACTGCGTCTGCCTGTTCCGCTGTGGTCAGAAGTTCCACGAACTTATGCTCCGGGGACAACACCATGTAGGTGGCACCGAACAGGGTGTCCGGTCTGGTGGTGAAAACGGTGATAGAAAGATCGTTCCCCGCCACCGGAAAGTGAACTTCAGCCCCTTCGCTGCGGCCGATCCAGTTCCGCTGCATTTCTTTCAGCGAATCACTCCAATCGATCGTGTCGAGATCGCGGAGAAGGCGTTCAGCGTAGGCGGTGATGCGGAGCATCCATTGGCGCATGGGCTTGCGAACGACCGGAAAGCCACCCACCTCGCTCTTCCCATCGATGACCTCCTCGTTGGCTAGGACGGTTCCCAATTCCGGACACCAGTTCACCGGTGCCTCAGCGACGTAGGCGAGCCGTTTGCTGTCACGGTAGGCGCGCCTCTGGGATTCAGTTTGGCAGTCTGCCGGGTAGGGTAGGGTCTCGATAGATTCGGCTTTCTGAGTCGATGGGTTGAACCAGGACTTGTAAAGGCGCAGGAAAATCCATTGTGTCCACCGGAAGTACTCGGGATCGGTTGTATCCACCTCCCGGGCCCAGTCGTAACTGAATCCCAAAGATTGGATTTGGCGTCGGAAATTGGCCACGTTTGCCTCGGTGGTGACTCGCGGGTGCTGCCCGGTCTTTACGGCGTACTGCTCTGCTGGAAGACCGAAAGCATCCCAGCCCATGGGGTGTAGCACGTTGTACCCGCAGGCCCTTCGATAACGGGCGAGGATGTCGGTGGCGGTGTAGCCCTCTGGATGTCCCACGTGAAGTCCCGCTCCGGATGGATAGGGAAACATGTCCAGGATGTAATACTTCGCAGGCAACTCGTTGGCCGAAGGAGTGCCCTTGAGGGAATGTCGCAGGGCAAAAGGATGCTCTTCCGGTATGGATTCCCCGGGATTCCAGGCGTGAAAAACCGACTGCTCCGACCAGCACTTCTGCCACTTGGCTTCGATCAGGTCGAAAGGATACTGCTTACGCATACTCGACATAGAACCCCTACTTTGCGCGATCCGCGCGAACAGGGCAATGTCGATTTAGCCTCTCCTATCCTTTACGCTTGCAGCTGGATAGGGCTGGCCAAAGAAGGGCGCTCAATCGCATCCCAGCACGATAATTCCCCAGATCGAACTTCTCGTTGGGCGAGTGGGCGTTATCGTCCGGCAAACCCAACCCCAGAAGGAGCGTGTCGGCTCCGAGGATCTTACGGAAGTCGTTGACAATCGGGATAGATCCTCCTTCGCGCATGAGGACAGGTTTTGCTTCGAAGGCCTCTTCGAGTGCGCCCAATGCCGCCTTGGCATAGGGGTTGGTGGGGGAGAATAGGTAGGGTTCACCACCGTGCCCTTCCGTGATCGCAATGCGAACCGAAGGTGGGCAGATCGCCTTGAGGTATCGGCTCGCCAGACGGGCAATCTTGGCTGGGTTCTGGTTTGGAACCAATCTCATGGTGATCTTGGCGCTGGCCCAAGACGGGATGATGGTTTTGCTGCCCTCTCCTTGGTAACCGCTCGTAAGGCCGTTGATCTCCAATGTCGGGCGTGCCGTTCGCTGCTCCCAGGCCGAGAACCCCTTCTCTCCGAACAATTCCCGCACTCCGAGGAATTTGGCGTATTTGGCCTTGTCGTAGGGCAGCCTAGCCAGCTGTTTTCGCTCGTAAGCGCTCAGCGCCTCCACATCATCATAGAATCCCGGAATCACCACGCGGCCCCGGCGATCACGAAGCTGGCCCAGGATTTGGCACAGGGCCATGGCTGGGTTGTCGACTGAGCCACCAAAGATGCCGGAATGGAGATCACGGTTGGGGCCAATGACTTTGACCTCCAATGCGGAGATGCCTCGTAAGCCGTAAGTCAGAGCCGGCATACCTTTCTGAGGAATGCCCGTGTCAGAGATGACTACCGCGTCGCAACTCAATTCCTTCCGGTATTTTTTGAGGAAATGGGCCAGGTTCGAGCTGCCGACTTCTTCTTCGCCTTCGATGATGAAGGTCAGGTCGCAGGGAAGGGAGGTTCCGGTCTTTAGATAGGCCTCGACGGCATTCAGGTGCGCCAGATGCTGGCCCTTATTGTCGCACGCCCCACGCCCATAGAGAACATCCCCCTCAAGCCTCGCCTCGAAGGGCGGTGATTTCCAGAGTTCAAACGGTTCAGCGGGTTGAACGTCATAGTGGCCGTAGACCAGGAAATGCGGCCGTTTACTGCCCTTGGAGCGCGGGGTGCTGGCTACGAGGACCGGGTTGCCAGGAGTGAGCCGAAGCTCCGCCTTCAGGCCGATCTCCTTGCATCGTCGGCAAGCCCATTCAGCGCACTTCTTGAGGTCTTGAGCATGTTGAGGCTGAGCGGAAACGCTGGGAAACCGCACGTAGTCTACGAGAGAGTCGACAAAACGACGCTGGTTTTCTTGAAGGTAGGTCAGGATAGCTTGCATGGGCATGAAGAAGTCTCCGGCGAAACCGTATCACTGCTTCTTGGGAGGAATCAAGTCCTTGATCATATCCAGCGGGCTTCGTTGTGCGGGAGCATTGGTGCCTCCAGTGGTAGCGTTGGTGCCCGCGATCGCGTTAGTCTTGATTATGTTGGTGTTGCGAGAGGTCCCTCCCTGGAGAAGGTTGCTCACTCCCTTCAGAATATCACCGGTTGTGCCCCCAGTGGGAGCATTGGTACCCCCCGTGGGAGCGTTGGTGCCGCGAGGGGTGCTGCCCTGGAGAAGGTTGCTCACTCCCTTTAGAATATCACCTGTTGACCCCTGGGTCGAGCCAGCCAGACTCCCGGCGAGGATCGCTGCGATCCTAACCTTGTCTGTTTCGACCTTGGGATTGCCAACGGTACCCGAGACATTCACCATCGGCGGGAGTTCGATGTACTCTGTGCCAGGCATGGGCGTTCCCCCCACCAGCTTGAGTTGTTGGGCTAGACCCTTGCTGAGGGCAAAGCGCACGGGCAGACGAAGGGTGGAATTCGTGAGGGAGGGGGCTAAGGTGATCGATCCCTCCGAGGAGGCATAGAAGGCCGCGCTGGTTGTCAGGAGTCGCTTGACGTTCACCTTTCCTTGCCCAGCTGTTAGGTCGAGGTAGAACAGATTCAGAGGGGACTTGAGGAGATCATCCAGACGCAGCACTGATGCCATGACCGTCAAGAAGCCTTTCATGCGAGGCCCCATGACCTGGAGGTTCATGTTAGTCAGGCTAACGATGGCGTTGCCTTGCAGGTTCTTTTGGAGGTTGGGTCCGGTGACGCCGGCACCCTTGATTTGCGCGAGAGAGTAGAGGTTCCCAACGATCTGGCCTTTCAGATTCGGAGTAAACGTATTCACGAAAGGCTCCAGGGGGAGGTTCTCAACGCTCCACCCCAGATCATATTGATAGCCGGGTTGGGTGAGGTTCGCCCTGCCTTGGAGACTGAGAGGAGCCCCGTTGACATTGAGAGCGAAAGGTTTCAGGGTCACGGTACCTTTCTGAACGAGGAGATTGGCAATCCAGTTCGTGACGGCAACCTCAGACAGATAAAGCCTGTCGATCTTGAGGTCCGCCTTCAAATCTTGAATCGGCAATTCCACGGGGAGTGGTTCGTTCTGGCCGATTGCGCCCGTCGCCGCTGGCGCAGGTTCAGCGGCTGCGGTCTGGTTGGTAACAAACAGATTCCACATGGGAGTGAAATCCAAAGATTCCGCCGCGATGCTCAGCGTGCTCGGGGCAGGGTTGGTCTTGCCCATATCCAGTCGCCCCTTGACCTGCAATTGGTTCTTTGCCCGTGGCGTCGGGGCAAGGGCGAGTTGAACCTCACGCAGGTCCAAGACAGAGCCCTTCTGAGACGCGTCGACTTTGAACTGAATGCTGAAGGGCGCGATGGGAAGCCGGTTTACCGGATCTTCGACAATGAGTTTGGCCAGTTCGGCAGAGGCCTGTATCACCGATTCGTCCTGAGGGTTCAGCTTTGCCGTCCCTTTGCCGATGATTTGAGCGGAAACGAGTTTTCGGGGTGCCAAGGCAGCTTCGAGAAAGGGACGAAGCCCGACCTGGTTGAGGTTGGCGATGTTAAAGGTGAATTCGCCCGCCCTTGTTGAGAGATTCATCCTTCCTCCGAGGTCCAGAGTGCCGCCCGGATCGGTTCCCGATTGCAGAGCCAGCGTCCCACGGCGAATACTGAGTTGGTCGCCTTTGATCGCTAAGTCGCCATTCAGGCTCATTTGGTAATCCTGGAACTTCATGTCTCCAGACCGGCCGTTGAATGAGCTCAAGACCACACTCGCCGTTACCACCTGGTCATCCTGTTTCCGGGTGTACAGACAGTTGATGCTCAGGTTTCCACTGGTAGCCGCGATGGTAGGCGTTGCCAGAAGGCCTAGAGTCCGCGGCAGGTTCGCTTCCATGGCCACCTGAATATTGCTGTCCTTGGACTCCGTATTCAGGGTGGCAGAACCCGTTGAGGACACGAATACCTGTCCAGCTTGGGTACCCTCGAGCGCGAACTTGGTGACCTGGATCTGTTTGAAATCGGTGAGTTGCGCCGAGGCATTGAAGGTTGTCGTAACCCTGGAGATGCGGTTGGTGCCGATTACGGTTCCGAGATCTTGAACTCGGCTCGCCAGCTCGAGGTCAAGGACTTTGGCGTCCTGGCGCGCTGTGACCTTGCCCTCCGCATTTACCATTCCCGCAGTGATGTTGCTTCCCAGGAATAACCTCCAGTCTGCCAAGTTAAGATTGGTCAGGGAGAAGGGAATGGATGACTCCTTAATGCCATGTACGTTTCCTCCCCAGGCAAGATTCATGGGCTGGGCAAGTTTGGCAAGCATGAGCGGGCCGGTAGCCTGGGTTCCTTGAAGCGAAAAGACCTGCAGAATGCCGCTCTTTTCCTTCAGGTCGACGGACAATTCACACTCCAGTTTTAGGTTGACCGTGGGCGTGGCTGTCGTTTCTCCGACGCGGCTCACCGAGAAATTGCTCACCTGCAGGTTCGACTTGGCATGAACCACCTCGCCTCTGCGCGTGATATCCAGTTGCGCCGTGGAATTGATAGAGGTTTTCAGGAAGTCCCATCCCGCGAGGGTCCCAGCCAGGTTGAGAACGTTCCGGTCGATGTCGGTGATATCAATTTTGAGCGCCAGCTCGGATTTCATGAGATCCACTGGCCCCGCAGCCCGGATAACACCGAGTTTCTTCCCGGATTGCTCGAAGCGCAGTGCGAACTCCCGCAGCTCGCTGGCATTGAGATCGCACGCCAGTGTCGCTGAAAACCCAGAAAAATCCTTCAAATTGCCTAGGGCTTGGGTTACGGCGAGCTTGATCTCTCCCTTGGCGGAAGCAGGCGCAAGGTTGGGGTCCAGCGCGTAGTCGATGGTTCCGCCGATCCTGACCGCGAGGCCCTCCTTGGGTGTGGGTAATCCTTTCGCAGTGACGGTTCGGTTCGCATCGGCGGATAGCGTTACCTTACCGGGTTGGCCGTTGGCCAAACGGTCTAGAAGCAGTTCCAAGTTGGTGATCTGGCTCTGTTCGAGGGTCCCGTCTTTGCCGCGAAGAACGTAGGAGGCCGTTCCTTTGGTTAGGACCACCTTTCCGACCTCCAGTCGTAGGGGGCCTCCGCCGCTGCCAGAGGCCGTTCTCTCCCCACCTTGGAGGAGCGGGTCGAGGTTACTTTGGCCATCTGCTTGCTGTTCTAAGTGAAGGGTCGGGCTGGAAACAGCCACCTCCGACACCACCATGTTTCCTTTGAGAATGGATACCAGGGAGTAACGCGCCCGAATCTCCTGAGCTTCGAACAGCGGTTTGTCCCCGATCGTCTGAACGCGCAGTTGCCTGATCACCAACTGGCTGAAAGGGCTTAGCTCCACAGCTTCAGCCGTGATCTTGGCGTTCATGGAGGTCCCTGCGCGTGGAAGCACCACGCCCTTGATGAAGGCGCTGCTGGTGCCTACAAAATAGGCAACCAGAACCAGGAATACGAGGGCCGCCGCGCCAACGCCGATGCGTTTGCCCCAAACCGGGTCGGGTGGTCGGTTCTCGTTGGCTGGGTTCGATTTTTCTGCCATAAGACTACGTCTCACTTTCTGAACGACGGCTCGCGTTTGGGCGAACACACAACATCCAATAGACGATACCGTTCCTTTGGCATCCGTCAATCACCCTGCGAAAAGCCGACAATCATCGCGGAATGGGCCCTATGATGCTCCTGAGGTCGCAGAAGGAAGGCAAAACCACCGCTTGTCAAGCGCACTTGGGGTCTTTAGAATCAGCCCAATCAACATTGAACCGCAATGAAAAAAACGAATAGTAAAGGCGCATTCCCTGGCATTTCCAGGATCTCATACGAGGGACCCAATTCAAAGAATCCACTGGCTTTCCGGCACTACAATCCGGAGGAAGTCGTGGAAGGCAAGACGATGAAGGAGCATCTACGCTTCTCCGTGACCTACTGGCACACCTTCCGCGGCCAGTTGGCGGACATGTTTGGCGTCGGCACCGCCATCCGCCCTTGGGAAGACGGATCGAATTCCGTCGCCATGGCCCAGAAGCGCGCGCGGGTTGCTTTCGAGTTCATGGACAAGTTGGGTGCTCCTTATTACGCATTTCATGATCGCGATGTGGCTCCCGAGGGGAAGAGCCTCCGCGAGAGCAACAAGAACCTGGACGCCGTCGTCAAGGTTCTGAAAGAGGAACAGAAGCGGACGGGGATCAAATTGCTTTGGGGCACGGCTTGCCTCTTCGTCAATCCACGGTTTGTTCATGGCGCCTCGACCAGCTGCAACGCCGACGTCTTCGCATTTGCGGCGGCGCAGGTGAAAAAGGCCATTGAAGTGACCCATGAACTGGGAGGCGAAGGCTACGTTTTCTGGGGTGGGCGGGAAGGGTACAGTACCCTGCTCAACACCGACATGAAGCGGGAGATCGAGCACCTGGCCAAGTTCTTGCACATGGCCGTGGACTACAAGAAGAAGATTGGTTTTAAGGGACAATTCTACATCGAGCCCAAACCAAAAGAACCTACGAAACACCAGTACGACTCCGATGCGGCGGCATGTCTTAATTTCCTGCGAGAGTTCGATCTCCTGAAGGATTTCAAACTGAATATCGAGACGAACCACGCCACTTTGGCCGGTCACACGATGCAGCATGAGCTGGAAACCGCCATCGCCGCGGATGCCTTGGGCTCCATCGATGCCAACACCGGTGATGTCATGCTCGGCTGGGATACCGACCAATTCCCCACCGACGTCTATCTTACCACTCAGATCATGCTGAGTATCCTCAAAATGGGCGGTTTCACCACGGGGGGAACGAACTTCGATGCCAAGGTGCGTCGTGAGAGCTTCGAGCCAGTGGACCTCTTCCACGCGCACGTGGGCGGGATGGATGCGTTTGCGCGTGGGCTCAAGATTGCAGCGGCGATCCGCAAGGACGGTCGCCTCAGCGAGTTCGTCAAGCAGCGCTATAGCTCGTACGACAGCGGTGTTGGCGCCAGGATCGAAGCGGGCAAAGCCACCTTCGAGGAGTTGGAAGCTTACATGCTGAAGAAAGGCGATGTTACCGGCAACGTTTCGGGGCGTCAGGAGTATCTTGAGAACCTGATCAACGACTTCATTTAAGTTGAGACAGGCCATTCCTGGTTGGATTTAACTGCTTGATTGACAGGGGATGGTTGCCGAAAGGTGACCATCCCTTTTTCGCCCCCCATACGAAGCCTCTCTGTTCCGGTTACGGTTCTGTTTGCTCATGAAACTCTACAGTTTTCTGGTAGGTTCGAGCCCTCGAGCTGGGGTGGAAGTGGCGGGGCAGATTTTGGATGTGGCTGCCGCGTACGAGGTCTATCTGCATCAGAAGGGGCCTCGCCCGGGATGGCCACCTCGATTGCCGGGCAGCCTGCAATCCGTTTTGCGAGGGGGGGTGTTGGCGCGGGAGATGTTGCAGGAGTTATCGGCCTGGGCTGCTCGCCGGCCCGCGGTGCCCGTGGGGACTCGACTCCATTATCTGTTTGGCGAAGTGACGCTCCTTCCACCGGTTTCTGCACCAGGAAAGATCCTTTGTTTGGATTGTGACCAGGAGTGCAGGGGAGTTGGAGGCTGTATCCGGAATGCGCGTGGCAAGTTTGCATCGAGCCTCGCGGCCGCTTTCGAGCCCACACTTCTTGACTCCCGAGGCAGGGAGGTGCGGGTGGTGCCTCGTATCGGGCTGGTGATGGGGGCAGCTCGTGATGTAGGGCACACGCAAGCTGTTTCGGGGGCGGTTTTTGGTTTTCAAGTGGTGATCGATTGTCAGACGGTGCCGGTCCCTGGTGAAGAGACTCAGGCGTTTCTTCACGAAAACTCGCCGGGTTTCACCCCGGTTTCGGCGGCGTTGTTTTGCCTCCCAGTCGATGTGGCCGAGGTGAAATTGCGGTGGCTGCTGGAGTCCCCTGGCGAAGAGCGCGCTCAAGGTGAGGTGAGTTTTGCGATGGACTGGATGGAAGCAGTTCTCTCAGAGACTGGCTCGAACCTGGGTCTGGCCATTGGGGATCTGGTGGCCGTGCAAAGCGCTCTCACTCCAGCCTTGCGGCTGCGCCCAGGCTCAAGACTGGTCTGCGAGTCTCCTGGCTACGCTGCGGTAACGTTGGAAATGAAACGCCCTGCACCTGCTGCCTGACCGCTCCACCGAGGAAACCCGTCCGAGTCGATTCTCTTGGCTGCCTCGGCAACCGCAACGCAGGTCAAACTACGCGCACCAGGCACGCTGCCGGCTCTGCGCGCCCTTGACCGTCTCCGCCGCAATGACTGCGTTCTCGGCGACTTGAAAATCAAACATGCCAACGGCGGCAAAATCAGCACCGTTCTCAAAAGCATGCCTGAATCCTGCCTTGGGATGAATGGCTCCCGCTGCGAGTACTTTGTAGGCGATCCAGGGACGGTCTAGTTCCGACATGTAGGCGATCGTCTCCTTCGGGTCCTGACACCAATAGTTGTCGATGCTATAATTGTCGATGACTTCTTTCATCTGATCAGGGCGTTGCGCCGACCAGTACCCCTTTTCATGCAGGGTCTTCATGTAGAAGTCCGGCTTGCCGCCCGCCTCCTCCACCGCCTTGATGGTGCGTAGTTCATGTCCCGCCACGCCTGAAATCATTCCGTGGTCCTTGATGATGGACATCAACGCCACGATCTTCTTTGTGTCTCCTTCCCTCGTCCAGGCGTCGCTCAGGTTCCCCAGCAGGAAAGCCCCCACCGCCCCAGCGTCCTTCGCCTGTTTCACCGAGGTTTTGAGGTCGGTCTTGGAAGGGTTGATCTGCGCAAGGTACTGCATCTTCCCGCCCTGGGCGCGGTACCGCTCGTAGACGGCTGCTGCTCGGGGATCGGCCGGGTAGAAAATCATCGTATTGACCCCGTGCCGCTCGCAGAGGGCCCATGTTTCCATGATCTTCTCGTCGGTGAAATAGTGTCGGAGCAGCGGGGATACATAGATCAGATCGCGGCTGTGGGCATACCCACTGATGAGGTTACCTCCGCAGATCAGTCGGCCGATGTGCACGGAACCGATTTTGCCCGTGGGCATGTTGCCCAGCGGGGGAGACACTGTTGCGCCTGCCTCTTTCTCGGCGCCTTGAGCCTTGAGGACATACTCCTCCACACTCATGATGAACGGGGCAGCGATACCAAGGGCGGTGGACTTCTTCAGGAAGTTGCGGCGACTGGCTGGACGGTTTTTCATAGCTGGGCTTCCATTCCAGCCAGTTACCAGCAAATGTCAATGCTTCTGTTCCGGGCATCGGACGGGGATGGCCACCCGAAAAAGCGATCCCTGGCCGGGCTGGCTGGTCACGGAAACTGTGCCTTGATGCGCTTCCACAATCGCTTTGCAGATCGACAGCCCGAGGCCTGTCTGTCCCTGAATCCCGGATCGGGATTGATCCACCCGATAGAAACGCTCGAAGATGTGAGGAAGATCCTCGTCGGGTATTCCCTGCCCGGTATCACCGACTTCGAGGAGAGCGGATTCGGCCTCGAGACGAGTGGAGATTCTCACCTTTCCGCCCTCATGGTTGAAGTGGATGGCGTTGCTCAGAAGGTTGGTTACCACCTGGCTAAGCCGCTCTGGGTCTCCTAAGCACTCTGCGGGGGCCAACTCGCACTCGAGTTGTATTTTGCGTTGAGCAGCCAGGGGGCGCACAAATTCCACACACTCCTGCGTAATCCGGGAGAGGTCAGCTCCCTCTCTCTTCATGGGTTCCTGGCCTGCGTCCAGCCGTGCAAGTTCGAGCAGCGACTCGGTGAGGCGGCGCATCCGCTGGGCGGCCCGCTGGCATGCCTCGAGTGCCTCGCGGTACTCTTGAGGGTCTCGCTGCCTGGCCAGGGTTGTCTGCGTCTGGGTCAGGATGACAGAAAGGGGGGTGCGCAGTTCATGCGAAGCATTGGCGGTGAAGCGAATCTGCTGGGCAAAGGATGCTTCCAGCCTCGCGAAAGCAGAATTGAGCACACTGGCAAGTCGGCCGAGTTCGCTATCGGTGTCAGAAGCACTGATTCGTTGCGATAGATCTCCCCGGGAGATCAACAGGGCTGCAGCGCTAATCTCCTCGATGGGACGGATCGCGCGCGTTGCGAGCCACCACCCTCCAGCCAAACCCAAACCCAAGATTCCCCCTCCAGCCATGATTAGCCAATAAGCTAACCTTCTCATCGCCTTGTGGTTAGGTTCCAGCGAGCGACCCACGAGAATACAATCGTTGAAGGGCAAGACGCGGAAGGCCTCTCGGAAACCCTCGCGGTCGCGATACTGCGGAGGAGTCCCAAAACTGCCCTGCGCCAAAGGCCCCTTTGAACTTCCCAAGCGCCCTCCCGACTCTGGCAGAGGGTGCTCGACGTGGGTCGGGGCGTTAGCGGACCGAGCCCCCAGGGTCCGGTCGGGTTTCCAAAAGACATAGTAGATGGAGTTGGTCTGGCCATCCTCCGACTCGCTTAGCTTCCTGACGGCTTCCAGTACTGTCTCTTGAATCCGCGCCTGGTTGTCCCAAGGTTCCATTCGCGGCGGTCCATATCCTTCGTCGGGTCGAGACCCCGGTGGCCTGCCCATACTAGGTTCGCCACGCATCGCCGGTCCGCCAGGGCCTCCTTGTCCACCGGGGCCATGTTCTCCCCTTGGTGGGCGAATACGCCCCATAACCGCCTCCAGCCTATGCCGCAGGTCCAGGTCTAATTGGCGCATCTGGCTTTCTTTTGCGACCTGGTAGGCTGTGACGCCAAAAGCAAACAGGACCACCAACAGAATCAGACCATGCCAGGCCTGTACTCGCCAGCGGATGGAATTCCAGATCATAGCTCGGTCTCGATGCAGTAGCCGTGCCCGCGGCGCGTGCTGATGAAATCATGTCCCAGCTTCTTTCGGATGTTGGACACATGGACATCCAAGAGGTTGGAGAGAGTATTGTCCCTTTCGTCAAACAGGTGCTCGTACAGGTCGGTGCGCGTGACGACGGTGCCGCGATGTAACATCAAGTACTCGAGCAGAGCGTACTCTCTTGCGGTGAGGGGGACTTCTTCATCGCCGCGGGCGACCCGTCTTGCCGCCATGTCGACGGTGATTTCCCCCACCACGACCTTCGACTCGGCTTGGCTTGCGGCCCTTCGGATGAGTGCCCGCACTCTTGCCAGCAGCTCGTCTATGTCGAACGGCTTTACGAGGTAATCGTCTGCACCGGTATCGAGCCCTCGCACGCGGTCCTCAATAGCGTCCCTCGCCGTGAGCATGAGAACAGGGGTTTTCTTCGTTTTACGCAGCCTTCGCAAGAGCTCCCATCCATCGATGCCCGGCAGCATGACATCCAGCAAGATGGCGTCGTATCCGTAGCTTCCCGCCTTGAAAAGCCCTTCATCGCCATCTTCTGAGGTATCCACGGCGTAGCCGTCCTCCCTCAAGGCTCTAGCCAGGCTGGTAAGCAGATCCGGTTCATCTTCGACCACCAACAATCTCATAACGATGCCCTTCGACAAGCTTCATGCCAGCACCCGAGGCAAGCCGCCGGGGATGGCTTGAAATTCCTTGATGAAATTCGTGGCATCCTGTCCATCCTGCAACTCCAAACGCTGTGCAGACTCGACCCGCCGAAGGCCTTCGCCTTCTGCTGACTTTCATGGACGAAACCTAACTTGCTCCACCTTAAGGGAAGATGAAGCCGTCCTAAGGATCGTGTCCTGCGCAAGGAACGGGCTTCTTGGCTAACCTACAAACTGCTGGCGTTAGAAGGTCCCTTTTGCATATCCTCTCGCCTCTATTTGACTATGACCAGTGCCGAAATCCGACAATCGTTTCTGGACTTTTTTAAGTCCCAGCAGCACAGCATCGTGCCTTCCTCCAGCCTGATGCCTGACTCTCCCAACCTGCTCTTCACCAATGCCGGGATGAACCAATTCGTCCCTATCTTCCTGGGCCAGACCCGGTGTCCCTATGAGCCCGGCCGAGCTGCCGACACTCAGAAGTGCATTCGCGCCGGCGGCAAACACAACGATCTGGAAGATGTAGGGCTCGACACGTATCACCATACCTTTTTCGAGATGCTGGGAAATTGGAGTTTTGGAGACTACTTCAAGCGGGAGGCGATCGACTGGGCATGGGAACTTATTACCGAGGTCTGGAAGTTCCCCAAGAACCGCCTCTATGCGACCGTGTACATGCCCGACCGGTCCAAGGGGGATCCATCGGATTTTGACCAGGAGGCGTATGATTTCTGGGCGGTGAAGTTTTCGGCTGCGGGTCTCGACCCGAAGATACACATCCGTTACGGAGGCAAGAAGGACAACTTCTGGATGATGGGGGAGACCGGTCCGTGCGGCCCGTGTTCCGAGTTGCATGTGGATTTGACCCTTGAGGGCGATACCAAGGGGGTGCTCGTCAATCAGGGCAGCGCGCAGTGCATTGAGATTTGGAACCTGGTCTTTATGCAGTTCAACGCGAACCCGGACGGCACCTACTCCCCGCTGCCCGCGCGTAGCGTCGATACGGGGATGGGTTTTGAGCGGGTCACAGGCATTATCCAGAACACGAAGAACTTCACCGATTTCTCTCGTGCCATCTCCAACTACGAGACCGACATTTTCTATCCGCTCTTCCGGAAGATCGAAGCGCTTTGTGGAAAAGCCTACGGCGGGACTCTTCCGCCCGCTGGAACCTCCGGAGTGACGGAGCAGGAGAAACTGGACGTGGCCTTCCGCGTGATTGCCGACCACATCCGAACTCTGAGCTTTTCTATCGCCGATGGTATTCAGCCTGGAAACACGGATCGGAACTACGTGTTACGCCGCATTCTCCGGCGGGCCGTTCGTTATGGTAGGACCCTGGGACTGAGGGAGCCATTCTTCTACAAACTGGTGGAAGTGCTTGCGGAGAAGATGGGGGCGATCTTCCCCGAGTTGCAGGCCCGCCAGAACCACATTAAGGAAGTCATCCGAACTGAGGAGGAAGCCTTTAACCGGACGCTTGACCGCGGTATCGATTTGTTTGGACAAGAAGTGGAGGCGATGGCTTCACGGCCGGGAGAGAAGAGCCTCTCGGGTGAATTCGCCTTCAAGCTTTATGATACCTATGGATTCCCTTTGGATTTGACCGACCTGATGGCCCGTGAGCGAGGGTTGACGGTGGACCATGTTGGATTCAACCAACTCATGGAGGCCCAGCGCGTTCGCGCTCGCGCGGCACAAAAGCGGGAGGTGATCAGCCTTTCCCAGATCGAAACGTCCACGCCAACACAGTTTGTTGGATACGAGACGCTCACGGCGACTGCCAAAGTGTTGGAGGTGGTTTCTTTGAAGGACAAGACGGCAGTGATCCTGGACGTCTCGCCTTGCTATGCCGAGATGGGCGGTCAGCTGGGCGATCGAGGCCAGTTGAGCTGCGGTGGACAATTCTGGAAGGTGGCGAATACGCAGAAGAGCGGAAACACTTGGTTGCACTTCATCGAGGGCGATGAAGTTCCAGCGACGGGGGACTCCGTTACCCTCTCCGTCGATCTTCATCGTCGTGCGGCGATTCAGAGGCACCACACCGTGACCCATCTGCTACATTGGGCCCTGCACGAGGTGGTCAACCGAGAGGCCTCCCAAAAGGGTTCTTTCGTTGGGCCAGACAAGTTGACATTCGACTTTAACAACGCCCCTCTGGACTCGCAGCAGGTCGCGGACGTCGAGCGCCTGGTGAATGAGCGAATTCTGGAGAACGCTGCCGTGAGTTGGACTGAAGTCAAATACTCCCAGATCAAAGAGCGGCGCGATATCATGCAGTTCTTTGGCGAGAAATACGGGGAGCTTGTTCGGGTGGTGCAAATCGGAGGGAAAACAACTGGTTTGGACGGGTACTCCATGGAGCTTTGTGGCGGAACGCATTGCCGCGCGACAGGAGAGATCGGCCTTTTTCGGATCATCTCCGAGACCGCCATCGCTGCCGGTATCAGGCGTATCGAGGCCTCTGCTGGGTTGGAGGCCTACGATCGGGCTGGGGGAGAGTTGGCTCTCCTCAAAGGCCTGGCTGCGAGGGTGAACTCTCCTCTCGGGGAACTCGACAAGAAGATCGACGCTCTTCTCGCCCAGCAAAAGGAATTGGAGAAACAGCTCAGGGCTCTACAACACAAGCAGGCCTCAAGCCTTGCCCGGAGCCTACTCTCCAAGGTGCAGAACTCTGCCTCCGTACCCGCCATCCTGGAGGATATCGGTTCTGGGGACGGGGATTACGTCCAGGCGGTTGCGGATTCCCTGAAAGGTGAATTCAAAGGGGTGGTCGTTTTGGCGGCCAACGCCAACGGTGCGGTTTCCTTGGTGGCAACGGTTTCGCCAGAATACACCTCGAAAATCCAAGCAGGTAAGATCCTCCAGGCGATCGCTCCGTGCGTGGGGGGGAAGGGCGGCGGCAAGCCCGACAACGCGCGCGGTGGAGGAAAAGAGATTAGCAAGGTGCACGAGGCCATATCCAAGGCAAAGTCCTTGATACCATAATGATACAACTCATCCAGCTTGTGGCTTCACTGCCTGCAGGCTGTTCTGTAGAACGTATTCCGGCCTGTTTGAACATTCATGCTGCGGAATCGTCTAACTTGCCAGCGAGGTGAAAAAGCCTCCAAATTAGAGTTGCACGAACCAAGTAACTGTGGTCAATTTGCACATATGAAGAAACTAATTGTTGCTATTATCGCCGCTTCCGTAGTCGCCATCCCTTTCTCGGTTTTGGCTGAAGATGCCCCCAAAACTGGTGACAAGCCCGCTTGCTGTCAGAAGGCAGGCACATGTGGCGACAAGGAAAAGGCCGCCTGCCCTGCATCCAAAGGATCCTGCCCTGATGCGAAGGCTGACAAGGCTGCCGCCAAGGCCGACAAGAAGACTGCCAAGAAGGCCGCAAAGAAAACCAGCTAGTTTTCATCGCAGCTCATTTTACGCCCTGCTGCCTTAGTCGGCAGCGGGGTTTTCTTTTTTGGTAACCGGATCGACAACCCATTGCGTCTAAGCCTCCGTGTCTACTCGTTCGAAGGGATTGGTTTCGCTGGGCTTGATCTTGCTCCTAACGCTCGGATGCCTAGGGGAGGAGTCGGGCTTGCGCGAGTACCAAGGCATGTGTGACGCCTCAGCGGGATATGCGGTGGATTCCAACCGTTTTTTGGCGGCCAATGATGAGGATAATGCGCTCCGAATGTACCGTTTGGACAAGCCTGGTCCACCCGAGCGATCTTTCGACCTCTCCTCCGCGTTAGGAGTCGACCGCAAACATCCGGAGTCGGATCTGGAAGGGTGCGCCCGGTTAAGGGATTTGGTCTTCTGGATTGGGTCGCACGGCCGCAGTGCAGAGGGGGAACCTCGCGATAGCCGTTGTCGCCTGATCGCGACAAGAATCCAGGTTCAGGAGCAGGACGTAAAGGTGTCCCCTGTTGGGCGGCCTTACCGGCGTCTGATCCAGGATCTCGGCGCAGAACCAAAACTGGCGCGTTACCATCTGCCTGAGGCGGCCGAGAGAGCCCCCAAGGAGAAGAAGGCGCTGAATATCGAAGGGTTGTGTTCGGGGCCAATGAATTCTCTCTGGATCGGTTTTCGGAATCCCGTACCGCAAGGGAAGGCCTTGCTCATACCCTTGCTGAACCCTTTTGAGGTCATCGAAGGAGGACGGGGCAGTTTCGGTCAGCCAATCGAACTCAATTTGAAAGGGCTTGGCATTCGAGATCTGGCTCAGGTGGAGGATGGTTATCTCCTCATCGCCGGTCCCTGGGATGGAAAAGGGAAATGTGTGCTTTACCGATGGGCTGGGGGCGACTCCGTTCCTCAGCGAATTCCGAGTGTTCCACTCCAGAAAATGCACGCCGAGGCGCTCGTGGTCTTTCCCGGCGGAGGGGAAACACCGGTGCAGGTACTCATGGACGATGGAACCCGGTTGATCGATGACTGTGAGTGCAAGCGATTGAAGGATCCCGCGCAACGGCGGTTTCGAGCGCTACTTCTCAGCGAAGATTCACCGGAAGAGTAGCCATTGGATTTCCTCGCAGGGTTGGGTGAAAACCGACAACCAAGACCTGCTGAAAAGCTTGCATTGCCTAAAGGGGATTCTAAGCTGTCAACCAAGATGATCAATCAGATTGACGCAACGACACCTAACAGGATCGCGGAGTTGGGTCGTAAGGTCGTTGCCGGTGGCGAAATCTCCCGCGAAGAAGCCCTTTGGTTGTTCCAGCTTCGAGCCTCTGTGGACATTTACGATCTGCTGGCTTGGGCCAACCGGATTCGAGAGCACTTCAAGGGGAACAAAATCCACCTTTGCTCCATCGTGAACGCCAAAGCCGGTGGGTGCCAGGAGAACTGCAAGTTTTGCGCGCAATCTGCCTTCTACCAAACCGAAACCCCACGCCATGGTTTTGTGGATCCAGAGGCCGTGGCGGGTGCCGCGGAGGAGGCTCAGAGGAACGGCGTAGTAGGTCTGGGGATTGTTGCCGCATGGCGTGGATTGCAGGAGGGACCGATCTTGGATGAGGTGTGTGACCGTATCCGGGAGATGGCGGAGGCGGGCAAAGTGCGTCCGGACGCCGCTTTGGGCATCATCAAGAGCCAGAGAGTTGCCGATCGCCTTCGCGATGCTGGGCTCAAGTGTTATAACCATAACTTGGAGAGCTCCCGCCGTTTCTTCCCGACGCACTGTTCCACTCATTCGTATGAGGATCGCTTGGAGACGATCCGCTACCTGAAGAATGCCGGCATCATGATCTGCTCGGGAGGAATCATTGGCATGGGAGAGACCCGGGAAGATCGTTGCGACCTTGCTTTTGCGCTGAAGGAAATAGGAGCCAAGATGGTCCCGGTCAACATTCTCAATCCGATTGCGGGAACCCCCTTCGAAAAACACACGCCGCTTCCCCCGCTGGAGATACTTCAGACGATCGCTTGTTTCCGCTTTATCCTGCCCAGACAGGAGATCATGATCGCGGGAGGGCGAGTTGTGAATCTGCGCGACATCCAGAGCATGGTTTTCATGGCCGGTGCGAGCGCGCTGATGGTGGGCAACTACCTGACCACGATCAATCAGACCGTCGAGAAGGACTTGCAGATGCTCAAAGACCTGGGACTCGATCCGAACTGGCAGGCAGTCGAGGAACCGGCTCTCAGGGAACTGGTTTCCGTACCAGCATGATTGGCTCGCCCCTTGGAATGAATCATGGGGGATACTTCGGCGAAGTGATTCCCATCGACCATGTCCTGCAACAGATCGTTGATGAGGCGGAGCGGACCGGTTGGACGCGAGAGTCAATCCCCGGTCCAGAGGGACGCAGCCTCTTGGTTTTGGAACGTGGTGCAGAGAGCGGCGATCCCAGGGTCTACCTATCCGCAGGCATTCATGGTGACGAGCCAGCGGGTCCCTGCGCGATATTGAAGCTCCTCCGGGAGGAGCGGCTTCCGTCCGGGGTTGACTATCATTTGCTGCCGTGCCTGAACCCCACTGGGTTCGACGCGAACCGGCGTGGAAATCATCAGGGGATTGATCTGAACCGGGATTTCCTGCACATGATGAGCTTGGAGGTTCAGTCCCACGTGCGATGGTTGGAGGCGCAGCCCGCCTTCGACCTAACCTTCTGTCTTCATGAAGACTGGGAGGCGAAGGGTTTCTATCTGTACGAGTTGAATCCGGACCATCGCGAGTCACACGCGGTTGGGATAATCAGGGCAGTGGAAGCGGTCTGCCCAATTGACCTTTCGCCCCAGATTGAGGGGCGCGAGGCGCGAGGTGGGATCATCCGTCCCCATCTCGATCCCGCCCTTCGTCCGGAGTGGCCTGAGGCGTTCTATTTGATCCAGTACAAGACCCGCCATAGTTATACGCTGGAGGCACCTTCGGATTATCCCTTGCCGGTGCGGGTGGAGGCGTTGGTGAGGGCTGTGGTGGCTGGGTGCCAGTCCCTGTTGGAGGCCCGTTCCTAAACGGTTGGAGAGCTCAGATTCCTCGCCGCCCTGAGAGGCACCTCTTTTGGCAGCGCCTAGCTCGGTACTTGGCGGGAAACCCATTCGGCCTTGTGATACGGTGGCTACTCTGGCAAGGTCTTTGCGTCCTCAGAGTCTCTGATCCGGCTGAAAACTATGAAATATCGGGTATCGGGTATCGTGGCACCTTCGCTGCAATCGCAACCGGTTTCTGACTGCTCAAAGGGGGCCGACCACGTGAACTCCCTGCGCGAGTCGGTCTGCAGGTTCTCCCGGTTGGTCTCCCTGGCATTGGTCCTGGCCACTTGCACCGTGGCGCAGGAGAGCGAGAAACCGACGAATCCCGACCAGTTGCTACTCAAGCACTATCGCCCCAAATCCATTTTCAAGATCCAGGAGACACGCGTCGAGAAGTCACGTTACCCAATCACCGACGTACACTCGCATGCTTACGCCAAGAACGAAGCTGAGGTCGACCGGTGGGTGCGTACGATGGATGAAGTGGGGATCGCCAAAACGATCGTGCTGACCGGAGCGACAGGGAAAAAGTTCGATGAGCTGTTGCGCCTGTATCGCCGGCCTGCGGCGCGGTTCGACGTGTGGTGTGGAATCGACTATTCCGGTTTTGATCAGCCGGGCTTTGGCCCTTCGGCGATGACTGAGTTAGAGCGTTGTGCCAGGGCGGGTGCCGTGGGGGTAGGGGAGTTGAGCGACAAAGGGGGTGGTCTTTGCGGTAACTCCGGGGGAATGCATCTGGACGATTCGCGAATGGATCCCATTCTGGAAAAGTGCGCAGAGCTTGGCTTGCCAGTGAATGTTCATGTAGGTGAGGACCGATGGATGTACGAACCGATGGATTCGACCAACGACGGCCTCATGAACGCCTACAAGTGGCGAATACGCAGAGACCCTGGCGTTTTAACGCACGACGAGGTGGTCGAGAGCCTTGACCGGGCGGTGGGAAAACATCCACGCACGGCGTTCATCGCCTGCCATTTCGCGAACTGCTGCTTCGACCCCTCCCGCCTCGGCAAGATGCTGGACCGCCACCCCAACCTGTATGCCGACATCTCCGCCCGTTTTGGCGAAACGGCGCCTATCCCGCGGGCCATGGCGAAGTTCTATAGCGTCTACCAGGATCGCCTGCTCTACGGAACCGACATGGGGTACGGTCCCGAAATGTACCGAACCACCTTTCGCATTCTTGAGACTCACGACGAGCATTTCTACGCCATGGACTTTTTCAACTACCACTGGCCGCTGCACGGATTTGGGTTGAAGGACTCAGTGCTCAAGAAGCTCTACTCAGGGAACGCTCAACGGGCGCTGCGCCCGAGGGTATGGGGTTCGCGTTGATGCTCTCCTCCTGAGCGCTCCCTGCAGTTGGAGTTGTATGTTGCGGCGTGCCGAGAACCATCGGCTTGCTCCTATCGTGGCTTTGTTCTGTATGTAACTCACCTATCATAAGGGATTTGCATTGATTCCTAGTTCGCCCCCTTGCCAAAGGGTTCGACTCGAGGAACTCTTATACGTGTTGAAACCGACTGCCCAATCAAGGGTGAATAGGATATAGGACATTGGTGATTTGCGATGCGAATGGTGACCGACAGATGCCGCGAATCCGTGGTGCCATCCCCACTGGGGGGTGCCGTGCCCCGTTGGCTTGCTACCGTACCGCTGTACTCCAATAGGACGTTGCCTGCGCTAGCCGACCTACTCAGCGATCCGGAAAGTACTCTGAGGCGTTTGCCTTTGATTACCAAGGACGACATTCGGGCTGGATTTCCTGGCAACTTCCTCCCGCCCGGCCAGGACCTTGACGCGATGCTCCAGTCGGAGCTGGTTGAATTGGAGCATACCTCGGGCACTTTGGAGGACCGAACTCCGTTGATCCTGGGAACAGGATGGTGGCAGGCGCAGGAAGAGCGGGCGCTTCGGAAGAACCGACTTGTTGCCAGGGTTTTTGATGAGTTTCCTGGGGTCCGTCGTGTCACCCTGAACTCACCCTTTTGCAGCGGGGACATTTGCTATTACGGTACTCCGTCTCATGGTGACCGGGTTGTCGGCAGTTCGCTCTACGTCGCTCTGAACCGCCACCCGCTCTTGTGGGACGATTGGGAGTTGAGCCGAATCGCCCAGGAAACGCTCGAATGGCAGCCTCAATTCCTGGACGTTGACCCGGTCTATGCAGTGCCCTTCGCTCTCTTCTGTGAACGGAATGGAATTCGCATCCCAGGCCTCCAGTTCGTGCTGAGCAGCTACGAATACCTGAGCGTCGTTCACCGTCGCATCCTGGAGCGAGCTTTTCGTGTCCCGGTGTACGATCTCTATGGATCCACGGAGACGGGGCACTTGCTCATGGAGAATGAACTGGGACAGATGGTACCCAGCCTCGAGACCGCCCATTTGGAGGTGATCGACACAGACCCTAATGGCGTCGGAGAGTTGATTGTCACGACCCTCACCAACGAATACATGCCTCTGATTCGCTACCGGATCGGGGATTTGGTTCAGTTGTTGGGGACCAAGTCGTACCCGCACTACGTGCTTCACGGCCGACGAGATACCTGCTTCCAGAGGTCGGATGGCAGCCGCGTCACTTTGCATCAGGTAGATCAAGCTTTCGTGGAAATTGCGGGCCTCAAACACTATCGATTCGCGCAGACCCGCCAGGGCTGCTGGACACTCGCCCTTGTGCCCGAATTCGAGAAGTTGTCTGAGATTGCAGCGCGAGCCCTCAGCAGTCGATTGTCCACTTTGTTGGGGAGCGAAGCCAAGGTCGAGGTTAGACAGGATAACGCCCTGTTGGCAGGTCCTTCTGGCAAATTCACTCTCTTCCAGCCCTAACCCCGCTCTTTCCCGAATCGCTCATTGCGCTTCGCCGTCACTTCTGGCACAACCAAATCCCGTTTGAGCTATGAAGAAACAAGCAAGCAAAGCGACTGATGCACAATTACTGGACCTGCTGAAGAAGGTCCTGCCCAAGGCTACGCACGATCCCAAACTGGCGGGCGCGATTTATGAGGCAGTGGAGAAGGAGCTGAAGGTCAAGGCCCGAGCCACCGCCTTTGACAAATTCTGCGATAAGATCGCTTTGCCGGATCTGGAGCCGAAAAGCATCGCCGAGGCCCGGCAACAGTTGATGGCTTCCTTCGGGGATGGCGACGTGGCGGTGAAGCCTGATAAGAAGGCCAAGACCCTCGCAGTCGAGGTATCGCTGCCGGACGGCACCCAGTTCAGCGGAGAGATCAAAGTCGACCCCAACGCGGGAAAAGAAGAGGACGTGGAGCAGGAGCTGACCCTCAAGTTTGTGCCATTCCCCGTCTGCCTGCCTGGGGACTCGGAGTTGGTTTGGATGTTGGCGAAGCGCGAGAACATGACTTCGGAAGAGGCTGCCATCGCGCTGGGCAAGGTAGAGGAGGATTTCTGGGGATCCAAGAAGGGGATCAAGCTCCTGCGTGACCGGGTGGAACGATCCTTTCCCGAGTTTGTTGCGCGTGTTCCCTCAGGTATGCTAAACGAGGTTGGGCTGAAGCGGCACTACAAGGAACCTGAAGCCTTGAAGGCGCTTCGCGCTAGCGGGAAGCGATAGCGTCTGGTGCCGTGGGCACCCCTGATTGAAGGAGTGCCCCACTTTTTCGTCAGAATCGAACAACGCTGACCCCACTCAAGGCTGGAATAAGCGTTTCGCGATGGTGGGATCTTCGGGGAGTGCCGGATTGATCACTACGATGGGCTCAAGCACTAGACCGTTCGGGTCTGTGGCGCCTCCGCTATCGCCCTCTGCCCGCCAGACCAGGTCGAACTGGAACTCCATGATCCCGTGGCTGTCGGCGACGAAGTTGGTATACCAGAAGTTGTTGAAAATCATCGCCATGAGCACCGAAACATCCTCAGGTGGCTCCTGGCGGAGTGACAGAGTGGCCGAACGGCCGAAGGTGATGAGTGGCGCGTCCCGGCTTACCCAGAGCCAGTTCCCTTTCGGCGTGGCATACTCCGCCCAGCCATCGATGGCAAAATAGTCCCGGCACGTCCCAGGCAACTGGTCGGTAAAAGGAGTGAAGGACTGTCCCCCGCTACTGAGTCTCGGCAGCGTCTTATCCACGGGGAGGGGAAAGGCGACGTAGAAAATCTCGGGAGCAGCTGAACTGAGGCGATTGATGCGCAAGGTCAGCCTGGCTCGAGGTTCTCCCTTCCAGATCTCCAGTGTGCGGGTGCCCCATTGAAGTCGCGGGTGCTGAATGGACTGGGTGTACAGGATCGTGTGCGCGGTCTGCTTGACTTCTGCTTTCCCCTCGGCTGTTGCAGGGACCTCCTCCAGGAGCTTCTTCCGCAGAGCCTCTCGTTCAGGGCCTTGTTTTCCACGGATGTCGGCGAGAGTCCAACGGGGGGCAAACGCGTTGACTTTGATGGCAGTGAAATCGCCGAGTCCTTCCAAGAAGAGAGAACTAGTCATTCCAGGCCAGGCCGCCGAGGCAGGCCAACCCGAGTCGGTGGTCTTGATCTCCGGGCTGGGAACGGACCGCGCTGCGTCCATGGGGAGCTTCTTGGTGCTCAATCGCAGGTGGCGGATGCTCTTGCCGGGGAGATTGTTGATCCAAAACCGGGCCAACTTGTCCGGGGCTCTATCCGGGAACGTCGCGGAAATGTCCTCTTTGCTAAGATCGGCTGGTGTTTGCGGTCGACCCCAGGGCTGGATTCCTGGTTCGAAAGTGATGGGCCACGCCTGCCCGGTGCTGACGTCCTCCACGGAACGATAGTTGTCCCTGAGGCAGGTGGCGATCATGGTGGCCCAGCCTGAATAGGGACGGTCAAATGGGTTGGCCACGAGCAAACCTTCCCCCTCCGGGGATAGGAGGGTCCGGGCCCGCTGAGAGAGCAGCCACTCCGCCCGCGCCATCGAACGGAAGGCCAGCCCGGCTTTTTCATTGAACTGTCCCTGGGTATCCAAACTGTAGGGTTGCGCAACGCTGAGACTGGATCCCCAGGTGTGCTCGTCAAAAAGGCAGAGTTCACGATAGATCTCGTCGATGGTTTGGCGTGCCGTCGGAGGGAGGGGACCCCATAGTGGAGACTGCGCCGCCGCCAGGTAGCGCTTGGCGGCTCGGCTGGCGGCCACTTCGCGCGGGGCCGAAGCTGTCCCGTTGGCCCACCAATCGGTCCATTCGCCGGAGTACTCCGGGGCGGTGGGGCCCAGCATCCGCTCCAAACGTTCCATGGTGGCGGATACCGTGGTCAGCCGCAAAGACGGCTTGAGCCCCAGGCGATTCCAGGCCGCGACGAAGTCGGCCAGGGGAGGGAAGGGGGGATCGTTGTCGAAGCGCCACTGGCTGGTGATGCTAATGGCCAGCAGGGGGTGATGATAACCTTGCTGCTGAATCTGGCGCAGGCGCTCGCAGCACAGCTGGTGAGCCGCCCTCAACGAGGCTTCATCCGTGCGGAGGATATCCTCCGCGCGCGGTGGGCGATAATGGGCGTCCGCCGCCAGCGGGACCGGCCCTCGCCGCCATTCTTGGGGTTCAAAGAAGTCAAAGCCACTTCCGTAACCAATGTTAAGCCACACGAACAGTTTTCGACCATCGGGCATCTTCCACCAGAACGCGGATGGACGCGGGAAGGGAACGCCGCCGCTGTCCTCATTGATCCCGGTGAAGAGGCGGTGAATGCCGCGGTCGAGTAATCGCAGCGCAGCGGCTCGAGGCAAGCCGTTGACATCATTTTGGACCGCCACTTTGGGACGTGCCTTTTTCCACAGGTCCTCTGGCAACCAGTGTAGCATGGTGTCCCACTGGTGTGCGTCCATGAAAGGGGTGTTGTTGAAGGGAAGGGCCGCAATTTCCAATTGACCGCTGGCGACCGCCCGCAGGAACAGCTTGCGACGTTCCGGAGATGCCTTTTGCCACCAGTCGTTGACCGGCATCGTGGCTTCCGCAGTCCAACAGAATCGAGCCCCCTCTCGGCTCCGACCAGAGCCGGAGACTGCGTCCAAAGCCACGTCGAGGTAGCGTCGATAGAGTTCACGGCATACCGCCGGGTGGTCGGTGAAGCCCACGTCGGTGTGGGAGAAGTGGACCAGATCGAGTTCCTTGATTTCCAGGGAGGATTGCGACCCTAGTGTTCGCCCCAAAAGAAGGGTGCAGAGGAGCCAGAGCCAGAGCTGGGCCGAGAAGATTCGGATCATGTCAAGAGTTTAGCAAATCCAGGTAAGGTGGTCACTACGGATCTTCCATCACTTTCGGGCCTCCCCCGCTGCCCTCGCGCATAGAACCTTCGCAAAGTCCACCTCCCCCAACACCCATCCCTCCCCGCAAACACCTGGCCGATTTGCCGGTGCGCCCAGTTGAACCGTCAGCTATAGCTCACCTGCAGCCAGCGAATCCCATGGCTCAAATTGGCCTCCGGCGTGCGCACTACCAAGCGATAATGGTTGTCCATCAGCACCACCGCATGGATCTCCATCCGAAACCGATCCGGCAGCTCCGCGACCGTACCTATAAAGCCTCGCCGGTCGTCGTCGTTCAGAAAGAGCTCACCCGCCGGTTTCCCCGGCTCATCATGTGGTACCATCCCCCAGGTATCAAAACTCGTAACGGTCTAGCCAAAGGCCCCTGTCCTGTGTGCTCCTTCCTCATATGTCAACTATATGGACCTGACCCCATTGCATTCGTAGAGGTTCAGTCCACCCTTTTCTCCGATCGGGTCTCTATTTGGCCAACGTTGCAAATAGGGATCGTAGAAAAGATAGCCGTGGTAGCAGAGGCCAACGATGCCCGTGCCCTTGAACGAGACCCAAGGCTTGCTGCTGAGGTACATCAGATTGGCCGCCATCATTTAAGCATGATGCGGAAGCCACGGGAGAATGCAGGCAACCATCACCAGGAATGACACAACAACGACCCCTAACACCATCGTCGAAACAAAGATCAACGCCGCTTCCACGGTGATTGGCTTTTTGCACGTTATGAACAAATAGCAGAGATACGGCAGAGGAATCGTGACAATCCACCAGCGGTTCTCCAGCAGCGTGACCGTCACGACCGGCAACAGGAAGCCCTTCCCACGGAGAGCGAAGTCGATAGAAGACCAGGTGAGGCTCGCGATGAGCCACCAACCAAAGCAGCACAGCGCGGCAGAAGCCCACACTATCCACTGAAACAGCTTTATCATCTGATCACGATTGGTTTAGGTAGCGCTGGTTTCTGCGCGTCTTCCAAGAAACTATATGCTGGCGCATATAAGTACGTTATCGTTACCCCTTTACATTTACACTTCGGATCCTGGAGCATTGCTTCGGCTGCCGAGCGAGCACCTTCCTGAATCGCCAGCCACGCTGCCAACCACTCCGGACTCTTAGTGCCGACTTCCCCTTGCCAATCTGGGCCGGTTGGTGCGCCGTCGACAAGCCTCCCAGGAGAGATCTTCACATTGGTTCCGTCAGCACCGCAGCCGATATATCCGCATGCCCCGGCTCCAGAAGGCGGCAGAAACTTGTGGGGTGTATCTTGGTTCCCATGCCCGACTAGTATCACGACCTCGCAGGCTTCCATGATAATAAGCTGAGAGTTGTCCTTCTGCCGGCGCTGTTCAACAAGTCCCCAAGGATCCATGGTGCCAAGAGGCGAGTTCCCCAAAAAGCCATAGAGATTAATCCCTCCAAACTCCCCAATCGGGTCTCTATTTGGCCAAACTGCGACCCTATCATTCAAGGGATGGATGCCATGCCGGGGGAAGACTACCTTGCTTTGGATCTTGCTGGGAGAAAGGTGCTTTGATCTCGGAGCGGAGGCGGTGTCGTAGCTGCAACGGGTCCGCTGAAGCTGCCCCAATCTGTGCCGACGGGTGCCCGCCCGCACTCGGGCCGGATGACCGCCACGGTAGCGAAAGCCCCAACCAAGTATGGCAAACCGAGGTCTCACGTGACAGTTCAGGTTCATCATCCAAGTCCGCAGTCCCGCGACTGCGGGACTTTGGGGTGCACGAATTCCTTCTACGCCGTGGCGTAGGGGACTGCAAGCTCCAAACCCTGTTTCGCGGCGAAGTGGTCTGGGCGATCCCTCTGCGGGCTTATCCCTGGGTCGATGGATGAGTTTCCCGTTCCTCTTCGCGCCAACTCACGCTACGCTCCTCCTCGTATGCGGACAAATGACGACTCCTCTGCTTCGGCCCCCCAGCCTGCCCATGCTGGGGTTCCCGGGCGCGTTCGCCCGTCTCCTGGCCTTGTTCGGCGCAATCAGGCTTTTGCACTGGGGCTGGCTGCCAGCCTGTCTGCTTTCTGGACTGGATTGGCTGTCACTCCCAGTTCCCAGGAACTCCTTCTGGCGCGCCAATGGGCCGAGAATGGCTTCGGAGCCACGCCCACCTCCACTTCACCGTCCCTGAAGGTAGTCTCGGAGGATGCTGCCGATCTGATTTCCTGGGGCCGATCGTGGACGGGTACTCCCTTCCAAATTGGCGAAAAGACCTATGCGCATGGCTTGGCTTTCAATTCGACGAAACGGCTCCGCATAAACCTGGGCCGTCCTGGAAGCCTGTTTCGCAGCGATATCGGTTTGGAGAACAACGATGATACGCGTCGGGGTGCCGAAACGGGAAATGGTTCGATCACGTTCCATGTTCTCGTGAAGGGGGTCGAGGTGTTGACGTCGCCCGTGATGAAACTCAAGGATGCTCCGCGGTCGATCGAAGTGCTCCTTCAGGAGGCCTCGGAATTTGAGATCCTTGTGGGTGACGGTGGTGACGGGAGAGGTTGGGACCAGGCCCTCTGGGGTGGTGCGGAGATCGTGCTGCTGGACGGCTCCCGCTTGCGCCTGCAGGATCTGGCACGAACGGAGCCCGCCGATGCTAATCTCGCTCGCGTCTCCTTCCTCCTGGATGGCAAGCCGAGCATGAGTTTCCTGCCCGAATGGCGGCACGAACATCGGGAGTCCCCTCTGTCGGGCGGAGGAGAGTCGCGGGAGGTAACGCACCGGGATCCAAAATCGGGAATCGAAGTGCGCGTCGTTTCCAAGCGCTTTGCCGATTTCCCAGCGGTCGAGTGGGTGGCCTATCTGAAGAACAGCGGCACCAAGGACACACCTCTCCTGGAGAATATCCTGCCTCTCGACACCTCGTTTTCGCTGCCAGGGTCGGGCCAGAGCGCGGTGCATTGGGCCAAGGGCGGTGTCTCTTCGTTCGACGACTTTGCGCCGCAGAAGTCCGAGCTCAAACCAGGACAAGCGTTCAAACTGGCCCCCGGCGATGGACGGTCGTCGAGCGAGATTCTCCCCTTCTTTAACCTCGAGGGAAGGGATGGCGGGGTTGTTCTCGCGGTGGGGTGGAGCGGCCGTTGGGCGGCCCAGTTTGAAGGGACCAACGGAGGGACGGTGCGAGCTCGCGCCGGCATGGCCCAGACCAGGCTCGTGCTTCATCCGGGGGAGGAGATCCGCACCCCCAGCATGCTGGCGCTGTTCTACGAGGGCAATCGCCGTCGTGGCCAGAATCTGCTTCGCCAGTTCATCCTCGCCCATCACCGGCCAGTCAAGGACGGACAGCCCATGCGCGCTCCCATCACTTGTGGCAACTGGGGAGGCTCCCCGGCCAGCGTGCATATGGAGAACATCCGCAAGTTCATCGAGCACCAGTTACCCATGGATTACTACTGGATCGACGCCGAGTGGTACGGGCAGGGAGGTTGGGCCGGGGCTGTAGGCGATTGGCGCGTCAAGCAGGACATTTATCCCCAGGGCTTTTCCGTGCTCAGCGACCTGCTGAAAAAAGACGGACGGGAACTCATGCTCTGGTTTGAGCCGGAGCGGGTGTGCCGAGGGACCCCCTGGCAGAAGGAGCATCCTGAGTGGTTGCTGGATACCGGCGGCGAGAACCTGCTGATGAATCTGGGG
The DNA here is from genome assembly GCA_964411985.1 of uncultured Verrucomicrobiota bacterium. GTDB lineage: Bacteria > Verrucomicrobiota > Verrucomicrobiia > Limisphaerales > J093 > CAYPNF01. The sequence goes on from CAYPNF010000005.1 coordinate 242,438, forward strand.
CATCCAGACGCGCGCCGTTTTATTACGGACTTCATCTCCAGCAAGATCACCGAATTTGGCTTGGGCTGCTATCGGCAGGATTTCAACATAGACCCACGAAGTTACTGGGAGAAAGCCGATGCCGAGAATCGCCAGGGCATCTCCGAGATCCGTCATATCGAGGGACTTTACGCGTTTTGGGATGGGCTGCTCGCAAAGCACCCTCATCTGATCATCGATAATTGCGCCTCAGGGGGGCGTCGGATCGACCTCGAGACCATCGGCCGGGCCACGCCCTTCTGGCGTACGGACGGTCCGCGGGATGCCATCGCTCACCAATGTCACAGTTACGGTTTGCTGGATTGGGTTCCCCTCAGCGCCATCAGCCAGGATCGCGAAGGTGATACGTACGAGTTCCGCAGCAGTATGTGCAGCAGCTTGTGCATTAACTGGAATCACTCTGGCGACGGCGTCCGTCCGTCTTTTCCCGCCGACTTCCCGTTCGACTGGGCGAAGCGCACCCTCGACCAGTACGTGAGGATCCGGGATTTCTACTACGGGGACTACTACCCGCTGACCGAGTATTCACAGGCCGCCGATCAATGGATGGCCTATCAACTGGATCGTCCTGATCTCCGCCAGGGTTTGGTGGTGGTGCTGCGCCGTCCGGCCAGCCCCTACGAGACCGCGAGACTCCCCCTGCAGGGAATCAACCGGCAGGCTGCTTATTGGGTAACCAATCTGGACACAGGGGAGCGCGTTCAACAGACCGGCCGGGAATTGGCGGAGCTCGGTCTTCATGCAGCTATCAACTCCAGGCCAGGCTCATCCCTGTTCCTTTACGCCCAGGAATGAGAATGGAGACTCCCGTGACGCCTGACCCAATCCTATGTTTCATCCTATGCTGACCCGATCTTCATTCGTTTCGAGAATCGTATGGCTTGCCGCTGCGCTGTTCTTCGTGGCGGAAGGGAGCTCCACCTCTGCTCTCGCCTCTAGCCAGCCGATCCTGTCCAAGGTCCGTTCTGCGCGACGGATTCTGTTCCTGGGAGACAGCATTACCTACGGGGGCGGTTATGTGGAGGCCTTTGAGGCGGTGGTGCGAATGCGGTTTCCCCAATGGAAAGGGGAGATTCTCAACCTCGGCTTGCCGAGCGAGACGGTATCGGGCCTTTCCGAGGCGAACCACGCTGGCGGGGAGTTTCCCCGGCCTGACCTCCATGAACGCTTGGAGCGAGTGCTGACGCAGGCCAAACCGGATCTCGTCTTCGCCTGTTACGGGATGAACGACGGAATCTACCTACCGCTCGATTCCGAACGGTTCGGCCGGTTTCGGTCAGGGACGGAGAAGCTGCATGAGCGGGTCAGGGCGGCGGGGGCGCAGATCGTTCACTTGACTCCACCCATCTACGACCCGGGTGCGAACGCCAGCGATTCCTATGATGCCGTGTTGGCAAGCTACGCGGAATGGCTTCTCTCCAAGCGGTCCAGCGGCTGGGAGGTGATTGATATCCACGGTCCGATGCTGCAGGAACTCCAAGCGCGACGACGAGGGAATCCCAGCTTTACCTTTGCCCAAGACCACGTCCACCCGGATGCCCTGGGCCATGCCGTTATGTGCAAGGCGCTCCTGGAGGGGTGCGGTTTCGCTTCGGACGAACAGTATTTCCCAGCGGAGATTGCTGCGGGGAGTCACGCGGATTGGATGCGGATTCTCCGTACACGCCACGCTACCCTGCGAGATGCATGGTTGACCGCTACGGGGCACAAACGGCCCGGACTCCCTACCGGTTCGCCCCTCGAGGCTGCCGGCGTTCGCGCCCGCGAGTTGGATTCCCAACTGAGGTCGGGTTCACCCCCGCTTCCCACCCTCTGGCCCGCCGGAGGAATGGATTCTTGGCACGGATACACCCGACATCATTTCAGCGTGGATGGATGCCCCGCCTGGGTGGCGGTGCCCAAACAACCTCGTGCGGGGAATCCTTGGGCCTGGTGCATGGAGTTTCCGGACGCCTTCACGGAACGTTGCGCTGGTACGGCCCTGCTCAGTAACGGCTTCTATTATGCGCACATTGTGGTGGGGAACACCTTTGGTAGCCCAGTCGCGCTGAACCACTTTACGGCCTTCCACAAGGCCCTGGTCAACCGAGGCCTCTCGTCGCGACCGGCCCTCATCGGTCTCAGCCGTGGCGGACTCTACGCCTACCGCTGGGCGTCCCAAAACCCGCGGAAAGTAAGCGTCATCTACGGGGATGCGCCTGTCTGCGACTTCAAGAGTTGGCCAGGTGGCAAGGGGAAAGGGAAGGGGAGCCCGCCAGACTGGACCCAACTGCAGGGCTTCTATGGGTTCCGTAACGAGGCGGCCGCCCTCGCTTACCAAGGCAATCCGATCGACACGCTTGCCCCGCTGGCCCGGGCCAAAGTCCCGCTCATCCACGTCGTGGGGGATGCCGACGACGTCGTGCCCGCGGAGGAGAACACCGGCATCATCGAGGCCCGGTATCGAAGGCTGGGTGGTGAGGTTCAGGTGATCCACAAACCCGGTATCGGACACCATCCGCACGGTTTGGAGGATCCCTCTCCCGTCGTTCAATTCATCCTCAACCACACCCCAATCCCTCGCTGAACTCGCGAGGGCCCGCCACGCGAGGTACCGCAGGCAGCCCTGCCTGCCGTATCGCCGACTGCCGAGTCGGCTAACCCTCCGCCTTTGCCCACGAGGCGGGTTGAGCAACCCGCGACACAGCAGGTTTGGCAACCTGCGATACGGGGTACCGCAGGCAGCCCTGCCTGCCGTATCGCCGACTGCCCAGTCGGCCGGCCTTCCGCCTTTGCACACGAGGCGGGTTAAGCAACCCGCGACACAGCAGGTTGGGCAACCTGCGATACGAGTGCCGCTGACAGCCTTGTCTGCCGTTTTGCCTCCCTACCCGAGGCGGATTGGGAGTGCTTTTGCTGTGACCCTTCCGAATTGCACCAAACAATGGACCGTCGTATATTCGAGCGCCTCTATATGAAGATTCCAACGACTGTGGTTGCTGTAGTCAGCATCCTTCCGTTCAGCGGATGCGCTACCTACACCCGCCGACCGGGCACGCCGAGACGCTGAGAAGGCCGCTTTCAAGGGCTTGGTGAGCGAGTTCGAAAGGAATTGGCCTCAGATTATTGAGCGTGCGAAGCAGGGTGCGTAGCCACCCGAACCCAGGGGACTCCGCGATGGCACTTGAAGCTCAAACCCGAGGCCCACGGAGCGGAGTCGGTGGTTCGGAGTGCTCTGCGGGTGCGATTCCAAGGGAACTCGGGCCGTGACAACCATGAACCTCATGAGCCGAAGAGGAGGTGTACCTGGACTCGGACGCACATGAACCCAGGGATCTCCCACAGGGCCTGAAAAGTCCAACTGTTCTAATGCTGGTGCCCGCCCTCCTCGGGGCGACGAGGCTGCAATTCGTCTACACTGAGTCGGCCATCGCCGTTCTTGTCTAGATTCATGAGCGCGGCACCGGCGTTCGATAGTTCACTGGGTTCAATGAACCCATTCCCGTCGGCGTCCAACGCGGTCATAACCGGCATCCCAGGTCGTCCACCGCCGCCTCGCTCCTGTTTAGCCTCACTTTCGATACTCGCCGGTTGGTTTCATCCCGACCCGCGCATTTCCT
>CAYPNF010000006.1:0-235888 GCA_964411985.1 uncultured Verrucomicrobiota bacterium
GACGTTCCGACGCCAATCCCTGAATTTCCTCCCCCCCAGTGTCTGACTTGCAGGGGACGCGCTGATTCATCGTGCATTTTCCATGAGGAACTGATAGGGTGAGAATGCAAGCACCTCAGGCCTCTCTTCCGGACGTGTCCTTCGCCAGAGCTGAGTGTGGCGTGGAAGGGTTGGTGGGCCTAGTGACACGGGGAGGCTGGTGTGCGGCGAGCCATGACCACACCACATTCCATCGGCACAGACGGATCGTTTCCTCCGACCCACTGGAGCGCCGTGCTGATCGCTGGCCAGGAGGGTGTCTGGGCTGAAGCGGCCTTGTCGGAATTGTGCCGTGCCTACTGGTATCCCCTTTATTCGCACGCGCGCCGGAGCGGGTTTGCACCGGCCGATGCCGAGGATCTTACTCAGGGTTTCTTTGAGTATCTCCTGGAAGGAAAGCTGGTCGCAGCGGCTACCCCGGGTCGTGGCCGTTTCCGTTCTTTCATGCTGGGCTCATTCCGCAACTTTATTTCGGGAGGGGTTGCTGCCCGGGCGGCCCAGAAACGCGGCGGCAAGCAGTTGATTGTATTGGATCTTGCGGCGGCAGAAGCGAGATTCGCCCAGGAAGCTGTCCACACGCAGAGTCCTGACCGGCTCTTTGACCGTCATTGGACCATGGTGGTTCTGAACGAAGCATTCACGCTGCTCGAGCAGGAATGCAAACGTGCCGGGCGCGACCGGCTTTTCGAGCGCTTGCATCCGTTTCTGGAAGGCGATGGGGACGGCGCCACGCACGAAGAAGTTGCGAGTGCCCTTGGCACGACCAGCGGGACCATCAAAGTCACCGTTTTCCGCATGCGGCAGCGCTACCGGGAACTGATCAGGAAGGTGGTATTGAGGACCTTGGAGAAGCCGTCGGATCTCGACGAGGAACTCGACCATCTGATGGCCGCTTTGCGGGACTAACGCCATGCAACCGGATTCCGGTCAACCTCTGCCGAGCTCGGCACCACTGTGCCGACGGTGCGGATCCAGAGTGCTGGGAGGTGGAATCCACGGGCTTTGCCCGGTCTGCTTGCTGAGGAGCAGCTTGAACGTCGACCAGGCTGGAGTCGACCCGGGGGAAGAGATCGACCATGCTTGGTTGGACGAGTTGGAGCCGGGGGAGGGGATCGCCCGTCGATTTGGACCCTACGAGTTGTTGGAGGAGCTTGGGCACGGAGGAATGGGGGTGATCTATCGGGCAAGGCAGGTGGAGCTGAACCGGGTCGTGGCGCTGAAGATGATCCGGTCGGGGGGCGTGTCTGGGGCGGACTTTGAACAACGGTTCCGGACTGAAGCGCGGGCGGCGGCGGCGTTGGAGCACCCGCATATCGTGGCGATTCATGAGGTGGGGGAACAGGAGGGGCTCAACTACTATACCATGCGCCTGGTTGAGGGGCCGAACCTCGCCCAGGAAATCAAGACCACCGGGCCGCTGGAGCCCAAGCGGGCGGCGGAGTTGTTGGTGAAGCTCGCCCGTGCCGTCGACTACGCCCATCGGCGCGGGGTGCTGCACCGGGATCTCAAACCCGCCAACATCCTCCTGGATGCCGCAGGCGAGCCGTATGTGACCGATTTCGGGCTGGCCAAATTGCGGGAGCAAGATAGCGGACTCACACTGTCCCAAGCGGTGCTGGGAACCCCCAATTACATGGCGCCCGAACAAGCGGCCGGGAGGAGCAAGGAAGTGACGACAGCGGCGGACATCTACAGCCTGGGGGCGGTCCTGTTCGAGGTGTTGACGGGAAAGCGGCCCTTTGGGGACGACCCTCCGATGGCGACCCTGCGTCGGGTGACGGAGGAGACCGCGCCCCGGCCGACGACCCTGAACCCATCGATCCCACGGGACCTGGAGACCATCTGCCTTAAATGTCTGAACAAGGAACCGAAGCGGCGGTATGCCTCGGCGGAGGCGCTGGCTGAGGACCTGGAACGTTGGCTGGCCAGCGAACCTATCCGGGCGCGGCGGGTGGGGCTGTTGGAGCAAGGCTGGCTTTGGTGCAGGCGCAACCCCGCTTTGGCGGGGGTGATGGCCGTGGGCGTGGTGGTGCTGCTGCTGATTTCCGGGTTGGCGGTTTGGCGGGTGGCCAAGGCGCGGGAGTTGACGGCGTACGAGACGTACGTGGCCAACCTCGACCGGGTTCAACGCTACATCAAGGAGGGCGATGTGGAACGAGCGAGGACATTGCTCTTCGAGTGCCCAACCAAGTACCGCCACTGGGAGTGGGGGCGACTGATGCGCCTTTGCCACCAAGAAGTCCTGAGCCTAAAGGTCTACGATCAGTCGACGACGGAGTTTCTGGCAAACAAATGGGCGGTGAGTGTCCTGACTTTCAGTCCCGACGGTGCTCAGCTGGCCACGGTGGACATAGGGGGAGAAGCTGAAGTGTGGGCGCTTTCCACGGGGGAGCGAGTAGCCCTTTTCGGTGGTACCACCTCCAAGGTCGAAGTTGCCGCTTTCCACCCCGTGCTGCCACACCTGGCCTTGGGTTGGAACCATGGAACAGTCCAGGTCTGGGACTCTGAACGAAAACGGGAGGTGGCCACATTTCCTTTGCTGCCCAGGCCGGAAACTACCGGCACCAACCGACCCATGGACAGCGCGACCGTCACTCACCTTTGCTTCAGCCGTGACGGGTACCGGTTGGCGGCGGCGGATTCGCGTCAGGTCCGGATATGGGAAAAAGCAGGTGAGATCTGGCGGGAACAGTGCCAACTTACCGACTTGGCCGGCACACTGCGTTCGCTGACCTTCTCCCCAGACGGGAAGCGACTGGTGTTGACCTTCAGAGATTTCCGGGCTCGCATCCATGATGCGGCCACCGGGGCTCTGCTACGATCTATGGGCTGGCCGGAGAAAGATATGGCGGACCTCTTCGTCTCGCCGGATGGAGAGCAGGCGGCGTTCATCGATTGCGACAACTGGCTGCGGTTTTGGTCAGGCGATCACTGGGTCGGCACGCCCCAGCGTATCACCGGCGCCTATTTTCTTGCGATCCGGCATGTTTTTTTTAGCCGCGATGGACGGCGGGTGTGCAACGGGGGAGATAATGGCACGGCACGGATTCGCGAACTAAATACTGGGGAAGAGGTCATGGCTTTTCCGGGGTTGGTGAGCTGGGCGGAGTTCAGCCCCGATAGCGAGCGTGTACTGACTTTGGGGACTGATCGGTTAGCTCAGGTATGGGACTTGCGCGACCAGCAGCTGCTGTTGACGCTCCGTGGACAACTCAGTTCGATTCAGAATGCCGCCTTCAGTCCGGACGGACGTCTGATCGCCACGGCCAGCGCCGACGGGGTGGTCAAGCTCTGGAGCGCAAGTCCAGGACGAGAAGAATACACCGCTGACGCGTGGTCGCTTTGGGGGACAGCCTACTCGACCAACACGGAGTTGTTTGTGTTTGGTGGATGGTGGAGAAGGGGGCGGGTGCATGATGCGAACAGTGGCAAACCGATTGCTTCGCTTAACTCCAGGACCCATTTCCCCGTGAGCACGAGTTTCAGCCCGGATGGTCGGCGCATCGTTACCACGGCCCAGGATCGGAATGCGCGCGTCTGGGATGCGGCGACCGGCCGACAGATCGGAGTGCTCAGCGGACACGAATACCTGGCATCGTGCGCTGCGTTCAGCCCAGATGGTCGATGGATTGCCACGGGAGACTTGGGGACCGTTCGCCTTTGGGATGCCCAGACGCTTCATCCCATTCGTACGTTCATGGGGCACACCGGGCTTGTTTCTTTTGGGTTCAGCCCCTCAGGAGATCGATTGGTTGCGGCGGGGATGTCACCCTTCAGCAGCACGTTGCAGCCGATGACGATATGGGAGGTGGAGTCAGGCCAGTCGCTGGGTCGCATCGGCACACCGGAGGCCTTGCCGCTGATGTGCCTCTTCAGCCCGGATGGTCGAAGGTTGATTACCGGAAACACGGACCGAACCCTCCACGTTCGCGACGGACGAACATTCGCATTGCTCCACACCTGGCCAGTGAAGGCTTTACCGTGGGATATGGGGTATTCGCCCGACGGGCGTAGGTTGGTGGTGGCGGTGACAGATCGGGTCCAATACGGCTATGACACGCCGGTGATCGAACTGTGGGACACGGAACGTGGCCGGCCCTTGATCAGTCTGACGGAGGATACGCACTCAGCCATTAACGTCGGCTTCAGTCCGAGGGGAGACCGTCTGTCCCTACGTGGTTTTGGTCCAGTCGCATCGCTGCTGGAGTCCTTTCCTTGGAGTGAAGGGGAGTATGCGAATCAAACCGGCACCACGATCCGGGAACGCATCGAGTCCTATGCCGGCCAATATTGGCGTGAACGTTTGATCGCCGAGGCCAGACCGGATCTTCCATCGCAGGGACCCGACGGAGTGACCATTGATCAGATTCCCTTTAACGCGGAGGACTTCCCCCCGCGTGATGAAGCAACCCCCCCGCAACTCCTCGACCTCACCCAGCACTACACTGGCGGCTTGCAGGCCAGCTTCGAGCCAGGAGGTTCCTCTATGGATTACGCAGCAAACGGCCTGGCGGATTTGCCCTCGGGAATGGTGGCCTTCCTCGGAGTTCACTTCGACGTCCGTGGTTTGATGATCCTCCGGGCCAAGCCCAAGTCCAGTGGGCTCAACAGGAGTATATGGGACATTCTACCAGCCAGGCTGGAAGGCATCCAGATCAACCGTAAGGTCGGACGGCTGAAAGTGCTACATGGGACCAGCTACTTAGCTCCCGAAGACACTACTCTTTGTAGCTACGTGTGGCATTATGCGGATGGGAGTGAACACGAGACACCCATCGTCTATGGGCAGGACGTGCGTGACTGGTGGTGGCAGCGCACCAACGTTCCGTTCACGTACGTAACGCAGTGGCGACGGGGTGACTACGAGAGCGCGACGACTCGCAGTCAGGTAGGTTGGACAGGCTCCAATCCAGTGGCAAAGACGCTCGGTGCACAAACGAGGCTTTACCTCAGCACTTTCGAAAACCCCAAGCCCGACTTGTTGGTCACCCACCTCGACTACGTCTCGAGGTTGACGCCCAGCGCCCCGTTCACGGTGGCGATCACCGTGGAGCCTTAGCTCGGCCCTGGCCCAGCCGGATGGAGGGGTGCGATCCGCTACGTACCACAGGGGTCGCCGCCTAGGATTCGGTTCCAAGAACCCCTCCAGAGGGGTCTGGCCTTCCTCGTTTTCAAGAAAGTGAAGATTCCCTGTTAACCTTTGGGCCTTTTTCCCCAAGTAAAGGGTGAGACGTAAGTTGATTTTGGCTCTTAAGCAGAGGTCTGCCCAAGAACAGTGGCCAAAACCATGAACAACCTTCGAATGCTAAACAGCAACTCATAAACCTATGCACAGATTCCCTCTCTATCCCTGGCTGCCTCTTCTGGTCTCTGGGGTGCTCACCGCCCTCGCTGGCCCCACCCTCCAGCCTATCACCCCGGCCGAACAGACCGTAAGCCTGGGGGCCACCGTCAGATTCCGGGTGAGTATCCAGGCTGGGGAGGGTCCCTTCGTCTACCAATGGCGGCATGGAGGCACTCCCCTCGATCCGACTCTCAACCCCAGCGCGGCTAATTCCACTCTCTCCCTCACCAACATGGCGCTCGCCGATGCGGGGGAATACACCGTGGTGGTCACTGACACCACCGGCCCCACCACCAGTTCCACTGCCCTGCTCAGAGTCGATCCTACCTTCGCGAAGATCACCACCGGGGCGATCGTGACGGACAAAGAAGGGAGCGTTGGTCCCTCCTGGTTCGATTACGACAACGACAACCTACTCGATCTCTACGTGGCCAACGGCCACAGTGACGGAAGTTCGAGCAAGGATTCCGTGTACCATAATAACGGGGACGGCACCTTCACCAAGATTACCAACGCCGTCACTGCTGGTTCGATCATCTCCATTTCCGGCGCGGTCGCTGATTTCGACGAGGATGGCAACCTCGATCTCTTCCGTACCGCCGCGGAAACCGGCAGGCCCGAGTTGTTTCGCGGCGACGGTCGTGGCGGGTTCACGCGGGTGGCAGGGCCCATGTCCACGCTCTCCACGGACGAGAGTTTCGATGCTGCCTGGGCGGACTACGATGGCGACGGAGATTTGGACCTGCTGGTGGCCAATGGCTGTACCAGAGCCCAGAATGACGCCCTCTACCGCAACAACGGGGAGGGCACCTTCACGCGGATGACCGCTCCGCAGGTCGGACCCATCGTGAGCGACAGCTTCCAGAATTGGGGTTGCTATTGGATGGACTACGATGCCGATGGCGCCCCGGATGCGCTGATGATCCCCCGAGACGGCCCTTACCGGCTCTATCACAACCAAGGAGACGGTACGTTCACCCTCGCCCAAGCCGGCAGTCTGACGTCTGGACTTCGCGGTGGTTCTTGCGGTGCCTGGGGAGATTATGATAACGACGGGTACCCGGACTTCTTCGATGGGACGTGGGCTCTTGGAATCCCTATCCTCCACCGGAACCTGGGCAATGGCACGTTTACCAACGTGGGCGCTCTGGTCGGCTTTGGCCCAGGAACCGGCCTCCGGGGGACTTGGGGAGATTATGACAATGATGGGTTCCTCGACCTGTTTGTGTCCTCCTATCAGGGAACCTCGGCTTTCTACCGCAACCGTGGGGATGGCACCTTCGAAGCTGTGGACGTGGGGAGTCCGCTGGATGATGGAACGCTCCGCAGTATCCCGGTGTGGGCTGATTACGATAACGATGGGTTTCTGGATCTGTTTGTCGCTTGCGGCGACGGGACGCCGACTCTGAACTTGCTCTACCGCAACAATCTGCCAGCCATGGGCCACACCAACCACTGGCTCAAGGTGAAGCTGACCGGCACGGCGTCCAACCGGTCGGCCATTGGGGCTAAGATCCGAGTCAAGGCTACCATCGGCGGGCGCAGTCTCTGGCAGTTGCGGGAAGTGTCCGGCAACAGCGGTTTCTCCGGCAGCCAGCCGCTCACTGCGCACTTCGGTCTCGGAGACGCGACGGCGGTGGAGGTGATCCGCATCGAGTGGCCTTCAGGCAATGTGCAGGAACTCAGCGACATTGGCGTGGATCTCATACGGGCGTTCACCGAACCGATTCGCATCCAACCTCCCAGGCCCTCCGCCAGTTTGGGGGCAACCGTAGTTCTCAAGAACATCTACCCCTCCGGAACCTACCAATGGCAGTTCAAAGGTGTGGACCTGCCGGATCAGACCAACCGAAACTTGACGTTGAATAACGTGCAGGCCGCCCAAGCGGGCCGATACAGCGTGGCCATCACCAGGGCCGATCAAACCACCTGGACCAATTATGCCTATCTGACGGTGGACCCTACGTTTACCAGGATTACCGAAGGACCGCTCGTCACCGAGCGGGGATCTTCGCACGGTACCGCTATCGCGGACTTCAACCACGACGGCTTTGCCGACTTGCTCGTGGGCCGGGGCGACGTCGGCCGCACGGCCTTGTATCGCAACCTCGGGAACGGCACCTTTACCAACGATGCCCGCCTCCTGCCCACGCAAGACAATTTCGGGGGACTCTGGGGGGACTTCAACAACGATAGCTGGCCGGACCCGCTCCTGTTCGTCTGGGACAAATCGATGGTTCCTTTCAAGTTCTTCCGCAACGAAGCTGAAGGCGGTTTTGTGGCTATCCAGCAGCTAGCCAACACCCCGTTCTGGGGTCAATGCGGGCTGGACTACAACCATGACGGTCTTTTGGACCTCTACACCAACCATCAACTCTTCCGCAACCTCGGGGACGGCACCTTTGCCCTCACGCTCTTGCGCGATGTTGGCGAGTTGGTGAGGGCCGGTGGGTACGGGACCGTTGCCTGGGTGGACTACGACGACGATGGTCAGTGGGAAGTCTATAACGCCGATTTGAGAAACCGACGGCAGTACATCTTCCGCGAGGATCGGCTTGGCCACTACGTCTCCCTCACCAACTTCGTCACGCTGGACCGCACCACTTCTCCGCTGGGGGCCGTATGGGGCGATTTCGACAACGACGGCCGACTGGATCTCTTCGTGGCGGGCTGGGATACCGCCAGCGCCCTCTACCACAACGTGGGGAATGGACAATTCGAGCGCGGCGCTTTCCCTAAGACCCCTGGGTTCTGCAACATTCCCACTGCGGCCGATTATGACAACGACGGGTTTTTGGACTTGTTCATGACCCGCACTCCCGCTCCCAACCTTCTCTATCGCAATAACGGGGACGGGTCCTTCAGCCAGGTCACCGTGGGCAGTCCCGCGACGGAACTGCCGCTGGGGGCGAGTGGGGCCCCCGGCTACAACGGCTCCGAACCGTGCGGCTACGGGGGGGCTTGGTTCGACGACGACAACGATGGTTTTCTGGACCTTTACGTGGTCAACGCCAACGACACCTACAACGCTAATGTTTACAACTTCCTTTACCACAACAACGGCAACAGCAACGGCTGGCTGAAGGTGAACCTCCAAGGCACCCGCTCCACGCGGGACGGGGCCGGGGCCAAGGTCCGGGTAAAGGCCACCTACGCCAGCAAGTCCCGCTGGCAACGCCGCGATGTGGCCTCAGTGATGCCCTTCCTTGGCGATACTTCCGCCCACTTTGGCCTGGGCAACGCGACCAGCGCAACGACTCTGCGTGTCGAATGGCCCTCCGGCGTTGTGCAAGAGATCTCCGACGTGGCCAAGAACCAGCTCCTGACGATCTGGGAGCCACCGTACCTGAGTGCCGAGACAAACGCGGACGGCGACTGCGTGCTGAGCGTCACAGCGGAGCCAAACCACCCGTGGCGGATCGAGGCCTCGACCGACCTAGTGCAGTGGCGCGAGTTGGCCACCCTCACCAGCAGCACGGCGAACCTGTGCTACACCGATGCGAGCAGCATGGATTGCCGTTTCTACCGCGTTGTTGCGCCGTAATGGGATAAGTTCGAACCGCCATGAAAACGATCTACTTCCACGGTTTCCCAGTGATTCGCAGGCTTATTGACGCCATCACCCTGGCTCTCGTGGTGCAGGGGGTTCAGTTCGTTCACGCTGCCTGGCCAATGCCCGACAAAGACATCAGTGGTTCCCGCAACGGAGGGAGTGCCGTCGTGAAGATGAATTTGGAGGACTACGAACCGATGTTTACCCTCATCGGGGTCAACAGATCGCCGTGTTTCCCGGAATGCCCCGGCGCTCTGACTGGGGATGTGCTTGGAGACACCCGATCCGAGATTGTCGCCGGTTTTTCCGGCGAGATTCGAGTGTACGATGCCTCCGGCATCCAACTGGCGGTGTTCCCGACCAGCGCTCGATTGTTCTGCCTGGCGGACATGGATCGGGACGGGAAGCTGGACATTCTCACTTCGAAGCTGGAGAGCAACTACGACTTCACCCTCTCTGTCCAAAGGGGAGATGGCACAGTTCTTCGAAGTATGACGATTGAAGGTACCGGTCAGGGCGACCAAGGAGTAGGACCCCTGTTCGCGGGGGATTGCGACGGAGACGGGGAGATGGAGATCGTGTCAGCCGGCGGGAGTGGCTATGCCACCCGGTGGCGTGGGTTGGAGGTGACCAGCTATGCCACCGGCCAACGGAAGTGGCGGAGTGACATTGGGCCGTTTCCTTACTTCGTTCGGCTTACGACCGGCAGCGCCCCACAGCTTCTTTGCGGGTGTGTTGGAGTCTGGAACGGAAGGGTTGGCCAGGATGGTTCGGAGGATTGCGCAAGTTACATTTTCTCCTGGTCGGCCGGCAACGGGCAGGCGCTGTGGCGTCGAAGTTTCAACTATGGCGGCTTCTACGACGCTGGGCTGTACTTGCCTGATCTGAATGGGGATGGCACACGCGAAATTGTCGCTATACGTAGCCAGCACGGCTGGAACGTTTCTGACTTTGGGACTGGCGTCCTCAGCGTTCTGGACCCCGCCACTGGTGCGGAGATCACATCGCTGGACACGGGCCATTACCTCTCCCTTGGTGGAGCATGTGGCGATCTGGACGGTGTGGCAGGCGAAGAGATCGTAGTTGGTACCATTGAAGGTACTAGCCCCTACCTCCGCAGCTACGGAACCGGTTTTACTCCCAAGGGCGATTTCAGTCGCCCCAGTGGTCAACTTTGGCTGGCGGCGGTGGCTGATCTAACAGGTGACGGCAACGCAGAGGTTTTGGCCGTACACGCTTCCTTAGAGGGGGGTTGCAGACTCCTGATCTTGGACGGCCTGCTGCGCAATGTTCTCAAGGAGGTGGACTTCGGAAACGGCCACCTGACCGCTTTTGCCGATGATTGTGACCTGAACGGGAGATTGGAGATCTTTGGCATCGCCACGGATGCTTCAGGCAACGCCAAGCTGACCGTTCTCGGTTCCAAAGCTGAAATCGGCCTTGCCTCAGAGCCAACGCCGCTAACCGAGAACGCTGGCGATGCGAGGCTGCACTTCAGGCATTTGGCCGGTCTGGACGCTGCTGCCAGCATGAGCTACGCGGTGACTGGCGGCACGGCCACTGGGGGGGTGGATTTCGTGCTGCCTGACGGTGTTTTGGAGTTCGCTGCGGGTGTGACAAATCTGGCCATCCCTTTGACGATCATCGACGACGCGCTGGTGGAAGGAACGGAGACGATTCTGTTGAGCCTCACCAATTCGGCAAGCGGTTGGAGCACCCAGGTGCCGCTGACGATCCAGGATGACGATACCGGCGTTGAATTCGAAAGTGCCACCTACACTGTCTCGGAAGGGGCAGGCCAAGTGGTCCTCGGGGTAAGGCGACAGGACGATTCCACGGAAGCCGCCACAGTAGACTACACAACAGTAGATGGTACAGCCCAGGCCGGCGTGGATTACGTGACCACCTCAGGCAAGCTGACCTTCGCCTCGGGGGACACGTACAAGGAGATCGTGGTGTCCATACTGGATGACACTCAGGAAGAGGACGCAGAGGCGCTGACGGTGGTCTTGAGCGATGCAGCCAGCGGCGGAGCCTTGGGGTCAGCAGTCCAATCCACAGTGATTGTTCAGGACGACGAGCTTCCCTCGAATTCAGCTCTGATGTTCAATGGAGATGATGCTGTTGTGGTTCCCAATACGCCACAACTCAACCCGCAGAACATGACTGTTGAGTGCTGGTTGAACCTTGCGAAAACGGAGTCTGGGATTCCAATGATGCCCATCTGCAAAGGAGGTGATCGTACTTCTGGCTGCTACCGACTCATACTACTGGACGGTGGGGGTATTATCTTTCACCTTGGGGAATATTGGAACGGCTGCAGTGCAGCCGCTGCCTTGCCCCTTAAAAGTAACGTCTGGTATCACGTGGCGGGGACCTATGACGGTAACCTTCTAAAGCTCTTCGTGGATGGGATCGAAGTTGCATCAACGGTGGTTGGCCGTGTTCCTACGGGCAACAATGCACCGCTTTATTTCAGCTTTAATGACGTGTCTGGATTTCCCTACTACTTTTACGGGCAATTGGATGAGGTTCGGATTTGGAACTGCGCTCGTGATGCGGAAAGCATCCGGCGAGATATGCGCCGCCGTCTCACAGGTATGGAATCGGGGTTGGTCGGTTACTGGGACTTCAACGAAAATCGCACCGCTCAGACAGTCAATGACCGGTCCCCAGGAGGGAGCGATGGCAGCTTGGGTTGGACGTCGGGCATGGAAGCTTCCGATCCCCGCCGAACTGCATCCACGGCACCAATTGCATTCGGGATCTGGTCGGATCCTTTTATGCTGAGTGAAGTCACGGAAACAGGGGTTATCGTTGTGGAACGCTATGCCGAATTGGATTTGCCGGCCAGAATCGATTACACTGTCACTGGCGGCACGGCCACACTGGGGCAGGATTTCCTGCTCCCGAGCGGTTTTCTGGAGTTTGCTTCGGGTATCACCAACATGAGCATTCCCGTGACGATCATCGACGACGCATTGGTGGAAGCCCCGGAGACGATCCTGCTGAGCCTTACCAACTCCCTTGGCGGTTGGAGTACCACGGTGCCGCTGTCGATCCAGGACGACGATACCGGGATCGAAATGGAGCAGGTCGCGTACACGGTTTCCGAAGGGGACGGCCAAGTGGTGCTGGGCGTGCGCCGAGTAGATGATTCCACGGAAGCAGCCACGGCAGACTACACAATAGTAGATGGTACAGCCAAAGCCGGCGTGGATTACGTGACTGCCTCAGGCAAGCTGACCTTCGCCTCGGGGGACACGCATAAGGAGATCGTGGTGCCGATGATCGACGATGAGCTTCGCGAACTAGACAAGGCGTTCAGCGTTCGGTTGAGCAACGTCGTGGGTGGTTCGGGGTTCGGGGCTGTAACGCAGTCCACGATCACCATCCAGGACGACGACCTGGGCAGTCGCAACTACTACTACGCCAGCTTCGAGGGGGCATTGGGGCCGGAATGGTCGGTCGGGAACACCGACGTGACCCCCATCGGTAGCCGTCGGTTCCTGGGGCAGTTCGGCAACGATACCGTGAGCCTGCGCCTCACTAACCTGCCGCCCCATACCAACGTGACGGTGTCGTTGGATTTGTTCATCATTCGGACATGGGATGGGAACGCCGTTACTCCAGATGGGCCGGACCTCTGGAAACTCAGCGTGGCTGGTGGGCCTGCACTAGTTCATAGTACGTTCCTAAACGGCCCGTATTATGATCGCCCCCCGGGGACGCAAAGTTTCCCTGGCAATTATCCAAACTGCGACTATCCGTGCGGAACTGGAGCAACAGAGCACAACACTCTCGGGTTCACGTGGCCAGAGATCGGGGTCGTAGACTCGGTTTACAACTTGGTTTGCACTTTTCCCCACACCTCGAACGAGGTCGTATTAGACTTTTCGGGTCAGGTATTGGAAGGCCTCCATAATGAAAGCTGGGGGCTGGACAACGTGAGCGTAGCGTTGGGTTTGCCACCCACCAACACGGTTTACCAGCAGACCCAACTGGCCCTTGGCGGAGGTTGGTTCCCCGCCACCAACGTGGCGGTCCACAAGGTGTCCGCGTCCGGCAACCGGGCAGTGGCATTGGGAGGGGACGGGCAGATTCACCTGCTGGACGTGGCCTCCACCGATAGCCCCAAGCAACTTGCCTGCTGGAAGCCGGCGTTCGTACCCTGTGACGCGAAAATGTCCGGCAACCTCGCATATATCGCCACTTACGAATTGGATTTCCTGAGCACCGTGGAGATCGTGGACTTCAGCAACCCCACCAAACCGGTCCTGCTGGGCTATTACGACACACCTGGCTATGCCCTGGAACTGGCGGTGCAAGGCACAGTCCTGTACGTAGCCAACGCGGATGGGGGCCTGCTGATCCTGGATGTGAGCGATCCCTCCTCACCCCACCGGTTGGGCGGCTTTGACCTCAAGGAGAACGTCAACCACGTGCAGGTGAGCGGGCACTTTGCCTACGTCGCTGCCGGTACGTGGCTGGTGGTACTCGACGTGAGCGATCCGGCCAATCCCCGGCGGGTGGGACTCTACGAAGCCTCTGGGGAGATTGTCGCCCTGCAGCCGTCCGGCTCGCAGCTCTACCTTGCCGAGGCACTGGGAGACCTGCGCATCCTGGACCTGACCGACCCGCGGAGCCTCCTGGTCCTCGGCAGCTACCGGGGTTGGGGTGAAGGTCTTCGGGAAGTGGTGGTGTCATCCTCCCGTGCCTACCTGGCCCGGGGTGGCAGCGGGTTGCAGGTTTTGGACGCGTCCGATCCCGCCAAGCCCGTGTGGCTGTTAGGGACGCCGTGGGGGCAGGAGGCCGAGGACGTAGCCGTGGTGGGTAACCGGGTGCTGGTGGCAGGTGGTGAGCAAGGGCTCAAGGTCTATGAACTGCAGCAACGGCTCTATCCGCCCTTGAAGCCGGTTCTCAGTGCTGGAGGTTGGATGACTCTGACCTGGCCAGTCACCGAGGGAGTCCGGCTCCAGATGGCAACCAACCTGACGAATCCGAAATGGATCGACCTGCCAGAGTCGGAAACGACAAACAGCCTGCAACTGGCTACGCCGCCGGGCAATGCCTTCTTCCGGTTAGTGAAGCGGCCAAAGGTCATCTGGAGTGATCCAAGGATTCTGGCTGGGCCAATCACTTCTTCTGTAGACGGCCATGTCTATTACCTTCTGGTGGAGAGCAGCTGGACGGAAGCAGAAGCAACAGCGGAGAGTTTTGGCGGGACCTTGGCGATCGTTGATGATCAGGCCGAAAACGACTGGATCTACAGCACTTTCTCACGCTGGGAGGGGAGTCCTCGAGTGCTGTGGATTGGCCTGACGGACGCTGGTGAGGAAGGAAAGTGGCGGTGGGTAACAGACAAACAGCTGGCCTACTCCAACTGGGGCGCGGGCGAGCCCAACAACGCCGCCGCTGAAGGTGAGAACTACGGCTGCATCTTCTCTCCGGGCGACCCTCGAGCACCAGGGTGGAACGATTATCCCGATGATGTGTGGCAGGAGTTGACCACAAACGGTGTGGTCGAAGTTGCACCTTAGCCCAGGGTTGTTCCTATGAACGCATCATGGAAAAGAGGCGGCTGTTCTGGCATTTGGTTTGGGTGCTGGTTCAGCCGCCTCCTCCCGCTTTGCGCCCAGCGAAAGCGCTCAAGTGTTTCTCACTCTCACCGAAAAGCAGAGCACACTGCCGCGTGCTTATCCCTGTGAGACCGATGGGGGTAGGGAAACCGCCTACCACCAGGCTTCCATCTGAACTCCGTACGTGAGGCCGCTGGTCTCGGTGCGGTAGTCGTTGCCCCCGACACTTCCTTCGAAATCGTCGCCCCAACCCGCGTAGGTTCCAAATAGCCGGATGACCGGTCGGCTCATGAAACCGTTCCCCAAGGAGATCTGAGGCGCGATCGTGACTTTGTAGAGGTGGCTGCTGGTGCCGAGACCCTCGTCGTTGACCCAGTCGATTCCGCCTTCCAAGGCCAGGTTGATGTATCTGCTGAAGTGGATGATGGGCCGTACCCCTGCCGAGGCCCAATGGACTCGGTCCCCTTGGTCCCCATAGTCGGTGAACTGGTAGAGCAAAGCCGGCCCGATGGAGAACGAGTCGCTGAGATTTGCGGTGAAATGTTCCGTGACCCGAAACCGCCAGGAATTGCGGGCCTCAGGCTGAATATAGACACCATCCGGGAGCGTGACCGTCTCGAAACCCGAAGTGAAGGTTTTCGCGGCGGCCGTGCCATATTGCAACGAGAACTTATTGGCTCCATCCTTGCTGAGGAACTTTTCCCGGGTATGTAGGAAGGTAAGAGCCACCCCGTCTGAATCGGGCGCAGTCTGGCCGTTGGCGTCCAGCCCACTGTCGGCGTGGACAAGAGCGAGCCCAAACTCGCCCTTGCCCAGGGGCAAGGGGACCTCGTAGAGGCGGACATCCAGGTTGCCTTTGGTGAAATTCGCCTTGTTGTTGGGATCTGGCTCCGGTAGATCGCTAAAACCACTGCTGGAAGCCCCCCCGATCCAGGCCACGGCCACTTTTCCGAAGGGCAGTTGGATGTCCTCCGCGCCGCCGCCCGTGCCACTCATGTTATAGAAGAAGAAATCGTTGATGTGGATATCGTGGCGCCGGTAGTAGCGGCTGCCGGCCCAGAACTTCATGGAGGGCTGCGCTGCCACCACATTGCCAATGGACGCCCAGAGTTCTGGAAGCCCGAACTCGGTGCTTCCGGAGGAGAGCAGATCCTGGTAGGGGTTGTAGATGGACATGGTGGTCTGCACGCGGGCGATGGGGCCCGAAGGTGTGCCATCGGGTCGGACTTCAGGGTCTAACTTGAAAAGGTTGGGCACGTAGAAATTCTTGCCGAAAGTCAATTCCCCATAGTTCTCTGCTTCGTTCCCGAGACGATATTTGGCGAAAGCACCCGGGGCTTGAAATCCCACCTGCGTTCCGCCTTCGTTGTCGCGTCCATACCCAGCACGAAAGTACCCACGGATATCCACGAAGTCCTGCAGCACCTGCTCCACGCGGTCGCGGAGGTGTTGTGAATCCTGGAGCAGGGCATGCTCACGAGATTCGGTATCGCGCTGAAACTGATCATTCGCAAACTGTTTTGCAGCCGCGGCCGGTGTGGTTTCCTTGGGCTCCGCCTTGGCTGCGGCCGGGTGTCGGGCGGTCACTGTCTCATTCGTGGTGGCGACAGAACCGGATTCTAACTGCTTCAAACGCTGCTCCAAGCCCCGCATGCGCTGCTCGTAGTCCAGTTGCAGTTGATGTAGTTCCTCCCGAATCTGCTGGGCTTCGGTGGCTGGCGGGGTTTGAGCTCTCAACGGCGAAGGCACTGCTAACGCAGCGGCCAGCACCATCGTGGAACGGAGTCCTGGTGTATGCATAGGTGACTTAGGCGCAATTTCTTAGGTTACATCCCACTGGTGAGTCAAGCGGTTTTGCGTCCGATCGTTCGTGGTCTCATGAGCCTCGTTAGTAGCATCGACAGGACACGTGTGGGAGTGCACAGTCACTTTGGAGATAGGCATGAGTGAGGTCACGCTCGACCAGAATCCGGCCATGGGTGCGAAAGGGTTTTGGCTCTTGAGGATTCGTTCCTCAGAGCCGTTCTCGCTTCGATAGGATGGTGGGTGTCGCTGAGGATCTCAGCGAATCGGTGTTCCCGTGAATGTGACACGATACTGTTTCGCGGGATCACAGAGGCCCGGATTGGGAACGAGAATGAAGTTATCAGTAACCACCGGGTTGAATTCCATGCCAGCCATGATTTTCACCTCGCGCACGCGATGAGGAAGGTAGGCGATGAACGGGCGGCCACCACGCTGGGAGCCGTTCGAATTAACGGCCTTGAAGCTTTCCACGCCCCGGTTGGGGGTGATCTCGAACGTAAAGACGTTCTTTTTGACGGTAAGCTTTTGGCCGAAGGCTCCCGGCATTTCCGCCATGCGTGCCTGCCGGGCCGGATCGCCATAAAATGCCACGGTATCACGGTCGTAAAGCAGTCCCCTCGCATCCTCTGCTGTCAGTTTGGCGGCACTGGCCGCTTGGGAGAGGTTTCCATTCTCCATGGGGTCGCCCTCGTTGAGGTGAAGCACGCCTGGAAAATAGGTTTCCATGCGGTGGATGAGCGCATGTTGATTGGCAAAGAACGCCTCGGTAAACGTATAGCGGCCGGGTTGCTCGACGAAATAGTCCAGCACCCCCCAACCGGCGTATCCATACCACGAGGGAACAGTATATCCCAGCATCTGGCAGACGCCTGCGCTGTTCATCCAAGCCGTGGCCATGCAATCGCGTCGATCAATGTGCCCCATCAGGCAGTTGCCAACGGGCATGTAAACTTTGGGATTGGGTGAATGGATGGGCAGTTTTCTGTTCTGTGTATCCTCGCCGAACAACTTTCCATCCGCGTGTTTGAAGAAACCGTTCCGATAGCGGTAGCCAATCATCCAGTCACGTTCCGTTGCGTGACCGGAGGTCACAAACAAGCCGGGCCTGTCCTCGTTCAACGTTTTGACAAGGGATTCTGTGGTGTCATCGGGACATCTCTCCTCCCGTGGTTCCCCTCCCTTTGCCTTCCGCACGCACTTGTTTTTCACTAACTCGTCATAAGTGACGCCTTGCTCGATCATGTCCATCGCAAGCTCGGTTCCGCTGGCAACGTTGCGGATGACCAGAGGATCCGACTGCCTGGCGATGGCCAGTGCGTTGGCGGCGTCATAGCCAGTGAGAACCCCCCAGAAACAGTCCGTGTAGGGGTCCGTGTCCAGCTTCCGGGTCAGGCGATGGACTTGGGCTATGAATGCGCGGCCCGCCTCCTCCGGTTGAGCCACAAAACAGGCGTAGCGCGGGAATTGCTTTTGCAGCGCGGGGCCCACCTCGTCCAGAGAATGGGTGAACTGGATGATGGTAGCTCTGTGGCGTGTGGCCAGGGAGTCCACAACCTTGCGCCAGTCGGTATCAGCCACCGTTTTGGCGGAGACGA
The DNA here is from genome assembly GCA_964411985.1 of uncultured Verrucomicrobiota bacterium. Classification (GTDB taxonomy): domain Bacteria; phylum Verrucomicrobiota; class Verrucomicrobiia; order Limisphaerales; family J093; genus CAYPNF01. Next base: position 17,917 of record CAYPNF010000006.1, read on the forward strand.
CCACCGCATAGTCCGAGGCTGCCCTGGAGAGCTGAGGGAGCGCCATCAGCAGGCTCCCGGCAACGATGCCGCGAACGAGGTTCATCAGGATTGCATTCATGGGACTGGAAGATGGCGGCTCGGCTCTTCTATTTCAAAAGAAAAGAGGAGTGCTGATAACGGGGATGAGAAGAAGCTGCTTCGCGCAAGGCCGACGCACGGCGCGCAGTGGCGGCGGGGGCTGGGGAATTGAGAGTGGGGATAGAGCAGCAGAGGAAACACTGTCAACTCGAGATCATCGACATCGCCGTGACGAACTTGCTGTCTGCGCCGGAGTAAGGAGGGGCATCCTCTCCTACTGCTCGCAGCCCTTGTGTGAAGAACACGCTCGTTGCCGGTGGAACCTCCAAACTCGGACCTGCAGCCGGCTCTTGTACGTAGGATGGACAAGAGCCGGCCGGGTTCCCTCTACGCCTCGGCTTTAAGAATCCTGCATTTTCAAGGCGAATTCACTCGGTAGAACCGGCAGTTCATGCCGCTCCGATCGCTGTAGTAGAAGTTCGGAGTGCTGCTGGTGATGGTGGTCAGCTCTCGCCACTCCACCAGGTCGGTGGAGGCCTCAAGGCGCCATGGACGGTTCGGCTCCGCGATGACGCTCAGTTCGCAGTCGCCCTCTTCGTTGGTCGCCGCCGTGAGGTACGGCGGCTCCCAGATGGTGAGGAACTGGTTGGTGGCCACGTTCGCTAGCTCCTGCACCGTACCCGAGGGCCATTCGATGCGGAGCGTACTCACCTTCTTTGCGCTACCCAGGCCGAAGTGGGCGTAGAGGTGGTTGCCGTTGTACCCATCGCCGCCGGAGATGTCGCGCCGTTGCCAGCGGGCCTTGCCGGCGTAGGTGGCTAGCACTCGCACTTTCGCACCGATAGCATCGCGGTTGGAGTCTGTGCCCGCCAGTTTTACGGTCAACCACGCGTTGCTGTTACCGTTATTGTGATAGAGGAAGTTCGCGGTGTTAGCCGTCAATGGGTCGTTACCGTTGGACACATAGAGGTCGAGAGCCCCGTCGGCGTTGTAATCGAACCAAAGAGCGCTGTAGGACCAGTTGCTCGCCCCTAACGGTAGGTCCGCAGAGATACTCCCAGTGGTGACCCGCGTAAAGGTGGCGTCTCCGTTGTTGTGGTAGAGTTTGTTGCCTTGCCCAGCTAGGAACAGGTCGAGGAATCCGTCGTTGTCGTAGTCGGCCCATGAGGCTGACTGAAAGTCCCCTGAGAGGGTCGGACCGATGGCCGCGCGCTCGAAGTCTCCGTTCCCAAGGTTGCGGTAGACAAGGCCTGGCCTACCCCAGCTGGCCGTACATAGGTCAAGTCGGCCGTCGTTGTCATAATCCCCCCAGGCCGCGCAGGTGGCTCCGGAGTCCCGCGTCAACAGGTTCGTAGATAGCACGAAGCGGCCGGTCCCCTGGTTGTGAAAGAGGTGGTTCTGGCCCTGCCAATTCGGGCAAAACAGGTCCGGCCAACCGTCATCATCAAAATCCCCCCACGTCGCCGCGCCAAAGTTCACCATGCTGGCGATAGGGCCCACCTCTTGGCTCTTCATGCGGGTGAACGTCCGGTCTCCGATGTTCTGGTAAAGCACACAGGAGCCTGCTGAACTTGACGTACTACCGGTGCTCAGCAGCAGGTCCAAAAGAGCGTCCCGGTTGTAGTCAGCCACCGCGACGCTCCAATCCATCCCTCCAGGGACCTGGAGGGGCGTGAAGGCCCCGTTCCCTTCGTTAAAGAAGAAGGAGGCTGCTGAGTTTTGGCAAGTGGCGAAAAGATCCGAGCGACCATCATTGTCAAAGTCCGCCCATGCCCCCGAGTGCCAGCGTTTCGGCGATTGGACGAAGGGCGGGTTGGTGATGCTAGTGAAGCTGCCATCGCGGTTGTTCCTGTAGAGGCCAGAGTGACCAGCGGCGTTGCGAGCGACGAACAGGTCCACAAATCCATCACCGTCGTAGTCTCCCCAAGAAGCTCCCCAGGAACAGCCTAGGTCGGTCACTACCGGCCCCTCGGTGATCTTGGTGAATTGGGCGTCCACGGACAAGTAGGTGAAGTTGGTCACCACACTCTCGCCGGAGGTCACCACCACGCTGTAACGGCCCTGCTGTTCAGCCGTGAGGTTCGTCAGCACCAGCGTCGAGTTGGTCTGGCCGTCAAGGTCCACCCCCTCAAACCGCCACTGACGCTGCCCCGATGTGGAGGACCGGAGCGTGACCCCTCCGTTCAAACTGGCGGTGGGTCGCAACGGGTTAATGCCGGTTACCTCGCTCACTTTGAGGATCTGGTCCACCGGGACGTCAGCCAGTTCCCGCACGTTGCCGGAAGGCCATTCAATCAGCACGCGGTCGATGTTCGTGGCGTCGCCCAGGCCGAAGTTCAGCCGCATATCGTTCTGCAAGGTGTAGCCGCCGTTGACCTCCTGCATCTGCCAGAAAGTGTTACCGCCGATGGTGGCCTGAATCCGCACCTTGGCTCCGATAGCGTCGTTGTTCGACAGTCTGCCCGTCAGTTTGAATTTGATCCAATGATTGACGTTAGTGAGGTTGCGGTAGAGCTGGTTCTTGCCGTACTGATGGGTGAACAGCACATCCATGAAGCCGTCGTTGTTGTAGTCACCCCACGGAGTGGTCAGCCAGTTGTCGGGCGTCTTGGTAAAGACGTCTTCGACGCGCGTGAACGTCCCATTTCCATTGTTGTGATACAGAGCTGGCTTCACAGGTGTGTTCTGGCCGGTTGCCAGCAGGAAGTCCATATAGCCATCGTTGTCGTAATCCGCCCAGGCTGCCACTCCTAAGGCACCAATCAGGTTCGTGGCCATCACGAAGCCCGCCGCGCCATCATTACGGTACAGACGAGTGTCCGAGGCAGTGGAAAGCGCGATGTCCAGGTTCCCGTCATTGTTGTAGTCCGCGCAGCCGGCGTGGTAAATTGTCAGGTTCGCGGGCAATCCGTTGGTCACTTTGGTGAATTGACCGTTTCCGTCGTTGCGCCAGAGAGTCGAGGGATCCGTCCAATTACACGTGTACAGGTCGGGACGACCGTCATTGTCAAAATCCCCCCAGACCCCGGAGTTGGCGTAGGCAACGCCTGGCGCCAGGTTGACCGACTCGAACGTGCCGTCTCCCCTGGCGTGGTACAGCCGTTGGGAAAGGCGATCCCAGCCTGAACTCCCGTGAGCATAGTAGACATCCAGCATCCCGTCCCCATCGTAGTCGGCGCAAGCGGCCCAGGTGTGGGCCATACTCAGACCGGTAATTGCGGGGGCGTTGCCCCGGCGGAAAGATCCATCCCCATTGTTGTAGTAGAGATCATTAAGGCTGGAGCCGAAGGCGCCGTTGATGACGAGCATATCCTGGTAGCCGTCGTTGTTGAAGTCGGCCCAGTAGCAGCCAAAGCTGTCGTGCGCGTCCGAAGCGATGGGGCCGACTTGTGCCCCAGTCATGCGGGTGAAGGTCCCGTCCTGGTTGTTTTTGTAGAGGGCGTTGACGTGCGCACCATCCAAGCCGCAGGCAATGTAAAAGTCCGGGTAACCGTCGTTGTTGTAGTCGCCCCAGGCCGCGGATTCACCGTAGGCGTGTTCATTGGTAAGGCCGGCGGCGGTGGTGACGTTCTCGAACTGGGCGGCGGCGGTATGGAGGTCAAAGAAAGCCGATCCGGCAAGTGCCAGGACCAGCCCGGGTAGGAGGAGTGTTGGTTTGTGGTTCATAAGGAACTGCATGCATGTTGTTTGGAGGGTGTTGATCATGGTTATACCCTGAACCATGGGAAATCGAGGGAGGACCCCAGAGGGTGCTACTGTAATCATGTTGGCCTTTCATTCCGTCCAGGCTGCCGGTTAGGCAGCACTCTTGAACCCACGGATCGCCAACCCTTCGGAGAACGACGAAACGCGTCGGAATCCCCGCTCGACACCATGGGTCTCTACCTATACTAACGATTGAAAAGAACGCTTCTTACACTTGGCGCGATCTTTCTTTCATTTTTGTGAATCCTCAGGGTTTGGGGTGGGCCAGAAACCAGTCGATGACCTTACGTGGGAAGTCCGCGGAGAGAGTAGGTACGTGCGTTGCTCGGTTGATGGTCCAAAGTTCCACTGCACCTCCTGGGGGGGCGTTGGTATAGAGGCTTACCATGGTATCGAGTCCCGCGACATCCGAGACCAGATCCAAAGAGGGCGCGGAGTCGACCAAGAGGCCTTGACAGCCATTCTGTGCAGCCCAGAGCTCCATCGTTTTCAACGCGCTTGGGAAAAGTGCGGTCACAGGTAACCCTATGAGCCCACCCCCAGCATAAGGAACGGTTTCATCGCTCGTTCCCTGAATGTGCAATACGCTTACCGGATGCGTTGGTCGGTGGGTCGCGAAATCCAGAAAGGGCATCCCCGCAAAAGGAGCGACTGCCGCGATCAGGTCTGAATGATCGGATGCCATGCGGTGCGACATGAACCCTCCGTTGGAAAGCCCCGTAACATAAATGCGCTTTCGGTCGACCGAGAAACGGCGGCCGATGCTCTCGATCAGCTCTCGCAGATAGGCTGAGTCATCTTCCAGCGCCCCATAGAAGTTGCAGCAGGCATCGGTGGCGTTCCAGAAGCGGCTGCCCTGAGTATCGCTAATGCCCTCTGGATAGCAGAGGAGCAAGCCCCTTGCCTCTGCCTCTGCCTGAAACCTGAAGTAGCCTTCCATCCAAGCCGCCGTACCTCCGTACCCGTGCAGCACCAGCACCAGCGGCAGAGGGGTTTGGCCATCGTAACGCGAGGGCACATACACCTTCGTCGGGCGTGAGCTTTGAACTTGGAAATACCGCATCGGTAGCCAAGGTTGATTGGCGTAAGGGCTTTGGACTTCCAAGAGCCTTTCCCACGGCCCCTCGGCTCGGTCAGCACGCACCAGCACTCCGTTTCCGTCCCAGGTCAGAAGATTCAAGCCTTCGGCATGACTTCTCGCCAGCTGTACCCTCATCGAGGGTACCACGGGATAGGATCGCTGGGCCGTGGTGCCCACAATCGTGATCTTGGTCGTTGCGGTTCCCAAGGGAATGCCCCCCGTTGCATCGCTTAGGGTTAGCGTGAAGGATTTGCCTGATGTGGAGCCTGGTGCCCGCAGGAGCGGAACGTGCAGACTGCGAATGCTCTCGTTGGCCTTGAATTCCAAGGTTCCGGTGATGGGCACGTAATCCACCCCGGCCAGGGCGGATCCGTCCACCGTTTGATAGTTCATGCTAATGGCATCCAGGAGTTGGCTATTGCCCCGTCGGACATGGACTTCGGCACTCTCGATCTCCTTTCCCACGGTGTACGTTGTCTGCTCAAAGCCAATTCCGGGATCGTCATCCACAATAGTAATAGTGGTCCTGCGCCGGGTTCCGAGAGTAGCCCCCCCAGTGGGATTGCTGAGATCCAGCCGGAAGGTCTTTTTGGCCTCCTTCAGGCCATCATCGAGAATCGGAGTATTCACTACCTTGAACCTCTCGCCTGGCCCAAACTGGATCGTGTTGGTGATGCCTACGTAATCCGCCCCGGACACAGCGCTGATATCCGCCGTCGTTAGGTCGACTGATGCGGCTGAGTCGCTTTCTCCACGGGTCAAACGGACCTGCACAAAGGCCGCGTCTTCCAGAACCTGGTACGCTGCCGAAGCAAACTCCACGATGCCATCGGTATCGGTGATGGCGACGCTCGCCTGGGATGGTGTGCCTAGTACTGCATCACCGGTAAGGTTGCTCAAGACCACGCGGAATGTTCTCCCCGGTTCAGCAACGGTGTCATTGAGGATTGGTATGGTGAACGATTTCAGGAACTCCCCCGGCTTGAAGGTAAGGGTTGACGCTACGGCTGTATAGTCCAGCCCGGCTTTGGCGGTCCCCTCGATGGCGGCGTAGTCGACCGATACGGGGAAGTTGCCATCGTCACCACGAATCACCCGAATGGTGACCTCCCTGGCATCTTCCTTCACGGAGTAGGCACCCAATTCCAACCGGAGAGCCCTGTCGTTGTCGCTGATCGAAACGGTGGTGCTGGCGCGGGTGCCTAAGACGGCCCCGCCCATCGGGTTGCTGAGAAGGACCCGGAAGGTCTTCGTGCCTTCGACGAACGCTTCGTTCAGGATGGGGACGACGAGGGTCTGATTGGTTTGGCCGGCAGCGAAACTGAGTGTTCCGGAAACCGCGGTGTACTTCAACCCGGCAGTCGCAGTCCCGTTCGTAGTGGCGTAGTCAACGCTGACCACTGTGCCGGTATCGCCCCAGCGTTGTATTGTGATCGTGACCGCACCAGCGTCCTCAGCCACCGTGTAGGTAGTCGCGCTGAATTGGATGGTGCTAGCGGCGTGGAGAATCGTCCCGGAGGTCAGGCCGAGGGTGAGGAGAATCGTGTGGATGATGGCTTTCATGGGCAATTGTGCAGTTTCTGTGTGTTTTGCCGAGCAGAGACGTGGGCACGCGCTCAGACGTGTCTTTCAATTGATTCCTGGAATGATGTTACGTTCTGACCTAGCGAAACGAAGGATTAGCCAAAGGCTCATCGGGATTCGGAGGCGTCCGGGGATTCGCCTCCCAACCACGCCGTTGATCAAAAAGAATCTTCAGAGCCCACCTCAGTACTCCGCGCAGGGGGTGCGATTCCCGCCTCCACCCTGCGCGCAGTGTTGTTGATCGGTTCCTGCGGTCTACTCGACCACTGCCGCCTTGAAGAACCTCGCAGGTGCTAACGGAGGCACGTCGAAGCCCTGTCCGCTTCCTGTCCACTCTCCAACCTCAACCCAATCGGTCAGGTCATCGGAGGAGTAGATCTTGACCCGTTGGTTGGGATCCGCCGTCACGGAGAGCAGGAACGAGCCGTCACTCTCACGGAAGACTCCGGCCAGTATGGGGCGACGCGGCTCGGTGATGGTCAAGATCTGGTCGGCGGCCACTTTGGTGAGCTCCTGCACCGTCCCGGAGGGCCATTCAATGACCAACCTCGACACGTTGGTGGAAGCCTCCAGGCCGAAGTGGGCGCGAGGATCGTTCTGGCAACGGTTCCCACCTTGGATCTCTCGCATCTGCCATTGGAACTTACCCTGAACTTTTGCGTAAGTGCGCACTTTAGCCCCGATGGCCGATCGGTTGGAAGTGGTTCCGATCAGTTTCACCATCAACCAATGGTTTCCGTTGCCATTATTGTGGTAGAGCCAATCCGCTCCTCCACGATTCCCCACCACAAACAGGTCGAGGAAACCGTCGTTGTCATAGTCACCCCAACTGCAAGACCCTGAACGGCCGACGTCCGTGACCGGGCTGCCCATGCCAATGGTGCTGAAGGTCCCATCGCCATTGTTCCGGTAGAACAGGTTCGTCGTGGCGGTGCCCTGCCCACGGGCGATGAACAGATCCAGATCCCCGTCATTGTCGACGTCGCCCCAGATAGGTTGATCAGTCTCCAAACCAGGTCCCATGAGAATCTTGGTGAACTGTCCGTTGCCATCGTTGTGAAAGAGACGGCTCGTTTCGCTGTACGCGGTGAGAAAAAGGTCCAATTTCCCGTCATTGTCATAGTCAGCCCAGGCGGGGACGAGAGAACTAGCTCGATCCAGAGCGATGGCGTTGTTCGTGATGCGCGTGAATACGCCGCCTCCATTGTTCTGATAGAGGTGATTTGGATAGGCACTGGCGTTTCTCCACCAGGAATGGGGGTCGGTAGCCAATAGATCCATGTCGCCATCCCCGTCGTAGTCGCCCCAAGAAAAGCCTTCCAGTCCCACGAAACGATCCTGAACCAGAATGCCGGCGCTGACGGAGGTGAAGCCGCCCGAACCTTGCCCGTGGAACAGTCTGTTGGTGATCACGCCACCGTCGCTCCAGGCCATGCCGTCGAAGACGTCGAGCCAACCGTCGTTGTCATAATCAACCCATGCGACGTATCCTGGACGGGCGTCGGTCAGGGGAGGAACCGCCTCGCGGCGGAAGGTGCCGTTGCCGAGATTTCGATGCAGAGCTAGGGTGCTCTTAGTGGCTGTCCAATCCATGACCAGACAATCCAGAGCGCCGTCGTTATCGTAGTCTCCCCATATGCCACCCCCAAATCGCCCTGGCTCACTGACCAGGCTGCCGACTTCATTGGTCAAGCGCACAAACCCCCCGAGGCCATCGCTGCGGAACAGTCCCATACGCTCAAGACCAGCCGCTTCCACGCCATTGCCCACGAGCAGTTCGAGGTTGCCGTCGTCATCGTAGTCGGCCCAGGAACAGGCCCAACCCGACTCTTTGCCTGCCACCACCGGGCCGGTGGTGACCTTGGTGAATTGGGTGTCCACATAGACGTAAGTGAAGTTCGTCACAACGCTTTCGCCTGAGGTCACGACAACACTGTAGTGCCCTTGCTGGGCAGCCGTGAGGTTGGTGAGCACCAAGGTGATGTTAGTCTGGCCTGGAAGCTCCTCATCCTCGAACCTCCACTGCCGCGCCCCAGAACCAAGGGAGCGCAGGGTCACGCCGCCGTTAATGCTAGCGGACGGCCGGTTTGGTGTGATTCGCACCGGCTCGGTCACGGTCATCATCCGGTCGGGTGTCACATCGGTCAGTTCCTGGACGTTCCCCGAGGGCCATTCGACTCGAAGAATGTCGACCGAGGTGGCATCGCCCAGCCCAAAATGGGCGAGGAGGCCATTCTGGCTGACGTAGCCACCTGCGCAACTGATCTCGCGCATCTGCCACATCGTCTGCCCACGGACCGTGGCCCGGATCCGCACCTTAGCGCCTATCCCCGATCGGTTGGAGACTCGACCGTCCAGCTTCACTTTCAGCCAGTGGTTCGTGTTCCCGTTGTTGTGGTAAAGCCGGTTCGGCCGAGGCTCGCCATCCCCCATGCCGATGAAGAGATCGAGAAAACCATCATTGTCGTAATCCACCCAGTTAGGGGTGGTTTGGCGGTCGACATCGTGAACCGGGCTGCCCGTCAGGATTTGGGTGAACGTGCCGTCCCCGTTGTTATGGTAGAAGCCATTCAGGATGTTTGTTGGATTCCAGTAGACACTTGTGAAGAAGACGTCCAACCAGCCATCGTTGTCGTAATCGCCCCAGGCGGCAAGCATTGCTGCCACCGGGGCTGTCATTGGGAAGGCGTCGACCACATTGGTAAGCCCGCCGCTGCTGCCCAGATTGCGAAACAGCTTGGGCTGGTTATCCTCGTAATAGGTGAATGCGTCCAGCCAACCGTCATTGTTGTAATCGGCCCACCAAAACGCTGCGGGGTTGCCAGGGACTCCCACGGACACATTCTCGAAAACCCCATCGGCTTGGGCGCGCCAAGTCAGATTGGTGTAACCGTAGGCTCCTCCGCCGAGCGGGACCTGCTGCTGAACCGTCAATTCCTGGCGGCCATCATTGTCGTAGTCTGCGGACGAACAGACATAGGTGATTGACCGGTCATTGAGCAGAGGGCCCGCTTCAGCCATCGTGATCCTTCTGAAGGTTCCGTCACCGTTGTTCGCGAACAGACAGTCATTGGCCGTGCCCCCCCACGTGGTCCCCTTCGTCACGAACAAATCGAGCGAACCATCGTTGTCGTAGTCCAACCACCAGGGGCACGTCGTCGTCACGGAATCAGATCGCCAGGCCGAGTCTACCATGGCGGTAAAGGTCCCATTACCCTTGTTCCGGTAAAGCCGCTGGGCCAGCGGACCACCGTCGATACCGGCAAAGAAGATATCGATCTTGCCATCATTGTCGTAGTCGGCCCAGGCGGCCCCCCAGGCGTCCATAACATCGGTCGTGAGCGGGCTCGCGACCACTCGGCTAAAATTCGTGCCTCCATTGTTGCGATAGAGGGTGTTGCGCGCGGTGGAAGCATTAAGGACATTGGCTAGGGCCAAATCGACGTAGCCGTCGTTGTCGCAGTCGGCCCAGATCGAGTTGCATGTCCCTTCCGAATCCGTGACGATCACTCCGGTCATGATTTTGGTGAACGTCGGATCCACGTCGACTTGGGCTACCACGCTGGTGGCGGACTGGCTGTTGGCATCGGTGACAACGACGTAGTATCCTCCTGCGGCAGACACCTGAACGTTGGTGAGGTTCAGAATGTTGCGTAGGGCGGACGGGTTAACGAGGCCGTCGATCGGGCTCCCCCCTGCCGAGTTGGTGAACCACCACTGGTAGGTAATCGGGGTGTTCGTCGACGTGGCAGTCGCGCGGAATTGAACGTTGGCCCCCACACTCACCATCTGGTTGGTGGGTTGGAGGGTAAAGGCCACGGGGACCAGGATCAGCTTGGCCACTTGGCTGGTAACCGAATTGCCCGCCCTGTTGGCGACAATGACCCGGTAGTCGCCGGCCTGCTCGGCACCGACGTCGTACAACGTGAACTGCCGAGTAGTGTAGTTATCCAGGTTGGTGAATGTGCCGGGTAGGCTCAGGTCGTCGCGCTGCCATTGGTAGGTCAGGCCAGTATTGGTGGAGGTGGCAGTCACCTTAAAGGTGGCGGTGCCCCCAAAGCTGACGGTTTGATCGGTTGGCTGGACGGTGATCACGGGATCCTCGGCCAGCACGAGGTGGGTCACGGATAGCCAGAGGATCAGGAGGGTCCGCTGTAGAACGGGTAGGCTAGTTTTGGTGGGGTTTTGCATAAACGGATGGGTATGGGTTTTTGGTGTGGTTCATCATCAGAATGGGTGCTTTCATAAGAGGTATACGGTTTGGGTGACGGGTTGTTTCACAGCCTTTGCACTTTTCATGGTTCCACCTGTGTACCACCGGAAAAATGGTGAAGTGTTAGCAAGGAAATGAAGAATTCTTTTCGTGGAGGTGGACCTGCTGCGAGATGATGAGAGTTAACAGCGGACTCCTTGCGGGTGCATTCCTTCCCTCCCCCAGGCGATGGTGCCTGAGCACCGGTCTCCGGACCGGTCCAGCCCCTGAATGGGCGTTCGAACGTCACTCCCGGCCTTTCGGATTGCAGGCAAGAGAATCGACGACTTACAGAAAGCGAGTCAGATTCGCTCTGATGGCAGTGATTAGGCGCAATTCTAACTCGCGCGGAGCCGTTTTGCAAGCTGTGATCCGTGGAATCCGAGGGTTCGTAACCACCCTCTCTTGCCCTGGACCGAACAACGTATGGCAGAGGGCCCGCAGTCCTCGGTCCAGAACCCACAAGAATCCGGTCACGTTTAGTCGTATGAACGGAGGTTACGAACCGACCGGCGCGTCCTCATTCAACATGTTGACGAGCGATTCGGTGGTGTCATCAGGACCCCACTCTTCACCTGGTTGAACAGTGAGACTCCCGTCGTACCCGCAGGCATTCACAAACACGCCGCCTGAACTGTGCACCCACCTGACGAGCATAGTCATCCCCAAGAGCGTCACCACCATTAACGAGTACGCCTTCGAAGGTTGCGCGAACCTGACTGGAGTCTATTTCGGGGGGTAACGCCCCAGCTCTCGATGGGCCAAGCTTTTTTGGAGATGCCAACAGTACCACCGTCTATTACCTCCCCGGCACCATCGGTGGGGAACCGACCTGCGCCGAACGTCCAACCGCACCATGGTTGCGCGCATACCCCGTAACGCTCACCACCCCCCCCAACTTCGGTATCCAAACCAACCAGTTCGGTTTCGGCATCTCTTGGGCAACAAAGTCCCTGTCGTCGTGGAAGCCTCCACGATCCTCGTCAATCCCATCTGGTCCCCTGTTGGCACCAACAGCCTCACGGACGGCAGGGCGTATTTCAGCAAGGCCGAGTGGACGCACTATCCCAGCCGTTTCTACCGCATCCGCTCACTGTGAGCGGATGGTGACAAGAGTGTCACCGCGGCTGGCCGCCATACCCGCTGATCTGCGAACTGCGACGCTGCACGATTTGCCCTTTCGGGCACCAGCCGTCGTGCGGGGTGCCGAGTTCAATCGCCCATTCAAGGGCGGCTCATTCCTCTCCCGTCCGTCCCCCTGCTTGCGATTTCCAATGCCGCGCGTGAAGGATGATGCAATGGACGTTTGGAAACCAAAACCGCTCCGCTTTTCGAAGACCTGCCAGGAAAACAGATCACTTGCGGAGTTTGTATACACCGTAAGTGCTTGATAGAAAATGGTACGCCCGATAGGACTTGAACCTATAACCCTTTGATCCGAAGTCAAATGCTCTATCCAATTGAGCTACGGGCGCACTGAAACGATGAATGGCTCTGCGGTGAGCCATCCGGATGAAATCTGACATGAAGGGGAGCCCGACTGCAAGAAAAAGCGGGTAAGACAGTGCAGCTGCTCGTAGGGGACAGACGGGACTGGGCTAAAGGGAGTGGAGGTGCAGGATGGTTAGGATTCCTGTTTCGTGCTCTTTGGGGAATGGTCTCGGGCGGCATTGACCCTGGAGGCTGGCGAGGGTATGAATTCGATTGTGGCAACCCGGAAATACCTCCTTGGACTTGGGGCGTCGATGAACCGCAGGGAAATGGTGGCTGCGCTGGCTGGGTGCGGCATTGGAGGACTCTTCGCTGCCTGCACATCGGGCAGACAGGCAGTGCACGAATCTTATTCACGACGGGATCGTCAGACAATCATCCGCGAAAACTCTAAGACTGGCACGCGGGAGTGGATGTTGACGCGCACAGCCGTCGACCCAAAGGCCCAGTATCGGTGTCCGTGGATCGAGGGGTATTGTTCCCATACCAGTGTGGAGGCTGGGGAGCGGATCGAGTTTTTTGTGAGTACGAATCCGGTTTCGGCATTCACGATCGATCTGTATCGAAGCGGTTACTACGGAGGCGAGGGTGGACGTCACATGGCGCGCTTGGGACCGTTCCGTGGGCATATCCAACCTGACCCGCCGGTGGGAAAGAACCGTTTGCGCCAATGTGAGTGGGAGGCTTGCGCATCTTTGGTGATCCCCCAGGATTGGGTGAGTGGGGTCTACCTGGGGAAGCTCACAGCGATGGAGGGCGGTTGGCAAAGCTACGTGATCTTCATTGTGCGGGATCATCGCCAAGCCGATATCCTATTCCAGTGCAGCGATACCACGTGGCAGGCCTACAACCGATGGCCCGACCAGTATGCGCTCTACGATGATGGAAAGGAGGTCTGGTATTGCGGACCGGGCGTGGACGTGAGCTTTGACCGTCCTTATGGGAAGTATTGCCAGATTCTGGATGCCCCTCTTTCCACGGGCTCAGGCGAGTGGTTCCTGTGGGAATACCCCTTCGCCTATTGGCTGGAATCCCAAGGCTATGATGTGACCTACCTCTCGAACCTCGACACGCACGCGCGTCCGGCGGGGTTGCGTCGGGGACGATGCTTCTTGTCAGTGGGACATGATGAGTACTATTCCATCGAAATGCACGAGAACCTCCGGCGAGCGATTGCTGAGGGTTTGAGTGTGGGTTTCTTCTCTGGGAACACCTGCTGCGGGCGGATTGATCCCCGACCCAGTTCCCGGGGGGCGGCGGACCGCATCTATGGCCGCGTCGACTACTTTGGGCCGCGGGACGAGGGAATGCTCGCCCGGTTCCCCAGCATGAGGGCATTTCCTTACCGAAGTCCGCATGAGAGCGTGATCCTGGGGGCGCGGAATGTGCCGCCTTGCACGGGAGGGGCGGATTGGATTTGCACAGCGCCGGACCATTGGCTATTTGCCGATACAAGGATGCGGCGCGGCGAGGGCATTGCTGGTTTGGTTGGCTGGGAGTTTCACGGCGATCCTGCGTCGATTCCAGGGCTGGTGGTGCTGGCCAGTGGGGCGACGCAGTCAGCTCCCGGAGTCCCGAATGGCGGTACGTATGCCGCGACAGTGTATTCCGGGCCCAAGGCGAACGTGGTGTTCAACGCGTCTACGTGTTGGTGGGGGGATGGGCTTTCCGAGCCGCCGGGGTATGTGCGGCCATCGGTTTATACCACCCCACGAGGACCTGATCGGAGGGTGCAACAGATTACGCGGAACTTCCTGGCTAGAAGCCTGCGGGCTGGGCGGTGAGGGCATCCGACGACCCCGAGGTGCTGCCGGTAAACAAAAAGCGGCGCATCGCCGGGCTCCTCACCGCACTTCAAAAGTCGGCGCAGAGAGGAGGAAAGATTGCCCAAGTTCAGCTGCGAGCTGCTTCGTACATGGCCACAATGTTCTCAGGCGGAACGTCCGCGAGGATATTGTGAACTTGTTGGAACACGTAGCCGCCGCCGGGCCTCCAGATGTCGAGGAGCCGCCGCACATTGTCTCGCACCTCGACGGGCTTTCCCTTGGCCAGGATTTGCTGCGTGTCGCAGCCGCCCCCCCAGAAGGTGAGCTGGTGTCCAAAGTCCCGCTTCAGTCCGGCTGGATCCATTCCCTTGCAGGTGATCTGAACCGGGTTGATCATGTCGAGGCCTGCTTCGATGAGGCCTGGGAGGAGTTCTCGCACGCCACCGCAGCAGTGGAGCATTATCTTTACATTAGGCGCCAGTTCCTTGACGCGTTTCCACATCCGGCGTTCTCGAGGCTGGAAATACTCACGATACATCTTGGGGGAAACCTGGGGACCGGACTGCATTCCCAGATCATCGCCGAAGAGGATGATGTCGATGGAATCACCGACAGCGCTGAGGAATCTTTCGAGGTTCTTCAGGTGGAGTTGGGTGAGGTTCTCCAGAAAACGTTCGGCCTCGGCTGGGTTCCCGGCCAGGAGCATGAGGAACATGTCGTTCCGGTAGAGCATCTGACCCGTTTCCAGCAGATTGCCGCCGAAGAGCCCGATGATGGCGCGGTCGGTGCTAGCGCGAAGTTTTCGTGCGCCTTGCTGGAGCAGGGCGAAACCGTCCTCCCCTGCCGCGAGCGGCCCCGGAGGACTTGCCATGACGCCCCACATGCACTCTGACCAAGCGTCGGGTATGGCGTCGGGTTCCCCCTTTTCGGCGAAAGGATAATAGCACTGTTCGAAGTACAGCGCCCCCGTGGGCATTCGGCCAATCACATTCCCTTTGTGGGACTTTATGAACCAACCGGTGTCGTCGCGGGAGGGAGCGGCCCAGCGGGGCAAAAGACAGGGTGTGCCGTCGGGAAGCTGCCAATCCACCCAATGTGAATCCTCCAGGGCGAAGGCACGGCCGAGTTCGATCGTGTCGATGTGGAACATCGATAGGACATCCTCGTCCACAATCGCGAGCTGCTGAACGGGGTCGTATACCCGGATGGGTTTCTGGGCCAGGCCGAGGTGGCGCCGCAGCTTGGCATAGGCGATGGCAGCGATACCGGAAGACCGATGCCCGGACAAGTCCAAGGGGACACGGTCAGGTTCTAGGTGATTGAGGCTGGCCAAGACGCGTTCGCGAGGTTTCATAGGATGCAAGGTAGACTCCAGGTAGGCGGCTGTGATTCGATCCAGTTTCGCGTGGTCGCTTTCATTCAGATTCGCACCGGGAGTCATGTTGTGGACTGGAGCCTATAGAGAGGCGGGTTCGGACGCAATCCCCTGTTGACTGATGGGAGAGGAGACCGGATGACGGGGGTGCAACGGCTCAGCGAGCCATTGCCTACCCGTGAGTTTCGGAACTCACAAACCTATTTCCAACGGCAAGGTTTTCTGCTGGGATACCCGGGCATGCTGAGACTGGTGAAGCGGCTGAGTCTGACCCAATGGATCCTGTTATCCATGGCTCTGGGAGTCTTGGTCGGTTGGGCATTCCCGGAGGGTTCGCAACATCTCAAGGTCGTGTCGAACTTGTTCCTCCGGATGATCAAGTGCATCCTGGTTCCATTGGTCTTTGGCACCTTGGTGGTGGGGATCGCGGGGCATGGGGGAGAGTTGCGGGAGGTGGGGCGATTGGCTTTCCGGTCCATTGTCTATTTCGAGGTGGTGACCACCTTGGCGCTGGGGATCGGGTTGGCGGCGGTGAACCTGACCCAGCCGGGAGCGGGAATCACCCTGCCGACGGCTGCCAAGGAGAGCGTGACTGCTCAGCCGGTGACCTGGCAGGGAATCGTCGAGCACATCGTTCCGCGGAGCTTCTTTGAAGCGGCCGCCGCCAACGATGTTCTGCAGGTTGTATTTTTCGCGATGGTTTTCGGCGTTGCCCTTTCGCAGGTAGGGGAGAAGTCCAAGGATAGGATGCTGGGGTTCTGCGAAGCCCTGACGGAGGTCATGTTCAAGTTCACGGCCTTGGTCATGAACTTTGCGCCCTTTGGGGTGGGTGCAGCGATGGCCTGCACCATTGGCCACAGTGGTCTGGGAGTGCTTTTGAATCTGGCAAAGCTGATTCTGACGCTTTATGCGGCGCTGGGGGTCTTCTGCCTGGCTGTGCTGCTGCCGGTGGCCTGGTTCTGCAAAATACCCGTGAAGGCTTTCCTGAAGGCCATTGAAGAGCCGGCGATGCTGGCTTTTGCCACCACATCGTCCGATGCCGCGATGCCGGACGCCATGAAGCGGATGATTGATTTTGGCGTGCCCAAGCGAATTGTGTCCTTTGTGATGCCGGTAGGGTATTCGTTCAACCTGGACGGTTCTACCCTCTACCTGGCGGTGGCCTCGGTTTTTGTGGCGCAGGCCGCCGGGGTACATCTGAGTTTGGGAGAACAGCTCCTGATGATGCTCACTCTGATGCTCACCAGCAAGGGGATGGCGGGGATTCCAAGGGCTTCTCAAGTGATTCTGGCTGGGACGCTTACCACCTTCGGCCTGCCTCTGGAGGGTGTGGCCATTATCATGGGGGTGGATGAGTTGATGGATATGGCGCGAACGACGGTGAACCTGGCAGGGAATTGCCTGGCAACGGCGGTGATGGCGCGATGGGAGGGGGAGTACCCGCCCAAGGTGAGCGACGTTGGGGAGCCTAATCAGGCCGCCGGGGGTAGTTGACTTAGCCGGAACCCTTCGCGCTTGAGGATCACTGCCTCGATCTTCGGTACGTACATCTGGGTCTCGGCCGGTAGCTTGGGTGAAATAGCGTCGAAGGTCTTTACCTGGGTCTTGTCCAGGAGGCGTTTTACGGTGCCTTCTCCAGCATTGTAGGAGGCCATGACGAGCGGCCAGTTCTTGAACTTCCCATACAGCATTCCCATATACTTGGCTGCCGCCGCTCCTGCCTTGTCGGGGTTGAGCCTTTCATCGAACGGGGAGAGCGAGAGTCCCAGGCTCTTGGCCGTGGCTGGCATGAGTTGGTAAAGACCCGCCGCACCAGCTGGGCTACGGGCCTTGGGGTTGAAGCTTGACTCGACCTCCGCCACCCAGATCAAGGCTTCTGGAATCTTGCGCTCGCTAAAGACCTTCTTGAGTCGTGGCGCATACTCTCTGGCTTCTGGAGGGACAGGTCGTTTCTCTACTAGTTGCTGCCACGCCTTCCTTTCCTGGGCGGCAGTGGGGTTGGGGCGCGGTTTAGGCGTTTCACCGGGCTTTGTCACCACCGGCGGGGCTGCTTTTTCGAGCGTCTCAGCCACATCGAAGTAGTCCAGGCGCGCCTTGAGCCAGGCGGCATAGGGCTTGGTCTCCTCGTGTGCCTCCAGCAGGGGGGCATAGGTTCTTGCCGCCCGCTTTAGCTTCGCCAGATCGAATACATACTCACCCTTCAGCCTCTGCTCCAGCGATTGGAAGAACTTCTGCACTTGCTCGCGGTCCACCTGTTCCAACGCCTTTAGTACGCTCTCGTCGGCATTCTCTTTGACCCATTGTTCGGCTCCTTCCATGAGGTCATCCACTGAAATGGAGAACTCTTGCGCCAGCAGAGCAGGGGCAGCCAGGCTAAGACCGAGAGAGGCGAGAAAAGTGCGGCGCCGCTGGTTCATGATGTTATTCGGTCGAATGGTTCCATTCTGTTCCGAACCAGAAATTACATTTGCAGCTCAATGGCCGATTCTCCGCGGGGAAGGGCAAAGCAAAGCTGCAGATTCCCGTTGTCGAAGCACCAGGTGCCCGATTCAAGCTGAGTGGGGTTGGTAACCTCGCGAAGAACACGGGCCTCTGAGCCAATCCTCACAGAAGGAATGACCTTTCGGGTGGAATTGAATTGCACGGTGAAATCAGGGCAGGCGAATGGGGCTTTGAATAGGATCTTGTTCTCTTTACGTGCTACCTTGGTCAGTTCTCGCGCCGCCCAGTATCGTGCCAGATCGCTCGTCTTCATCCAGAGGAGATGTTGGTATCGTGACTGGAGTCTCTTCACAGCTTCCTGGAAGATTTTGAAGCCTCGTTCCTGTCCATTCCAATAGACTCCGGTCCAGTGGGCCAGCATGAAAGCCGGTTCGCCGCGCTCTATCACTTCCACCATTCGGCCATGTTGCAGGTCTGGCGTGATGAAGCGATCCACACCCTCCGGTTCCACACAGTCCCAGCCCCCCGTCCAATCCCCTGTGCAAGCGAGAACACTCACAACGCACCGAGGATCAGACCCCTCCAATCCGGAGGCATACTCGACTCTGGGTGCCACGCTTTCCTTCCCGCTGTCGTGGAGGTCGCGGAAATAATGGGGGATCTCGGCTGAGTAGACGCTCCGGACAGCCTGCAATACCGCCTGCGAGTATTCCGGCAAGGCTCCGTGCCCGAATCCTCCGGGCGACGTGACACCCTCGCATGCAAGCCCGGCGTTTTTCAAGATTCCCAAGGCATAGGACACATAGTCAGCCAGTTCGTCCACGGACTTGCCAGCTGTCCAGTTCCAGTTCTCCATAAAATCGAAAGAGCACTTGGGGTGGGGTTGGCCGGTGCGGGTATCGATGACTCGGGTATGGGTCACCATCTCGGGGTGGATGTCCCAGTTTGGCACCATGAGGCTTCGAACCAAGTCCAGGCTCTGGCTGAGCTCCTGCTGACTCCACCCAGGGAGGAAACGATCGAGCCTTCCCACAGCAGCGGGGTAGGGGACGATGCTGAACTTCCCTTTGACTCCCGTGCTTACGCTCCACTCTCCAAATCTCCTTACGAAGGAGTCGGGGATTTCGGTTGGCCAATCGCGCCAGGGCTTTTTGTAGACAGCGTTCTTTCCCTCGTGAACCTCATCGAACTGGGTCATGGCAAACCGGTTCAGGTTCACCAAGCAGGTGGAATCATCAATAATGATGCCGACCGGGACGCGGGTGCGAGGGTTCAGGATCGTAACATCCGACGGCCGAGAAGGCCGCTCCCCGGATTCCTGGGATAGGAGGGAAGGAGCGACGACCGAGGCTCCGGTTACCGCCGTAGCCTGGGCCATAGCGCGGATGAAATCCCGTCGAGTGTTCATTGGGAGAGGAAACCTTTGGGCTTCTCTGGATGAGGGGCCTTGAAGGGTAGTTTGTTGGGGAGCACGGAGACGTCGGTGGTTAGCTTGAGCGGAGTCTTTGCGCCGACGTCAAAGGTAAGTTCCACCATGTAGGCTGTCCATCCTTGCTTCGGGGCTTTGACAGAGACTCGATACGTCCCATCGACTGCGGACACCACGTTAGAGGTCCAGACCGCTCCCAGAGTTTCCAGGCGGAAATCGCGTGCGTTGGGGTTGGTGGCTTGCCAAAGGCGCACTTCTTTTGGCTGAGTCTTGGAGGTGACGGTGGTGGTCCCGCCTTTGGAGTGTTTCCAGGAGAATTGCGGCAGCGGGGTGGAATTCACGATGCAGTTTTGCCACGCGAGCAGCGTCTCGTAAGCGTCCGAGTTCTTCAGTGAATGATCGACGTTGGGCACGTAGCGTAGGTATTTCACGCCGGATAGCTTATTGAAGTAGAACTGAGAACTGTCCGGAAGAAAGAACTGGTCCCCGCAAGCGTTCATGAGCAGCTTGGGCATGGTGAGGCGGTCCCGGTACGAGAAGGGATCTTCAATCGAGTAGAGTGCCTTGGATTCGGGAGTCCCGATCCAGTCCATGATGTGTTGTTCGGTGTAGTTGCCCACGGCCGGCGCGAAGAATCCATACGCCTGGAAGTGATGGGTCATGGAGGCCTCGGTGTTGAGGACATCGATGACAATCGGGCAAATGGCCACCACGCGATTGTCCACGATGGCAGTGGTCCAGGTGGTCCAACCCCGCTTGGATCCGCCGGCTACGGTGAAATGCTTGATGCTGGCCTTGCCACCTTCAGCGGAAGACAGAAACTCAGTTACCGCATCCATGGCGCGAACGGCGGACTTCGTCATGGGCAGGCGGGCCGGCCATTTCTCGTCGCCGGTGCGGAGGAATTTGTCCCAAGTATAGGCGATAAGGTCGTCCTCTTCGCGCTCCTTGCCGTCGTTGCCGAAGATCAGAGGCTGATTTGGCACCATTTTGAGCTCCACCACGACGGACTTGGTTGCTTTGGCAATCTCGATCAGTTCCTTGGACGGGGTTGGGATCTTGGGTTTCTGATTGTTGCCCCCAGAGATGAAGAGGAGCGCGGTGTCGTGCGCGAGGTTGTCGGGCTTCACCACCAGCACAAAGTGCTTCCACTCGGTGCGGTTTACCTCGTTGGTGGTGAGCCAGTTCTGCGAAGTCATCTGAAGTGCATACCCGGTGGCGCTGTCGTCGCGGACGGACGTGATCAACTTCCAGGAGAAGCTGGGATCTGGTTTAGCAACATAGCGGTCCAAGGCCGTCTCTTTTGTCCCCTTGCGAGTGTACTCAGAGGAAGTTGCGATGGCTGCGAGGGCCAAAGCGGTGAGGACTGGTGTGAGGAGACGCAGAGACACTGGGAAGAGTTGGCTCATGTTAGATATAGACGGCGGTGATACTGATATGGGCACAAACTAGACTGCACCTGCCTGGTCTTCAAGTGTAACCGGTCCGAATCGTACTGTCCGAGGTGGATGGGAGAGCATGCCGATATTCGCTTCGGCTTCTCTCCCCGCTGTTCACTTCGCGCTATCGGAGTCTGTAGATCATTGGCGCAGCCGATAGAATGAGGCGATGGCGGCAGGGGAGATGGTGACCTTGTACATCGACCCGTCGATCACCGGGGCGGTTGAGACTAGGCTCCATGCTGCGCTTACTCCAAGTTGGGCGCTAGTCTCGAGGCTGTATCCGACGGCCGAGGTCGGCCAACGAATCTCCAACTGATTCCCATTCCGCGTAACGGACAGAGTCGGGGGAGGGACGACAGCAGTCTGTTCCACCAGGCGAATGTCACGGCAGTAACCGTCCACTCCGTTGCCAGGCTTCCACGGATCCGGCCCCACGAAGGCCTGCGCATTGTAGTCCACGCAGATGAGCAACGGTTCGCAACCGAAGGTGAAGCCGGCCATGATCGCTTTCTGGACATCCCCACCCGGTTGGCGGCTGGGGTCCACCGCTGCGGCGATATCGGCCCAGGCGATAGCAGCTTCCACGATGCGATCATGTTGGGCAAAACTGCCTCCGGTAGCCACTTTGGCATTTGTCAGTCCCGCCAAGTTCATGGTTCCGGAATTATTCATTCGGGCGTACATGAGATCCGTGCGGTGGCTTGAACTGAATCCGAACCAAGGCTGGAAGTCGGCGTTGTCTTCAACGACGACCGTCCCGTCGTTGGAAGTGCCGGCATTGTTGTCCAAATCCATCCAGAAAGCGATGGTATCCATGGCCCAGGGCGCGGCCTGATAGGCAGCAGCGTCGGAGGCCTCCTGGCGGGCTTGCGCGGTCGTGTAACTGTTGTTTTCGCGAGCTAGCACGTACAGATTGGTTGCATCCCAGGCGTACTTGATATCGACTGCCAAAGTGCCGTTGGTCCCGCGGCCTTGGGTGTCCATGGTAAGGACATCGCTTGCGAGGCCATTCCAGTCCGAAGCATCCCCATCCACCTGGATTCCCGCGCTATGGACCGCGTTCATCACCTTGGCTCCAGAGACCAGGCGGACATCACACGAATAGAGATCGATGCCGTTACCGGGATTCCACGGGTCGGGGCCGAGAAACGCCTGCGAGTTGTAGTCATGGTAGACCAGCAGTGGCTCACTGCCGAAGGTAAAGCCCGGCGTGATGGCTCTGGTCAGATCGCCTCCAGGCTGTCGCGTGGGATCCACCGCTGCGGCCATATCTGCCCACGGGATGGCGACCTCGATGAAGCGGTCGTGCTGAGCAAACGTTCCTCCGGTGGCCACCCGCGCGTTGGCGAGTCCATCCAGGTTCATCTCTCCGGAATTGTTGACCCGTGCATACCTCAGATCGGTTCGGGCGCTGGAGCTAAAGCCAAACCAGGGTTGGAAGTCGGCATTGGGTTCTGTGACGATGACACCGTCCTTGAAGGTCCCAGCATCGTTACCCAAGTCCAGCCACAAGCCGATGCTGTCCACCGCCCAAGGGCCGCTTTGGTACGAAGTCGCGTCAGCGGCTTCCTGCTGGAGCCGAGCGGTGTATTTCTCGGTATTCTCTTTGACCAGCACATAGAGATTCGTGTTGTCCCAAGCATACTTGATATCGACGGCCATGGCACCGTTGGTGCCGCGGTCTTGAGTGTCCATGGTTAATACGTTACTGGGGACATTGGCCCATTCGCTCAGGTTGCCGTCCACGGTGATGCTGCTATGAGCCGCCTCCAAAACCCTTGCGTCGGACATCAGCTGGATGTCAATCGAGTACGCGTCCACACCGCTAGGGGCATTCCATTGATCAGGGCCGATAAACGCCTGGGAGTTGTAATCGTAGTAAATCAGCAGAGGTTCGCACCCGAAGGTAAACCCCGGGGTAATGGCTTTGGTCAGATCGCCTCCAGGCTGGCGCGTAGGATCCACCGCCCCTGCCATATCCGCCCAAGGGATGGCAACTTCGATGACGCGATCATGCTGGGCGAAGGCGCCTCCGGTGGCCACTCGGGCGTTGGCGAGCCCATCCATGTTCATGTTTCCCGAATTGTTGACTCGGGCGTACATGAGATCGGTTCGAGCACCGGAGCTGAAGCCAAACCACGGTTGGAAGTCGGCATTGGGTTCGGTCACGATGGAGCCGTCTTTCAAGGTTCCGGCATCGTTGCCCAAGTCCAGCCAAAAGGCGATCGTATCCACGGACCAGGGCCCGGCCTGATAGGCTGTGCCATCGGCGGCTTCCTGCTGGAGGCGAGCGGTGTATTTTGAGGTATTCTCGGTGATGAGGAGATAGAGATTCGTTGGGTCCCAGGCATATTGGATGTCCACCGCCATGGTGCCATTGGTACCTCGGCCTTGGGTGTCCATCGTGATCACCCCGCCAGGGAGATCAGCCCAGTCATTGGTCTTTCCATCGATGAGGATGTTCGGACTGTACGCGGCATGGACTAACCTGGCCAGGGACGCCGGGCCTTCAGTGGGTTCTCCTGACTCGTTCACCAAAGAAAGGTCGTCCAAGTAGGCTGTTCCGGTGGTGTCCAGTCCGCCACCCGAAGCGAACGTGATGGACATCGAGACCGCCTTTTCAGGGGCCGTGAAGGTCTGCTCGATGGTCACCCACTCCGGTTCTAAACCTGAGAAAGGGAAGGTGACCCCGGCAAGCGTCCCGCTGGCAGAATCCACAAAGCCGACTGACACCCGCATTACGCCGGTGGTGTCATGCTTCAAATAGTAACGCATTCGATATTGGGCGCCGGCCACGACAGGGAGGCGGTCCGAATACCATTCTCCGTACGCGGTCGGGCTTGCATCGTCGAGTTTCAGGGCATGCGTCGGACTCAGACCAGAGTCCGCAGGCCATTGATCAATGGCCGAATCGCTGCCGCCGGCTCGCCAGTAGCTGGGTATTCCCGCGGTGCTGGAGACCGACTCCAGTGATGGATTAGGCCATAGGTTGCCAGGCAACAGATCCGCTTTTGCGATCGTGGAGCCGAGCAGCATGGCGAGGAAGAGTATCCGGGCGCCTTTCGTGCAGGAAGCAGCAGTGTGTACCTGGTTTGACAGGCCACGCGACGCCATGGAACGGTCCTGTGCTGGCGTGCCTGAGCCGTAACAATTCAATGAAGAACAGGAGTCAGCGGAGATAGCAGAGATCGGGCTTGAGCGGTCTGACGATCGAGACGGACGTATCACTTTCACCGTCCAGTGAACGCTTGAACGGACCGCGAGGAGCGATTCTGACTCCGTCTGACGGCTCTGCTCTCTCTGCTGCCTCCTGTTCAACTGCATGGACACGGCTGAGAGGCACGGAGAGGGAGTGGAACTGGCATCCTCTCCACGATGCGCGTGGCCGCCAGTTTTCATTGTCCAAATCGGATATGTTCGTTTCATAGATTCTTCAGGAATGCCCGGAGTCTTCCGGCGAATACGAGAATTAGTGACCAAAACCCCACAATGCCTGTCTGAGTGTCGCTCGGTTTCCGATGCTGAGAAGTCTCATGACGAGGCCCACATTCCATGAACGCCTGCTCAGCAAGGCCATCCCCGAATGAGAGGAGGGTCTACTAAGTGTACGACGTCTTCGCAAGGATGCAACCTGATGCGTTGACGTTTTCCGAATTTGGAATGTAACTTGCCCAGGGCATGGACGGACTGCGCTCAGGAAGAAACGATATTATGATGGCAAAGCAGTTGGTTTCACTCTTCGTCTGGGGATTTCGGCTAGCGATGGTGGCGTCCGCACTTTGGATCCACCCGCTGCTGTGCCCGGTTGCATGCGCCGCCGATGCTTCAGATCCATTCTACGATCCTGCCGTCGTGCAAACGATCCGTCTGGAGGTGAAGTCCGACGACGTTGAGCGCATGCATCGCGCTCTCCCGCAACGGATCTGTGTCCCGGGGATCTTTCGCTGGAATGACCAGGTCGTGCAGCAGGTGGGTGTTCGCTACAAAGGGAATAGCTCTTCCAGCCCGGATGCCTCTCACAAGCGTGCCTTCCTCATTGCATTCTCGGAATTCACAAAGAGCCAGCGTTTCCTGGGTTTACGACACGTTGCCTTGGATAACGGCATCCAGTTCGGGAGTCTGTTCAGCGAACGCCTGATCACGGATGTCCTTCGAGGTCTCGGTGTAAAAGCCTCTCGCTGCAACTACGCCAGAGTCTATCTGAACGAGAAGTACATCGGTGTGTATGTGAATGTGGAACGGATCGACAAAGTATTCATCGAAAGGAACTTTGGAGCGAAACAAGGCCCTCTTTTCAAGGTGAACGAGGGCGGTCCAGGCGCCGACTTCCGCTACCTCGGTGCCGACCTGTCGCTCTACCAGAAGGCGTTTGAGTTGCACGCAGGGCCACAAGCGGAGGCATTCACGGACTTGTCGGAGTTCCTGCGGGCTGTCGATTCCCCTAACGGCACAGAGGCTGAGCTAATCAAGACCTTGGATATGGATGCCTTTGTGAAAACGACGGCGGTCATGCTCTTCTCCGGTGCGTTCGACCAGTACACGGGCTGGGCACCGCACAATTACTATTTATATCGGAATCCCACTGATCAGCGTTGGACGTACCTCCCCTGGGACTTGGATGTTGGCTTCGCAGACAAGGCTTTCGGTCGTGTCCCGGTTCTGGACGGTTGGCACGCCGCCTGGCCAGCTCCTATGCCCGGGCGCCCATTGATGGAGCGATTGATTTCCCATACCAGCCTCCTCCGGCGGTATCGGGAGCAGGCGAACACCATCTTGGAGACGTCATTCCGGCCTGAGATCCTCATACCCAAGCTTCGGGCCTTGCACGAGCAGATCCGATCCGCTCTCGAGGAGGACCCTTACCCTCCAAGACGAGTGACGGTTCCCAGCGATTCCGGGTATCCGGACATCCTGGCAAGCATGGAGACATTCATCCGGAAGCGATACGCACTTGCCCGGGCTCAACTGGACACTCCTGGACCCCGCCCTCAGCCCCAGCCGATGCAGCCGCCTCCGGAATCGGAGGGCCCGAAACCCGGCGCCCCGTCCAAGGATGCCCCGAGCGACCTCCGCACGGTGAAGGTGACCTCTGCCGGCGTCGAATTGCGCTGGGAGAATCACGCCAAGGGCGAAATGGCGATGGTCGTCCAACGATGCATGGGGCCGGAAGGGACCGAATTTGTGAACGCCATTGGGCAGGGTGGACAGAATATCACCACGGCCATCGATCGGAACGTCCAACCAGGAAAGACGTATCGTTACCGGGTATACGCAGTCTTCGCGACACCCCAAGGACCTCGCGGTACTGGCGTTTCCAATGTGATTACGGTTCAGGTCCCCACGGATTAGACAGAGGTGAGGGGGGGCGGAGTGGTTTAGGTAAGTCCGCTCCTGAAGCAGGAAGGAGGATGAGCCTGGCTTTCTACCCATGGTGGAGGGTGTTGTGCCTCCTCTCCCCCCGACCCTCTCTTCCACTTGCGTGGAGGGGAGGTAGATGAGGGGAGTGAGTGCGACCGATGCCATCCGAGTCGATAGGAATCGCGCAGTCGGTCTCTCCGACAACGGCGCGGGGACGCAGCAGACTAGAAGCGGCGTGCTTCAATCAAGCCCGTTGACTGGACTAAGCTGATGGACTAACATACTTCCATGTCCAAGACGATGGTCAATGTTCACGAGGCCAAGACGCAGTTCTCGAAACTGCTGGCGCGGGTGGAGAGAGGCGAGCGCATCACGGTTGCGCGCGCCGGTAAGCCGGTCGCCCGGTTGGTTCCCGCTGAGTTGCCGCCGCCTGGCGCGCTCCCGCCGGAGGACCCGTTGCTGAATCTGGACGCGTTCGGGTTCGAGGGCCCGGGAGGCCAGCTGAGTAACGCGGAGATGGATCGCATTGTCTATGGCCGCTGATGTGTTCGCGGACACATCCGGCCTTTATGCTCTGGCCGACCATAGCGACCCGGCCCGGGCCAAGGCGCGGAAGTACGCTGCAGCCAGGGTCACCTCCGGTTGCCGACTCATCCTCACCGATTATGTCCTCGACGAGGCCTGCACGTTGGCCAAGGCCCGGGCGGGGAGTTACGCCGTTTTGCGGCTGCTGCAACTGGTCGAAGCCAGCGCGGGTTTTCGCATGGAGTGGGTCGGGCCGGACCGTTTTGAAGCCGCCAAGGGGTACTTTCGCAAGCACGCCGACCACGGCTACTCCTTCACCGATTGCACCAGCTTTGTCGTGATGCGGGAACTCGGGCTGCGCGACGCTCTCACCACCGATCATCATTTTAGCGAGGCAGGCTTTCGCGTGCTGCTCGCTTCGGATTGAGACTGCCGGTAGCGCGAAGGTGCAGGGCTCTAAGAGGGGGTTCCATCCAGCCTCTTGAGCTCCTTCTTCAACAGGGAGCCGACCCCCTTTGGATTCGCCCTTGACTCCTAATTCATCATCCTGGAAGGTAGCCATCACCCTTCTCACCATCTTTCCATGCAACCAAGAATCCTGGGACAAGCGTTCTCGGACCACCGGCAAAGCCCGGCGTTCACGCTGATCGAGCTTCTGGTGGTCATCGCGATCATCGCCATTTTGGCCGGGTTGCTCCTGCCTTCGCTGGCTCGCTCGAAGGAAAGTGCCCGACGTATGCACTGCACGAATAACCTTAGGCAGATCGGCATTGGGATCATGATGTATCGGGAGGACAACTCGGACCGGCCGCCGCTCTACCTCTTCAACCCCACCAACAAGACCTATGGCTTTGCGGGTGCCAACCAACCCTACCTTGAGAAGGGTTACGTCGAGGGCACCAATTCCTTCATCTGCAAGTCGGATCGCACTTATGGCCGCATTTCCATCGATCTGGGGTGGGAGTACTTTGGAGCGTTCACCACCAGCTACGCCTATCATATGGGCGCCTGGTTTCAGCTCGATCCCCAAGGCAAGATCTGGCTGAAAGATCAGATCGAGAAGTGGCAGGGACGCTACATCGTTGCTTGCTGCCCATGGCACCGACATCTGCTGAACGGTTGGACGGGGGAGAAAGCCCCCGCTGGCGGTTGGGGTGGCAGGGCGTTCGTCAGAGATCTGGCACTCCGCTATGATGGTGCCGTAAACAGCTTCATTTGGCCATCCACCAACTGGGAGACCGAGCCCTATATCCGGACGCGCTGATGGAATGACGAGTCGGGCCAAGTGCGGGACTGAAACCACTCAGCCCTTGGCCGTGACGCTGTCCGAAGGGGCCCCTGCGCCTGCAGAGGGCATACACTCTTCATTAGCACGTGACGGCCCTCTGCGATCTCGCTGGCGCCGGGTACCCTTCCACTCGTCGAGCTGAGCCGGAGATTGTCGGCTTGCTGAGCTGCCTCTTGCACGCGCACGCCTCGGGTGAATACCGCAAGCCGGAACGCGTATTCGCCGCTGTCGGCGAAATCGGGGCGAAGCTGCCGAGTGATTCACGGCACCGAGCTGCTGCTCCCCGTTCGCATGGAGAGTTTCGGGGCTCTTGAAGCGCTTTTTCGGTCATACCCTTTTGCCCCCGAGGGACATGCCTGCTTTGCAGCAAAAGCCTTTTCTTCCCAAACGCCCCGAGTTCGGCTAGGTTGAGTCCCATGAAACACACACTGGATCGTCGCACTTTTCTCTCAAACACCTCCGCGGCAATGGCTGGTATGGCTCTGGCGTCGGCCTCCATGCCTTTGGGCCGGGCTGCCGCAGCCGGGGGCAAAGAGGGGCTCAAGAAGGCTCTGATCGTGAATAAGCCTACAGAGGAAATCCTGAGTCGGCTCAAAGAGGCCGGTTTCGACGGGGTGGAGGCAGGGATCCTACCGGTGGCCGAGGCTGAGAAATGCAGGGCAGTGGCCGAGAAGCTGGGGATGCGCATTCATAGTGTGTTGCGCGGATGGGCGGAGTTCAACAGCAGCGATGCCTCCAAGGTGCAGTCTACGTTTGCCCAAACCGAAGATGCCTTGCGGGCTGCCGAAGGTTTCGGGGCCGACGCAGTCTTGCTCGTGCCCTGTCGCATTGGTGGCATGAAGATGCCCAAGCCGTGGGAGTTTCTGATCGAATTCGACGGCAAGACGGGTCACTTGACGCGGGTGGTGCATGGAGACAATGAACCTTACGCGGATTACATCAAAGCCCACAACCACGCCATCGACACCTCGAGGGAACAGGTGAAGAAGCTCATCCCGCTTGCGGAGAAGACCAAGGTGGTGATTGCCCTGGAGAATGTTTGGAACAACCTGTGGGTTCAGCCCGATCTTTTTCGGCACTTTGTCGCGTCGTTCCAGAGCCCCTGGGTGAAGGCTTACTTCGATATCGCCAACCATGTGAAGTATTTCCCACCGGAGAAGTGGATCCTTACTCTGGGAGACTTGGTGGCCAAGTGCCATGTGAAAGAATTCAAGCTAAAGCCGCTGGACGCCAACGGGGAAGGGGATTGGTTGAACATCCGCGACGGAAGCATCCGCTGGCCAGTGGTCCGAGCCGCGTTGGACCGAGTGGGATACAACGGCTGGCTGACGATCGAAGGTGGCGACTTGTCCGAGAAAGAACACAGCCAGCGTTTGGATTTGATCATTGCTGGGAAGTAGACAGAAACAGCTCGTCTAGCGGTGAACGGGCCTGGTCCTGCGCAGGATTGGGCCCGTCAGTTGGACTGGAGGCGGTAGAACCTGGACGCCTCTTCGTGGAGCGATACGTTCGTATTGAAGACGTACCCGTCGTCCGCGAACTTGTTGCCCAGAGAGGCCCAGGACGCGGGGAATGAGAGGTTTGTGCTCGCCATCAGCGACCAACCGGCCCCGCTTAGCGGCCAGGTGAGCGTGACATTCGTGCCCGTCTTGGCCGTCTTGAGTACCGCTGGAGCGGCGAGGCGTCCCAAAGTGGAGGCGACTGGCAGGACGTTGCCTTCGTTATCGAATAGAGAGCGGTACTCGAAGCCAGCTGTATTGACCCCCTCCACGCTTCGATACTCGGTACCCCACCAGTAGATGCCCAGGCCTCGGTTCTGCGGAAGGCCCTTCACAATCTTGGCTAGTTCTACCAGGTATCGAGTTTGCCCGTCGGGAGAGGCGGGAAAGCCAAGGATATCCTTAGAGTTCGACCACGGAAAGGCGGTTTCCATGACTACGACTGGCTTGCCGTAGCGGTTGGCGGCACCCTCGAGACATCCACGCAGCGCCTCGAGGGTCCCATGCCAGAACGGGTAGTAGCTCAAGCCGATTGCGTCGAACTCGACATCCTGGGCTCGGAGGGTATCAAAGTACCAGCGGGTGCCATTCCAGTCCCCGCCGCGATCGATGTGGATCAGGATGAGCGGCTGGTTGGTGCCAGAAGCCTCTTTGATGCCGCGGATGGCGGCTTTGAGGAGTTTGCCGAGCTGCTGCCACTGGGTGGGGTTTTCGTAGCTTCCTCCTACGCGCCCCTCGGGCCAGAGCAGACCGGAGGTGATCTCGTTGCCCACCTGCACTTGGTCGGGCATCGCCCCCGCTTCCGAGAAGGCCCGTATGCAGTCGCGGCTATACTCGTACGTCCTCTGCTCTAGATCGGCAAAGGCCAGGTTCGTCCACGCAGATGGCTTGGCCTGTTTGCCAGGATCAGCCCAGGTGTCGGAGTAGTGGAAGTTGAGCAGAAGTCGGAGGCCGGCCTTCTTCACTCGTTGGGCGAGGGGGATTGTATATTCAAGGTTGTTGATGCGGTTGTAGGGGTCTGCTTGCGCCTGCTCGGAACTGCTGGTGAACAACCGAAGCCTTGCACAAGTCAGACCCCGCTCGCGCAAGATCACGAGGGCATCCTTCGCGTCTCCGGAGTCTCGGTACACCCTACCGCGGTCTTCGAAGAAACGGAGGTGAGAGACGTCTGCGCCCGCTTCAAAAGTGCCTGCCCAAGCCACCCCGATCCTCGCGAGGAGGCATACGGCGAATGCCAGAGGCAAAGTTCGATGCGTGAGCATGCCGAAGCTTCAAGGACCGATCAGCCGGAAATAGGTTTGCCCGGAGCCGACGGTTACCTTGGCAGACCCCTGTCCTTGAGTATTGGGTACTTCCTGCCAGGCGCCTTTCGCAGGAGTCGTTGCAGTCTGGAGGCGGATAAGCGGGCCGGCGGTCCAGGAGAGGGTTGCCTGGTCCCCAGAGATCGTGCTCCAGGTCAGGCGGCCGAGGTCGTTGGTGTTGTTGAAATAGGCCCGTGGAAGAGTCTGTGCGTTGGTGCTGGCAAGGGTATAGGTGCGGTTGTCGATGCTTTCCCAGGTGGCGCCATCGCCTAACACGAACTTGTACAGGATAACGCTTCCAGCCGTGTTGGTCAGATCGAAAGTGCCGGTCCAGAGGTTGGTGTCGGTCGCGCTCTGGCTGAGCATGGAAGCGGTGGCGCTCCAGGCGTTCAACGGTTCCCCGGCGACCGCAACGGTCGTTGCGGCAGGATCGAAGAAGCCCTTGGCAATTTGAGTGGACATATCCAGCTGGAACGTGATCGGAATCACGGTGGGCTGAGCAGCCAGGTTGTTGAAAAAGACCAACGGCAAGACCTGAGCGGCCTTCTGCAAGGTTACGCTGCGATTCTGCCCCCCGTTGGGTCCTACGTTGCCTTCCCAAGTGCTTCCATTGATCACGAACTTGTAACTCATGGTGGAGTCAAGCGCACCGGTGAGGGGCAGAACACCGACCCAGACGTCGGGGTTGGAGATACTGTTGGTCAGCGCGAACGCCGTGGCATTCCATGAATTGAATTCGCCAGCCAAATACACCGTATCGGAGTCCCGATTGAAACTCCCTAGCGCAATTTGGACGGACATATCGACCTGGAAGGTGACATCCGCGGTCACAGAGGTCGAGTTCGTAACATTGTTGAAATACACGATGGGGAGGACCTCATCCTTGGCGGGCAAGGTGAAGGTGCGATTCCCTGTGCCCCCGCCCGGTCCCACCTGTCCCTCCCACGTGGTGCTGCTCGGGCTCGTCATGAGGTACTTGTATTGTACGGTGTTACCCTCGGTACCAGGAACGTCGAAAGTGCCCACCCAAAGGTTTGCGTTAGAGGCGCTGCGAATCAATTCGGAGGCGGTCGTGCTCCACCCATTGATCGGGTCACCCGCGACGAAGACCGTGTCCGAGTCGGGGTTGAATGCGCCTAATCCTATTTGCGCTGACATGTTCACGCTGAAGGTAATCTGGACAGCAGCGAGTTCAGGGATGGGGAGGAGGGCGAGTCCAAGACAGGCACACAGGAGAGTGGAGGTTTTCATGTTACGATGCGCACAAGGCGGATTGGATTATCTTGCTATGGATCTTGTGCCCTATCTTCCAGATTTTTTGGGTTTTGGCTAGCCTCATCCACGTGCGGTTCTCATTACCGGGTTCAGGCGGATCGGAATCGCAGAACGATCTTGGTGCGTGAGCCACCGTGGAGTTTGTGGTTTCCCGTGTTGGGCGCTGACTGCCCCGGAGCACCCGTCTAGCGGGCATCCGCAGCGGATATTTTCCGAAGCTCGAGTTCCTCGTAGTTTCTCCGAACCTGGCGGAGTCTGGCAGGGGCGATGCCGACGAGGAGGGCTCCAGAGAGCACAAGCACGAACCAGACTTCATAAGGTTGGTGCAGCAGGATTGCAGCGAGTCCGGTTAGGAGGAGGAATACGCCGATCAGGAGTAGGATCCTCCAGCTCGCCAGCACCAAGGCCCGAGCCCTGCCCCGGGAGGCCAGAATGGACAGCAGAGACGCATAACAGCCGAGCGAAGTACCTCCTATCCCTCCTATGAATCCTCCAGTCCGTTCGGACCACCAAGCGTCGGGATTGGAACTCCAACGCCCCCATCCTGAAGCAGAGTAGTCGACCAATTGACATGAGCCCAAAAGAACGGTCCCTCGGCTGGGAAGGACGAGGTTGAGCTCCAGTTTGGTGGGTGGGTTGGTGGTTCCAGTGCGATCGAATGGCAGCGTGAAGTTCCGCCAGTCAGAACTCAGGCTAATCCTACCCATGGCACCCGAGGACGATAGGGTGCGGGTGAAGAATTGCGCTTCCGCCGATACGGTCTGCGTCGGCTTGAAGGAACTGAGCAGCTCCAGGTAGCCGTCGCCAACCACGTTCTCGTATTGGATTTGCCCCACCATCCCATACCGATGGCCCAAGGCTGGAAGGTTGGTTACGGACAAGAGCCGAAAAGTCTTTGGAGTGTCGTTCGTGTTGACCAGGCGGAGCAAGGCTCGCTCGCCCGACGCAACGATCTCGCCGGGGAGTCGTCCGCCTTCTTTGGCGACCTGGTGCCAGTCATACTCAACGCGCACCACCTGGGCGGTGAGGAGTGTACTCGACAGCAATCCGAAACCGAGGAATAGCAGAGCTTTCACCGTTTGCCTTTCATCTTAGCCTGATACGCTCCCAACAGCCGCCGGAAGGTCGTGGGGTCCAGCCTGCCATCGGCAAACTCGGCCCGCAGCAGGCGCTCGTAGTCGTCTTTCACCGTTTGGTCTTCGACCATTTGGATCTTCTGAATCAGGCGATCCAGGCGGAGGCGCAGGGTTGGATAAGAGACGTCATAAGCGGAGGCGAGATCCTTGAGGGATCCCGAGACGAGGATGAAGCGCTTCACGAAGGCAAGGTCTTCTTCTTCGAGGTAGTCCATCCAGCGTTTATCGGGTACGTCCGACATGAGATATTAGTAAGTGCAGATCTACAATACGTAAAACAAAACGAAAGTCAACTTTCGTTTTATCAAAAAGGCTGTTACCTCACTTGCACACTGACGGTGAACCTTGGGCTATGTCGGATTGGTCGGTAGCCGTGTCCGAAACGCACCACGGTTCGAGTCGGGTGTTGACGCTGGGGGTTGCGTAAGGTGAGATCTGCCCATGAACACCTTCCAAATTCTTGGCGATCGTAGAAGTTTTCTGAAGAAGACCAGTTTGGCGGCTGGGTTGGCTACCTTGCCGGGCTGGTACGCGGAGGAGACGCTGGCCAGCGCCGCACAGTCCAAGCCTCGGCCACTTTCCGCTAATGACAAACCCGGGATAGGGTTGATCGGTTGTGGAGGACAAGGGAGGGGAGACTGCAACTGGGCCAAGGGTTTTGGCGAAGTCATTGCGGTGGCGGACGTCGATGACAAGAATGCCCAGGAAGCTGCTAAGCAGTTTGGTACGAAGAATGTATACAAGGATTTCCGGAAGCTCCTCGAGCGCGACGATATTCATGTCATTATCACCGGCACTCCGGACCACTGGCATACGCTGGTGAACCTGGCGGCCGTCAAGGCTGGTAAGGACATCTATAGTGAAAAACCCCTGACGCTCACCATCGACGAGGGTAAACGCCTGGTCAAAGCGGTGCGGGAGCACAAGACGGTGTTGCAGGTGGGAAGCCAGCAGCGTAGCGACGCCCGATTCCGGCTGGCTTGCGAATTGGTGCGCAACGGGCGAATCGGGAAGCTGGAGTATATCTGGGTGGGTTTGCCCACCGGGCCGCGCGAGGGTCCGTTCAGTCCCAAGCCGGTGCCCGCAGGATTGGACCACGACTTTTACCTAGGGCAGGCGCCAAAGGTTCCCTACAACGGTCAGAACACTCACTGGAATTTCCGCTGGTGGTACGACTACTCCGGTGGACAGATGACCGATTGGGGTGCCCACCACAACGATATTGCGCAATGGGGTAATGGCACGGAGAGGACTGGCCCGGTCTACGTGGACGGCCGATCCCTGAAGAAGATGATTCCGGGAGGGTACGATGCGGCGAGTGATTACCTGGTGTATTTCAAGTATGCGAACGGGGTCCAGATGATCGCCACCAACCAGGCGCCGAATGGAGTGCGCTTCGAAGGTCCTGATGGGTGGATCTACGTGACTCGGGGTGAAATCAAAGCCAGTAAACCCGAGTTGCTGGAGGAACCCTTGCCCGGGAATGCGCTGCGGCT
Source organism: uncultured Verrucomicrobiota bacterium (assembly GCA_964411985.1). Taxonomy (GTDB): domain Bacteria; phylum Verrucomicrobiota; class Verrucomicrobiia; order Limisphaerales; family J093; genus CAYPNF01. The sequence goes on from CAYPNF010000006.1 coordinate 52,422, forward strand.
CTACAAGAGCGACAACCACATGGGCAATTTCTTCGAGTGCATTCGTTCGCGGAAGGACCCCATCTGCGATATCGAGATCGGGCATCGTTCAATCTCCACGGCTCATCTCGGGGTGATGTCGGCCCGGTTGGGGCGTCCGCTCAAGTGGGATCCGGTGAAGGAACAGTTTGTGGGGGACAAGGAAGCCAACAAGATGCTCGTTCGTGAGATGCGGAAGCCCTACGACTACAGTTTCATCAGCTGACCCCTTTGCCCTCCAAACTAGCCCTCGTGTTGCACGAGGACGATCACCTGCTGGTGGTGAACAAGCCAGCAGGCTGGAATACCCATGCCCCTTCCCCTTACGCGGGGGAGGGAGTCTATGAATGGCTCAAGCATCGCCGGCCCGAGTGGGGGCGGCTTGCGATTATTCATCGACTGGACAAGGAGACCTCTGGCGTGCTCGTTTTCTCCAAAACGGAGCAAGCCAACCGAGCCTTAACCCAGCAGTTCACCGAGCACAAGGTACGCAAGACCTATGTTCTACTGACTGACCGACCGGTCCCAGACAAACCGTGGACGGTGCGTTCTGTGATGGAACGGGTGGGGGAAAAGTACCGCAGCGTGACGGGGCGATCGAGCGGGGCGGTAGCGGAGACCACTTTCCAGCCGCGAGGCAAGGCGGGGGACTCTTGGATGGTGGAGGCGCTGCCTAAAACGGGAAAGACTCACCAGATTCGGGTGCACGCTGCCGAGAGTGGATTCCCGATTCTTGGGGATGTGCTCTATGGTGGGAGGGAGTACGCGCGCGTGTGCCTGCATGCCCGCTCCATCACGCTCTGGCATCCGCAGTCGGGCGGGGAGGTTCGATATGAGGTTCCGGTGCGGCTGGAAGACGATCCACGCCGCTCTCTGCGGGAGGCGATCCTCGACCCAACCCAGACCGACTGCTATCGGCTTCTCCATGGAGCGGGGGACGGACGACCTGGGCTCTACGTTGATCGGCTTGGGGGGTACATTCTTGCACAAGTGCCTGCCGGGCGTCCTTTGGATGTGCAGGGCTTGGGTTGGGCGGGGAACCTTCCCAGGATGAACGGTGTTTACGTCAAGCAACTCCAGGCACGAGTCCGGCAGCTGGCACCTGAAGCGATGTGTCCTCGTCTGGTCTCGGGTGTCGAGGCCCCTGAGACCTTTGGTATCCGAGAGAATGACGTGGAATACGAAGTGAGTTTCCGGGAAGGCTATTCCGTGGGTTTGTTCCTCGATCAGCGGGAGAATCGACGGCGTATCCTGGAAAACCATATTGCCTCCGGCTGGCCTTGGTCGCAGCGCCCTCCACAGGAACTCACTGTTCTCAACACCTTTGCGTACACGTGTGGTTTCTCCGTCGCCGCCGCCAAGCTGGGCGCTCGGACGGTCAGTGTTGATTTATCCAAGAAGTATCTCGAGTGGGGGCAGCGGAATTTCGCCCGGAATGCCATTCCGCTGGAGGGACACGAGTTTCTCTACGGGGATGTCTTCAGTTGGCTCAAGCGCTTTGCGCGGCGCGAACGCTTGTTCGACTGCGTTCTCCTGGACCCACCGACTTTCTCCACCTCCAAGGAAGGGGGACGGTTTCAAGCGGAGGCGGACTATCGTCGGCTCGCGGTCGCGGCTTTGGGGGTGCTCGGCCGGTCCGGGGTTTTGTTTGCCTCTACCAATGCGGCTGAGCTTGCGCCCGAGAAGTTCCTGAACGACCTGAGAGAAGCGGCTCGGGAGTGCGGTCGACGCATTCTTCAAGAGCACTATGTGCCGCAGCCTCCCGATTTTCCGATTTGCCGGGCCGAGCCGGCCTACCTCAAAACCGCCTGGTTCTGGATCGAGTAGAGGGCCTTAAACCTTCACTTCCGGTTGAAAGGAGACCTCCACGAAAAGGTCGCTGGCGATCCGCTCCAAGTCCCCTCGCAGTCGGGCGGTGTCGCAATTGGCGGGGAGGTGGAGCAATGCGGTGGCTTTGAACAGGATTTCGCCAGACATCGGGGCCGACTCGCATTCTGAGGAGAAGTCCTCCACGTTCACTCCCTGGCTGGCGAGAGCGTGGGTGATCTGGCGGACGATGCCGGGTCGGTCTTGTCCCACGACTTCCAGTTTGGCCAGTTTGTCCGGCGTGGCGGAGACGCCTGAGAGATCCCGATGACCCTGGATATTCAAACCTGATGCGGAGAGCTCCCGGAATGCGTTGAGAAGAGAGGATTCCCTCTCGGCAGGGATATGGATGCGCAGAATGCCTGCAAACTCCCCGCCCAGGCGGCACATGCGGCTCTCAAGCCAGTTGCCACCGTGTTCAGCGACGATGCTCGCCACCATTTCCACCAAGCCGGGCCGGTCACGCCCGATGACTGTCATGACCAGAGGTACCAAGGTTGCCATAGTCGATGGCGTTCATCAGTACCGGAGTGGAGATGGTTTGGCGATCTTTTTCAGACACCTGCGGAAGCTATCCAGAACGGTAAAGTGATGTCCACCATGAAGTTCATGAAGAAACATGAAGAAGAACTTCGTTTGAGGTACGCGCGAGACTCTCTATTTCGCCGTGGCAGAGGCAGTGTTCGAAAGCCCACTCTCCGACCCGTTCGCAACAGCAGTTACCTTGTAGAAATACGTCGTCCCAGTGGACAGAGTCTCGGAGTAGGTGGTGGACGGTGGGATCGTGGTTGGCAGGATAAAGGGGCCACTGCTGCTCGTCGAACGATAGATGGTGTTCGCGGTGACGCCTGGGGTGGTGGACTGCGTCCACGTGAGGGTGATTTTCCGTCTTGCGCCTACCGCGGCAAGGTTGGTGGGGGCGGCGGTGACCGTCGGTGTCGCAGTTGTAGCGCTCAGTTCGTTGGAATAATCGCTTTCGCCTAGGGGGTTGACTGCAACTATGACATAGTAATGGGTCCCGCTTGCCAAACCGGAGTCTACGTAGGTGGGACTGGTGACTCCCGACGCGACCAGCTCGTAGCCAGCTCCCGGAGTCGTACTTCGCAAAACTTTGTAGCTGGTGGCCTCACTGCTGGCTGCCCAGGAGAGTGTCACGGACGCGTTTGCGGCGACGGCGCTGGCAAGCGTGGGAGCAGAAGGAAGAACCACGTTTGGTTCGGTGCGGATCAGCATGTGATCGATAAACAGCGAATCCAGGACGGTCTTCCCGATGGTTTGATCCTTATCCTTGAGGCGGATGTAGACTGTTCCCTGTAGCGTATTCGGAAGGGTGAAGTACTGGTCGGAATCAGTATCGGAAACCGCGGTGATCGTGACCATATTCTGGTAGGTCACGTTGTCGGTGGAGTAGGCGAAGATGAAATCGTCCCCGTCAGTGCTGGTGGTGCGGTGGGCTTGAACCCGGAATACGACGCGTTTGCCAGGGGTTGCGGCGAAAGTCCAACGGTGCTCGAGTGCGCTGTAGCGCGATGACTTGCCGCCTAGGAGTTTCTCGGTGAGTTGCTCGTAGACCGAGTCGTTGAGGAGGGTATTGGACCTGCTTCCCACGACTGTCCCGGTGACGACCGTTTCACTCGAGGCGTAAGCGTCGATGAAGGGTGCGGCGGCCAGCTTGCCGTCGGTCACTGAGGAACTGGACCTGTTCCAAGCCCGGACGCGGTAGTAGTAGATCACGCCGGCGTTGAGGCCTGTGTCAATAAAGGAGATCGTGTTGGCTGATAGCATGGACAGGGCCGTCCATTGGATTTGGTCGGTTGACCGCTCCACCTCATAGGCAGTCTCCAAGCTGGAATTGTCAGTCCAGCTGATTTCGATGGAGGAATTCGAGATTGGGGCGGCAGCGAGGTTGCTGGGTGCCTCGGGGGGCAGGGGTGCCGACGAGGTAATGTCGGACGCGGAGTCCGAATACGCTGAGGGTCCGGCCGCGTTTACCGCCCGCACTCTATACGTATATTGGGTGGCAGGCTGAAGTTCGTTCACCAGGACGTCGGTGACGTTTGCTGGGACGCTGGCGAGTGTAGTGAAAGTGGTGCCATTCAGGGATTGTTCCACTTCAAAGCCGCTTTCGTTGGAGGAGTTGTCCGTCCATGAAAGCCGGATCTGGGTGTCGGACTGGGCGGACGCAAGCATCCCGGTGGGGGCGGCGGGCGGAGGTCCGGCATCGGTGGTTGTGGTAAATCGCCGTACGTCGCTAGCCTGGATGTCGACGCCATCCGTGGCCATGACAAACCACTCGTACTCCTTGGCGGGCTGAAGGCCGGGCCAGGTGGCAGAGGTCTGGATTCCGGAAGGCACATTTGGATTCTCCTGAACGAGCGAGTAAGCCGGACCCGTGTCCATATCGTAGTTCAGCGTGAACTGGCTGCTAGCATCGGTCTCGTACTGGTTTAGCCACGGAGAATAGGTCTGCACGTGAATCTGGTTGTCGATGGGCGAGAACTCCAGGGTGCGGAGAAAACCATTACCGCCATTGGGGTAAGACTGGTAATCGGCCAGGAGAGTGTAAACCTTGTTCCCGTTGTAGTCGTCGGTGCGCTGGGCTTCTCCGTGGTTATGCCCACAAAGCATTAGGAAGAGGTTTGGATTGTCCTTGAGGGCATTGTAGATCGCCAGACCTTGAGGGCCAAAAGTTCCCGCGAGATCCAGGAAGTAGTGTGTGACCACGATCGCGCGGCGGGTGGGGTGCATCTTTAGGATGCCGTCCGCCCAGTCCAGCACAGCTTGGTCGGGGCTGGTATCGTGTTCCAGGTAGACCACGAGGAAATCGAGTCCGCTGGCACTGAAGAGCTGGTAGTGGTTATTGTTGTTGTCTCCATAGTGGTCGCCGTAATAGGGCTGCCCGGCGAAATGCGCTGTGCCAAAATATTGGTTGTAGAAGGTGGTGGGAGAGAGATCGCCGGAGGGAACATATTGGTCGTGGTTACCTACGGCCGCGCCGTACGGAATGCCGGTGGTAAAGGGAGCGAGGGGAGTCTCAAGTGTGTAAAGAGCGCTTGAGGCGTTGCTCCATTCTACCTCCTTGATGTCCCCATTCTGACTTACATCCCCCATTTGGGAAACGTAGACGATGTTCAACGACCCGCGGTTGGCACGGATCCAGTCGGTCTGGCGCTTGAGGATGGCCACGGCGCCTCCGTTGATCTCGGCGGTGTAGTTCTGGATGTCCGGAAGCACTACGATGGTGAAGTTGGGTTGTGGCGCGGTGGCGGGCCGACCATAGAAACTGACGGTGAGGTTTTGCCCCTCGGGATCCGTCGCGGTGGCAGCCAACGGAGCGTTGAGCTGGACCCCGATCGCTCCAGACGCCGGTGAATCCAAAGCAATGGCAATCTGACTGAGGCCGCTCAATATGAGGTCCAAGCTGAGATCACTGCTCGTGGAATTCCCCTGATGGACTTCCACCGCGATGATATTGTCGCCCTGGACGAGCAGGTTGGCGATGGGTTGAGGCGGATCCCAGGAGTACTCCGTGGCGCTGGAGGCCCAAGTGCCATAGCTGATGTTGCCCGAAGGCATGTTGTAGCGGGCCACCTCCGTACCGTTCAGGTAGACCACCGCGCCGTCATCCCGCAGGATCTCCAGGTTCAGAGACTGATACTTTCCGGGATCTGCGACTGAGAAGGTGTGGCGGAAGTAGTAGCACGGTCGAACCTGGGTGTTGGAGATCAGAGTCTGCTCGTCGCTATCTCCATATCCCAGCTGGGCCGGACCACTGGGCCAAGATGTGTCATCGTACCCAAATCCGCGCCATGCCGTGCCGAGGTCGGTGCCGGTGTCGTTGTACCTCCAGGTAGACCCATCGGGAACCAGGGTCTCGGTCCCAGCCAACGCTACTGTCCCCGCCGCAACCAGAGCCATGGTCCATCGAACCAAGAATCCATGTTTCATAAAATCAGGCTTGAGTTGTGCAAACGAGATACGCACCTACCCTAGGATGAAAACGAATCGCTAATGACATCGTTTAGCTCATCAGGATTTCATCTGATGCCCCTCGCCTCAATGCATGGTAATGAGTTATGCTATTCTACACAGGAGCGTCAAGGTGCATCCTCCAGGGGCTTGGCCTTTTTGCTAAGTTCCGCAGCGGATAGGTCATAAGAGATCCGGTCAATAGAGCCTCATGGCACTATTCGACTTTGGCATTTGCCTCATCCCCCCATAGGACATAGATTCCATGTCTCGATTTTAGTCGAAAACGGCCTATTTTGGGGCAAATTCTGTTGCGTCCTCCTGCTTCCGGGAGTAACTAATATTTATCAACAGAAGCTTGCCAAGCGAAGAGAGAGAAAACCGTATGAAAAAAAGTCTATTCGTAATTGCCGTGGCCGCGTCCGTCAGTGGGCTGCAGGGGGTTCAGGCGCAGAATGCGGGAGATGTCGTTCCTGGTCATTATATCGTGATGCTGTCCGATGACTCGGACGTGGACGGTGTGGTGAAGCAGCATGGAGCTAGCGCTAAGCACGTCTACAAGCACGCCATCCGAGGCTTCGCGGGGGCGCTGAACCCGCAGCAATTGCAGAGATTGGCGAACGACCCTCGGGTGGTGTCGGTGGTGCCGGATCGGTATGTGGAGGCGATTGGGAAGCCGAGTGGAGGAGGGACTACACCTGCTCCTCAGGTCGTGCCTGAGGGTGTCAAGCGGATTGGTGTTCGCGACGGTAACGGAAACCCCCTGGTCAACCAAACAGGATCGGGAGTCGGCGTAGCTATTGTCGATACCGGGATTGATCTAAAGCACTCTGACCTTGTCAGTCCCAGTAGTCTCTATAGTCTCTATAACGCCGTTAGGCCTGGGACTCTCGCACAGGATGACAACGGGCATGGGACGCACGTGGCCGGAATCGTTGCGGCTAGGCAAAACTCACATGATGTTGTTGGGGTGGCACCTGCTGCGGCACTCTATGCCGTGAAGGTCCTGAATCGCCAAGGGTCAGGAAGCGACTCAACCATCATTGCCGGCTTAAACGAGGTCGCCTCGAGCACTGCGCCAATCAAAGTCGTCAACATGAGTCTCGGAAGGCCGGGGAGTATCGGTGACAACCCATCTTTGCGGACTGCAGTTCAAAGTCTGGTGGGTAAGGGGATCACCGTCGTTGTTGCGGCAGGAAATGATTGCGGTCTTGAGGCGAAGGATCAGGTGCCTGCCTGTTATCCGGAGGTGATCGCTGTAGCGAGTACAACAGCTAGGAACGGGACTAGCAAGTACCCCGGTTTTGGTGGGATTCCGGCAGACACAGCATCCTATTTCACCTCCGATGGGGCCTTTGACAGCAGTGGAGTTGGGGTGACCATATCCGCGCCTGGAGAAGACCAGGAAAACGTTTCCGTCACAGGAGGGATAAGTTCTGTAGGGATCCTCTCCACCAAGCTCGGTGGGGGGACTACTCGGATGTCTGGTACCAGCATGGCTGCGCCCCATGTGGCCGGGGTGGCCGCACTAGTATATCAGAAGGCCGGTTCGATTAGCCCAGGCGATGTTCGACTCAAGATTGGTAACGGAGCATTTCAGGACTACGTTCTTGATGAATATGGCCAGCCGGTCGCCCGCCTGCCGCTTAGCAGCCCGACCGACTGTTACACCTTCGACGGCGACCCTGAGGGTATTCTCTGGGCTCCCGGGGCTCTCGCTCAATAATAGCTCACACATGTTCTGTTGATTAAGGGGTCCATTCTGGCCAGCCCGAAGGGCGGCTGATTCCTCATCAAGATTCTATGAACACAACTTGCCTACTCTTAGCGTCCGTCATAACGACGGCGACATTTTCGACCGTCCACGCGGTGGACAAAGCACGCGTGTTGGTCGAGTTTAAAGCAGGCCAGAAAGAGGTGGCCAAAGGCCTTTTGAAGAAGGCCGGTGGAGCGATCCACTACGAGTTTGACGAACTGAACGCCGTGGCCGTCACCTTGCCAGGCAATGCGGTCAAGGCAATTCAGAATAACCCCAACATCACCTTGGTGGAGGAGGATCCACCGCGATACCTGTACTCAGACACGGTACCCTATGGAGTGAACATGGTTGGCGCGCCGTTGATTTGGGACCAAGTGCCATCGCCTGGCCCGGACAAGATCAAGGTCGGCGTCATCGACTCGGGTGTGTCCACGCTGCACGACGATTTCAGCCTTGCCGATTGGGTAGGAGGCTATCCTAAGGACCAATGGCAGACGGATGGGGATGGTCACGGAACTCACGTCTGTGGGACGATTGTTGCCTCGCTTAATGATACTGGTGTCGTGGGGGTCTCCCCGGACGGGGTGGCCATTTACATGGTGAAGGTGTTCGGAGACACGGGGAGTTGGATTTACTCCTCGACCCTCATTGATGCCGCGAATCAGTGCGATATCGCGAAGTGTAACATCATCAGCATGAGCCTTGGCGGTCCTGTGCCGAGTGGCATCGAGAATAAGGGATTCGCTCGACTATACAAAGCAGGAATCCTATTGGTCGCGGCGGCTGGCAACGATGGAAACAAGAAAACGAGCTATCCAGCTGGATACGCCTCGGTGATTTCTGTCGCGGCGGTTGATTCTGACAAGGTGGTAGCCTCCTTCTCCCAGAAGAACAAGGACGTTGAACTGGCTGCGCCCGGGGTGGGCGTGCTTAGCACTGTTCCCTACATCGACGCGAATACCGTCGCGGTTGAAGGCACCACAGTTCAGGGGGGGCACATCGAGTTCTCCGCTCGCGGCGAGGTTAGCGCGAAATTGGTGGACGGCGGTCTGGGAGACAGCGAGAATACCGCCTGGGCGGGTAAAGCGGTGCTGGTTCAGCGTGGAACCATCAGCTTTTATGACAAGGTGATGAACGTTCAGAATGCGGGCGGCTTGGCCTGCATCATCTACAACAACGTGGATGGCGATTTCTTAGGGACTCTGGGCGAAGGATATTCCTCTGAGATTCCGGCTATTAGCCTCAGTGGTGAACAGGGTAAAACTCTTCTCGAGATCCTCGCTGCCATCGAGGATGTTTCAGCCAGGGTAAGTAGTTCTGTCACGGTAGGGAGTGGGTATGCCTACTACGATGGGACCTCGATGGCGACCCCGCACGTGTCGGGCGTTGCGGCGTTGATCTGGAGCGGTGCCCCTGGGAAATCCAACGTGGAGGTGCGTACTGCGCTTCAGAGAAGTGCCGAAGATCTCGGCGCGCCGGGGCGCGATACCTCCTATGGTTTCGGCCTTATCAACGCGGTGAGCGCTCTCCAGTATCTGAGAACTCACTGAACCAGCCTCCGACCTGAACGTCTACTTCACGCAGGCTCCGTCCGCAGGGACGGAGCCTTTGTGTTATTAGCTACTTCACTGGTACCGTGTTCGTAGGACTCACGTAAGGCTTGATGATCGGGTCGCGCCGCAGCACCCGGTAGCGGCTCTGGAGTTGGTAGCTGAAGTTGTCAACGTGATTGGTCATGTCCGGTTCCGCTTGGATGAGGACCTTGCCCACCTCCGCGACTCGGTTAGTCAGGTAAGGAAGTTGGAAGATGTTGGTAAAGAGTTGTCGGCACCGTTCCTCATACCTTTTCATTCCTTCCGGAGCGTCGAAGACAGCCCAGGCGACGGATCCCGACCACCCAGCGTCCAGCTCCATATAGGAACGCTGCAGAAGTTGGTCCATGCCGTGGGGGATGAACACGGCGCGGCCGTCCTGGGGGCGAAAGTAGATGCGGTAGTTGTTCCGGTTCATGGCGTAGCCATCCCAATCCACCAGCATGACCGAGAGCGCGGCGTAGGTGAGGAAATGATCCACATCCAGCACCTTCTGGATCTTCTCCCAGCGCTTGGCGGCATCCTTCTCGTGCACTGCCTCCCGGAGCGCATTTAGGTCGGCGTCGTTGTCAGGGCCTTTGCCGGACTCCCGGCTCAGGTTGCCGTCGATGTCGCGGACAAACCCTCCTTCGTAAAGGTTTCCATCGGGATTGCCGAAGAACACTTGCAGAAACTCTTTCTCGAACCCCTCCTTCACGACATAGAGGCCCAGGTCCCGGTCGTTCAAACGCACTTTGGCCCAAGCCACCCGTGGGGTGGGAACTCCCGCGGCGCGAAACATCTCGCTTCCCATGAACTCGCTCAAGCGCGTGGGGTCCTGGACGGAGTTGTTGAGGTGAATCCTCCGCAGTCCGTAGAGACGCTGGCGTTTGATGTACTTGTCGATCCCGAGTGTCATGGCGGGGCGATCATCCAGCATCCGGAAGCTTCCCGCCGCTCCTTTTAGCTTGATGCCGACCTCGGGGTAGGGGCGGCCGTTTACTACGACCGTGGCTGGGGTATAAGTTCGAGGGTGTTTTTGGAGTGCCTGGTAGTTCGTTTTCCCCAGCTGAACGTGGACGTCAAGCACGGTGGGTTGATCAAAGATGGCGCTGCCAGGCAGCTTACTGTTCTGGAGGGGGGCCGGGAATGGCGGAGGTCCAGGTTCGGCGGCTTGGGTACAGCCGGAGGTCAGGAGGAGACTGCTGGTGAGCACTAGTAAAAGTCCCAGCAAAAGGCACGGCATCAGGGCGCGTTTCAAGTCCGCCCATCCCCGGCTGGAGGAGCGGCAGGCGTCCTGGTGCTTGAGCCTTGCGCATCGCATTGTGGTGAAAAGCTAGTGGAGCCTGGGACAAGGCACAAGTCGCGCCTTTGAAAATGTCCACGAGGGATTAGGCCATCGATGATCACCAGCCCAACCGAGGTGTGACAGCTGTCATGGAGTACGGCGGGAAGCGAAGCGCCACGCCGTTTTGGGACCCTTCGGATGGTTCAGGGCGATTCGAATCCTAAAAACTCAAGGTTTGGACTTGGAACCGAGGTCGCTCGCTCTACACTCGCGCTCACCGTGCATACCGATTTGAAGCCACTTCAGGAAACGATCGCAGCCCACCAGCCCAGGCTGGAAGCGATCCGAGGCGAGATGGCCCGGAACATCATCGGGCAGCAACAACTCATCGAACGACTCTTGGTGGGGCTCCTCGCCAATGGTCACGTCCTGCTGGAGGGGGTGCCTGGGCTTGCCAAAACGGCCACCGTCAATGCCTTGGCCCAGTGCCTCCACCTCAAGTTTGCGCGTGTCCAGTTTACGCCGGACCTGCTGCCTGGCGACCTCATCGGCAACCTGGTGTTCAACCCGCGCGACAACTCCTATCACACCCGCAAAGGTCCGGTCTTCGCCAATTTGGTGTTGGCGGACGAAATCAACCGCGCTCCCGCCAAAGTGCAGAGCGCGTTGCTGGAAGCAATGCAGGAGCGCCAGATTACCATTGGCGAGGAGAGTTTCCTGCTGCCTTCGCCCTTCCTGGTGCTGGCGACCATGAATCCGATTGAACAGGAAGGCACCTACTCCCTGCCGGAAGCCCAGCTGGATCGGTTCATGCTCAAGGTGCGCGTTACCTATCCCAGCGAAGCGGAGGAAAGGCAGATCATGGCCCTGATGGCCCGGACCGCTACCCGACCCAGTTTGAAGACAATCCTGCACCCTGAGGATATTCTTGCTATGCGCGCTTTGGTAGACGAGGTGCACGTGGACGAGCAGATCTCGGATTATATTGTTCGTCTGGTTTCCACCACCCGGGATGCCTCGAAGTATGCGCCGAAGATGAAGCCGTTTATCCGGTTTGGGAGTTCACCGCGGGCTTCGATCAATCTTTCCTTGGCGGCCAAGGCCTATGCCTTTCTCCACGGCCGACCCCACGTGACCCCCATGGATATCAAGGCCATTGGCCCTGATGTGCTCCGCCACCGCGTGGTGACCTCGTTTGAGGCCGATGCGGACGGGGTCACCAGTGAGGACATCGTTCAGCACATCCTCACGCAGGTTCCGGTGCCTTGAGACGGGAGCTGTGATGAAGGATACAACTCCTCCGACAACGACCCCATCCGAAGTTCTGCGCCGGGTTCACTTGGTGGAACTTCGTGCGCGGCGTTTGGTGGAGGATCTTCTGGCAGGACCGTATCGGTCGGTCTTCCGGGGGCGTGGATTGGAGTTCGACGACATCCGCGAGTACCAACCGGGAGACGATGTACGTTCCATCGATTGGCACACAACGGCCCGGACGGGCACGGTGCAGATCAAGCAGAATGTGGAAGAACGGTGCCTGACCGTGATGTTGGCCGTGGATCTGAGTGCCTCGGGCGATTTTGGATCGGTTCCACAGAGCAAGCGGGAGTTGACTGCGGAATTGGCCGCTGTGCTGGCCCTCAGTGCGGTAATCAACAACGACCGGGTGGGGCTCCTGTTATTTACAGACAAGGTGGAGCAGTACATGCCTCCTCGAACGGGTCGACGCCAGGCTGTGGGCATCGTGAGTGCGATTCTGGGCCACCAGGCGCAATCGCGGTGTACTTCCGTGCGCAACGCCCTACAAACCTTAGGCAGCACCCTTCGTCGCCGTAGCACAGTTTTTCTATTGTCGGATTTCCTCGACCAAGGGTTCGAGCGCACGCTCAAGCTGGCAGGCCAGCAACATGAGCTCATCGCGGTCAGCATCCAGGATGGGGCGGAGAACCGGTTGCCGGAAGTGGGTTGGTTGGTCTGCGAGGATTCCGAGACCGGCGAGCTCATCGAATTGGACACGGCCAACCCCAAGGTCCGGCATGCGTTTGAGGTGGCTCGTTTGGCGCGGATGTCGGCGCTTCACGAAGCATTCCGCAAGGCAGGGGTCGATTGGATTTCCTGCGAAACGGGAAAACCGTACCAACGCGCCTTGCTGCAGTTCTTCGAGCGGCGGCAGCAGCGGCGGCACGGACCGGCGAAGGCTATTTGATCCGCTCATGACCGAAACCAACCTCATCGAAGATCTGCGCCGGCTCTCGCCACCGGATTATTCGTGGTTGGAGGCGATTCTTTTCCTCGTGCTCTTCGGAGCTGGGCTTTACGCGGTGACGCGGTTTCTTCGCCGCCGCCGCGAGGCGGAGTTACCTGTCCTGGCGGGCACGGCTCTCTGGGATTCGGCTCTTGAGCAGCTGGAAGCCCTGACGCATCTCCTGGCTTCGGAGCACTCACGCGAGTATGGCATCCGGTCGACGGAGATCCTGCGTGGCTACGTCGAGGCCCGTTACACCCTGCGCGCGCCCACGCTGGCCACCGAGGAATTCCTGGCGTCTGCCATGTCCTCTTCGGCCTTGCCCCGCGAGCACCGTGTCTCGCTTGGTCACTTTCTGGAGCTTTGTGACTTGCTCAAGTTCGCCCGCCATATGGGTTCGGCCGATGAATTGCGGCAACTCCACGCAGCGGCGGTGGCCTTCATTGTGGCTTCTCGTCCTTCTACGCCCCCAGCGGAACGGGAAGGAGGGGGACGATGATCATGGCCACGGTCCGGTTCGCCTCGCCCTGGTGGTTTCTTGCGTTACTGCTGGTGGCCTTGCTGGCTTGGTGGCGTGGCCAACGCGGGAGCAGGGCTGCTCTTTCCTTTAGCTCTGCCACTCTGCTTGCGGCTGCTGCCCGGACGGTTCAGAGCCATCGGGGACGGTGGCTGGGCGCTTTGCGTCTCTTTGCCCTCGTGCTCGTGGTCGTGGCGCTCGCCAGGCCCCAAATCGAGAAGTCGCAGTTGAGAGAGGATCGGCGCGGGATCAACATCATGCTGACCCTTGATTTCTCGGGCACCATGCGGACTACGGACTTCTTCCTCGACGGGCGCCGCATTTCAAGGTCAGAGGGTATGAAGCAGATTTCGGGGGAATTCATTCGTTCGCGTCCCAACGACCGGGTGGGAGTGGTGACCTTCGACCGGGATGCATCGTTGGCTAGTCCTCTAACCCTGGACCACGAGTGGCTCCTGGAGAGGCTAAAAACGGAAACCAACGGGATGGGTACGGCCATCGGCCCTGCGCTCATCGTTTCTGCTGGGCATCTTCAGCATCATACCAACGAGAGCCGGGTGATCATTCTCATGACCGATGCCGAGAACATTACGGGCTATCCAGACCCGGAAACGGTGGCGGAGGCACTGCGACCGCTTGGGATCCGCATTTACTGCATCCAGGTGCTGAGTCCAGGGCAGTCGGTGCCCCGGAATGATCTGAGCGAGATGTTTACCCAAGTGGCGGTGCGAACCGGTGGTGGTTTCTTCCGCGTGCGGAGCGGTCCCGATCTTCGGTCGGTCTATGGCGAGATCGACAAACTGGAAAAGCAGAAGCTGACGGATCGGAAACAGAAAGCGTGGGATGAGCTGTTCCCGTGGTTGGCACTCCCTGCTTTGGGTTTGTTGGCTGGAGAACAGTTAATGTCTCATACCCGGTGGAGGCGTTTGCCGTGAAGTTTGGCGTGCCACCGTGGTTGATTCTTGTCCCGATTCTGGTGCTCGGGCTGTTGTGGCTTTGGGCCTGGTCAGGCCGGCGGGCACGCCGGGTATTGGAGGGCGCCTGGAACACGCCGCTGCTGGGGCGCCTTATTGCGTCTGTGGATCCCATCCGCCGGAGGCTCAAGTATGCAGCGATGGCCTTGGGGGTGGCCCTGCTGACCGTTGCCTTAGCCAGGCCGCAGTGGGGACAGAGTGAGATTGAACTCGAACGGACAGGTGTCGACCTGATGATCGCTCTGGACGTCTCCCGCTCTATGCTGGCAGGGGACGCGGGCGGGACGAACCGCTTGAGTGCGGCGACGGGCGCGTTGCAGCAGCTGCTGGGCGAGCTGGGAGGCGACCGGGTGGGATTGGTCATCTTTGCCGGAGAGGCATTTGTTGCGGCACCGCTGACGCGGGATCACACTGCGCTGGATCGGGCCTTGGGCGCGGCCGGTCCTTGGAGCGTTTCTCGTCAGGGGAGCAACCTGGGGGAAGCCATTAAGAAAGCGTCGGAAAGCTTCGAACGAGCGGCCCAAGGTCCGCGCGCCCTGCTGGTGGTGAGTGATGGTGAGCAGTTGCAGGGAGAAGCTGTTCAGGCGACGCAGGCTGCGGCGAAGGAGGGAATCCGCATTCATACGGCGGGAGTGGGCTCGGCTTTCGGGGCCAGAGTGCCGATGTATGGCAGTGATCCGACTCGGATTGTGCGGAACGCGGCGGGCCGGGAAGTGGTTTCCCGCCGAGACGAGCAGCGGTTGCAGAGCATTGCCTCGAGTGGAGGCGGAAAGTACGTGCGCATCGAAGGGCCGAATAGTAAGATTTTGGTGGAATGGTTCCGGGAAGCCTCGGCCAGCCTTCCCCGAACCACCGAGAAGCGGAAGGTCAACGAACCGCAGGAGCAATACCAGTGGGCTTTGGCACTCGCCTTCGGGTTCCTGGCCGCCGAGTGGGTTTTGGGTGATCGTAAGAAACCTCATTCCCGAGGTGCTCCATGAGAACCATTCTGAGATTCGTATTCATCGGAGTCTTCTTCGTATTGCTGGCGTTACGGTTACCCGCCAGGGGAGAGGAGGCGACGACACCATGGTTGAAGTATAACGCGGGGGTGGAAGCCTACGCCAAAGGGGATTATACCAACGCTTTCCAGGCTTGGCAGGACCTTACCCTCCAACCCCTGCCGAAGTCCCTAAAGCGACCGGTCTGGTTTCAGTTGGGCAATGTACAGTTCCGTGAAGGCGAACCGCTCGAAACAAGTGCCCCCGAGCAAACCGTGGAGCTCTGGCGTCGAAGCTGTGATTCCTATCGTTCGGCGCTTCTCCTTCAGCCACGCGATCCTGCGGCGCGTCACAATCTGGATCTCGTGCAAGCCCGCCTGGCGCGGTTGTTACACCGGTTAGGCAGGGAATCGCTTCAGCAGGCGGAAGGCAAGTTGCTCGACGATGCGATTACCCTGCTGCAACCTGCCTTGGACAACCTGGAGGAGGCAACCACTTTGGCTCCCCAGGACGACGCCATACGCAGCGATCGCGACCGCGCATCCCGCGCCCTCCGCGAGCGTCTCCTGGAACGGGCTCAAGACGATGAGAAGAAAGGCGACGAATCGGCGACCCAAGGCACGCGATGGTTCAACCGGCAAGCCGAAGACCATTACCGAGATGCGCTGGACGACCTCGCCACGGCTCGGCGTCGTGCTGCAACCTCTCCGCCCCCCCAGGAAGGAGTCACTCCGGCGCAATCGGACCCGTTAGACCAGGCCGCGGCCCAGGCGGAACAGCGGGTCAGCGACAAGCTCTCCAAACTGCTGACTCGCATGGGGCAGGCAGAGCAGAAGGAAGGAAAGCAGCAGGAGGAGATGAATCCTGACGAAGCCTTTGGCGCGTACGAGCGGGCACTGGAGCATTTCCAGGCGGCGCAGCAGGTTCAGCCGGAGAATGGTCCCGCTCGGCGCGGGGAGCGGGAGGTCCGGGCCGCCATGGAGCAGCTTCACGTGCGTCAAGGCCGCGAAGAGTTGGCGCGAGGCAAGCAGGCCTTGGAGAACCAGAGCCCTCGGGCAGCTTCCGCGCTCTCCTCCGCACTGGGCAACTTCGAGGCTGCGATGGAATTGAACGCTCTTAACGAAGAAGCGAAGGCAGGGGCGGAAGAGGCGAGAAAACTTCTGCCTGCGGCGCTCAACCTGGCGGGAAAAGCGGAACTCAAAGCCGGAGATCGCTCCGAGCCAGAATCCAGCAGCGATGCCTTGAACCACTACCAGGAGGCAGAGAAAGACTATCGCCAGTCTCTCGAACTTCAACCGGGACAGGGTGAGGCGAAGAAAGGCATGCAGGAGGCCGAGGAGAAGGCCGCTCGCATGCGAGAGAAAGTTTCCAAGGAGGCCGAGCAACAGGCCCAGCAGGGCTCAGGAAAACCGCCCCGCAGCCTTCAGTCCCTGCTGGGGCAGGTGGATGAAACCGAGCGGCAAACCAACCCCAATCGCCAGCGGCAGCGCGGAAGAAAGAACCTCGGCGAAAAGAAGAACGAACTTGATTGGTGATCCTTGATTGGCGTATCTCAAAATCCCATGAACTCAACGACCCCTCGACTGGCACTCTTGGCACTGACCCTGTGCTTTGGCGTCCTTTGTGAAGAACCACTGGCCGCCAAGCCCGCTCTCCCGCGGAGTACCCCGGAAAAGCAGGGGATCGCTTCCAGTGCCATTCTCGGTTTCCTGGAGGAGGCTGAGGCCAAGATCGACGCTTTGCATAGCATCGTGATCGTTCGCCACGGGCAGGTTGTGACAGAGGGGTGGTGGGCGCCCTATGGACGGGAAACCACGCACGAACTTTACTCCTTGAGCAAGAGTTTTACCTCCACCGCGGTGGGAATGGCGGTAGCCGAAGGCCGCATGAGCATCGACGATACGGTGATCTCTTTCTTTCCCGACGATGCGCCCGCAAATCCGAGCGCCAATCTGAAAGCGATGCGCGTGCGGGATTTGCTTTGCATGTCGACAGGGCATCAAACCGAGCCACCCACGGGTCCCGACAAGGTTTGCGCGAAATCCTTCCTCGCCCATGAGGTGCCGTTCAAGCCTGGTACTCGGTTCCTCTACAATACCGCGGCGACTTTTATGCTCTCCGCCATTGTCCAGAAAGCAACGGGCCAAACCGTGGCGGAGTACCTCAAGCCGCGCCTCTTCGAACCGCTGGGCATCAGTAAGCCGGTTTGGGACGCCAATTTTCAGGGAATCTCGCTTGGGGGTTATGGCTTGAACGTACGCACGGAGGATATCGCCAGCTTCGGACAGCTCTACCTGCAGAGAGGGAAATGGAACGGCAAGCAACTGATCCCGGCTTCCTGGGTGGACTTGGCCACCAGCAAGCAGACTTCCAACGGCAGCAGCCCCACGAGCGATTGGGATCAAGGATATGGATTTCAGTTCTGGCGATGCCGCAACGGTGCCTACCGCGGCGACGGAGCCTTTGGCCAGTATTGCATTGTCATGCCGCAACAGGACGCAGTCATCGCAATTACCAGCGGGCTTGGGGACATGCAGGCGGTCTTGAACCTGGTGTGGGATCGACTTTTGCCCGCCATGCAGGCCAAGCCCCTTCGCGCCGATCCCGGAGCTGCAGGGAAACTGGCGGACAAGTTGGCGGCGCTCAAGTTACCTCCGGTCAAGCCTTCCGGTGGAGAGGCAGTTTCGCCGACCCACTATGGCAAGACCTTCCAGTTTCCGCCCAACGAACAGCAGCTGGAATCGGTTCAACTGACCCAGGATCAGGGGGCCAGGAGGGTGAACTTGCGGATTCGGGTTGCAGGTAAAGATCAGACAGTTTCTTGTGGTCAAGGGGAATGGGTCAGGGGTCGTTTCACGATGGGGCAGGCCAAAGACCGCGCGGTGGGGGCGAGTGGCGCCTGGATGGCCGATGACCTATACGTGGCGAAACTGTGCCTCTACGAAACGCCCTACATCCTGACCCTGAAACTGCGCTTTGCCGGAGATCAGCTGACCTTCGAAAGCGAGCAGAACGTGGCCTTTGGGGCCCGCTCAATCAAAGTGTTAGGAGAGTTTCGCAAGTAGGTTCGATCGGAGGCCGCCTACATCCCCTACCAAGGGTGCGGATTGGGTGGACAACGGTGATCTTGGCTCGTCTTGGCGGACCCAAGGAGGGATTCGCGCATGTAGAAGTAGAGTGAACGCAAAAACGAGCATGCTTGGCATCCTGGGAATTTCAGTGGTTACCGCATGGTTGGCTGGGTACTGGATGCGCGGGTTGAGCACCTCCTCCAGAGAATCCTTGCGGCTGATGGATGTCCCGTCGGCCGAGTACTTTGCTGACAATGCATCCTTCTCAGAAGTGCAGAACGCCAAGACGCTGTTGAAAGGCCTGGCCCTCCAGTACCGGGCGGAGGTTCAAGCCAGGCTGGGTGCGAGTATCTTGGTGGCGGCCCGGCAGCCCACGGGGGTGGAATCCAAAGTGAACCCGATTTTGGCTTGGAGTATTCGGAGACTGGCGCAAGGCATCGAGGAATTTCAGGGAACCGACCACCAACTCCTCCTGGTGAATACCCTCCTGGGGATACTGCGGAAGGAAGCCCAGCATGAACGGTGGGTGGACGTGTATCTTCGCGCGCTTTATCAGCATCCAACCCACGAGTTGGTAGGGAGACTGGCGGCGGAGGCGTTAGAGCACGCGGCCGCTGTGGGAAAGAGCGAGGACCTTTTGGATGGTTTTAGGCATGTGATCGGAATCCCCTTGGAATTCAGTTCCAAAAGCCAAGTGCAGACCCTGTTGATTGAGAGAATGGCCGGCGAAAACCTTGTGTCTCGGGATGGGAGTGGCGTGTTTTGAGGAATGCCTGGTCATACAGTGCCCTGCCGGGCCATTGGTTTTGCCGAGAAGAGAGAGGTCGTGAACGTTCTCGATTCGGGCGGAGGAATTCCTGCCGGATCGTGCTTTCGTGTCTCGCGATGGTGCTTCTCGTGGGCCTGGCCTTCCGCATCAGGTACCGATCGGCGCTGGTGATTGGGGCGAGCATGGAACCGACTTATTCCACTGGGGCCGTGCTGCTGGTTGATACCTCCGCCTACAAAGATGCGGAGCCTGCAAGGGGGGACATCGTGGTGGTGAGATATCGGAACGAGTACATTGTCAAACGGGTGGTGGGACTTCCTGGCGAGGATCTGGAGATGCAGTCGGGCGTGCTTCGCACAAACGGAACCGTCCTTCCTGAGACTTATCCAGTGCTTCGCGGTTCATTGGACATCGGGCATGGGAGCCTATTTGAGGGAAGGTATGCCCTAGTGGGCGACAACCGGTCCTTGGCTGCGGACGAGTTCGTCTATGCGGTAGTGGGGCGGGAACAGTTTGTAGGAAAAGTGACCCTTGCCTTTCGTTTGGGAAGGTTGAGCCGTGGCGGCACAAGCTAGGCCAGGATGGTTCCAGAGGGCGCTAGGAGGAGAGCAGAAGCGTGCCCAGTAGGAACGTGGAGCTCATGGTCGGTGGTGCTTCTGGCCAATGACCCTGGGATAGAGCTTGGTGTGGAAGTTCGTCCTGTGTCTCACACCGTCACGGGCAGATGCTTCTTGGTAAAGGCAGGGTCAATATCTACTCCCAGCCCGGGTCCGGTGGGGACTTTGATCTTGCCGTTTACCAACTTGAGCGATGAGGTCCTGCATTCGAATGGCACGACCGTCTCCAACCCTTTGAACTCGTGATGCGCTCCAGCATTAGGCAGTACAGAGACAAGGTGACTGTTGTACAGAAAACCCAACCCGCCCCCCGACATGTGCGGGACAATTGACTTCCCGAGTGCGGCCGCCATCCGACCGACCTTGACGGATCGGATCAGTCCTCCGAAGTAGTAACTGTCCGGCTGCACAATATCGATCCCATCATGGGCGAGGAGCCAGCGGAAATTGACGAAACTCTGGTCCTGCTCTCCGTTTGCGATGGGTATGGTCAGGGCGTCAGACACCTTCTTGATAGCCTCGAAATCATCATACATCACGGGCTCTTCGAAGTAGGCGTACCTGTTTTCTTCAAGGATTCTGCCCACGCGGATCGCCTCATCCACCTCGTAGTACCCATTCGCGTCTGCATAGAGAGCCATCTCGGCTCCGAAGATCTCCCGGAGGCGAGGGATCAACCGTTCCGTCTTTCCCACCGGACCCTTGGCATGCATGTCGGTGGTCATGAACATCAGGTATCCCACCTTGATCTTGAGCGCCTTGGCATCATATTCCGCCACGGCTTTCCTGATGAGGTCCACGCTTTCCTCGAGGGGACGCTCCCGCCACTCGGTTGCCACGTAAACGGGCACTTCAGGATGGTGGATTTCCCCAATCAGTTGGCCGATCGATCGTCCGGCTATCCGCCCGAGCATGTCCAGGATGGCGAACTCGATGGTGGCTAGCGGCAGGCCGAGGGAGATTCCGTTGTAACGAAAGTTGAAACCATAAATGTAGACCTTCTCCAGGATCAAATCCAACTCGCGGGCATCCTTGCCGAGGAAGAAGGGCCGCAGGTTTTGGAGAAAGATAGGGTAGAGACGATTCATGCCGCTGTGCGCGACTGAAATCCCCTCAGCACCGTCAGTAGACCGGACCCGGCACAGGTAGCTATTTTCCCACCGCAGCAGTTCGACGCTCTGGATGACGACGAGGCTCTTGAACAGCTCCTTCTTTAGGACGGGTTGGCGGAGGATGTTGAGAAGCAAGGTTTGTCTCGCTTCGGCCTCCTGCGGAACTCTGGAGCTTGGGGTGTTCGCTCCTTGGGAGAACATCGGAAGAAGGGGAGAAGCAAGGCTTGCCACCCCCGCTTTCGAGAGGAAGTCTCTTCGACTGGATCTCATGGGAGGGGAGGAGATCAGAAATTCAGGCCGAAAGCAACTACGACGGTGGGTTTACTCAGGTCCGGATCGAAGAGGTAGCCGGTGAGGTCCACCGCCTTGTACGAAAAGCCCAGGAGGATCCCGCGCTGGATCTCCCGTTCGCTCTTGTAAGTACGGGTGCGTTGAGTCACGAGCCCGAACCGCAGCCAGTCGACGGGCGCGATCGACAGTTCCGACCAGCTGTAGAAGAAACTTGCCGAAGAGTCGCTGGCGTCGATGACCCACTCTCCCTCACTATAGAGTTCGAGTTTCCACCAGCTGAGTGACCCTTTGTAGCCGGGGGCAATGCCGGTGGTGTTACCGAAAACGCCACCGAGCATGGGCGTGATTTCCCAGGTTAGTTGCTTGCCCCCGCCGAAATTGTATCCTATCCAGGCTGAACCTGTTTCCAGATCCTCGTAGTTGTAGCGTGCTTCCAGATGCAGCCAGCCGCGGTCCGCCGTAAAAGTGGGCTGGACGAACTCTCGGTCGTCCGGAACAAAGTACGTGAGAACTGTTGCGGAAAAGCCCCAGCCTGCGGCCTTGTCGTCAAGCACGGGAGCCGGGGACGGTGCGGCGAGGGGCGCGTTGGTTCCCTCTTGTCCGATGGCCTGAGCGGCACAAAGGGCGAAGGTGGAGATCAGGACGAACGCAAAACGCATAGTGACTAGCCCCCTAGTGCCATGGTGAGACCCACCAGGAGAATACCTAGTGCGACCATTGCGAGTCCCGCTAGCCAGGGTCTGAGCCCGGAAATCCTCCCAAAGGCATAGCCGGAGACGAAGAGCAGGGCGACAGCGATGGCATTGGACACGCGCATGGCCTGTGCCAGATTCCCCATGAAAATGAACGGTATCGCCACTGGAAAAGTGGTGAGAAACACCCACAAGGCGACGGCCAGGGCGGCCAGCCAGTCATCTTTGCGCACTCGCGGCCGGGAGGCAGGTTCGGGTGTTTGGAGCAGTTTCTCGCGTAGGGAATCGTACTCTTTGGGGCCGAGAGCGGCAGCCACCTCGGGCGGCAGTGCATCTGCGATGATCCCCTTCGCTTCCTCCGGCGATGATGCCTGTCGCAGGGCTCGCCAAGATCGGATGCGGCGTCCTTCCTCACTCAAACACCCCATGAGGTAGAACAAGCCATCAATGATGCCCCAAGCCAGGTTACACCCCAGCGCGCCAACGAGCATAGTCCGCACATCGTCGCGTCCGGCATCAGCCACGCTGAGCGAGCCTGTGAAGGTGAGAACCATGATCAAGCCAAAAAGTACCTCGGCGATGCGTTCCTCCGGTTCCAGCAGGCGTTTGGAGGGCTTGGGGGACGGAGTATCCATGGGAAGTGAAGGGTGGAATGAGAATCGAGGTTCCTTCGCCCGGGGCGGGATCACGGAGACCGGGGAGGCAGGAGATAGAGCGTCATGGCGAAGATCATATACACCATGATCAGCAATACTCCAACAAACCAAGCAGAGCGCCCGCTGGTGGTCACGAGGGAAGCGGTCATGGTGGCGACAAGAATCATAACCACCGCCCCGGGCCAGAACTGGAGATCCATCGGGGTCGGCCCGATGAAGTAGCTCAGGAATACCAGGACTGGCGCGACGAACAGCGCAATTTGGGATGCACTGCCCAGGGCGATGCCCACACTGAGGTCCAGGCGGTTCT
Source organism: uncultured Verrucomicrobiota bacterium (assembly GCA_964411985.1). Taxonomy (GTDB): domain Bacteria; phylum Verrucomicrobiota; class Verrucomicrobiia; order Limisphaerales; family J093; genus CAYPNF01. The sequence goes on from CAYPNF010000006.1 coordinate 75,124, forward strand.
TGCGTGCGGCCGCGAACGCTGAAGTCATCTCAGCCGCCGCACCCACGAGAGCCACGACAATGAAGCCTACGAAGGCCTGGGTCATGCCGAAGGTTTCGGCTGCCTTCTGGACGGACTCGACAAACACCTCGCTAACCAGTGCCACGAGCACAGTGACGCCGGTCAGAGTGGCCAGGGCCAAGCCGATGGGCCAGGGCGCTTCGTCGGAATCGACGGCTTCCCCGGATTCCACACTGGCGAACATTTCCCGGTGCGTCTTCAGCGAGAAGAGCATCCCCAGCCCGTAGGCCACGATGAGCAGAACCGCCAACCCCAGGCTCAACTTCTTGGTAAAGGCAACCTGCACAGCGTCCGCTTGGGAAACCGCCGAGGGAATCAGAAGCGCGATCGTTGCCAGGAACAGCAACCCTGCCTGCACCCGGGCGCTGACTCGGTTGTACTCCTGCACATGGTGCTTGAGCCCGCCCAGGAGAAAGGATGCCCCCAGCATGAACAGAGTGTTGGTGACGATCGCGCCCGCAATGGACGCCTTGACCAGCATGTACTCTCCGGCGCGCAGGGCAGCGATCGCGATGACCAATTCCGTTAGATTCCCCAGTGTGGCATTCAGCAGGCCACCGACGGCATCGCCCGTCTTGGAAGCCACCGATTCTGTTGCGTGGCTGAGCAGAGCCGCCAACGGCACAATGGCCAAGACCGAAAGCAGGAACAGAAGCGTATGGGCTTCCGGTTTCATCTTCTCCGCGGCGAGCACAACGGGAACAAAGACCAGGAGCCAGAGCAGCGGGTAATGTCGAATCTCGTGGAAGAGAGGTTTCATAGTGGTTTGCCATGGTTCTGTGGTTGGCTGGGTTGTGTCACTTTTGGCTGGGCATCGTAGATCCTGCTTACGACGGTGAAGAAGAAGCCGGTGGACCAACCGCACATGAGCACACCCGTGAGCGCCTCGACGCCGCCGACGAACCGAAAATCCTTCGGGAGCACCAAGTCCCCGTATCCGGTGGTCGTGTAGGTCACCATGCTGAAATAGAAGGAAGAATGCAGGTCCGGCATCGCCTCCGCCCAGAAGTAGAAGAGCGCCCAGACCGTGATCTCGAGCAGATGGAAGAGGACCATCCAGCCCGCGAGACGAACGAACAGCCAAGTCCCAGGCCAGAAGTCCTGTGCGGGAACGGACTGGATGCGAAGCCAGCGCAACGCCGAAGTCACTCCACCGGCGTGGATGGAAACGCATAGCGCCATCAGGCACCAGGCAATAAGGAGTTTGATCAACATACTCTACCCAACCCGTTCGACCCTGCCGGTGAGCTGGTCGATTCGGGACCTCACCCGCGGAGGAACTGAGGTGAAGTGGATTAGACAACGAGAGCCTGGTTCATCCAGAGAGCGGACCACTTTGGCGTAGAGTTCCGACGCTTCCTGGTCATCACCAACCTTCTCCAAACGCAACAGGAGATTGGAGTAAGCTGGAACGGGCGTGCGCACTTCGAGCACGGCTTGGCGCTGGGAGAGAGCAACGAAAAGGGCAGGCTCCAGCTGTTCATCAAAATGCTTCCCGGTGAGGCGAACGTAGTGAACCGGCACGGGTTTGGGCAACGGAGCACATGCTTCTTCTGGCTCGAGCCCCAACTCCGGGTGATCCTCGTGGCCCAGCAGATGGCGGCACCTGAGTGGCTCTTTCATTCCCTTGGCATGGACCTCGACCTCGCCCCCAAGGACGAGGCCTCGGCCGGCGCAGTCCATCAAGGTGGGAGAGACGATGATTTGGCCACCCACGGTAAAGCTCTCGATGCGCGCCGTGGTGTTGATCGTGCGGCCCACCACGCCATACTTGGACCGCTTGACGGACCCAATGTTGCCAACCACCACCTCCCCCGTATGCAGGGCCACTCCCATCTCTATGGGGGGCCATCCGTTCTGGAGATTCTGGTCGTTGACGGCCTTCATCGCCTTCTGCATCCCCAAGGCGCAAAGGACGGCCCGCCGCGGGTCATCCTGCATGGATACCGGGGCGCCAAAGAGCACCAGGATCGCATCACCGATGATCTCGTCGATCGTCCCGCCACACTGTTGGATGACTTCCACCATCGCCGAAAGATAGTGATTCAGCAGGGAAACGACTTCCGTGGCCTCAAGCCGCTCCGCCAAGGCCGTGAAGCCTCGAAGGTCGGACATCAGGATTGTCACCGTACGCTTCTCTCCACCGAGTTTGAGCCCGTCGGGAGCGTCCAAGAGCGCTTCCACGACTTCATCACTGGTGTAGCGTCCAAAGACCTTCCGGATGAACTCGTTGCGGCGCTCCAACTCCTGGTAGGAGTCCTTGAGTTGTTGCGTCATTTGGTTGAAGGCAATCGAGAAATCCCCCATGAAGTCCACCCGCTGCTCCAGGTCTCCATCGGCGATCTGCTGGGTCTTGTAGGTGAGATGCCGAAGATTCGATTGGAGTGCCTTCAAGGACTGGGCCGCTGGCATTCGTCCCAGAAGACTGCGGGTTTCGAGATCCCCGCGGGCGAGTTGCTCCAGGGCTTCCGCGAACGGCGCGAACTCGGACAGAAAGCGGTTTAGGTAAGTAATGAGTTGGCGAAGTTCGTTGTCGGGCAAATCCGCTGGAATCGCCACCGGAGGAGGCACTTTGCCCGTGCGAAGCTGGTGAAGCGCCGCAGTGACGCTATCCAGGAGCGACTCTTGGACGGAGATCATGCCTTGACTCACTTAGGAACCACCGTGAACCGGCAGACCCGCGCCCCCGAGCCCCAGCAGTCGACTTCCTTGACAGCATAGTCCTTACCCGAGTACTCGAGCAGCAGGCCCGCGATGAAACCCTCGTCGTAGGTACAGATCTGTTCCGAGCAAAAGGGGATTCCCGAGCAGTCGAGGTCTTCCTCCACCACGATCACGAATGAGCCTTTCTCCAAGTCAGAGGACTCGACACGGAAGATGCCGATGTTCAGCTCCTTCATGGAGCGCTGGATATCGGCGAAGAACTCATTCAAGTCGTTCTTCTGGGTTAGGACGTTGGTGTAATAGGCCCGTCCAGCCTGTTTGCCTGCGTCAAAGAAGGCCTGGTCCGCTTTGGCGACCCCGAACTCTCGGATGAGAACGTCCCGGAGTGTGTACTGCATCAAGCGGTACACGGCCACATGGGTCATCGGCCCTAGGTTGGGGCGGCCTTCCTTCAAGTCGCCCAACATGCTCCATTCGAACTGGCTCTCGTCTCGTTCTTCTCTAAACATGGTATGTTTCCTTTCCTTTTGCAGACCCACGGTCACACCCCGGGGCTCCACCTTGGGCTACTTTTGATGAGTTGGTTTCGGCGGCACATTGGTCTTCTGGGTGCATGCCGAGCATCCCGCTTTGCTGGCAGCCAGTCAAGTTCCCCTATCTCGACGTGGTTTTCACAATATTGGTTGGCGGATTTGACGAGGGCCGTGAATCCGGTACTGGTCGTTAAGGAGATCGTTTGCAACAGAGAGTCTATTTGGTGTTGTATAGGCAACACGAATCGCTAAAGTAGCCCCTATTCGCGCTGTGAGAGCCTCATCAGACATTTCAGGATGGGAACGAGTCGCCTGTTCGTTCCTCGCGGTCGTTCTCGGCACAGCCGTGCCGCAGATGCGCGGTTCGGACTCCTCGGTCTGCCCGCCAAACAACCGTATTCCGGAAGGCGTCTCCCTTCTGCTGCCAAGACCGGAGGATGATGCTGGTTTTCAGCCGCTTTTCGGTCGAAGCGCGACGGACGGCTGGACCCAGTGCGGACCGGGCCATTTTGATCTGACGAACGGAGTCGCAACCAGCCATGGCGGCATGGGGCTGTGGTGGTCTACGAACCGAATGTATACCAACTTTGTCATCCGGGGGGAGTGGCGGTTCGACAACCGTGAGTCGGACACCGGCGTTTTTGTGCGTTTCCCGAATCCGGAACAGGACCCCTGGAATGCGATCAAGCAAGGTCATGAACTGGAGTTGGGGGATGATCCTGAAGGCAAAGACCCCACGTGGCGCACGGGCACCTTGTATCCCTTCCAGCCACCGACGCACGTACCTACGAAGCCGGTGGGGGAGTGGAATTGCTACGAGTTGTCGGTCATCGACCAAACCTACGTGGTGCGCATCAATGGCGAGACTGTGACCGTGTGGACCGATTCAAAGAAGCGAAGCACCCATGGCTACATTGGCCTCCAGAATTATCAGGAGGGAAAGGGCGTGCAACACCGACGGCTGAGGATCAGGGAACTGCCCAGCGGGCCGAGACCATAATCTGGATGGAACGTCCATGAAAAGTATTACCGATCTACTCAAGGAATCCGTCGTGCTGGGTGATGGTGGGTACCTCATCGAACTCGAGCGACGGGGCTATGTCGACAGCGGGTCGGGTCGGGAGAAGGTGGGTACAGGCAAGGGCAGTGGACAGTTTACTCCTGAGGTAGCCATCGAACATCCTGAGGCGCTGCGTGAGCTCCACGGTGAATTCCTTAACGCAGGGTCACAGGTACTGCAGGCGCTCACTTTCTTTGGGACCCGGGAGAAGCTGAGTCGTGCAGGGTATGGTGCGGACACAGAGCGCATCAATACCGCTGCCGTGAGGCTTGCGAAAGAGGTAGCGGGAGGTAGGGCGCTGGTGGCGGGAAGTGTGTCGCGCACTCAGCTCACCGAGCGCGAGGGAATCGGATCGCTGGACAAATCCCGCAACCACCTCGCTGAGCAGATTCGTCTGCTCAGGGATGCCGGAGTGGATTTTCTGATCCTGGAGACATTCTTCCACCTCGCGGAAATGAAGGTGGCGCTCGAGTGCGCCGCGGCGAGCGGAGTTCCAGCTGTGGCCACGATGAGCTTTCGACCGCAGATTAGCCAATGTACGGATGACCATACGCCGGCAGAATGCGCCCGGGTCATGGCAGGTTTTGGGGCGATCGCCGTTGGAGCCAACTGCGAGCAGGAACCGACCAGGATGTTGCCTTTGCTACGAGAGATGCGTGCGGCCGTGAGCGTACCGATTGCGGCACAACCAGCCGCGTTTCGCACCACCGATGAATGTCATTGTTTCACGCGACAACCGGCCTTTCCGGATGATCTGGAAACCATTCAAGTGTCCCGGCGCGAGTTTCAGGACTTTGGGAAGCTGGCACGGGGTGAGGGGATTGGATTCGTGGGTGGATGCTGCGGATGCAATGCAGCCTACATAAGAGCCCTAGCCCTTGGCCTCGGTCAGGCGAAGTAGAAACCCATGAACCTACGGGCATTCAGCGCCATCGGCATTGATGTGGGCGGCACGAAGATTGCCGCTGGTCTGGTTCAGTTTCCCGCAGGGACCATCAGCTTGAAACGGGTCATCCCTACCGAACCACAGCGTGGTGGTGCAAGAGTCCTGGATGACATCATCCAGCTGACCCGGGCCTTGAGTGAGGAGGCGAATGGGGCGGGAAAGAAGGTTACGGGCATTGGTCTCGGCTTGTGCGAGTTGGTGAGCCCTGACGGCCGTGTTCTCAGCGAGAATGCGATTCGGTGGATGGATTTGCCTGTACTGGAGCGTTTCTCCGGCCATGGCCCGTTCCTCTTGGAAGCCGATGTGCGGGCAGCCGCCCGGGCGGAAGCGGTGTTTGGTGCTGGACGGGGCCTGCATCAGTTTTTGTATGTTACCGTGGGTACGGGCATATCCTCATGTCTGGTGCTGGAGGGGGAACCATATATGGGGACACGCGGAGCCACGGGCACCATGGCCAGCGCACCTTGGAATAGGGCTTGCGAGGAGTGCGGCGGTCGCAGTCAGTGGAACCTGGAAGAATACGCTGCTGGTCCGGGACTCGTTCGACGCGTGAACGCCCGTCGACCTGGCAGTGTGCGCACTGGCCATGATGTTCTCAACGCCGCCAGGAATGGCGATGCCCTGGCGCTGGAGGTGGTGGAAACGAGCGCTGCGGCGCTTGGTTCCACGGTGGCACTGCTGGTGAACGTGCTGGACCCGGAAGCGGTTGTGGTGGGGGGAGGGTTGGGTTTGAGCAACGGGCCGTACTGGGATTCGTTTGTCCCAGCCACACGCCAGCATATCTGGTCGCCGGTCCACCGGGACATTCCTATTGTACAGGCGGCTACCGGCGTGGACGCTGGCGTTATTGGAGCAGCCCTCTCGATTTGCCGAATCAAGGGGGTGGCCTAGGCTGCTGTGGGTTGTTGCGGAATCGCTCCTGTCCGAAGCAATGGGTAGGGGGGGTGGCTACGGCTTGAGTTCGTTCAGCAGTTTCACTGCCGCTTGGACCAGCAATTCTCCGCAACCGATCTCGAGCGGACAGGTGGTTGGCTCATAGTGGCCCTCTTCGAAGGCACGCCGGGTTGGGATGTAGAAATCCAGATCGTTAGCGAGGGAAATGACGATGGTATTGCGGAAGGGGGACGCGGCTTGGATCGCCATGCCGAGTTCTACGAAGACCTCGTGTGGCAAGGCCACCAGCGCGGTGTCGCGGTCGAGCCGGATGGCCTGCACTTCCTGCGGCAGCTGGCCGCCGTGTTTCTCCCAGAACTCGTGTTGGAACATCTTGCGCCAGGCATCGACCACGGTGAGGAACGGCGCCTCGGTGCGGTCCAGGTTCTCCATGAGGCGTTTTGCCGCTGCGTAATCGGCTGGGTTCAAAGGTTTGACTGGAGCGCGAACAACTCTGGAGCGCATGGCCAGTTCGCTTGATTGGACGGGACGTGCAAAGGGTAGCGCGCGCTCGATGGTTTCCGCCAGGATCGAGCCTACGACAGCCGGGTAACGTTCGCTGCTCTGCGGATCAGGCGAGTTTACGTCGATGTGGTTGACGTCCCCGGCGCAACCCTCGGCGAAGATCGAGACGAAGTCGGGCGCCCGCAGACGACGGCGCAACTGTGTCTGCAAATGGCCCGGATAGCACGCCCCAAACGGGGCATCTCCATAGATGGCGGTGTGCATGGCGAATACCGTCAATGAGCCCATCGGGCTGCCGGATGCGGTGTCGCGCAAGAGTACGAAAGGTAGGTCCGGATCCGTTGGGCCTAATGGGCGAAAGATGTTGGTGTTCAGCTTGCCAGGGTTCCAACCGGTCGAACCGTCTTTCATCAGGAAGCGGCGGTTGAACGCCAGACCCTCTTGCTGCGCATTCACCACGGACAGGGAAACGGGCTTGCGAGCGGCGTGAGCCTTCACGATGACTTCCACCCATCGCTCGACCAGGAGTGTGTGGTAGTCGACTCTTTCCCGCGGATCCTGTCCGCCGTTCTCCCTTTTCGCCCGGGCCTGAAGAACGTCTCTCAGGGGCCCAAAATATTCGGGTCCGCCGTGCGTATGCGTGGCGGTGATGACAATGTTGCTGACCGGGATCTTCGTCTTCTCGCTGGCTTGACGGCGGGCGCGGTCGGTGAGTTCGCGTGGTACAGAACAAAGGTCGTTTCCGACGAGCGCAAGCAGCGTTTCACCCTGGGAGAGCACGAGGGCCTTTGCTTGGAGGGGGTCGCCACCGGGTTGGCTGATGAACTCGGTATAACCACCCGCCCGTCTCCAACCCGGGGGTGGAGTGATATTCGCCACCGCAAAGCCGGCCTGGAAGCCGTCAGCTGCCGAGGTGGTGGGGAGGAGCACACCCAGGAGCAAGAGAGCGGTAAAGGATGAGGACCTCATGCAGGCAGGAATCTTGGGGTGATAGCGTTGGCTCGGTTCAGGGTGGGGAATTGAGTATGCCAAGGAAACAATCGATCATGCGTGGGATGGCGTTTGTTTCGAGAGGGCTGGTGCGCATGCGCCATGTCTCATACGCGCCGTACCGGTACTGTTCCGGAGGGGGGATATAGCCATACCAGCCATTGGCGAGCCCTACGTTGAACAGAGGTTTGTGCGAGCTGCGCTGCTTCAGTTCCAGGCCGCTGGCGGCAAAGATCTCTCCGGGCCAGGCCGCCACGGAAACGCCACCGATGCGGAACACCTGCATCGGCATGGAGACGTTCGCCGGCCATTCTGCCAGCAGGAGTTGCTCGCGCGCGTAGTTGTCCTGCCAGCTCGCCAGGTCGGATCGCACTCCAAGGAAGGCGCGGGCGGCTGCAATCTCCTCCTGATTGGGGCGGCGTGTGGTCACCTCACACTCGCTCAGAAAGGACTGGAGCCTCCAGTCATCGTGGTGTTGGAGAGTGCGTGTCACGCGTAGAACCTCCTGCGCCACGTCCTCGGCCACCTTTCGTATTTGGGTATAGGGAGGCTTGGCCTCGCGTGGCGCCTTGGGGTTGATGTTGTTAATGTCGCCGCTGGTGCCGTTACAGAGAATGCCGACAAACGGTGGGTCCTGACGGTCCGCGCCGAGCAGCTGCTGAATGCGGTCGGCAAATGCGCCGAAGTAATCGGCGGAAATGTGACCAGGGCCCACATCGCCAACATAGTGCAGTGAGTAATTGGCCAGGAGGGACAGTGGCCGACCGTCCGTGTGACGTACAGAAAGGACGGAGACCTCGGGATCGGTGGGGCCCGTTGGGTCACCATCCGCGGGATGAGGTGAGTCCCAATTCATCTTTGCCAGCTCGTTCGTGTAGCCCAACTGGTTTGTATAAATGCACCCGGGTTTTACCTGGAGTCTCCGGCAGAAAACGTGCTGTGGCACAGAGCCTGAGCCCCAGGCGATTTGCGCGGGGGCGAGGTTGTTGACCGCGCAGCGAACAGCGTCCGAGATGCGGCCCGGGAGCCAGGCACGATAAACGGGGTCAGGGTTGCTCAAGTGCGCTCCGCAGACGGCACCAGCGGAGTGAGTATGCGTGGCAGACATCATGACTTGGGAGCCGAGGAGGCCCGTGGCGTGGCGCACTAGCCTCTTCGCCTCGTCGAATACCGGTCGGTCCACAAGACAGGTGTCCACCACCGCAAAGGCGATCCGATTCGATCCGTCGTCTAGGACCAAGGCTCGCACAAAGAGGTCGTCATGGATATGTTGTGCCGTGCCGGGGCCGAGTCCGCCGTTGATGGTGGTCCCAAGTGCGGGGGTGATGACGATCTTCGCTGCGCCGGCCCGGAACACAGCGGCCCGCACCGGTAAAGTCATCAGGAGACAAAGGAGAAGAAGCTTCATGGCGTAAACAGATCAATTTTAGACTGGCTTGGACGCTCTACCTGCCTCGGGTCCCTCCTGCCTCAGGCTACATGAGCCATTTTTCGTATTCAACGCTCCCCTGCACGGGGGCCGGATAGCGTCCGTCGGGGCCTGGTTTTACGGGCGGTTCGACATCCCACCCGTAGCGGGGAAGGGCGAAAGAACGTTTGGAATTCATTACGTCTTCCCAGGTCAAGAGAGCACCCGTGTAGCAGGCGACTTGCGCCGAGATGGCGAGGGCACTGCTCAGGCACATGTAATGGCCGTTGTTGATGGGTTTGCCGTCGCGGATGGACTGAAAGAGAGCGGCATGCTCGAGGTCGTACATGTTCTGGCGTGGCTTGTCATGGCGCCAGTTGGTTTCGCCCTCGATCCGGCAATCGATCAGATTGCAACGACCCTTGGTGCCCAGGATGTAATCGTTGGTATCCTTATGGCATTCCGACTGATCCCTGGTGAAACCAAAGACGCGCACCCCGTTTTCGTATTCAAACACCACGGCCTGGTGATCAAACTGATCGCCAAACTTCGGCTCGGTTGCCGATTGGCGTCCGCCCATTCCATATACCTTCCGCGGCGGTCGGTCGCCCAGGGCCCAGGAGGACTTGTCGATGCTGTGAATCAACTGCTGGGCCGTCTGGTCGCCGGAGAGCCAGTTGAAGTGATACCAATTCCACATTTGCCACTCCATCTCCGTTTGACCGGGTCGCCGGTCCCGCACAATGTAGGGATTGGACAGGTAGTTCTCCTGAATGGCCACGATATCGCCGATCGCACCGTCGTGGATCCTCTTGATGGTCTCCTGAAGACCTAGGTCGTACCGCCAGCACAGTCCGCTAACGAGGCTTAACTTCTTTTGCTTCGCGGTTTCGGACGCTGCCATGGAGATCTTCAGACCTGGAATGTCGATGCCATGGGGTTTCTCACAGAAGACGTGTTTGCCAGCCTCGACGGAAGCTTGGAGTATTCGCGGGTGGAAATGCGAGGCCGCCGCGATTAGCACCACGTCCACGCCACTGGTCAACAGCTTCTCGTAGGCGTCGAACCCTACGAAGCAATGGTCGTCCTTCACATCGACTTGATCAGGCTTGGCTTTCTTGAGTTGCTCACGACTGGCTTTGAGGCGCTCGTCGAAGATATCCGCCATCGCGACGAGGCGGATATCCTTGCCCGCGTTCATGGCATTGCCGGCGGCTTCGGTGCCACGTCCGCCACAGCCGATGAGGCCAATGCGGATGATGTCACTGGCGGCGGCGTGGACGCTGCGCTCCAGCGCGAGCTGGCCTAAGGCGGCCGAGCCGGCGAGCGCGGCGGAGGTTCTTAGAAAATCGCGGCGCGTGGTGGGCGCCGGGTTGGAGGGAGTGTTCGTTGTCATCGGTGGTGGGGACTTGAGATGGGAGGGGACATTCAGAGATTACTCATGGAGCTCCGAGAGCAATGTGACGGCTGCTTCGACCAACTTCTCTCCGGAGCCCGCGGCACACCGAGCACTCTCGGGCTCGTAGTTGCCTTCGGCGTAGCTACGGCGGTCGGGCACGTAGCCGATATTCTCGTTGGCCAACTCGACGACGAAAGTATGCGGAAAAGGTGACCGCTTTTTGATCGCGAGGCCCAACTCGACGAAGATCTCGCCCGGCAGACTCACCCAGGCGACATCCTTGCCCAACGCGATGACCTGTACCTCGACGCCATGCGGCTTGCCTTCCCGTTCTGCCACGTCGAGCGCACGGTAGGCGCGTACGAGTTTCATGAAGTTGCCGCCGACGTCATCCTTAGTCGACGCGACTGTCTGCTTCGCTTCCTCGACTTGGGCCGGCGTGATTTCGGGTAGCGCGAGTTCAACGAGTTCGGACTTGGCGTGCAGCGGCCCGGCAGGCACAGGCTTGAGGTCCTTGTAGGCCTGGAAAACGGACGCACCCAGAATTGTGCCGATGCGATGCCCCTCGGCGCCGGTGTTCTGCGGCCACTGCCAGGAGGTGTCGAAGTGGTTGAGATTCCCGCAGGTGCCGTTGGCCAGGAGGGTGAGATGGTTCGAGCCATGATACCCGGTCAACACCCGGCTGAGCGCTCCCGGCCAATCCGCACTGAGCTTGCTACCGCCGCAAGTGTCCGGGTGCATGGCGAAGTTCACGTAGGTTGCAATGGCTAGCCGCGGATCGCCAGCCCCGATCGGTCCAACGTAGAGAAGGCCGACTTCGGGATCGCTCCTCCCGGCAACGCTGGCGATGTTGGGGTTCAACTTCCCGGGATTCCAACCCACGCTCCCATCGCGCATGTAGAACCGGCGGTTGAAAGTGAGTTCCTCGCAGAGGCCCTTGGCGGCGCTGAGTTGCGCGGGTTGGAGGTTTGCGTTGGCGAAGCGCACACTCTCGGCGATCTTCGCGGGCAAGCCTTCGGTGTAGTCCACCGCGAGTTGGCTCTGGCCGCCCATGTCGCTGCTCCGTTTGCCGCGTTTGGCCAACTCTGGGCCGGTGTGGGCGTGCGTGGCGGAGATCATCACGTGATCGCCCTGGATGCCGGTAGCCTTCTCGATGGCTGCGCGAGCCTGGTCGGTGATGGCGCGGGTCACACCGATGATGTCGAGCGCCACCAGCGCAGCGCGGGCGCCACCGGATTCAATAACCATTGCCTTGGTGAAAAGCGGGTCAAGCACTCCATCGGCCCCGCGCTCGTGGTAATAGCCAGCCATCGGAATGCCCGGCGGCGGGGTGATGTCCGTGGCGGCGACACCGACACGGACCGTGTCGGCCGCTTCGAGCAGCAGGCAGAGCGATGCGAAGAGGCAAGCCTGTGCAATCAAGAGCCGCCCCATTGTGGTTTTGTGTTTCCTCATATCCAAATGCTCCTGTCTGAACGACTCATTGCCGCGCGGATGCAATTGTCTAGCGAGCTACGCGGAATCCGATGTAATCGCTGTCTCCCGGGCCGGTGCCGCTGCTGCTCGGTGGGAGGTACCAGCCCCGATAGGCACAACGGACGCTGAAAGGTCCGTCATCCCAGCACCCGCCTCTCACAAAATGAAAGCCGGGGCTGTGGTCGAAAGGCTTGGGATGCCCCGGGTAGGATTTGGCGTAATCGGCCACCCATTCATACGCGTTGCCTACCATATCCATGCAGCCAAAGGGACTAGCTCCATTAGGGTAGCTGCCGACCGGCGCGCTTTGGTTCACGCGGTAGCCGCCGCCGGCAGCGTTGTGGTCGGTCGGACTATTACAGGCCTCCGGATCCCACGTATCACCCCAGGGCCAGGTATTCGCGTGCTGCTTTTTCTCATCCCATCGCGCAGCTTTTTCCCATTCCGCTTCCGTGGGTAACCTGCCCCCGGCCCATTTGCAGAAGGCTTCGGCTTCGTAATAGGTGACTCCCACCACGGGATGTTTGTCTGTTTGGATAAAGCGGGGGTGAGCGAATCCGTGCCCAATCCATTCTTGCTCCGCGGCCCAGTGCTCCGGTTCGTTGCGTTTCTCTTTGCTGTTGGGTCTTGCGGTGTGAGAGACGCTGCCGTGCATTCCTGCATAATCGATGACATCACTCTCTTTCCATTTCCAACCCTCCGGTGACCAGTAGCTGGGATCCTGATATCCACCCGCTTCGATGAAGTTTCGATATTGGCCCCGCGTGACTTCGTACTTGCCGATTTGGTAGGTAGGCAAGTTGACGGAGTGCTGGGGGAATTCCTCAGGTCCTTCGAATCCCTCGTGACCATTGTTACCCATCAAAAAGGGTCCGGCCGGGATGGTCACCAGGATCCCCAGACGATCGGCTGCAGGGATGGCGTTGGTCTGGCTGGACCTGGCCAAGTCTTCCGCGGCCTGGCTGAGGGGAGAGCCCGTCAATGCCCATATCGACAGTAGGCTGATCAGCACCGGGTGCTGGAGACGCGTGGGAGCCACACCATGACCTGTATTCCGAGGCTTGTTCGGTGAACCTAAAGCAGTTTGTGGTGGGGGTTCCATGGGCGATATGGACCTGACAGCGTCTGACATGAGAGGGTCTGGTTTCTCTGCGTGGCGGCAGGGTAGGATCTTCTAGGTCGGTAGGAAAGGATAAGATTGACCTATCCGGTGCATGCTGATCCTGCTCTGACTGGTCCAGCATAGGCTCCGATGACTTTCTTCAGCGCTGCGCCAATCTGTTCGCAGTGGTGTGGCTCATAGGTAGGGTAGGCGAAGCAGGTGAAGGTATGCTTCTCGTGCCACTTGGCGTTGGGAACCTCCACTTGACTGTAATCCACACTGGCCGGATCGGCATATTCGCGCGACTTGAAAGGAAAACCGGATTTGCCGAAAGCCTGGTGGCTGCGGAACGCCTGCTCGGTGTGGCACTGGGGCCAGAACACCTTCCAACAGGGGGCACCTTCGGCGGCAACCGCCTTGACGAACTCGGTGATGTCGCAGCGCATGTTCTCGACATCGAGGGAGAACGCCATCACGTACCAGCCGTTCTGCCGATCGGGGGTGTCAATGGGCCGGTGCAGGATCAAGGGTTCGTCTTTCAGGGAGTCCAGGATGATCTGTGCGTTACGTCGCCGACGGGGTAGGTTCCAATTGTCCATGCGGTCCAGTTCGGCGAGCCCGATGGCCGATTGCATTTCGGTCATGCGGTAATTCCACCCAACCCGGTTGTGGATGTACGAGAGTTTCTGCTCCATTTCTAGGAGATTCAGGCGATCCTTGACGTCGTAGCCGTGATCACGAAAACTGCGTGCCGCCCAAGCCAACTCTTCGTCGTCCGTGGTCACCATGCCACCTTCTCCTCCCGTGGTGAAAGTCTTGTTTTGGCAGAAACTGCACCCGGCAGCGTCGCCCAAAGTCCCCGTTTTCTTTCCTTTGAAGGAGCCGCCGAACGCTTCCGCGTTGTCTTCAATGACAAAGAGTCCGTGTTGCTTGGCGAAAGCCCGGACCTTGTCCATGTCGCAGACGTTGCCATAAAGATGCACGGGCATGATGGCTTTCGTCCGTTCGGTCACCAGTTTCTCGGCCGACTCCACGCTGATGCAGTGATCTTCGAGGTTCACGTCGGCAAAGCGTGGAATGGCACCCGCCTGGACGATAGAGAAGCTGGATGCGATGAAGGTGTAGCTGGGAACGATGACTTCGTCGCCAGGCCCAATTCCTAAGGCGGTGAGGGCAACATGGAGGGCGGCGGTGCCGGTAGCCACACTGACGGCGTGATGGCTCCCTTGCCACGCAGCAAATCGTTTTTCGAACTCCATGCCTTTTCTGCCGGTCCAGTAGTTGACTTTGCCGGATCGCAGGGTCTCCTCGACGGACCGGATGGCTGCGGCGTCGAAGCTGGGCCAATGGGGGAGTTTATCTTGAACGGCGGGGGGGCCGCCATGAAGGGCAAGAGTATTCATGATTGCAGTCTCCTTCCAATTTGCTCCCCGCCACCGGGTTTTGGCTACACGTTTTGCCGCGAGTTGTGGTACTTTCCCGACGCGACGGAATGCCGCAGCATGAAACTCATTTTTGAAAAGCTGATGCCCGGTTTGGAGGAGGGATTCACCTTTAAGGAGCTTCGTACTCATCAGTTTACCTGCCCTTGGCATTTTCACACCGAGTACGAGCTGATTCTGACGCTGCACTGCCCGGGCTATCGTATGGTGGGCGACGATCTCACCGAGTTGGAGGCTGGGGACCTTGTGCTGTTGGGCTCCAACCTGCCCCACATTTGGCGGCGCGACGAAGGAAGGCCCAAGGGGCAGGGGCCGGTGCACATTCTGATGGTACAATTCGAGCAGGACTTCCTGGGACGCGATTTTTGGAGGATTCCCGCCAGCCAAACCCTGCGCCACCTGCTCAAGAGGGCCTCGGTGGGCCTGACGTTCCATGGCAAGACCCGAGAGCGCGTGGCTGGTTTGATGCACGATATGAGCTCGGTCGATGGCCTGCGGCGGCTGGGGTTGTTCCTCACCGCTCTTAGCGACTTGGCGTCCACGCCCGACTTCCGCTCCATCGCCAGCGCCGGATATGCCGCGGAGCTAACCCCGCATAGCCAGGAACGCATGGAGCGCGTGATCAGCTTCATTCATGAGCGGCTTGACCAACCCATCCGCCTGGGGGAAGTCGCCCACCTGACCGGACTGAGCGAAGGGGCCTTCAGCAGGTTTTTTCGCCTCCACTCAGGCCGGACTTTTCCCGTGTTCGTGAACGAGCTGCGGGTGGGGCGGGCTTGCCGTAGGCTCGCCGAGAGCGGCGACAAGATTGCCGATATCGCATTCGCCTGCGGATTCTCCAACCTCTCCAATTTCAATCGTCAGTTTCAACGAATCAAGCGGATGACTCCGCGGGAGTATAGTCGCCACGTCAGCCGTATCTCGGCTACTCAGCATGACTGAGCACCCCGGTTCCGGATTGTGTGCTCGAACACTTCAGTGGATGGTAACATATTGGTGACAAATACGTTAAGATGTCTTCTGATTCCTGTTTTGTTCGGAGGACAGGGTATTTGAACACATCGAAGGAGAGACGGACTTTTGCGAATTAGAATCTCTCACCAACCTGATCAAGTTTTCCGGATTGGTGCCGATACACCTGCTGTCGCAAGATAAGGGTTGGCCCCTTGTGAAGGCCAAACGGGAAAATGGTGAGTGCCCGCGCAAAGACTCACCTAGTGGCACGGAATGCTGCGAAAAAAAGCCCCGCTACGGGGTGGCTCACGGAAGGAGTCCTATGGTTATCAATACAAACGTGTCGGCTCAGGCAGGCGCTCGGATGCTGGGTGAAGCGTCATCCCTGCTGTCCAAATCCCTCGCAAAACTATCCTCAGGTTCCAGACTCGTATCTCCAGAAGATGACGCGGCTGGTTTGGCTGTGTCCATGCGTTTTGACGCGCAGATCAAACGCATTGAAGCGGCTAATTCCAACGTCGCGAACGCGATCTCGTTTTCCCAGACGCAGGACGGTTTTCTCCAGAAGGTGGGAAAGGCTCTGAATCGTATGAGCGAGCTTTCTGTGCTCGCCCAGGACGCCTCCAAGTCCACGAACGACAAATCCCTTTACCAGGCTGAATTCAACCAACTGCAGAGCTACATTACCGACCTTGGGAACAAGGACTTCAATGGTGTAAGCCTGTTCAGTTCGTCGACCGGGAGCTACGCAGTCACGATCGACAGCGATGGCACCACCTTCGGAATGGTCGGGGTCGACTTCGTCAATCGGGGAAGCAGCACCACCTACGGAAATGCTTTGGCGGGAACCACCGCTCTAGACACGGGGTCGGCGACTCAGGCTCTGGCTTACGTGAAGACAGCCATTGACCAACTGGCAAAGGATCGAGCCACGATTGGCGCCAACCGGCAGCGCTTGAACTTCACCGCAGAACAGTTGGGAACTCTTAGGGACAACCTGGCTGCTTCCAATAGTCGCATCAAAGACGTCGATGTGGCGGAAGAGAGCACACAATTTGCCCGGTACAACATCCTCGTACAGGCAGGCACGGCGATGTTGGCACAGGCGAATTCCAGTCCGCAATCCGCGCTACGCCTACTCTCGTAAGGGAGGGTGAATTCGGATTGCATGGCAGGAAGCCCGGACGGCGTGGATGCGCTCTCCGGGTCCTTTCTTTGGCGGCGGGTGGCCTGCATTGGGCTCTGAATCGACAGGTGAGGGGAATCTAGCCTTTCCTCGATCACGCGGATCAAGACCTCGAAGGAGCCGTTCTCCAGCGCGACAAGAGGTGGTCGGGCCGGGAGCTCGCGTTCGCATTACCTTGATAATTGCCATGTTACCAGCGGTTTCCGCTTGCTTCCCGCCGGAATGTCCGCCTCCCGACGAGAACGACAATCACAACCATCTGCATCGTCCACTTGATAACGAATCGATTCTGTGAGACAGGAGAGATGGCATGTTAACGATAATCGATGTTCTGACCGTGCAGCACACCACGCTTTTGGCTGTTTTTAAACAACTAGAACAGGTGCTCCCAGGGTTAGATCGCCTGGCAGAGGTAAAGGCATGTGCGGGGATGGTTGAGAATCTCCTTCGTGAGCACGGGGATATGGAAGAGAATCTTCTGTACTATGCGTTCGACCAGGCTCTTGAAAATATCGGCAACCTCGAGAAGATGAGCCATGAGCATGGGGAGATGGACTCTCGGTTCGGGCAGATCGCCAAGAGCACTGACACCCAGGAAGCGCGACGTCTGCTCCTTGGGGTGATGGCCTTCTCGCGCAAGCACTTTTGCCACGAAGAATGCTCGGTCTTCCCCTTGATTCGAGAACATCTTTCGGAGAGTGCTCTGAAAGCGTTGGGGGCGGCTTGGCATGC
Source organism: uncultured Verrucomicrobiota bacterium (assembly GCA_964411985.1). Taxonomy (GTDB): domain Bacteria; phylum Verrucomicrobiota; class Verrucomicrobiia; order Limisphaerales; family J093; genus CAYPNF01. Next base: position 92,474 of record CAYPNF010000006.1, read on the forward strand.
GAAGCATGTGCTTGCACATGCTTCGATGGCGGGAGAAGAAGCCTGAGGAGCCAGCCCATACCGCCAAGGGGGCGACCAAGGCCGGGGTCACCCCTTGTTATCGACCCCAGCGGGCTCTGGCTGTCTGTCAATAGGCCCTTGCCGTTACCTTCTTCAGGAACTCATCGTCCTTCAGGCTCCCTTTGGCAAAACTGTCGATGTCTGACTTCCTCGCCTGTAGCGTAAGTGTGCTTTCTCCTTTGGGCGAGCCTGCCTTGGGCCCGGTTACAACCACCAGGACGCGGTCGTCGGCTTGTAGATGACGCAAGTTCGAAGCGTTCTTCAGCGAGAGGGACACGGCTCGCTGCAACCGACCGACCTGCTCGCTGTCGAATCGAGCTGGAGGATTGTCTTTTCGGACCGTTTTGTTGATGAATACCCGGCTGGAACCGTCCTGTCCGCCGTAGATTTCGCGTTTCGTCTCTTCCCAGGTCTGGTTCTGCTGCTTCTCTGGCTTGGACTCTTCCTTGGAGGCTGGTGCCCCCACCAACGGGTACTTTACGCGGAGGAGGAAGACTGCTCCATAGCCCTCGAGCTGGAAACTGCGCGGCTGTTTAAGCCCAGGAAAGGTCGAAAGCACGATGCCGCTGGCAAACTCCTGATGGTCTCGGTCTCCCTGGCTGCCTGCCGCTTTCAACAGAATGCGGTGCATGATGGAAAGGTCTTCCTGGCTTTGAGCGATTTCCGCGGTGTCGAGTTTTGCCGCCACCACCACGGGACTTTCCGCCCGAGCGGACGCGCCTCCCATGATCCCTTCGAACGCCATCCCAATCTGGCCAAACGGGTCCGGTGCCTCCGGGGGCTCTGGAGGTTCGGGTGGGTCGGGCAGGTCTCCTTCCTCGTGTTCCACGTGCGTCCCTGCGACCTGGGCCAGTTCCATTTCCGCTCGCGCCAGTTCCCTCTGCTGTCTCGCGAGCTCTCGAGCCTGCTCTCTCGCTTGCTGGGCTTGCCTTCGTGCGTTCTGCGCTTGCTCTCGCGCCGCTGAGGCCTCCTCCTTTGCCTGGTCTCCCTCGTTTCGAGTCATCGCAAGCGGCTCGCTCGCGGCATTTGATTCCTGAGCGATAATGGGTTTGGAACTGGAAACGGAGAACACGACCGTCAAGGCCAATGCCAAACCCAACCGGCAGAACCTGGTCTGGGAGACCAATCCTGTAAGGTGAGCTTGCCCGCCGGATTGGCTCTGGCGGAGAGGAGGGGTGAGGGTAAACATACTTTTCATGGATTATTCCTTTCTGGGACTTCCGCGGGGGTTTGCGGGGCGGATGAAGGTGAGGGGACGTTGTGCGCCGGGCTATTCTGGGCCAGGCGGTAAATTCCATACTGAGCTTCTGCGATGCCCTGGTCGGCACTCAGCGCAATGGTCTCCAGGTCGCGTCGCAGGCGAACGTAGTCGTTCTTGCGGCTTTGTTCGATTCGGGTCAGGAGCGCCAGGTTTTCCGATCGATCTTGCGCACGGAGCGAGGCCCATTCTTGGGCAAAGGCGGAAAGCAACTCCCGATTCTCCGTGCGATTCGTTTCGCCCATGTTAGCAGCAATCTGCTGAAAATCGCTCTTGAGGCTCTCACGCAATCCGCCCGTTTCCGAGCGAACGGCGGTGGTGATTTGCTGTCCAAGTTGCGCTTGCACTCTGGGCAGGACCTGGATCGCCAATTGTTCCGCAGTCGGCGGGGAGGGGGACGTGAACCTACCTATCCCGATCCCTACCGACAAGACGATGCCTGCGGCAAGTCCCCACTCCACCAGGGTGCGACGGCTACTGCGTAACGGGGCAGGGGACTTCACCTTCCACTGGTCGAGCGCTAGCCCGACGGACCTCAACTCGCCGACTTTCGCGCGGCAGGAATCACAACGTTCCAGGTGCGCGTTGACTGCGGCCTGTTCTGGGTTGGGAAGCTCCTCGTAACAGTGGCAGACCAATGTCTCAAGGGAAGGGTGCTTGGGGTGAGTGGCTGATTTAGTGCTCATACTAACATTGCCTCCAAACGATTGCGGCCACGCTTGCCGGGTATGCCACCGGGAAGTTCCAGCGCGGTCTTGAGATTCCGGGCCAGAAGATTCAGAGCTTCTCCCATCCTCGTCTTCACCGTTCCTTCGGGAAGATCAAGAACTTCAGCGATCTCCCTGAATTTCATTCCTTCGTAGTGACGAAGCACCAGAACTGTCCGGTGCGATTCGGGGAGCTTCCCCACCGCCTCCCGCACCCGACCGGCTATGTCGCGTTGGGCGGTATCTTCATCTGGCCCAATATGATCCGATGCGAAATGATCTTCGAATCCCGGTCCTTCTTCTGAGTCTCCAAGTTGCACCTCCTTGCGGCGTGAACTATCCCGAAGCTCGTCATAGCAGAGGTTGATAGCGATTCGGCGCAAGTACGTTCCGAAGGCACCCTCGGTCCTATAAGATTCACGATGGGAGAAAAGCCTCAGAAACGCTTCCTGGGCAATATCCTGTGCCATGGCATCGTCCCTGGTAAGCCTCAGGCAAAGGCTCTGAAGGGCGGGTTGCCAGCGATGGACGATTTCAGCGAAGGCGTCTGGATCCCCTGCGAGTTTCACTCGCCACATGAGCTGTTCATCATTGGGAGAGAACAGCTTAGATATAAATTCTATGGCTTTTGCGCCCATCTGCTTCTTCGTTGTCTTGGCAAACCGATTGGTTCGCTCATCCTATCTAACGCTCCACGAGGCAATTTCGTTTGATCTTTTTGGAACTTTTTTCTTTGGCTCTGTGTTCTTTGAGTGAAAATGAACTCGAAGACGTTGGGTAACAAGAATCGCGAGTAAGTGTACCGATGAGTGACCCGGTCCAGTTCGAGTCGTTTATGCGTGACTACCAAGACATGGTATACACCACGGCTCTGCGGCTGTTGGGTAACGAAAGCGAAGCTCAGGACATCGCTCAGGAGGTCTTTATTCGCGCATATGCCCACTTTGAGGATCTTTCCCAAAGCAAAACGGCGGGGGGATGGCTGAAGACGGTGGCCCGGAATCTCTCCTTGAACCATTTGACTCGGTATCGGTCCCGATGGCGGTTCTTCTCGGAATTCGCCCACGAAGGCAGCGAGGACGATCGTTCTTTTGAGTCGGAGTTGGTGGCGCCTGACACTCACAGCCAGATCGTGGGTGATGCCGACCGTCGGGAGGTACTCGAGGAGGCTCTCCAGAAGTTACCTGAAGCGCAGCGGGTACCGCTGGTGCTCTACCACTTTGAGAACATGAGTTACGAGGAAATCGCGGGACAACTGAAGGTAAGCCTGGGGAAAGTGAAGACGGATATCCACCGCGCTCGCGAGGTGCTGAAGAAGCGCCTCGCAGGTTGCCTCGAAGAAATTGTTTGCTAACCGAAAGCTTGAATCATGCAGCAACGCGAAGAAAACTGGGAAGCGAAGTTGGACCGGGAGCTCAAGTCCCTGCCAAACAGGCGGGCACCAGCCACCTTGCTCCCGAGGGTCCTCGCCAAGATCGAGGCGCAAAAGAAGCTCCCGTGGTACCGCAGGACCTGGGCTCAGTGGCCACGTTCGGCCCAGCTCTTTTCCGGCATTCTCACCTTTGCGGTCTTTCTCGCCATTGGTGCCGGTCTCAACCTGGCGTGGGATGCGTTTAGCTGGAAAACGCTTGTCTCTGGCGCCACCACCGCTCTCGGTCCCATCGGCTCTTGTCTTTCCTCTCTGAGCAGCGCCTGTGCGGTTCTGTTCCGAAAAAGTAACAACCTCATCCTGATCCTGACCGTGGTTCTGGGGTTGGGAATGTATCTCTCCTGCATTGGCCTGGGCACGGTGGTCTACCGCGTTGCTCACAACCGCTGAAAAACTATGAAACGAATGAAATGGTTCCCTTCCGTTTGGGCCGCTTTGTTGACGATTCCACTTTGGGTGGCAGTCGCTGCGGACAATGACTCCAACCAACCCGATGATTCGGGGAGCAAGGTCGAAAGTAACCAGAGCGCAGAGGCCCCCGACTCCGACGAAGCGGCTCAGAAACCGGGCATCCACATCCGTCTTCGCACCGACGTGGACGAGTCCTCAAACGACTTCGTGCGCATCTTCGATGACGGGTTCCTTCCCAAACGGCAGTCGGTTCCCAGCTTTGTGGTGGTGATGGGGGATGGCAAAGTGGACGGCGAGGTGCGCGGCGACATGGTGGTCGTTTGCGGCAAAGCCACGCTCAATGGCGTGGTCAAAGGGAATCTGGTGGTCGTTTTGGGCTCTGCGGAACTGGGTCCGGAGGCCGCTGTAGAGGGGGATGCGGTCATCGTCGGGGGACACTTGAAGAAGTCTCCCGGTGCCGGTGTGGGCGGTCAGGAAGTGCAAGTCAACCTTGGCAAAAACCTCCCCGGCTTTGATTCACTAGGCCAATGGTTCAAGTCAGGGCTGCTTCTCGGACGTCCATTGGTGCCTGAGATAGGCTGGGTGTGGGTGATCGTGGGTCTTCATTTTGTGGTCTATTTCCTGATCGCCTTGCTCCTGCCCAAGCCGGTGACAGCCTGTGTGGATGTGCTCGAGGATCAGGCGGTTGCCTCCTTCTTCGTGGGATTACTTGGATTCATCCTTATCGGGCCGCTGATCTTTATCCTGACGGTCACGGTGGCCGGTTTGCTCATTGTGCCTTTTGTCGGTTGCGCCCAGATCGCGGCCACCCTAGTTGGGAAGACCGCCATTGCTTCCTTCCTAGGGCTCCAAGTGATGCGAAGACTCAAGCCCGACACCAGCGCTACTTCTCTGCCGGCGTTCCTGTTGGGGTTCGCTTTTCTGTGTATTCTTTACATGATTCCGTTCCTCGGCTTCATCGTATGGGGATTGCTGGTCCCCCTCTCGTTCGGATGCGCCCTGTTGGCTGCCTTTCGGGCTTTCCGCAAGGCTTCCCCTCCTCTTGTCCCGCCTGGAGATCCGCTCGGAGGTTCGAACCTGTCGATGGGCGGCCCGGGTGCCACGGTGGACGTGTCCGGCACGCCTGCTGCCAACCCAGCCAACGCCTATGCTTCCGCAAGTCCGATCCCACCTCTGGCACAGACCTATCCGGTGGGGGGCAGCGCGTCGACCTCGGTCAACCTCGCCAGCCAGCCTCGCGCAGGGTTTTGGATCCGCTTTGCCGCCGTATTCCTGGATTTCATTCTCCTTTGCTGGCTGATTCCCAGGTCGGGGCCATTCTTCTTCTTCGCCTGGACCGCTTACCACGCGGCCATGTGGGCCTGGAAGGGGACCACCATCGGGGGGATTGTCTGCTGCCTTAAAGTGGTTCGTCCTGATGGTCGGCCGGTTGATTTCAGCGTCGCGCTGGTTCGGGCATTGGCGGCCGTCTTCTCCGCCTTGCCGCTTTTCATAGGCTTCTTCTGGGCTGGCTGGTCTCCCGAAAAGGAGTCTTGGCACGACAAGATCGCCGGAACCGTGATTGTACGGCTGCCCCGGAGCATGTCGCTCATCTGAACAGCCTGCAGCAGCTTCGACCCCAGTTGGGTGCCGTGCCCAGCTGGGGTTTCTTTTTCCGGTCTACTGGGAGCCCGCTTGTTTCACCATCGCACTCGCGGTTCGGATACGAGCGGCCTTGGCGGCATCCATCACTTTGACAATCTGGCCAAAGGGTGCACCGTCGTCAGCCCGGATGGTCAGCTCTACTTTGGGGTTGGCTGCGGCCCGGTTCTTGAGCTCCTTCTGTAGTTCCTCCAGGGAAATGGAATTGGCTCCAAGGAAGAAATGGGGAGGCTTTTGCGCCACCGTTACCACGAGGCTGGGCTCGCTCGTGGCTCCCTCCCGAGGGGTCTTCGATTCAGGTAGCGCCAGTCTTACGGAGGGGTGCTGCTTGAACGTGGTGGTTACCATCATGAAGATCAGCAGCACGATCAAGATGTCGATGAGCGAGACAATGATGATCGCCGGTGGCTGTCGCCGCTTCCTTTGGAGGAATTTCATGGCCAGTCGCGGGACTAGGAATGTGAGGGAGGAACCGACTCCTTCGCCTGCATCGCTTTTCGGCGATATTGTTGTCGTAGGAAGTCATCCATCATCGTTTCCAGTTCCACCGCCAGAGTCTCGACTCGCTTGCTGAAGTAGCTCCACGCCACCAGAGAAGGGATGGCAATCAGCAAGCCCATTAGCGTAGTGTTCAGCGCAATGCCGATGCCCTTGGCGATGACGGAGTTATCGTTGAGGCCGGATTTCCCCAGATCTCCAAACAAGGTGATCAGCCCATGGATGGTGCCCACCAAGCCCAGCAACGGCGCAATGCCTACGATGATTTCAAGGATGACCAGCCCCCGCTCCATCTGGACCATCTCGTTTCGGGCTTTGGTCTGGACGCAGTCCGCGTTGTCCGCCTTGGGCCAGGGCAGGTGATCCATCGCGCACTGGACCAACCTGGAAAGCACCGAAGGAGCCTGCTGGCAGGCCGCTTGTACGGAACTCAGATCCTGGGCAGAGTGGCTGTTCTCGAGAGCCAGTTGCACGATCTCCGGCACAATCTTCTTTCTTCGCAACGAAAGGCCGCGCTCAATGATGAAGGTAAGACTAACGATGGAAGTCGCCACGAGGAGAAACATGAATGGCCCGCCGGCCATGAGGAATTGCCACATATCCAGTAATTCTAGAGGGTATTAATCAGTAGTAAAAGGTGAAGCGAACTTCGCGGTAGCTTTTTCCTATCAGCCTCTGCATGTCCGAGGGCCACTTGTCGAAGGGCGCAGGCTTGGTCACTGCCAGTTGGCAGATGGTGGTGTAGATATCGCCCACATCGGTTTCGAGCGTGTTCATGTTCATGACGCGCCCGTCTTGCGTGAGCCGGAACTCCAAAACGACCTTGCCCACTCGATCAAGGCTGTAGCGCTGCTGATCGAGCAGGCCATACCAGCACTCCTGTACTGCCGCGATAAACTTGGCGTCATAGGCAGAAAAAGGGGTGGCTCGCGCATCGAGTGAGGACTGTACCGTAAAACGTTTGACCCCGCCTTCTGTTTTCATCTTCTCCCCCAGGAGCGCGCTGTTGTCGCCTGCAGCGATGCGTTGGGCTTGGGCGGCGGCCAGGGTTCTTGGCCTTTCCCGGACCGGCTTGGCGGCTTCCGCCGGTTTCTTCTCTTCGGAGGGAGGCTTGATCATCGCCAAGTCCCCGACCGGTTGCGCCGCCTGTTTCGGTGCTGGTTTCTCCTCGGCCTCCTCTTCCTGTTTCGGAACCGGATCCACCTTCGGCTGGGCTTGCGCGGCAGTAGCCTGATCCGGCACGACCGCAGGCTGCAAGGGATGAGGAACGGGGGCTCGCTCCGCAGTGTCAGTCGTCTTGAGAACCTTGTTCTGATTGCCTTCGAACTTCGGAGTCTCAGCGGCTTTGCTGACGTCCGGGTTGCCAGCGACGGTATTCACCACGGCATAATAAGGGGTTTTCTTCGGCACCTCCTGGACGGCCTGGGCAGGGCTTACGTCAACGAAGAGCAGGGGAATCTCCGTTTCCACCTCCTCTTTGACCGGGGCAAGCTTCTTGGGGTCTTTCTGGGCCACATCGTTGCGCTTTGGGGTGTTGGCTTGAAACGCTTTGACCAGCGCGGCCAAAGGACTCCAAGCGAGCAGGTTGACCCGGTTGGCGGTCTCCAGAAGAGCAAACACGAGAAGGTGGACCATCAAGGAAAGCGTGAACGCCCGGGTCAGGAGCGGTAGACCCAGGATGGCGCGCCAACTTGATGCTGCCACATGCAACATAACCAAATTACCATGCAGCACTCGGTGCGAAGCGGCAATAGGAAGTTCGATTCACGTCCAAGCTCGGCTGATGCCTCGCTCTCAGGGGGAAACTCCTCGACGATCCGCCGCAGTCCAGCCTAGGGATGGCGGAAGGTGATCCGGGCCTTGTTCAGGTCGTAGGGTGACATCTCAATGTTCACCCGGTCGCCTACACTAATGCGAATGAAGTTCTTGCGCATCTTCCCAGAGATGTGCGCCAACACCTCATGCTTGTTTGGCAGGGCCACCCGAAACATGGTTCCTGGGAGTACCTGCGTCACCGTCCCCAATAACTCAATTGGCTCTTCTTTAGGCACGCGAAATAGACAAACGTCGATCATTCTCTGGCGAGATCTGCACCCACCAGACGGTCCGGTTCCCCTTGCTAAGAGAGAACCTGGACCTCAGATTGCTTAGATTCAGCCTGGGACGCAAGTCGAAATCAGACGCCAATCCGGGGTCTTTTCACCGCGGGCGGACTTACGGGCAGGCGTTCTTCCTACCTCAATCAAGTGCTGCCAGCCAGACCCTCCCAAGCCGCGATTCCTTTGCGGTCTTGCCCAAGGATCACACCGGCCTTTGCCAGCGTTATGTCCCGCGCCCGCTGCATGACGCCGCTGATTACGCGACCGTTCGGCAGGCCATCGAACCTCTGCTGGGTTTTGAAGACCGGCTCAACGTGGACCAGGCGGATTACCTTGAGGCCGTCAGTTCCTTCATTGAAGCCTACGACCAGACTCGGGTAAAGTGGCCCAAAGGCAAGCCACTGGAAATGCTCCGGTTCCTGCTCGAACAGCACGACCTGTCTGCCGCCGACCTTTCGCGAGTCCTTGGCAGCGACCGTTCCCTGGGGTCGAAACTTCTGCGTGGCGACCGCCGCCTGACAGTGGACCACATCCGGATGAACCGGGATGGACAGGATGACAAGCAAAGGACGCCAGACGCAACGGAACTCCATCCTGCATCTTGTCCGAAAAGAGAACAATCGAGCCACCTCACCCTGGTCTGCTTGGAAGAAGCTGACCACGTCTGGATGGTGGCGGGCCTGCACAGGAAATGGCGACCCGGGTGTTGGCGGAACCACCTCTAGTGCACAGTTCTTGGCTTGCTTCCAAAGCCCGGAAGCGGTATGTTTCCCCATCGTCGTTGACGTGTGTTGAGCCAACCCTGTGGATAGATAGAGCCGTATGAATCCCAAGCATTACCCCATTCCTTTTAGAAGCCTGGCCCGTGCTTTTGGCACCCTCGGCCTGGCCATGATCTGTGGTTCCGCTCCCACTCTGGCCGCTGCGCCGAGCATCGCTAGTCGCAGTCCTTTGGTGGATGCCACGGGAGTCGTCCCGGGCGCCCGAGTCCGAGCGGAAATCAAGAATGGGGACACCAAGGTGCAGGTCGGTTCCGTGCAACTCTGGATCGAGAGCACCAATGTAACCGCTGCTGCGACGGTGGCCGCTACCACGGATGGTGCAACGGTGGCCTACCAACCGCCCGCCTTTTGGCCGCTCGACACCACCGTCAGCGTTGCCCTCGTGTTTCGGGACGATGCGACGCCTTCCAACGTGGTGTCGAACCGGTGGTCCTTCAAGACCGTAGCCTCGATCACCACCCTTCCTGCGAGTTATGCCCTGCCGGTGGCTTCCGCCAAAGAGCCCGGCTTCTCCGTGCGCACTTCGCAGTCCACGAGTTGTGACAACACCACCGCTTGGACTGAGCGCCAGTTGGCGGGCGTGAATCCGGTTGTCCACCAGAGTTACGAAACGCCTATGGTGATCAATTACCTCGGGTCTGGCGGCACGGGCAATTTCGGGGGGGATAGCGCATTCCCCAACCTGATTCAGAACGGCGACAACACGGCCTTGGAAGCGGTATCCTATTTGCACTTGAAGCGAGGCAGTTACCGATTTGGCGTGAACAGCGACGATGGTTTCCGAGTCACCGCAGGTACCAACGCTCATGACATTGGCGTCGTCTTAGGCGAGTTCAATGGCGGGCGGGGCGCTTCAGACACGCTTTTTGATTTTTTGGTTGAGAAGGAAGGTCTTTACCCCTTCCGCCTGACCTTTGAAGAAGGTTATGGGGGCTACGCCCTGGAGTGGTTCTCCGTGGACATCGAATCCGGCACACGGCAGTTGATCAACGACACCAACTCACCCTTGGCCGTTCTTGCGTACCGCTACACCACCCAGTGGGCCACTCCGGTCAGGATCGATGCTCAACCTCAGAGTATCGCGGTGTTGAGCAGTTCCAATGCAACGTTCCAGGTCCATGCTTCGAGTGGGGAGGTCACCAACCTCTATGCATTCGCCTACCAATGGCAAGTGAACGGTACCAATATTCCATGGGCAAATCGTCCCAGTTACACCACGGGGCTCTTGGACGGGACGACTGGGGCAAGCAAGTACCGATGCCTGGTTTATCAACTGGGTTATCCTGGGGCTGTCTCCGATGAAGCCACGGTGGGGGTGCTGGCGCCCGTGATCACAAGCCTCACGCCTGCCGCGCAATCCGCCGGTGTCTACCCGGATGCCTCTCTCAAGGTGGAGATCCTGAACCGGCAGACCTCGGTGAATACGAGCACGGTTCAGTTATGGGTGGCGGGTACCGACCTGACTCCCAAGATCACGATCCAACAGGCTGATGGCCGTGTTTCGGTGGGTTTCGTGCCAGTGGAGTTTTGGCCCGTCAACACCAAGCTTCCGGTAACCTTGATTTACCAGGACGACCAGGCAACTCCAAACCGGTTTACGAACGTCTGGGAGTTTACGACGGTTCCGAGCATTACCACGATACCTCAGGCCTTCGCCCTGGATGCGAGTCGTGCCGATACCTCTGGATTCTTCGTCCGGACTTCGCAGTCCAGCAGTTCCCAGAACTCAACCGCCTGGAGTGAATCTCAGCTGGCAGGCGTGAACCCCGTCATTTCGGCAGGCTCGGAGACTCCCCTTCTGATCAATTACCTGGGCAGTGGTGGCGCCGGAAATTTTGGTGGGGACAGGGCTTTCCCTGGACTGCTGAGCGGCGATAACTTCGCTTTGGAGGCGGTCGCCTATCTGAAGTTGGACCGCGGTGTCCATCGATTTGGCGTCAATAGCGATGATGGCTTCCGCGTTTCCGTCGGTGCCACTCCGCAACAGGTGACTCTCGTTTTGGGGGAATTCAATGGTCCTCGCGGAGTTTCGGACACCCTGTTTGACTTCTTGGTGGAAAAGCCGGGCCTCTATCCTTTCCGGTTGACTTTCCAGGAAGGGGTCGGTGGCTATGCTCTGGAGTGGTTTTCGGTGGATATGTCCACTGGCGTAAGAAGCCTGATCAATGACGTTGCCTCCAGCAAAGCGGTGTTGGCATACCAGTGGGTGAAGGACTTAGCGAACCCATTGACCTTGGTTGCTGGCCCCCAGGGTCAGACGGTCACAGAGTTTCGTTCCGCTCGCTTCGAGGCAAGGTTCCAAGTGGGTACGAATATCAATCCTGGCAATCTATTCTATCAATGGCAACGAGATGACACCAACATCGCAGGCGCGATCCAGCCGGTCTACGTCACGCCTTTGGTGAAAATGGGCGATTCTGGCTCCAAGTATCGCTGTCTGGCTACCTTGGCGGGATATCCAAGCGTAGCCAGCGCGGCGGCTACCTTGACGGTTTCAGCCGACACCGTGGCTCCGACGCTGATGATGGCCAACATGCTGACTGCTTCAGGGCAGGTCTTGGTCAAGTTTGATGAGAGAGTGGATTTGGAATCGGCTACCAACGCGGCCAACTACCAGTTAAGCAACGGTAGTGCCGTTCTCAGTAGCACTTTGCAGTCAGATGCCCAAACGGTACTACTCCAGTCCACGGAGATTACCTACACGAACCTGGCGTTGCAGGTGAACAATGTCAAAGACCTGGCGGGTCATCCTATCCAGAGCAGCTCCGCCATAGCGGTTCAGTGTCTGAATTTGGAAGCCCAGGATGTGGGAACTCCCGGCGTCGACCCTGCCGAGCGAGGCTCCACGCTGCCGGTGGGGGTGGATGCTTTTGATGTCGTCGCCGGAGGCAGCGCAGTCTGGAACAACGCTGATGGCCTACATTTCGTCTTCGAGCCGCTTCAGGGGGATTTTGACGTGTGGGTTCGGGTGGACTCGATGGAGGCGACTGACCCATGGACGGCGGCTGGGCTAATGGCTCGCGAGAGTCTCTCTGCTGGGAGCCGACAGGTATATGCCGGCCTCAACAATCCAAAGGGCATGAACCAGTACGGAACGTCCTATCGGGCGCAGACCCAGGGTGGTAGCGCTGCTTGGGTTGGAGGCAACCATGATAACCTGAACGTTACTTTGCCGGATGCCTGGATCCGGCTGAAGCGCGAGGGAAATGTCTTCAGCGCCTATCGTGGCACGAACGGTACCGATTGGCTGGTGTTCGCGCAGATGACCTTCGATCTTTCCACGAACGTGTATGTGGGGCTCGGCACTACGGCCAACAACAACGCCAGCGGCAAGGCTTGCCGCGTCAGTTACCGTCAGTACAGCCGCAACTCGACGATCCCCAACCCGCTCATCAGGCGGACGGATCTGCTCGTGAACAAGACCCCTCTGGGTCCACAGGCATTTTCTGCAGACAACCGCTACCAACTGGTAGTAGCTGATAACCAAACCGCGCGCGAATCAGTGATCGCCAACGAGGGCGCACAGTATGAGGTGCGGATCCAGAACGATGGGAGCTACAACGCTGCCATGGTGGTTCGCGCAGCGGAAAGCAGCGAGACGGGCTGGCGGGTGGTCTATCGCCAGGGCGAGACGGACGTTACCGGCGACCTATTTAGCCCGGGCGGCTATAAGACTGAGGTTTTGAAGCCAGGGGCCTCGCAGACTCTGAGTATCATCGTTTCGCCTGGTCCAAGTCCGGCTGGGGCTACCACCAAGACCGTGACCTTACAAGTCTTTGCTGAGTCTGACTCACGGAATCCGCGGGATACGATCCGTGCAGTGACGACCGCAACGCCCGTGCGCCTTCCAGACCTCCTGATTCGCCGTTCTTTCGATCTCAACCTTGATGGAAATAATCTCTATAACCTTACTGGCGCTGGGCAGTCCAAGCTCATGGAGGTGGAGACCGGAGTTGAGGCGGTGTTCTTTGGACAGGTGCAGAATGATGGCAATACCCCATCACGCATAGCCTTGCAGGCCTCGGACCTGCCGGCGGGTTGGGACACTCAAGTATGGCTCGCTCGCAGCGTGCTGCGCTTTGATGGAGGCGATGATTATGTGGAATTGGGGAACTGGAGCCCGGGAACCCGGTGGACTGCCGAGGCTTGGGTGAAACCAACTTCCACACCAGGCGGTCGCCATTCGATTCTTGGTGGCTACGCCTCGTACCGTGATTGGGGCGTTACCTTGCAGGACGGACAGTTCGGTGTGTCCGTGCGCACGCCTGGAGGTGGTGCCACCTCCTACCGATCTGGCGAAGCCGTCCAGGTGGGCCAATGGTACCACGTGGCGGGTGTCTGTGACGGGACCAACGCCTATCTGTACGTGAACGGTGTGCTGAAACAGTCTGGTCCGGTGGATCCGAACTACACAGCTGCGGAAACCGTTCGCATTGCGGGAGAGGTGTGTTGCGCTGGCAACAACTTCCCTGGTTACGTCCAAGAGGCCCGCGTCTGGAGCCGAGCCGTCCTGGCTGAGGAGTTGACAGCCATCCAGGCGGGGAGTGTGACCCCGGACGCCCCTGGGCTGGCTGGGTGGTGGTGGCTGGGTCAGGACAATGGCACCACCCTCACCGACCTCAGCACCAACGCCCACACGGGAACCTTGGTGAACGGCCCCATAAGGGAAACCCTGTTAAACGAAACTGGAGACGGCATTGATCTCACTTCGATGTTGTCGGGTGCGGGCTATACGAACCTCGTCCTGCAACCGGGCGCAAGCCGCGATCTCGTGATCGCCCTCACGCCTCTTCAGGCTCAGGCTGCCGGTTCGGTCGGGGAGTTAAGCCTCAAGGCCACCGCTCTCGAGGAACCAGCCCGTCAGGATTTGATCAAAGTCTCCGTCACGGTGGCCCATCCAAGTTCCACCGCCGAGAAGGGCTTCTACACCTCAAATGTGGATTTCGAGAAGGGCCGCGTGGTGGGGGTGGAATATGCTTCAGTTCCCAATCAGCTTCAACTTTCCGATGAGCCTGTAGCTTTCCCCTATCTCTGGGTGCCAAATTCCAATGAAGGCACCGTGTCTAAGGTGGATACGCGCACTGGTCGCGAGCTCGGTCGCTATCGAGTGAATCCCAATGGCGATGCCAATCCTTCCCGGACGACGGTGGACCTCAAGGGCAACTGCTGGGTTGGCAACCGGAGCCGCGCCACCGCGGTCAAGATTGGGCTTTACGAAAACGGCCAGTACATTGACCGCAACGGTAACGGCTTTATTGAAACCTCGATGGATCTCAATGGGGACGGCGACATTACTGGGGACGAGATGCTTCCCTGGGGCCAAGACGAGTGCGTGCTCTACGAAATCTTGCTCGTGCCCGGCAAAGAAAAGACCTACGCCCCGGGTACACCGGGGGTGGAATACGCCAATGACTACTGGAACCCGGGTCCGCGCGGTTTTGCCGTGGACGCGAAAGACAACGTCTGGATCGGCACCTATGGCACTCGGATGTTCTATTACGTCGACGGAGCTAGCGGCAAGATTCTGCGGAGCATTAGTACCGCACCCGTGAATCACACGTGTTATGGTTCCTTGATCACGGCTCCCGATGGAATCATCTGGTCCTCGGGACAGGATAAGAACCACGTCCTCCGCTTCAATCCGGCCAATGATGAGATGGTGGTGGTGGCGGTTCCCCATCTCGTCTATGGCTTGGGCTTGGATTTGGATCAGCATGTGTTTGTCTCCGGTTGGCAGAATTCGAAGCTCACCCGCATCAATGCCCTCACCGCCGGAAGGGAATGGACTGTGGACGCGCCTTATGAGGGACGAGGGGTGGCGATCACGGCCGACGGGGATGTCTGGGTAGCTCATTCTGGACCAGGCTTGGTTTCACGCTGGTCCAACGACGGGCGCATGAAGGCCACGATCCCTGTCGGGAACCAGCCTACGGGTGTCGCGGTGGACGCGGAAGGAAAAGTGTGGGCGGTTAACTTTGGCGACGAATATGTCAAGCGCATCAATCCGGATACCGACAAGATCGATATCTCTAAGCGGCTGATCGGGACGACCCACTATGGCTACAGCGACATGACGGGCATTATTGCCCGCAACGCCAGCACTCGCGTTGGAGTCTGGAGTGTGGTTCACAACTCCAAGGTATTGAACACGCCGTGGGGCATCGTATCCTGGGCAGCCTCCGAGCCTGATGGCACTTCCGTCAAGGTGCGCGTGCGCAGTTCCAATGACCAACTCAGTTGGTCCTTGTGGGAATACGCTTTGAACGCCCGGCAGCTCTATTCGACTCCTCCTGGGAAGTACCTTGAGGTGGAAATCTCTTTGCAGTCCTCTTCGCCGGATCTTTCACCCGTTGTTTACGACATGTCGGTGGTTCCATCCAGCCAGGTGAATCTGGGCATGCTGGTTTATCAGAACAACTTCGAAGGCCAGGTCGGCGACGAATGGTCGGAGTCGGCAGTCGACCAGACTCCGACGGGCGGTCGACGGTTCCTTGGTCAGTTTGGCAATGAGAACGTCAGCCTGCGCCTAACCAACCTGCCGCCGCACTCGGCGATTAGCGTCTTGTTTGACTTGTTTGTCATCCGATCCTGGGATGGAAATTCCACCACCGACGGTCCCGATCTTTGGGAGTTGAACGTGGGGGGAGGGCGGAAGCTGGTTAGCGCCACCTTTAATAACGCACCGGCCGGGAGTGCCAGTTTCGGGCAAGCTTACCCAGGTTCTTTCCCTACTAGCAGTTTCGACCCACGCACTGGTTCAGCCGAGACCAATCTTCTGGGCTTTGCTTACGGAAGCCAGGGAGCCATGGACGCGGTCTACCTTCTGGGCTATACGGTTCCGCATAGTGCCGCTGCTCTGGATCTCAACTTCAGTGCTTCCGGCCTCTCCACGAACCTCCTCGAGGAAAGCTGGGGCATCGACAACGTCCGGGTGTATGTGACGCTCGCGAGTCCAGCCCGTCTGTTGGCGGTGGGTAAAGATGGCTCTGGCCAGTTCCAGTTGCAGCTCCTGGCTCAACCCGATCAAACCTACGTTTTGGAAGGCTCCACCAACCTGGTGAATTGGATGGATATCAGTACCAACCAATTGCCCACGGAAAGCCTGCTCCTGATCGACCCGCAGTCGGTCGATATGCCGCGGCGGTTCTACCGAGCACGCCAAGTGCCTTAAGCGGAAGAGTCTTGAGGCGGAAGGTGCCTGAATAGGTTTTGCGAAAGGCCGAAGTGAATTAGCGCGAAGTTCTCCTTCGCGCTAATTCGCACGCGTAGTCTCTTCCCAGTGTGGGTGCATTCTCTCGCGATCCTTGCTGGCAATTGGGATGCGGAGATGGTAAGGAGACGTAATCGCGATTCAACGAATCGGATCCCTACGTTAAAGGTGCGCAGTAGGTACCCAGTATGAAACTAGACACTCTGACCCGAATCGAACGAAACGCGCGCCGTGTGGGAGAGATCCTGGCGGTGCTGGTGAAGTATGGCTTGGCGGACTGGGTGAAAGGCCTCAACTACTCCTGGATTGAGCAGCGGATCAAGAGTGTCGATGGACAGCACATTCCCGATCTGAAGGTGGAGGAGCGGGTTCGGCTGGCTTTCAGCGAGCTCGGTACCACCTATATCAAGCTGGGCCAGATGCTCAGCACCCGACCCGATTTGGTTGGATCGGCGATGGCGGATGAGCTGACTCAGCTGCAGAGCAACACACCCTCCGATCCGATTGAGGTCGCGAGGTCGACGATCGAAGCGGGCCTGGGCCAACCGCTGGAGGTGCTGTTCCGGACTTTCGAATCCGAGCCAATGGCGTCCGCCTCGATCGCTCAGGTTCATCGGGCACAGTTACCCTCCGGGGAACATGTGGTGGTGAAGGTGCAGCACGCCGGAATCTCCAGTAGGATCCTGGCGGACTTGGAGATTCTGGCCGGGCTGGCGGAGTTGGCGGAGAAACACGCACCACAACTGCGCCCCTACCAACCGGTGGCGGTGGTGCGGCAGTTCCGCCGTACGCTGCTGCGAGAACTGGACTTCACGTACGAACGCCGCAACCTGGAAGAATTCGCCCGCCGCTTCGCCGATGACGAAACGGTCCATTTTCCGAAGACGTACCCGGAAGTATGTGGGCGTCGCGTGCTCACCATGGAACTCTTGGACGGCATTCTGGGGAACGACTCTAAGGCCCTGGCGTCGTCAGCTGGAGAACTGGGCGAAGTGGCCTGGCGCGGAGCGAACATGTATTTGCAGATGATCTTCCGCGATGGGTTCTATCATGCGGACCCACATCCGGGGAACCTGATGTTGCTGGAAGGGGGAGTTCTGGGTGTGCTGGATTGTGGGATGACTGGCCGGTTGGATGAGGAATTGGCGGAAGCAGTGGAGGAGATGCTGGTATCTGCGGTCGATGGCAATTCGGCTGACCTTGCAGATATTCTGCTGCGGCTTGGCTCGGCACCGCCCGAGACGCCGAGAGACCGCTTGCGGGCAGATGTGGCGGATTTTGTGGCGGATTACGCCGGGCAGCCGATCCAGGACTTGGATATTAGTGGCCTGCTGAACAGCATGATCGAAATCATCCGGCGCTACCACATTACGCTTCCGCCGAGCCTTCCGTTGCTCTTGAGAACCTTGGTGCAGCTGGAGGGGACGGCACAGAAGTTCAGTCCCGAGTTTAGCCTGGCGGAGGTGCTGCGGCCGTTCTACACGCAGATGATCACGCGCCGCTTTTCCGGAAAGCGAATCCTCGGTCGTTTGCGTCGTGCCTACCGGGATTGGGAACGATTAGCGGAGGCGATGCCAAGGGACATGGTGGATATCCTGAAGCGGGTGAGGCAAGGGACCTTCTCCGTCCATCTGGACCATCGTCACCTGGATCCAGTGATCAACCGGGTAGTGCTGGGAATGATGACCTCGGCGCTCATGCTCGGATCATCGCTCTTGTGGAGCATGAAGGCTCCGCCATTGGTTCATGGCATCTCCGTATTCGGCATTGGGGGGTATGCCGGTTCGCTTTACCTGGGCTGGCGGTTACTCCGAGCGGTGAAAAAGTCGGGAGACGTGAATTCCGAAGAATAGGCGGGCTGGGCGTGGGGAGCGGGACGGTCCGTTCAGTCAGGATGCGCCCAGACCATTCCTCGGTTGCCCCAGTGAACCTGGGACTGTTCGAGACGGTGGGATCATCGTTTTGTCCATGTGAATCATGACATCTTCCATTCCATTCCCGGAGTTTTTTCGGCTAGAATGCGACTTCAGAAACCCTATGAAGCTGAATCGATCGTGGTGTTGTTTGTGGGTGGCCGGCGCGCTTGCTCTGACGGCGCATGCTGCCCCTCAGGTGAAGATTCCCGAGAAGCTGGACCTGAGTGGCGAGTGGCGGTTCGAACTGGATCGCACCGAATCCGGAGTGAAAGAACGGTGGCACGAGCGTCGGTTGCACAGCTTGATTCAGCTTCCGGGAGCCCTGCAGAACCAGGGGTTTGGAGACCAGATCGGGGTGGAGACCAAGTGGACGGCCAACGTGAATGACCGTTCCTGGTACACCGACGAGCGGTACGCGCGGTATCGGCAGGACGGGAACGTGAAGATTCCTTTCTGGCTGCAACCCCAGCGACACTACGTGGGGCTGGCATGGTACCAGCGCGACATCGAGATTCCCCCCGCGTGGAACGGAAGGCGGATCGTTCTCACCTTCGAACGATCGCACTGGGGGACTCGTCTCTGGGTAGATGGCCGGGAGATAGGCAGCCAGGAGAGCCTGAGCGCTCCCCACCGGTATGATCTCGGCACTGGGTTGGCCCCGGGCAAGCACCAGGTGACGGTGCAAGTGGACAATCGTTTGCTGGTGGACGTGGGAGTGTGGGCTCACAGTGTCTCGGATCACACCCAGGGAAACTGGAATGGCCTGGTGGGGAAGATCGAGCTCAGCACCACGACGCCGGTCTGGATTGACAATGTCCAGGCCTTCCCCGACGTCGCGAGTCGTGCCGTGCGTCTCAAGGTGCGGATTGGCAACAGCACCAAGCAGCCGGGTGAGGGAAAGCTGAAGGTGGGCAAGCAGATCTACCCGGTGACCTGGCAGGCAGGCGGAGGACAAGCCGAGGTTCGAGTGGAGTTGGGGTCGAAAGCGGCTTTGTGGGATGAATTCCATCCCAATCTGAATCGGCTCAAAGTCGAGTTGCTGGGGGACTTGGCTGACGACGCCTGCGAGGTTCAGTTCGGGCTCAGAGACTTCGGGGTGCAGGGGCGGCAGTTTACCATGAACGGGCGGAAGACATTCCTACGAGGCACCCTGGAATGCTGCATCTTCCCCCTGACGGGTTATCCGCCAACCGACCTGGATTCCTGGAAGCGGATCGTTCGGATCTGCAAAGCACATGGACTCAACCACATTCGGTTCCACTCCTGGTGCCCTCCCGAGGCGGCCTTTCAGGCGGCGGATGAGCTGGGGTTCTATTACCAGGTGGAGATTGCTGCGTGGGCCACCGTGGGGGATGGAGGGCCGGTGGACGACTGGCTTTATCGCGAGGCGGACCGAATTGTGGAGGCTTATGGGAATCATCCCTCGTTCATGCTGATGCCCTACGGCAACGAACCTGCCGGATCCAAACAGAATGAGTACCTGACCCGATGGGTGAACCACTGGAAAGCAAAAGACCCTCGCCGGCTCTACACCACGGCAGCGGGTTGGCCGACCCTCGACGTGAGCGAATACCAGATTTATCAACCGCCTCGTGGCGTCAAGGGGTGGGGTGGGCTTGACTATAGAAAAGACGTGGAGAAGCTGGCCGTGCCCGTCGTGGTCCATGAGATGGGGCAGTGGTGTGTCTATCCAAACTTCGACGAGATGGCGAAGTACACCGGTCCCTTGAAGCCCAAGAACTTCGAGATCTTCATGGATTCTCTGACACAGAAGGGGATGTTGCCTCAGTGGAAGGACTTCCTGCGGGCTTCGGGAAGCCTACAGGCCATTTGCTACAAGGAGGAAGTGGAGGCTGCTCTGCGGACACCCGGAGTCAGCGGGGTGCAGTTGCTGGATCTGCGCGATTTTCCCGGGCAGGGGACCGCGCTGGTGGGGGTGCTCGATCCGTTTTGGGACTCCAAGGGGTATGTCACGCCGAGCCAGTTCAGGAGATTCTTTGGGGCGACGGTGCCGCTGGCCAGGATGGGACGTCCTACCTGGCTGAAGGGAGAGCGAATGACGGTGCCGGTCGAGATCGCCCATTTCGGCGAAAGGTCGTTGGAGCGGTGCACTGTCTACTGGAAGGTGGTAGATGAACGGGCCAAGAACGTCCTTCAAGGCGAGTTTCCCAAAAGGACTTTGCCGGTGGAACAGGGAATTCAGATTGGGGAGATAAATCTGGATTTGGCGGGCCTTCATGCCCCGGCCGCTTACCGGTTGGTGGTGGGGATCCGAGGCACAAAGGTCGAGAATGACTGGGGATTCTGGGTCTACCCTCGGCCAACTCCGGCATCGGAGAACTCGGTTCAGTATGTGACCTGTCTTGACGACGAGACCCTCAAAGCCCTGGAGGGGGGTGCCACCGTTTTTCTGGCGACCGACAAGGTGGGGCGAGGCAACCCTCGGGGATCGTGGACCCCGGTTTTCTGGAACCGTCAATGGTTTCCACAGCAGGAATGCCAGACCCTGGGTCTGCTTTGTCGGCCGGAGCACCCGGCACTCGCCGGATTCCCCACGGCGTTTCACAGCGACTGGCAGTGGAACGAAATCGTGAGGCATTCGCGGGCGGTGGTGCTTGATTCCTTACCCGCTGGTGTGCAGCCGATTGTCCAACTCATTGATGATTGGAACACCAACCGTAAGCTGGGCCTGGTTTTCGAATGTCGAGTGGGCCAGGGCCGCTTGCTGGTATGTTCCGCAGACCTTGACTTCGACCTGGAGAAAAGGCCTGCCGCCAGGCAGCTGCGTGTGGCTTTGGAGAATTACGCGGCCAGCCGAAGTTTTCAGCCCTCAGTTGTGGTCGAACCTGACGCGTTGCGAGCACTTCTGCGAGAGTCAAAACCGGGTCTTTTACGGCAACTTGGAGCTGAAGTAATCCAGTTTAGCAGCGAGGACGCCGAGCACGGCAACTTTGCGCGTCGTGCGATCGATGGCGATCCCGACACGATTTGGCACACGAAATGGGGAACTACGCCAGACCCGATGCCTCATTTTCTAATCATCGACCTGAAAAAAGAGACCCTTTTGCGGGGGGTGCGGTATTGGCCCCGACGGGATATGAACCACGGGCGGATCCGCGGATGCGAGGTTTCTCTTTCGGCGAGTCCAACGGAGTGGGGTGCTCCTGCTGGGAAGGCAACCCTCCCCAACAGCGACGAAGTCCAGGATATTGTGTTTCCAGGATCGGAGCGGGGACGCTACTTGAGGCTACTCGTCACTTCCGAAGTGGATGGCAACCCGTTTGCTGCGATTGCTGACTTGGATCTGCTGCCGTGAAGGGTTAAGATTGGCGGATGGATACTAGTCGCATCTTATTGGAGATTTGCACCGTTTCGGCGGAGGACTGCCTTACTGCCGAGAAGCAGGGGGCGGATCGGGTTGAACTGAATAGTGCGCTGATGTTGGGTGGACTCACCCCGTCCTTGGGGACGCTTATCGAATCCAAGGCTCGGGTAAAGATCCCGATTATCAGCATGGCGCGCCCGCGGGCGGCGGGCTTTCACTACAGTGCTCTCGAGTTTGCCACCATGCAACGGGACATAGACCTCCTGCTCGAACATGGGGCGGATGGGATTGCGTTTGGGGTGCTGAAAGAGGATGGCACGCTGGATGTCGAACGTTGCCGTGCGATCGTCGGGCAGATTGGCTCTAAGGAGGCGGTGTTTCACCGTGCATTCGATGTCGTGCCGGACCCGCAGCGGACGATGGAGCAATTGGTGGATCTTGGAGTCAAACGCATTATGACTTCAGGACAGGAAGCCAGTGCTTACAACGGGGCCGCGAACATCGCCTTGTACATTCGGCAGGCTGCGGGTCGCGTAGAGATCCTTCCTGCGGGGGGCATTAACCGATTCACCCTAGAGGATGTGGTGCGTAGGACCGGTTGCACCCAGGTCCACGCCTCTCTGAGTGGGACCCGCCGGGACGGCTCCACCAAAGCTCGGCCCCAGGTTGCTTTCGGGGGGACATTGAAACCTTCGGAGGAAGAGTTTGCGGCCACAGATGCGCGGGCGGTCGAGCGAGTTCGCCAGGTGCTGGATTCGAACCTTGGGTGAAGGGTTTGGAGCTTGCCTTGGGGTCTGGCCTGGAGCATTTTGAACCACATGGCTGTCTCTGCTCCTAACTCGGTTCGTGCCGTGCTCTTCGACATGGACGGGGTGCTATGCGATTCTGAACCGCTTATCAACGCGGCAGCGGTTGCCATGTTCGAAGAGAGGGGAGTGAAGGTGCATCCGGACGACTTCATCCCGTTCATCGGCACGGGCGAAAACCGTTACATTGGCGGGGTGGCAGAAGCGCATGGCGTGGAACTGGACATCGTGGAGGCCAAGCGACGCACTTACGAGATCTACCTAGACCTGGTACCGACGAAGCTCGAGGCGTTTCCTGGCGCTGTGGAGTTGGTGCTCGCCTGCCGCGCCCATGGGCTTCAGACAGCGGTGGCATCGAGTGCTGACTTGGTGAAGATACGGGCGAACCTGAACCGGATCGGCTTGCCTGAGGGGGGCTGGGATGCGGTGGTGTTTGGGGATGAAGTGGAGCGAAAGAAGCCTGCTCCGGAAATCTTTCTCCGAGGCGCGCAGAAGCTTGGCAGGGCTCCTGAGGAATGCGTGGTGGTGGAAGACGCCGTGGTGGGAATCGAGGCTGCGCTGGCCGCCGGGATGCGCTGCGTGGCGGTGGCGACAAGCTACCCTGAATCTCGGCTTACCACCGCAACCGTTGTTCGCCGTACCATCTCTGAGGTACGAGTGGAGGACTTGTTGGGGACTGCGGCAACGATCCAGTGAAGGCAAGGCAGCGCAAACAGGACTTCCTTAACTGATCCGGGTAGAGCAGCAAGTTGTGCCGGTGCCTTTCTTGAGACCTAAAGTTGAAGGCCGACCATGAGAATGACTTTTCTTCACAGCAGCCTTCTTTCCATTGTGCTAGCGCTAGGCATTGTGGCGGACGGCCGAGCGATGGAGCGTGATCTCATTCTGTCCGTTTACCAGGGCGTATGCAGGGAGGGGGATTTCGCCGCAAATCTGGAGACTGTGCGTGGTGTCGTGAAACGGGCTCGCGAGTGTGGTAGCCATTTTCTGGTTTTGCCCGAATGTTTCCTGTCAGGGTACGAGAGCCGCGAGGCGGTGGAGCGGGGGAGCAGATCTCTGGACGACCCTGAGTTGAAACGCTTTATTGCGGAATCGGCGGCGCATGACATTGTGTTACTCGTGGGCCTCGCACGCAAAGCCAGCGACGGTCTCTATAACACCGCCCTCGCCATCCATCACGGTGAGTTGCTTGGGTTCTACGACAAGATCATGCTGACCGGGGGTGACAGAGCGGAGCTTGGTTTCAGGGCAGGGAAGTCAGTTCCCGTGTTCCAGGCGCACGGCGCGCGGTTTGCACTCATTCTTTGCCATGACAGTTCGTTTCCCCACGTGGCGATGGCAGCAAGGATACAGGGAGCCGAGATTCTCTTTTCCCCGCACAACAATGAGATTGGAGTGACGGCGGCCGACGATCACCGCATTTGGGTGAGAAACTGCCACGTTGGCCTGGCGTGCCAGCTCAAGATGGTGGTGGCCCGTGCCAACATTGTGAGGTCGGACCGCCCAGGCCTCGTGGGCTACGGCGACAGTTTCATTTTGAGCCCGCAAGGCACCACGCTCGCTGAGGCGGGTCTTTTCAAGCCTGGATTGGTCAGCGCAAAGGTCACTCCGGCAATGTTCAAGATCCCTTGGGTGTGGGCCGACGCCAACGAGACGCCCAGCTCGTTGCGTACACAACTGAGCCAGCTGCTTGCCGACTACCGTCGACCTTTGAGCGAAGCCGAGCTGCGGTATTGGTTGGAAAACATGATCTCCTTCCATCGCTTTTCTCCAGGAGAGGTCAGTCTGGCCACAGGCTTGACCCTGGAGGAAATCGCAAGTGCGTCCCGCAAGCTTCAGCTCCAGGAGGGGGTGGTGCCGAGCCGTGCCCCCTCCGAACCATTGCGCGTGCTTCCCTATCCGGGAGGGCGGCATCCGCGCCTGGGTTTTTTCGAAGGAGCGCTAATGCCGCAGCGGGAGACGAAGGTCAGCGTGTTTGCTCCCTGGGATGGTGGGGGCTATGTAGTGGTGGACGTGCCTGAGGCGATCTTCTCCAACCTCGGCTTGATCTACCTGGCACACACGCACATTCCAACCCTGTGGGACTTGCAGGGTGCCAAGCTGCCGCAGTTGGAGTGGAATCGGCGGAGCGATGGCAGCCTCGACGCCGAGCGCAGTCTGCCCAATAGCGTCGCTTTTGGAGCCAGAGTGTGTCCCACGCCGACGGAAGTACGCATGGAGCTGTGGCTTAGGAACGGTAGCGTGGAGGGGGTTTCGGGTCTGCGCGTTCAGAATTGCGTCATGCTGGGATACGCCGCTGGGTTCGGTACCCTGACGAGTACGAACAAGGTTTTTGAACCTCCTTACGCCGCTGTCCGTTCAGAAGATGGCCGACGATGGATTGTAACCGCTTGGGATCCGGTTCAGCGTTGTTGGGGGAATGAACTGTGTCCCTGCCTTCATTCAGATCCCCAGTTCCCCGATTGCCAGCCTGGTGAAACCGTCCGACTGCGCGGTTGGCTCTCGTTCTATGAAGGCACTGAAATCCAGGGTGAATTCAAGCGAATTGAGACAAGTGGTTGGCGCAAGTAAAGAGGGTGGGTGGGGCACCTGCCGGGCATCCACCACCCCTTACTTTTCCAACAAGAAAGTTCGAGTATTGGGTCGGCTAAGTTCGGTCTCGATCTCTACGAGTCTTGGGTAGTCTTCCGGCGGAATCACGCTCGGACTCCAGGTTCGGGTGGTGAGCACCTGCCACTGGCCGGCAGCGGCTTTGGACTGGGTGATGGCAACACCGGCACCCAGGGGAGCCTGGAACTCCTGGGAGACAGGAGCGATATCGACCTTTCGAAATCCAGCCGGCAGGTCGATGTGGGTTCGTATGCTGGACTCGCCCTGCTGGCTGGAGAAGAGGGGGAGAACCCGCTGATCCTGGCGCGTGCCGAACATCCCGACCCCGTACGGTAACTCGAAAGTGTAGAATGTGCCGTCTACGACCGCGTACTGGTCAATTTCAACCGCGAATTCCTCGCGTCCTGGATACTGATCAAACTGGGTGACAAGGTCGCCAACAGGGCGGGCGCCCTGTGTCATCTGGGCAATGAGGTTCTGGTGGTAGCGCCGGCGCTTTTCTGGAGGGAGTTCCGCAAAGAAACGCTTCTTGGAGTCGAAGTGCGAGCCAAAATACTGGTACGTCACTGTGATCCGAGCTTGCCCGTTGTCCGACAGGCTGATGCTGTACTGCGTCTCCGATTTGTCCGCGCACTCCGGGATGGGTTGCACGGTTTCGTAAGACAGATCGCTCATACGGATCGCGATCCGGCCATCATTGGCTGTGGAGCCGATGCGCGCGTATTGGTCGGTGTCGTTGAGATAGTAGACTTTACCATCCAGTTGGACTCGGACGAGGAAGAAATCGAATTCTGACAGCATCCTTTTCTGTTTGACGATATCGGTAAGCCCAGGGGTCTCCGGCAGCGAACCGGTGAAGATCCATTCGGGCTGAAAACCCGCTGCGGTGAGCATGGCGTGCAGGAGAATCGCGCGGTCGGCGACGTGGCCGTAACCTTCGGCGAGGGTGGTGTCGGCCGGAGATAGTTCCTTGAGGGGAAGTTCACGGAAAGAAGGTCCAGCAACGCGGATCGACTTGGCGACGTGATCCCGGATGGTTTGCAGGGCCTCTAGCCGGGTTTTTGCGGGAGCAGTCAGAGTCTTGGCCAGGACTGCTACTTGAGTGCTTTGGAGGGATCGCTCCATCATGGCGCGATGGAGGCTTTGCAGACGGTTGGTGGGGTCGCCTAATTGAAGCCAGGCCTGGGCGGCGAAAGCCCAGAGCGGGGGTGTCGAGGGCTCATCTGGTAAGGCCTTGACATCTTTTGCCTCCCACTCCAGTTCAAGGTGGGTTGCGTTCGAGGTAACGCGCTCCGCAATGAGGCCCGAAGGACCGAACAAAGTGCGCTGGCAGGCGATATGGATCGGAATGTGAAGTTTCACGATCTTGCTGTTCAGCGCATCGCCGCTTTGGAAGACCTCGTGGATCGCAGGCAGCGGTTGGCCTTTCGAGGTGGTTTCGTACTCAACTTCAATGACCGATCCCACGTCCACCCCAGGGAGGTTGGCGACCAGCGTCTTGCCGCCCGTGTACCGCTTCGCGGAAGCATTCCACCCTGCATCCATGATATTGATTTCCTGAGGGGATAACTCCTGCCGCAGTCCGTTGGTGGAGGTGACAGTGCCCTTCACGATCTTGGCGTTCTGGCACGCCGGGTTGTAATAGATCCGGAACTCGGCTTCTGATTTCTTGCCGCTGTAGTTCAGGATCCGTTTCTTGAAGGATCCATGCCTAACGATGGTCTCGTCCGGTTCGACCCTGAGGTCGATGCGGCTTTCCAACAATTCCACATCCGACTCCACGGGAGCGGGCGCGGAGGCGTGGGGTCGCATCTTGAGATTCGAAGGGGGCGGTTTGGCAGCAGCTAGCACGGCCTGCTTTCGCTCGTCATAGTCGATCGATTTCAGCATGCGCTTGAGGTCCAGATACTCTTCGGGCGAGAACTCAGGGGTCTTCAGACGGAAAACACGGGATCCCAGTAAAGTGCCATTCTTGAACTCGACGTGCTGTTGGAAAGTGATTCCAGAGTTCTCGACGGGATCGCCTGAAGGCAGTGAGACGGCTCCAGTAAAGCCTTCTCCCAGCTCCATCGACAGATCCTCCTGCACTCCACAAGCCAGGCCGGTGACGAGTGGGTACTTTCGTTTTTCCAGACCCGCGGCGGCGACGATCGAACTGACCACCCCAAGGCGCTTGCCGAACCAGGGAAGGTTCACGATGGTTTTGCCATTTCCGAATACCGTGGCGCCCTCGGCTGTAAAGCTGACGCGAATCTTGGGGGTGACGGAGGTGTCGAGCATATTCTCAGGGGTCACAAGGCAGTCACCTAGTTTGGCCCCTGGGATGATTACTTTGACCAAGCCCTCGAGCACCCGGCGTTGTTCATCCGGTTTCATCCGCGCAAAGGCTCCTCGAATGCTGTTGTCATTCACCCCCTCGAAAATGAGTTCGGCAGTGGCGGACAGCGAGCCATCCAGTTCGAGCCGTGCGGTGGTGCGGATGCGCGTGAGGTTCTTTTCGGCGGGGATGACGGGCGTTGTTCTGAGAGTCTCTCCTTCCGGGCATGCAACCAGATAACTGCAGTTGCCGAGATAGGCTGGAAACAGATCTTTGGTATTCTCATCGGTGGGATCCATGAGGGTGTACTCTTTGGGGGTCAACTCGACCCCCACGATCGCGTGGTTGAATCCGGGGTCTGGCACCTCCGGATCCTTCTTCCCGCCCGCGAGAATCAGGACTGGGTAGGCTTTGAAACCAGCCAGGCGTAGCATGGACACCAGCAAAGCCGCTTTGTCACGGCACACGCCGTACTTGTTCTCGAAGGTCAAGCGGACATCATGAGGCTCAAAACCGGGTCGGTCTTTCTCCGGCGTGATACCCATGTAGCGGATCTTCTGAGAGACATAGTAAAAGACCGCCTCCACCCGTTCCAGGTCGGTCTTGGCGGTCGCCGTCAGCTTGTCGGCCATTTCTTTCATTTCCGGTACCGTCGCGTCGAGATGAGGTTCGCAGACCTTCCAGTACCACTTGGAAACCTCGCTCCAATCGCGCGTGGTGCTGACGAGGATCCGCTGAAGCACCCTGTCGGCCGAGGGCATCCCTGGCTCCGGAAACATGCGTGGAACACGGGAGGCCTCCCACCGGTGTCGAACCGTGTCGCCGGGCCCCGGTTCCGTAGTGTAGGTGAGTGTTTTGTCCGCTGGGTTTCGGACTACTTTCCAGGCCAGAGGCTTTCCCTTCGGTTCATAGAGCTCAAAGACCTGGTGACGAAGGTAGGCTGCCTCCTCCATCAGGGTGGAGTCAGCTGTCTCACCGGGTAGAATGGGGCGGAGGATTCGCGTGCGGACCACGTTGTGGATTATATCCCCAATTTCCACCCCCGGGAGGTTGACCCTCAGTACTTTGCTGTTTGGATCGTAGATATTCATCCCCATTTGGCTGTCATCCACCATCTCCTTCGAGTTCGATGCCACATCGACCGGGACCGTCTGTCCATTGGGCTTGATCAACTCGACCTTGAACACTTCCACGGAACCGTAGGGAAGCTGATACGAATAGCTGAGGGTGCGGTTTTCGCGTTTCCCTTTTTCGGTTAAGACTTTGATGAACGACTCCTCTTGGGCTTCCCCCGTTCCGTCCTCTCGGTAGACGCGGACCAGTCGACGATCCACGATTGCCTCGTCACAGTCTGGGTATTGGTCGGCTGTGATTTCCCTAGCCGCTTCCACGATGCCATTGGTGTTGAGAAGAGCCCAGTGGGAAGAGGCAAAAGCGTCTGCTGACTGGGATCTCGCGGAGAGCGCAAGCAGCGCCATCAGGAGGAGCGGCAGGGTGGGGGAGATGCGGTGTGAAAGCGCTCGGAGATGGGAAGTCGGGGTTCGGTCCATAGGATACAGGCAGCTCCATTTGCCGCCGAATGGGGACATCATGTCTCTTTCTCGCCTCTGCTGCAACAAAAAGGGGACGGCTTTATAGCCGTCCCCGTGGAAAGGATCGTGTTCTGAGGCTAGTTGCTGGCGCGGCCAGTGACACCCTTGGTGCCTTTGGAGATGGCCTTGGCGAGCTCCTTGGGACGGAGCGCGCGCACGGCTTTGCCGGCCTGCCACATCTCAGAGTCTCCGATGACCGCGAGTTCCTTGGTCAGCTGCTTCTGGTAATCAGGCTTGCCGCAAGCAGACAGCACCCGGGCGCATTCTTTCCCGGTCTTGACGCGCTTGTAGAGTTCTTTGAAAACAGGAAGGACCGCTTTCTTGAACTTGGGCCGCCAATCCAGAGCCCCGCGTTGCGCGGTGGCAGAGCAATTGGCGTACATCCAATCCATGCCGTTTTCATCCACCAACCGGATCAGACTCTGGGTGAGTTCCTCGACCGTCTCGTTGAAGGCCTCGCTCGGGCTGTGACCGCCAGCGCGCAGCACGTCATATTGAGCTTCCATGACTCCCGCCAGCGCACCCATCAGGACGCCGCGTTCCCCAGTGAGGTCGCTGGTGACTTCATGGGCGAACGTGGTTGGGAACAGATAGCCGGAGCCGATGCCGATGCCCAGCGCGAGGCAGCGTTCCTTTGCCTTGCCGGTAGCGTCCTGGAAGACCGCGAAACTAGAGTTGATGCCGGCTCCAGAAAGGAAGTTGCGGCGAACGGAAGTTCCGGAGCCTTTGGGGGCGACCATGATCACGTCCACATCGGGTGGAGGAATCACCTTGGTCTGGTCCTTGTAGACGATAGAGAAGCCATGGGAGAAGTAGAGAGCGGCACCCGGCTGCAGGTTCGCCTTGATGGCGGGCCAGATCGCGCGCTGCGCGGCATCCGAAACCAAGACCTGGACCACCGTGGCCCGGCGGACAGCCTCTTCGATTTCGAAGAGGGTTTTACCTGGGACCCATCCGTCTTTGCGGGCTCGGTCCCAGTCCCGTTTGAAGGCGCTGGCTTGGCCAATGATGACGTTAAAACCGTTGTCGCGCAGATTCAGCGATTGGGCAGGGCCTTGGACGCCGTACCCGATGATGGCGATGACCTCGTTCTTGAGGGTCTTGCGCGCCTTGGAGAGTGGGAATTCTTTCCGGGTGATGACTTCTTCTTTCACACCACCGAAG
This sequence comes from uncultured Verrucomicrobiota bacterium, assembly GCA_964411985.1. Lineage (GTDB taxonomy): Bacteria > Verrucomicrobiota > Verrucomicrobiia > Limisphaerales > J093 > CAYPNF01. Next base: position 122,299 of record CAYPNF010000006.1, read on the forward strand.
TTGATAATTGCCATGATTTTTCTTTTCGATTAGTACGTCTCCGCTTTCTTGATTGAGCCGTCTGTGGACACCGAGGTCAAAGAAGCAGCTTTCATCAAACGGAGGATTAGTTTACTCTATCCGATACGCGATCCATCCTACTGACAGGGGCCACCCCGTCAACAGAAATGGCTCAAAGGTAATCTTCTCAATCACTTGCGAGGTAGTGCGATCTTGCCTGTGCGGGTCAGGGCGATGATGCCGAAAGGCTTCATGAGCTCGATGTACTTTTCCACTTTGCTCTCATCTCCGGTGACCTCGACCGTTAGGCTGGTGGGCTGCACGTCAATGATCTTGCCGCGAAAAATATCGGTCACTTGCATTACCTCAGAACGCGTGGTGGAATTCACGCCCACCTTGACCAGGACCAACTCTCGATCCACGAATTCCCCCTCATTGAAGTCATTGACGTTGATGATATCCACCAACTTGTTCAACTGCTTTACGATCTGATCCAGGGTAGCGTCATCTCCTCGGGTTACGATGGTCATCCGGGAAGTGTTCGGGTCCTGGGTAGGAGCCACATTCAGCGTGTCGATGTTGAATCCACGGCCACTGAAGAGTCCGGCGACCCGGGTCAGCACGCCGAACTTATTTTCCACGAGCACCGATATGGTATGTCGCATGGCAGACTAGTTTACTTGGGCTCCATCACGGAGCGCCGGTTGGTCCACAGGCCCTACAAAACCGAAAACCCGCGTCCCTTTCATTGGAACCGCGGGCGGCCTGTCAGCAACGGGTCAAATCGCTCAGGCCGCGCAGTCCAGGAGGACTACCCGTACGCTGAGCACCAAGTTGACCCGAATCATCATTCTGGGAATTAGTCTAGCTGCTCCCAGGGTTGCGGTCAATGCAAAAGCCCCAAAAAAACTGAGCAACGCCATGCTCACCCGGGCGAACAGTGCTCTCAACGCAGTATTGCGGTTGCTTAGCTAACAGGCTTGGCAGAGCTGCTCCGCGCTTTTCCTAGCCTCCTGCTTCCGCAGCCACCGGGGGTAGGATCCTGCGGATTTCCGCGAGGCGGTAGCCGAACCCGGGGCCGCGCAAAGAACGTAAATCGACTGTGCCACCCACGCGTTGGTAGAGGCCTGGGTGGATTGTGGCTTCCGCCCGGGACGCTTCGGGATAGAATTGCATGGAGTTTGTTTCCACTCCCATGATGGTTTCGGCGCTGGCAGCTAGCAATAGATGCGGGATTTGGGCCAGCATGGGATTCGTGAGGTCCTGCACCATGAGCGACATCCCATGTGCCTGAGCCCAACAAGCTGTGAGCAAGGCTCCAGACTGTGTCTTGCAGGTTTTGAGGGCGACCCCATTCCAGCCCAGGCTTCGGCCCAGGCGCACCATTTGCCAGTCGTGAGCGCTTTCGTCGAGAAATAGGGGCTTGCGGGCGGAAACACTGTGAACATCGATGCGGTGTTGCTCGAGGTCGTAGGGGAAAGGTTGCTCCACGTAGAGAATCATCCCGTAAAGCCGGGGGTGCTCCTCGCGGAGGTGATCCAGGATCTCATTGACATACTCCGGACTCAGAACGGTGCAGTTAAAATCGGCGCTGAGCCAGTCAACGCCGTGCTGCAGAGCGGTGGAGCCGACGGCTTCGAGCCGGTGGTAGTCCCATTGGGCGTCATTTCCCCGAAGTTTCACTTTGAGACACTTCAGTTGGTCTCGAGTGATCCAGTCGTGCAAGAAGACCGGATACCCATCGCGGGGTTCCTCCCCGGTAGCCTGGGAGGCCTCCAGAAGGTCTAGTCCTCCCACGAGGTGCCAGGCGCGGAGTCGTGTTAGGGGTTTCGGTCTGAGAAAATCACTCGGATAGCGAGAAGAGAAGGTGACAGCCGTATCGTCCGCTGGCTGAAGGAAGGCGGCCAGATCACGGTTCATGAACTCGCCGCTGTACGTCTCATAGACCGGGCGTTGCAGGCTGTGACCGTAGGCATCGTGGATCGCCTGGTCGAAAGGGGAGCAGCACACGAGTGCCGCCAGCCAGGGAATAGGCTCTCCCGGGCTGGCCGCGTGGAGATTCGATTTCGCCAGGAGAGACGGCAGGACCTCCCGAGCGAAGTCGAATCCAAGCTCGATTGGGTGGGCTTGCTCGTTGAAGCCGACCCATGCCTCCACCAACAGGGCGCAGAAACGGCGCAGCGCCTCCTCACGGAGCGAGATCGAGATTCGGCTAGGCCAGACCCATTGCACACTGAGGGGAGTTTCGCCCCATCCATCCGACACACGCCCGTGGCCGTCGATGACGCGAACGTGGACCCTGGCGCAGGTGACATGGGTGAGAGTCTCTGGCCCAAACTTCAGTGGCAGGCGCGTTTGAACCGGCAAAAAGTACAGGGAAGCACCCAGGACGCGGATATCGGTATACTTACTCACGAGGGAACTTGTCGGGGATGGGGCTGGCCATTTCAAGCAGAGAGTGATCCACGGCTGGTTGCGAGAAGGGCGAGGCAAAGAGTTGACGGCGGGGTTTATTCTGCTAAATTTAACTCCGTTATAATTATAAGAAGTATAATAGATCTATAAGTCTAGTTGTTTCATGACTTTCCCTCGCATCAGTCCTCCCCATTTCACCGTCACGCAATGGCTGATCTGCATCATTGCGTCGATCGGCTTTGCCTTTGACACCTATGAACTTCTGATGCTGCCCCTCATTGTGGGGCCGGCGATTGTGGAGTTGGTGGGTGCGGCGCCGGGGTCGCCCGAGTTTGGGGTATGGGTGGGTCGCCTTTTCTATATGCCGGCGTTTGCAGGGGGCGCTTTTGGCTTGCTGGGAGGGTACCTGACCGACCGGTTCGGCCGGAGGCGCGTGTTGACCTACAGCATTCTGCTGTATGCCGGTTCAGCGTTTTTGGCTGGTTTTTCGACCAGCATGTGGATGCTGTTGGTTCTAAGAACCACGACTTTCATTGGAGTTTGCGTGGAGTTTGTGGCGGCGGTCGCCTGGTTGGCGGAATCATTCGGGAGTTCCGAGCAGCGGGAGAAAGTGCTTGGTTACACTCAGGCTTTTGGTTCGCTCGGAGGTTTGATGGTGGCGGTCGCCTACGGGCTTTGTTTGAGTTGGGGGCCTCGTTTACCAGCCATCGGCGGGGCGGATTCCATGCTGGCATGGCTGGGGTTGGTGAAAGATCCTCATGCCGCTTGGCGCTACACCCTGATGTCGGGCCTGATTCCTGCCATTCCCCTTATGCTGATCCGGCCATTCTTGCCTGAGTCACCGGTATGGCAGCGCCGACGGGCGGAGGGGACACTCAAGCGGCCGAGCCTTGCGGCATTGTTCTCGCCGGAGTTGAGGAGGACCACGGTGATCACCACATTGATGTTTGCCTTGGCCTACGGGGCTGCCTTTGGAGCCATTCAGCACATTCCTAGAATTGTGCCCGGGCTGGCCGAGGTCAAAGCGCAGGTCGCCGGGAAGCCGGTTCCGGAACAGCGGAAGATCGAACAATCGACAGCAGCCACTTACACCAAGTGGCAGGAGGTGGGCGGATTGCTCGGTCGATGTCTTCTTGCGGTCTTGGCTGTTCGGATTGCGAGTCGAGTCAAGCTGTTGAGGGTGTTCCTGATTCCCGGTGCCATTGTGATGCCCTTGACCTTTGCGGTGTTCGCCGTTCACAACCCGCTGCTTTTGACAGTCCCGCTTGGCAGTGGGAGCATGACGATTACGGCACTTCACTTGTCTCTGATGGTGGCTGCCATGATGACGATTGCCCAGTTCAGCTTCTGGGGCAACTACCTTCCTCGGGTGTACCCGCTTCACCTTCGCGGATTGGGGGAGAGCTTTGCGGCCAACATTGGGGGCAGAATGATCGGCACCTCATTCGCGTGGTTGACAGCAACGCTTGCGGTAACGCCGGACCGTTCCTTTGCCCCGACAAAGCTGGCGTATACCGCCGCTGCAGTGGGGTTGGCGGTGTTCCTTGGGGGACTTCTCCTGAGTCGGTTCCTGCCCGAACCCTCGGGGGAGGAACTGCCCGATTAACTGGCGGTCTCCGTGGAGCAAATCCTCTCCGCGAGCAAAACCACCAGGCGCTCGTTTAGGATGCGCACTAGCGCTGGAAGGCTTTCTTGAGCATGGCGATGCTCTTAGGAACGGCCGTGTCAGGGTTCTCCTTCCCTTCGAACTCCACTGAGACGTAGCCGGTGTAGCCTGCTGCAGTGAAAATTCGGGCGATCCGCCGATAGTCCAGGTCCAGGGTGTACCACTCCCCTCCGCCGTAGTAGGTTTTAGCTTGGACGTAGACGGCGCGCTTGGCCAGCGCCTCGAGTTTGTCGTAGGGATTTTCGAGAAAATTGCCGGTGTCCAAGAGTGCTCCCAGCCAGGGTGAAGGGAGGGCGTCCAGGATGCGGGTCAGCCCGGCGGGGGTGCGGGTGAGACCCCAGTGGTTTTCGAGGGCGAGAATGACCCCGCATTGCTCGGCCTTTTTCAGGAGATGGCCTATTGAATCAATACACCACTGGAAGCCCTCGGCCTCAGAGTGGCCAGGCATGATGGGCTCTTCTCCCCTGGCCTTCATGAGGTCATCAAAGGAACTAATGGTGTTCCAGCGGCCGGAGTTGAGTCGAATGCAAGGCACCCCCAGTTCGTAGGCGATTTCGATGCACTTCTCCGTATGCTGGATGTTCCGCTCGCGCTCATCCGCAGTGGGATACACGAAATTTTGGTGGGTCGACAGACAGACGAGATCAATTCCATTTCGGAAAGCGTGACGCTTCAGTTTCTGGCAGTAGGAGCGTCCTTCCGCCGTCAGGGGTTCCTTTTCCGGAATGTCCATCTGGCGATGGAGGATATCCACGCCCTCCACCCCGATGGCGGCAGCCTTCTCGATCACCGTCTCGATCGAGACCTTGGGTGGCCGGAAATGCCAGTAGGAATAGGACGCGATTCCGAGCTTGATCCGCGGCAGACGGGGTGCGGCAGCCGCCTCGGCGGTGAGGGGCAAAGCCGACGCTGCGACCATGGCCCCGGTGGTTTGGAGAAACGCTCTTCGACTTTGGTTCATGTAAGGAATATGCACTAACGCCCTGATTTTTCCAAGTATTCCCTTCTCGGCGTCGGCTCAGCCTGAGCTACCATCCCCAAACCCGCGTGGTACGGGAGGTCCGGAGAGTCACTTCTTGCGGCCAAAGAAGGACCACCTCGACTGGCCACCCAACTGCTCCATTTGCACTTTGAGTTGGCCGAGCATCGACTGCCAGCTAATAAAGAGCTTGTGCCACTGTGCCTCGAGGGCCTTCAACCCTCCTTCGTTCAACTCGCTCATGAAGCGAATGGATGGGGCGGCGGCGATCAGATTGTGGACTTCTTCCTTGCTGGGCAGGCCGCCTTCGATTCGGTTTAGGATCCATTCCAGCTCTTGAGTGACGACGCTCTTGATTTCGAGAAACTGGTCCTCGTCTTCCTGGGCGAAGTGCTTGGCTCGGGCCAGGCCAAAGTAGTGGTTGAATTGCTTCCAGCATTCGACGAAATGCTCAAGGTGGGCGATCACCTCTTCCAGTTTCTTGCTCTGGTTGCTCATGGGGTCAGTGGTGGGGGGAGGGCTTGTGGTTTGCGTGGGGCCTGGGGACCAAAAAAATGATCGCACCAGAGCGAAGTACTCGGGCGGTTATCTTGAAACCGGGATAGTGCACGGTGAACTCCTCAATGCGGAGTTGCGCCATTTGAGAACTGCGTAGGGCGTTCAGCATGGCGCGGCTCAAGTGATCCATGGTCTCCCTCGGGAAATTACCTGGGAGGGTCGACGAGATGACTTTGCCGTTGCTGTCGATGGTATAGCTTCCGCCCGCCAGCTGGGCTGGTTGGCGCTTCTTGTTTCCTTGGAAAAGCCGGCTTAGGAAACCCATTTGGAGAGGATCAATTTGAGGGTTTCACGGGCGCTTTCAGGAGCCATCGTGCGATCAAAACCGACGCAGACCAAATTCCCGGCTTTGGGAGCGATTGAAAGTCGCATTGCGGGGGTGAGGACTTCGATATGCGTTACCGACTCCAACTCCAGTTCCGAGCCCAGTTGATTGAATCCTTTGATTGCGCCCGAGCACCACCGCTCCAGTTCGTCAGGGTTCTCAGCCCCCCAGGAGTCAATCCGCGGCGCCGAGTCAAGGCCCTCTTGGACAGGCCTACGAGCGCTCAGCACAAGGTGAACGCCATCCAAGCGGGTGAACTCGGCCAGGCTGATATCGGTTTCCAAATCGCTGGGAGGACCACCGGTCGGCTCCGCGGCCGGGGCGTGGTAGCCTTCCTCCGAAGGGGGGCGGAACAAGGGGAGGCGAGCAGCATTCTCAACGGGGGCGGAAGGAGAGGACGGTCCACCGGAAGCCGGGAGTATTCGCTTGGGACGTGAGTCTTCCGGCGCCAGGACCTCGCATACGGGATTCTTCCAGATGAGCAGCTGATCGAGGGCGTCTTGCCCCTGGAGGTCAGCTAGGGCCGCATCGATCACCTCGCCATTCTGAATCCACAGCTTTCCCGATAAGCCCCCTTGGGAACATCGGATGACACAAGAGTTTCTGGACAAAGCCTCCAAGCGCAACAACTCCTGGAGCGAAGTGCCGGCCGGATGAGGAACATCCACTGCCTCGTCCGCCGATACCAGCTCGTCCAGCCGTTGCAGAAAGACCTCGATCTCCTTACTCGTCGTTGGCTTCTCGCAGTAAAGATCGATCCCCATTCCCTGCGCTCGACGCTTGAAGTCCTCGTCCGCGACCGAACTCATGACCGCAGTCTTGAGTTGCGGCCACCTCCTTCGAACCACTGCGAGAACCTGCAAACCGTCCATGCGTGGCAAGCTAAAATCGGTGATGAGCAGCGAATAGGACTCCTCCTCGAGCATCGCAATAGCACGAGGCCCGTTGGTGGCTGTTTGTACAATCGGCTGAGTCCTGAGGCGCTGGAGTGTCTCACGGTAGATCTCCAGCATGTCAGGGTCGTCATCCAACAGCAAAAGCCTGTGACGCATCGACATATCCTTGCTTATATCGGCTCAATAGCGAGAAGAGTTTAACGGATCGGGCCCAGAGGGGCAATACGAGACTCAAGACGCAACTCCGTCAAGGCCGGCTATCTCGGAGCCAAAACCTGACTTACTGATGCGCCACAAAGCCACCAAAGAGTGCGGATAGGCTTCTGCAAAGATCTCTTGACGAATAGCTTATAGCCTACTTGGAGCGTCTTTGTTTGCGATGCACCTGCGCTCCGACCCGCAGACGGAGCCCGTTCAAGCGGATGAAACCCGTGGCGTCGTCCTGGTTGTAGGCTTTCGTTGGATCGGATTCCATCGTGGCAATCTGCGGATTGTAGAGGCTCACGAGAGACTTGCGGCCGGCTGTCATGACGTTGCCCTTGTAGAGCTTGAGTCGGACCGTGCCGGTAACGTGCTTCTGACTCTCCGTGACCAGGGCCTGAAGAGCCAATCGCTCAGGTGCGAACCAGAAGCCGTAGTAGACGAGCTCGGAGTAACGAGGAATCAGCGAATCGCGCAAGTGCATGACTTCGCGGTCCATAGTAATGCTCTCCATTTGTCGGTGAGCGAAGTGCAGAATTGCGCCACCCGGCGTTTCATAGACACCTCTGGATTTCATCCCGACATACCGGTTCTCGACCATATCGACCCGGCCGATGCCGTGTTTTCCACCGAGCCGGTTCAACGTCTTCATTATCCCATAGGGATTCTGCGCTTTGCCATTGACGGCCACGCAATTGCCTTTGACGAAATCCAGAGTGATGTACTCCGACTTGTCAGGGGCGTCCTCCGGGGAAACGCTGAGTTTGAACATCGCCTTGTTGTTTGGCGCAAAGGCATCCAGCCAAGGGTCCTCGAGGATTCCGGCCTCGTAGGAAATGTGCAAAAGGTTACGGTCCATCGAGTAGGGCTTCTTGGCGCTTGCCTCAACCGGGATCTTCTTCTCGTCGCAGTAGTCAATCATCTCCTTGCGACCCGGAAACTGGGTTCGGAAAGAGGCGTCGCGCCAAGGGGCGATTATCTGGAGTTCTGGTGCGAGAGCCGCGACGGTGAGTTCAAACCGGACCTGGTCGTTTCCTTTGCCAGTGGCCCCATGCGCGATCGAATCGGCCTTTTCCTTGTGTGCAATTTCAACCATTCGTTTGGCGATCAGGGGCCTGGCGATACTGGTTCCGAGGTAGTACTGGCCCTCGTAGATGGCACCCGCCTGCATCATGGGAAAGATGAAATCCTTGGCGAATTCTTCCTTGAGGTCCTCCACGTAGATCTTGCTGGCACCTGTGCTGAGTGCTTTAGGCTTCAGGCCTGTAAGTTCTTCTTCCTGACCAATATCTGCGCAGAAAGCGATGACTTCTGAGTTGTAGTTTTCTTTGACCCACGACAGGATCACCGAGGTGTCCAGGCCGCCAGAGTATGCTAAAACGATTTTCATGATTCGAGAAGAGACGGGGACATCATGCCTTGGAGCAGGCTCCACGAAAAGCGGAATCTACATTGCCGAATCGGATCAGACTTCCAAGGCGTGTTCGATAAGCTGAGGCAACTGGACAAGGAGGGCACCTTCGCTGGCGATTAGGCTAGCTCCAGCCGCACGGGCACTTTCCGCTAAATCAGGGTCATCTGCCGCCAGGGTACCGATGATGGCGATATGAGTGGTATCTGAGCTCGACTTGAGGCTGCGGATAGCCCGGAGAACCTCTGTCGGCTTGCTTCCCAGCCCTGCAAAGAAGATCATCGGTTTCAGCTGCGCTGCCAGGTTGGGCAATGCCTCCAAGTCCGAGGTCGTGTGGACTCGGTATCCCATATCGTGGAGGCGATTGACCAATTGGTTTCCCGCCACCAAGCTTTGGTTGTAGACGAGGGCTGCTGGCGACATCATCCGCGCTTGAGTGTGTACGAGGCTGAGCTAGCATGCAAAGGTTTTTGGTGATCGAAGAGAGAGAGTCATGAGATGAGTGCGGCTGCGGAATTATGGCATCGAACGCGTTCTCGCGATTTTGGACTTCACATGGGAATCTCACGTGAAGCACGAGTCATCGGGGCCAGCTCTCTTGGAGGGGGCGGGCGATGAACTGGGGACGCTGGGGCTTGGCTTTCGTGCTGTTGCTGTTCTTTGGCGTCTTTCTGATCTACCCCGTGGGCTGGATGTTGTCTCAGGCGTTCATTTCCGGCGGGCAGATTACCCTGCGCCACTTCGGTATGATGCTACGGAGTCCGCTGGAAATGGAGGCCCTTCGGAACAGTCTCTGCGTGGCGACCAGTTGCACCCTTTTGGCCACGGTACTCGCGCTTCCAGTGGCTCACATCATGACGCGCATGCGGCTACCGCTGCACAGCGTCCTTGGGGCGGCGCTTCTTCTACCCATGGTGTTACCTCCGTTCGTGGGAGCCATCGGTTTTAAGCAGCTGTTCGCAAAATTCGGTACGCTGAACCTGTTGCTCATGGATCTGGGTTTGCTTTCGGCCCATGATCCAGTGGATTGGCTGGGTGGAGGGGGGCTTGGCGGGATTGTTTGTCTGCAAGCCCTGAGCCTCTACCCAGTGATGTATCTGAATCTGAGTGCGGCGATGTCGAACATCGATCCTGTGCTGGTCGAGGCGGCTCAGGGTATGGGAGCCTCGGGCTGGCGTGTTTTTCGGACCATCACCTTTCCTTTGATCCTTCCTGGCTGGTTTGCGGGAGGCGCCGTGGTTTTCATCTGGTCCTTTACCGATCTGGGGATTCCGCTTGTGTTCGGGTATTCTCGGGTGGTTCCGGTCCGGATCTACGACTCGATCACGGAATTGAACACAAATCCACTGGGATATGCGATGGTGGTCTTGGTCTTGTCGGTGACGGTGCTTTTGTTCATGGCTGTGCGGCGTTTGGTGGGGCAGACTCGATACGAGATGATGTCCCGAGGGCATGTAGGAGGCTCCGCCCCGGTTTCAGGGAAAAGGCGCATTTTTGCCTTCGCCTCCGTGGTCTTGTTGCTCTTGATCAGTATCCTGCCTCATTTTGCAGTCTTGGTTCATTCCTTTGCGGATCAGTGGTTTCTCAGCCCCCTGCCTCAGGGTTACACCTTGGATAACTACGCCGAAGTGTTCGGGAACTCCCAGACTGCCGCAGGCATCAGGAACAGCCTTTTCTATTCGAGCCTCAGTGCGGGACTGGACCTAGTGTTGGGCACCACCATCGCCTGGCTCCTCACGCGGGGACGATTCCGGTATGTCGGCCTTCTCGACGCGCTTTCGATGATCCCGCTGGCGGTTCCGGGGCTGGTTCTTGCGTTCGGGTACGTGGCGGGTTTTGATTTCAACGTCAGCTGGTTGAATCCCCGCACGAACCCGACGTTTCTGCTCGTGGTGGGTTACAGCATTCGTCGTCTCCCCTACATCGTCAGGTCTGCGTACGCGGGGTTCCAGCAGACCAGTATTGCCCTGGAGGAAGCCTCCGCGAACCTGGGAGCTTCTCCGCTCCGCACCTTTAGAAAGATCACCCTTCCCCTGGTGGCTGCCAACCTGGTGGGGGGCACTATCCTCACCTTCGCCTTTGCCATGCTGGAGGTCAGCGACAGTCTGATTCTTGCCATGAGGGAACAGTATTTTCCCATAACCAAGACGATCTACCAACTGGTGGGGCGAATCGAACCCAACGCCAACAGTATCGCTTGCGCGTTGGGGGTGGTAGGGATGGTGATCCTGGGGGTCAGCCTGCTGATCGCCAGCCGCATGCTTGGAAAGCGGCTTGGAAAGCTGTTTCGAGCATGAGGGGACGGGGGATTAAGCAGGGCGCGCCGGACTGATGGGGCTGGGGAGTTTGCGTTGGATACGATTCGGCAGCATCCGACGGTTCCATTGGCTGAGTTGCCAGCGCATGATCCAAGGATCGAGGCGCCCGAGCACAAACCCGGCCCAGCGCTCCTTCAGCCGAGTGAAGAGGTCGCGCGTGCCGGCCCAAGCCTCCAGGGAAACGCGTTGCGAGTGAGCCAGGTGATCCTCGAAACAGCTATTCGCTTCTTGAACTGCCTCGGTGCAAGTAATGCGGACCATCAACTCGTAATTGATGTTCAGGCTTCGCGCGTCAATATTGGACGATCCCACATAGCAGGCGTCGTCGACGATGACCAACTTCGTGTGAAGGATTTGGGGCTGGTATTCAAAAATCTGTACCCCCGCCCTCATGAGCGGGTAGTAGAACGCGCGGCTGGCGAGTTGAGCGAGGGCAACGTCCGTTTTACCCGGCAGGATCAACTGAACGTTTCCTCCACGCCTTGCGACTCTCTGTATGGCGCGACGAAACCGGCCGGTGGGCAGGAAGTAGGCGGAGGCAATGCGAAGGTGGAGCGAGTGGGAAAGGTCGTGCAGCAGTGCGCGCTTGAAACCATCGCGTCCTCTGCCGGGGCCGCTCAAGAGCAGTTGGGCAAGCTCTTCAAGTACGGTTTGACGTGAAGTCGAACGCCGCAGGCGTGTTAGCCAGGGATGCTGAAAATCCGCTCTGGCAAACATGGCGTCGAAAGACTGCGCTAAGTCGTGAGCCAGCGGACCCAGAATCCGGATTCCCAAGTCCCGCCATCCGCTCGTCAGGCCATCCCCCTCATACTCGGGGCCGATGTTGTAGCCCCCGACAAAGGCGGTCTGGTCGTCGGTGACCAGCAGTTTGCGGTGATCACGGAACGTCAGGCGCCTGAGTCGCAGCGGGTTAAACCATCGGAATTTGCCGCCCACGCGTGTCAGTGGATCCCAGAAGGAGTGGGGCAGTTCGTGCGAACCAAGTGCGTCCAAGAGCACCTGGACGCGCACTCCGCGTGCGGAGGCAGCGCAGAGAGCATCCCGAAATCTGCGAGCCAGATCGCTATCCCGGAAGATGTAAGTCTCCAGGCGCACGGATTCCCTCGCGTGGGCAAGCGCCTCCAGCATGAGACAGAACGCCTCAGTTCCGGTCCGGATCCAATGGAAACTATTGGAAACCATAGCGTTGGGATACTGAACCTATCAAAGCCATTATCTCCCATTTCAAGCCTCCCCTCAAGGCGATTTTGCAAAAGACCTTGCGGTCTGGTCATTTCAAAGCAATTTTGGGGCTCGTTATTGATGGGCGGTAGCGCAAATTGAACGTGGCGATCCATGGCCAACTTACCTTTTACCATGCAGGATTCTCATTTTGACCACTGCTTCGTCCGGGTCTTCCGGCAAATCAAGCTGCTCGTGACGCTTTGTGGGCTGGCACTACTGGCCGTTGCGGCCCAGTCAGCCTCGGTGGAGGCGAGCCTGGTGAGCGCTCGATCCGCCGTGGTGCCGGGTGAGAGTTTCTGGGTGGGGGTTCAGCTCAAGATGAAGGATGGGTGGCACGTCTATTGGCGGAACCCCGGTGAATCGGGTTATGCGACGAGCGTCGAATGGGATTTGCCCAAGGGGGTTAAGGTGGGCCCGTTGCTATGGCCCATCCCTGCCAAGTATGTCGACAGCGGAATCACCACGTTCATCTATGAGAAAGAAGTGATCCTTCCTTGCCTGATCGAACTCGACAAGGGGCTGGCCGAAGGACCCGTTACGCTGAAAGGGAAAGTGGCGTGGCTCGAGTGTAAGGACTCTTGTCTGCCCGGTTCGGCCAACGTTGAGTTAGGAATCACCGTCGGAAAGGCAGCTGCGCCCGCGCCTGGTGAGGCACTGATCGAGAAATGGCAGACTCAGCTTCCCAAAGCCGGAGGTTTGGTCGAGAATGTAACGGTGGTCCTTGAGCCCGGTGCCAAGCCCGAGGTGAAGAGGCTTTCGATTTCGGGTGTGGCACTTGGGACTTTTGTAGCGTCGGACTTCCTGCCGTTCGCTCAGGACGCCTACCAAGTCCTTGTTCCAGTCGTGACTCCGCCGGCTGTCAAAGGGAGGTTTCAGTTGGCCAAAGAGTTGACGAAGTCCGGAGCCTCCTGGCCTGCAACGATCGAAGGGATTCTGGTGCAGGAGAGCGCTGAAGGCAAATACGTGGCGGCCCAGGAGGTGGTCTTGCGAATCGCCACCGCACCTGCGCCATCGGCGGCTCCTGCAGTGGGTGGCGCGGGCCAGTCCAGGGCGGCGAAGCCCGGGATAGGATCCATTTGGTGGATGGCGATGCTGGCCTTTCTTGGTGGTTTGATTCTGAATGTGATGCCCTGTGTGCTCCCCGTGATCGCGCTGAAAATACTTGGCTTCGTGCACCAGAGCAAAGAGGCTCCTGAACGGGTACGAAAGCTGGGCCTTCTGTACGCAGTTGGGGTTTGGGCATCCTTCATGGTGTTGGCAGGGATGGTAATCCTCGTGCGCGAAGGTGGGGGGAGCGCCAGTTGGGGGATGCAGATGCAGAATCCGGTCTTTCGGCTCGCCCTCCTGTGCATTGTTCTGCTCGTGACCCTGAACCTCTTCGGCGTTTTCGAAGTATCGCTTAGCGGACGGGCCGTGGGCGCCGCGGCGGGGTTAGCCAGCCGGGAGGGGGGAGTTGGAGCCTTCTTCAATGGGGTTTTGGCAACCGCACTCGCAACTCCCTGCACAGCTCCCTTTCTCACCGTGGCGCTTGGTTTTGCCTTCACCCAGCCTTCCTGGGTCATTGCTCTCGTGTTTACGGCGACCGCCCTGGGTCTGGCGGCTCCTTACGTAGCGCTGAGTTATCGTCCGCAGTGGTTACGGTTTCTGCCTAGGCCGGGACCCTGGATGCAAAGATTCAAGGTCGGTATGGGATTCCCGATGCTGGCTACCTCTGTTTGGCTTTACGACCTTTGTGGCGGGTCGTTTGGGGAAGGTGGCGGGTTGTGGCTTGGCCTGTTTCTGGTGGTGCTGGCCGTTGTGGCTTGGGTTTGGGGGCAGTTTGTACAGGGGGCTGAAGGGCGCCAAGCTAGGTTGGGGGCGCTGACTGCTGTGGTTCTGCTTGCCGCAGGCTATGGGTACTTCCTGGAAAACCAACTCGACTGGCGTCACCCGGCCCCGCCGAGTCGCTCCTCTGGGGAACATCAGGACACGCCGGATGGGATCCGCTGGGGCGATTGGAGTCCGGAGGCGGTGGAAGCGGCCCGTGCTTCGAAGCGCCCTGTGCTCGTCGACTTCACCGCGAAATGGTGCTTGACGTGCAAGGCGAACAAGAAGCTGGCGATCGATATCCCGCAAGTCCGGGAAAAACTCAAAGCGATCCACGCAGTGGCCCTGCGGGCGGACAATACGGATCCCAGCCCCCAGATCACGAAAGAACTGAAACGCTTTGGGCGCGCGGGAGTGCCGTTGGTCGTCGTCTTTCCTGCCGATCCGAGCCGGGAGCCCATCGTTCTGCCAACGCTCTTGAGCCCGGGCCTGGTATTGGAGGCGCTGGACAAGGCCTCGCAGCCAGGGGGCGGATCCTGAGGATAGAAATGTGTTTGGTGGAAGTTGTTGCGAGGCACTGGTAGTCTTTGGCCGTGCGAATACTCTTCATCGGTGACATTGTGGGCGAGCCTGGTCGAAGGGCGGTGAGACTGCTTGTTCCTGGGATACGCCAGCGGGATGCGATCGACTTGGTGATCGCTAATGGCGAGAACTCGGCTGGGGGTTCGGGGATTACTGCCAAGATAGCTGGGGAACTTTATGGCATGGGAGTGGATGTGATCACCACCGGGGACCATGTCTGGGATCAGAAGGAGGTTAACGAGTTGCTGCGGACCGACCGTCGGATCATTCGTCCTCTCAATTATCCCTACGGCGTAGTGGGCAAGGGCAGCACAATTTGGCAGAGTACCTCCGGCGTCAAGGTGGGGGTGTTGAATGTGCAGGGCAGAGTGTTCATGCCTGATTTGGAGAACCCCTTCCTCTGCATGGAAAGCGAAGTGGATCGTCTGCGCTTGGAGACGCCGATCCTTTTCGTGGACATTCATGCTGAGGCCACGTCTGAGAAGATCGCCATGGGACGGATGTTGGATGGAAAAGTAAGCGCGGTGGTGGGGACACACACCCATGTCCAGACGGCCGACGAACAGATCTTTCCGGGAGGCACGGCCTACCTCAGCGATGCGGGCTTTACGGGTCCTCATGAGAGCGTCATTGGGAGAAAGATCGAACCGGTGATTCGGAGGTTTCTGCACAACACTCCACAACGCTTCGAGGTGGCCTCAGGACGGATCCTCCTCCAAGGTGTCCGGGTGGATGTGGACGAGAAAACCGGCAAAGCCACTGGGATCGCGAGGGTGTCGGAGGCTCTCCCGGAGGAGCAGTCTTCAGCACCCAAGACCTAGAACGCAGCCATCCAGCTTGTTTATGCCTCGGAACGTGCAAAACCAATGGGATTTTGGGGAGTTATTTGGCCCCAAGCAGACGCGGCGCGTGTTTACCGTTGCCGAATTCACCAGTCGCGTGCGCGCCCTGCTGGAGAATCAAATGGGCTTTGTATGGGTCTCTGGCGAGATCAGCAACCTGCGCCTGCAGTCTTCTGGCCACATGTACTTCACCTTGAAGGACGCAACGACTCAGGTGCAGTGCGTCCTTTTTCGAAACGAGAATGTGCCGGTTCGGAGCGCTCTTGCGGACGGCGTCAAGGCAGTCTTGCGCGGGGCGGTCACTGTGTATGAACCGCGCGGTCAATACCAGCTCCGGGTTACCGAGGTGGAGTTACAGGGAGTGGGTGCTCTGCAGTTGGCGTTCGAACGTCTGAAGCAAAAGCTCAACGCGGAGGGTCTCTTTGCCACCGCACGAAAGCGCCCGATCCCACGGTTCGCTGAGCAGATCGGCCTGGTGACATCGCCCACGGGCGCGGCGCTTCAGGACATTCTGTCGGTCGTGGAACGAAGGAACCCGTCGCTTTCCTTGGTGCTGGCTCCCTGCCGTGTGCAGGGTGAAGGTGCAGCTGGCGAAATCGTGGAAGCGATCGACACGCTCAACCAGTGGTCTGCTGCGGAAAAGAGAGACGGGCGCGGAGGACTGGATGCGATTCTCCTGACCCGGGGTGGGGGAAGCCTTGAGGACTTGTGGAGTTTCAACGAGGAACTCGTTGCCAGAGCCATTGTTGCCTCGGCTATTCCTGTGGTCTCAGGAGTCGGTCACGAAATTGACTTTACGATCAGTGACTTCGCAGCTGACCTCCGAGCGCCCACTCCGAGCGCGGCGGCGGAAATTCTGACCCAAGGGTTCTTTGAGAGCCGTCAGCGGCTGCCGGAACTTGCCCATTTGCTGACTCGCCGAGTGGAAGAGATGGTGGAATCTTCACAGTCGAGTCTCGACGGCCTTGCCCAAAGGCTGCGGCGAGTGGAGCCAGGAAGAAGGCTCCGGGATCAGGCACAGCACTTGGACGAGATGGCGATTACACTGGATCGGTGTGTCCGAGACTGCCTGGAGCGATCCTCCTCGCGGCTGCAGAACCTGGCCACGCGGTGGAGGTTGATTCGACCGGAACGCAGGCTTTCTCAAGCTGAGCAGGCTCTGGCTGCGGATGGGGCCAGGTTGAAACGGCTTTGGGAGACGCGGATGGATCGTTTGACGAAGGAAGTAGAAAGTGCCCGGCAGCGGTTGCGTCTGCTCAATCCTAGATCAGTCTTGGAACGGGGGTTCAGTATCACCACAAACCTGGAAAGTGGCTCGATCCTAAGGTCTGGCGAGGGTTTGGCGCCTGGCAGCTTACTCAAGACGGTCCTGGCGAACGGGGAGATCGTGAGTGAAGTCGTATCGGGTTCGCCAAGAGGTTCTTGATTTCCTGGGTACTTGGGCGGATAGTCCACGAAAACGTGATGAAGGGAATTATTCTTGCTGGTGGCGCTGGTTCCAGGTTGTACCCGCTGACTCTGGTGGCGAGTAAGCAACTCCAGCCGGTTTTTGACAAACCGATGGTCTACTATCCTTTGACCACGCTGATCGAGAGCGGCATTCGGGAGATTTGTTTGATCAGCACCCCACAGGACCTTCCCAGGTTTTGGCAACTCTTCCGCGATTGCAGTTCCTGGGGAATCAAAGTGGAGTACCGCGAACAGGCGCGTCCTGCGGGAATCGCCCAGGCTTTCCTCATCGCGGAGTCGTTTATTGGGTCTGATCCAGTCACCCTGATCCTGGGGGACAACATTTTTTACGGGGGTGACGTCTTTTCCAAAGCTTTTGCCGAGTTTCAGGGTGGCGCCGCCATCTTCGGATACCATGTCCAGGATCCAGAACGATACGGCGTGGTGGAATTCGACGAAAACGGGCGAGCGCTTTCGATCGAGGAGAAACCCAAGCAGCCCAAGAGCAACTACGCAGTCCCTGGACTGTACATCTTCGATAACCAGGTCGTGGAAATCACCAAGGCTCTCAAGCCCTCCGCGCGGGGGGAGTTGGAGATTACCGACGTAAACATGGTTTACCTCAAGCAGAACCAGTTGAAGGTTCATCGCTTGGGTCGCGGGTTCGCCTGGCTGGATGCGGGGACGAGCAGCAGTCTTCACGATGCCTCCGCCTACGTCCAAACGATTGAAAAACGGCAGGGGATCAAGATCGGTTGTCCAGAGGAAGCCGTTTATCGCCGCGGATTCATCACGCGAGATCAACTGAAGGCCATCGTTGTCGGCATGCCCAATTGCGAGTATCGGGCCTACCTTCAGGCGCTGGTGGACGAGGATCCCGCGCCCTAACCCTTACCCCTGCTTATGAACGTCTTGGTATGCGAGCTTCCCGGATTGCTGATCCTTGAGCCGAGAGTCTTTGGCGACAGCCGGGGTTTTTTCATGGAGAGCTACAACGCCCCTCGCTACAAGGAGCATGGAATTCTGCCGGATTTCGTTCAGGATAACCTTTCTTTGTCCCGCCGCGGGATTCTTCGGGGACTGCATTTCCAGAATCCCGCTCCGCAAGGCAAACTGGTCTCCGTGCTGCAGGGAGAGGTCTGGGATGTGGTCGTTGATCTGCGTCGGAGTTCGCCCACCTTCAAACGCTGGCATGGGGTGAGTCTCTCCGCTGAGAACAAGCGACAGTTCTATATTCCTCCTGGTTTCGCCCACGGGTTTGTCGTAACGAGTGATACCGCCCTTTTTCATTACAAGTGCACCGAGCTCTATTCGCCCAAGGATGAGACCACGCTCCTCTGGAGCGACCCTGAGATCGGGATTCCCTGGCCGGTGGAACATCCCATTCTTTCCGAGAAGGACGCCCGAGGGACCCCCTTCCACTCGCTTCCCCAAGAGAAAATCTTCCCCTAAAACAGACACCATTCCGAAGTCATGTTTTCTACTCCACGGATACTCATCATCGGCCGAGTTGGACAGGTAGGCTACGAACTTCGGCGAGCCCTCGCGCCGATGGCGGATATCGTCTCCATAGATTATCCTGAAATCGATCTTTGCCAGGAAGCTGCTTTGCGTGAACGAATTCGCGCCTGCGCGCCCCAGATCCTGGTGAATGCGGCTGCTTACACGGCAGTAGACCGTGCTGAGACGGAGGAGGAATTGTGCACTCGCATTAATGGACGTGCTCCCGTCGTGATGGCGGAAGAAGTCAAACGGCTTGGGGCGCTTCTGGTCCATTACTCTACCGACTATGTCTTCGACGGTACGAAGCGGGAGCCCTATCATGAGAATGACGTGCCCAATCCTCTTGGTGCATACGGTCGGAGCAAGTTGACGGCGGATCGTGGGATCCAGAAAACCGGATGCGATCATCTCATCTTTAGGCTTTGCTGGGTCTATGGTGCTCGTGGACAGAACTTCCTGAGGACGATCCGGCGGTTGGCAGGGGAACGACAAGTGCTTAGGGTGGTTTGTGACCAAGTGGGGTGTCCAACGTGGTCCAGGATGATCGCTGAGACCACCGCGTACGCTCTTCAACATGCCTGGAGCTCTGGTAAGCCAAGCACCTTCAATGGTGTTTATCATCTCGCCGCGGGTGATAGCACGAGTTGGCACGGCTTTGCAGAGGCTATTGTGGGCTTAATGCCTGATCAGGAAAAAGCGTGCAAGGAAATCCAGGCGATCACCACGCCCGAATATCCCACTCCCGCAAAGCGGCCTGCCTATTCGGTGCTCGACTGCCAGAAATTGAAGAAGACCTTCGGCCTCCAGCTACCCGGTTGGAAGGAGAGTCTCGCGCAAGTTTGCGAACTCTGACCGCGCAGAATCCATCAGAATTATACCCGTTTTACATCTGACAAACATTTTCTCGATATGAATCTCCTAGTGACCGGCGGTGCCGGCTTCATCGGTTCCAACCTCCTCCGGCATATTTTGGCAACGGCGCGGGTATCCAAGCTCGTCAACCTGGACTGCCTGACCTATGCGGGGCATTTGGACAATCTGAAAGGGGTGGACGCTTCTCCTGAGTACTGTTTTGCGAAAGTGGATTTGAGAGACAAGAATGCTGTGCTTTCGGTGGTCCAACAGCACCAGATTACCCATGTCATGCATCTCGCTGCGGAGTCGCATGTGGATCGGTCCATCACCGGGCCAGGCGACTTCATCCATACCAACGTGGTCGGTACGTTCCATCTGCTGGAAGCCTGCCGCGAGGTTTGGAAGGGAAATGCTGATGGAAAGAAGTTCCTTCATGTTTCAACGGACGAGGTGTTTGGCAGCCTGGGAGCAACCGGTTACTTCACGGAGACCACGCCCTACGCGCCCAACTCCCCCTATTCAGCGAGCAAGGCGTCGAGTGACATGTTGGTTCGCGCCTATCACCACACCTATGGGTTGCCCGCTGTCATCACCAACTGTTCCAACAACTACGGCCCCTACCAGTTTCCTGAGAAGCTGATTCCCGTGGTGATTCAGAGTGTGCTCACTCGGAAACCGGTTCCGGTCTATGGCGATGGGATGAATGTCCGGGACTGGCTGTATGTTGGTGACCATGCCTCAGCCCTCTGGCTGGTTCTCAATCAGGGAAAGTGTGGGGAGACATACAACATCGGCGGTCACAATGAGTGGCCGAACATTCGCATCGTTGAGAGCATTTGTGACTTGGTGGATGAGATGAATCCACAACTGGGAGGCAACTCACGTAAACTCATCAGCTTCGTCAAAGACCGGCCCGGACATGACCGACGCTACGCCATTGACGCCGGGAAAATCGAACGCGAGTTGGGTTGGACGCCTGCCCATACGTTCGATACCGGGCTGAGAGAGACCGTTCGCTGGTACCTCTCTAATCAAGAGTGGGTGGAGTCGGTTCGGAAGAGTGCTGCCGCTCGGTGAAGGCTGGGTTGGGACAAGGCGGTAGATAGAGTGTAGTTGTGTAACGTATTCATTACGAATAGGATGCGCTACACTCAGGTCGTTCATAGGCTCCCTTTTTGCGGTGACGTATTCGCTCCGGGTTGGAGGCCTGGATCGCCTCCTTCTTGATCGACTTCGGACGACGCGCCGCTAGGATCCTCGGAGGACACTGGCATGAAAAGATCAGTCTTACTCCTCGCAGGGTGTGTTTTGACCGTCGTTTTGATTCTGCTCTACCCTGGGCGAAATCCACCTCGTGATCCTCAAATGTCCGCTTCGCTGCCGCCCCGGCCGCCGCTTGCCGTGACACCTGGCCCGGCCCTGATCTCAGCCGTCGCGGCTCTGCGTCAGCAGGAACCCCGCGCTGAGTCAGGCGTTTCGAAAGTTGAGCCCAGCGCGGTATTTCAAGAGTTTTCGATCTGGGCCAACGAGTTTGTCACCTCGTCCGATCCAACAAAGAAGCAGGCCATCCTCGAGCAGGGTCTTGCCCTCGCCAGGCAGCGGCGCAGCGTGCTTGCGGAGGAGATTCGGAGCCATCCACGTGAGGCTTTGGCTCACGTTCTGCCCTGGAGAATCCGTCACGCACTTCCGTCCGAATTCCAACCTCTCCTCGAGTCGGTGGTCAGCGGGACGGGAGAGATCGTGTCCTATTACGCCTCACCGCCCCCTGGTTTGGGCGGCGAGGGATTCCCCGGGGTTATCCGGTCAGCCACGATTTCCGGGGTGCACTACAGTGCCTTCGTCTACGGACGTAGAGAGGCGCAGGTCACAGTGGGGCGACAACTGGCGTTTCATGGAGTAGCGGTAGGTGACCTGCTTGCCGTCCATGAAGACCCTGTTCGCATCCTTGAACCAGAGGAGGCGGATGCACTGAGGCTTTCCCAGTTGGGGGCTTGCGCACTCTGCGGGGGATCCGCGGCTGTTTCGGGCGCGGGGCTTGTCGGAGAACTCGGAGGTAAACACATCTCACTTTGCTCGGCGTCGCATGCCAAAGATTTGAATCGATCCCTCATCCAGCTGGAATCCATGCCGCCCTCAGTGGCTTTCACTTCTGCGGCGCAGTCTTCTGGGCAGTTACCCCCGCCGGTCAGTGGATCTTGGAGTACCGGTACCAAGAATCTGCTCTATTACCGCTTGGTCTTCGCTGATGATGGAGCTGAGCCTATCACGGAAGCCCAGGCGAAGGCTGAGATGCGCCAGGTGGAAGACTACTACCGCGAGAGCTCCTACAATCTGACCGCCATCATCACGACGGTGACTCCGCTCATTTCGTTGCCCCAAAGCAAAATGTACTATGCGGTTGCGGGCGTGGGGGCCATCGCGGAGGACGCTGCGACGGCGGCTCTTGCTTTTGGGTACGACCCTGAGGCCTATGACCTGAGCATTTTTCGGTTCACTCCTGTTCCCGGCTTCACTTGGGGGGGGCTTGGTGGCGGCGGGACTGCTTGGATCCAGTACAATGGATCGGGACTTCTGATCCATGAGTTGGGGCACTGCTATGGGCTCGGGCACGCCAACTACTGGGACACGCGGCGGGCCGCACTTCCCGCCAACCCGAACAACCTTCCTTTCGATAGCGACAGTCTGGTGGGACACGACAACATATATGGCGCTGGAGATAACGTAGAGTACGGCGACATCTATGATGTCATGGGTAGCGGGGGTGGCGAAGGTTCGGCAAGTGTGGGTGGAGGTACGCAGATATCTACCTTCACGGGACATTTTAATGTAGTGGGCAAACGGATGCTTGGTTGGTTGCCTGATGCGTACGTTGCCACGGAGGCGGACGCCCGGATGGGGACAAACCGCATTTACGCCCACGACGTGCCCACTCTGAACTCAGGACGGTTCTATGCCGCTACTGTGGAGAAGGACACCGAGCGGACCTACTGGATCAGCCTCAGGAGTAAAGCTGGGATTAGCGCGTGGCAACAGAATGGCTTTGAGCTTCTCTGGGGGCCGTGGAGTCAGAACAAGGGGTATAGTCTGTTGCTGGATACCACTCCTGGCTCGAGTCTGGGGAAGCAGGATGCGCCGGTTCTGATCGGACGCACCTACGCAGACACGGAATCGCAGATCTACATCACAGCAGTGGGAAAGGGTAGCACCGATGGACAGACGTGGATGGACGTGGTGGTTCGTAGAGGGCCTTTTCTGTCCAATATGCCCCCGACGCTGGTTTTGGAGGCCTCCTCGTACCAGACCGAACCAGGCCAGCCTGTCACCCTGAAGGCGGATGCCACGGACTCCAACGGCGATCCGATGGCGTTCTTTTGGGATCTTGGCGATGAGCGTGTGACGCCCTCCAACACAGCGTCGCTTCAGGCATCGTGGAATGCCGTGGGTGATTACGTGGTCCGGTGCGAAGTCAGTGATATGAAGGGGGGGGTAACCATCAAACATGTGGTAGTGCGGGTGGGGAACCCTTCCACGTTCCGGATTAGCGGCAACGTCCACGACAATTACGGGGTGGCGCTGGCTCAGGTGCGGGTGGGTAACGGAAGTCTTACCGAGGCTCACGATTTGGCGGAAGACTACTTGGCGACCTACACCGATAGCGACGGTGCCTATACTTTGGTGAATCTGAGCAACCGTGCCTACGAGGTTTCGGCTTTTCTGGATGGCTACGTCACCAAACCCTTGAATTTTACTCCGCCGGTACAGTTGGTGGATCAGGATGCCGTGCACGCGGATTTTCATGCTACCAGGCTGCCGTGGGTTACAGTGTATGCCACCAATACGACTCCCCCCGCCTTCATCTTCAAACGAACAGGTGATTCAAACACCGCCTTCCAAGCCCTTTTTGCTCTGGGGGGAAGCGCGACGACAAACGACTACAAGGCAGCGCTCACGACGGTCAGACAGACTAACGTAAGCCCGAACCCGTTCGGGCCGGTCACCAGCGTCTATCCCTTCTACGCCATCGCCTTCCCTACCGGCGTTATGACGACCAGCATCGCCTTTACCCAGGCGAAACCGCCCGGCGCAGGTGAGGAGCGTGATGTGGTCCTGACCCTCGACTATGCCTTGCAGTCCACCAGAGTGGTGGTAACCAACACCAACATTGTGGATCTTACGGGTTGGGAGGTGGTCAATGTTCAAGGACAGGACACTTGGTTCCAGACCTACCCGGATTACGTGCCTCGTCCGCCGGGACAGGCGCGCATCGTATTCCGGGGCACTGCGGCGACTCAGCCTATTGTGTCCCTGCTTGCACTGGATGGTCAACTCGACCTGACGCGTGGCAGCGCGGCACGCGTGGCGGTGATCCGTTCTGGGAAACTCGACGTGCCGATAAGGGTTCAACTATCCTATGGAGGCAGCGCGGAGGCTGGGTCGGACTACGACAACCCACCGCAATACATAGACCTAGCTGCGCAACAGACCGCAGCCGAGTTCGTTCTGCAGTTTCGCCTGGACCGGTACCTCGAGACCAGCGAGACGGTCGAGGTTGACATCAAGCCTGACCCTTCCTACGCGGTGGGCTCTGGCAAAGCCACAGTCCAGGTATTTGACTATGATTCGCCGGTGGTTGTGATGACGGCCCTGAAAGCGACTGCTTCGGAAATTGGTGGGGACACTGGGACGATCATGGTGAGTCGGGGTGGGGATCTGAGCTCCCCGCTCGTCGTTCACTACCTGGTTTCCGGAGATGCCGTGAGTGGCCGGGACTACCGATCTTTGCCCGGGTTTGTGACCATACTGGCCGGGCAGCCTTCCTCCACGATCTCAATCGTGCCGCGAGACAATCGTCTACAGGACGGCGGCAACACGGTGGAGCTGCTCTTGTCCGACAGCCCGACCTACAATATTGGGACTCCCTCAAGCGCTCGGGTGTTTATCCAAGATGGTTCGCTCCCCCTGGTGACGATCGCCGCTACCGATTCCGAGGCGGCGGAGCCCACGGATCCTGGGGAGATCACGGTTACCCGGCAGGGAGATCTTTCGAAGGAGCTCGTAGTCAGGCTTGAGATTTCGGGTACTGCCACCATCCTTTCGGATTACGGTCCCGTTAGCGATCAAGTCCGGCTCCTCCCCAATGTGGATCGGGTCGTGCTCGCCATATCACCGATCGAAGATCCCATTCAGGAGGACACGGAGAACATTGTTGTGACGATCTCCCCAAGCGCGGATTACATCCTGGGATCGGGGCATCAGGCGACAGTCAACCTGTCGGATAATGACCAAAGTGCCCAACCCGGTGTCGGTTTCCAGTTGTTGTCCTCACGCGTTTCAGAAGCCGCTGGCGAAGCGCGAGTCGGTGTGTTCATCAGCGCAAATCCTGCTGAAGGCAATGATGTTACGGTGGACTATAAAATCACTGGAGGCACGGCGGTGCCTGGGGTGGATTATCCTACGATCGCCTCGACGGGGCGTTTCGTTTTTCCCCACAGCACCGGCACAGGCGAAAACGCCTACACGAACCGGATGCAGCTGATTGTCCTTTCTTTGACGAACAACAGCGTTTCCCAGCCGGACCGCACCGTGGTGTTTACTTTGCTGCCTCCCGCGCCGCTGATTACAAATGATGTTCAGACGAATACGGTGACACTCACCAATGCCGATGGAAGTACCTATGATACCAATATGGCTGTGACCAATGTGGTGGTCACCGACATCCCCATGAATGCCCGGTTGGACACGTTCACCGTGCACACGTTGACCATAGTGGATGACGATTCCTCGGTGATCACCCTGGAGGCTTCTGATGCGGACGCTCGCGAGGAGAACACAAAACCGGGCCTGTTGACAATCAGACGTACACGGACGAACGATTCGCAGGTAATTCAGCTAGGCATTGGTGGATCGGCGTCCAGTGGTGCTGATTATCAACCCATTTCCGAGACCATCACTCTGCCTCCGGGCATGGCTTCGATCCAAGTTCCCGTCCTTCCTGTGGACGACACGGTCCAGGAGTTTCGCGAGGACGTTTTTGTTAGGATTTTGGATGCGCCCGGAGCTACCCTTGGCGAACCAAGCAGCGCGACGGTGAGCATCACTGATAACGATGGAACAGTCGAGTTTACCAGAACTTCCTACACTGCGGTCGAAAGCGAGGGACGTGCCCTGGTTCCAGTGCGGAGAACGGGGGACCTATCCCTGAACTTGTCGGTCGAATACAGCGTCACAGCAGGAACGGCGAGGCCGGGAAGCGATTTTATTCAGACCAATGGTGTCCTCGTCTTTAAGCCCGGTGACACGAACATGCATCTTCCCGTCGATCTCATTGACAACCTCCTGGTGGATCCGCCGAGGAGTATCAATCTGACCTTGCTGCAGACCATTGACGGAGCTCCGCTTGGCGGACAATCCACCGCGGTGCTGAACCTGTTGGATGACGACGCTCAAATTCAGTTTGCATCGCTAAGCTATGCCACGAATGAAAACGCCTCCTTTGGGCGGGTCGAGCTCGTCCGACTGGGTGTTCTCACCAACACGGTGACTGTGGATCTTCAGACCAGGGACGGGGGCGCCCTGGCTGGGACCGATTATGTTGCCACGAACCAAACCATTACCTTCGGTCCTGGACTCACGAGCGTGGTGGCGCAGATCAAGCTGCTGGATGACGTGGTTTTGGAAACTAATGAGACCGTCATGCTGGTCTTGACGAACGCGCAGGGTGGCTCGATCGGCACTCCGAATCTGGCTACGTTGGTGATTCAGGACGATGAATGCAGTCTGGAATTCCTCACAAACCGCTACCGATTCGAAGAGTACGGCAAGATCGCTTCCATCCAGGTGGTTCGTCATGGCAGCACGGTGAATCCGCTTTCTGTCAACTTCGCCACCACCAACGGAACCGCAATTGCTGGGAAGGCTTACGTTGCGACCCAAGGCAAGGTTGCTTTTGCCGGCGACCAATACCTGCCTTCCGCGGATGGAAGCGGTAAGCTCGATTTCCAGCCGGGCGAAACCAATCGAGTGATCGAGGTGCGTCTCTTGGATAACAGCACAGGCGATGGCGACCGAAGTTTTCAGGTGTTACTCAGCAATCCTACGGTTCCGGGCGGCAAGGCTTTGAGTGGGAGCGTGACCCTGGCGGGAAGCACCAACGTGGAAGTGGTGATCACCGATGACGAGAAACCTGGTCATGTTGACTTCTCCTTCAACCCCGGGGAAGGGGCGAATGGCACGGTCTCTGCCGTGGCGGTTCAGGGGGATGGGAAGATCCTGATCGGTGGGGATTTTACCCAGGTCGATGGAGTGGTCCTGCAGCGGCTGGCTCGCTTACACGTGGACGGTTACCTTGACACCTTTATGAATCCAGGGGATGGAGCCAACGGTTCGGTGATGGCGATTGGGGTTCAACCGGATGGGCGGATCATGATTGGCGGGGACTTCACTCGAGTGAATGGAGTTGAGTACCGCCGTTTGGCGCGACTCAATATCGATGGGACGGTTGATGGGACCTTTGCTTCTTCCAGTGGTTTGGACAAGTTGGTTCGGGCTTTGGCTGTCGATTCCAATGGGAACATCATTGTGGGAGGGGCTTTTGGGTATGCCGGTTCCCAGCCGCGGCAGGGCCTAGCAAGGTTAAGGCCCGACGGGGTGCTTGATTCCGCTTTCGAACCTTCGGTGGCCGGGAGTGTCCATGCGATCCTCTTCCAAGCCGATGGCCGAATCGTGATAGGGGGTGAGTTCACGTCCGTATCGGGGGTCAATCGGAAATACGTCGCGCGGCTCAACGCAGACGGCACGTTGGATAGCACCTTCGATCCAGGCACGGGTCCTGATGGGTTCGTGGAGACCCTTGGGGTCGACACTTCGGGGAGAATCGTTATTGGCGGCAGTTTCAAACTCGTGAATGGAAAGCCAAGGGCCGGCATTGCCAGGCTGGAGCCAACGGGTGCTTTGGATGGAGGATTTGACCCTGGTGAAGGGGCATCGGATTCGGTGATGGCGCTCGCGATCCAGCCGGATGGGAAGATTCTGGCTGCAGGTGCCTTCACCAATTTTGATGGCATCCCCTTCAATCGCTACGTCCGTCTCAACCCGGACGGAGCGATCGACTCTGGCTTCGTGGTGGGCAATGGCGCCAACGGTTTGGTGAGGGCCCTGGCGCTCCAACCGGATACAGCCGCGGTGATCGGTGGAGACTTTTCCACCGTAGGGGATCTCCCCAGAAACGGGGTGGCGCGTATCCATGGCGACGACAAGTTTGTTCAGAACCTGATTCAATTCAGTTCCTCTTCCTATCCGGTTCCCGAGGGTGGGAAGTCGGTTACGGTCCATGTTTTCCGCTCTGGGGACATCCAGCTGTCGGCCACTGCGTCCTTCCTGACTCTGGATGGAACCGCCAAAGCAGGACAAAACTACCTTGCGACCAACGGTACTCTTTCCTTTGGCCCGGGCGAGACATCGAAGAGCTTCCAAGTTGCCATCCTTCCCGATGGCCTGGCGATGGGCGATCTGTCATTCTCCCTGCTGCTGACGAATCTGCCGCCTGGTTTTGTGCTTGGCGGGCAGTTGACGGCGACAGTGCTGATCCTGGACCAAGAGAGCGCCATTGCGTTTACGAGCGCCCAGACGCTGGTTGACGAGGGTGCGCAGAAGGTTGTGATTCCCGTGCGTCGCAGCGGGCCCTCTACGGCAGCAGTCCAGGTAGACTACCGTTCCTTGGCAGGTACTGCGGTGAATGGCGTGGATTTCACCCCCGTACAGGGGACCATAGCCTTTGCGGCCGGGGAGAGCGAGACAACCATCGAAGTCCCCGTCATCGACGACCATCTTGCGGAAGCCGATGAGACCTTCTCCGTCGAGTTGTCTAACCCTGTCGGCGCCGCGCTGGGCCAACAATCGAGCATCTCCGTATTGATTGTGGATAATGATCGGGTGGCGTCGTATCAGCTCACAATCGCTCCGGTTCTGGGCGGGGCGGTGAACCTCCCCTCAGGCTCCTATCCGAATGGAACGAACTTGAGTCTGAAAGCGACTCCCGAGGCTGGTTTCACGTTTGTGACTTGGGAAGGTACAACTAACACCAGCGCGAATCCGCTGAACTTGGTTATGGATCGCGACTACGCGCTAACCGCCAGGTTCCGACCCCTCCAGTTCACCTACACATTCGAATCTCCTTTCCTTGGCAAGAACCTGTCCCTACCGCCTTGGAACAACTCGAGTCCTCAGCCTTGGCTGCTCCAGTCCGCACAAGCATCGGGTCCAGGTTTGTCGGTACGGTCCGGAGGAATCGAAGACGGCGCCAAGACGACCCTGCAGCTGTCCGTCGAGAGCCAGGGAGGAACGGGCGCTTTCGAGGTCCGTGTCAGTTCCGAGACGAATTGGGACGGCTTGGAGTTCCGGGTAGATGGCGAGAAGGTCGCCGGATGGTCAGGCGAAGTCCCCTGGACCACGTTCCTGTTTTCCCTGCCAAAGGGTCAGCGTGTCTTGACTTGGACTTACGCGAAGGATGCGAACTATGCAGGAGGCTTGGATGCCGTCTTCATCGACAACATCTATCTGCCGGTTGAGGTCCAAGACACGACACCAGAGGCGGCGGTACTGAGTGTTGTAGAAGGAACACCATCGTTGCCCTTCCAGTTGCGATTGGAGGGCAGGAAAGGGACCACTTACATCCTGCAGGGCAGTATGGATCTGAGGACTTGGGAGGACATCTCCACCCATGAACTCTTCGCGAACAGCATTGTTCTCGTGGATCCGAACTCGACTGTTATGCCCCATCGCTTCTATCGAGCGATCACGAAACCCTGACGAATCTAAACCGAGAACAGGTCGGCCACGGCGGTACGAAACCCTGGCAGCAGGGGATCGGCCAGGAGTTCCTTGCCCGCGAGGATGGACTTGAGGGAGAGCCCGTACTCGCTGGCATGGTAGACCTCGACGTTGTCATACCGCGGGTCAACGATCCACAGCCTTGGAATATTGGCCTCTTCGTAGATTT
Organism: uncultured Verrucomicrobiota bacterium; assembly: GCA_964411985.1. Taxonomy (GTDB): domain Bacteria; phylum Verrucomicrobiota; class Verrucomicrobiia; order Limisphaerales; family J093; genus CAYPNF01. The sequence goes on from CAYPNF010000006.1 coordinate 151,326, forward strand.
GCTTCTTGGAGACAGTGTCCGTTCGATGGTCCACGGAATCAATCACCTCCGCTGCGAGCCAGATCCGGCCTGTTGCAGCGGTTACCAGGGCCAGGTCCGGCCGGATCAGATTTCCCGATGAGATCGGGACGATAGAACGTGAGGCGAGGATGCGAGTGGTCGCCGAGGACTCGATAGCCTTGCTCAACAGGGTATGCAGATGGATACAGATCGCCTCGTGCCGCCGGGCCGGTGAAGGGCGTATCCAGACTTCTCCTCCGAAGATCTCCTGGTAGCTATCGGGGCCCATGGTGGAGCAGTTTTGCGAGATAGCTGCCGGTATGGGAGCCCGAAGTCTGCGCTACTTGCTCGGGGGTACCCTGAGCTACCACTCGGCCTCCCCCACCTCCAGCCTCAGGCCCCAAATCGATGATCCAATCCATCTCCGCCAGCAGGTCGAGGTTATGCTCAATGACGATCACGGTATGTCCGGCTTCGACAAGTCTTTGCAGCACTTCGATCAACCGATGGACGTCTGACATGTGAAGGCCGATTGTTGGCTCCTCCAGCACGAATAGGTTTCTGCCGCTTTGCGGTCCGAGTTCGCGAGCCTGCGCCTTGAGGCCACTGAGCAGGTGGGTCACCAGCTTGACCCGTTGAGCCTCGCCACCGCTCAAGGTTGGACTGATCTGCCCCAGTTGCAGGTAATCCAGTCCTGTATCGTAGAGGGCCTGCAAGGGGCGTCGAATGGACGAGTGCGACTGGAAGAAGGTCAGGGCCTCTTCCACACTCAATCTCATCACTTCAGCGATGTTGCGGTCATGAAATCGGATCTCAAGTGTCTCTCTGTTGAAGCGCAATCCCTCGCAGGCTTCGCATCGAACGAAGGCCGAAGGAAGAAAGTTCATCTCCAGTTTCACCATCCCAGCCCCCTCGCATGCGGGGCAGCGTCCCTGGGGGCTATTGAAGGAGAACCTGCCCGGGCCGTATCCGCGAAGGCGAGATTCGGGCACTTGGGCGAAGAGTCTCCTGATGTCATCGAAGAAGCCGACGTAAGTGGCTGGGGTTGACCGAGGGGTTCGCCCAATGGGGGATTGATCCACTTCGTGGACGGATTGAATGCACTCCGCTCCTCCCGTGATTCTGGCCTGGGTTGTGCCAACCAATTCTCCTCGGGCTTTCAATTCCCGTTGGAGAGAGGGTAGAAGACAGTGGCGCACCAGGGTGCTTTTGCCAGATCCGCTGACTCCCGACACGCCAATGAGGCGTCCCAGGGGAAACTTGACCTTCAGATTTTGGAGATTGTGAATCACGCCGGTTTCCAACGAAAGCCAGGTTTGCGAAGCGGCCTTCCGGCTACTTCGCCCCAGGGACACTGCTCTTCGACTTCCCCGGGATGGATAGCTTCGTTTCGCTCGCAGGCAGGCGCCTGTTACCGATTCCGGATGCTGTTGCAGGACGGCCAAAGGCCCGGAGGCAACCACAGTCCCGCCCCGGAGTCCTGCGCCAGGCCCAAGGTCGATGACGTAGTCCGCTTGTCGCATTGTTTCCTCGTCATGCTCCACGACGACCAGGGAGTTCCCCCGTCTCCGCAACATCTTCAGGATCGAGAGCAATCGCGCAGTGTCTCGCGCATGCAACCCAATGGTGGGTTCGTCGAGCACGTAGAGCACGCCGGTCAAGTTAGATCCAAGTTGAGCGGCAAGGCGAATCCGCTGCGCCTCTCCTCCGGAGAGGGTGGTTGCGGCTCGGGAGAGTTGCAGATACCCCAGGCCGACTTGCGTGAGAAAAGCCAGGCGGGACCGAATTTCGGGGAGAATGTCGCGCGCGACCTCCGCACTGCGCCCGGTAAACTGGAGCCGCTCAAACTGGGAGAACGCCTGCTCAACGGGCACGTTCGCCAGTTCCTCCAGGGAAAATGAACAGCGCTGGCGTTTCGTACCTGGTTTTGGGTCTTCGGTCACCAAACGCACGGCCCTGGCGGTCCGGTTGAGTCGCGCTCCCTTGCATTCGGAACATAGCTCTCGTTTTCCCTCCATCCAGTCAAACCAGGACTCTTCCACCGCCTCCGCGCGGGATCCCCGATCCACCTCAGGAAGGTAAAAGGTCTCGCCAAAACCACGGCAGGTGGGGCACCACCCAGCCGGAGAATTGTAACTGAACATCTTGGGGTCTAGTGGAGGAAAGGAGATGCTGCACTGAGGACATGTTCGCTCTGTCGAGTGCGTGGAGACGGTGCCTTTGCTGTCCAGAGCCTGAAGCACGCCCTTGCCCAGACCTAACGTGTCCTTCAACAGGACCGACTCTTCAGAGTCGTTCTCCCGTGCTCCGCACCCAACGGATCCTGTCACGATCTCCACCCAGTGTTCCTTGTATCGGTCCAGCCTCAGTTTCTCTGAACTCTTCTGCAGCACGCCATCGGCGCGGATCTGTGCGTACCCACGTTTCAGTGCCAGTTCAGCGGCTTCGGAGTGGAAGCCTTTTCGTCCGCGAATGACTGGGGCCAGGAGCTTCAAGGTTCCCCTTTTCCGAGCCTCTTGGCGCAGAGTGGACAGAAGTTCCCCAGGGGTCAGAGGTTCCACGGGAATTGCGCAGTCCGGGCAGAACTGCACTCCCAACCGGGCAAACAGCAGACGGAGGAAATGGTGAACCTCAGTGATGGTGGCTACCGTGCTTTTCCCTCCACCGCGGGAGGTGCGTTGCTCGATGCTCACCGTGGGAGGGATCCCCGTGATGAGGTCGACTTCCGGCCGCGCCATCTGCTCGACATATTGGCGGGCATAGGTGTTCATCGAGTCCAGAAAACGGCGCTGGCCTTCGGCGAAGAGCAAATCGAACGCGAGAGTGCTTTTGCCGGAGCCGCTGACCCCCGTCACCACCACGAATTGGTTCCGAGGAATGTCCACGTCCATGTTGCGCAAATTGTGTTCGCGCGCACCTCGAATGGAGATCATATCGTTGGCGGACGGAGGGGCTGGCATAGGTAACCTGATTTGGAGCAGCCAAGCTTACCCAAGCGTGGGCGGTCTCGGACATGCGATCGCCTTGCGCAGCGTCGGATCGGAATTTGGATTTGTGTTCATCGGCCAAATGGCGAATACTTGCCATGAATCTGACGTCTGAGACCGGCTCTGTCCATGGGGAACAGTGCGTCAGGGCAAACCAACACGAACAATGATGAATTCCCTTTTAGCTGTTCGCCGGGCAGCCAGCGTGACTCACAGAAACCCTCTTTTCCGGTGGCCTCTACTTGCCGTTTTTGCCCTATGGGCGAGTTCTCAGGTCCGCGCGGGTTCTATTGAAAGTTCGGTAATTGACCTTGGTGGCATCTGGCGCTTCACATTTGATTCCCAAGATGTTGGGCGAACAAATAAGTGGTACGAGGTGGGTACCCTTAAGGACCAATGGCGCGAGGTTCGGGTTCCCCACACTTGGCAAGTCAAACCAGGGAGCGAGCGCTATCAGGGCGTAGCGTGGTACTCCAAGAAGATCGATCCCGATCCTCTCTGGAGCGATAAACTGGTGGTGCTGGAGTGCGACGCCATCTACCGCGATGCCAGCATCTGGCTCGACGGAAGGTTTGTTGGGGAACATACCGGCAGCGGGTTTACGCCTTTCTCCTTTGTGCTGGACCAACGCTTGAAGCTGTCGATCCCGCACGAATTGGTGATCCGGGTCGATAACCGTTCCTCCTCCAATGCTTTGCCTTATGGAATGAGTTTCGATTGGCCTGCTGATGGGGGTATTATTCGGGGGATTCGGCTCAAGGCTGTACCCCCTGTCCATATTAGCCGGGCTTTCGCTCACGGGGAGCCTCTGGCGGGACTCAAGAATGCGGAGCTAGATTTCTCCTGCCAAATCATGGCTGTCGGAGCCAGCGCACAGGGATCCAGGGCTGAGGTCCTGCTCTTTGAGCCGGGTGGTGCCAAGGTGGGCGAGTTCCCGCTTTCTCTCAAGAGCACCCCCCGTGGCGAATGGACTGCCAAAGGACGATCCACGATACCCAAGCCTAGGCTCTGGCATTTTGACCAACCGGAGCTCTATGAGTCTCTGTTCCGACTCTGGACTGGGAACACGCTTATCCACCAAAAGAGAGTCTCTTTTGGCATTCGTAAGCTTCAGGTCGTTCCTGGTCGGTTCTTGTTGAACGAGGAGCCCATGCGATTAATGGGGGTCGAATGGATGCCGGGGAGTGACCCTCGCTACGGGATGGCGGAAGACCCTAGAGTGGCCCGGTGGATCATGGAGGACATGAAACGGCTCAATTGTGTCTTGACGCGATTCCATTGGCAGCAGGACGAGTCAGTTATGGACTTCTGTGACACTCAAGGGATGCTTATGCAGGAGGAGGTTCCGACTTGGGGCAAACACCCGCTTTCCGGCGCGGGGATGGAATTGGTGCAACAGCAACAACTCGAAGAGATGATTTCGGCGCACCGCAATCACCCCTCCATTTACGCCTGGGGTGTGTGCAACGAGATTGATGGCGCGTCCGCGGAAGGCATCGAGTTTGTGCGACGGGGAGAGCGGATTGCCCGCCACCTGGATCCCCACCGCTTGGTGACTTATGCCTCGAATACCATTCACAACGACCCGGCCAAGGATGCTGGGGCATTCCTGGATTTCGTGGAATGGAACGAGTATTACGAGTCGTGGTACGGAGGTTCCTTGGCGAAGATCACCTCGAGCCTCGACTTGATGGCCAAGGCACTACCGGGCAAGGGGATAGTGATCTCGGAATACGGGCTTTGCGAATGCTCCCAGGACAATCCCGTAGGGGATGAACGTCGGATTCAGATTTTGTGGGAACACACAGAGGCCTACCGAAAGCATCCTGCTGTGGCGGGCGCTATCTTCTTCAGCTACAACGACTATCGAACTCATATGGGAGACAAAGCACTCGGGGCGTTTCAGCAGCGCGTGCATGGAGTCGTGGATTTGCTGGGTCGGCCAAAGGCTTCCTGGCAGGCGCTTAGGCATGAGTGCTCGCCAATTCGGACCCTGGAGATCGGCGCCCCCGCTTCGGAAAAGGGCGTCACCAAGGCTGGGGCCAAGATCGTGACGAGGCGCCTCCAAGACGATCTTCCTGCCTACACTCTCCGCAAATACGTGCTGGTCTGGACGGCTTACAACGACCGTGACCAGCCCATGGGGGCCGGCAAGCTTCTGCTTCCGGATATGGCTCCTGGCACTCAGCACGTGGCGGAAATCTCCTGGCCGGACTTTCCTGGAATGACGAAGGTGCGAGTCGAGATTTTTCGGCCCAATGGTTATTCTGTGCACGATGCAGAGCTTGCAGTTCCACGAAACCCCGTTCCTTAAGCGGCGGGGAGACGGCCGTCACGGGTGGGGCCGACGGTTCAGTGTGTTGCCCTGAGGAATGTGGCTATTCCGAGACTGGGGGATGGGCTAGGTCCCGGATCTCCTGTGGGTCGAGAGCGCGAAACCAGAATGCAAAACCGGAGAAGGCCGCGCGCAGGTGCTCGTTGCCAGAGTAGTTGGGGTTCCCACCGAGCGCGCAGTTGGATGCCCTCGTGCTGGGGAGAAGTGGGACCTGGACCTCTTCCTTCAGCTTTCCGTTGACGAACAGCGCAAGGCGACTCCCTGATTTCACTGCCGTCACATGGTACCATTTGCCTGTCTCGATGGCTGCTCCCTTGGTACTGTACCCCTGCTGTGCTTCAAGGCGCGCGGCAAGCTGACCTCGATCGATTGTGAGTCTCAAGGGGTCGTCCATCCCAGCCGTCCAACAGCTGAATACTTGTCCGAGGCGTCCCTCCGGAAAGGTCAAGACTTTGAACCAAACCGCAACGCTGTAGTCGCTTTCGAACGCCTCGGGAAGCTGGTACATCAGCATCTGGTTCTGGCCGTTGACTTGGACTGCTGGCCCTCCATGAGGGCCAGGCGTTGTCTCAAAGGTAGTGGGTCGAAGCAATTGTCCGAATTCCGGCTCGAGGTTCCCGCTGAGGGAGGCTCGGACGGCCAACGCCTCTGGACCTAGTGGAGGGTCATTCCGAAATGGAAGTTCGGGCTTCGAGGGGTCCAATCGGAACCTCGCCGGAGGCTGGGCACTGACGGTTTCTCCGTGGGGACCCACAGCCGTCACCCGCCAGTAATACCAACGTTGGGGTGACAACCTCTCCTGGTCTTTCCGCTCCAGGTTGAAGCGGGGTGCTTGCAGGTTTTGGAAGTCGAGCACACAGTCTGAGAAATCCGGTGACTCTCCAACCTGGAGGCGGTAGTGGTTGAGGACCGAGTTGGTTCTGGTTGTCCAACGAAAAGGGGTTGTGCCTGGCGCCAGCGTTCCTCCGTCCACGGGCCGCCTGGTTATGGGTGGCGGAGGAAGAGGCTGAAGGGCAGGGAGCCAGGAACGATATCGTGTGCCCGTGGCGCCAGCGGAGGCAAAGTCACACAACCTTAAAGCTGGATTGCTGGGCAACTCCATGATGAGCCACGGGAAGAGCCCCCCGGTTTTTCCTGCAGGGGGCACGACTTTCGCGTGCTTGATAACATCCGGGGTCAGGGCAGGGACTCCCGTCGCGTCAAAACCATTCAGGCCTTGATCGAAAGCCAACAGGATCGGGCCTCGATAGACGGAAACCATTCCGGCCGCCTCACGATCTCCCGAAACCGTGCGCAAGCCGAGATCGAGATTCAGTTCCACCCGGTCTCCTTTTCTCCACACCCGATCGCATTCGAAGTACTGGCCGGGTTTGACATTCGGCAGGGGGCGTCCGTTCAGCAAAACAGCCGTATCGGAGGCCCAGGCGGGAACACGAAACAGGATTGAGAAGCGGCTCGGTTGGCGGACGTCCCGCACGGACCACTGCACCTTTCCATCCAGGGGGTAATTCGAGTCGCAGGTCAGTCCGAGCTTTCCCTTTTGTGGCAGTGGGATCGTGTAGGTGGCAGGACCGTGCCAATTGATCACGACGCCCCTCTCAGACTGCATGATAGCCCAGTCCCCCAGCATGCCGAGAGCACGCGGCCCATTGACGGAACAACAGTTGAGCTCTGGAGTTCCTGCTCTTGCCTGGAATACGATGCTGTGAGCAGAGGCTTCTCTAGCGCCGTCCATGGGGGTGCTGTACGTCCACCAAGAGCCAGATGGGTGTTGGGCCCCAAGTGCCCCGTTCAGGGTCGATAACTCAAGGTGATCGGCCACGAGAGGGTCCCCGGAGAGCCGCAGCATGTCCACGGAAAGAGCCATCCATGCGATGGTGCAGCAGGTTTCGATGGGGGAAGGGGAGTAGGAGTTGCCGGTTGCCTGCTCCCCACCGCTGAAGGCTCCCGAGTTGCGAATGTCCCAACGGGCGATGCTGCGCCAATGATGAGCGAAGGATTCGCGGTACTTGCGATCTCCGGTGATTCGCCACAATTCCGCTAACCCTTGCAGATCGTGGAGACTCTCCCATCGGGGCCGTGGGGTTGCGAAGAAATCGACCCCTTCCAGCCCCGTGCGCAAATAGTCGCCGGCCCGCTCCCAGTCCTTTTCGATTTCCCGAATCATGAGGAGATAACGCTCTTCAGGGCATTCGCGGTACAGTAAGGCAAGGCCGTGAATGATCGCCATATTCATTTCATGCGAACCCGCGTCAAAAACCCGCTGGGGCTGATCCAAATAGGTCCTGCACACCAGGTCAGCTATGCGGCGGCAGGCGAAAAGAGCGTCGGGATCGCCGGTCATTTCGTACCACAGAAGGAGGCCTTCCAGGATGTGGTAATGCCCCCAGAGATCCCAGTTGCCACGCAATCGGTCGGTGCGCGGAAACGGTCCGAGGTAACCGTCCTCGGCTTGTGTCGAGAGCAACTCTTTCACGAAACCTTTCACCAGCGAACGCAGTTCATCGCTCTGGGTAAGCCGAAGGGCTTGTACAGCTGAGATGAGATACTTCCCGGCGAATTCACCGGCCCATGGGACAAGCTCGGGCACGGGCTTTCGATCGCGCATCCGAAACATCTGGATCATGCCTGGATTGGACTCCGGGGCACGCAGCAGCCACTGGTTCAAGTTCCGGTCAATCCGTTCGCCTAGAATCCCCCGGAAGGAGAAAGCAGCGTTGGGGAGCGAACAGAACGTCGGAGACCTTTCGGAAGGGTTGGAGGGAGGTGGGTTCGATTGGTCGGCCAGGCTTGACCCGCAAACAATCAAAAGTACCGCCGAAAGAACCCAATTGCAGGTTGCGCGAAGCAGCAGCGGCATGCTCAAACCTCCTAGTTCTTTTCGGGCTTCCACTCCAGGATTTGGCCATCAGCCATCAGTCGTTGGCAGAGGGAAGAGACCAGGATGCCTTGGACAGTGGATTTGCTTTCGATGGCCAAAGCAGCGGCGGTCGCCGCGGATTGGCCCAGGACCATGAAGACGGGTTCCATCCGGATGGACCCGTAGGCGATATGGGACGCGGACAGGCAGACCGGAACAAGCAGGTTGCCGCACTCTCCCTGCTTCGGAATGATAGACCGGTAAGAGATCGGATAGGGCGGGAATCCACCTACTTGGACATCTCCTTCGTTTTCAACCAGGTTATCCTTTACCAATCGCTGGCAGTTGTGGCTGTCCATGGTGTAAGCAGCGAGGCCGATGGGATCGGCCACAACCAGGGACCGAGTGCAATTCATCTCGGTCATGACGTAATCAGAGACCATTCTTCGAGCTTCGCGCACATACATTTGGTGCGGCCACCCTCCCGTGTCTACAAACTCATCCTTACAGAGGCCCCAGGTTTGCATCTCCAGCCTCACTTTTTCCGCAACGCGAGGGTTCGTAGCCAGAAAATGGAGAAACCCCCGGGTGTAGTCTTCGTGTTCTTGGCGGATCCGCTCCCGATCGGCAAAAGACCCGTTGGGATACGCGTAATTGCCTCCGATGTAGTCGGTTGAAAACCCGCCATTGTTGTTGATGTCGGTTTTCCCGTTGGGCATCAACTGAATGTGCATCAGACTTCCCAACTCATAGTTTGTGCCTTTTGCGGTCATTGCCTCCAAATAGCGCCCCAGGAGTTCGTAACGGGCAGGGTCGTAACCCTTTGGTGGCTCAATGGGTTTCTGGTTGTTGGGGTCGCGCGTGAGGCAGAGACGGAAGTTGTAGGCCTGGACGGACTGATCGCCTTCGCCTGGGGGTGCGCTGGGCGAGGACTGGATCAACGGGAGGATGCCGCTTGCGGGCGCTCCCGGTTGCTTATAGGGATCGACAGGTACCACGAATTGGTGCTTGGGTGTGCTCTCTCGCACTCCGTTCAGGGTTTCACCATAGACAGCGTTGGACTCCCTTCCTACCGTGAACCCAACCCCGGCTCGGGCCATCAGGTCCCCCTCGTAGGAAGCGTCAATGTACATGATGGCTTGCACCGAACGGCCACCCTCTAGTTGGATGGAAAGAATGGTGCCATCCTTCCTTGTGACACCAGCGAGACGGTGGGCAAAAAAGACAGGTACCTTCGCCGTGTTTACCAGGGAGAAGAAAACCCGTTCGGCTACGCTGGGTTCAAACAGCCAGGCCTCTTCTTTTCCATACTCCTTTCCCACCGCGCGGTAGAAATCTCTGGCGAGGCCGCCGATAGCACCTTTGTTGCCAATGTCCGTGGCTCCCAATCCCCCTGAAGACATTCCTCCCAGATGGTACCCAGGTTCCAGCAAGATCACTCGTTTCCCCATCCGGGTGGCCTGGATGGCGGCGATCACGCCCGCCGAAGTTCCGCCGTAGACGCAGATCTCGGTCTCGAGGACATCCGCGAGGCACCTAAGGCCGAAGAAAAAGAGAGCCAGGAGAATGGAAAACCGGGTCATACTAGGCCGTCTTCTTCGCTTTCTCGGAGGCGCCAAAGTGCTGGCTGGCCGCTGCGGCATCCTCCTTGATCGTGGAGAAATTCCCTTCCTCACAACAGTGAACGAAGCCTTCCGTAACGGCTTTCAACTCTTCCCAGCGCCCTCGAATATTGGCGGCTTCTTTGCGGTTGATTTGATTGTCGCCAGCGGCGATGGCGATGACCGAGAGCAAGTCAGCGAATTCCTGCACGATCAGGTTCGTGGCGGGAACGAGGTATTCAGGGTGAGGCCAGACCGCCTTCGGGTTCCGAATGAAGAACCCACCGGCTCTCTCGCAGATCCACTGAACAATACGAGCATCGCCAGTGGACTTGACCAAAGCCTCCAGCCGGTCCAAGGGATTGGTCGCGCCGCTTCCTTCCGTATCCTGCGGTTCGGCCCACTTGTAGATCAGGGACAAGGAGAGACCCAGATCGGAGGCTATCTGCTTGGCGTTGCCGTCTTGGTAAACGGCGCGCAACAGTTCATGGGAATGCATGGCAGGGACCCTAGAACGCCGGGTGGCTTTCATCAAGCGGGAACGATTGGATTCGACATGCTGAGTAGCCACCCGCCGGATTCTCGGTTAGAGTTCCTTTGTGTCGGATCTCATCCAGCATGTGAGGCAGGGTTTGTTGAGCACCGGGCTCCTGGTCCCCGGCAAGCAAATCATTTTGGCGCTTTCGGGGGGCCTCGATTCAGTCGTGCTTTCCCATGTTTTCCTCACTCTCGCGAGGGAGCTGGGATGGGGCCTCCTTTTAGCCCATTACAACCACCAATTACGGGGTGAGGCCAGCGATTCGGACGAGATGTTTGTTCGAGGATTGGCGGAGCGTTGGAAGGTCGGCATCGAGGTGGGTCGCGGCCCGGTTTCCACACTGGCTCTGGAAGCTGGAATGTCGGTCGAGATGGCCGCACGCGAGTTGCGGCACCAGTTCCTTGCTCAGACTGCCCGTGCGCATTCTGCCACACTCATTGCGTTGGCCCATCACGCAGATGACCAGGTTGAGACCTTTTTTGTGAACCTTTTCCGAGGCTCGGGTTCGCGTGGTTTTGCGGGGATGCGGTTGGTCTCACCCTCTCCAGCGGATCCGACATTGTTTTTGTTACGCCCCTTTCTCCAGGTGCCGCGCAGCGGTATCCAAGCCTATGCTAAGTTGAACCAGCTGGAGTTCCGGCAGGATGAAACGAATCATCACGTCACCATTCTCCGAAATCGGATTCGCCAGGAGTTGATTCCCCTGCTCGAAGATCGGTTTCAACCTTGCCTTCGGGAAGTTGTGCTACGCGCCATGGAACTCGACGCCGGAATCTCGGATTACATGAGTGACTGCGCGAGGCAGTGGATTCAGGAGTCCCCCGCCGGGCGACCGTTTTCCGGATTGCCCCTCGCCCTTCAGCGCGCGGTGGTTCGCGAACAGTTATTGCAGCATGGCTACCCCATGAGTTTTGCCCTGATAGAGCGGCTTCGAAACCATCCCGGAAAGGATTACGCAGTCCGCGCGGATCAACACATCCAACTCGACTCAAGTGGAAGGCTCCACTTGAACGTACTGATGAAAGCTGATTTCTCACTGGCCTCGTTGGTCGTTGATCTGTCAGCCAGCGAGGGAAAGGTCGAGTTTCAAGGATGTCTTCTCGAATGGGCGATTCAGCGTATGGGACCCGGAGGTTGGAAAGAATGGAGTTGTTTGGGAGAAAGTGTGGAAGTGCTTGATGTGGAATCAATTGGATTGAAGATCGAACTGCGACAATGGCGGCCAGGCGACCGATTCCAGCCCTCCGGCATGCGGAAACCAGCTAAGCTGCAGGACCTTTTCACCAACGCCCGGGTAAAAGCACCGGAGAAGCGGAACCGGGTTCTCGCGACTGGCGCGAACAATGAGATCTTCTGGGTGGAGGGCCTACGGATCGGAGAGCAGTTCAAGTGTGGACCGAACACGCAGAACGTCCTTGTCTGGCGCTGGAAGCGAGCGCAGGCGGCTGGTTTTGAACGATGATTTTCTCTTGCACGGCCTAGTGGTTTTGCGTAAAATGCTCCCCGTAGTTGAACGCATTCATTGCATAGAGATCGTCATACCGTATTGCATGAACAGGCCTAATCCAGGAGGGCTTGCTTGAGCCGTCCTTTCCCCCCCCGTAACAACTCCGCTGTCCCTTCGGTCCGAATTAATGGGAAAATCCGTGCCCGCGAAGTGCGCATCATTGGCCCGGAAGGTCAGCAGATCGGCATTCTTCCCCTTCATGAGGCTATCAGTTTGGCCCGCGCAAAAGGGATGGATCTTGTCGAAGTAGCTCCCAACGCCACGCCTCCGGTCTGCCGGATCGTCGATTTTGGCAAATATCGCTACGAACAGTCCAAGAAAGAGAAGGAGTCGAAGAAGCATCAGCATGCCAATCGAGTGAAGGAAATTCAGTTGAGCGCCTCCATTGATGAGCACGATTTCGAGGTCAAGCTGGCGCATACCATCGATTTCCTTTGCGATGACATGAAGGTCAAGGTGAGTCTCCGTTTTCGCGGACGCGAGATGATGCACCAAGAGTTTGGAAAACGGGTCGTAGATGATTTGATCAAACAGGTTGCTCCTTATGGACATCCCGATTCCCCGCCGAAACTGGTTGGCAGGGGGTTGAACGTCATGCTCAGCCCGCTCCCCAGGAACAAGCGTGCCAAGAACCCTCACGGCGAGGGAACTCTTCCCGCATCGGAATCGGGCACCAGGCCGGGGATAGTGCAAGAACCAGCGCGGCCCCAAGCTGAGCAAACCCAGACCCCGCAGTTTGCGAACAGCCCCTTCGAACAGCTCGCAGAGCGGCAGTTCTAGCTATTCTGTGCATTTTCGCCAGAGGGACGCGCTTTCGAGCGCGTCCCTTCGTTTTGGGGTTGACCTCCCCAGACCGCTCTTGACATGCGAGGGACAGGCACGAGAGTGGGGGGAGACGTCGTTGAAGCCGCAATAGGCGCCGATTCGTCGGAATCTCCATGACTCACTTTATAACAGCAAATACCTCGAGCGCAGTGCTTACGCCTGAGGAGTTTCAGCGCCAGCTACAGAACTTGATGAAACAGCATCTTCCCGGAGGGGCGTTTCCGGGGATGGGGGCGCAAACGACGCCTCAGGCCTCAGCTGCAGCGGAGGAGGCGAAAAGGGAGGGGCCGGAGTTCCACTTCGACAAGAAGCCAAGAGAGGTCAAAACCTACCTTGACCGGTTCGTGATTCGGCAGGACGAAGCCAAGAAGGTGCTGAGCGTTGCCTTGTGTGATCACTATCATCACGTCCGTTTGGCGATCGAGGGCAAAGCACAGCCTAATTATGCCAAACAGAACGTCATTTTGGTCGGTCCTACCGGAGTTGGGAAAACTTATCTGATTCGAAGCATCGCCGATCTCATTGGGGTTCCTTTCGTGAAAGGAGATGCGACGAAGTTCTCTGAGACTGGGTATGTGGGAGGGGATGTGGAAGACCTCGTGCGGGAGTTGCTCCGACGAGCCAATAATGACGCCACGCGAGCCGAGTATGGTATCATCTACATCGATGAGATCGACAAGATTACAGCCGCTTCGAGTGTTCAGGGACGGGACGTGAGTGGACGGGGAGTGCAAACGAACTTGCTCAAGCTCATGGAGGAAACCGAGGTGCCTGCGCGTTCCCCCAACGACATTGCGGGGCAGCTGCAGGCCATGTTGGAGATGTCTCAAAGGGGCAAAAAGGCGCCCCAATCCATTAACACGAAGCACATCCTGTTCATTGTGAGTGGCGCATTCACCGGACTTGAAAAAGTGATTCGTCGGAGAATGCGTGAGGCAACCATCGGCTTTGCCGCCAAGGACCGTACGGTGGAGACCGATGCCGAGGTGCTCGCCCACGCCGAGACCAGGGACTTCATCGAGTTTGGGTTCGAGCCGGAGTTCATCGGGCGCCTGCCTGTGCGAGTCTACTGCCATCCGCTCTCGGTGGAGGATCTTTTCAACATTCTGAAGAACTCGGAGGGGAGTATTATTCGCCAGTACGAGCAGACTTTCGCGGCCTACGGGATCGAGGTGCTTTTTCAGGATGATGGTTTGCGGCGGATCGCCGAGATGGCGGAGGCTGAACAGACGGGGGCGAGGGGATTGATGACGGTTTGTGAGGGGGTATTCCGCGAATTCAAGTATGAGCTTCCCTCCACGGCCGTGAAACGGTTCGTGGTTACCCGGGCCGTGGTAGAGGATCCGCTGGCTGCTTTGCGCCAGCTGCTCGCCGAACACCAGAGCCAGGAGCGACAGGTGATGCGGCAGTTGGTGCACGACTTTGCACGGCGCTTCGCCCAGGACCACAAGCTCGCCATCCGCTTTACGGAGGAGGCAGCAGATGGACTGGTGGAACTTGCTCTGGACGCGGGGCGTCCGGTGCGTGAGTACTGCGCTGAGAGATTCAAGAACCTGCATTTTGGCCTGCGTTTGATTGTCGGGGAGCACAGCGAAATCGAATTTGTCATTGACCCGGAAGTAGTGAAGAATCCTGACAAGGTACTGAGTGAACGAATTGTGGCGCAGTATCCGCGAGAACATACCCGTGGGGGCGCTGGGGAGTGACCTCCCCTACGAAAGCAAGAAAGACCATTCCTGATGTCCAACAACTTTATCTCCGACCCGAAACGCCCGGTGCCCGCTCGCGAGTGGAATCAGCGACCAGACCAGCTCAGCAAAAGGGAAGTGACCTTGGCTGCGCAGATCGTCGCGGAGGCTTCCAGGGACACCCCGGCTGACTCGGTGTTGCGACGGGTATTCAAAGGAGAACGGGAGCTCTCTCGAGAGTCCAGTGGCAGGATTGCGAGGGCGGTCTTTGCGCGATATCGTTGGCAGTCGTGGATTGACGCCAATCTGCGGCTTCCGGCGCAGTTGCAGGAAGCGTGGAGGTTGGCACGTGAATACGCCGACAGCCCCTCCATGTTCCCTGATCAGGAGCTCATGGAGAAGGCGGTGCCTTCCTGGATCGGCGAGCAGGTTGCCGTGTCTCCTGTCTGGGTCCGCTGTCTCCAATCCGAGCCCAAAATCTGGCTTCGAGCGCGCACCGGCAAGGGCCAGGCCCTTGCGTTGGCGCTGGGGAACGCTCAGGCGGCGGGGGAGGGGCGTTTGGCGGATGCGCTGCTTTACAGTGGCCAGCAGGACCTTTTTCGGACGCCTGAGTTTCACTCCGGGGAATTTGAGATCCAGGATATCCACAGCCAAGCTGTCAGCTGGATCGCCTCCCCTGCTGCGGGGGAGACGTGGTGGGATGCCTGTGCGGGTGAAGGGGGGAAGACCTTGCATTTTTCCGAGTTGATGCAAAACAAAGGCCTGATCTGGGCCAGTGATCGTTCCGTGCGGCGTCTCACACGCCTTCGTCAGCGTGCTGCCCGGGCCCAAGCCTTCAACTATCGTGTGGTGGAATGGGAAGGGGGGCCAAAACCTCCCACGAAGACCCGATTTGACGGTGTCTTGGTCGATGCTCCCTGCAGCAATGTGGGGACTTGGCAACGGAATCCGCACGCGCGATGGACTTTGGACAAGAAGGATGTTGAGGAATTGGCTGAGATCCAATTGCGACTCATGCAGGCCGCTGGCGGAAGCGTGAAGCCGGGAGGGCGATTGATCTACTCAGTGTGCACTTTAACTCGGGCTGAGACCGTGGAGTTGATCGAGCGCTTTCTGGCCAATCGACCCGATTTTCGCCCGTTGCCGGTCCGGAACCCATTTGCGGAGTCAGCCCCTCCCCAAGCTCAGCATAGCTTTTGGCCTCAGGAGAGAGACGGCAACGGGATGTTCATCGCCAGTTTGCAGAAGATCGCTGCGGGATGACCAAGAGGGTTCTGTGGGCCTTGGAGATTGCGGTGAATTATGGCGCTTGAGTTGAACCAGGCTCTCTTGGGGAGGATTGCCGGATGGAATGTCGTGAAGGAGGCAAAGGGCTTGGTGCAGGCTGGTCGGGTCCAGACCTCGGAGTGGAACCCCCCCCTGCTGCGGGGTGCGGTTCAGGGAGGCGAAGGGCTTCTCCACTGTGGTTTGCGCATCGTGGACCCGGTGAACGTGGATAACCTCTGCTCATGCCGGCAATCCAGGCGCGACGGGACGATTTGTGCCCACTCCGTGGCGGTGGGTCTGCACTGGCTGAAGATCGGAGTCGTGCAGGAAACTGCGAGTCCGGTGAAGGCTCCTCAGGCAGAGACTCAGCGGGCTGGCGGATCGGAGCCGAAGAAGGCTTCGGGCTGTCGGGTGCGACTCGCGGGTTCTGCGGAGGAAGGCGAGGAAGCCGAACTTCATCTGATTTTCCCCCCTGGGATGGAGGTTGCCCTCAGCAAGGGGCGCATTGCTGTGGCTGTTGAGTTGGAAACCTCTGCTTGGAGGCGTCCCTTGAACGCGGTTTCTCCCGATAGCGTCCTGCGCTTCTCCTCCATGGATGCAGCGGTGTTCAGCGAGTTGGTCAGCCTGGCGCAAGGTGAACTGCCGGCGCTGCTCGTGTTGAACGAGAGCCAATTCGCCGGTCTATTGGATACCCTGATCGGCCATCCGAACCTGACTCTCGGAAAGAGGGAACCGCTTCGAGTGAAAGCAGAGAGCCCAAAGCTGGGCCTTGAAATATCGATGCTCCCTTCTGGGAGCCTCCGTGTTGGCCTCGAGAAGCCTCTGACAGCTGGGAAAATGATCCGTGGGAAACGCCATTGGCTTCTCCAGGAGAGTGTGATCTGTCAGTTGCCAGGATTCGAAACGTGTCCCGATTTCCTGGCTGGAGCGATCGAGATAAGGCGGGAGTGGGTGCCGGATTTTCTGATTCAGGCCCTTCCCATGCTCCGGAACGCCTGGGCAGTGAAGATGGATTTTTCAGAAGAAACGCTGGAATACGGCACGGTGCCTCCGGCGTTTCGATTGGAGCTCTCAGGCGGGTTGGCAAGGCTCGACGCTAAGTTGACTTGCGCTTACGGTCAGATCGGGTTGGTACCCGGGGAAACCGATGCTTCCGTCGGGCGCTGGTTGCCGGATCCCTCGAATCCCCTTCGCTACTCTTTGCGCAGTGTGGATGAAGAGCGGAGAGCACTAGCCCGGCTAGCGAATGCGGGCTTCGTCCAGGCGGGGGGAGGCGGCCAACTTCGGCTGACGGGCGAAGACTCGGTCCTCCAATACTTCGCTCGGCACCATCCGCGACTTTCTCGCGAATGGACGGTAACCATGGAAGAACGGTTGGAGCGTTCGACTTCAAACAAACTGGACAGGATCGAACCTTCCTTCCAGGTATCGGCTTCAGGGGAGCGGTGGCTGGAACTAGATGTCGGTTATGTGACTACGGGCGGAGACAGAATCGATCCTCTCGAACTGCAGCGACTGCTCAGAAGCGGGCGAAGTCATGCCCGGCTGAAGAATGGCAAGATCGGGCTCCTGGATACGGAGGCCTTTGAGGATTTTCAGGAAGTTCTGCGCGACTGCGAACCGCAACAAACGGGAGGCGCCTACCGGATCGCTCAGCAGTATGCGCCGTTTCTGCAGGGATCCATCCAGGAGCAAGCTTGGACTCGTCTGCAAGCCGCCCCAGGCTGGGTTCCTCAACGTAGTGACTCGCGCAAGTTTTCTCCTCAACTCGGGAGTTTGGAGCAGATTCTCCGGGACTATCAGAAGGAGGGGGTGAGTTGGCTTGGGTTCCTTCGTTACCATGGTTTTGGCGGGGTTTTGGCCGACGAGATGGGCTTGGGAAAGACGATTCAAACGCTGGCGTTCCTCCGTGCGATCAAGCCTGCCCCTCGATGTGGGGAGTTAACGGGCGATGGGGAGCGTCAGGCAGCCAGGCCATCGCTCGTGGTTTGTCCCACAAGCCTGGTTTCCAACTGGCTTGCTGAGGCCGCCAGGTTCACCCCTGAGTTACGTTCTGTCGCTCTGGTTGGATCGGACAGGGCTGACTTGTTCCCGAGGCTGTCGGAGTTCGACCTCTTGGTGACGAGCTATGCCCTCCTGCGGCGCGATGCGGATGACTATCGCGATTGCCAGTTCGACCTGCTCGTTCTGGATGAAGCCCAGCACATCAAGAATCGGCAGAGCCAAAACGCGCAATCGGCCAAGAGCCTAAGAGCCATGCAGCGGTTGGTTTTGACCGGAACTCCGATGGAGAATTCAGTGCTCGATCTCTGGTCCGTCTTCGATTTCTTGATGCCTGGCTATCTGGGTGCAGCGCGCGACTTTCGAGAACGCTACGAGATTCCCATCAGCCGTGATGGCGATCGCAACTGCCAGAACCGCCTTACGCGCAAAGTCCGCCCCTTTGTTTTACGTCGCCTCAAGCGAGATGTGGCCAAGGAGTTGCCGCCTCGCATTGAGAAGAGCCTGCTGTGTGATCTCACTCCCGAGCAAGCCCAGGTATACCAGCAGGTCCTGCAGGCGGGACGCGAGGAGGTGGAGACTTCCATCGGCCAGAAGGGGTTGAGCGGCAGCCGCATGGTGGTCCTGACGACACTCCTTCGACTCCGTCAGGTCTGTTGCGATCTACGCTTGCTTTCGTTGCCGGAAAAAGAAGGCTGGTCGCCTTCGGGGAAGATGTTGGTTTTCGAAGAGCTGCTGGAAGAAATCCAGGATGGCGGGCACCGCGTGCTGGTTTTTAGCCAGTTCGTCAGCATGCTGACGATTCTTCGGCAACGGCTTTCGGAACTTCAGGTGCCACTCTGTTATCTGGATGGTTCGACGGTGGATCGCGCTGCGGAGGTGGCCCGTTTCCAGAAAGATTCCGACATCCCGGCATTCCTTATCAGCTTGAAAGCGGGAGGAACTGGATTGAACCTGACCGGTGCCGACACAGTGGTGCATTTCGATCCGTGGTGGAACCCTGCGGTGGAGAGTCAGGCGACGGACCGGGCTCATCGGATTGGGCAGAGCCGAGTGGTTACGAGCTACAAACTCATCGCGCGTGGTACCATCGAGGAGAAAATCGTGCGGCTTCAGGAGAGGAAGAAGAAGGTGTTGGCACAGGTGTTGGGGGAAGAAGCCGGCTTTTCCGAGGCACTCGATTGGGAAGAGATCCAGGAACTGCTTCGAGACTGAACCGCCTCCCTACGCTCCCAAGTTGCTTCAAGGAGAAGGAGTCGGCGGTGCCGGTCCCAGTTCCAGAGTGGGTGCCGGCTTCTCCTGGCAAGCCGTGAAAACTTGAACATGGCACGCTCCTATGGTTTGCAGCTGGTTCTTTACCGTAGTTTCTGCAAGATCGGGGCGGTTGCAGTCGCGGCTGAGATGGCCGAGGTACAGGTGGCGTAGGTCGGGTCCCACGATCTCGGCGACAGCCTTGGCGGCTGCTTCGTTCGAGAGGTGCCCGTGGCGGCTGAGGATACGTTGTTTCACGCTCCAAGGCCTTTTGGTGTCTTCCTGTAGCAGTTTTAGGTCGTGGTTGGTTTCCAGAACCAGAACGTTGGAAGGCCGCACACGCTCCAGTACCAGGCGGGTGGCGTGCCCTAAGTCGGTGAGAAAGCCAAGATTCCCTGACTGAGTTCGCAACAGGAAGCCAACGGGATCCTGCGCATCATGTGGGATCGAGAAAGTCTCTACGTCCACCTCCCCAATTCCGAAGGAGGCACCCGTGGAGAACAGGCGGCAATCCAGCCCGCATTCCATCTGGTCCTCGATGGCGTCCTTGGTGAGGCGGTTGCAGTAGACTGGAATCCTGAGTCGATTTCCCAGGATGGCCAGTCCCTGAGTGTGGTCGCTATGCTCGTGGGTGATGAGGATGCCCGTCAGACTTTCGGGCGAGCGGCCGATGCCAGCCAAGCGCTCCCGGATCTGGCGGCCACTGAACCCCGCATCAATGAGGAGGCGCGTCTCACCAGCCTCGAGGTAAGCGCAATTGCCCCCTGACCCGCTTCCTAAAATGGTAAATCGAACTGCCACGGCGGCGACCTTAGACACAGGGTATTGGCTGTGCAACGATTTTAGAAAAGGATTGCGGCGCAAGCCGATGCGCAGTAATCTGCGGGCGGTCTGTGCGATTGAATTTGATCGAGGACTGACAATGCAACTATGAATCACAAGCCGATCCCTGCCACGGAAATCACGGAAATGACTCTGGGCCTGAACCGACTGGCTCGCAACCTCTGGTGGACTTGGAACCAGGACTCCCAGAATATCTTTCATGAGCTCTCTCCGCGTGGTTGGCAGAACCTCTACCACAACCCAGTGGCGGTCCTGCATGAGGTTTCCGACTACGAACTCCGGATGCGCTTGCAGGCACCCGACTTTGCACGCTCGGTCAAGGAGGTTCTGGGACATTTTCATCGGTACATGGAGGACAAGGAGACTTGGGGGCGAAAGCACGCGCCGAACCTGTTGGAACGTCCGGTAGCCTACTTCAGCGCGGAGTTTGGGTTTCACGAAACCCTGCCCATCGCCGCAGGTGGCCTGGGGGTGCTGGCGGGAGATCATGCCAAGTCAGCTAGCGATCTGGGATTGGGATTTGTGGGGATTAGTCTTTTCTATCGGGAAGGCTATTTCATGCAGGCCATCAATCATGAAAACTGGCAGACCGAATACTACACCTTGCTGAACCCGAAGAACCTCCCGGTGGAGCCCGTGCTCGACGCCCGCGGAGAGCCGCTGGTTTGCTCGGTGGGGATTGGGATGAGTACGGTGTTTTTCCAAGCCTGGCGCGTCAACGTGGGCCGGATTCCGGTCTACCTTCTGGATACGAACCACCCTGAGAACGAGCAATTGTTCAGGGATCTGACCCTGCGGGTTTATGGGGGTGACAGCACCACCCGCATCATGCAGGAGATCCTGTTGGGGATCGGTGGCGTGCGGCTTCTTCGCGCCTTGGGATTGAATCCTTCCCTCTTCCACATGAACGAAGGGCATGCTGCGTTTCTGACCCTGGAGTTGGCCAGGGAGAAGATGGCCGATGGAATGAAGTTCGAGGAAGCCCTCAAGGCGACCAAGGCGGAGTGCATTTTCACGACCCACACCCCGGTGGAAGCCGGTCATGACCGTTTCAGTCCTGACATGATGAACTACGCCATGCAGCAGTTTTCACGCGAGTTGAAGCTGAAGCATGCCGATTTGATGGCCTTGGGACGGGTCAACCCGCAGAAGGAGCAAGAGCCTTTCTGCATGACGGTCCTGGCTCTGAAAGCTTCACGCGCTGCGAATGGAGTCAGCGAACTTCATGGCCAAGTGAGCCGTGAAATGTGGCAATGCCTTTATCCTGGCAAGTCTGTGGAAGAGGTTCCCATTGGCCACATCACCAATGGCATTCACATGCTCGGTTGGATGAAAGGCGCTCTGCGTCGCTACTGGAAACGGCGGCTTGGTCCTGATTACGAACGCGAGCTCTGTACGGCGGAGTTCTGGAAGAACATGGAGAATCCGGACTTCATCTCCGATGAAGAGCTGTGGTCGCTGCGCTATGCCTTACGGCGGGAGATGATCGAGTTTGCCCGCCGCCGTTTGTTGCTCCAAGACAGGCGATTCTCGCAAGGGGACTTCATTTCCTTTGATCATCTTCTGAACGTCGATGCGCTTACCATTGGGTTCGCCCGCCGTTTTGCCACCTACAAACGCGCTCCTCTGATCTTCCAGCAGTTCGAGAAAATCGTGGGATTGGTGAAGGACCGTCATCGGCCGGTCCAATTCGTCTTTGCAGGAAAAGCTCATCCTCGTGACGATGAAGGAAAGAAGTTCATCCAGCAGATCATCCACCTCAGCAAGTTTAGCGAGCTCAAGGGACACTTGGTCTTCATCGAAAATTATGACATCCACGTGGCGCGGCAGATGGTTTCTGGATGCGATGTCTGGTTGAACAATCCGAGGCGTCCTTTGGAGGCATCTGGAACCAGCGGCATGAAAGCCAGCTGCAACGGTTGCCTTAACTTCAGCATTCTGGATGGGTGGTGGCGAGAAGGCTACGACGGCACCAACGGCTTTGCCATCGGGGACGATTCACATCCGGATTCCATCGAGGAACAGGACCGTCAAGACTCCGAAAATCTTTTCCGCACTCTTACTGAGGATGTCATTCCTTGTTTTTACAACCGGGCGGCGAACGGCATACCGCGGCAATGGCTTCAAAAGATCCGCCGTGCCATGGCCACACTGGTCATGCAGTTTAGCACCGACCGCATGGTGAAGGAGTACGCAGAAAAGTACTACAGCGCCAAGGGGTCCTGACCCCGGTGCGCATTGGACCAAGTTCACTGTGCAACGAACCGTCTTTGACGTCCGATCGCTTTCCCTGGAGGAACTCGGCGGACGGTTGGGTGCCTTGGGGCAGCCTAAGTATCGCGCCGAGCAGATCCTGGACTGGGTCCACAACCGACTGGCGGTCCAGTGGGACGAAATGTCGAATCTGCCCAAGGTGCTCAGGGAAAAGCTCTCGAGAGAGTTTCCCTTAGAACCAATACAACTCACGACGGTGCAGGGTGCCCGCGACAGCACTCAGAAGTTTCTCTGGAAGCTGAACGATGGGCGTTTTATCGAGAGCGTGTTGATCCCGGCGAACCCTGCGCTGTATGGAGAAGCAAGCGACCGGCACACCCTATGTGTTTCAACCCAGGTGGGGTGCGCCTACGGCTGCAAATTCTGCGCGAGTGGTTTGGAGGGGTGGAAACGCGACCTGCGGGTGGAGGAGATCGTGGAGCAGGTTCTGGCCGTCGAGCGCTGGCATCGGAAGAGGCGCGAGAGCGAGCCCGGGAAGGGTGTTGAGGAAGAGAAGGCTTCGGACCGGCTCGTGAACAACCTGGTCATCATGGGGATGGGGGAACCCTTGGCGAATTGGGACAATCTGATGAAAGCCCTCACCATCTTGAATGCTCCGTGGGGACGCCAGATTGGTGCGCGGAAAATCACGATCTCGACGAGCGGACTGGCGCCGGAGATCCGACGGTTGGCGGACCAAAGCATGCAGGTGCGCCTGGCGATTTCCCTTCACGGTGCCACGGATCAGGTGCGTGAGAAGATCATGCCCATCAATCGCAAGTATCCTCTGGCTGACCTGGTCAGTGCGTGCGAGTACTATCAAACTCGCAAGGGCAGGATGATCACCTTGGAGTACATCCTCATCGCGGGGGTGAACGATGCACTGAGCGAGGTTCCCCCTCTGGCGGTTTTGGCGCGAAGGTTGCATGCCAAGGTGAACTTGATCCCGTACAATCAAGTGGAAGGCCTTTCTTGGGAGCGTCCCTCCGAGGCTGCTCAAGAGGCTTTTTGCCGTGCTCTCGAAGCGAAGAAGGTGAGCGTCACCTTGCGGCGTGAGAAGGGTCACGAAATCGATGCTGCCTGTGGCCAGTTGCGGTTGAGAGCGGAACGCGGAGTTGCTTCCGGCGGAGGTCCTGCCCTAGGATGAACTTGTGATTGCATTGATCGACTATGGCTCGGGCAACCTGAGGAGCGTCGAGAAGGCCCTGCAGTTCGTGGGTGCTGAGGTCCAGTTGGTGACTCGGCCCGAGGGACTGCAGAGTCACGATGGGCTCGTGCTGCCCGGGGTGGGTGCCTTTGACGACTGCCTCAACGCCTTGCAGAAGCAGGAGCTCGTCGCGGCCACGCGGGAGTTCATCCGGAGCGGAAAGCCCTTTCTTGGCATCTGCGTCGGGTATCAGGCGCTGTTCGAGCGAAGCGAGGAGTTTCAAAGCCAGGCTGCCGGGATGGGGTTGCTAAGGGGTCGGGTGGTTCGCTTTGCCGACGAGCCTGGGCTCAAAATACCCCAGATTGGATGGAACCAGCTTGAGATTGTGCGCCCGGACTGCCCTCTCTACGAGGGGATACCGAATGGCAGCTACGTCTATTTCGTGCACAGCTACTATCCCAAAGTGGATGACCCAGGCTGTGTGGCGACGCGGACGGTGTACGGGCAGCCTTTCGCCTCCTCGGTGTGGCGGGGAAACGTATTTGCCACCCAGTTCCATCCGGAGAAGAGCCAGGGGATTGGCTTGAAACTCCTCGAGAATTTTACGCGCCTCGTGCGAAAGGCCTAGCATGCCTCCTGACTACCATATGCATACGCCGCTCTGCCGGCATGCCCGAGGGACTCCCGCTGATTACGCAGCCCAGGCGCTGAAGATGGGCCTGAAAGAGATCGGTTTCTCCGACCACAACCCCATGGCGAGGGATGATTTCGACAACTGGCGCATGCGGCTCGACCAGTTGGATGAGTACGTGGAGATGGTCCAGGCTGCTCGTGCAGCACATCCGAGCTTGTCGATACTGTTGGCTCTCGAAGTCGACTTCATACCGGGGCAGGAGGAGTGGATTCGATCCCTGCGAGCGAGGCACCCGTGGGACTACTTTATTGGGTCGGTTCATTATGTCACCCAGGGTTGGGACATTGACAACCCGGGCAGGCGCGAGGAATGGAGTCGGCGTGACACCTGGGATGTTTGGGAGGCCTATTTCCAGCGTCTCGAGCAGGCCGCTGGATCGGGGCTGTTCCAGATTATTGGGCATGCTGATCTCTGCAAGAAATTTGGCAACTACCCGGCGCGGGACTGGAGTCCGTTGCTCGAAAGCTTTGTGGGCGTTGCCAGCCGTTCCGGGTGTGCCATGGAGCTTAATACTGCAGGCTTGCGCAAGGAATGCCGGGAGATTTATCCCAGCCCCGCCTTTCTGGAGCTTGCCGCGAGGGCTCATGTTCCCATCACTTTTGGGTCAGACGCCCACGATCCTGCTGAGGTGGGGATGGACTTTTCAGCCGCTGTGGAACTTGCCCGTCGGTGTGGTTACACCCATAGCCTGAGGCTAGCGCAAGGAACTGGAACTGCGATTCTCCTTTGAGCGACGGTGTCGGAGCTCCTCGGTTACAAATCCGGTCCTACTTTCCAATTTCCCTGGGGCACTGAGTATGCCATGATCGATGCAACAAAAGGATCATTATGGGATTGATGGACTACCTTAGAACGCAGCTGCTGGAGATTATTCAGTACGAGGATGATTCTCGCGATACTCTGTCCTGGCGGTTTCCAGATGAAGACAAGGAAATCAAACGTGGCGCACAGTTGATCGTTCGAGAGTCTCAATCAGCCCAGTTCGTCTATTTGGGCCAATTTGGGGACTGCTACGGCCCTGGCAAATACAGTCTGACGACCGACAATATTCCGGTTCTTTCCACGCTGAAGGGATGGAAGTACGGTTTCGAATCTCCGTTCAAGGCCGATGTGTACTTTGTCAACACTCGCCTCTTTACGGGCAACAAGTGGGGGACGGCCAACCCGGTGATGCTGCGGGATGCGGATTTTGGAATTGTGCGTGTTCGTGCTTACGGCATCTACGATTTCCGGATCGTGGACGTGCAGACCTTTCTGAGAGAAGTGGCAGGCACGGACAATCATTTTCGGCTGGACGAGTTTGCGGATACGATGCGGTCACGCTTTGTTAGCGCGTTCAGCGAGGCCTTGGCGGCTTCACGCGTTCCGGTCCTCGATGTGGCCGGTCGCTATTCCGAGCTTGGCTCAGCGTTGATGCCGCTGCTGAACCCGACGCTTACCAGTCGCTATGGGATTGAGCTTGCCACCTTCGTGGTCGAGAACGTGTCGCTACCCCCTGAGGTGGAGCAAGCCATTGACAAGCGATCTTCGATGGCGGCGATCGGAAACCTCAATGACTACGTGAAACTGAAGATGGCTGAAGGCATGGGGCAGGGGACAGGATCGGGTGTTGGTGGCATGGCTGCCGAAATGGCGATGGGGATTGCCATGGCGCAACAACTCAACCAGCAGCCGGGAGGCATTCTCGGCCAGGGTAACCCACCTCCTACCGGAGTTGCTCAGTCCAGTGCAGGCCTCCCCGAATTGCTGAGTCCCGCCGAAGTGGCCAAGGCGGTGGGTGTGAGCGAAGAGGACGTGATGACTAGCCTTACGGCCGGGGATTTGAAGGGAAAGAAAATCGGGACAGCATGGCGTATTACCCGATCGGCCCTGAACGACTTCCTGAAGTCCTGACGACTGCCTCCGGCTGACGGGCCCGGGGACACATGTGAAACGTATGAATTCAGATCCTGGATCCGAAACGGGATCCGGCACGGACGCCGAGGCGACGGCGAGAACCAGGTTTGCCTGCCCCGCTTGCGGCGGTGAAGGGCAGTGGAATCCGGTCAAGAAGGCCTTGGTTTGTCCCTTTTGCGGGACCACGGTTCCAGGGGCCAAAGACCCAGGTTCTTCCGGAGTTCAGGGAATTGTGGAGCACGAGCTAGCCCAGGCGTTGCGAGCGATCCCGGACAGCCGGAGAGGTTGGAGAAAGGAGACTACTTCTGTCCGTTGCCAGAGTTGCCAGGCGATCTCCGTTTTCGAGGCTGCGCGGGTGGGGCAACGGTGCGATTTCTGCGGATCCAGTGCCCTCGTGCCCTATGAAGAACTGAAGGAGGCGATTCAGCCGGAGAGTCTGCTCGCCTTTCATGTCAGCGAAACCCAGGTGCGGGAGAGTATCCGGAAATGGTATGCGTCCCGATGGTTTGCTCCCAACCGACTCAAGAGTGGGGCCATCACCGACACGGTGAAAGGACTTTATATTCCCTACTGGACTTTCGACGCGCAGGTGCATGCCGATTGGACGGCTGAGTCCGGCTATTATTACTACGTGACGGAAACTTACCGTGATTCCAAAGGTCAAACCCAGTCCCGGCAGGTGCGCAAGGTTCGCTGGGTCCCAAGCGCGGGTTCCTTAGATCACTTTTTTGACGATGAACTGGTGCCTGCCACCAAGGGTGTTGACATCCAGTTACTGCGTCGCGTTGAGCCTTTTCCAACCAAGGAACTAGTGGCCTACGATCCTTCCTTTTTATCAGGGTGGGTGGTCGAAAGATATCAGATCGATCTCGTTACAGCGGCTCAAACATCTCGGGATACGATGGATGCCGCGATTAGAAATATGTGCGCCAACCAAGTCCCGGGAGATACTCACCGAGGTCTTCATGTAGATGCCGACTTCTCAAAGCAGACGTTCAAGCATCTCCTCGTTCCCCTTTGGTTGCTCACCTATGTTTATGGAAGCAAGAGCTATCAGGTTCTGGTAAATGGTTACACGGGCACGATTGCCGGCAAGTACCCGAAGAGTTGGATCAAGATCACCCTGACCATCCTCGCAGTGCTGGCAGTGGCGGCGGTGATCGCTCTGTTAACGAACCGATGACCGCTCTTCAGGCGCCTCTCAGATCGAAAGGTAAGGTTTCACGCGGGACTCAATGTCGGCAAAAAGAGTCGCCACGGGTTCAGGGATAGGATCAGTCGCACCAGCCAAACGGGCCAACTGACGATCGTCCAGAGGGCCGAGTTTCCAGGCCTGGAGGAGATCGCGCATGGCCTTTCGTCGGTCTGGACTTTTCCTGACCTGCTGCAATCGGGCATCCAGGTCGGAATCTGGCACTGGGATCTCAGGGAATGCCCTGCGAAAGGTAGTGGCTTGGAGGAGGTAATTCTCGATCGGTCCCTCCTCGAGCCGTAACACTTTCTCCTGCTCCAGGTTCAGGTGTTGAAGAAGGTGGCAGTGGGCCAGTTCGCGGGCAGCGTCTTTGGATGAGGGAGAGTTGAGCACCAGGTAGACGAGCATGTGGACCTGTTTGCTGAGCGCGATCCGCATATTTGCGAAGTAGCGAAGTGTCTGGCCATCCTCGGCTTCGAGGAATTGAAGTTGACAGGTTAATCCAAATCTTCGCGCCCAGGTCTCAAACACCGGAATGGCGTCGCTTTCCTCCAAGAGAACGACAGCATCTGCCAAGGGGTTGATGGTGGGTTGAACCGCCAGTTGATCGATTACCTGGCCAGCGATGCCCGAGGTGACCGGAACTACCGTTGTACAGTTTTCGCTATCGCGCTCCACAATGAATAGAGACTCGAGCGGGGTCGCTGCGGCGATCGGGGTCGAATGGGTGGCGACCAGAATGCGCTTGTCGATGCTCTCCGCGCGAAGGAACTGGAATAGCTGTACTTGGGCCTGGGGATGGAGGTTAATCTCCGGTTCCTCGACACAGAGCCAGGCGCCCGGTTTGGCAAGGATCACTTTCGTGATAATCGCAATGGCGGATTTCGTTCCGAAGCTCATCTGGTCTAACGTGAACGTGAGGTCCTCATCCTCATTCTCGATCATGCCGAGCGTGGTGTCGTTCTGGAAGGTGGGGGTGTAAAGCCTCCCCAACTGCGGCACCAATCTGGATACTTCGCTTTCGATGCGACGAAACTGTTTCGGTCGGTTGTTGTAAACCCAGTGGAGCACATCTGCTAGATTGGCCGCGTCCGGCGCAAGATCTGACTGCCCCTGGATCTGTGTCCTGCTGGCGATGTTACGCACGGGATCGATCGTCTGCAGACCCGCGAGCGGAACCTGGACCAGTTCAGCGATCAAAACACTGGCAGAGCATGCGCCAGTGGCGTCGGGCAGGCCCAAGGGAAGCCGGAATGTGCCTTGGGTGTCGCCGGGTTTGAGCACCATTTTCTCCACCTCAAAATCCTCCACCACTTTCTCACACATCGATTCCAGGTGTGTGGCCGTTGATTCCACTCGCCCAGGACTCCCGCGAGTCTGGAACAGGGGTAGAGTGGGAGAGTTGGGGCGTAGTCCACTGACACACAACTCCTCGCTGAAGCGGTTAATCCCGACAGAGATGCGCAACGTTATTGTTTGAAGAAAGGGGGTGGAGGCCACCGTTTCGGGGTGGAGGGTTGGATTTCGAGCGAAAAGCCCCTGGATTATTTCCAATCTGAGCTGTTCGGACGGACTGAACTCAAAAACCACTTCGATGAGGTTTTCCTCTCGTTTCTTGTGCAGGACGGCGAGCAGGTCACCCCCTCGGGTGCTGACTGCGTATTCGAGGCTGCGGTGCGCGTCTGCCAGGAAGAGTAGGCTGTCAAGGATGTTGGATTTGCCCGCGTTATTCCTTCCCATCAAGATGGTTAGATTGTTCTGAACAATCAGTTCCATCTTTCGAACGCTCTTGTAGTTCGAAATCGACAACCTTCTCAGTTCCAATCGCTTTGCTTCCATGAATACCCGTTCCGGCACAACCTATTTCTGATCATCGGCAATTCAGGGTTGAGCTTGAGGCCGTACTCAGACACGATGATGACGCTGTTCAGCGCTAACATGAAGCAGGAAGTTGCGTTCGTGCTTGAAGAGGCCTCTTGGCCCGCTTTCCTTTTGGATAATGGGGGTGTCATCTTGCGTGCCAATAGCTTGGCTAGGAACCTGGCGGCAGGTGCATCGGACCTCGGGGCGATTCTGGTTGCCGGTGCCGGTGAACAGGTCCAGGGTCTGCTATGCCAAGGCGAGGGGAAGTCCCAGCAGGGACTGAAACTGCAAGTCAAGTGTCCAAGTGGTCAATCCTTGGAGTTTGCCTCCTTCATCTCGCCCGTGGTTCGGGGCTCTCAGACATACTATCTGCTTCAGCTGTTCGGTAGAATGGATGAGTCGGTCTGGCGATCGGATGATTCCACTCAACCCATTGGAAACAAGCGACCTGTAACAGGCGATGACCGCCGGTCATTGCCGGGAAAGCCGGTTTTGGGAGGCAATCTTCCGTTTTGGTTGGATGCTGCAGAATGGCCTGCGTTCCTCGTTGGAGCCGACGGTCAGATTCAACGCGCCAATGCCAACGCGCTCTTGACTCTGGGCTCCGAGATCTCGGAGCTGACTCAGTTTCTTTCCCTTCTTTGCGGGCCCATGATGGCAGGCAATGACCCTCGCCTAGGGCCCAAGTCGATCGGCCCGGTCGTTTGCTCCTTTGCGGCTGCTGGTGGAGGTAAAGAAGATTTTCAGGCTTACCTATCTCCTGTCGCTGAAGGGGATTCGGGTGATTACCTCCTGCAGCTCTTTAAAGGGGGCGGCCCTCCCGCACCGACGAATGCCGCACCGACGGAGCCGCCGTTGGCATCCCCTAGTCCCGATTCGGCTCCGGAGCAGGGGTTGAAGGGCTCCACCCCTGGGGACACGGCCAATTCAGCGTCGGCTGACGCTCAGTCTCAGAAGCTCGAGTGTGCTCTACAACTGGCACGCTCCGTCGTGCTGGATTTCAACAACGCGCTCACGAGCATCCTTGGCCATGCTTCACTGGTTCTGGGGCAGATTCCTAGCAACAATCCGTGGCGTAACTCCTTGTTGGACATAGAGAAAGCAGCCGAGCGGGCGGCGGAAATCGTGCAGGATCTGGACAATTTCAGCCGACAGGACAAGGAGCCGCAAACCCAGACCGGTGGCAGTATCAACGAGGTCCTGGAGCGGGCTCTAACGGCTCACAAATCCACCGCTTCCCCCTCGATCGAATGGACGACTGCGTTCGAGAAGAGGATTTACGCTGCAAGCTTTGATGAAGCCAAATTACAGCACGCTTTCGTCAAGATTATCGAGAATGCGGTAGAAGCCTCGGGGGGCAAAGGCAGGATTAAGGCGGCCACACGCAACGTTGACTGCATCTCTCCCTTTCAGGATGGGACCATACAGGTTCCTGCCGGGCATCATGTATGCGTAGAGATCACAGACCATGGAGTCGGAATCCCTGCGGAGGTTCTCCCGAGGGTCTTTGAACCCTTTTTTACAACCAAACAGGACACGAAACATCGTGGACTTGGCCTGGCTTGGGTTTATGGCATCGTCACGAACCACGGCGGGCGGGTGGCGGTGATAAGCCAAAAAGGGATGGGAACGAGCGTGCGCGTCTACCTGCCGGCTTCGAAGAAAGTAGTGAAAGAGGCGACGTTTGGTCAGGGCGAGGACCTTCGGGGTGATCAAACAATACTTATCGTGGACGATGAGGAACTCGTACTGACGATGGCAGAGACGATTCTGCAGGAGTTTGGGTACAAAGTCCTGAAAGCGACTTCAGCCACGAAAGCAGTTGGCCTGTTTTCACAGAGCGCTCAACCCGTGGATCTGGTGATCACGGACTTAGTTATGCCGGGGATGGGGGGGAGGGAGTTGATCGAGAAACTGAGAGGGATGGCTCCCAGTACCCGGATCATCTGCACGAGCGGTTATCTACGTAACCCAAAGCCCGACGAGGACATCGAGTACCTGAAGAAGCCCTTCACCAGTCAGGACTTGCTTCGAAAGGTGAAACAGTCCTTACAGTAGAGTGCATTAACGCTATTGACGACTGTCAATTTTTAGAGTTAAGTTTACTCATGCAAATTGAAAGCCTCAAGGTATTCTGCGATTTGACCGAGACCGAGAGTTTTACCAAAGCTGCGCAAATTAACCATATTACCCAGTCTGCTGTGAGCCAGCAGATCAGTTCTTTGGAGCGTCAGTTTAAGTCGTTGCTCATCGAGCGCAGCAAGAAGAAGTTTCGCTTAACCCGCGAAGGTGAAGTTCTCTACGAGGCCAGTAAGCAGATTGTCCAGACTTACGAAAACCTCCATAGCCGCCTTCAAGAGTTGAAGGATATCATTTCGGGCACGATCAGGGTTGCAACAATCTATAGCGTAGGCCTTCATGATCTGCCGCCGTATATCAAGCGTTACTTAAAGTTGTACCCCACGGTGAACGTGCACGTGGAGTACCGTCGTGCCAATCAGGTTTATGACGACGTCCTTGGCAATGTCGTTGATCTTGGTTTGGTGGCCTATCCCACGCGCGATCCGAAGTTGGAAGTGATTCCGCTGCGGAAGGAACCGATGGTACTGATCTGCCACCCTGGGCATCCTTTGGCCAAGAACAAGACGGTGAAAACGAGCGCGATTGCGGGGCAGAAATTCGTAGCTTTCGAGCCTGACATTCCTACGCGAAAAGCGATCGATAAGGTGCTCCGGGAACATGGCGTGCAGGTCATGCCCGTGATGGAGTTTGACAACGTTGAGACGGTCAAGCGTGCGGTTGAGATTGATGCCGGCGTGGCGATCGTTCCCATTGGTACGGTGACGCAGGAGATGAGCAAGCAAACCTTGGCGGCGATCACGATTGAAGACGCGGAGCTGACCCGACCCCTTGCCGCGATCTACAAGAAGAACAAGGTCCTGTCGACGGCGATGAAGCAGTTTGTGGCCTTGCTCAAAGAAGGCTAAAGAATCCTCTTTCTGACCAGGAAGGCAGGCGATCCTTTACGGGAAAGCCTGCTTTTTTCCTTTTCCATCAGCAGTTTACGGGGCATAGTGCGGGCATGCGGACCCGGGCGCTCCTCTACGCTTCGCTGGCGCTGAATCTGGTGATTCTGGCGGCGTGGTACATGGCAGCCTACCAGCGTCCGGCACGGACTCCGCTTCCAGCGAAACGTCAAGTTCTCTACACCAACATTGTCAGGACCATCCGCACAAACTGGATGGTGACCACTAGCTATATTTCCTGGAAAGACATAGAGTCCTCTGACTACTTCACTTACATCCGGAACCTCCAGACTGTTGGCTGTCCGGAAGGAACGATCCGGGATATTATCGTGGCCGATGTAAACCAACTCTTCGCCCGCCGAAGAATCGCCGAAGTGAATATCCCTCCCCAGCAGTGGTGGAAGAGTGAACCCGAGCCAGAGGAGTGGCAGGAGTCGCTAAGACAGTTAGAGAAGTTGGAGGCCGAACGAAGACGACTGCTTCGGGAGTTGCTGGGACCAAACTGGGAGATCGACACTGGTACGGATCTCGATCTCCGATTCAGTGGCCCGTTGCTGGGGACGCTGTCAACCGACCAAAAGCGGCTTGTAACGGAAGCAGCCGAGCGCGGTCGCGAACTTCTGGAGGCGTCAGAGAGACAGGCGCGGGAAGAAGGGAAGGAGTTGGATCCAATCCAAATCGCCAAGCTCCGCCTTCAGACTCGAAGTGAGCTCAGCCGACTTCTGAACCCGGAGCAGTTGGAGGAGTACCTGCTTCGGTACTCTGTTGAATCCGAAGGGATCCGACGTTCGCTTCAAGGGATGGAAGTAACCCCCGAGGAATTCCGAGGCCTCTTCCGAGCGGAACTGGCTTTGGACCAGCAGAGGGCCGAACTTGGTGAGGTCACGGATGCGCAGAAGGCGCGCTTGGGTGAGGAGTTGAAGCGGCAGGCGGAGGAGATGGTGACAGCTGCTTTGAAACCTGAGACCTATCGTCTCTACAAGCTGAACCAGGACCCCGTCTTTCGGGAGGCGCGGGAAACGGCTCGTGGGATTGGATCAAATCCCGAGACGGTTCTGCCAATCTACGAAATCAACCACCTGGTGGAGGAGGAAAGGCAGAGAGTGCTGGGGGATCAGGCCCTTTCCCCCGAGGAACAATCGGAACAGTTGGCAGGCATCTACCAACAACAGCTCGACAGCATGCGCAAGCTACTGGGGGAAGAGGCGTTTCGAAGATATCAGGAGTCCAGGCTGAGGTGAAGTCCATGGGCGTGTGAGACGCACGAATGGGAGATCTCGACTGGCAGGTCGATGCTTCGAGTGTCGGGTGCTACCGGGCATGGCAGGAAGATCAGCCGTAAACGTCTCGCCAGGAGCCAAACCGCCGGTGGGTTGGGGTATCAGGCGAGCTTGCGCGCTGCATCCACGTCAAAGTCGTGGTAGTTGCAGGTGAGTTCTGCTCCCTCGGGGATGTCCCGCAAGGCCCGGGTGACCACACGGGTGGTTGTTTCCCCCAAAACCCCGGTGTTGGGGTCTGGATCGTGGTTCATAAAGCAGGCGTGGTCTCCGCTCAGGACGAACTGCCCCGTCTCCCCATCAAGATATGCATACCAGCGGATATGCTCTTGGGCTCTCGGCGGCATGCGATCGACTTCTTCCAATGAGAAGCCTCGGTCGAAGCCGGGTTCGAATTGCCAGACGGGAGTCCCGCGCGGTATGAATTGAGACGCGAACAACCCCATGCCGTGAATTTGGCTTGGTCCTACGCTGGCTCGGATCAGAATCATAGTCCGTTCATGTCAACTCTCTTGGATCAGACTATTCTGCTGTGGGAGAGAGTACAACCCGGAAGCCCAGGTCGCTACATCGCGTCAGTTCGCCATAGCTGTCGCGATTGGCAGAGCGGCACGCTTTGGCCCCGTAGAGCCACGAACCACCCCGGGCAATGCGAAGAGTACTACCGGTGGGGTTGGACGGGTCCTTGACATGTCCGCCAGGCAGGGAACTCAGGGCAGTGTCCTGACACCACTCCAGCACGTTACCGCACAAGTCATGGAGTCCCCAGGGATTGGCGAGTTTACGGCCAACAGGTTGGGTGGACGAATCACTGTTGTCTCCGTACCAGGCGTAGTCGCCCAGTCTCCGGTACCCATCATCGTCCCCAAAGAAGAAGCGCGTGGAGGAGCCGGCCCGGCAGGCGTATTCCCATTCGGCTTCCGTGGGCAGGCGGTAAGCATAGCCGGATGGGATGGCCCCTCTATCGACATCCTGTTTTGTGAGACGTTCGCAGTAGCTTACGGCTTCGCGCCAGTTGACCTTTTCCACCGGACGTTGGGGATCCCCCACGAAGCTGCTGGGATTCTCGCCGGTGACTGATTTGAACTCGGCTTGAGTGACCTCGCACCGTGCCATCCAAAACCCTTTGGTTAGGGTGACCTCCGTCTTGGGACCTTCATCAAAATCACGCCCGAGTTCCTCCTCAGGGCTCCCCATGGTGAACCGGCCGACAGGAATCCAAACCAGGTTCGTAAGCCTTTGCAGCTGCTTCAACACCGCAGGTGGTGTCTCTGAAAAGGCAATACTCTCGCTGGCATTGGGATTGGATGGTTGTTGGATGCTGGAAACGGGCACAAAGGAAAGGGAGAGCAGTCGGTCTTTTTGGAGTGTGGACACGGCTCCTGAAGTGGCTCGGAACTCAAGTTGGCCCGGCCCCAACACCCCGCTGATGCGGTCCCCGCGAACTGTTTCTGCTAGATCAGACTCCTGAAGGGTCTGTGCAAACCGTAGACTCTTGAGGTCCGTCAAGGGCAGTTCGAGGTTCCCGTAAGGAGTTGTCAGAAGCACCCAATTCGCAAGGAGGGTGCCCTGGTGCCTCGTCCCATCCCGCAGCACTGCGGTTGCTGATGGAAGATTCCCCAGTGCAACGCTGGTCCTGTCAGCGTCTGGTGGGACCTCCTTCGTCGATACGGATGCGGGCTCGGCTCCATGGGTTGACAGCGGGTCAGTCACGAGAGGGGCAAAAGCCAAGGCAAGAAGCAGCCAGCAAACACAGTAGCGCCTCCTGTGGACGCCCGATTTGCTCTTCTGGCTCATGGGTAATCTTGGCTGCATATCATGGTTTCCTGGCCATTCTCTTAGTCTTCATTGTGGTTGGCTAGCGCGGCGGATCCCGCGAGATGAAGAGGGCTGCTGCCAAGCCGGCCAGAAGTGCTGCGAGTCCAAAGAGCCACCCCACGATTGCAACCTCAGCCCAGGGTTTTGCCACTCCTCCCAGCACCTTGTCCATCGTCCGCACCATCTCCAGATAGGAGACGTCAGGCAGGCCGACGAAGTCGAAGAAAAGGTTGGAGACATGCCAGATTCCGACAGAAGAGAGAACCGCGATGAGCGCGCTGCGCGAGAGAACGGAAAGGAGGATGGTGAGGGCGACCAGGAATGCTGCCGAGCCAACGACCTTCCCCAAAGCCAGTAACATCCAACCGGAGGTGACGGAGGCTGTTCGTGACTCGAGGTCGTCCACTCCATGACCGGTCAAGGCGTTCAGGAAGGAGCTGACCTTGTTGGCGGGTGTTTCTTTTGGGGGAAGAACCAGGCGCACATCGGCATTTTGGCCCAACAAACCCAGCGTACCATCTCCTTTAAAGCGGACGATGACGAAGTTGCTGGAGCGTCCCCAGCGGTCGTCCTGAGTGGTGGCTCCCAGCCGATCTACTGTTCCCTTGAACTCGGTACTTTCGATTTTGATGTAGGCGGCCAGCCCTTTGCGCAACCGCTTGAACTCCTCAAACTGGTAGATGGGAACCCGGACCTGAAACTCGTCGAGCGGCGCGACGGTAAAGAGGTGGGTGGCGAGCGAAACGTGCTGGGCTGCTTGTACAAGAACTTCCGTCACATAACCCGAGACCGGAGCCGTGATCGTTGCATAGGCCAGTCGTTTCCGGGCTTCGCGCACCCTGGCTTGAGCGTTCTCCACCGCCCGGTCCACGGGAGCAATCGCATCTTGCGCGACCCGGAGTTGGTTTCCGGCATTCTGCAGGTCCCGTTTCCTGGATCGGACTTCGGTCTCGCGGTCGCCTTGCTCCTGTTTGCTCAGGAGGTCCTTTGCGATCAGCCCCCGCTCGGCGCGTGCCAGGGCATCCTCGGCTTGCGCCACGGCACGCTGCGCGTCTTCCTGGCGGCGTTTCGCGTTGGCTACCTCGTTTCGCGCGTTTTCCTCGGCCCTTCGCTCCGTCTCCAACTGGTCAAAAAGAGTGCGATCATCCAGCTGAGCCAGGATATCACCTGTTTGTACTGCGTCCCCGACATTCAAATCCATCTGAACGATTCGGCCATCGGTGCCGGCAAAGACCTTCTTTGGTTCCCAGGCTTCCACTTTGGTGTTGCGGGCGTTGGAGGTGACGTAGCCCCCTTCATTTCGGACGAGTTTATCCTGTCGGATGGCCCAGAAACTCGCTGGTACCAGAACGCCACAGATCATGAGCATGACCGCCACGTATCGGGCCAGTAGTTTGGCGGAGATGTACTCCCCACGCGTGAGACCCCGGCTCAAGATGGCGTCGTTGAGGCAATCCTGCTCGCGGCTCAGCGCTGCGCCGGCTATGAAAATGACTCCATGCATCCAGAGCAGGAGGTAGGAGGTGTAGAGGACCTCCAGCATTTGGCTCGCCACCTTTTGTTCCGCCTGCAGTCCCTTGAGGGTGAGGACGCTCAGGAATGCGCTGACGAGGAGAAAGCCTCGGCAAAGCCAGGAGCGCGAAGCTGACCGGAGGTCGTCGGTAGTGAGAATGAAGAGTGTGCGCCATCTCCCTGGGGGCAAGCGCGACTTCCTATCCGACACGACAGCGGTCGCTGCCTCGGGAGCTGCTCCCGTTGGCGGATGGGCTTGGGTCCCGCTTGTAGCGGGATCAGGGATCTTTGGCTCGCAGGAATCCACGGAATTCGTCCTCAGTTACCAACTTCAAGTAGGCATCTTCCAATTGTCGCGCGGTGGAGTTGATGGAAACCACGGTGGCAGCTGCCTCTTTGGCCAACTGCAGCAAGGTCTCGATCATTTCCCCCGCAACCTCCGATTGCCCCAGTTCCAAACGGATCTTGTCACCATCCTGGCTGAAGTCCTTGCGCTGCATCTTTTCCCAGATCAGGGTGCGAAACTTGACCACATCCCCTGCTACCCTCAACTCAAGGAGGCTCTTCGGCAAGAGGTCTTCCAACTCGGTTCGGGACCCTTGAAACAGAAGCTGGCCTTGGTTCAGGATCAGCAAGCGGTCGCAGACCCGGTCGACATCCCCTAGGATATGCGAGCTGAGCACGATGGTCTTGTTGCCGCGAAACTGCTCCAGTAGATCGAGCGTTTGACGTCGACTGATGGGATCCAGGCCAGCGGTCGGTTCGTCCCACACGAGCAGTTCCGGGTCGTTCATCAGAGAGGCTGCTATCCCCAGCCTGGTGCGCATCCCGGTGGAATAGGTGCCGATCTTACGGCCCGCATCCTCGGTAAGGCCGACCGCGCGAAGGAGGTTAGCGACCCGTGCGCGATGCTCCTTCCGCTCTAGTCCGAAACAGTTACCCACGAAGCTCAGATAACCGATTGCGGTGAAATCTGGAGGGAACGTGGGAGAATCGGAGAGGAACCCTACCCGCTGCCGAAGGCGTTTCTGACCAGGTGTCATCCGTTCACCAAGCACGCTCACTTCGCCTCCGGATGGCGTAATGAGTCCCAGTGTGATTCGCAAGAGGGTGGACTTTCCCGAACCGTTAGCGCCGAGTAATCCGACTTTGGCACCCCTTGGGACGGAGAAAGAAATATCGGCGAGGGCCACCTGCTGGTCGCCAAAGATCTTTGTTACGCGGTCAAAATGGATCGCTTCGCCCGTCATCGTTGCACCATCCATGAACTAGTCGCTGTCGGTCGGGACGATGCAGCACCCATCATGGTGGGCATGGAAATCCTCGTCGAGCAGTTTGTCCATTCGACTTACATACGAATCCAAGTCGGTTTGGGTTACAGGGTACCTACGCTTTTCGCAGGCGGTGGTGAAGAAGGCCCGAGAGGAAGAGGCGGAAGACAATCGGGTGGTACCGGGGGGGAAGTTCTCAACGCCAACTCTATCTGCACTTGGAATCCACGACAGCACGCCAGCCTCTGCCTGAAATACCCGAACCAGCGGGACCCAGTTCAGTCCTTTTTCACCGGCACGAGGACGGGTGTTTTGATGAGGCGAGATTTGATCGAGGCGGCGTCCTGCCGGGCCTGGCGTTTCGCCATCTGGATCAGCATCGTGGTCTTCATCGAGAGCTGGCGAATCATGGTCTGCATGCCTGTTTAATAGCATATTCCATGCCTGAATCGAGCGGTGGAAGTGCGGCCCCTGTCCTTCCCCGAGTCCGGAGTTAGCCTTCGGGAAAAGGCCTCTCAGACAACCGACGGCAGTTTCGAGAGGAGTTCCGCTTGGGTGTAAGGTTTGGAAAGGAATCCCGCCAGACCCTTCCCGAGGAATCGTGTGGTCGCTTCCTGCTCGCTGAAACCACTGCACAGGATAACCTTGGCGTCGGGGCGGATCGCCCGAATCTCCCGGAAAGCCGCTTCACCGTCCAGGCGGGGCATGGTCATGTCCAAGAGAACGCAGGCAATCGTGTCCGCATGTGCTTGGAACATCGTTACTCCCTCGCGCCCATCGCTGGCGGTGAGCACGGTAAAGCCATTCCGCTGGAGCATCCGGGTCCCAACTCGGCGAACTGGTTCCTCGTCGTCCACCAGCAGAATCGTGCCCCGTGATGACGACGCAGGAACTGCCTGAGCCTGAATTTCGGACGATCCTTGGACCAAGGGTAGTGATGGCAGAAGAACCCGGAAAAGGGATCCTCCGCCTGGGTTGCTTGAGACTTCCAAAGATCCCTTGTGACTTCGGATAATGCCCAAGACAACCGATAGCCCGAGCCCTCGACCCATGAATTTGGTGGTAAAGAAGGGCTCACAAATGCGCTCCTGAGTCGCCTTATCCATACCACACCCGTCATCCGAGACCTCCGCATACACGTAGATGCCTTCCGGAAGCACGGCATCCACACCTGCCTGAAAGGCCCGGTTTTGGGAATGGAGCCGCTGGTGTTCGCAAAAGACGGCTCCCGTCTGCAGCTGAACGCCACCCTCGCGGTCGCCGATGGCTTCGGAAGCGTTCGTGACGAGATTCAGCAGCACCTGACGGATTTGAGCCGGATCTCCGACCGTTGGCGGTAAAGAATCAGCCATCCGTTGTTGAAATGTGACTCGCTTGGGTACCGAGACGGAGAGCAGATCGGCCATCCCTTTGATCAGATCATTCAACTGGATCTGCTTCATGACGTAAGTGCCTTTGCCTGAGTAGGCAAGCATCTGCTTGGCGAGATCGGCGGCTCGCCGCGAAGCTCGATCGATTTCGCTGAGGCTTTCCCGGACTGGAGAATCCTCTGGTAGATCTGATAAAGCCATGTCGGCGTGCCCAAGGATGGCAGTGAGCAGGTTGTTGAAATCGTGTGCGATTCCCCCCGCCAGAACGCCGAGGCTCTCGAGTTTCTGAGCATGGAGTACCTGTCGCTGCAAGTTCAACCTCTCCTGTTCCGCAGCGCGGTTTTGCTCCATCAGGCGAGCCTGCTGGACGTTTTGGATCGCCAAGCGGGACAGCTGAGTCGCGATGAGATGCAGCGCTTCGCAAATCTTGGCAAACCGCTCTTTCGGCATCCTGGTTACTTCGCCCAGCGCCACCTTGAATTCCTCCTCGTTGGCACCAATCACCTTGGCGTAGGCCAGCATCGTCTGCTCGTCCGCAGAATCTTCCAGAACTTGGCCGATAAGCCAGTTGGCGACGTGTTGTTCCCCTACGCAGATACTGGTTCCTCCATCCCAGAGTCCTCCGCTCAAGCACGGCTGCATCAGGGGTCCACCGTGATGCTTTCTGCCGAGGACGGCATCCGAGTGGTAGCAGTTCTCCAAACCCTTGGAGGTCTTCCGAATGAGATGTTCACAAAGCCGACAGAAATTGCTCGGGCGAGTCAGGGGTGTCCCATCCACATCCGTGATGATGGACGCGACCCCTGTGGCCTGCGCAAAGGCGTCCTGAATACGCTGGATTTCAGCAAGATCAAAGAGATCCTTTAGCTGAAGCCGTGTCGTTGGCTCCTCGAGTGGTACGGGATCCAGGTTCATGGTCTTGACAGGGGTGCAACCCTTCCCGCCTGGGAAGGTCGCCCCCTAGGAGAGCTCTTTCCGTTCCCTTGATGCCCTCTTTTGCATCGAGTCCCTGCCCGGATCAACGTCTTCTCTGTGTTCACAGCGTACAGTAGGCTACAGCTTCCCGCTAGCAGGCGCAAGCGTGGGAACTGCGAAAAGGGTTCACCGGAATCTTCCCGGGATTGGCCTGAATTCGTCCGAACACTGAGCTAGGCTGTTGCAGAGCAGGAGCCTGAAGCCGACCCTGCACGAGAAGACTGGCCTTTTTTGGCGGGGCCCCCCAATACTCTGGCCGTGCGAACGAGTGATTTTCACTATCATCTCCCGGAAGTTCTTATTGCGCAGGTTCCTACATCTGAGCGAGATGGGTCCAGACTGATGGTAGTTCACAGGAATGCTCCGTCGATCCAGCATTGCACGTTCCTTGATCTTCCCTCCTTCCTCAACGCTGGAGACGTCCTGGTATTCAACAACACTCGTGTCATCCCCGCTCGCCTTCATGGCGAGAAGAAGGGAACTGGGGGCGAAGTGGAGATGTTTCTTGTGGAACAGGTATCGCCGACCTGCTGGTGGTGTTTGGCGAAACCAGGGAAGCGTCTTCGGCCGGGCACACAAGTGACCGTCAAGAGGAGGGACGGAACTCCCAGCATGGTTCTCGCGCGTTTGATCGAGAAGAACCCGGAAGGGCATTGCCTATTTGCGTTTGAGGGATGCCCGGATCTGCTCGCCGAGCTCGATGGCTTGGGGGAGGTGCCGTTGCCACCCTATATTCGGCGAGCAGCGGGGCCGGATGGGGCTGACCACCAGCGCTATCAGACTGTATTCGCCAAGCACCCAGGCTCCGTGGCGGCGCCTACTGCTGGACTCCATTTCTCCCCGGAACTCCTGGAGCGGTTGCAGGCTATGGGTGTGGTGGTCAGGTTCGTGACCTTGCACGTGGGCTTGGGAACTTTTGCCCCGGTCAAATCGGAGCGGGTGGAAGACCACGTGATGCACTTCGAGACCTACGAGCTTGGGGAAGCTGCGGTGGAAGCCATCCGTTTGGCGAAAGCGCGCGGCAACCGCGTAGTTGCGGTGGGAACCACTTCCCTCCGCACCTTGGAGGGTGCGGCACGAGCGTATGGTTTGCCTCTTTCGCCGGGAAGGGGACGCACCAACCTTTTCCTGTATCCCCCCGCTCGGTTCGAAGTGGTGGATGCTTTGCTCACCAACTTCCACCTGCCTGAATCCACGCTGTTGATGTTGGTCTGCGCTTTCGCCTCTCCCGGTACTGCGCAAGGCCGGGAGGTGGTGCTGAACGCTTATGAGGAGGCTGTGCGCCTGAATTACCGATTCTTTAGCTACGGGGATGCTATGTTGCTCTTATGAGCCGATCTTCTCAAGGCACTGGCAACCATGTTCTGCGGCAACCGAAGCCCCCTTCAGGGGTTGGAGTGGTGTCCATCAACCCAGCGCGATGGCGGAGTCGACCACGCCCTCACGTGGTTCTCAACATGGCGATGACCGCTGACGGCAAGATCGCGAGCGCCAACCGCGAAATCTCCTCCTTTGGCAGTCGTTTCGACCATCGGAATCTCTACTCCATCCGCTCCAAGGCGGACGCCGTGATGTGCGGAGCTCGCACCGTGCAAGCGGAGGACGCTGATCTGGGCGTGGGACCGGAGGAATTCCACCGCGCACGACAGCGGCGAGGTCTTCCCGCCGAGAATCTCCGGGTCGTGGTGAGCAGCTCCGGGTCGATCGATCCTTCCGGACGAGTCTTCCGCGAAAGCGCCAAGCCAGCCCTGGTGTTTGTTTCCTCGCGAGCTGTTGGGAGGATAGGGGCTTTGGTTGATCTGAACGCGCAATTCTGCGTTTGCGGGGCTGAACGCGTCGACTTGGAGGCTGCTCTGGCCTGGCTGCGGGAGACTTACGGTGTAAAGCGGCTGGTTTGCGAAGGGGGGGCCGAACTGAACGATTCCATGTTCCGCGCCGACTTGGTGGACGAGATCTTTCTGACGGTGTGTCCGTTGGTGTTTGGGGGAAGGACTGCCCCCACCATCAGCGAAGGGACCGGCTTTGCCCGGCTGGCCGACGCGGCACAGTTCGAATTGGTTACTATCCGTCGAGTGGAGGCGGAAGCGTTTCTGCACTATCGCCGTCGCGAGGGGAGATCATCACCACCATCTCGCCCTTGAGCGGCCTTTGCCGGGCGCGGTCGAGGAGTTCCTGGGGGGTGCCGCGAAGGAATTCCTCGAATTTCTTGGTCAGTTCTCGGGCCAGAACCACAGGGCGGGCGGGAGCGAGTTCCAGCAGCTCTTCGAGCAGCTTCTGGATTCGGTAGGGTGACTCGTAGAGCACCAGGGTACCCGGCAGGCTCAAAACCGAGGCCAAACGCTTGCGCCGCTGACCGGATTTGTGAGGCAGGAAACCCACAAAATGGAACTCATCGGTTGGGAGTCCGCTTGCGATGATTCCCGCTACCAGCGCGCAAGGGCCGGGCACCGACTCCACGCGAAATCCAGCCGCGATGGCTCCTGAGACGACCCGGCTTCCAGGGTCACTGATTCCTGGGGTGCCGGAATCGGTCACCAGAGCCACCTTCTCGCCCCGGCCGAGACGCTGAAGAATCTGCTCCTCCCGTGCGGCTTCGTTGAACTTGAAGTAACTGATCAGCGGTTTGCTGATCTGGAAGTGCCGCAGCAGATTTGCGGTATGGCGCGTATCTTCCGCAGCGATCACGTCGCATTCCCTGAGTACTCTCAGAGCACGCAGCGTGATGTCCTCGAGGTTGCCGATCGGCGTCGCCACCAGGTAGAGGGTGGAGAGCGTCAGGGCCGGGTGGGATCTGGGGTCGTCCATGGCAGGGGGTGGTGGGCTGAGGCGTAGTGGCCACGTTGGCGGTTGGCTTCGTAAAGGAAAACCGCGGCGGCGCTTCCAACGTTGAGCGAATCGATGTGAGCGGGCATGGGGACGGCGGCAGCCTCATCGCAGGCCTGCAAGACTGGCTTGGAGATGCCGTGCCCTTCACTTCCAAACACGACGCACACATCGCCTTTGAGCTGACTTTGTGGCAGCGCCACCTGGTCGGTATGGGGGTGAGCCGCGAGGCTGCGGATACCGTTTCTGCGAAGCAGATTCAAGGTATAGACCAAGTCATTGGTCTCGAGCACGGGCATTTGGAATACGGTGCCCATGGACCCGCGCACCGCACGGCGCAGGTAGGGGCTTCCGGAGGTTTCACCCACAAGGATTCCTTGAACTCCAAAGGCGGCACAATTGCGAACGAGGGCTCCCAAGTTCTCCGCATTGGCCAAACCATCCACCGC
Organism: uncultured Verrucomicrobiota bacterium; assembly: GCA_964411985.1. Classification (GTDB taxonomy): domain Bacteria; phylum Verrucomicrobiota; class Verrucomicrobiia; order Limisphaerales; family J093; genus CAYPNF01. The sequence continues at coordinate 194,594 of CAYPNF010000006.1, forward strand.
AACAAAAAGACGGGGCGAGGGGGTAGCGGCCAGGAGTTGCTCCAGGCTCCATGGTTTCGGCATCCGGCCCACTGCGAGAACCCCCTGGTACATGCTATAGCCGGTGAGGGTTTCGAGTAACTTCTTTTCGGCCAGGAAGACGTGGACCGTCTCAGAGCGCTGGGCGATGAGCGGTTCCAGCACCTGAAACCACTTCTCCGGCAGCAGAACCGAGAGCACGGTGAGGGGGCTTTGAAGCAAGCGGCGAACCACCTTTTCCCCTTCCGCCACAAAGATCCTTTGGCGCCAGTGCTCCTCCTGCATGCGCATGCTCTGGTAGGGCGCCAGGTCGGGTAAGTCAAAACTCTGAATGTGGGTGACGGTATACATGCGCCAACTCTAGAGGCTGGGATGGAACATGCGTAGAAGTCGGATGAACTGGTCGAGTCCCACTTGCTCGGCTCGGATCATGGGATCGAGTCCCAGAGCCTGAAAGGCAGCTTCGATGGCCTGTTCCTGGTATCGGGCTCGCAGAAGCTTGGACATCTTCTTTCTGCGCTGGTTGAACGCCAGTTTGACGAGGGTGGTGAAGAGGGGACGCTCCGCTTCTCTGAGCAGTTCCTCCTTCCGGCGATTCAGCACCACGCATCCCGAGTCAACGTTGGGCGGAGGAAAAAAGGAACCGGCAGGAATCCGAAAGGCTCTTCTCGCCTCGTAACGCTGCTGAATCAGCAGGGTCAAGATCCCGTAATCCCCACTCCCCTCCGGACTGACCAGGCGGTCGATGACCTCGCTTTGCAGCGTCACGACGATGGACGCAGGCGGATGGCGGTGAAGTGCGAGCTCCACCAGGATGGGGGAGGCGACAGAGTAGGGGAGGTTGGAGACAACCTTCCAGGCAGTCCAATCCTGATGAGGTTGCTCGCGGATCCAAGCGAGCGCGTCGGCCTGCAGGACGTGTACCCGGTCGAAGCCGGCGAACCGCTCCTCCAGAATTCGGACCAACCGTTCATCCATCTCGACTGCCGTGATATCGGCCCCGCTCTCGAGCAAAGCGGTGGTAAGGGGGCCCAGGCCGGGACCAATCTCCAGGACTCTATCCCCCGCCGCCACTTGTGCCTCTTTTGTGATTCGAAGCAGGTGGTGCTGGTCATGCAGGAAATTCTGCCCCATCGACCTTGTGAGCTGGAGATCATGGTCACCCAGGAGCTTGCGAATGCTGCCCAGCGAGAGGTGGATGTTACCTGGGGGCAAACCGCGACTGGTGGGCGCGGGCTGGACCTGAGGGATGAGCCGCTGCGGTTTCTGGGAAGGTGGGTTATCCATGGTTGGGAATGTGATCCAGTTCGGCCTGCAGGGCCTTTACGACGTTTCGCAACTGCCGCACGGGGATGTTGAGAGGAGGGGTGAATCCCAGCACGTCGGCGTGTTCCCCCTCGGGCAAGAGAATGAAGCCGGAATACAACAGGCGAGTGACAAGACGGAGAACCAGCTCCGTGGCAGGGCGGCCATCCCGGTGCCGGAACTCGATGCCTGCCATAAGGCCGAGGCCTGTCACCCTCTTTCGGATCCCCCGCGGAACACGGAGTCCGAGGAGCATTCGACGCAATTCAGCGCCGGACGCCAGGCTTTTCTTCACGAGCCCCTGTCTTCTGATCTCACGAATTTGTGCCAAGGCCATAGCGCACCCGACCGGGTGTCCAAGGAAGGTGCTGGTGTGGATAGCCTCCCCTTTGGACTTTGGCCAGGCGGCATCCATGAGCTTAGACCTGCCCACGCAAGCCGAGAGAGGGAAGCCGCCGGTGAGAGCTTTACCCAGGCATATCAAGTCGGGAATGGTTCCTGTGTGTTCGCAGGCAAACCATGCCCCCGTTCGGCCAAAGCCGGTGTACACTTCGTCGAGAATGAGGAGAAGGCCATGCTCATCGGCCAATTCTCGCAGTAGCGGCAGGAAGCCTTGAGGTGGCACCCGAATACCGCCTCGCCCTTGGATCGGTTCCACCAGAATCGCTCCCGGTTGCTGCGTGTGAAGGCTCCGCTCTAAAAGGGCTCGCAGGCTAGTGAGATCTGGCCGCGAGCTGGGGAATGGCACAAATATTCCAAACTCACGCAGCTGGTTCCGGAAGGGACTGCGGAACATTTCCCGGTGGGTGGCGTTAAGAGTTCCGTAGCCCAGTCCGTGGTAAGCCCCTTCAAAGCAAAGGACCCCGGCCCGGCCTGTGGCCAGGTGAGCCGTTTTGAGCGCACCCTCCACAGCCTCAAAACCCGAATTGGCAAAAAGGACTTTCCCATGTTCAGCACCGTTGGTCCACCGTCCAAAAGTAAGATCACTCAGCTCCTTCGCAAGTTGGGCTTTGCCGGCGTGGGGATGGACATCCCCCATCGCATGTGTGAGCCGTTTCAGTTGGTGCGTCGCTGCGGCTACGACCTGCCGGTTGGCATGACCCGCTGCCGCCACTCCGAATCCCGCGGTCAGGTCCAGGTACTTCCTGCCTTCGGGGTCCCAGACGTGCACACCCTCGGCTCGCTCCCAAACGATGGGCCAGCCATCGGCCGGTGACATGTAAGTCACGTTCGGCGACTCATATTCGGTGAGCCACTCCAGGACCTGGGGGGTAGGCAAGGCACACATCGACGTGAGTCAGACGCCCCGCTGGGTCGGCGGCCAGATGAACTTGTGTTGCTGGAGCTGGAAGCGAACGGGCAGGGCATCCGAGAGGATTCTCTCGGCGAGTTGCTGTCGCGTGATGGATTGCTGGCCCGGGGGCACCTCCTTGAGCGAAGGGTGCTGCTGATCCAGCGCCAGCGGAGTGACCCAGGAGAACAGGATTGGACAAAGCTGGGCCAGCCGATGTTCCTCGATCTGCTGCTTTGCCCAGAGGTAATCCTCCTCGGTTCCGATCACGAATTTCAACTCGTCTCGCGACTTCAAGAGTTTCAGGTTCTCGAAGCGATTCCGGCCCATCTCCCCGCTGCTTGGACACTTGAGATCCATGATCCGGTGAACCCGGGGGTCCACCAGGGCGATGTCCACCGCCCCGCTGGTTTCCACCAGGACCGTCAGCCCCTCGTCACAGAAGCGCGTCATGAGCCCCAGGGATCCTGGCTGAAGCAGCGGTTCGCCCCCCGTCAATTCCACCAGGGGCAGTGGCCCATCGGCAGTCAGCCTGCGGTGGGGGCGCGCGATTTGGAGCACTTCCGCCACTGTTTCGTCCAGCGTCTTTCGGGTGCCAGCGGCGAAGGCGTAAGCGGAATCACAGTAGGAACAGCGCAAGTTGCATCCGGTGAGCCGGACCAAGATGCACGGCAGCCCAGCAAAGGTACTTTCCCCTTGAAGACTCAGGTAGATTTCATTGACTAGGACGCCATCAGTCATCTCCGCGATTCTAGTCGCATCCCGCAGGTGGGCAACCCCAAATCCACCCTCGCTTGTGCATGGGAAGAATGGGGTAGCCGAGCTTGCGGATGTGACCTCCTCAGTCTCGGGCTCTGGCGAGTTGCCCGGAAGGTGCGCCTGCAAGTTGACACCACTCGCCCTCCTGCCTACTGTCTTGCCCGATGACTCGGCTGCCATTCGAGTTGATGCTCGCTCTCCGATACCTGCGCCCGAAGAGGACGTTTGTGTCGGCGATCACTCTCATTTCGATTGCCGGAGTCATGTTGGGGGTGGCGGTTCTGATCATCGTGATCTCGGTCATGACGGGCTTCGATAATCAGTTCCGCGGCAAGATCCTCGGTTTCAGCGCCCATCTGCGTGTGGAGCCTTACCGCGGCAGATTGACCGACTACAAGGCCTTGGTTCCGACCATCCTGAGCAACAGGCTCGTCAAGGGAGTTGCTCCGTTCGTTATGGGTCAAATCCTTCTTGAGACTCAGCCTGAACAAGGGGAGCCTCTGACGGTAGCTCCGCTGATTCGTGGGATTGATCCCTTGCAGGAGACCCAGGTCTCCATGTTTCTTCAGAACGTGAAGCTTGGTACGAACGACCTGCGAGGATACAGCATGCTGATGGGACGACGGTTGGCCGAGTCTTTGCGCGTGAGGGTGGGTGATCACCTGGCCGTCTACTCCATCCGGCAGTTCCATGAATGGCGAAGCAGCAGGAAAGCAGGGGTGGAGCAGGGGCCCGTTGCCGAAGACTACACGCTGCGAGGGATCTTCGACGTCGGATTCTATGATTTTGACTCCTCCTACGTGATCAGTTCCCTGATGAACGCTCAGGACCTCTATGGGATCGAGTCGGATGTTCATGGGCTCAATGTGGCACTTCATGATCCGGAGCAGGCTGCTTTGGCGCGTTCGGAGCTGCTGGCTGCATTGGGCGGTGAGTTTAATGTGACCACCTGGATGGAGGATAACTCGGCTATCCTCGACGCGTTGATCGTGGAGAAGAATGTGATGTTTTACATCCTCTTCTTCATCACCATCGTGGCGGCTTTTGGGATCACGAGCGCGCTGATTACCTTTGTAGTGCAGAAAACCCGTGAGATCGGCATGCTCAAGGCCTTGGGAGCCACCAGCCAGCAGGTGATGTGGATCTTCCTCGGGCAGAGCCTGGCGGTGGGAACACTCGGCGTCAGCCTCGGTTTCGGCTTGGGACTGCTAGCTGTGCATTATCGGAACGAGTTTCTTTTCTTCATGCGCCGGGCAACCGGTTGGGAACTCTTCCCGGCCAAGATCTATAATTTCAGTGAACTTCCCGCTTTGCTCCAAGCCCCTGACATTGCGGTCATTTGCGGCGGTTCTCTGGTCATTTGCCTCTTGGCAGGGGTGATCCCTGCTTGGAATGCAAGCCGACTGAAACCTGTGGAGGCGTTGCGCCATGAATAACTCCCAAGCCGCCGGGGTTTCCAACGTCCTGCTCGAGGCCAGAAACGTCAGTCACCGGTATAAGCTAGACCATAGCTCGGTGGAGGTTCTGCGTGGCGTGAGCCTTGAGGTTGTTCGAGGCTCCTTCATCGCTCTGCGCGGAGCGTCGGGCGCAGGAAAGAGCACGCTCTTGCACCTTCTCGGGGGGCTCGACCAGCCTAGCGAAGGGGAAATCTGGGTGGACGGAATCAACCTAGGGGTGATGTCGGCCAAGAACCTCGCGGCTTTTCGTAGCCAAAAAGTGGGTTTCGTCTTTCAGGCCTACCATCTCTTGCCCGAATTGGACGCTCTGGAGAACGTTTGCCTGCCAGCTCGTATCCGACGGGCGGATGTTACCAAGACCGAGGAGCGCGGCAGAGCCCTGCTTAAGCGGGTCGGGCTCGAACGGCGCTTGCGACATCGGCCCAGCGAATTGTCTGGAGGAGAACAGCAGCGGGTCGCGATCGCACGGTCTTTGGTCAATTCTCCAGAAATCCTCTTTGCGGACGAACCAACCGGCAACCTGGACTCCCACAATGGCCAGGAGATCATTCGCCTGCTCGTGGAACTCCAAGCTGAAAACGGTATGACTCTCCTGGTAGCGACGCACGACCACAAGGTGGCCCAGCACGCGCCTGTCGTCATTGATCTTGTCGATGGACAAATTGCTGTGCCTGCTCCATAACCGATCCATGAAATACTCATGGCTGGTTGGGCTCCTGTGTGGGGCGTGTGTCGGTGCGATGGCTGCGGATCCGGTGCCCTTTCGCCTTTGGTCGGGCGACGCTCCCGGGGCCAAGGGACAGGAGGATAAGGATATTCCCACTCTGACCCCTTACTTGCCGGCGAAAGAGAAGGCCGTTGGGTCCTCGGTCGTGGTGTTGCCCGGGGGAGGTTACGGTGGCCTCGCCCAGCATGAGGGTAAAGACTATGCCCTTTGGCTCAACGAACAGGGAATTACCGCTTTCGTGCTCAAGTACCGTCTTGGCCCTGCGGGCTATCGGCATCCTTGCATGTTGCAGGACGCCGCGCGGGCCGTCCGCACGGTTCGGAGTCGGGCTGCTGAGTTTGGTGTCCATCCGCAAAAGATTGGCATCATGGGCTCTTCTGCTGGTGGTCACTTGGCTTCGACGTTGGTGACCCACTGGGACCTTGGCAAGACGGACGATCCTGATCCGATTGAGAGAGTCAGCAGCCGCCCGGACGTGGGAATCCTGTGCTATGCTGTCATCAGCATGGGGCCGTATACCCACCAGGGTTCGCGCAACAATCTGCTGGGTGACAAGCCCTCCTCGGAGCTTCTCTGGAGCTTGTCCAACGAACTCCAGGTGAATCCCCAAACACCGCCGTGCTTCATCTGGCACACCTGGGAAGATACGGCAGTACCCGTGGAAAACAGCCTGCAGTTTGCCGCTGCCCTCCAGAAGGCCCGTGTCCCCTTCGACCTGCACGTCTATGAGAAGGGCCAACACGGGATTGGGCTTGCAGGGGGCCATCCCTGGACCAAGGACTGCTCGTACTGGCTGAAGACTCGAGGCTTTCTGCCCTGAGTCTCTCCCGAAGCCTTAGTCGCAGCCTTAATCGAAACCTTCGTCGAAACCAATCGAATCCGACAAAGGCTGCGATTAAGGTTGCGACAAAGGGCAGTGGCTGGTGTCAATTCCGGGTGAGAGTGATCTGCCACTCCTGGAAGTCGCCCAGCGTAATCGTGCCCTTGAGGGTGTTCCCGCTAAGGATGCCCCCAGCGAATTCGTAAGGGAAGGCGACGGTCTCGCCGTTGCCGCTGAGGGTTCCGGTTCCCTCAGCATCGACCAGGCCGATCGATCCGGTGACCAGTCCGTTTTCCAGTTTTAACGCGTAGGTTCCTCCTGGGTCACACCCGTCCGGGTCGTTGCAGTAGAGGAGCGTCTCGAGCATCGTGCCGTTGAATTGGAAGGTTCCGCTGAACGGCGAGGCCGTGGTGCCCTGTCCACGCAGCTTGATGGTCACGGTCGCCGTCAGTTTCTGCTCCCACGCTGCCACCGGGTAGGTGTCGGTGAAGGTCTCGCTCACGTTCGCCGTATAGGTCACCAGGTCTGTTGATGGCCTCAACCCGGCAAAGATCACGTCGGAATTGGCAAAAGCGGTGGACGCGACGGAGGTGGGTTGGGTCAGGTCTTGGGCACCCAGAATCGCCTTGGAGGTACCGAGAAACAGCGAGGCTCGAGCGGTTAGGTCCTCGCTGGCCCCGTGGCTAAGAAACACCCCTTCCAAAAGACGCCCTTGGAGTTCGTCCTGAAGATAGGCCTGGCTTCCCTTCTGAATGTGATTCAACGCCGGCCGGTAGTCGTCCAGTGTCACCTCCCTGCCGGTTTGCACTCCGATAAACGGGGCGGCTAACGACATGGCACTCGCGCCCATGACCGCAGGAGCCACGTAAGCGGTGAAGAAGAGAACCGCCCCCGCGGTCCCGGCCAACGCTGCGGCTGCCGGTGCCGATGCCACACCCAATACGACCGCCGTTGTGGCCAGGATTCCCACCCCAAGGCCGCCGACGGTATTGAAGCGCTCGAACATGTCAAAGGTCGGCTGCGACGAAGTCCCGGGGCCGGGGTCGAATACACTCTGCAAACCGGCGATCCAATCCGGATTCTCTGTGGTTCCTGCGAGGGACAAGGGCTTTGCCATTAGGCTCATCATTCCCGCTGGTTGGTAATTCACCAGGCACGCGGCGATCATGCGGTCCAGGGCAGCCACCCCTTCGAGATCTAGGACCACGTCCCGGCCACCGATCTGGCCAAGCACGGCTCGTGGGGTCTGACCGTTGATGACCTTCTGGATCTCGGTTTTCGCCAGGGCCACGTTGCCCTGCATCGTCATCAGGTTGTTGCGAAGCTGGGCGGCATCCAGCTTACCGCTCGAGGCAGACTCGATGGTTTGCCACCGACCCGCAGCCCTGGACAGTAGGTTGGTAAGCTGGGTGAGGTATTCCAGGGTCACCACGCCAGAGCTCAAGCCGAGCGAGGGAAGCTCCGCGATCTGGAGCTCCTGAGAGGAGACAAAGAGCCGCCGCAGGCCTGAAGTCTCTTGGCGAACAGCCACCTTGACCGCCCCGCCATGAGGGTGGGCATTGTCGGCACTCACCAAGAAAGGTGCCATGACGGCAATGCTCCCCGTGCTGACATTCATAGCTCGCACGCTCGTTACATTCCCCACCGCATCTCGAAACTCCACATAGGTGGTCAGGGCCGGGTCGAACCCATTCCCTGTGAGCAGCAACCTTTGCCCGGGTGCGGCATCGGTGGCACTCAATTGGATCTCCTGGCCCTTCTCGACGAGACGGTAGAAACGTTTCGGAAGTGCGGAAGCTTGGCTATCCGCAAACTCCGTGGTGCCCACCACTCCCACGTTGGTCGACAAAGGAGTCCACTGGACCAAATCGGGTGATCCCTGCACCAGGTAGGTTAGAGCGCCAGACGATGAAATCTGCAGCCTCACGGCTCCATTGCCATCTCGGGTCGCGGACAGAATCCTCAGGGTTGGCTCGCTTCCCTGCGCGAGTTGGCCAAGACACCCGACGCAGAGCCAGGGAAGGAGACTAAGCAGCGGGCCTACTCGGAGGAAAACAGTGTGAGCTCGAAAGAGTCTTGTTAAGTAGTTCACTAGGAAAGGGAGACTAGGTCACCGAAACGACTGTGGGGAAGAGGAAAATGAATAGGACGTCCTCTTCACCTCCCATTGAGTGACCTGCGATCCTGGTGGAATGGGCCCCCGGCGTTTCAACGCGACCTGCTGGATCTGTCCTTTTGCCGAGGTGGTAGGTTAAGGCCTGAGGAGTCGGAAGAATAGAGCGGACAAGTTCAGCGATAGTCCGACGGAAGTCACGCCCTCTGAGCCGGGGACGTTTTGCCAGTCGGCCGCCGCGAGGTTGAACGTCTTCTGTAGCTTGGGCTCAGGATCACCCAGCCAGGATACCCTCAACCTGGGCGGATTTCGCTTCTCAGCTTTCATGCCTTGCTCTCCTCCGACAGTGCGTCGCGCACCTTGTCTGCCAGGCTCTCGACAGTGAAGGGTTTCTGGATGAAATGAATGCCCTCGTCCAGCACGCCGTGATGGGCAATGACGTCGGCGGTGTATCCGGACATAAACAGGCGTTTGAGTCCAGGATAGAGCGAGAGCAGACGCTTGGCCAGCTCCCGCCCGTTCATCTCCGGCATCACCACGTCGGTCAGGAGCAGATGAATGGGCCCAGGATGTTCCTGGGCCAGACGGATGGCCTCGCCGGGCGTGGACGCCGCCAGCAACGTGTAGCCGAGGTCTTCCAGCGTCCGCTTGCCGATCCGCAGCAATGAAGGTTCGTCCTCCACCAGGAGGATCGTTTCGTGACCTCGAGCGACGGTTGGCGCCGGACCGAGCGATTGAATCCGTTCGGCCTTGTCCGTGTGCCGGGGTAGGTAGATGGTGAAGGTTGTGCCATGAGCCGGTTCGCTATAGACATGGATGAAACCTTGGTTCTGACGAACGATACCGTAAACGGTGGCCAGTCCCAAGCCGGTGCCCTGGCCCACGCCCTTGGTGGTGAAGAAAGGCTCGAAAAGGTGGGCCAAGGTCTCTTGGTCCATGCCGCAGCCGTTGTCACTCAAGCAGATCCGTACGTAGTCCCCCGGGACGAAGCCCGGATGTTGGGCGACATAGGTCTCGTCAAAGGTGGTATTGTTCGTCTCCAGGGTGATTCTGCCAATGCCGGTAATGGCGTCGCGGGCATTGACGCACAGGTTGGCCAGAATTTGGTCGACCTGGCTGGGATCGACCCTCACTGGCCAGAGATCTGAAGCGGGTGCCCAAGCCAAATCGATGTGTTCACCGATGAGTCGCCGCAGCATCTTAAGCATGCCTTCCACGGTCGCATTCAGGTCGAGCACCCGGGGCGCTACTGTCTGCTTGCGGGCAAAGGCGAGCAGTTGGCGAGTGAGATCAGCAGAGCGATGGGCGCACTTCTCGATCTCCTCCAGGTTTTCGCGCAAGGGATTGTCCGTCGGCAGGTTCCGCAGGGCGAAACTCACATTCCCAAGAATGGCCGCCAGCATGTTGTTGAAGTCGTGAGCCACGCCACCGGCCAAGCGCCCAATAGACTCCATTCTCTGCGCCTGGGTCAGTTGCGATTGCAGCTTCTCTCGTTCGGCCTCAGCCCGCTTGCGCTCGGTGATGTCGAGAAACGTCACGACGATCTGGCGCAACTGCTTTTGATCATCGAACTCGGGGAAAGCATTGACCAGCACCCAAGTCAGGACGTCACTGGCTGGGCGATTTACGCCCAAGACGAAATTGACCAGAGGCCGCTGGTTGGCCAACACCTGCATCACCGGGTACTCTTCCAGGGGCATGAGACGACCCGTTTCGTGGATAAAGTGCCAGGCGGGATCAATCGCCATCTTGCCGAGCATTTGGTCGTCCGATAATCCCAGCAACTTCAAAGCCGTCTTGTTGAAGAGAAGAATCCGCGTGTCGGGCGCATGAACCACGACTCCTGCGTTGAGGTTGTGGATCAGGTTCCGGTGCTGTTCCTCGCTGGCGCGCAGCGCTCCCTCCGCCTGTTTCTGTGCTGTGATGTCCTGGACCATGCCTACGGAACGGATGACCAGTCCGGTTGCGTCGCGTTCGTGAACGCACCTTTCATAGACGCAGCGGATCTCCCCAGACTGTGGGCGCACAATCCTATGTTCAATTTCGTAGGAGTCTTTTCCTTCCTGCAAGGATCCGGAATACGCAGCGTCCACTGCGGCCCGGTCCTCGGGATGAACGGCCGCGAGAAAGGCCTCGTAGGTGGCGGCGAATTGCTGAGGCGCGAGACCAAAGATGCGATAGGTTTCATCCGACCAGATCAAGCGGTTGGTTGCGGCATCCAGCATCCAACTGCCGATGTGGGCGATCTGCTGGGACTGGGCCAGCAGGGCTTCGTTCAAGCGCAGCGCCTGATCGGTTATCTTACGCTCGGTGATATCTCGCTGCATGCCCCAGATATGGACCAGCCGTCCTTGCTCGATGACGCCCGTGTAATTCTCCAAAAGGTGGACGGTGCGGCCGGTCGGATCGACGTCTTGCGTCTCTTCATCCCGCACCTGAAAGGCAAGGGACCGAAGGACTCGCTGCGCCCGCTTTCCGTAGTCGGGCGCAAACTCGGTGGCGCGGTGGCCGACCATCGCTTCCACCGTCAGCCCATACATCTGCGCCAAGGCGTCATTCACCTCGCCCACTAGCGCCGCCTCGGATAGACGCTCGACTTGGACTGTCTCGGGCAGGTCGATGGGGACCGGCGGTATGAAATCGATTCGATAGATCCCCTCGCTGGCGTTGCTGACAAAGTTGCGGTAGCGGCTTTCGGCCTGGCGCAGGGCCGCCTCGGCCCGCTTGCGTTCTGTGGCGTCGAGAATGGCGCCGTTCCAGCAGATGCCGCCGTCCGGTAACGCGCTTGGATTGGCGTCGCCGCGCAGCCACTTGGTTTCCCCGGTTTTTCCCACGATCCTGAATTCATACACCCAGCGGCTCATGGAATCGGCGGATTTCTGGATGGACGACCACATTCCGGCAAGGTCATCGGGATGCACATCATCGAAAAGGCGGGAAGCATCGCGAAGTTCGTCCAAGGGCCTGCCCAACAGCAAGACGGCCCCTTCGCTCATGAAGGGAATCTCCACCGACCCATCGGGACGCCGTATGAACTGATAGACCGCACCGGGAAGGTTGGTGGCGACCTGGCGCAGCAAGGCTTCGGCCCGCTGGCGATCTTCGTTTTCCCGGGTCAGGTCTTCGACCAAGTTGATGTAGGCGTTCCGAGATTGACGCAATTGATCCACGGTAGCCTGCAGCTCCAGCAGGCGGTCGTCGGCCAACTGGCCAACCGTCGAGCGCTCCTTTTCCAGTTTCTCCTCGAACTCCAGGCGCTCTAGCACCACCGCGAGCATCTGGGCCGCGTTGTGGAGGAGGCTTTGGTCTTCCCCGGACATCGGCTTCGTCTTTGCTGCAACGATATACCCGTATGCCGAATTCCGGGTGGCGATGGGGAAGCTGGGTTGGGTCCCGTCCGGCTCCCCGGCGGCAAGTTGAAAGGTCTGCGGGGCAAATAGGCTGTCGAGGCTCTCCAGGAAGAGCCCCGTGACCTTGCTCCGGCTGCGCATCTGCGAGAGATTGAGCAACAGCAGGAACAGATCGTTGGCGCGGTTCATGGCCGAACCTCGCGGCCCAGGAAGTCCGGGGCGTTGGCGCTTAGCCATTCATCCGGATCCTGAAAATACGGGTTCTTGGTGATCACGCCACCGGAGATCGTGTAGGGGTGGGTTTGCAGCACCTTCATGATCATCGCTCCGGAAAACCGGGTGAGGTTGTAGAGACAGATGCTGATCCAGGGCTTGCCCGGAATGAAATAGTTCAGGCGCGATTCATACGCCATCAGGTGCTCGATGCCGGGGATGGCCTCCAGCGCCCAGATCATTTCCGCCGTGGCCCGGACGTGGCGATGGCCCTGCCGCTGGGAGGCCACATAGAACTCGTTCAAGCCCCGGTCCATGCTGTGGGGGGAAAACCGGCCGTCGGGGTAGTAGAGGTCTTTCGCGCTGAACAGATTGAACCGGTCAGGATCATGGACATGCCCGGCGCAGGCGGGGAATTGCCGCTGGTAGGTGGCGATGAAATCCTCCCGGCTCCGCTCCACCGGGCAGTACAACTGGAGGTCGTTTTCCAGGTCGCCCTGGTGTAGGAACCCCAGGACGATCTGGTCCCGTTCGTGTTCGGTTTCGTAGAGGCCGCAGACATGGGTTCCCCAGTTGCAGGTGTAGTCGCCAAAGCCCAGGTTCATGGCGGGTTGGTTCGAGGTGGTAAAGTGCATGGTGTGCTCTGGTGGCTTTATCGTTACGCCGGTATCACGGGGTGTTCTATTCTATCAATGCTAGTGAGATTTCCTGCGTTTGTCCAACGGAGAAACCACGTAACGAGCTGGCGCATTCGAACTATAGACTGCGGTGCTCCAGGGATAGTCATAACCGATGCCCAGAACGCCCCGGTGTGTCAGGTTTTTCTTACACCGTTGTCAGGTGTCCCTGACGCAACTTCAGGGTATTCACCTGCTCCAGAACCTTACTTCGGTTGCCGATATGCTTATCGCGGTCGAGGAACTTGCTGGCGTTTGCTTTGCGGATTCCGCCGAGTCACCTTCCGCTAAGAGTGCAGCTCAAGAGCAGTAAACCGCCAAGAATCAAAAGAAAGCAAGATCGACCCCTATGAATAGTCTAAAACTTAGTGTCAAACTCATTGGCGGCTTTCTAGCCGTAGCGCTTCTCACCCTAGTTGTTGGCGGCGTCGGCTATTGGGGAGTCACCCGCCTAGTGACGCACCTGGCCGAAGTGGGCGAGGTGCGCTTGCCCAGCATAGCTGCGCTGGACGTGATCAACGAGGCGCAAACCGCCATCAAGGCCGCGGAACGCACCATGCTCCTACCCGGCCTGGATGCAAGGGCCCTGGCTGATCAGAAAGAGCGGTTGCAGAAGGCTTGGGCGCGGGTGGATAAAGCCTGGAAAACCTATGAACCCTTGCCGCAGAGCAAGGAAGAGGAAGTGAAGTGGAAACTGTTCGAGCCCGCTTGGGAAACATGGAAGAAAGATCATGAGCGTGTCATCGCCTTGGTCGATGATAGCCAAAAGGCCGGAGACAAAGCTTTGATCGCCAAGGCCCAGGAACTGAGCCTAGGCGCCGCCGCCGCCTCGTTTACCGTGGCTGAGATCCTCATGGGAGAGGTCCTCGACATCAATCTCGCCATTGGCGAGGAATCCAAGAAGAGTTCCAAAACCGACGCCGCCTTTGCTAAGACGGTGGCTGCGGTAGCCACGCTGCTGGGCTTGGTGGTAGCGGTGACGCTGGGCGTCTACCTGGGTATTTCGGTGTCCCGCCCCATCAAAGCGGTGGCGGAGCTCTTGTCAGCAGGGGCCGACCAGACTGCCTCCGCTGCAGGTCAGGTCTCCTCGGCTTCCCAGTCCCTGGCTGAGGGAGCTTCCGAGCAAGCCGCCTCCCTGGAAGAGACGAGTTCTTCCCTCGAAGAGATGAGCAGCATGACGATCCGCAACACGGAGACGGCGGAGAAAGTCAAGGGTTTGGCCACGCAGGCGCGCCAGGCGGGAGATACTGGGGCGGCCGACATGAAAGAGATGATTGTAGCAATGGAAGCGATCAAAACCTCCAGTGCGGACATCGCCAAGATTATCAAGACGATTGATGAGATTGCCTTCCAGACCAACATCTTAGCTCTCAACGCGGCGGTGGAAGCCGCCCGGGCTGGGGAAGCGGGCATGGGTTTTGCGGTGGTGGCCGATGAGGTGCGCAACCTGGCCCAGCGCTGTGCGCAGGCGGCCAAAGAGACTGCGGCCAAGATTGAGGATGCGGTGCAAAAGAGCGCCAATGGAGCGGAGATCAGCACCAAGGTGGCCAAGAGCCTGGAAGAGATCATCACCAAGGCGCGGCAGGTGGATGAACTGGCGGGAGAGGTCGCGGCAGCCTCGAAAGAACAGAGCCAGGGGATTGTGCAGGTGGGCAAGGCGGTGACCGAGATGGACAAGGTGACGCAGGGCAACGCGGCCAATGCCGAGGAGAGCGCCAGTGCGGCCGAAGAGCTCAACGCGCAAGCCGATTCCCTGAAGGACGCAGTGCAGAATCTACTGGCCCTCGTGGATGGGCAGGGAACTGGACGGACCCAAACCACTAGCTCAGCAGCAATGAAAGTGGCCAAGCGGCCCATGGCCAAAACCACGACGATGCGCAGCGGAAACGGTCACGGGCTTAAGCGCGAGATGCAACCGCATATCCCGCAAATGACCTTCACCAGTGGGCGATCGGATCACCACGCACCGAAGGATAGCGATTTCGAGAATTCATAGGGTTCATTGGGTTCGGTTCAAGCCCGCCAGAGGTTGGTTCCTTTGGCGGGCTGCGCTTTATCCTCATCCTGCCGGCGACACTGGGCTGGAAGTAGAGAAAGAGCCGGAGCGTCAAGAGCGGCAAGTCCAGCGGGGGGGAAAGTCTGGGGCGGATGGCTGGAGCCATTGCCCACTATTTCTTGAAGAGCTCCAGTCTGCCCTCCGCCGGGTTGAGTCGGAGCTTGCGATGAAAAGCACCCAGGATGTCCAGTTCGCGAAACCTCAGCCGGCGCAGGTGGAGTTCGTGGGTGACGGAGTCGTACACGTGGCGGACCGTATCAGTACCTCCGACGACAAAGCACTCAAAGTGCTGCAGGTGCAATCCCAGTTCCGCCAGACGGCGTTCAAATTCGTGCAGAGCCCCCCGGGCATTGTGCCCCCCCTCCTCGGAAAAGCCCGTGATGTGGCTTAGGCCGCCCAGGCGGTGTCGGGGATGATAAAGGCCCACACAGACGCAACTCCTGAGGTAGGTTTGCTGCGTTTCAGGGCCGACATGCACCTGACCTTGCAGAACCCGAAGGCAATGGTGGTCTCGGAGGTCAGAGTGAACCACTTGGAATTGGAGCATATTCAACTCGTATCCTACCCTTTCTATCGGCACTCCTGGCGAATCTCTAAGCCCTTTCATTATTCTCCCCTTGCCAGTACCCCCAGGGTATCCTTGAGCAACCACCTTGCCGAAGGGCCCATTCTCTGGTTCACTGAACCCCATGAGCCTATCCTACTCCGGCACCCAAGCCCATGTCCTCCTCGCAATCCTGACGTGGCTCAGTCTCGGGGTCGAAGCGGCTGATTCCAGGACGATGGTCCGGCCGGAAGACACCGGAGAGACCCTGGTGAATCCTGGGATGGGATGGACCTTGCACTTCTACAGCAACTTCATCGAGAATTACGGGTCAAAACTGGAGCCCTCGGATACGCTCGACGACTGGCCCGGCCTTTCCGTGATCTATCTGCGGGTCCCCTGGTCCTACCTGGAGCCTTCGGAAGGCCAGTACAATTGGCCGCTGCTCGATACGCCCGCTCAACGCTGGATTGCCAAGGGGAAGAGGATCGCGTTTCGCGTGAGTTGCTCAGAAAGCTGGATTCGTTATGCCACTCCTAAATGGGTGGCTGATGCCGGTGCCAAAGGCACTGAATTCGACTTTGGCAAGGGACCACGCACGGGCGGGGCGCTCTGGGATCCTGACTATCTGGATCCGGTCTTCTTGAAGAAACTGGAGGCGTTCCTCACCGCCATGGCACGCCGATACGACGGAAACCCCAACGTGGCCTTCCTGGATGTGGGATCGTTTGGCATGTGGGGGGAGGGGCACACGGGCTTCAGCAGCCGCCTGAATGAGGAACAGACCTTGGCCGTGACCCAAGTGCACGTGGATCTTCATCGCCGGCTGTTTCCCAAAACCTTGCTCTGTATCAGTGATGATGTGGCTGGCGCGAGCAAGCCCGGCCGAGTCTTTCCGGCGATGGACTATGCCCGCTCGAAAGGGGTTACTTTGCGTGATGACAGCATCCTGGTGCAGCCGGCACCCAATTCCTGGTACCATGCGGAGATGGCGGAAGCGTTCTGGCCTTCACTTCCGGTGATTCTTGAGCATGAACATTATGGCAGCTCCAAGGAGCGGAAAGCCTGGAGCAACGACCTGCTAGTGAAGTCAGTGGAGGACTACCATGCCAGCTACATGTCGATCCATTGGTGGCCGCGGGAGATGCTCGCTGAAACCCGGGCCGCCGTTGACCAGATCAATCTTAGGATCGGCTACCGGATCCAGTTACGGGAGATCTCCTATCCGTCGAGTGTTGCCCTTGGAACACCCTTCACCGTAGAGACAACTTGGGCCAACGCCGGTGTAGCGCCGTGTTATCAGGGTGGCTTTCCGGCTCTGACGCTGAAAGACGACAAAGAGGGGATCGTGTCGGTGAATGTGGACGAGACTTTCAACGTTGCGACGTTGGAGGTGGCTGCCCCCGGCAAAGCTCCGGAACGCAAGGTGGAGTCGAAGCTGAACGTGGCTCAACGACTTCTGGATCCTGTGGGCAACCACGCTCCTCCCACCAAGCCCGGCACGTATCGATTGTATGTCTCCGTTGGGACTAGGGACGGTACTCCGGAAATCACCCTGCCGCTGCCGAACACGGATGGGCAGCGCAGGTATAAGATCGGCGATATCATCCTCAAACCAACAACTTCCCCGTAGCTAAGCCTCCTGCCATGAATACCAGCGACTTGATTCGTCTCGGGGTCCCGCCCGGAGAAGCCACCCGGCGCGGGATGGAGTTCATCGCGAAATACCTGCTCAAGGGGTTGGACAAATCGCTGCTTCCTGCGGCGGTCGAGGCGGTTGTGCGGGATCCTGGCACGTTCACGGAGGATCCGATGAAAGGGGAATTTGCCAAGGCGCTTCTGCGGGTGGCTCGGCCCATTCGTCCTGCTGCTGCTGCTTGGAGGCAGTGGGGCGAAGGGCTCGAACCGGAGGCCGTGAATCAGATGGGACGGGCCTGCCAACTGCCTGTTTCCGTGGCCGGCGCCCTCATGCCGGATGCGCATGTGGGGTACGGACTGCCGATCGGGGGCGTGCTCGCCACGGAAAACTCGGTCGTTCCCTACGCGGTGGGGGTGGACATTGCCTGTCGCATGAAGCTCACGGTACTTGATCTTCCTGTTCGTGATCTGGAGCGCAAACGGGACCGGCTGATCGAGGCCATTGAGGGGGAAACGCGTTTCGGGATCGGGGCGCATTTCGAACACCGTCGGAAGCATGACGTGCTTGATGCGGACTGGTCGATTAGCCCCGTCACACGCCAGCACCAGGACCGTGCCTGGGCGCAATTAGGCACCAGCGGAAGTGGCAACCATTTTGTCGAGTTCGGCTTGTTCACCGCCCCCCAGCAGATTGGGAAACTGGAACCGGGAGTCTATGTCGCCTTGCTGAGCCACAGCGGCAGCCGAGGAACCGGGGCATCGGTGTGCGATTACTACAGCAAACTCGCCATGAAGCAGCACCCGGAGCTTCCCAAGGAACATCGGCACCTGGCTTGGCTGTCTCTCGATTCGGCTGAGGGACAGGAATACTGGGCTGCCATGGAGTTGATGGGGGAGTACGCTGCCGCCAACCACGCCCTGATCCATCATCACCTCGCCCGGCATCTTGGACTCACCGTTCTCCTTGACGTCGAGAATCACCACAATTTCGCCTGGAAGGAGGTTCACTCCATCAACGGAGCGGATCGCGAGGTCATCGTACACCGCAAAGGCGCAACGCCCGCGGGAGAGGGTGTTTTGGGCGTAATCCCAGGCTCGATGGCGACTCCGGGATTCCTGGTGCGAGGGCGGGGGAACGCCGAATCCCTTCGGTCCGCCTCGCATGGAGCCGGGCGAGTCATGAGCCGTACGAAAGCCATCGATACCTTCGAATGGAGCAAAGTGAATCGCGTCCTCAAGGACCGGGGTGTCAAATTGATCTCCGCTGGACTGGATGAAGTGCCCATGGTATACAAAGACATTCACCAGGTGATGGCCGCCCAGCAGGATCTCGTGGAAGTCCTGGGTCAATTCGATCCCAAGCTCGTGAAAATGGCTCCCCACGGAGAACGGGCCGAGGACTAAAGCAGTAAGCCATAGGACCGCCTTGGCCCAGTCCGGTTCACAGCACCCGAACCGACTTCAGCTTTTTGGCCGCCTTTTCGAAGGTGACCATTTGATCGGCCACATTAGCGTAAGCCCCATGAATCAGCCGGTCTACAAAACCTGGCTTCGCGGAGGCCATTCCATCAAGCGCCAATACCGCAGCCGCCGCTCCGAGTGGTTCGATTTCGCCATCGGCAAACAACCTCCGCAGACCCAAGAGAGAGTCCTGCTTTGAGACTCCGTAGTGGTGCTGCAATGCGAAGTAAGCCTCAGCCACCACCAAGTCTGAAACCACCGCCCGGTGACCCCGCTGCGACAGTTCGTCCAGGAACGCCAGCGCCCTCTCCGCCTGGTCTGCCGGTTGTCCCAGCAGCAGGCGCAAAACCACGGACGTGTCCAAACCCGCCCTCAAACTCCTCCCTTTCGTCCAGCCGCGATGCTCTCGCGGATCGCCGCCAGCGAATGACTCTTCACTTTTCGCGCTCGCGATCCGAGGCAACCCACCCATTCCCGGGTTCGGGCGGGTTGGGGCCGTAACACCCAGACCGTTGATCCCCCTTCGTTGCGAGCCTCTAGCGCGATCACGTCTCCTGGCTTCAGGCCGAGAGCCTCACAGGTTTCCTTAGGAAAGGTCGCCTGCCGCTTTGAAGTCAATGTGAGCGTCGTCATGCGGAAACCCTGACTAAGAGTGCCTTACAAGTCAAGGATCCGGTAAGGAGGATTTCGATTCGTCACCTCCCTGCAAAATCACGATCGGTCCGTCGAAATTGGCCGTTGAAGTCTCCGTTGCGCTAACTGCCCGTGTGGTCGTGAAACCTTCCCGCCCGCATCGACACCACCCGGTCGGCCTGCGCCTCTGCGTCGGAGCCGTGGGTGACCAGGATCACTGTCCCTCCCCGCTGGTGGAAGCTCTTGAGTTGACGATAGACCTCAGCCGCGTTGTCCGGGTCCAGGTTGCCCGTGGGTTCGTCGGCCAGGATCAACTTGGGCTGTACGATCAGGGCCCGCGCAATGGCGGCGCGCTGTCTCTCCCCGGCACTCAGAGCACTCGGGCGATGGTGCGCCCGTTCACTCAGTCCTAATTTCTTGAGAAGCTCGTCCACATGCTCTGCGTTGGACTTGGCCGCGCCCGAACCTCCCGCGAGCAGTACGTTCTCTCTCACGTTGAGGTAAGGCACCAAGTGAAACATCTGGAATACGAAGCCGATGGTGCGGGATCGAAAGTCAGCCCTGGCCCGGCCGCTGAGCTGGTACAAATCCTGCCCATCCACCTGAACCGTGCCTGCCGTCGGACTCAGCATCCCTCCCGCCGCGAGGAGGAGGGTCGTCTTGCCGCATCCGCTCGGGCCACGGACGACCACGAATTCCCCCTGTTTCACCTCCAAACTCAGCGAATCCAAGCTTTTCACCTCGCCGACGGCACTTCGGTAGACTTTGCTGACGTTTTGGAATTGGACCATGGACTTATTCCTCCCGCAAGGTTTCTGCCGGGTCCTGTGTGATGGCCATCATGGCTGGTACAAAGGTCGCCAGGGCCGAGAAGAGCGGAGCAAAAAGCAACGCTTGCATCAAGAGCCCTCCCACCGGCTGGATGGATTTGGCGGTGATCTGGAAGACTCCCGGGCCTGCCTTCAGCGCGAGGGTGCTGCCAATGGCATAGCCCAACAGCGCTCCCGCTGCGCCCAGGAGGAGAGCCTTGGCGAAGAACAGTCCGGCAATGCGCCCTGAGCCATATCCCAGTGCGCGCAGGATGCCGATCTCGACCTTGCGTTCCCGTACATTCATCACCGCCAACACCCCCACCCATGCGGCGCAGATCACCAGCAGGAACGGGGTTGCTAGCGCAAAGTACTTGTCCACCATCTGGCGTTGCCGGGCGCGGGCGTCGGCAATGGATCGGAGCTGCACCACTTTGGTCTCGGGAAGTGCCTTGGCCAGCTCTTCTCTGAGGATCTTGAGCGGATCTTGATCCCCGGTCAGGCAGAGGCAGTCGATGGCCTTGATCTCGTTGATGCGTCCCTCCAGCTTGAGTACCGACTGGACATCGGACAGCAGGCCGAAGATCCGGATGTCGTCGCTCGTTCCCTGCTCGGCGAGGCATTTCTCAATCAGAAAGCGTTTCCCGGCCAACTCCAGGGTGTCCTGCTTCTTGAGCTTGAGCCATTGGGCCGCTTGGTATCCTAAGTGGAGCGTGCCGGGCTTGATGGAAAAACCCATGGGCTGCTTGCTCTGCCCAGGCGCGGTGATGGCTGGCGCCAACCCGGTCAGGAGCACTTCCCTGCCTTGCAGAGGCACTTTTTGTTCGAGGGAGGCTACGAGATGGTTGTACGCGAAGAACACGTTCTGATAGCCCGCAAGTTTCTTCACGAACTCCTCAGGCATGGTCTGATCGGAGAACCCGACCGTCCAGAAGTAGTCCATGTCGGTGTTCTTGGCGAGGATGCGCAGGTTGAAACCAATGTCCCGGGTGATGCGCGTTGTCTCCCGCTTCGAAGCCTCCGCAGTCGTCAGGTAGGCGACGAACAGGCCCACCGTGGTGAGAATGCCCAGCAGGCTGAGCAAGGAGTTCCACTTCCGATGCACCAGCTCGCGAACGGCCATGGATACCAGTGACATATTAATCGTTGTCAGAATACCTAAGCTTTTAGCGACACCTTGGCGAGGGGAATATCGAGAGCCTCAGCCCGACAAATCATGGTTGGCGAGGCGTGACGAGGCGATAGAATCGATTCGTGCGAGAATCGGAATCCCCGAGGGTTTCCACGCGGTTCGAGGGGCCGGCGAAGATGTCACCCAGTCTGAACCAGACCCTCGTCGGTAGGGTGTCGGCGTATTCGATGGAGTACGTCTTGTTGGAGACCGCCCAGAAACCCAGTACCGTGCTCCTGTCCGACAACACCGTGATGGAATCGAGGCTCAAACAGCTTAGCTGGTTGGTGGGGTTGGTGCCCGCCACATATTCCTGCCAGTTCGACATCCCGTCACCGTCCGCGTCCCAGCTGCTGTCAGTCGGATCTGTGGGGTCGAATCCGTAGGCTGCTTCCCACCAATCTGGTAGGGCATCGCGGTCGGTATCCGAGGCGAGGGGCAGGATCGTTGGGAGGGCGGCCATCCAGTTTGTTGGATCATTGCCGTAAGCAGCTGGGATCTTGCGCTGCAACGAAGACCCACCACCGTTCGCGGCGGGCGGCCAGGGGGTATGGTTGCCATAACGCACTTCATCCACCGTGATATAGGGAACGCCATTCGTGCCTGCCAAGCCGGGGCGCTGTAGTTCCAGCCGCTCTCCGTCATCCTGAAGAACCGCGCCGGGAGCCTCGAACACCTGGACGTTTTCCGGCACCGCATACAGGGCGCGGAAAGCTGCCAGGTTGGTGGCAGCGACTACCAGTTGGCCATGTGAGGAGAGGACCGTGTTGGTGGGAAAGACAAAACCAAAGCCGCGGATCCGCCAGGTCTGAGCGGGGTTTACGAGGTCGAACAGGGGTACGTCACGGTCCAAAAGGTTGCTCAACCTGAGGTGTTCGACGCCTCCTGCTTCGGGATGGTAGTGGATCTCAGTCACGACCACTGGGCCCACCAGGGGGCCGGCATTGATTTCGCCAAAGGTGGGGTTCTGCTGGGGTGGAAACTGCTCCTCCTCGACGCTGTTCACATAATGCCCGAAGGTCACCCCGGCCGCCGCCGCCCCGAGCTTGACGCCATGGCTGAACCCGGTGAGCTGTCCAGTGCTGTCGGCAGCGGTGAGATAGACCTCGTCGCCGTCGGAAGCGAGGGCGAAATTCAGAGCACTGGCCGGCGAGGGATTGAAATCCGCTTCCGTAAACACACGGTAGCCCAAGGCGGGCAGAACCGTATCATTCGGGATACGAAACTTCCTGGGCACCCCTCCATCGTCGCTCAGAAACCAGCCACTGATGTCGACGCTTTCGCCGTTGGGGTTGAATAACTCAATTGCGTCCACTTCCGGTGGGTTGGAGTGGGTGAGGATTTCGTTGATCAGCACCGGAGCCAGTGGTGCCGGGGGATCATCGGCGCCGGGGGAACCGCCCTGCGCTGCGCTCGCGCGCCAGCGGGAAATCCCATCGGACTCAGTCACGGCCATGGTTTCTTGCGGCACTGCGGAGAACCCGAAACCGTCCGCGGCAATCGGCCATGGAGCACGGTCGCTGTAGGTAACGCTCCAAACCAAACTGCCTGTGGGCGTCGCCAGTTCGAGGGTTTCGCCACCGTGACTGAGTTTTCCCGTGTAGAGCCCTCTAACCGTAACGCCCGGATACCGGTCTTGGAAGGCAGCCAAGTTGCGAGCAAGCACAAAATGCTCCCCTGGCGGCAGCCCGGTGCCGTTGGTGAAGGTAAACGTGATACCGGAGCGGAGGGTGAAGTTCCCTAAGTGCAGGAGACGGCTGCCCGCGTTCTTCAGTTCCAGGAACTGCAGGTCATCACTCGCCCAAGCGCCGGCGGCAGGCGGATTGTACATAATCTCCGTGAGAATCAACTGGGCAAGATCCTGCGGCGTGCTGAAGGTGGCAGCCGACAGGCCACTCCACGAGGAACCCTGCCGTACTCGAGCCTGAACGAGCGTCGGTGCGTGAAGCGAGAGAGGGCCGGCATACGTGCGGGCCGAGGGCGCCACGCCTCCTCCCGAGGCCCGGGGATCGGTACCGTCGGTGGTTACGTAGAGGGTGCCGCCTACGCCCGTAATAATCACTTGGAAGCCATCCGGCACCTCACCTCCCTCTTGGTTGAACGAAGGGGGACGCAGGTAGTTGCTGTCAATCCAGTCCGCGCGCTGTTTGAGCCAAGTCTTCATCTGACCGAGACGCTTGGTCCATTCCGCGGAGCTCGGCAGACCATTGAGCATAGCTTTCTCCACCCCGATCTCCGCAGCCTGGCGGTTGATGATGGAGTCCATCGCCGCGTTGCTCATGACGCTCCGGCGCAGGTCCCACCAGCGATCGATGTATTGCTGCTGAAAGTCCGGGTCGGCAAAGAGCCGCGCGTACCAGAGATACTCCGCGCGATGCATCAGAGCACCAGTCGGGCCTCCAGAGACATAGTACGAGCTCCAGTTGTAGTCCCAGGCCGGTCCCATGCGCAGTTTGTCATCGTCGCCCTTCCAGGGAAACATGCTAAGCAGCAACCCGTCCCCGTTCCGGGTCAGCACATTCAAAATGAAGTAGTCGGCAAAATCCCGTGTATCGAGATGGCGTCGATAGCCGGTGACAGGATCGCGCCAGGCGGCGTTGTTGTAGAGGACGTCCTCGAACCGCTTGAACCACCCTTCGATGGCGGAGCGCTGGGCAGTGTTGATGGCGTAGCCATTGGGATTGTCAAAGTTGAGGAATCCGTTCCATTGCTGGGGCTGATCATCGCCAGGCACCGAGCTGTAGGCGGTGTTGGGCTGGGTCTGGACAATGCGGTCCGGACCGGCAGTATGAACGAACCACGGCTGAGTGGCGCCGTTGGCGGCCGGCCAGCCGGTGTCGGGTTCCGGATCCATCCGGTTAATGTTGAGCAGCCAACCGCCGCTGGAGCCGTCAGCAGACAGTTGTTGGAAGTCGAGGCGGTCCGTGCCGCGGGCGACTTTCTCGACGATAGCGTAAACGCCCCGGCGATCGGAAAGGCTCAGGTCGCCGCCGTCTTCGTTGATGAAGGCTTCGACCCAACGGAAGCGCACCGCGTATCGGCCCACTGCACCGCTCAACTCGTAGGCGAAGGTGTTGAAAAGCAAGGTTGGATCGCGACTTGAATCAGGGTCGGGGTAGTAGAGTATCCAATCCGCGTGCCTGGGCATGCCAAGGGGTGAAACTTCGGCCTCGCCTCCTTCTTCGTCCATGGCTTCAACGCTGTAGGGCTTCTGCCTCCATTCGGTTGAGTATGCCCCGCGCCCGCGAATGCCAATCCGACTCCACATTTGTGGGTTATTGGTGAGTGAACTGAAGCCACCGACCCGCTCGAAGGTCGCCCAGGCTGCGGATTGGCGGGGCACTTGCTTGATTCCGGCGCCGTTCGCATTCCAACCCTTTCTCTGGATCGTGCCGGCGTCGAAGTTGTCGATGACCATGATGGGCAAAGAGGAGGTGTAATGGGCCAGATCGGGTGCCAGCCGGATATAGCAGGCACCGTTGACTCGCCCAACCCTGCCCTCGGTCAACGCCACAGCGCGTAGGTGAGTGCTCTGCGTGATCGGAATGGGTTCCTCGTACTGCGTGCCGTGGTTCAACCCCGGGGCCGAACCATCCACAGTGAAACGGATTTGCGCTTGGGGATCGATCGTCGTCAGAGCCACAGTGAATGGCTCTGTGAATAGCCCTCCGGGACGGGACAACTGCACCGGTGAGGGCGGTGGCGGAAGGTCGCTGTTGGCGGCACCGGGCGTGGGGACCCCCAGGTAACGGGCCAGGCTCACATCGCCCGCAAGAAGTCCATAGGAGAGGTCAGTACGTTGCGGAGGGAAAGAGGGTGCGAACTCGTGTAACACGCTTGGACCAGGCCCCACCAATGCAAGGTACTCTCCGGTATTCTTCAGTCGGAAGTTCGTGTGCAGCGAGGCACCTGACAGGGCGCGGCCTTCGCCAGAGGCGAACACTACTAGATAGCTTCCCGCCGCCAGGTTGGTGCTAGGAAAAGCCCAGCGAGTGGGATCATCAGCTTCGTCAGTGAGATAGCAGCCCGCCAGGCTGATAGGCGCCGCCGTCGGATTCAGGATCTCGATCCAGCCCGGAAATCTGCCGTTCTCATCCGGAAAGGTCGACTGGTCGTCCGCCATGAACTCCGAGATGACCAGATGTGGGGCCGGCTGAACAATGTGAATGTCTACCGTAGCCGCATTGGTGCCAAAAGGACTCTTGGTGGTCAAGGTGTACGTCCCCGAGGCGATAGGACGAACGGTAGTCGACCCCGCCCCGCCGCTGGTCTGAGCGGTTACGTCACCCACGTCGGGCGAGATGGACAGCGTCTGGGCGTAACCCACCTTCCAACTCAGCCGGATCGCATCCCCAGCGGTAACATAGGACCGGTCGGCCACAAAGCGGGTGATGTGCGGTGCGGGATTTACCACCACGCTGACTTGGGAAGTCGCACTGGCCGCGGTGTTGGTGGCGATGAGCGAATAGACGGTAGTGACCGAAGGTGCAACCGTCAGATTCGATAGGGTGGTGACATCGGTGCCGTTAACGAACACCCGCAGGGCCCCCAGGACATTCCAGGTCAACGTTGCCTTCCCGGGGGTGAAGATCGCTTCCGGGTCGGCTGCGAAGGACACAACCACCGGGGGGCGAATGACCCCTTTGAAGGCGTCGGCGTGGGCTTGGATCACTTCGGCGGACACGCGCCCATCGTAGACGGTGACGCGGTGTAGGGTTCCCACCATGGGCTCCCCGCCGCCCGGGTTGGCTCCCAGCCACCCTGAGCCAGCAGGCATCGCAAAGTCGGGCGTGACGCCCGTACACGCGCCGGCCCATTGCCCGTTGAGGTAAAGTTGCATGGAGTGGACCGAAGCGTTCCAGAGGTAAGTCACATGCGTGGGCTGGATCGGCGAGGCTGCGCTGGGGGTGAACAGGTAATCCAAAACGCCGAGTTGAGTGAAGCCCAACTGAGCGGTGTCGTTCCACTGTTCGAAGCGGAGGTTGCTGGTGGCGTTGGCCCCGACCGCCAGGTACGCGCTGCTGTTCGCGGAGGGATCCCCCTGCACGATAAACTCCATCGTAACGTCCCCGGAATTGGTCCCGAAGTGAAAGGGCACCTTGTTCGCACCGGTTAGGACCGCTGCCGAAGTGAGCTTGGCGATGGGTTTCAGCCCGCCAGCGGCGTCGCTCATGATGGCCCCATCGTAAGCGTCCAGCGAGGCGCGGGCGACCGTGGTTCCCCACAGCACCACAGCCGTGGCCAAGCGAACAAGAAGACTCATTCGACGCCAACCGATATCCGCGAGACGCAAGTACACGACAAGGGCTATAACATCGATCCTGTCGAACTCAAATCACATTCGGTTCCGGGGCAAACCGCTGCCAAAGGTATGCTGCCGTTTCTCGAAGGTGGGCCCGCCCGAGCCGGGCGTGCTGTAGGTGAACCAGAAGGTGCCTTTCAGGAAATGAATCTCCGGTGGAAGCAAGGGACAGTTTGTGCCCCGTGGGTTCCGCTCCTGTGCCCGTCATGTCCGGACTTCAGAAATTCCTTTCGGATGGCCTTTATCCTTGGCGAACAGGCTGCTAGAGTCCGAACATGAAACCGAAGATCGAGTGGCTTGGACACGATGCGTGCCTTGGAACTGCCCGTCGCCTGAGGTTCATGCTGGTGAAGGCGAGCGGCGTCTGTCTCCTTGCATGCATGGCTTTGGGGGCAGACCGGTTCGCTGCGCTTGACCTGCGAGATGTCCAGGTGGAGGGCGAGATCGGACGGCGCATTGCCATTACCATAACTAACAATCTCCTGGTCCTGGACGCGGATCGGGATTTCCTGCCGCCCTTTGCTGCCAAGTCGGCCAAAGACGGTTACATCGGTCTCGGCAAGTTGCTGGACGCGACGGTCAAGTTTGCCGCCAACCGGGGTGATCCGGGGGTGTTAGCCTTGAGGCAGCACCTGGTGGCCGAGTTGTTGAAAACACAGGAACCCGATGGCTATCTGGGGATCATGGGGCCTGATCAGCGGGTGCGGGAACTGTGGGATGTACACGAAATGGGCTATCTGATCTGGGCGCTCCTGACGGATTACCAATATTCTGGCGAGGATCGTTCGCTGGCAGCTGCCAGGAAGGCGGCTGATTACCTCGTGCGCAAGTGGGCCGATCTGCCCCAAGATTGGGGGACGGGCACGGAGGTGGCGCCGCACGTAGCGGTGACGGGGATCGAGCGTACCCTGCTTGCGATGCACCGGCTTACCCGAGAATCGGCCTATCTGGATTTCGTGGTCAAAACGCGCGCCTTGCCAGAGTGGAATCTTCCAATTGTCGTAGGCCGAAGGACAGGAATCGAAGGGCATGTCTACGCATACATGGCCAGGTGCTTGGCGCAACTGGAACTGTATCGCTCCCAGCCCCACTCCGGTCTCCTGCGGCAGAGCGAGCGGGCCCTCGACTTCATGACCCACCACGATGGCCTGCACATTACTGGTGGTACCGGACAATGCGAGATTTGGACCGACGACCAGGATGGCCGCGGTGATTTGGGGGAAACCTGTGCCACTGCCTATCAACTCCGCGTCTACGACAGTCTGCTGAGGCTGCGGGGCGATCCCCGGATGGGAGACCTTATCGAGCGCACCGTCTACAACACCCTTTTTGCGGCGCAATCGCCGGATGGACGTCGCTTGCGCTACTTCGCCCCTACGGAGGGGCCGCGCACCTACTGGAGCACGGACACCTATTGTTGCCCCTGCAATTACCGTCGCATCGTGGCGGAGCTGCCTCAGATGGTATACTATCGCTCCGGGGATGGTTTGGTGGTCAATCTGTACGCCGCCTCCCAAGCGAAGCTCACGGTTGGGCAGGGCGTGGCTCTGACCGTGATGCAGGAAACCGACTATCCGACTGCGGGATCCATCCGGCTCCGAGTACAGCCTGAGCGCGCCGCGCGTTTTGCCCTGCATCTTCGCATCCCTGCCTGGGCAAAAGGAGCAAGCGTAAAGGTCAACGGTACGCCGACAGGGAAGTCGGTTCAGTCAGGTGCCTTCCTGAAGTTATCCCGGGTGTGGAAGCCTGGTGATCAAGTCGCACTGGATCTTCCGATGTCGTGGCGGTTGGTGAAAGGCCGACAGCGACAGGCCGGTCGGGTGGCAGTGATGCGCGGGCCACAGGTCTTCTGCCTCAATCCCGCTCAGAATGAGGCCTTGTCGAAACTGGACGCCACAGACTTGGGCTACCTGGCGCTGGATCCGGAATCCATGAGTGAGGCGATCCGAAGCGAGGTCGTGCGCCCTGGCGGTGTGGGATGTCGAGTCTCCGCTTGGAAAGCTGGATTCGGAGTTGGCAAGAAAGGCGACTATGAGCTGGTGCTGACGGAATTCCCGGATCCGGACGGCAAGGCAACCTACTTCCGACTGCGCGATCTCAGCGCGGCTGTGGAGGATGAGTTGATGGGACGTCGAAAGTAAGTGGCCGGGTCATCACTTGGTACCATCCCCCAGGTATCAAAACTCGTAACGGCCTATCCATATCTTCCGGTCCCCACTTCTCTTTCCACGTATATCAACTATATGGACCTGACCCCATTGCATTCACCCTTTTTGCGGCGCAATCGCCGGATGGACGTCGCTTGCGCTACTTCGCCCCTACGGAGGGGCCGCGCACCTACTGGAGCACGGACACCTATTGTTGCCCCTGCAATTACCGTCGCATCGTGGCGGAGCTGCCTCAGATGGTATACTATCGCTCCGGGGATGGTTTGGTGGTCAATCTGTACGCCGCCTCCCAAGCGAAGCTCACGGTTGGGCAGGGCGTGGCTCTGACCGTGATGCAGGAAACCGACTATCCGACTGCGGGATCCATCCGGCTCCGAGTACAGCCTGAGCGCGCCGCGCGTTTTGCCCTGCATCTTCGCATCCCTGCCTGGGCAAAAGGAGCAAGCGTAAAGGTCAACGGTACGCCGACAGGGAAGTCGGTTCAGTCAGGTGCCTTCCTGAAGTTATCCCGGGTGTGGAAGCCTGGTGATCAAGTCGCACTGGATCTTCCGATGTCGTGGCGGTTGGTGAAAGGCCGACAGCGACAGGCCGGTCGGGTGGCAGTGATGCGCGGGCCACAGGTCTTCTGCCTCAATCCCGCTCAGAATGAGGCCTTGTCGAAACTGGACGCCACAGACTTGGGCTACCTGGCGCTGGATCCGGAATCCATGAGTGAGGCGATCCGAAGCGAGGTCGTGCGCCCTGGCGGTGTGGGATGTCGAGTCTCCGCTTGGAAAGCTGGATTCGGAGTTGGCAAGAAAGGCGACTATGAGCTGGTGCTGACGGAATTCCCGGATCCGGACGGCAAGGCAACCTACTTCCGACTGCGCGATCTCAGCGCGGCTGTGGAGGATGAGTTGATGGGACGTCGAAAGTAAGTGGCCGGGTCATCACGTGGTACCATCGCACAGGTATCAAAACTCGTAACGGCCTATCCATATCTTCCGGTCCTCACTTCTCTTTCCACGTATGTCAACTATATGGACCTGACCCCATTGTACTTTTTCCTGCTATCTCCGCTGACTCCTGTTCTTCATTGAATTGTTACGGCTTAGCGGAGCGCTCCGTCCACCCATCCGCGAAGAAGTCTCGCCCGTTCCGCTGCACGACGGAACCGGTGACAAAATGCCAAAATTAGTTCTCGGGTGGTAAGGTGTTGATGGTCAGTATGATCGATACGATTTGAGCCTCTGCCAAAAATACGTTCCGTTTCTGCCAAAATTCCCCTAGTTGAGTTTTTGTCCTGAATTGGCTAAGGTATACTGTAGTCTGCTAATAGTTGTTTTTTGTGCTTAAGCCATTCGTGAATCGGTCGATACAACTTGGATGACACAGTGGTTGACGGTGATGAACGAATCCCCTGTCGTGCTGTAAATCTATCTAAGAGGCTTCCTATGAAAACACGGGCGGTATGCGTTTCCTTCCTGCAGGTGGTATTTGTTGTATTGGCGTTGATGGCGTTTCCGACGCGGGGGGCGACCCTGAGCGTTTCGCCTGGCGCCATTACCAACAACTACACGGGCACTCTCACGCTGGAGATCGGGGGCCTGAACGCGGGGGAGACGGTGCGGGTGGAGCATTTCCTGGACGTCAAAGGCAACGGAGCCGTGGATGCGGAGGATTTCCTGATGCAGAGTTTTCCCCTGACCGACGGCCAGGCGGTGGTCGTGGGAGGAGTGACCAATCTGCATGCGCCCGGCGATTTGGGATCGGCACCGGGGGCCATCACGGCGCGGTTTGAGATGGGGGGAACGTTCTTTGACCAACGATTTGTGGGGAAGCACCTCTATCGTCTCTCCAGTCCTGCGAGCCGCTTCACGCCGGTATTGGCGACTCTGACCGTGAACAACTTCGCCTATGGGCAGCAGTTGAGTGGAAACGTGAAGAGCGCCGGGGCCAACGTGCCCTATGCCGGGTTGGTGCTCCTCCGCATGGGCCCGGGAAACGACATGGAGCCAGTTCTGGGCGTGGTGGCGGATGCAAGCGGTCACTACTCCCTTTCGGCTCCCCCCGGGACGTTTGTGCTGCTGGGTTTCAAAAGCGGCTACGTGGCGGAATTGGGCTCGGCCCCGCCCGTCACCTTGCCTGCGGGAGCGAACCTCACGGCAGATCCCCCACTTACGGCTGGCACGCGGACGATTTCCGGTCGGGTGACCGACCAACAGAATGCCTCCGTGGGATTGGCCGGGGTGCTGCTGACGAGTCAATCCTCCGATTACCGGTTCTCTATCACTTACACCGACCAGAATGGGAACTTCACGCTCCCCGCGGGGACAGGCGGGTGGGAGATTTACCCGGATGAGTCAGCCCTGCGTCTTCTGCAGTACGTGTCCCGACAGAGCGGCACCCAGGTGGACACAACCTCAGGCAACGCCACCGGTATCAGCATCCAAGCGGACAAAGCCACCGCGCTGATCGCGGGGACGGTCAGGACGGCGGCGGGTCAGATCATGTCCGGAGTGCGGATGTGGGCGGCGAGCAGGGACGATGTGTACGAGTGCAGTCCCACGACCGATCAGAGCGGCCGTTACTTCATGCCAGTCCTCGCTGGGACCTGGTACGTGGAGACCGACAACAATAGCCCCGACTACGCGGGCTATATCTTCACTCGTCCTTCCAGCGACCCGGTCATGTCACCGGGCCAGGCCCTGACGCAGGACTTTACGGGCCAAGTCGCGCCGTACACCGTGAGTGGTACCATCCGAGACTCTTCCAATTCGACGGTCGGAGGAGTGGGAGTCTACGGGCACACGGAACTGGGTGGGGTGGTTTACAACGCCTACACCCAGAGTGACGACCAGGGACGATACTCCCTGCCGGCCATCAACGGTTTGTGGTGGGTGGGACTGAGTTGCGACGGGGACAATGGACTAAGTTCGCGCGGATACCGGTGCGCGGGCGAGCTGCAAGGGACGGTGAGTGGAAGCAATGTGACGTTGGACTTCAGGGTGCAATCCTGCACGGGGTTAACGATCACCACCGAAGGGCTGCCTCAAGCGCAAACGGGTGTCTATTACTCCGTTCAACTCTTCGCTGAAAGCTGCAACAGCCAGAACATTATCTGGAGCGTGAGCCCGGGGTCGAGCCTGCCCAACGGGATGAATCTGCAGCCCACCGGTTTCCTCACGGGCACTCCAACGCAAGCGGGCACTCGCACTTTCTCCGTCCGTGCCAACGACGGCACCCAAACGATGGACAAGTCCCTCTCGTTGACCATCACGAGCAATCCGTTGCAGGTAGACACTGGCGGCCTTCCCAACGGCACGGTGGGCGTCGCCTACACGATCCAATTCCAGGCCAGTGGCGGCAGTGCGCCTTATACATGGTCGCTCGCGCAAGGTTCGGCTGCCTTGCCGAATGGTATCAACCTATCCACGGCTGGCGTTCTGTCGGGCACTACTGGCGCCACTGGCACCTTCTACTTCCGGGTGCGAGTGACCGACGCCAAGTCCGCGACCGCCGAGCAAATTCTGGCGCTCACCTTCCTGGCCCCGCCCATTTCCATCGTCACCACCTCTCTCCCGAATGGCAAAGTCGGGGTCCCGTATACAGCCCGGGTGGAAGCGACCGGAGGGCAGGCACCCTATGACTGGACCGTGTCCGCTGGTTCGGCGAACTTGCCGGACGGCCTCTCCCTCACCGCAAGCACAGGGAACATCACTGGCACTCCAACCGTCGCGGGCACGTTCTACTTTTACCTGCGCGTTTTCGACTCTGGCAATCCCATCCAACAACTGGAAAGGCAGTATAGCGTGACCATTGACGCTGGCGAAGTCGTGCGGCCCACGTTGACGGTCCCTGGGTTCTCGGCGGGGCAATTCCAGTTCACCATCAACGGCACCACCGGGCTTGCGTACACGATCCAGTTCTCCACCGACCTGGCCACCTGGACCCCCATCGGCACGACGGTCGCCCCAGGTCCGTCGTTCCTCTACCGGCACGAAATCGCTGCAGGAAAGGCTGGATTCTATCGCGTCGTAGCGGGCCCGTAGCGACCAAACAGGCATGGTAGCCGCGATTGGTAAATCGCGCTGATTTCTCCCCACGAAAGGCGCAGGGGTGGACTAGGAATCGGAGGCGACGATGCGACCTTCGCGGATGCGGAAAACGACGTCTGCCATGTTCCGGGCATCCTGAAGGCTGTGGGTCACGTGCAGGATGGTGACGCCTGTTTCTTTTCGTACCAGCTGGAGCACGTCGCAGATCTCGGCGCGGGTTTCGTCATCCAGCGCGCTGAGGGGTTCATCCAGGCACAGGACGCCGGGGTGGTTGGCCAAGGCGCGGCCTAAAGCCACGCGCTGGGCTTCGCCTCCGCTCAAACCAAGCGGCTTTCGCTCCAGTAACGATTGCAGGTCGAGTAGGGACGCCAGTTCTTGCACCCGGTTCTCCACCTCGGCCCGGGTGGCCCCACAAATCCGCAAGGCAAATCCCAGGTGCTCCCGCACGGTCATGGTTGGAAACAAGGCCCCGTCCTGAGGTACATAGCCGACACCTCGCGCACCTGGCTTGAGATGGGTCACCTCCTGTCCCATCAGCCAGACCTGGCCCCCTTGAACCGGTTTCAGGCCACAAATCGTTTCCAGGAGGGTGGTCTTGCCGCACCCGGTCCTGCCCATCAGGAACCCATGCTGACCGGTCGGAATCTCAAAAGAAACGCCGGACAACTCGAAGTCGCCTGCCCGAACGCTGAGCTGTTCGACGCGGATCATGTCAGAGAGGGCGTCCCAGGGTGTTTGCCGCTCCAAAGAAACGAATGATGACCAACACCAGCACCGCTGCTGCCACCATGAGCAGCGACACGGCCACGGCGGTTTCGATGTGCCCGACACTCAATTCCAGGAACACGGTGGTGGGGAGCACCTCGGTCCTCATACGGGTTGCGCCGGAGAATACCAGGATGGGCCCAAATTCTCCCAAGGCCCGTGCCCAGGCCAAAGTGCCTGCCGTGAGCAGGCCCCGACGTGCTTCGGGTAACACCACTAGCCAGAAAGCCTGGCTGCGGCTGCAACCCAGCGTCAAGGCCACCTGCTCCTGTCGGGGATTGATCTCATCGAACGTGGCCCGCAACGTGCGCACGGCAAAAGCACATGCCACGCTGAACTGAGCCAGGATCACGCTCGGGATCTCGTAGGTGACCGGAAAGAACCGCTCAATGGCTTTCCCTGGTGCGGTCTGGAAGAGGATCAACAGACTCAGCCCAATCACGAGCGGTGGCAAAACAATCGGAATGTCCAAAACCGCATCCAGGAGCGTTTTCCCGGGGAAACGATAGCGGGACATCAGGTAACCGATCGGTACGGCGACCCAGACCGAGAGCAGGGCGGTAAGGCTGCTCGAGATGAGGCTGAGTTTCACGGCGTAACGGATTTCGCGACTCTGCAAAGCCTGCCACAGATGCGCGGGGGAGGTGAACGAGGCATCGGCCACGAGCATGGCAACGATCAGCAGCACGTACAGGCCACCCAGCACCCCCATCCCCAGGAGAAACGGCCGATCCGACCGATCTGAGGCCGGGTGTTTGCCGGGGACCTTCTGCATGGGGTCGGTCAGGCTCACTTTTGCGTGGCTCGCCAGTGGAAACCCAGCTTCTCGTACTCCTTGCGGGATTCTTCGGAACAAATCGTCGCCAAGAGACGTTCCAAGAGGAGTCGATGTCGGGAATTGCGGCCAAGGGTGTAGGGCTGCACCGCTTTGGCCAGAGGGTGCGAGAGAGGCACTACCGTCATCGTGTCCTTCACTTGGGACGTGTTCACTTCATAGACCACGGCGACATCCAGGGAACCAGTCCGGATCTGGTTGACCAGCAGATCCGCCGTGGGAGTTTGTACCTTGTAGTTGGGCGAGATCTTGTCCAGCAAGCCCAGTTCCTTGAGCAGACGCTCCGTCAGTGCCCCCAGCGCGCTTTGTTCCGGGTTGGCCACCCCCACCTTGAGGCCGGGCCTCTGGAGATCTTCCAGCCCCTTGAGGCCGAGCGGATTGCCCTTCGCCACCAAGAGCACGATGGAGGTCTCTGATACGTTCAGGGGGTCGAGAAAGAAGTCCTGCACGGGGGGCAGAAACGAGGTGTCACACGCAAAATAGGCGTCAGGCCGTTGGCCCGCTTTCATCTGGGAGACCAGGATCCCGCAGCCGTTGTAGACTCGGGTGATCTTCGCACCCTCACGGCGCTCGAACTGATCGAGGATCTTTTCGACTGCCAATCGGTTCACCCCGCCGCTGTAGAGCAGCACCTGCGGCGTTTCGGCCCATGCATCCCCCTGGACGGGGAGATACCCTGACTTGGCGAATTCCTTGAGCCCTTTGTCCGGTGCCCCCAGGTACCGTGCAAAATGCAGAGCTGCGGCCGGATTTTGAGCAAACTTCAGAACCCCTACCGCCAGCTTCTGTTCCTTTGCGTCCAGAATGGGGACCCGGACCATTTCCAGCTCGGGATACTGGCCGACCGTAGCATCCCAAACGATGCCCGCATCGACGGCCCCCAACTTGATGTCGTTAGCGATGTCCCCCACGGTAGGCTTGAAGACTTTCACCTTCTTCTCCAGCGCCTCCCATTGGCCCGTTTTCTTGAGCGCTTCTCTGACCGCGGTGCCCACGGCCGTGGCATCGGGGTTTCCCAGGGCGACACTCACTCGTAACAGGTCGTCCAGCCCGCGAATGCCCTTGGGATTGCCTTTGGGCACGGCGATCACGGGGGCCATGTGGGCGAGGGGAACGATCTCGTCCACCAAACCATTCGTGCGTCCGTTGACGAGGAAACTCTGATCCCCGGCGATGAAGAGATCTCCGCGTTTGGCGACTTGCAGGCCGCTGAGCAGCGTACCGGATCCTCCGTACTGCAACTGGATCTGCACGCCGTAGGCCTGCTCGTAGGCCTTGGCCACGGCTTCCACGGGCGGTTTGATGCCCGCGGCACAGTAGATGACAAGCGCCTCTTTCTTGCCCTCGACTGGCCCCTTCTGGGGCTTGCGCGCTAGCACGGCTACCAGCACCGCTGCGGCAACGAGGCTTACCAGGAAGAGTATTCGCCCGATCTTCATAAGCACCGGACCCTAGGACAAACCGGAATCTGAGGAAAGCGGTTTCGGCGCTATAAGGCCTCCGCGAATTCATGACAGACGAGGGTGAACAGTGCATAGGAGGGGAAGGGGGAAAAGCGGCACCTGCGGGCGCACGCACTCCAAAACCTGGCGGACTTCAATAATCCTCTCGCTCTGCGACAGCTTTTGGAGTGCGGTGGGAATGGAAGGTAGGGACATCGCGCTGCGATGTCCGGGGGTGCGGACGGCGCGGCGGTCCGTCCCTACCAAGACCTGGCGAAGCTTTTGGAGTGTGGTGAGGAGCGCAGCGATGTACCGCTTTTCCAGGCCCTCACGCCACCATGAAGTTCATGAAGAAACATGAAGAAGACTTACTTCATGGTCTTACTTGTGCTTGCTGGTTCGCCGTTTTGAAGCGGCAGGGAGAGGCTACACTGACTTCGCTGGGAATGCGTCTTCCAGTAACCGGCTAAGCTGGCCGACTGCATAGAGGGGAAGCGAGAGCAATTGCACTTGGGTCTGATCGCTGTCCGGCAGCCTGACGGTTTCTAGGATCGGTGAACCCGTGTGAAATCGAACAGCGTGTTTGCGGCCCTTTTCGGACAGGAACTGGAATGTGGAACGGAGAGTTCCCGTTTTACCAGCCTTCACTTCTACAGGCACGATGTCTTGGTGCCTGGCGAGCACATAGTCTACTTCCGCATTGGCGTTGCGTGCCTCCCGAACCCAGTAGAACAGCTGGGGATCCTCGAAAAAGGGCCTGGCGCAGAGTAATTGCTGGCCGATAAACTGTTCCGCCAGGGCTCCCTCGTTCACGGTGATCAGCTCTTCTGCCCCCACCAGATCGAGACCGCACAGCCTGTTCACCAACCCAATGTCCATGAAAAGAGATTTGAAGTGCCTCTCATTTCGCTCTGCCCCCAGAGGCAGCCCATTGGCAGAGGTGTGATAGACCAGATGGATCACGCGACTCAGGCTTAAAAGTTCCAAGACACGCCTTACCTCATCGGACCGTTCGTCGCGGCTGATATTCACGAGTTTCACCTTCCTGCCGACGTTCTCCGCCAGATGCCGATACGCCCTCCTCATGAGGTCGTGCGATCGGCGAGGTCCGTATTTGACGAAATCGGCTTGGATCGTCTCCACCAGGGCGGTCTGGACTCGTTGGACCTCCAGCAAATCCCTACGTTCGACGTAGGCCCGCACAGCTTCCGGCATACCGCCTACGAAGAAGTACTGGCGCAACGCCTCCATGAACTTTCCGTGTACGGCCTCGCTTGGGGGATGTTGGAGATCTATCCGGTTCAGGTACTCTACGACGGTCTCACTTTCCGTCGCTGCCAGGAACTCCTCAAAGGAAAGTGGATGCAGGTGCAAGAACTCAATCCGGCCCACCGGCATGGAGTATTCGAATTCCCGCAGTGCGAAATCCAAGAGAGATCCTGCGGCGATAACGTGCAGTTCGGGTATCAGCTCGTGAAAATACCTCAACATCCTTAACGCCGCTGGGCAGGCCTGAATCTCGTCCAGGAAGAGGAGTGTTTTGCCGGACACCACAGGCTGGCCCTTCAACAGCCCCAACTCCGCCAACAGGCGCTTAGGGTCCGATTGGGAAAACAAGCTGTGCAGCTCCCGTTCCCTTTCAAGATCCAGCACCACAAGAGATTGGAACTGTTCGCGGCCCCAGTGTTCGACCAGGTAGGTCTTCCCAACTTGGCGCGCACCACGGAGAACGAGAGGTTTTCTGCCGGGGCGGTTCCGCCACTCTGACAGGAAAGTCTGAGCTGTTCGTTTCAAATTGGGTTGGATTTCATCACATTTCCCGATGAAAGACAATTGGATTTCATCCTTTTCCCCGGTGGCCAGGTAGTATGAAAGCGATCTTCCTTGTCGTCTATAGCGGCTGGTACGGATGTGTCGGGGCTCCGCTGTTCGCCTTGGCAGCTCAATGGCTGGCCACCGGCGGGAAACTCAATTGGTACGCGTCCCTCGCTTTGGCCGTGGTCTGTGAGCTTCTGGCTATCGTTATCCTGCAGCAGTTCGTTTCGATCTCCCTAGTAGACAACTTCGGGCGTATGGAGGTCTTGGCCCTCACCATCGGAGCTTTCTTCGGGCCATTGCTTCGATGGGGCGCGTACTCGCTCGCCAAGAACCAGGACTAGTATCTTGTCCAATCTGGTGGTCGTCTCGCATGGTGGGCTTCCGCGGGTCCACGTCTCCGTTCCGCGTACCGCAGGCCGCCAACCTGCTGTTTCGCGGGTTGCCCAACCCGCCTCGTGTGCAAGGGCGAAAGGCCAGCCGACTCGGCAGTCGGCGATACAGCAGGCAAGGCTGCCTGCGGCACCCCGTACCGCAGGTTGCCAAACCTGCTGTGTCGCGGGTTGCCCAACCCGCCTCGTGTGCAAGGGCGAAAGGTCCGCCGACTCGGCAGTCGGCGAGACAGCAGACAAGGCGGTCTGCGGTACGTGGGTTGGCAGGGGACCCCTTGCAGATCCACATCGTTTCCTTGCTTGATTGGACCCGCGACATGGACCTAAGGTAGAGCAACGTTCTCCGAAAGCGTTCGTGTTTGTGCTGACATCGTTTTACGCACGTTGAAGCTCCACTTATGAAGACACCCCTATACTCCCCTCCGCTCGGTTCTTGGCCTCGTCTTGGGGTCGGCTGCATTCTGGGCGCGATCATGCTGTCCAGTCTGGTTTTACCGACCGAGGGAGCCTCAGCGACAGCCTCGTCGAAGTTGGTGGAGAAAGTCGTGAGGCAGGTGGGAAGCCGTCGGGGCATCTGTGTCGTCCTCGGTGACACTCAGGGGGAGGTTACGAAGGAGTTGGCGGGCAAAACCGAATATCTGGTCTATTCGCAATTGCCAACCGCCGATGCAGTTGAGATCGCCCGGAAAACTGCCTACGAAGCTGGGCTGTACGGCAACCGCGTCTTTGTGGAACAGGGCCCTGCGTCCCACCTTTATCTTGCGGACAATCTCGCGGATGCCGTGGTGGTGGTCGGTGATCCCAGAGACTTGCTCGAGGCGGAGGCTCTGCGTGTATTGCGTCCCCAGGGGGTCGCTTTTCTCCAGAAACATACCCTGGTCAAACCTTTCCCCAAAGGCGTGGACGACTGGTCGCATCCCTATCATGGTCCCGATAACAATCCCGCTTCGCGGGATCAGGTGGCCAAGGGGCCTTATCTGACCCAATTCCTCGGTGACCCACGCTATGCGCCTCTGCCGCAGGCGGCGGTGACTTCCGCAGGGCGAGTGTTCAAACTGTTTGGCCACATCGCCTTCAAGGAACGGGAAGAGCCGTGGCTGAACACACTGGCCGCCTTCAATGGGTATAACGGCGCCTTCCTTTGGCGAAGGCCCATCACTCCCGGCCTCATGGTGCACCGCAACACTTTGATCGCCACGCCGTCGGTGCTGTATTACGGCGATGATAAATCCTGCAAAATCATCGATTCCGCCTCGGGAGACCTGCAGGGAGAGATCGTTCCTCCAACCGACGTGACAGGAGGGACTTTTTGGAAATGGATGGCCTTCGAAGATGGCGTCCTTTACGCAATGGTCGGTGCTGAAGAACCCAGAGACCCCACCATCCGGATGCGTAGCGATCGTCACGGCTGGCCTTGGGACCCGCTGTCGCCGGGATACAACCAGCCTGAAAATGCCTGGGGATTTGCCCACACGCTGCTGGCGATCGATCCTCGTTCCAAGAAGATCCTGTGGAAACACCGGGAGACCGAGGCAATCGATGGTCGGGCGCTTTGCATGAGTCATGGGCGGATCTTCCTGTTCCGGCAAGGATCCTACCTAGCCTGCCTGGATGCCCGCACCGGCAAGGAACAATGGCGCAAGACCCGTGCTAGTTCCGAGGAGCTTTTCACTGCCTTGGGGCCAAAGCTGGAGCGTCAGGATTGGCGTACGAACTGGCGCACCACCAGTTACACGAAGTGCACTGACCAGGCGCTCTATTTTGCTGGTCCCAGCATCAGTAAGTTGCTCGCTCTCTCCGCCAAGGATGGCTCGGTCTTGTGGCAACATCCGTACGACAACTACCAGATCGTGCTGCAGGAAGACGGCCTGTACGCCCTCAGTGGGCAGATCGATCAGGAGCTCAGCCGCAAATTTGATCCGCTTACCGGCAAGATTCTCGAGGAAGTGAAATTGGGTCGCCGCGCCTGCACCCGACCGACCGGAGCCATCGATGCCGTGTTCTGCCGTGCGAGTGGAGGTTCTACGCGTTGGGCCAAGGATGAAGACCACGCAGACCTGATCTCTCCCATGCGGGCACAATGCCAGGACGGGGTGACCGTTGCGAATGGCCTGCTCTACTGGTGGCCTTCGGTGTGTGACTGCAACCTGACCCTCTACGGTATGACCTGCCTGGGGCCCGCGGGTTCTTTTGACTTTGCCCAGGCGGCGGTGGAATCGGAACGTCTGGTCAAGGGGCAAACAACCGAAGTGGCTTCCTCACCCGTTGCTTCCAGTGCCGCAGACTGGCCTATGTTCAGAATGGACAACTCCGCTTCTTCGGTCACCTCGGCCCGCATTCCTGCTCGAAGCCACCGGCTTTGGCAGGTACCTTCGAAGACGGATATCACGCCCACCGCTCCTACAGCAGTTCAAGGACGGTTGTTCGTGGGTGGCTCGGATGGGGTGGTCCGGGCCATGAACACCCGGAATGGCCGCACTGAATGGACTTCCTTCACGGGAGGCAACGTGCGTTTCCCCCCCAGTATTTGGCAGGGACGGGCCTTGGTGGGGTCCGGGGATGGATGGGTTTATTGCTTTGAAGCGCAGACGGGGAAGACCCTTTGGAAGTTTCGCGCCGCTCCCGCAGAGAGGCGCATTCCGGTCTACGGTCAGCTTCTCTCCACCTGGCCCGCTGCCAGCGGGGTCCTCGTCCAAGACGGCATCGCTTACGTGGCTGCGGGTATCGTGAATTACGATGGCACCCATCTCTACGCGCTCGATGCCGTTAGCGGTAAGCTGCTCTGGCAGAACAATACTTCGGGACATCTCGACAAAGCCTCTTTTGCCGGGGTGAGTGTGCAAGGCAATATGATCCTGCACGAAGGGAAACTGTGGCTGGCCGGAGGCAACGTCGTTTCTCCCGGAGTCTATGACCTGAAGGACGGAAAATGCCTCAACGACGTTTCTCTTGTCGATCGGCGAGTCAACAACAACGTGCCGTCGTCAGAGAGCCCCCGCGGCGCTGAGCTCTACGTTGTGGCCAACCAGGTCATGGTGGGCGGACAGCCCTTCTATGCGCATCCCAAGTACAAGGTGTATGATTCTTCGGTCATCGACAAGACATGGGTCGGATCGCGGGAGACACGCGACTACCTCTGGATCTGTAACTCCACGGACTCAAAGGTCGTTTGTTACCCACGAACGGAAGAGAAGAGGGAAGAGCGGTTGCGATCGGCCTGGGGACAATCGCGAGTTCGGGGCCTGGATCCAATCTGGGAGGTGGCCTGCAAGGATGCCACGGCCGTGGCTCTGACGGCGAATGCACTGGTGGTGGCCCGTGGCTGTGATCTGGTAGCCTTGGACCTCCAGAACGGCCGGCCGCTCTGGTCCCACATGATGCCAGGCACCAGCGTGCCGTGGGGGATCGCGGTCGATTTCACTGGCAAGGTCGTCGTCTCGCTCGAGGGAGGCCAAGTCGGTTGCTATGGTGAGCCCGAGTTGACCGCCTCGAAGTGG
>CAYPNF010000007.1:0-225784 GCA_964411985.1 uncultured Verrucomicrobiota bacterium
GTCAGTAGCTCAATTGGCTAGAGCAGCGGTCTCCAAAACCGCAGGTTGGGGGTTCAAGTCCCTCCCGCCCTGCCAGCCCAGGCGATCCTCGGAGGGGTGGCAGAGTGGTCGATCGCGACGGTCTTGAAAACCGTTAGGGCTAAACACCCTCGGGGGTTCGAATCCCTCCCCCTCCGCCAAGTTTTTGAATTGTGAATAAAGATCTGATACAACTGGTTGTTTGGGGCGTCATCGTTCTGGTGGCGTTCGTTTACGCATGGAGAAAAGGGCATCTCATGCGCCTCTCGGACTATGTTGCCGAGACTCGCGAGGAGCTGAGGAAGTGTACTTGGCCCTCGGTGGAGGAGCTGAAAGGGTCGACCTTTGTCGTGCTGCTCACCGTCGTGCTTCTGGCCCTGTTTGTTATTGGCTCGGATTTTGTGATTCTCAAGTTCGTGCGCGGAGTCCTTCCGAAGCTCTAAAACCAATCTCTTTCCGAGCCTTATGTCCATGCGCAGTCAATGGTTTGTCATTCATACGCTTGCTGGCCAAGAGCAAAAGGTCAAAGACAGCATCGAGAAGCGGATGAAGGCGGAGGAAATGGGGGAGTACATTCGAGAAGTGCTCGTCCCGATGGAGAAAGTTGCCGAAGTGCGCGGCGGCAAGAAGAGCGTTACTACCCGTAAGCTCTACCCCGGGTATGTGTTTATCGACATGATTTTGCTCGATGAGAACAATCGAGTGATTGATAAGCCTTGGTATTTCATCCGGGACACTCAAGGGATCATCGGATTCGTGGGCGGGGAACGGCCAAGCCCCACGGAGGCGTCCGAGATCGAATTTATCAAGGCCAAGATATCCGACTCGGAGGATACGGAGCGGCCGAAGGTGAACTTCGAGGTGGGCGAGACAGTGAAGATCAACGACGGGCCGTTTTTGAATTTTAGCGGAGCGATTGAAGAGATCGATCCGAACCGCGGCAAATTGCGGGTGACGGTGAACATTTTTGGGCGCAGTACGCCGGTGGAGTTGGAGTATTGGCAGGTAGAGAAAGCTTAATAGTTATGGCTAAGAAGATTACAGGACAGATCAAGTTGCAGATTCCAGCAGGACAGGCGAACCCGGCTCCTCCCGTGGGTCCGGCTCTCGGCCAGCATGGCGTGAACATCATGGGTTTCTGCAAGGAGTTTAACGCCGCGACCAAAGACCAGGGTGGCATGATTATCCCTGTGATCATCACCGTCTATCAGGACAAGTCGTTCACGTTCATTACCAAGTCGCCGCCCGCCTCCGCATTGCTCAAGAAAGCGGCAGGGATTGCGTCCGGGTCCAAGGTGCCCAACAAAGACAAGGTCGGAAAGGTCACCCGCAAGCAGATTTTGGAGATCATCAAGTTGAAAGCGAAGGATCTCAATGCTGTGAATGAAGAGGCTGCTGTTCGTGTGATCAGCGGCACAGCTCGCAGCATGGGAATCGAAGTCATCGGTTAATGAAACAAAAACGCGGGAGAGCTGCAACTCGCTAGCACCGCATCGTAGTATGCCTAGTAAACGATACCGAAAAGCCCTGGAAATGGTGGATAGCCGAAAGGTCTACCCACTCAAGTCCGCCGTGGAAACCCTTCTCAAGTTTCCGCGCGCTAAATTCAACGAAACTGTCGAACTCGCCTTCCGTTTGGGAGTCGATGCCAAGCAGAGTGACCAGATGGTGCGCGGAACCTGCCCACTGCCCAACGGCAGCGGCAAGGTGGTTCGCGTGCTGGTTTTTGCCAAGCCCGGAGCCGCGGCTGAAGCCGCGAAGGCGGCCGGAGCTGAGCACGTCGGATTCGACGACATGATTAAGAAGTGCCAGGAGGGTTGGACGGATTTCGACGTTGCCGTTGCGACTCCGGAGGCGATGGTGGAGGTGAGGAAGCTGGGCAAGGTGCTTGGACCGCGCGGTCTGATGCCGAACCCGAAAACCGGTACGGTGACCGATGACACCGCCAAAGCGGTGAAAGAGGTGAAGGCGGGTCGTGTTGAATTCAAAATTGACAAGGCGGGGAACATTCACGTTCTCGTTGGCAAAACTTCTTTTACTTCGGATCAGTTGGTGGAGAACGCCCGCTCGGTGATCGACGCCGTGCTGCGGGCACGTCCCCAGGCGGTCAAAGGGACGTACGTGAATTCCTGTACTCTTTCGAGCACCATGAGTCCGGCGGTGCGCATTGACCTGAAGGACCTGAACGTAGCCTAACAACGAACTCTTTTTGATCCATGCGTGTAGAAAAGAAATATTTGGCAAATGAGTATGTTGGGCGTCTCAACAACTCTCCGTTCTTCATTGTGGTGGACTACCGGG
This sequence comes from uncultured Verrucomicrobiota bacterium, assembly GCA_964411985.1. Taxonomy (GTDB): domain Bacteria; phylum Verrucomicrobiota; class Verrucomicrobiia; order Limisphaerales; family J093; genus CAYPNF01. The sequence goes on from CAYPNF010000007.1 coordinate 2,320, forward strand.
GCGTGGGTGTGGCCCAGTTCACCAAGTTGCGCCAGCGATTGAGCAAACTCGCTGCGGAAGTGCACGTAGTGAAGAATACCGTGTTCCGTGTTGCTGCCAAGGAAGCCGGCCTTCCCGATCTGGGCGGAGGTTTGGCGGGGCAGTTGGCGGTCGTCACGGGACAGAAGGACATTGCGGCCGCAGCCAAGGTGCTGAAGGCTTTCCAGTCGGAGTTCGAGAAACCGAAGCTTCAGTTTGGCTATCTCGGAAACCAAAGGTTGGAGAAAGACCAGTTGGTGGTGTTGGCTGACCTGCCTCCGTTGGAGGTGTTGCGGTCGACCTTCTTGGGAGTGCTCCAAGCTCCCGCCAGCCAGCTCGTACGTCTTCTTAACACTCCCGCCAGCCAGCTGGCGCGTGTGTTGCAGGCGCGCGTCGACAAAGAACAACCAAAAGAATAAGATTTCGCTCCTCCAGGCAACTGGGGGAACGAGGAACCCGAAACAAAGTAAATCGTCGGCCTGCGGCCGCAGGCTTAATCCAAACGTGGCTACGGAAGGCGACGAGACTGAAAGGCAAGTATGGCAGATATCGCATCATTAGTGGATCAATTGAGCAAACTCACGGTCCTCGAGACCGCTGAGCTGGTAAAGAAACTCGAGGAGACTTGGGGTGTCAGTGCTGCGGCACCGGTTGCGGTGGCGGCTGCGGGTGGTGCTCCTGGGGGCGCGGCGGCTCCCGTCGCGGAAGTGAAGACCAACTTCGACGTGATCCTGGTCTCGGTGCCGGCGGACAAGAAGATCGCCATCATCAAGGTCGTTCGCGAGGTGAAGGCTGGTTTGGGCTTGGCCGAGGCTAAAGCGCTCGTGGAAGGCGCTCCGAAGCCCGTGCTCGAAGGCGCTGTCAAGGCGGAAGCCGACGCCGCCAAGAAGAAGCTCGAAGACGCCGGTGCCAAAGTCGAACTGAAGTAAGTTTCCTGTTTTGCAGGGCAGCGCCTTGGCGGGCGCTGCCCTCGTTTCCTTGTTTTACAACGCTCCATCTTTCTCAGTCTGAGGTTTTAGAACGCAAACATTTTGTGGAGGCCGGCGAGTCCTTGGCTGGAGCCAAGGGCACCGGCTTTATGTCGTTTAGCGTCATAAACGGCCTGACTTGAGCTCGGCCAATCCTTGAGAGACCATGCCATCGCGAACTCCTGAACGAATCAACTTCGGCAAAATCAAAGAAGTAATTGTACCGCCCAACCTCATCGAGGTGCAGGTCAATTCCTACAAGGAATTCCTCCAGGCTGAGTTGCCACCGTCTCGGAGGAAGAATGTAGGGTTGCACGCGGTCTTTACCGAGGTTTTCCCCATCGAAAGCTACGACGGGAAGACGGTGCTGGATTTTCACGCTTACGAGATAGGAGAACCGAAGCTCGACTGGCTCGAATGTCTGCGGGAAGGCCTCACCTTCGGCGCGCCGTTGCATGTCACCTTTCAGCTGAAGGAGGAAAAGGGCGTCAAAGAGGAGAAAGTCTTCATGGGCGAGTTGCCCCTGATGACCCCTCAGGGCACTTTCGTGATCAACGGAGCCGAGCGCGTGGTTGTCAGTCAGTTGCACCGCTCTCCGGGCATCGCCTTCGAAGCCACGCAGCACGCCAACGGGAAGATGCTGCATTCGTTTCGGATCATCCCTGACCGCGGTTCCTGGTATGAGGCTCAGTTTGACACCAGCGACCTCCTTTACGTGTATCTTGACCGGAAGAAACGCCGGAGAAAATTCCTGACGACGACCTTTTTCCGGGCCCTGAGTTTCTTGGACAGTGAAAGCAAGTCCAAGGACTCAGAGAAACTCCGGGGAACCGACGACGAGATCATCAGGCTCTTCTATGATATTGAGGAGCTCACCATCAAGCAGGCTGACGCACTGGAAGATATCCAGAATAAAGTCTTGGTGGAGGACGCCACGGATCCCGACAAGGGAATTGTGGTGGCTCGTGCTTTCGAGCCGCTGTCCAAGGCTGTGGTCAAGCAGATTGGCGAGTTGGGCGTTACCAAGATTCGTGTTGTGGATACCACGACCGATGACGGGATCGTCATCAAGTGCCTCAAGAAGGATCCCACCAAGAATGAGGAAGAGGCGCTCAAGGACATTTATCGTCGCTTGCGTCCCGGTGATCCGCCGACGGCCGCTAACGCGCGCGCCCTGATCAAGCGGCTCTTCTTCGATCCCAAACGTTACGACTTGGGCCGTGTCGGTCGCTACAAGATCAACCAGAAGCTGGGCATCGAGGAAAATGAGTCTCGAATCCTCACCAAGATCGACTTGGTGGCCGCAACCAAGTACCTGCTTCGCTTGAAGAAGGGGGAAGGTTCCCTCGACGATATTGACCATCTCGGCAGCCGCCGTGTGCGTACGGTGGGTGAGTTGCTGGCCAACCAGTGCCGGGTGGGCCTAGCCCGTACCGAGCGTTTGGTCAAGGAACGCATGACCCTTTTCGATCAGGGTGTTGACAGCATGACGCCCCAGAAGCTGATCAATCCTAAGGCCCTGTCCGCGGTGGTTCGCGACTTCTTCGGACGCAGCCAGCTTTCGCAGTTCATGGACCAGATCAACCCGCTGGCCGAGCTGACTCACAAGCGCCGATTGTCGGCTCTTGGGCCGGGGGGTCTCTCCCGTGACCGCGCTGGCTTTGAGGTTCGTGACGTTCATCCTTCGCATTACGGCCGTATCTGCCCAATCGAGACGCCGGAAGGTCCCAACATTGGGTTGATCGCCTCCTTGGCCACGTTCGCCCGTGTCAACGATTTCGGGTTTATCGAGACTCCCTACCGTCGAGTGGAGAATGGGCGAGTGACGTCCCATCTTGACTACCTGACAGCCGACCGGGAGGAGCAGTACATCATCGCCCAGGCAAACGCTCCCATCGATGAAAAGGGGCATTTCCAAAGCGACCGCGTGGCCTGCCGCAGCAAGGGTGACTTCCTTGATGTGGAGCCGACTCGGGTGGACTACATGGATGTTTCTCCGAAGCAGTTGGTTTCCGTGGCGGCTGGGTTGATTCCCTTCCTGGAGCACGACGACGCCAACCGCGCCTTGATGGGCTCGAACATGCAACGTCAGGCTGTGCCGCTGCTTGTGACCGAGGCACCCCTCGTGGCTACGGGCCTTGAGGATCGTGTGGCTCGTGATTCCCGCGCGGTGGTTGTGGCGGAAGAGGCCGGCAAAGTAGCCTCTGTGACCGGTAGCCAGGTAATTATCACCCGGGATGGCAAGGTTCCGGAGACAAAGAAGAAGCTCAAGCAGGACCCCAGCGAGGGCATCTTCATCTATCCCATCCGCAAGTTCATGAGGTCGAACGCGGCCACCTGCATCAACCAGAAGATTCTGGTTGCCAAGGGCGATACCGTGAAGAAAGCGCAGGTGATCGCCGACGGTCCCTGTACGCGCGACGGCGAGTTGGCCCTGGGCCGAAACGTGCTTTGCGCGTTCATGCCGTGGAACGGCTATAACTTCGAGGACGCGATCCTGATCAGCGAACGCATCGTGAAGGACGACGTCTATACGTCCATCCACATCGAGGAGTTTGAGGTCAGCGCTCGCGATACCAAACTCGGGCCCGAGGAAATCACTCGCGACATTCCGAACCTGGGTGAAGAAGCGCTGAAAAACCTGGGTCTAGACGGCGTGATCCGGGTGGGTGCGGAAGTGAAGCCTGGTGACATTCTGGTTGGCAAGATCACCCCCAAGAGCGAGACAGAGCTGGCTCCTGAAGAGCGGCTGCTTCGCGCCATCTTCGGTGAGAAGGCCGCCGACGTCAAAGATACGTCGCTTAAGGTTCCGTCCGGCACCTATGGCATCGTCATGGATGTGAAGGTCTCGGCGAAGAAGGAACTCGACAAGGAGAAGGAGATCAAACCTTCCCCGACCGAGGCCAAGCGGCAAGCCAAGCAGGTGGAAGAGGAATACAAGAGCAAGACCGAGGAGTTGCGAGAGCAGCTGACCGAGGCCCTGAGCAACATTCTGCTGGGTGAGAAAATCCCGCTCGACGTCGTGAACTCCGAAACCGGCGAGATCATCATTCCCGCCAATCGCAAGATCACGAAAACTCTGCTCCGCAAGCTGGCGCAGGTCTACGACCGCATCGAGATTGATCCGTCCCCCATTCGCAACAAGATCAGCGAGATCATCGCCACCTTTAAGAAGAAGTTCGACGATCTCCAGATGCAGTTTGACGAAGAGATGGAGCGCGTGGAGTCGGGCGATGAATTGGACACTGGCATCATCAAGTCGGTCAAGGTGTACATTGCCTCCAAGCGCAAGCTCTCCGTGGGTGACAAGATGGCCGGACGTCACGGTAACAAAGGCGTCGTGGCGAAGATCGTGCCGGAGGAAGATATGCCGTTCCTGGAAGATGGCAGTCCGGTGGACATTGTGCTGAATCCCCTCGGCGTGCCCTCGCGTATGAACGTGGGGCAGGTGCTCGAGACGCACCTTGGCTGGGCGGCGAAGATCCTTGGTTTGCGGTTTGCAACGCCGGTCTTTGACGGCATTAAAGAGAAGGAAGTGCGGGGTTACCTCAAAGAAGGCAAGCTTCCTGAACATGGCAAGACCCGGCTTTACGACGGGCGAACCGGCGAAGGTTTCGATCAGGAGATTGTGGTGGGCCACATCTATATGATGAAACTGGGTCACTTGGTGGCCGACAAGATTCACGCCCGCGCAGTTGGGCCTTACTCACTGGTGACACAGCAGCCCCTGGGCGGCAAAGCCCAGTACGGAGGTCAGCGGTTCGGAGAAATGGAAGTCTGGGCCATGGAGGCCTACGGCGCCGCTTACAGCTTGCAGGAGTTGCTGACGGTGAAGTCCGACGACGTTCAGGGACGCACGCGCATTTACGAGAGTATTGTGAAAGGTGACAACTCGCTCGAGGCAGGCGTTCCGGAATCGTTCAACGTCTTAGTGAAGGAAATGCAGTCCTTGGGGCTGGATGTGAAGGTGGGCTATGTCGCCTCGGCGGATCAACCCGCTCAACCCGCTCCCGTGGGCCTTTTGGCATAATTCGACGAGTCTCAATCTGGTTAGAATAATTGGCGCCCTATGATGAACTCCAAAGACTCAGCACGTGAGTTGCTCGGCCTGGACAAGGTGAATCTGGTGGAACATGTTTCCATCAGCATGGCTTCCCCGGAAATAATCCGGTCGTGGTCAAAAGGTGAGGTTAAGAATCCCGAGACCATCAACTACCGGACTTTCAAGCCCGAAAAGGGCGGTCTCTTCTGCGAACGCATTTTCGGTCCCGTCAAGGACTGGGAGTGCTCCTGCGGAAAGTACAAGCGTATCAAGCATCGTGGCGTCGTCTGTGATCGCTGCGGGGTGGAGGTGACTCTTTCCCGTGTCCGTCGCGAGCGCATGGGGCATATCGACCTGGCCGTTCCCGTTTCGCACATTTGGTTCTTCAAGTGCATGCCTTCCCGGCTTGGTCTCGTCCTTGATATGACCGCTAGGAATCTGGAGCGAGTCATCTACTACGAGGACTACATGGTGATCGATCCTCGTTCCACTCCGCTGAAACTGCACCAGCTGCTCAGTGAGCTGGAGTACCGCGAAGCCCGCGAGACTTACGGTGCCGATGCTTTTTCGGCCAAGATGGGTGCGGAGGGGGTGCGCGACTGTCTGGCCAACGTGGATCTCCAGAAGAGCTCAGTGCAGCTTCAGGAGGGCATGACTGAGACCAAGAGCAAGCAGATTCGCAAAAAGCTCGCCAAGCGCATCAAGCTCCTCCAGGGATTCCTCACCTCGAAGACCCGGCCGGAGTGGATGATTCTCACTGTTTTGCCGGTGATTCCGCCTGATTTGCGTCCGTTGGTCCCCTTGGAAGGAGGTCGTTTCGCCACCTCCGATCTAAACGACCTTTACCGCCGCGTGATCAACCGGAATAACCGTCTCAAGAACCTGCTTCAGCTGAAGACTCCCGAGGTCATCATCCGGAACGAAAAACGGATGCTGCAGGAAGCCGTGGATGCACTCTTCGACAATGGGCGTCACGGGCGGGCGGTGACCGGTGCCGGCAACCGCGCTCTGAAATCTCTCAGCGACATGCTCAAGGGCAAGAGCGGACGTTTCCGGCAGAATCTTTTGGGCAAACGAGTCGACTACTCTGGCCGATCCGTCATCGTCATCGGCCCTGAACTCAAGTTGCACCAGTGCGGGTTGCCCAAGAAGATGGCGCTCGTCCTCTTCGAGCCGTTCATCATCCGCCGGCTGAAAGAACTCGGTTACGTGCACACCGTCCGTTCTGCCAAGAAGATGATTGAGCGGCAGTCGCCCGAAGTGTGGGACATTCTCGAAGAAGTGACCAAGGGGCATCCGGTGCTCCTGAACCGCGCACCGACGCTGCACCGTCTCTCCATCCAGGCTTTTGAGCCCGTCCTGATCGAAGGCGAGGCGATTCGAATTCATCCGCTCGTTTGTACGGCTTACAACGCCGACTTTGACGGAGATCAGATGGCCGTGCATGTTCCGTTGTCGGTGGAGGCGCAGATGGAAGCGCGCCTGCTGATGATGGCTCCGTTGAACATTTTCAGCCCTTCCAGTGGTAAGCCTATCATGACCCCGACCCAGGACATCACCCTGGGTTGCTACTACTTGACGGCAAATCCACGCGAAATCGGGAATGAGAATCCCCATCGGCGTCTCAAACTTTTTGGCTCCAAGAGCGAGGCGATCTTTGCCCACATGGATGGCGCTGTGACCACGCACGAGCGGATTTTGCTCGCCAACCCGGACCTAGGCAAGAAGACCAAGTACGGCGACGCCGTCAAGCACGTCATCGAAACCACGGTGGGCCGCGTGATCTTCAGTGAAGTTTGGCCCACGGAGTTGGGTTTTCCCAACCGGGTGGTCGTCAAGTCACAGCTCGGTGAACTGATCTGGAGTTGCTACAAGCTCTGCGGTCATGAGAAGACGATCTATGCCCTCGACCGCCTCAAGGAACTCGGTTTCCGCGAGGCAACGCGTGCGGGTGTTTCCATCGGAATCGATGACATGATCATCCCCAAGGAAAAGACTCAGGAGATCGAAAATGCCCAGAAGCAGATTGCTGAAGTGGAGAAGCAGTACCGCCGCGGCATCATCACTCCGGGGGAGCGTTACAACAAGATCGTCGATATCTGGACTCATTGCACCGACCAGATCTCAAACGTCATGTTGCGCACCTTGGAACAGAACCAGGGCAAGCGAGAGTACAACCCGGTTTGGCTCATGGTCGATTCGGGCGCTCGTGGTAACAAGGCTCAGGTGCGCCAGTTGGCTGGCGTTCGCGGTCTAATGGCGAAGCCGGACGGATCCATCATTGAGAAGCCGATTCTCTCCAACTTCCGCGAAGGGCTGTCCGTCATGGAGTACTTCATCTCCACGCACGGCGCTCGAAAAGGCTTGGCGGATACGGCGCTAAAAACCGCTGACTCCGGTTACATGACCCGCAAATTGGTGGACGTGGCCCAGGACGTGATCATCCGCGAGGATGATTGTGGAACTAACAACGGCATCTGGGTGCAGTCTATCTATGAAGGGGAAGATGAAGTTGTCAAACTCAGCGAGCGGCTGATTGGCCGGCTTGCCTGCGATGACATCTCGGATCCCTTGGATGCCAAGCGAAAGCTCATCAAATCAAATGAGTTGATCGACGAGGAAAAAGCGAAGGAGATCGAGAGAAGCGGGATTGAGCGGATCCGGATTCGCTCGGTACTCACGTGTGAAAGCAAACACGGCGTATGCATCAATTGCTACGGCCGAAATCTTGCCACCGGCAACATGGTGAAGATGGGCGAAGCGGTCGGGATTATCGCCGCGCAGTCCATTGGTGAGCCGGGCACGCAGCTCACGATGCGTACCTTCCACATTGGTGGCACCGCTTCCCAGGTGTTCAAACAGCCGCAAATCAAGGCCAAGTTCGACGGGTTGGTTCGTTACAATGACATTCGCCTGGTGCGGTTAGAGGACGGCAACAGCATTGTCCTTAACAAGAACGGTTCCGTTTCCATCCTCGCGGAGGACGGCCGGGCAGGGGAATTGGAAAACCACAGCGTCGTGATCGGTGCCGTCATTTCCGTTCCGGACGGAGGACACGTCAAGAAGGGCGAGACCTTCATTCAGTGGGACCCGTACAACGTGCCGATTCTCTCCGAAAAAGCGGGGCGCGTGCATTTCCACGACATCATCGAGGGTGTCACCATGAAGCAGGAAATGGACGAAACCACCGGTCAGGAAGCGATGGTGATCATCGAGCACAAGGAGGATCTCCATCCTCAGATCATCATCCGTGACGAACATGGCGAAGCGGCGGCCAGCTACCCCATTCCCTCAGGCGCTCACATTGTTGTTTCCGAAGGCGACAAGATCGTCGCTGGCACCTTGATGGCAAAGACGCCCCGAAAGTCCTCGAAGACCAAGGACATCACCGGCGGTCTGCCCCGCGTGGCGGAGCTATTCGAGGCTCGCAGGCCCAAGGATGCGGCGGACATCTCCAAGATCGATGGTTTGGTGGACTTCGGGCCGAGTGTGCGCGGTAAGCGCTGCATCCTCATACGTGACCCCCAGACGGGCGTGGAAGAGGAGCACCTCATCCCCATTGGAAAACACGTCATCGTGTTCAAAGGCGACTTCGTCAAGAAGGGCCAACAGTTGACGGAAGGTCCGGTGGTGCCGCACGAGATTCTCGACGTTTGCGGGCCCCAGGAATTGCAGGAGCATCTCGTGAACGAGGTTCAAGAGGTGTATCGTCTGCAGGGGGTTACGATCAATGACAAGCACATCGAAATCATTGTTCGGCAGATGCTCCGGAAGGTCAGGATCACCGAACCGGGGGATACGCTTTTCCTGTGGGGCGAGCAAATCGATAAAATTGCCTTTGAGGAAGAGAACCAACGCGTCGAAAAGATGGGTGGCAAGCCTGCTGAGGCACAGCCCGTTCTGCTGGGCATTACTAAGGCGTCCCTCGAGACGGAGAGCTTCCTGAGTGCGGCTTCGTTCCAGGATACGACTCGGGTTCTGACCGATGCCGCGACCATGGGCAAGATAGATAAGTTACACGGCTTCAAGGAGAACGTGATCATGGGGCACATCATCCCCGCTGGCACGGGTTTCCTTCGCCATCGAAATGTAACCATACGCTCTACCGTAGAGTTGGATGCGCCAGAGGAGCCATCGATTCCATCTACGGAACAGCCTTTGGTTGGGTAATTTGCACAGAGAAACCAAAATAATCCAAATACTTGTTGCAACAGAGATCGTGCTTGGTATTATCCGCACTCCGTTTTGCCAACCATTGCGGAAAACCAACGCGGAAAATGGCAAACAGTAACTAATTGCGATGCCGACAATTAACCAACTCGTCCGAAAAGGACGTAACAAGCTGAAGTGGAAGTCGAAGTCGCCAGCTTTGCAGGGCGCCTCCTTTCGTCGCGGCGTCTGTCTTCAAGTCATGACGCGCACTCCGAAGAAACCCAACTCCGCCATGCGGAAGGTTGCGAAGGTGCGCTTGACCAACGGCTACGAAGTCATCGCGTATATCCCTGATGAAGGGCACAACCTTCAAGAGCACTCGATCGTACTGGTGCGCGGGGGGCGTGTTAAAGATTTGCCCGGTGTTCGTTATCACATTGTTCGGGGCACCTTGGATGCTGCTGGCGTTGAGAAGCGCCGGGTAAGCCGATCCAAGTATGGTGTCAAACGCCCGAAGGTTACTAAACCGGCCGCAGGTGCGGCCCCGGCTGCTAAGTAGGATTTCATATGTCTCGTCGTCGTCGAGCTTTTAAGCGCCCCGTCTCTGTAGATCCGAAGTTTAACTCAGCTTTGGTCTCGCGTTTGGTCAGCATCGTCATGAAGTGGGGTGAGAAGAGTGTGGCCCAAAGGATCGTCTATGGGGCTTTTGACCAAATCGCGGCCAAGAACCCTGCGAGCAATCCTTTGGAGATTCTGCAGCGTGCCGTGGACAACGCCAAGCCGCGCTTGGAGGTGAAACCTCGCCGCGTGGGCGGGGCGACCTACCAGGTACCCTTGGAGGTTCCGTCGGATCGTCAGGCTTCGTTGGCGATGCGTTGGTTGGTGGACTATGCCGATTCCCGCAAAGGTATTCCGATGAACGAGGCTCTTGCAGCCGAAATCATGGATGCCTACCAAGGGCAGGGTAACGCAATCCGGAAGCGAGACGATGTTCATAAGATGGCGCAGGCAAACAAGGCCTTTGCGCACTTCCGCTGGTAGTTAATTCAATTTTAGAATCGCCCCGAGGGCCGATGTGGATCGGGGCCTTTTTATTCTCTGTAGATTAGATGGATTCTGTATTGGACAAAAAGCAGTCGGTGAATTCGCCGAACCGGAAATATCCGATGGAGTACACCCGGAATATCGGGATTGCTGCGCACATCGATGCCGGGAAGACGACCACCACTGAGCGCATCCTGTTTTACACTGGGTTGATCCACAAGATGGGCGATGTGGATGATGGAAACACAGTGACGGACTGGATGGAGCAAGAGCGCGAGCGCGGCATCACCATCACTTCCGCGGCCACAACCTGCTATTGGACGCAAAAGAGCGAAGGTCTCCTCAAGCTTTCCGAGTCCATTCCCCACCGGGTTAATATCATCGATACTCCAGGGCATGTCGATTTCACGGCGGAGGTGGAACGTTCCATGCGTGTTTTGGACGGAGCCGTGGCTGTTTTCTGCGGTGTTGCCGGAGTGCAGCCGCAATCCGAGACGGTTTGGCGTCAGGCGACCAAGTACAAGGTTCCCCGTATCGCTTTCGTCAACAAGATGGATCGTACCGGCGCGAATTTTGACAATGCAGTCGCCGAAATGCGCAAAAAGCTCGGTGCCTACGCGTATCCAGTGTTTCTTCCGCTCGGCAAAGAGGACTATTTGCACGGGGTTATCGATGTCGTGAATCAGAAGGCTTTGATTTACGACGTGAATGACGATTTCGGGGTCAATTACACGATTGCGGAAATTCCCGAGGACTACGCTGAGCGGGCGAAGATCGCTTTGGCTGAATTAGTCGACGCGGTCTCCAACAAAGATGATCTGATCGCGGAGTTGGTCATCGAGGACAAGCCTGTTTCGGCTTTGATTTTAAAGCAGGCCATTCGGCGGCTGACCTGCAAGCTCGAGTTCGTGCCGGTTCTGGGTGGATCCGCCTTCAAGAAGAGGGGAGTACAACCCTTGGTGGATGCGGTCATTGATTACCTCCCTTCTCCTTTGGATGTTCCGCACGCGCAGGGACAATTGCCCACCGATTCCAGTGTGGCGGTTGAGGTGAAGACCGACGACCGCGGGAAATTCTGTTCCCTGGCCTTTAAACTCTGGTCGGATCCGTTCGTAGGCAAGCTCGTCTTCTTCCGGGTTTACAGTGGTACCCTCAAGAAGGGCGAAATGATCTACAATCCTCGCACACGAAAGCGCGAGCGGGTGAGCCGAGTTTTGATGATTCAAGCGGACAAACGGATTGATGTCGACACCGTCTACGCTGGTGACATCGCCGCCTTGGTCGGCCTCAGGAACATCACGACCGGAGACACTCTGTGTGACGAAGATTTTGATGTGTCACTGGAGCCTCCCACCTTTCCCGAGCCTGTCATTTCCATGGCAGTCGAGCCGAAAACCAAGAGTGATCGCGAACGACTTTCTGAGGGACTGCAGCGTTTGGCTGAGGAAGATCCAACCTTCCGCTGCTTCACGAACGAGGAAACCGGGCAATTGATCATCGCAGGGATGGGTGAACTGCACTTGGAGATCATCCGGGACCGTCTTTTCCGCGAATTCAAGGTAGAGGCCAGTGCCGGGGCTCCTCAGATCGCCTATCGCGAAACCATCACTAAGAGTGCCGAGGGCGAGGGCAAATTCATCCGCCAGAGCGGCGGTCGCGGTCAATACGGGCATATCTGCATTACCTTGGCCCCGAATGAGCGAGGCAAGGGGATCGAGATCGAGAACAAAATTGTTGGTGGTACCGTTCCCAAGGAGTACATTCCTGCGGCGATCGATGGTGTGAACGAAGCCGTCAGCGGCGGAGTGCTGGCCGGGTTCCCAATGGTCGACGTCAAGGTAGCCATCGTAGATGGCAGTTACCACGAGGTGGATTCCAACGAATTGGCCTTTAAAATGGCGGGCATTTTTGCCCTGAAAGACGCCGCGAAGAAAGCGGGCGCCATCCTGCTCGAGCCGATCATGAAGGTGGAATGTGCCACACCTGAGGAATATCAGGGTGATTTGCTCGGGGATCTGAACCGACGCAGGGGCAAGATTGTTGCTATCGAGGCTAAGTCGGATGCCACGATTCTGAACGCGCACGTGCCGCTGGCGGAGATGTTCGGGTATGCCACGGCGATACGATCGCTGTCAAAAGGGCGCGCGGCCTATTCCATGGAGCCGTTTGCGTTCGAACCCGTGCCGGCGAACATTATGGCGACAATTCTGGACACGACGAAACCCAAAGTAGCACGAAGTTAACCTAAATTTAGTTAGTCAACCTGTTCTTTGTATGGCTGGACAACGCATTCGAATTCGCCTTAAGGCGTACGATCACCGGGTAATCGATCAGTCGGTCCGGGATATCGTCGAAACTGTGAAGCGGACTGGTGCTATGGTTGCGGGACCGATTCCCCTACCGACCCGCATTGAGAAATTCACCGTGCAACGTTCCCCGCACGCTGACAAGAAGTCCATGGAGACTTTTGAACAACGCACCCACAAGCGCTTGCTGGACATACTGGAACCGACGGCAAAAACCGTCGACGAACTCAAGAAGTTGAACCTTCCCGCTGGTGTAGACATCAGCATCAAGATTTAACCTATGATCGGCTTGCTTGGAAAGAAACTGGGCCAGACCCGCGTCTACAACGCGCAGGGTGATGCGGTCTCCGTCACCGTGGTTCTGGCTGGACCCAATAGGGTGCTGCAGTGCAAGACCAAAGAGAAGGACGGTTATAGCGCTGTCCAACTTGGTTTTGGAGAGCAGAAGGAATTCCGTTTGACCAAAGCGGTCTTGGGTCACATCCGTAAACAAAATGGAGCCGCGGTGAAGCGGATTCGTGAGTTTCGGGATTTCTCGATGGCGGTGAAGCCGGGGGATGTGATTGGACCGGATATTTTTATCGTGGGCGACTACGTCGACGCGATTGGCGTGACAAAGGGTCGCGGCTTTGAAGGTGTGGTTAAGCGCCACGGCTTCGCCGGGGGTGATATCACCCACGGCGCTAAAGGGTGGCACCGCCGAGTGGGTGCCATTGGGCAGCGTCTCTTTCCTGGAACGGTCATGCGCGGATTGAAGATGCCGGGCCATATGGGGCAGGTGAGACGAACCACTCAGAATCTGCAGGTCGTGCAAGTCATCCCAGAGGAGAATCTTCTCCTCGTGAGCGGAGCCATCCCGGGCGCGAACGGCGACTACGTGATCATTCGCGAATCGAAGAAACGATCCCGGGCTGGAGTCGAAGCGGTGAAAGCCAAGCGCGCAGCAGCTTCGAAGATGGGTAAACAGCCCAAAACTGGCGGCAAAGCCGGCAGCAAGTAGAGAGGCAAAGCCATGAAGCTTACGGTAAAAGACATTAAAGGCAACGAGACTGGCCAAGTGGAGGTTACTTTTCCTCTCGTGGAGAACGGACGTGGTACCCAGGCGGTCCATGACGCAGTGGTCGCTTATCGGGCGAACCAGCGTATGGGCACGGCATGCACCAAGACTGTTGGCGAAGTCAACGGTAGCAATAAGAAGCCATGGCGACAAAAGGGAACTGGCCGTGCACGTGCAGGCTCGTTTCAATCGCCCCTCTGGCCTGGTGGCGGTGTGGTGTTCGGACCAAAACCTCGGGACTTCGGCAAAAAGGTCTCGAAAACAACCAAACAATTGGCGCTGCGCAAGGCACTCAGTGAACGCCTAAAAGCAGGCGATGTGCTGGTGGTGGACGATTTGAAGTTGGTAAGTCCGAAATCAAAGGAATTTGTTGGGGTCCTCGATGCCCTACAGATCGATGGCACTTTGTTGGTGGTGGCGGGTTCAGATCCGAATCTGATGCTGGCATCCCGCAACGTCGTGAATGTCGAGTTGACCAATTCGGAAACGCTCAACACCTATCAGGTGTTGCGCTACGATAAGCTTTTGTTCACCCGCTCCGCTTTCGAGAAAGTGGAACAACGATTGAAGTAAAATGAGCCCTTTTGAGATCATCAAGTCGGCCCGTCTGACCGAGAAGGGCAGCATCCAAAGCGAGAAGTTCAACCAGTATACGGTTGTCGCCGATCGCCGTGCCAACAAGGTGCAGATCCGTAAGGCGGTGGAGGAGCTGTTCAAAGTCAAAGTGCTGGACGTTCAAACCATGAATGTCACTGGCAAAGCCCGCCGTCAGCGGACCCATCAGGCCGGAAAAGCTCCGGATTGGAAGAAAGCGATCGTGACCTTGAAGAAGGGCGACAAGATCGTGTTAACCTAAGCGTTGAGAGATTATGGCTGTAAAAACCTTTCGACCTCTGACGCCGTCGCTACGGTATATTTCCGTGGCGAGCTTCGAGGAAATCACTAAGAGTAAGCCTGAAAAGAGCCTTATTTCCATCCGTAAGAAGACGGGTGGCCGTAACAGCTATGGCCGGGTGACTGCACGTGGCATCGGTGGTGGACACAAACAGTACCTGCGCGACGTGGATTTCAAGCGATGCAAGCGAGGCATGGAGGCCAATGTCGAGGCGATCGAGTATGATCCTATCCGTTCGGCCCGCTTAGCGCTGGTGAAGTACAAAGATGGGGAGAAGCGCTACATCGTTGCACCTTTGGGCTTGGCGGTTGGCGCCAAAGTGATCAGCGGTCCAGGTGTGCCGCCCGACGTCGGGAATAGTCTCCCCCTCAAGAACATTCCGGTAGGGCTGGCCATTCACAACATCGAGCTGACTCCTGGAAAAGGCGGGCAAATGGTCCGCACGGCTGGTGGGGCGGCGACTCTGATGTCAAGAGACGAAGGGTACGCGCTGATTCGGCTGCCCTCCGGTGAGATTCGCAAGATCAGCGAGATTTGTTATGCCACGGTTGGTCAGGTGGGAAATGTCGACCACGAGAAGATCACCTTGGGCAAGGCGGGCCGCATGCGGCACCGTGGGCACCGTGGCATCAGCCGTGGTATGGTGCGAAATCCGGTCGACCATCCGAACGGTGGTGGACAGGGCAAATCCAAAGGCGGTGGTGGTTGGCAGCAGCTGACTTCGCCTTGGGGTCTTCTTGCCAAGGGCTACAAAACGCGAAAACGACGAAGATACTCTAACCGGTTCATTTTGGTGCGCCGGAATGGAAAACCGATGAAACTGAAATAGCAGGTTATGGGACGCTCAATTAAAAAGGGTCCATTTGTGGACCATCACTTGCTGGAAAAGATCTTGAAGGCCAAGGATGCGAAGTCTAAGGCGCCGATCAAGACCTGGTCGAGACGTTCTATGATCACCCCGGAGTTTGTCGGGTTGACGTTCAACGTGCACAATGGCAAAGTTTTCAACCCCGTGTTTGTGACGGAAAACATGGTTGGACACCGATTGGGCGAATTTTCGCTTACACGTACTTTCAAGAAACACGGTGCGCACACTGCCAAAGCCGAGGCCAAGTAATCCAGTTATGGAAGTTAAATCTATCACCCGCAACGTACGGATGTCCCCGCAGAAGATGCGGGAGATGGTCCGGCAGATTCAGGGATTGCCGGCGGAGCAGGCGGCCGCAGTTCTGAACGTGGTGCCGCGCAAATCAGCACGGTTGGTCGCCAAGACTTTAAAGTCGGCGATCGCCAACGCGGAGAACAATCTGGGGGCCAAACCTGGGACATTGCGCGTGAAAGAGGCCGTCGCTGGGGCTGCAACCATCATGAAACGCTTCACTCCGAAGGCTCGCGGATCGGCGGGCCCGATTTTGAAGCGGAACTGTCACATTCGAATTGTTTTGTCCGACGAATAGTTATGGGCCAGAAAACAAATCCAATAGGTCTGCGGATAGCCGTCAACAAGGACTGGCTCTCTAAATGGTTTGCGGGGAGAAAGGAATTCAGCCGTCTCCTGACCGAAGACCAGAAGATACGCGGAATTCTCAAGAAGAAGCTCGAGTCAGCCTCGGTTCCGAAGATTCAGATTGAGCGAGCGGCGAACCGCTGCCGCATCACGATCTTCACCGCGCGCCCTGGGGTGGTGATCGGGCGTAAGGGAGCTGAGATCGACAAGCTCAAAGAAGAATTGAGCAAGATGACCGGCAAGGAAATCTACGTTGACATCCAGGAGATTAAGACACCTGAACTGGATGCACAGTTGGTTGCGGAGAATGTGGCCTTGCAGCTCGAGCGACGAATTTCCTTCCGACGCGCCATGAAGAAAGCGGTGCAGACGGCAATGGATTTTGGCGCCGAGGGAATCAAGATTCGCTGTGCTGGGCGGCTCGGTGGCGCGGAACTGGCGCGAACCGAATCTTACCACGAAGGGAGCGTGCCTCTCCATACGCTTCGCGCCAAGATTGAATACGGTTTTGCGGAAGCCAGGACGGTGTACGGCAAGCTTGGAATCAAATGCTGGATCTGCAAGGGAGAGACGAAAAGTGCGCGGGCGACCGCCACTCCGGCAGCCGCACCGGTGCCTGCAGCAGCAAACTAATTTTGTAACGGGAAAGGAATTTGTATGGCGATGATGCCCGCCAGGGTTAAGTATCGTAAGCAGCAACGGGGCAACCGTGCCGGATTGGCAACGCGTGGTAACACGGTTGCTTACGGTGAGTTTGGTTTGCAGTCCATGGAAAGGTGCTGGTTGGACACGAAGCAAATTGAAGCTGCGCGCGTAGCTGTGAGTCGTTACATGAAGCGCCGCGGGAAGATGTGGATTCGCGTGTTCCCGGACAAGCCAGTGACGAAGAAGCCCTTGGAAGTGCGAATGGGTACCGGCAAAGGCGCCGTGGATACCTGGGTGGCGGTGATCAAGCCGGCAACGGTGCTCTTTGAAGTGGATGGTGTTCCCGAAGCACTGGCGCGTGAAAGCCTGCGCCTGGCGGCGAGCAAGCTGCCGATTCGCACCAAGTTCATCTCGCGTCACCGGTCCGCATAGTAATCCTTTAAAAGATACGCCATGAAGATTTCCGAATTGAAGGAAAAGACGACCGTGGAACTGACCTCCATGGGCCGCGACCTGAGGCAGGAGCTATTCAACTTGCACCTACAAAAGGCCAGCAGCCAGTTGGAGAAGCCCTCACGTCTTCGCACGTTGCGCCGCGATGTCGCCCGTGTCGAAACCCAGCTCAGTGTTCTGCGGAAGAAGCCAGCCAAATCTGCCTAGAGTTATGCCTGACACGACGACCATACGTACCCAGCGCAAAGAGCGCATTGGTGAAGTAATTTCCGACAAGATGGACAAAACCATCGTTGTCAGGGTGGAGCGCCGCTTCCGTCACCCTCAGTTCAAGAAGGTGATCACCCGTTACAAGAAGCTATACGCCCACGACGAGAAGCGCGATGCCAAGGTCGGGGATCGCGTGAAGATCCAGGAAACCCGCCCGTTCTCCAAGATGAAGTGCTGGCGGCTGGTGGAAGTTATTGAACGAAATGCCGCGGCTGTAACAGTCCCGGCCGCAACCGCAGGAGCCTAATATGCTGCAAATTCGTTCCATTCTCGATGTTGCCGACAATTCCGGCGCCAAGCGCGCTGCGACGATCGGCGTTCTGGGCCGCAACCAGCGGTATGCGCAGGTGGGAGACATCATCAAGGCGCACATTAAGGAAGCCGCACCAGACGGCGTGGTAAAGAAGGGCGAAGTCGTTGACGCCGTGATTGTACGCACCCGGAAGGCGATTCGTCGAAGTGACGGTTCGTACCTGCGGTTTGACAGCAACGCGATCGTGATCATCGACAAAGAGAACAATCCCAAGGGCACGCGCATTTTCGGCCCGGTAGCCCGGGAGTTGCGGGAAAAGAAGTTCATGAAGATCATCTCTCTCGCACCGGAGGTCATTTAATCCTATGCAAAGCTTTCACGTGAAAAAGGGCGACGAGGTGGTCGTCTTGGCAGGGACTGAGCGCGGTAAGCGCGGCAAGATCATCAGCGTCCTACCCAAGAAGGAACGAGTTATTGTTGAGGGCGTCAAGATGATCAAGCGCCATCAGCGCAAATCCCAACAGTACCCTCAGGGTGCCATCCTGGAACGCGAAGGAAGCATTCATATCTCCAACGTAATGAAGGCCGAGCAATTTGACGCTCGCGCGGCGAAGCGTTCAACGAAAGTCCCTGCCTCCACCAGCTAATTTGATTCATGAAACCGCGACTGCTGCAAAAATTCACTGATGTTGTCCGGCCCGCTCTCATGGAGGCGCGGAAGTACAAGAACGTCCACCAGGTTCCTCGGATGGAGAAGATCGTGGTGCACATGGGAATCAGCGCTTCCCTGGAAAAGGGAGCCGTGGAAGATGCCATGAAGGACCTGAGCACCATCACCGGCCGGAAAGCGGTGATTGATCGCGCTCGAAAGAGCGTGGCCAATTTCAAAGTGCGTGAGGGTCAGTCCATTGGCTGCCACGTGACCTTGCGTCGGGAAGTGATGTACGAATTCTTTGACCGCCTGATTGCCACGGCACTGCCTCGAATTCGCGATTTCCGCGGTTTGCCGAAGCGCCATTTTGACGGCCGTGGTAACTACACCCTCGGGTTGGAGGATCAGACAATTTTTCCCGAGATCGAAGTTGATAAGATTAAGCGGCATCAGGGAATGGATGTGACCATTGTGACGACGGCCACCACAAATGAAGAAGCTCTGGAATTGCTGAAACAGCTTGGAATGCCCTTTGCGGAAGGAAAGTAGACTATGTCAAAATTAGCCTGGATTGAGCGCGACAAACGCAAACGCGAGACAGTAAAGAAGTACGCGGCTCTGCGAGCCGAGTTAAAGGCAAAGAAAGACTATGTTGCGCTGACGAAGCTACCGAAGGACGCCAGCCCGGTTCGAACCATCAACCGTTGCAAGGTCACGGGGCGTCGCCGCGGGCACCTGCGCAAGTTCGGCATTTCTCGTTTGACGTTCCGCGAGATGGCCCTCTCTGGACTCATCCCAGGTGTGACCAAATCCAGCTGGTAATCCTATGACCGACCCCATTGCTGATCTCCTCACTCGTATACGCAACGCCAACCGCGCTTTGATTCCGGTTGTGGCGATCCCCCATTCCCGCATCAAGGAAGCGATCGCCAAGGTCCTGCAGCGTGAAGGCTATCTCGCTGATTGCTCCGTGGAAGGTGCTGGCATCAAGACCATTAAAGTGAAGCTGAAATTCCAGGCCAAGAAGGGCATCATCGAAGGCTTACGGCGGGTGAGTCGTCCTGGATTACGGCACTACGTGAATTCTGACAAAATTCCCCAAGTGTTGGGAGGCATGGGCGTCGCCGTCCTGTCCACCTCGCGGGGAGTTATGACTGGCTCCGAGGCCCGCAAGAATAATGTGGGCGGAGAGGTCTTGTTTTATATTTGGTAAGCGGAAAGGTTTTTCATATGTCGAGAATCGGAAGGCAACCAGTGCCCATCCCTCCCCAAGTGAAGGTGGAGCTGAAGGGCAACAAAGTGGCGGTAGACGGGCCCAAAGGTAAGTTGGAATGGCAACTGCCGGCACGAACGGCAGCGTCTATCAAGGATAATGCCATCACTGTAACCCGTCAGGGTGAAGACGCCAATGCCAAGGCTCTTCACGGGTTAAGCCGCGCCATCATCATGAACATGGTGAAAGGGGTGAGTGAGGGGTATGTGAAGAAACTGGAGATTCACGGCGTTGGATTCAAGGCTGCGGTCACGGGGCAGACCATAACCATGAACCTTGGCTATTCACACCCAATCGTATACGGTATTCCTCAGCAGGTGAAGATCGTTGTAGAGGAGAACACCAAATTGACGATTGAGGGTCCTGACAAGCAATCGGTGGGTCAGGTTGCGTCGGAGTTGCGAAGCTTCTATCCTCCTGAGCCTTACAAAGGCAAGGGCGTGCGTTACGCGGGTGAGAAGATCGTCCGTAAGGAAGGCAAGACTGTCCAGTAGGCACTGGATACAAGTGAATGAACTATCGTTACGGCTGATACCGTGACACCATTACGATGAGAACCGAAAAGAAGCAGAATCTCCTGGCAAGAAGGCGCATGCGGATGCGTAAGAAGCTGCTGGGTACGGCCGCACGGCCGCGGATGAGCGCCAAGTTTACCGGACAGCACATCTATGTGCAGTTTGTGGACGATGCAGCGGGTACCACCCTGGCATCGACTTCCACGCGGGCCAAGTCGCTGCCAGAGGGCGCGGTGCGAAAGGCCAATGTGGATGCCGCGAAACAGATGGGGACCTTGGCGGCGGAAGCAGCCAAAGCAAAAGGAATTTCGACCGTGATTTTCGATCGAAGTGGGGCGCGTTATCATGGGAAGGTGAAGGCCCTGGCGGATGCCGCGCGCGAAGCGGGCTTGCAGTTCTAACCTGAAACAGGAGATAAGCGTGTCTGACTTAAACAAAAACGTGAGTAGTGAAAGCCGTGGACCGGGACGTGGCATGGGCCGTGGGCCGAGACGGCAACGTCCAGGCCGTGACTCTGGCGACCCGAACAGCGACGGCAAGGGTGGCGATGAGTTGAGCGAGAAGGTGGTCTTCATCAATCGCTCAGCCAAGGTGGTCAAAGGTGGACGCCGGTTCAGCTTTAGTGCCCTCGTCGTCGTGGGCGACAAAAAGGGGCGAGTAGGGCTGGGCCTTGGCAAGGCGGGCGAGGTGGCGGATGCCATCCGCAAGGCGAATGAGGCTGCCAAGCGGAATCTGACCAAGGTATCGCTGAACGGAGCCACGATTCCGCACGAGATACTCTTTACTTACGGCGGGGCCAAAGTGCTTTTGAAGCCAGCTTCGGCGGGTACGGGAGTCATCGCCGGCAAGACAGTCCGCGCCGTGATCGAGTCGGTTGGCATTCGCGACGTATTGACCAAGTCTTTGGGATCCAAGAACGCCGCCAATGTGGCGAAGGCGACCTTGGGTGGACTAAGCCAGTTGCGATTGCGAGAAGATATTTTCCGCGTTCGTGGGATTCCCATGCCGCAAAAGAAAAGCACCCCTGCAAAAGTCTAGCTAGTTACGTATGCGTCTACATAATTTGAGCCCACGTCCTGGGGCAAAGCACCCTCGCAAGCGCTTGGGTCAAGGCGAATCCAGCGGTCACGGCAAAACCAGCGGTCGTGGTGGAAAAGGGCAAACCGCCCGTTCCGGCAGTTCGATCCGGCCCGGTTTTGAAGGTGGGCAGATGCCTTTGTTTCGGCGCATGCCGAAGATTGGATTCAACAATGCCCGCCATACGACGGTTTACCTGCCCGTCAACCTGTCTTCCTTGAACCAATTCGAGGACGGCACGCGAGTGGACGAGGCCATGCTGCGAGATGCTGGGTTAGCCAACGGCAAAGCGGCGGGTCTGAAGATTCTTGGAGTCGGCGAGCTCAAGCGCAAACTGACCGTTTGTGCCAGCGCCTTCAGCGCCTCGGCCAAGGCCCAGATCGAAAAACTGGGCGGTGTTTGTGAAATCGCAGGCCGGCGTAAGAAAGCTGCCTGATCGCTGTAAGGGTTAAGTATGTTCAAGGGCATTCTCAATACATTCGCAAACTGCTTCAAAATTCCTGAGCTGAAGTCGAGGATCCTTTTCACGATTCTGGTTCTCGCAGTCTGCCGTTTGGTTGCCCTCATTCCCATCCCTGGGCTCGATGGCGCGGCGTTGGCTCAGTTCTTTGAGCAAAACGCCCAAGCGAGTGGTGGGCTGCTTGGTATGTACAGCCTCTTCACGGGAGGGGCCTTGGAGAAGTGCGCGATCGGTTCCTTGGGCATCATGCCCTATATCAGCGCAACCATTATCATCCAGCTCTTGGGCGCAGTCATCCCGCAGCTCAGCAAGATGATGCGGGAAGAGGGGGGGCGCACCAAGATTGTCCAATATGGACGTTACATAACCGTGGTTCTTTGTCTGGGACAGGGTTTTGTGATGGCTTTGGGCTGGGAGAATCCTGAGAAGGTCTTTGGTGATTTCCGGGGCACCTTGGTGCTGACGGAGAACGTTTGGTGGTATCGAGTCCAGACTGTACTTACCTTGACCACCGGCACTTTGTTGTTGATGTGGTTGGGTGAACAAATTACCGACCGAGGCATTGGAAACGGTGTATCCTTGGTGATCACAATTGGCATTCTTTCTCGGCTGCCGATGGCCATGACCTCGGTGTGGGTCATGTTCTTCCCTCCGAAGGGCACCCAGACCAGCTTCAACCTGTTCCATGCGGTGGCGCTAGTGCTCTTGCTGTTGGCAGTGGTAGCTGCGGTGGTGGCGGTCACCCAGGCCCAGCGCAAGATACCGGTTCAGTACGCACAGAGAGCTGTAGGCCGGAAGGTGTTCGCAGGAGGGACTTCCTTCATGCCCCTCCGAGTCAACTACGCGGGGGTCATGCCGATCATCTTTGCACAGGCAATCCTGATGTTCCCCGAAAAGATATTCTTCACCTTGGCCAAGGTAGCAAGCGTGAGCATGCCTGCATTTGCAAAACTTTGTGAGGGAATTGCGGTGGCACTCCAGCACGGGACATTTGTCTATATCACCCTGGAAGGGTTGATGATTCTGTTCTTCTCCTACTTCTGGGTGGCGACCCAGTTTAACGAGTTGCAGATTGCCGACGATCTGAAGAAGTACGGCGGGTACATACCTGGTGTTCGCCCGGGGCAGGCGACCAGCGATTTCCTTCATCGGGCCATGAGTCGGATTACACTCGCTGGCGCCATTTTCCTCGCAGTCATCGCGGTCATCCCCACGGTCATGTTCAAGTGGGCCGGTGTACCCTTCGAAGTGGGTCAGTTTTTCGGCGGCACCAGCATGCTGATCACGGTGGGTGTCATGCTGGACACAATGAGGCAGATGGAGTCCCACCTGCTCATGAGGCACTATGATGGGTTCCTGAAGAAGGGACGTATCAAGGGGCGCTTCTAACCACAAATCGGGTGAAGAGGTTCTCGGTGTGTCCTCCAGAGCGAGCTTCCTTCTCCCTTGATCCTGATCTTTACCATTTCAGAACGAAGTTGTACCCCCTCGAGGGCAGGGTACTTCCGCAAATCTCGTCTTCTTGCACGGGGCACGGTGATGCTTCGACGGGCCAAGGTTTATGATTGCCCTGAAGAACGAGCGTGAACAGCAGGCCATGCGCGAAGCCGGGGCAGTTGCGGCGCGTGTGCTTCAGGAAACCGCTGGGTTCATTAGGCCGGGGATCAGCACGCAAGAGGTAGACCTCTTTGCTGCGGAGTGTATGCGCCGGATGGATACCAAGAGTGCCTTCTTGGGATACCGTGGCTATCCGTGCCACACATGCCTGAGCGTGAACGACGAAGTCGTTCACGGAATTGCCGGGCCCCGGCGACTTCAGTTCGGTGATATTGTGAGCATCGACGTGGGAGTAGTTTACCGCGGCTTTATCGGTGACACAGCCCGGACGGTGTCGGTGGGCGGTTGCAGTCTGTTGGCTCAGAAACTGATGGATGTGACTGAACAAGCCTTGCGCGAAGGAATTCAGCAGGCGGTTTCCGGAAATCGGGTCGCTGACATTTCGCGGGCGGTGCAGACCTGCGTGGAGAGTCATGGGTTTAGCGTAGTGCGGGAATTTGTGGGGCATGGTGTGGGCCGAACGATGCATGAAGAGCCCCAGGTGCCCAATTTTGATGATGGGAAGCCATCGCCAAAGCTAAAGGCGGGCATGACCATCGCTATCGAGCCCATGGTGAATGCGGGGCGGCCTGAGGTGCGAATCCTCAGGGATCGTTGGACGGCGGTGAGTGTGGATGGAATGCCTTCCGCGCATTTCGAGCACACGGTGTTGGTGACGGACGGTTTGCCAGAAATACTCACATGCGTTCCGAAGACGGGGTAATTGAGGAAGCCGAAGTGTGCAAGGTTCTGGATAAGTGGGCCTTCCGAGTTCGGCTGAAGAATGGTCACGAGTTGGTTGCGAAGGTAATCCAACGTGATCGAGGAAATTTTGGTTGCCTAGCAATAGGTGACAGGTTAAAAATTGAAATTTCGCCTTGCGACTTGTCGAAAGGCCGAGTGATAAGAAAGAGTAGTCTATGAAAGTCAGGGCATCCGTAAAGAAAATGTGTGAGCACTGTAAGGTCGTGCGGCGCAAGGGCGTCGTTCGAGTTATTTGCTCCAACGCCCGTCACAAGCAGCGTCAGGGCTAAAATCATTTACTATGGCACGTATTCTTGGTGTTGATATTCCCGGTGATAAGCGCATCGATATTGCGCTGCGTTACGTCTACGGACTGGGTCCGACGAATTCTTGCGTGGTGCTGGAGCGCGCGCAGATTGATCCGAGCATCCGGGCGAAGAACCTGACCGAGCAGCAACTGTCTCAGATTGTTCACGCCATCCAGGAGGGTAAGTACGTCATCGAGGGCGATCTGCGTCGTGAAATCGGTTTGAACCTGAAGCGCCTGCAAAGCATAAAGAGCTACCGTGGCGTACGGCACCTGCGTGGGTTGCCAGTACGTGGGCAGCGTACCCAGACGAATGCTCGTACCCGCAAGGGTCCGCGCAAGACGGTGGGCGTGCAGCGCAATCCGAACGCCAAGACTGGCATCCATTAATTTTTGATCTTACAATATGGCCGACGAGACCAAAGCTGCTAAACCAGCGCCGAAGAAAGAAAACCAACCGGAGGCTTCGGGCACGGCTGAGAAGCCTGCTACCAAGGCACCGAAAAAAGCGCCTGCCGAGGGAGCCCCTGTCAAAGCTGAAAAGGGCGAGAAAGCAGAGAAGGCCCCCAAAGCAGCAGCACCAGCCGGAGCCCCAGGAGCACCGGCCCCTGCAGCTGGTGGGACTCCCACGCCTGCACCTGCGGCCAAGTCGGCGGACCCTGCGGTCCCTGTGGCTGGCTCAGCCCCGACTGCGGCTGAGTTGCTTGCCGACGATCAGGCAGGAAAGAAGATCGTTAAGGCGAAAGGCTCAAAGAACATCGCCATTGGGGTGGCTCACATTCTGGCGACGTTCAACAACACCCAGGTGGTTATCACCGACATGCAGGGGAACACCATCGGGTGGTCCAGCGCTGGCAAGGTCGGCTTTAAGGGCTCTCGAAAGAGCACCGCTTTTGCTGCTCAACAGGTCGCTCAGGACGCCGCACGGCAGGCCATGGCGCATGGCATGCGCGAGGTGGAGGTGCAGGTAAAGGGGCCCGGATCCGGTCGCGAGTCTGCGATCCGAGCGCTTCAGGCCATTGGGCTGGAGATCAGCGTCATCCGTGACGTGACGCCCGTCCCCCACAACGGCTGTCGTCCTCGTAAGAAACGCCGCGTGTAAACCCTTTCTCAGAGATCAAGATTTACTGATTATGGCTCGTTATACTGGTCCTCGTGTTCGCATCAGCCGACGTTTTGGTGTTCCCATTTTCGGCCCCTCCAAGTATCTGGAGCGGCGCAACTATGGTCCTGGCGTGCATGGCCCCAAGAGCCGCCGGAAGACCACGGAGTATGGGCAGGGGCTGAATGAGAAGCAGAAGCTCAAGTACTATTATGGATTGCTGGAGCGGCAGTTCCGTGGTGTGTACGAGCGCGCGCTGAGGAAGCGTGGCGTCACGGGTGAGACCATGCTGCAGATTCTCGAGAC
This sequence comes from uncultured Verrucomicrobiota bacterium, assembly GCA_964411985.1. Lineage (GTDB taxonomy): Bacteria > Verrucomicrobiota > Verrucomicrobiia > Limisphaerales > J093 > CAYPNF01. The sequence continues at coordinate 27,962 of CAYPNF010000007.1, forward strand.
GCGTTTGGATAACGTGGTTTACCAGCTTGGTTTAGCCAATACCCGCGCCGGTGCCCGGCAGATGGTGAATCATGGGCATGTGAAGGTAAATGGCCGCAAGGTGAGCGTTCCCTCGTTTGCGTTGAAGGTGAACGATGTGATCGAAATGAAGAACAACAACGTTTCGCGGCAGATGGCCACCAAAGGGTTGGAATCATCCACGAGTCGTTCCGTTCCTGATTGGTTATCCCTGAACAAGGAATCCTTCAAGGGGGTGCTGATGCGTATGCCTACTCGCGAGGACATTCAGCCCATCGCTAATGAGCAGGCGGTCGTCGAATTTTATTCCCGCTAAACAGCCTGCCTCGAGTGAGGCGATGGCAATTATATGGACCGGCCTCCGGCGGGAAGCAGGACCGGTCAGGTTACAATTGCCGAAAGAGATCATACTATGCCAGTTCGTCTAGGTCGATTTGAAATGCCCAAGCGGTTGACGCGTGATGACGCGACTGCAACCCCCACTTACACCAAGTTCCTTGCCGAGCCGTTTGAGACCGGCTATGGACACACGATTGGTAACTCGCTTAGGCGGGTGCTCTTGTCCTCTTTAGAGGGAGCTGCGATCAGTTCCGTGAAGATCGACGGGGCGATGCACGAATTCACCACGATCGAGGGCGTCGTGGAAGATGTGACAGACATTGTTTTGAACTTGAAGAAGGTCAAGTTCAAGAGTCACTCTCGCGAGACTCAGAATATTTTGCTTTCAGTCAACAAAGAGGGGGCTGTTACAGCAGCCGACATCCAGTTGAATCAAAATCTGGAGATCGTCAACCCAACCCAGCATATCTGCACCATCGACAAGAAGAAGAAGCTGGAAATGGAGCTTGAGGTGAAGGTTGGCCGGGGATTCTGCCCTGGCGATGAGAACAAGAAGGTGGACCAGCCGATTGGAGTGATCGCGATTGACTCGCTTTTCTCTCCGGTGGCCCGTGTTCGTTACTCTGTTGAGAGTGCCCGCGTGGGACAGAGGACGGATTATGACCGCCTGATCGTGGAGATTTGGACCGACGGGCGCATTACGGCTGACGAAGCACTTGTTCAGGCCTCGGCGATTCTGCAGCACCATCTCGACGTATTCGTCGGGTATGACAAGAATGCCGTCGAATTTGAGGAAGTCGTCGACACGCAGGATGAAGAGCGGATGCGCGTGAAGAAGCTCCTGAACATGAGTGTCAATGAGATCGAGCTCAGCGTTCGCGCCGCGAACTGTCTCAACAACGCCAATATCACCACGGTGGGTCAGCTGGCGATGAAGAGTGAGCAGGAGATGCTCAAGTATCGTAATTTTGGCAAGAAGTCTCTCAACGAGATCAAGGAAAAGCTGGCCGCATTGGGCCTCAGTCTCGGAATGAACATTGAAGCAAGCCTTCTGGATGCCCCGAAGGAAGATCCTAAGAAAGCAAGTAACTGATTTTGGTATATGCGACACCTGAAGCGAACCGCGAAGCTTGGGCGCACGGGAGCGCATCGCAATGCGATGCTGGCGAATCTTGTGTGCAGTCTGATCAAACACCGCCGCGTGACGACAACGCTTGCGAAGGCCAAAGCCGCACGATCCGTGGCGGAAAAAATGGTCACTTTAGCCAAGTCGGGCACCTTGCATGACCGGCGTCTTGCCGCAGCGCGGTTGCACGAGGAAGCCGCCGTCCACGTTCTCTTTCAGGAAATTGCCCCCGTCCAGAAGGATCGACCCGGTGGTTATACCCGCATCGTCCGGTTGCACGAGCGAGTGGGCGATGCCGCCCAGCTGGCGATCTTGGAGTGGGTGGATGCAGGGACGGTAGCGGCTGCGACCACGCCGACGGGAGCGGAGACCGCCAGTGCGACCCCTGCGGTCGCGGCGAAGTCCGAAGAGGCGAAACCAGCCGAGACGAAGGCGGATGCCCCTGCGACTGAGGACAAAAAGGCCTAGGCGGCCTGGTTTCTACCATCACATTTTTCGAGAGCCCGCATTTATGCGGGCTTTTTTTCATTCCAGGCTTCGGAATCCTGCTTGCCTCGTGAACCTGGTTGGGTAAGCATGCGCAAATGAATCCAACAAATGCTAATACACCTAGGAATGATACTTTAACGGGATTGACGCGACGCGGCTTCGCGAAGTCCAGCCTGCTTGCCGCGGCGAGCATGGCATGCGGGACCAGCCTTGTCGCCGCTGCTGGGAAACGAAGGGTGATTGTCTGGTCTGAGGGCACAGCGCAGTTGGACAAGGTCTATCCGAAGGACATCAACGTCGCCATCGCGGATAGCCTCAAGAAACTGCTGCCGGATTGGACCGTGGAGACCGGCACCTTGACGGATCCCGAGCAGGGCTGCTCGGAGACCTCTTTGAAGGCATGCGACGTGTTGATTTGGTGGGGCCACAAGAAACATGGGGATGTGAAGGACGAGTATGTCGCGCGGATCGTGCGCCGGGTGAAAGAGGAGGGTATGGGCTTTATCTCGGTGCATTCCTCCCATTTTGCGAAGCCCAACAAGGCTTTGATGGGGACAGCCTGCAGTTGGGGCGCGTATGTGAATGACGGCTGCAAGATGAAGGTGAAGGTGGCTGACGCTAACCATCCCATCACGAAGGGATTGACTGATTTCCTGCTCCCGCAGATTGAGCGATATAGCGAGCCCTACGCGGTGCCGACTCCTGAGGCTGTCCCTTTGACTGGCACGTATGTGTATCCGGATGGCAAGGAGGAGCCGACGCGCATTGGGCTCTGCTGGACCATCGGCAAGGGGCGCATGTACTACTTTGCGCCGGGACACGAGACCTACAAAGATTTCTACATGGAGCCCGTGCAGAAGATGATGGCCAACGCCGTGGAGTGGGCTGCACCGAAAGCCTGATTCACCTCCATACCTTGCAGGCGATGTCCCGGTCGAAGGGAGGGACCTCAAGAGTGAGGAGCCCTCCCTGGCTGGTGGATTTGCCGAAATCGAGTATCTGACCGGTGCGCGTATTCCACCACTCGTAACGATAGCGACCCGGCTTGTGCATGGTGATTTCCACCTTCGCACCGCGGATTGTCTCTGGCGTGGAGCGATTGACCACGACGGCCTCCCAGTGCGCCTGGGAGTCGAAAAGCCAGATCCAGCTGTGGGAGGGGGTGCTCAGTCCAACCGGTGTGAGCCGGAGCGGCTGAGCCTTTGTGTGGGCGGGGGCCAGGTCGCCGGAGGTCCAGGGCACATTGGAGAGGAAGTGCCCCAGGACCTTGTAGATCTGTCTTCCTCTTGATTCATCGATCCTTTCCCACCACCAAGGCAGGACCGTGCCTGAGCCTCCTGACAGGGCGGAGGCCCACAAGGCATTGTGGACATCGGCGAGGTCACGGCTTACCGACATGGCATCGGTGATGCGCCATTTGTCGTCGGCCAGACCGAATTCGCCCAGGTGCGCTGGTTTGCGTGGGGCGTGTTGGCGTAGGAAGTTGGTTCGATCAAGAACCGCTGCCACCTCGTTGGTAAGGCGATGGCGATCTGCTGGACGCAAGTAGAAATGGACGTCGGCGAGATCCAATGAGTCTTCCTGGCAATCCCTGGCGCTGGCCGCCCAGGTGCTGGTGGTGCGCAGATGCCGGTTCCAGTCGATTTCGTTCAGGTAGGCGGCAAGCTCCGCGTAGAATCGGCTGGTAGGAAGTGCGGGGTTGATTTCGTTGAAGTACTCCCAAGCGCCGAGGTGGGTTGAGTAACCCCAGCGGGCCACGGCATAGCGCAGGAGTTTCTTCGCGTCGTGGAGAGCTAGATCGTAAGCGGGGCTCTTCTCGTCCTTGAGGTCACCCATGTAGAGATCGCGAGTGAGGAGACATACCTGCAGATAGACGCCGCTCTTCTCCGCGGCGGCGAGCACTTGGTCCAGCCAATGGGAATCCAGGAGGTTGTAATGCCCTCGCACCTTTTCGCGGATCACGGCATCCTCGAGCAGTTCGGGGCCGCCGTTGGATTCCATAAGAGAGATGCCGCGAATCCAAGCCGATCCTGATCCCTTCAAGGTGAACTTGATGCCGTTGAGCCAGCGTTCGTCTTCGCCAGTAAGAAAGACGAGATTCGTGTTCGACCATGGTTCCATGCGACCGGAGGCCGCCAAGGTATAGCTCTGACCGTGAGCTTCCACGGATAGCTCGTTTTGAGGCTCGGTGAGGTACTGCAATGCGAGCCGGTAAGAAGTGGAAGGCCGAACCGCTGTCGTCCGGGTAGGTTCACACCGGACCATCGGCCGCTGGGAGCTGAGACAGACACAATCGGCGGTTTCTCCCGCCAAAGGACTTGGGGCAAAAGGAGGGTTCCAGTTCCAGGAACGGCTCCAAGCACTCTTCCGGGCTTCGATCGCCATCGCCCAATCCTCAGAGCAAGCCCAGACGCGCGCGTAGTTCATCCCGTTAACTCCGGTTTCAGCGAGCAGCTGCTCTACGCGGGGCAGGGTGAGGTATTGGCTTTCTCCGATGAAGGCCAGGTTCTGGCCGATGGCGAAGAAAGGTTCCCCCGTGGAGTGTTCGAGGAAACGAGGATCAGTTGCGCTGACACGCAAGTAGCCTTTTCGCTTTGAGCGGGTCGCCATAAAGGAAACCTCAGGCGACACAGCTCGAACTCCCCCTTTCCGCAGGACGGCTTTGACCCGGTGCCGACCCGGTTCCGTAGGGGCGAACCTGGCTTTCCACACGGGTTGGCCATTCGGATAGGACCAGTCACGCCACAGGTCGCGTCCGTTGGGAAGTGCGCGTTCGTACTCCTGGCAATAGAAAGCAGGGATCACGAGGATTTTCCCCTTTGGCTGCCGGATCTCGAGGGATAGGTCGGCTTCCGACGGATCGAAAGGATTCGAGAAGGTCGTCTTTGGATCCAGGCGGAACTCTGCTCGGGAAAAGCAGGGGACCGTATTGGTGGGACCCTCTAGCGAGGGTGGCACGGGGCTAGCCGGGGCTAATTCGGCGGCAGCGGGGTACGGCGCCGTCAGGAGAGCCATGCCGAGACCCAACAGCATCCGCATGCTCGGCATGAATGGCCCTCGGGTGATGTGGAGATTCATCTTGTCGCAAAAGCGTTGAAAAACGTGTGGCGGAGCACCCCTTTCGTGGCCGTGGACGGATGCCCTGCTCATGTGGGCTCATTCATACCGAACGGCGCATGCGCGTGCAAAGACAACTTCGGGTTATTCTTGCGCAAACTCTGGCGGTTCTGTTCCCATTTCCCAACGTATGAACGTCATCGTTGACCTCTCGATTGTGCCGCTCGGAGTCGGCCTTTCACTTTCCCCCTATGTGGCCGCGTGCGAAAAGGTACTGCGCGAAGCGGGTCTGAGGAGTGTGCTGCATGCCAACGGAACCAATATTGAAGGGGAATGGGATCAGGTTTTCCTCGCAATCAAGAAATGCCACGAGGCGGTGCACCAAATGGGCGCTCCCAGGATTACGTCGGTCATCAAACTGGGCACAAGAACGGATCGATCTCAAAGTATGGAGGATAAGATCCACAGCGTGGAAGCGAAAATGGGCCTCAGCTGAGGACGCGCGCGCGCACTCGTGGGGAAGGGGTCTGAGGTGGAAAGGAAGGTAGGGACATCGCGCTGCGATGTCCGTGTGTGCGGACGGCCCGTCGGTCCGTCCCTACCAGGACTTGGCGGGCTAAGTGCCCAACTCAGGCATGAATCGTTTCAGGATATCCTGGCGGGGCAGGGCGGTCTCTGATTGCTGCTCTTGGCGCTGCCGTACTCCTTCTCCATAATGGGGAGGGGGATTGGGATTTCGATAGAGCACACCTGAGTAAAGCTTGGTTCCGTACTCCTGCGCCAACTCCATGGCCCGAAGCTGGTTCGAAGTATCGTGTCCCATGGCGGAGAGGCTTTGGATCCTATTGCGCTGAGCCTTGAGCTGCGATTCTGCTTCCCCATAGGTGATACAAGGGGATTGGACGTTGATGAAAGCGAAGCCCGGGTATCGGATTCCCTCTTCGATAATGGCAGCCAGCCCGGTCATGTCAGCCGGGGTTCCCTGCGCCACGAACCCAGCTCCATAGGCGAGAACATAGAGGAGGGGATTGACTGGCCCCTCGAGACTCCCGTAGTTGGAGGTCACCGTTTTCAAGCCTCGCTGGGAGGTGGGCGACAACTGCCCTTTGGTCAGGCCATAGATCTGGTTGTCCATGACGATGTACGTCAGATCGATATTGCGGCGGATTACATGGGGAACGTGGCCACCGCCAATCGAGAAACCGTCGCCATCCCCACTTGCCACGAGCACGAGTAGTTCTGGATTGGCGAGCTTGATCCCCTGAGCGATGGGCAAAGACCGACCGTGCACGGTATTGAATCCGTAGGCGGTCGTGTAGCCCGGGATTCGGCTGGAACAACCAATTCCGGACACGAAGGCAATCTCGTGGGGCGGCCTATTGATGTTAGCGAGGGCCCGGCAGATCGCGGTGACGACCCCGAAGTCGCCGCAACCCGGGCACCAAATCGGTTTCAGGTCACTCTTGTAATCTCCCGGCACGCGCCGGAATTCGGTCAGGGGCGATACGGTAGCGTTCATGGCAAAATGCTGAAGAGGGTTCAATCGGAGCGATCTCAACCGTAGGCCAGATCAGCGCGCAGGATTTGGTCTTTCTCCAAGACCAGGTTCATGGCTCGTACTTTGGACACAATCTCAGAGGCCAGGATGGGATTGGAGCCGCTGCGGGTGAATGCCTTGATGCAGGACGGCATGTCCGTGGTCATTTTGAGGAGGTGATAGAGCTGGCCCTGATGGGACTGTTCGACGAAGAGCCCCTGGCGCACCGAGGAGAAGAAATCCATGTAGATCTCTTCCGCCACCGGATAGATCAGCTTGGGCACCAGCAATTTGACTGGCAACGACTCTGCCCTGGCCAGGCGCAGAGCTTCCAAGGCGACCCCCGCCACACTTCCCCAGCTGATCAAACCGAGCGGGGCCTCCGGGTCCCCTTCGAAGAAAAAGAGATCCCAGCGATCTTTCAGCGGTCTGAATTTTCTGAACCGCTTATCGTTCATTTTGGCGTGGACCTTCCCACTGGCGGTGGGGTGACCGACTTCGTTGTGTTCGATGCCAGAGGCAAGGTAATTGCCGCCCTTCATGCCCGGGTGGCTGATAGGGCTGATACCCGACTCCGTGAGACGGAAGCGACGGTAATCTTCCAGGTCTTTCGCCGCCGGTTGCAGCCGTTCGACAATCCGAATATTCGAGGTGTCGATTAGATTGACTGTCTCCTTGCGTTGACCAATTTCCTGATCAGAAAGGATGATCACGGGAGTCTGGTATTGCTCAGCGATGTTAAAGGCTTCCACCGTGATCCGGAAGGTGTCTGCCACGCTGATGGGGGCGAGCACGGGGCGCATGGTATCACCATGGGCGGAAAAAACGGCCTGAAAGAGGTCAGACTGCTCACTCTTGGTGGGCAAGCCTGTGGAAGGCCCACCCCGCTGCACGTTGACACAAACCAAGGGAAGTTCGGCGATGCTTGCCAAGCCCAGAATCTCAGTCTTGAGGGACATCCCCGGGCCTGAAGTTGCGGTCATCGCCTTCTTTCCCGCAAACGAAGCCCCGACAGCAGCCCCCACGCCTGCGATCTCGTCCTCGGCCTGCAGGAGGGTTCCCCCGTACTTCCAGATTTCCCGATCCAAGAACTGCATGATCTCGGTCGAAGGGGTGATCGGATAGCCACCAAAGAAGGTGCAGCCTGCAAAGATCGCTGCCGCGGCGCACATGTCGTTGCCGTCGGTGAGAAGGTGGGGATCCTTCGGCCCTTCGTGAGGGGTGAGTTTCAACCTAGCGGGGAGTGGGCGCGCCATGGCGTATTCCACTCCGGCGTTGAACGCGCGCTCGTTTCCTTCGACCACCTTTGGGCCCTTCTTGGCGAACTTCTTACGAATGCCAGCCAGCATGCTCTGATGAGCAATGCCAAACCACCCAGCCAGCAACCCCAGCACCACGATGTTCTTGGCCTTGTCCGTTTGGGCGGTTTGAATGGCCATTTCCTCGATCGGAACGCAGAATACAAGGCCCGGCACTTGGTCTTCCAGGGGAAGCTTGTCTGGAGCAACACCTGTCTTGCTCTCGTACACCACCACCGTGCGGGGGCCTATTGGTAGTTCCGCGCCAAATTTGAGGAAATCATCCCAGTTGAAGGCGACCGCCACATCCAAGGTCCCATTGGGGTTCAACACCGGTCGGGTGGAGACGCGGAGCCTGCAGGACGACTCACCTCCGCGGATTTGGGAACCAAAACTCTTGGTCATGAGAGCGTAATAACCCTCCAATGCGGCAGCGGTGATGAGGGACTCCCCGGCCGAGACTATGCCGTCGCCTCCTGAACCGGCGATACCGATAATTAGGTCGTCTTTCATTGGATTTTGAGTTATTAATTCGATTAATGGCATCGATCTGCTGTACGTATACAGATCGCCTTTCCCCGAAAAGAATGCAACAAAATACGTGCAGAAACCTCTGCTAGCAAGACCGGATCCGTCTGTAAAGACATCATGGCAAGGTAGTAGAAGGTCTTCTTCCCCAAGTGCAAAAAAGTCAGGTTCCCCCAGCGGTTATGGCCTTACCTGAAGTCGTGGTGATAAGGCCCCAGGGCCGTTCGGTCAGAAAGGAGCAAGAAACAGTGTCTCCCCGGGTACATGGCACGGAGAGGAATCGACTGCTGCGCCAAAGGGTGTGATCGGCAGCGACCGCAGACCTTCAGCCGACCTTATTGCGGTGCTTCACTGGTCTACTGTCCTACGCGCAGAGTTGACCCACCCCGCCAAAGCTGACAGGGTAGCACCGTAGCTAAGGGACAAACCATGAGACCATTCTTGCGCCAGGCTTCGTCGGCGATCCGCGTTCTGGGGGGTTGCTTTGCAGTGGCTGGGGCCATGGCCCAGGAGATCGCCATTCCCGCGTTCCTGGATTGGCAATTGGATTGGACCCGTGGTTACATGAACGTCTACTGGAGACACCCCATTGACTTGGATGGAGACGGGACTTTTGAGTTCACGATGGCAAGCATGCGAACCCAAGGTTCGGGTGGAGCGTGGCCCTCCGACTATTCGATGCTGGACACAACGACTGCCCTCTTCGCTGGGAAGAGCGTCGAGATGTATCTTGGTCCGACCCCGCCTGGACCAAGAACCTTCACCCCAGAAGCAGTGCTCACGGAGGGGACCCTAATCCCTGCAAACCCTCCTGCAGACAGCCAGTGGCAATGGAGAAGCCCTTGGGACTACCCTGCACTCAAGGGAGTGGGATTTGGACATTCGATCCGCAGCCAATCCTATTCTAGTAACCCAAGCTCTGGGGGAGCTTGGGCAAACGGATATCTTAAGACCACGCTAGGCTACTTCGTAACGAACATCACCGTTGGGGTTCAGATAGCAGCCCCCGACGGTCACCACACTGGCTGGGTCCGTCTGGTCACATATCCTGACTACGGCCCGCCAGAAACGGCTGAAGCAGTCCGCATTGCCGACTACGCCGTCCACCCTCAACCAGGCCGAGACATCATCGCGGGCGAACATGTGGGGCCCTTGTTGTCGCTCAAAGCGTCGAGTAACTCGGTCTCACTCTCCTGGTCCACCAACGCAACCAACATGGTCTTGGAGCAGAAGCTCAAGCTGACCGATCCCGCCTGGACGGTGGTGGCGGGCGTTACCAACAACCAGTACGCGGTCTCCCCCACCAACCCTGCGTCGTTCTTTCGACTGAAAGGCCAGTAACCGCTCCGAGGTGTTTATGTGTAACCTGAAGAATCCTTGCGGTGAGGTAACGGTGACCGCCCCAGGCGCGGGACCAGCAACGGGCGTCGGAGCAGTTGGGAACGGAGTGCCATGAGACGATTCATCATCAACGCAGTAGGGTTGGCGCAGATTGCGGGTGCCATCGTTTGCCAACCCGCTTTAGGAGCGAACACCCTCTTGTTTACGAACACTGGCGAAGGACTGAATGCTCCTGTGTTTGATCTGCATCTGGGTGCCGTTGCTCACAGGCACACTGACCAATGGGTCCTACACCTACAACGATGCCCAGTGGACAAACTCCCCCCTGCGGTTCTACCGGGTAAAGCTGTGGTAGGGACCTTTCACTTATGCCTTGTCACCGACTGCTTTTGTTCGGTGCGCTGTGGAAACCGATAGAGACTTGTTGGTTTGGACAGGATGACATGATGTTACAGGATGGGATGGTTGGTGCCCGGGAACCGGGGAAGTTTGGGCCGTTTCCCCATCCTGATCATCCTGACATCCTGTCTCAACACCCCGTGGGCGGGAGGGGAGTCACGTCTCGGCGAAACATGACCTACCAGGAGTTGCAAGGTGTTGATACTGAAGAAGGGTGGTGGCTGGACCCAGAATTGAACTGGGGACACAAGGATTTTCAGTCCTCTGCTCTACCAACTGAGCTATCCAGCCGCCCGTAAAAGGGAGACGAATTGAACCTGTGCCGCTTGTTTTTGGCAAGTGATTATTTTTAGGGACCATAAGACAGCCAATGTCTAATGCTGTCGGGCAGAATGGGTGAAAACTACGTATGACCAATCGAGAGAAGTTCATGATGTTCGTCTACCTGGGGGCGGTGGCCCGGGATTTGAGCCGGGAGACTGCAGATAGCGAGTCGGTGGCCGGATACGCTGCCCGCATCCCCGAGAGACAAATCCCGCCGAATCCATGCAATGCGGCCCGGGTTTACCTGGCGGTTCTTGATAACCAGGCCCAACCGCATGCGTGGATGATTCAGAAATCGATTGAACCTTAGCGGCGTCCTTCCTATGTTGCCCGCATGAAACGGGTGCTTTCCGGATTGCTGCTGATTGCGTTCACTTTGGCCTTGCGGCCCCTGGTTGGGGCGGATGAGGCTGCCCTTCTGGCGGAGCGCCAGAATATGGATGAACGGTACAAGAAGATGGTGGCGATGGTAGAGGATCTTCTCGCCGCTCAGGCCACCCTTCAGAAGCGGATGGGGAGTCTTTCCGACGACCTGCAAAACTTGCGCGAGGAGAGTCTCCGGTCTCAGGGCAAGTGGGCGTCGCGCGACGACCTCAAGCGGTTGGCGGACCGCCTTGCGGATCTGGAGAAGCGTCGGGAGGAGGACCGCCGGGTGATTTTGGAGGAGATCAAGAAACTGGCCAATACGCCCCCCGCAGTGTTGCCTGAACCCTCCGTTCCCAAGAAACCCCGCAAGCCCGAGCCGCAGGTGCAGGATCCCGCACCGATCCCGGAGAAGGGCTACGAATACGAGGTGAAGGAGGGGGACACGGTTGCGGCCATCGTGGCTGGGTATCGAGAGAAAGGGGTGAAGACCAGCGTTGACCAAGTCCTGAAGGCGAACCCCGCCTTAAAGCCGAACAAACTGAAGAAGGGGCAGAAGATCTTCATTCCCGATCCGAACCTCAAGTAGTTCCATCCCGCCTCTCCGTCTCCCGGGTTGACGACGCCACTCTGAGCGAATCCTGGCTGTGCATAGCGCTACGCAGATTGCGATCGCCATTTTTGGGGCGCTGTTCATCGGGATTTCCAAAGCCGGTTTTGGGGGTGGACTGGGGATGCTGACCACACCGTTGTGCGTGCTGGCGTTTGGTCCCAAGGACGCGATTGGGATTCTACTTCCACTGCTCTGCATCGGAGACCTTTTCTCGGTCTATCACTACTGGGGTCGCTGGGCGAAGAAGAACCTGGGTTACCTGCTGCCGGGAGTGGTCGTGGGGGTGTTCATTGGCGTGCAGTTGATTGGGAACTTCTCTCCGCGCCAGCTCAACGTGGCGATTGGTTTCCTGGCGATCATCTTCGTGAGCTTCCAGCTGGCAAAGGAATATGTGTTTCGCGCGGAAGGACGCTTTGAGCCAAGTCACCGGATTGGCGTGCCCTGTGGGATTGTGTCGGGCATTACGTCCACCTTTGCGCATGGTGCGGGGCCGGTGGTCAGCATGTTTCTGATCCCGCAAGGATTGGACAAAGTCACGTACGTGGGCACGACGGTCCTGGTGTTTACGTGGATCAACTGGATCAAGCTGCCGTTCTTCTGCCTGGATCGGAGTTGGGTCCAGGTGTCGTGGTTGCCGACGGAGGCACTCATCAACAAACAGACACTTCTGACGAGTGCGTGGTTGGCACCCATCGTGCCGGTGGGAGTGTGGCTAGGGGTCTGGATGAACCGGCGCATCTCGGAGAAGTATTTTCTGAAAGTGATCTACTGCCTGATCTTCCTGGCCGGGCTGCAGTTGATCTTCGGGTTTGATTTGGGGGCGTTGCTGAAGGGCTTGGTGCGGCAGTAGCGCGTGAGGCTGACGGAGGGGGCAGGGGAAGAGAAGCCACGAGTGTTTGTTTGGCCGCGGGAAAGAGTAGACGGCGCAGGATTGGACGCAAGAGGCACAATGGTTGAACAATCAAGTCTCGCTCTCCAAATCCACGTCGCGTCCAAGGTCACGCTGCCTCTCGAACACCTCGTCTGGTCCCGCATCAGGCATGCGCATCAGGCATGCGCAACCGGTAATCCCTGAGTGAGGGCTGTCTGGACTTCTTTGGCAGTGCCTTTCTGAGCATGGGTCGACGCTTCTTTCCTGACTTTTGCATGCGGCTATGAATTACCAAAACTCGAATACTCGAACCACGAAATCAGGTTATCACTGTCTGCCCTATTTCCCCACACGATCGAATTTCACGAGCCACTCTACCTCACGATTCTCCGTTGATTTCAGGCTCAACCGGAGCAGTCCGGGCTCCTGTTGCATGGAAGCGGCCACACCGGACTGCTGATCCGCTGAGCTGACTTGGCAGGTCGAGGCGGTCCAGTTGCCCTTCGTGGAGGTGGTGCAGATGCGCAATTCGGTGGTGTCACCGCCCACGAGTTTGCATTTGCCCGAAAGGGTGGTCCCGCTCCAGCGGTCGGCGCTGATGTCAACGAAGCACTGGGTGATATGGCGGGAGCTGCCGAGGACTTGCGGATGGTCCAGCACTCTGGCCAAGGCGATGACGCTGGAGCCGGAGGGAGGTAATTCGGATGAAACAATGCCCTCGCGAACGGGAACGAGTCGGCCGCTCCAGTAATCAAGGCCGACGAATGGGCCCTGTTCGGTTTTTAGCCCCGTTTCACTGAGCTTGGCGGATACTGTGGCTGGCTTGGTGGCGTCCCAGTTAAAGAGTCCGACGACGTGCCTTTTGCCATTGGTGAGACTCCAAACTCGGGCCGGCATGTTCTCGAAGAGATCAAGGGGGCGCGCGGCCAGACCGGTGTTGGGCATGGACCGTTTGACGCAGTCCAGGCGGTCGGCTGGCAATCCCGGCAGCCACTCGCTGACGAGGTTCAAGCTACCCGATACTGCGATCCATGAGGCGAAAGATCGGGCTTGGGTGAGAGTTAGCGGGGCACGGACCATCAGGCAGTCCGGATCATTGTGCCAAACGCGGTTGTGGAGGAAGTAAAGGCGGGTGCCTAGATGGAAGTTGGGGAGAATCGCGCCCCAATCAGCCCCTGTGTCGGGACCGATGCGCATGGCATCCACCAGACCCATGGCCCCGCCCATGGAACGGAAGTTCTGCGCCACGTTGCACGCTGCGATATAGGTCTTTGGGCCTGCGGCCTTGCGCATGGTACGAATGCCGGCTCGATACGTTTCGATGCCGGTCATGTGCGGATCGTGAAAGACGGCATCGCCGAACTGGTCCTCGACATAAGCGGTGCCGGGATAGGTGCACTTTGCCGCGAGGCCGCACCACATCGCGTCAGGCTTCAGGTAGCGGTAACCCCAATCCTGGGTGATGCGTCCGACCGAATCCTGCAGAAAGCGGCGCGCATCTGGGTGGGTCATGTCCAGGCACCAGCCGGCCCAAAGCACTTCATAGAGCGATCCGTCCAGTTTCTTCACAAACCAATCCTGATGATCCTTGAAGAGGGGATCGCGGGGATCCCACGAGAACGGGGTAAACCAGATCCCGGGTTGGAGGCCGTGGCCCGTGAGCATGGTGGCGTTGGCCTTCATGCCTGAGGGGTAGGGACCGCGTGGATCATGGCGGGTGAAATTGCCCGTGGGTCCCGTGCCCATAATGCCGCCTTTCTGGACGGCAGGTCCCTGCCATTGGTCATCTACCAGGATGGTATCGAAGCCATACTTGTTCATTTCCCGATCACAGAACGCTCCCAACTCCGCCAGGGCTTTCTCGTTCGAAGCCCCGCCGTGCGGATCGGAGTACCAGGTGCAATAGCCATTGGGAATCTTCGGCAGCTTGATGTGATGCGCCTTGGCAATCAGCTCGGCGTAGGTCTCCAGGCCGACCCTGGCATCGGTGAATGAGCCCACTACGAAAGTCTCCGTTACGACCTTCTGCCCTGGTCGGATGAGGAGTCGGCCGTATTCGAGTCGGCCAGCAATCTTCAGCCCCCGGTCGGTGGCCTGGCTGTGCACGCTGCCGCTACCTCGCTCCTGGGTGATCCAGCCTGCGATGGTGGCTGCCGTGGCGTCCGGTCGCGCGACGCCGAGAAACAGGTGACTTGAGGCCGGTGCTTCGGCTCCCTTCAGCCCATCGACGCCCATGGTCCGCCATTCCTGGACTGGACCTGGCAAGGGAACCTGGTGAACGAACTCGAGCGACCTCACCTCCCGATCCTGCATGCCGTGGTTGTGGAGTTCCCGCCGATAGGTGGTAAACGGGGATTTGGGGCCGGTTTCGATGAGATCGATGTCTCCGTCCGGGCGGACGATCCTCCGGGTGCCGGCGGTGGCGCTCACAGACAGAAGGATCGAAATGGCGAGGAGCGCGAGGCAAGTTTTCATGTCCGGGTGGTGTTTGAGCATGTTTCCGGAGGGTACACCGGGATCGTGATCAGGAGCAACCACAGACCTGTCTTCCCTGGGTACGAGGAGGCCTCGGAGCGTGAGTCCTTACCGGCTGCACTGTCTTATCTATGAGTCTAGGTTGGCCTAGGCTTCGAGGGTAGTTGACTGGGAGCCTGGATATGCGTGTTACACTGGTGAGGTTTGTTGTTGGGTTAGCATTGGCATTGGCCGCTGTGGGGGAAGCGGCCGAAGCCGGTGGGGGGCCCGCTGTGTCTGCGGGTATCTTCACGAACATGGACTTCGAACTGGGCGCGCCCGGGGAAATGCCCACCGGTTGGTATGTGCCGAAGGTGCTCGCGGAGCAAGGATTCGTGGGCGTGCTCACGACCAACCAGCCGAAACAGGGGCTGCAATGCGCGGAGATCCGCTGGCCGCAGGAGCCGAAGGCTGGCGCGAACACTTTTGCCAACCTGATGCAGTCCATCGATGCCACCCCTTGGCGCGGCGCTAGAATCAAGGTCACCGCAGCCGTCCGAGTGGCATCGGCTGAAAACCGTCAACGGGCGCAAATGTGGTTTCGGGTGGATTGTCCCAATGGGATTGGGGCATTCGACAACATGCAGGATCGCCCGATTGTGAGCACGAACTGGGCGGACTACTCCATTACGGCGGACGTGGCCGACGATGCCAAACGACTGGTCCTGGGCCTGATGACTCATCAAGGGGCGACGGCTTGGTGGGATGACATCCGGATCGAGCGTGTCACGGAGGTTGGCGCGGAGGGACTCGAGGAGCTGCAAGGCAAGTGGAAGGGGTCCCTCGAGGTGGGACCGGTGACTCTGCGCGTGTTCTTTGTTTTTGAGAAACAGGGTACCAGGCGAATCCAGGGTTACTTCGTGTCCCCCGACCAAAGCGAGACCCAGCTGCCGGTGACCCGCATGGAATTGACTGGGGACTTGGTGAACCTGGCGGTGGCGTCCGTGAACGGCTTCTACACCGGCAAGCTGGACCGGGTTGCGCGCACCATGGTCGGAACCTGGAAGCAGGGTCCCGCGTCATTGCCGTTGGCACTCGCGTTTACCGACGCCGATTGGAATTTGCGTCGTCCGCAGTCCCCACAACCGCCTTTCCCTTATCGAAGCGAGGACGTGGTGTTCAAGAGCCACCAAGCCAGTCTGGCGGGAACCTTGACCGAACCCGAAGGGCGAGGGCCGTTCCCGGCGCTGATCCTCATCACCGGCTCTGGGCCTCAGGACCGCGATGAAACTCTCTTTGGGCATAAACCGTTCGGAGTGCTCGCGGATTTCCTGAGCAGGAACGGCTATGCCGTTTTGCGCTATGACGATCGCGGTGTGGGAAAGTCGACGGGTGACTTTCAGTCAGCAACCTCGCAGGACTTCTCCTATGACGCGGAGGCAGCGTTCGATTTTCTCAAAACCCGCCCCGAGATCGATCCGAAGCGGATTGGTTTTGCGGGGCATAGCGAGGGCGGCATGATCGCCCCGATGATCGCGGCGCGGAGATCAGACGTGGCCTTTCTGATCCTTCTGGCGGCCCCAGGGATCACAGGACAGGAGATCGCGCTCGCGCAGTCGGAGACCTTTTCCCGGCAGAAGGGCTTTAGTGAAGAGAGCATCGTGAAATGTCGTCCCTTGTCTCGAGAGATGCTCCAAATGCTGCAGTCGAGCCGGTCCACCGACGAACTCAAAGCCAAGTTCGACGACTTGGAGCAACGCATGCTTCCCCTCATGGAGGAGAAAGACCGTCAGCTCTATGCCAAGCTCAAAGCGGTGCGCCAATCGGACATGGAGTTTGGTTTGGCAAACATTCGGACGAGTTGGACGCGATTCCTGCTGCGGTACGATCCAGCGGGGGACCTAGGGAGGGTCAAGTGCCCCGTGCTGGCGCTAAACGGGCAGTTGGACACCCAGGTGCTCGCCGCTCAGAACTTGCCAGCTATCGAAAAGGGCATCCGAGCAGGCGGAAACGGTCGTGTTACCGTTTGCGAGTTGAAGGGGCTCAACCACCTTTTCCAGACCGCAAAGACCGGTGAGCTCAAGGAATATGGAGAGATCGAAGAGACCTTTGCCCCGGTCGCCTTGGCGAAGATCCTGGAATGGTTGAAAGGGGAGGTGATGAGGTGAGTGGGAATGCGAGGGTTGGTTTGCCGCGATGAAGCACAAAAGGCACAGAACCTTGCATGCTATGATCTTGAAGTGCTGGAAGCGAAGCGTGGCCATGGAATTGAACGGGAAAATGGACAAGATTTGTGAGCATGACCGGCCTCAGCAGAAGCGGTGGAAAGCACACAGAATGGCTCCGACCATGCGCGTCGAAATAAGTAATCCAGAGCGCATGAAACCGAAAGTCATGGAAATGGTGCGACGATTCCTGCCCCCAAATAGGCCATAAAGCTCCTCAGGAAGAACATCGTTTATTGGCCTTGCACCGAAACAGGTCGAACGCTGAAATTGTCAAAGTGACTTCGCTGCCACCCGCATCCAAAACCGGCGAGCCCCTTGCGGTAAGTGAAATCCGTCACTCTTGCGACGACCTTCCGGTCGACTAGGGCGGTGACTTGGTTTCCTTTGAACTTCAACCCCAGCCAGTGCCACCGGTCGGCGGCGAAGCGAGCCTTGCCTCGGGCGAGTTCGTCCGTATGCCGCCAGAGCGTCCACTCCCCCTCGGTGCTGACTTGGAGCCAGTACCCGACCGGCGGCGCGTCGGATTGAAGGATACGTTGGGTGCGTCCGATGACGGATGCATATCCCTTCCTGTCGGGTAACGTTTCCACTTCGACGGCGTAGTCCCTCCAACGCTCGTCGCCCATGATGGTAAATGGTTCCGGGTTCTTGTGGTGACGCCATTCGATGCCCAGCTTGGGTACGACTTGCCGCAAGCAGTTGCCACGGCCGCCGGGTCGGTTCACGACCTCAAACACCCCCGCCTGATCGATGAAGTACCTTGGCAGGGCGTGTTCCGGACGGGTGTCGAAGCGGTCCACGTAGGGCAGCCGGAAGACGGTGGAATCGGGCGGGGTGAGGGTATGACTGCCTTTCTGCTGGCCGGTGGTTGTGCTGAGAGTGTAGAGGGCCTCGTTGTCAAAGCGACACTTGATCTGCCCGTCCTTGGGCTCGATCGTTGCGAGTTCCTCGAACTGTTTCTGATAAGTCGACCGCCACACGTGCAGCCGTTTGCTCGGGAAACCGGCGCCCAGTTGAAAAGTGACGTCGAAACCCCGCCCCAGGCCGGAGAAGGCGTGGGAAGAATCCATCGTCTCGACGACGATCGTGTAATCGGCACCGTCGGCGCTGCGCAAAGTCACGTAGCTGCCGCCCTTCTGGTCCACGTAGCCGCACGCGCTGTCGATATACTGCCAGCCGGGTTCGGCAAATTGCGTGGTGTGGGCGAAGGCCCAGATCGCGGGATCGATCTTGTAGTGGCCCGACCAGGGCTCATTGGCCGTCATTAGGCCAGAACGAGGCAGCGGCAGGATGTCGTAATAGCTGGTCACGAGCGACCAGGTGATGACGCGCGTCATGCGGCCATCGATATAGCAGCGATTCAGGAGTTTCGCGATCTTGGTGGCGCCATACCAGTCGCCGATCCACGGACCGTCTTCATTCGCCCACAGGGGCTTGCCGGTTTTCTGGGCTGCGTCCGTGCTCCAGTAGCTCAGGTAGTGATCCCCCAAGGCGTATACCGCGCGGTCGAGGTTGGGATCTTTCGCTATGTCGTTGACGATTGCCCACTTGCTCTCGGGGTCAGATTGATCGGCAGCGCCGATGAGTACGTGTCCGGCACCGGCGCTGTCGAGTGTCTGGCGCAGAGTCTTGATCCACTCGGTGTCGTACTTTGTTTCGTTCCAGATGCCTTGGTAGCGGGTCTCAATCCCCAGCTCTTTCTGAGTGCGACGGTGAAATGCTGCTATGAAATCGGCGTTATCCTGGGAGTAGAACTTGCCATTGCCGATATAGGAAGGCGCACCCCACTGGAGTGCGTCCAGGAGAATCAACGGGTTGCGTCGTTTGGACTCCACCATGAGCCACCCTTCATAGCCGCGCTTGAAGTGGGCTGGATTCGCCTCCAGGAACTCCTCGCGGGTGTGGGCGAAGGCGGGTTCCGTGCCGCAGGTCGAGTTGACATCGCCGCCGATCTCGACCTTCAAGTGTTGGAGGCTGGCGCCGAACTTTGGCTTGAACAGCAGGTCCAGCACTTCACTCCGCTGCGGTTCCGGGTAATCGATGAGCAGCTTGGAGGAAGCTCCGGCGCTCAGTGCGCCGAACCCTTCAAACACACGTCCTCCACGGCTGGCGTCCAGCGTAACGGTCTGGGCGTTAAGCAGGGCAGGAGAGACTAGGGCCAGCAGCAAGATAAGTGGTTTCATAGGGGATGTTCCGAAAGTCGTTTTGTGTCGTTTTCAGCTCTTACCACCAAAAAACACGTAGTGGTCCAGATCGAGATGGTCGCAGTACGTTTTGACGTCATCGCGATGCCTACCGCCGTTTCCTCACTGACGAGAGGAGGCTCTGGGTGGCTTCGGTCATGCCTTGGGCATAGGCGTTGCGGTCGCGTACGACGAATCGGCGGATCGTCCTCGAGTTGGGACCGGGGCTCGGGAGCGTGTGGCCAGCATCATCGACCGCCACGGCGGCTTCCTCGAAAGCAAAGAGCGCGTTTTGGTAGGAACGATCGAGGGTGGCGTCGGGTCCGGCGAGGCGGGATCGGTATCTGGTTCCATCGGACTCAATGCGGCGACCGCTCATGACTCCAAAAATGGCGGTGCACCAGAGATTCCGCTCGCCCTGCAGGAGCCGTTCCAGGCTTTGCGAGTTTACCGGTTCCTTGAGAAAGGCGATCGGTTCCTCGTGGCGTTTCTCGAGGGCGTAGATGAAATACTGCAGCAGCTGGGGCGAGGTGTTCTGGAGCAAATCGCGGTGGGAGATCCGCCAAAACGAGGCGTGGCCGTGGTTTTGCCAGAGTCCGCCATCAAAACAGGGGACCCAATACACCGGCAGACCGGAGCGCATCATGGCTACGTAGGCTTGTGGGTCCAGTTGCACATTCCATTCCAGAAACTGGGGGTCGGAAGCTTCGCCGATGAACGCCAGGAACATCCGGACCTTGCGGTGGAACAGCGAAGCATCCCGGTTGAAGGCCGCCATGATATCGCGAACGCTGCCCACCGTGCAAATGCAGACCGGATCCTTGCTGGTGCGAAGCACCCTCAGAATCCCTTCCACGGCCTTCTGGCCCGAAGGCGGTTGATCGAGGGCCTGGTCCGAGGGGTCTTTCAAAGGCTGAGGCAGACCGCGGAAAAAGGGGATCTGGCGGTGCGTGATTCGTCCCAGTTGCTCCAGGGCGGGGAAACCCGGTTGCCGCGCCTGTCTCGCTCCTTGGTCCAAAACAAACAGGCGGACGTCCAGTTCTGGCATCGCAGAGAGCGTCGCGGCGTCGAAATGATCGTCCGGATCGTCGTGAGGATGAAAGAGGTCGGAGCTGTAGATCACTGGGATCCGTTTCTGAGCGGAAGAGCCAGAGGGGCAAAAGAGCAGACCAGCCCCCAGCAAGAGCATTGCTGAGAACCGGAGGAGACGGAGCATAGAAACCTGTGGGTTGGTTTAGGCAGGGTAAGAACCTAGTATCTTGAAGAAGCTGCAATGCTCCTTGACGTACTCCAGTGCCTTGGCGATCCGCGTCTCTTTGGCGTGCCCATCGAGGTCGATGAAGAAGAAATAGGCCCAGGCTTTGCGTTTACTGGGTCGGGACTCGATCTTGCTGAGGTTGATGCGAAACCGGCGGAAGGGAGCCAACGCGCGGTGCAGGGCGCCTACCTCATCCTTGATGCTCAGCACCAGACTGGTGCGATCCTGGCCCGTGGCGGGGCCACATTCGCGTCCCAAGACGAGAAAGCGGGTGGCGTTGGTCGCGTTGTCCTGGATATCGGTATTGAGCAGTTCGAGCTTGTAGCGCTCGGCGGCGAGAATGCTGGCGATGGCGGCGGCGGACTTGTCCTTCGAAGCCAGCTCGGCAGCGCGGGTGGTGCTGGAGGCCTCGATCAACTCGACTGCGGGGAGGTGGTTCTGGAGCCAGTTGCGGCATTGGGCCAGGGCCTGGGGGTGCGAGTAGATCTTCTGCAGCTTGGAACGGGGACCGAGTCCCACCAAACACTGTTGGATGGGCATGATGATCTGGGCGACTACCTTCAGATCGCTGTCGATGAACATATCCAAGGTGCTGGTCACCACCCCTTCGGTGGAGTTCTCGACCGGCACGACGCCGTAGTCGGCACGGTTACGGGCGACTTCGTTAAAGACGTCGGCGATGGTCTTGAGGGGAAGGTATTGAAGGCTGGCTCCGAACCTCCGGATGGCGGCGAGGTGGGTAAACGTGGCTTCCGGTCCGAAATAGGCGATGGTGAGGTTCTTTTCCAGAGAGAGCGAGCTGGACATGATCTCGCGGTAGATCAGATGCAGGGCCTCGTTGGTGAGGGGGCCTTTATTGATCCTGGAGATGCGGTTGAGGACGGCCCTCTCCCGGTGAGGCGCGTAGATTTCCTGCCCTGCCTTCAGTTTGATGGCGCCGATCTGGAGGACATGCCTGGTGCGTTCGTTCAGCAGTCGGATGAGCTGCTCGTCCAGATGATCAATGGCTTTGCGATGTTCAGGAAGGGTCACAGGTCAGGAGGATTGGGCCTGGCTGGCATCCTGGGCTGGCGAAGTGGGCTGGGATGCGAGCTGGGCTGGATCAGGGGCAGGGGAGGGTTGTCCCCCTTCAGGTGGCGTGTCTCCGGCTGGGGCGGCCTGGGACGCGTCGCCAGAGGGAGCGCTCTCTGCAGTGAGCAGGGAGGGGGGATGTTCTACCGGGATTCGCCGCAACTCGTCGGCGGCCGGGAGATCGTCGAGGTTTCGCAATCCGAAGTACTCAAGAAACAGTGGGGTGGTTCCGTAGGTGATGGGGCGGCCCACGACTTCAGCACGACCCATCTGGGTGACCAACCCTCGCTCCACGAGTGTCTGCATGACACCGTCCACGGACACGCCGCGGATCTGCTCCATTTCGGCGCGCGTGATGGGCTGCCGGTAGGCGATGATGGTGAGTGTTTCCAGGGCGGGTTGGGAAAGGCGAGGGGGGCGAACCTTTTCCCCGGCCATGGCCTTGAGCCAGGGGGCGTACTCGATCTGGCTGACGTATTGCCAGGCACCTGCGACACAGACCAAACGATAGCTTCGGCGAGCCTCCGCGACTTCCTGAGCGAGTAATTCCAGGGTGGCCTCGATCTGGTCCACTTTCGTTTTCTTGAGCGACCGGACAGACTCCTCCTCGGAATGTTCGCAAGCGGAGGACAGCAGGGCGCGGAGCTCTGTGGGTGTCAGGGGCTTCTGCGCTGCGAACAGCAAGGATTCCAAAACGAGTTTCAGTTCCATTCCATTAAAATCAACTACTCGGTTTGCGACTTGTCGTCCCGAGCGTCCGGTGTTGAGCTTGGCTCGGCCTCTTGGGCAGTGCCTGGCCGGGTTTGGTCTTCCGCAGCGGCATGCACGGGAGGCTCGGTAAGTTCCAGTTCGATTTCGCTGAACTCCTCGGGTTGTCGGGCGACCAACTTTCGCAGACGGATCAGCTCCAAGAGGGCCAGGAAAGTCACCACGACTTCCGTGCGGCTGGCTGCTTGAGAGAATAGCTCCGAGAAACGAATGGCCCCGCGTTCGACCAGGACTTGGACAATGTTTTCGATTTTCTCACTGACCGTCCAGGGGTCTTCGAAGATTTCCCTGCCTCGGTCCCGCGCCTGAAATCGTCTAAGGATGGTGCTGACCGCGCTCACCAAGTCGAACACGGAAACCTCGAGTCGGGGGGGCGGGGCATCAAACTGGGGTTTGCCTGGCTGACGCGGGAAGACACTTTCCTGCTCCAATTCCCTGCCATGCAGCTGCGCGGCGGCGTCTTTGAACTTCTTGTACTCTACTAATCGACGGATCAACTCCCAGCGAGGATCCTGTTCATCCTCATCCGCTTCGCCCTGCACTTGGAGGTCCACGGGGAGCAGTTCCCGGCTCTTGATGTACATCAGGGTGGAGGCCATCACCAGGAACTCCCCTGCGATGTCGAGATCCAGCTGGCGCATCAACTCCACGTATTCAATGAATTGCGTGGCCAATTTGGTCAAGTTGACCTGGTAAATGTCGACCTCCTCCTTCCTCACCAAGTAAAGAAGGAGGTCCAGCGGTCCTTCAAAGACCTCAAACTGAACCTTGTAGTCGACCATCCGGTAAAATTGTGACACGCCCCGGGGCGTTTGGCCATCCTAATGGGCTCCCGTGTCTTTGGCAATGCCCCCTGTGGGAACTCGCGGTTGTACCCCCGTGGCATCGAGTGCCACTCGTCCCTCCCTTCAATTCCAAAGTTCTGGCTATCAAGGAAAAACAAAGGAACTTGACGTGAGGGTCGACAGGCGCTATCAGCCCTGCTCCAGTGAGCGTGTTTGTCACAGCCGTCGTGGCGCGGAACCCAGTCGATGCCCTTCCGGACTCCTGATCCGCTCTTTTTTCTTTCGTCATCTTATGTCCTCATCGACTCCAACCTCCAGCAGTCCTGGTCTGAAGCGGGTCCTCGGCCTGCCAGCGCTCCTGATCTACGGCATGGTCCTGGTCCAGCCCACGGCACCGATGCCACTGTTTGGGGTGGCGAGTGACAAGGCAGGTGGCCACGTGGTGACAGTGATTCTGATTGGGATGGTAGCGATGTTCCTCACGGCATTGAGCTATGGACGGATGGCAAATGCCTATCCTACGGCTGGTTCTGCGTACACCTACGTCGGTAGGGAGTTGCATCCCGCCCTGGGGTATGTGACTGGCTGGAGCATGCTTTTCGATTATGTGATGAACCCCATCATTTGCGTGATCTGGTGTAGCAAAGCCACCATGAACCTTGTGCCCTTTGTGCCTCTTCCGGTGTGGCTGGTGTTCTTTGCCGGTCTCTTTACCGTGCTCAACTTGAGAGGCATCCAAGCCAGTGCCAACACGAACTACTGGCTGGCGGGGGCGCTTTGCCTGGTGATTCTCCTCTTCCTAGCCTCTGCGGCCCGGTACCTGTGGATCCATCCACCACCGGGCATGGAAGGTTTCGTGCGCCCCTTTTACGATCCCTCGACTTTCTCTTGGAAGACCCTCTCAGCAGGTGCGTCACTCGCGGTTCTGACTTACATTGGTTTTGACAGCATTTCCACGTTGGCAGAGGAAGCTGAGAATCCGCGCCGCAACATACTCTATGCGACGGTGGGTGTCTGCATTATCACCGGGCTGCTGGCAGCAGTGGAGGTATACGTTGCCCAGCTGGTTTGGCCTGAGCCCGCCAGTACGTTTCCGGACAAGGATACGGCGTTCGTGAGTGTGGCGGGGAGGGCGGGGGGGCAGTGGTTGTTCCAGATCATGAACGCCGCCTTATTGGTGGCGACGATCGGCTCCGGGATGGGGGCCCATCTGGGGGCGGGTCGGCTCCTCTATGGCATGGGGCGCGACGATGCGATTCCCCGGGGTTTCTTTGGCCAACTTCATCCGAAGACCCGAATTCCCGCCAACAACATTCTGCTCGTGGGGGTTCTGGCGCTCCTAGGGGCTTTTGTGATGAACTACGATTTGGGGGCACAACTTTTGAATTTCGGTGCTTTGGTGGGTTTCATGGGGGTCAATCTGTCGGCCCTGGTTCACTATTATGTCCGGGGCCGCTCCAGACGCTGGCATCACCTGTGGCCGCCGCTCTTTGGGTTTCTGGTATGCTTCGTTCTTTGGACCAGTCTGAGCGGCAAAGCGCTCTTGATCGGTTTCCTGTGGCTTTTCCTGGGGGTGTCCTATGGAGCGTGGAAAACCCGAGGCTACACTCGACCGTTGCGCATGTTTACGGGCGACGAAGAGAAGCTCTAACCTGATTCTTTGGATGAATATGTCGAACCCAACCATGAGAACCCGTCTACCATTGGAGTATCTAGTCGCTATCGCCGTGTTCATTCGGTTGTTCAGCCTGGACACGGTGGGTGCCGGGGCTGGTAAGCGCTACTGGACCCCGGTGAAAGACGAGGTTTACCTCCAGGAGATCGGGCGTCAGGTGAGGTCGGCGCGGCCGTTGACGTCGGTGGCCGTGGAGGCAGGGAGGGTTTTTGCGGGCACGCCAGCGGGGTTGGTCGAGTTGAGCGGGGAGAACTGGACGGAGGTGGCCGGGGTGAGGGGGGCGGTTCGGAAGCTCCTTTCCACCCCAGGTGCCATGACGGTCTTGACGGAGGAAGGCGTTTTTCAGATGCAAGCCGGGGCATGGAAGAAAACATCCGACTTGAAGGGTAGCGACCTTTGTGAACACCGCGGAAGGGTGGTGGTATCAGTCGACCGAAGACTCTGGGAGGCCCGTGCAGGAATCTTGGAAGTGCTTCCAGGTGAGTCAGCGGCGGTGATCGAGAAATTGGTTTCCCACAGTGACACTCTCTATGTGCTATCGGGAGGGGTGCTGACGACCTACGCGGATGGGGAATTCGGATCCGCTAATTCCTGGGGTGGCAAGCCGGAGACGGCGTGGGAGTTTGGCGAACTACCCTCCCGCAGTGTGCGGTGTTTGCTGAGCCGCGGCGGGGTACTACTCTTGGGCACTGCCCGCGGCTTGGGTGTGATACGGGGGCTCAATCTGACTTCCCTGCGGGGTGAGGACGGGCTCTGTTACGAGGATGTCACTTCCTTGGCCGACGGGTTTGCCAACGACACCTGGGTAGGAACCTCTTGGGGGGCGATCCGGATGGTGGACGGTCAGTTTCAGTATTTTGCGGGGGAACGATGGCTGCCTGACAACCGGATCAACGCCATTGCGGTGGCGGGGCGAACGGTCTATCTGGCCACTCCGCAGGGACTGGGGATTCTCGAGTACCAACCCTTCACGCTGCAGAAGAAGGCAGAGCTGTACGAGCAGCTTCTCGAGCGATGGGGGCAGAAGCGGCTCGGTTTCGTTCACAAACTGGAATGGGACGAACCGGGAAAGCAGTTTGTACGTGAGATTAGCGACAATGACGGTGGGTACACTGAGGATTACCTGGCGGCGCAGGCCTATCGATATGCGGTGACGCGGGATCCGGCGGCCCGGCGAGAGGCCACCAACACCTTTCATGCCATGCGCTGGCTCGAAGGTATCACCGGCATTCCTGGATTTCCCGCGCGGGCGATCTACGCCAAAGACGAGCTTTGCCATAAATCGATGATGGGCTCCGGTTCTTATCCGGCAGAGTGGCACGACGCGAAAGCCGGTCCGTTTCAGTGGAAGGGCGACACATCGAGCGACGAGATTGCGGCTCACTTCTATGGGATTCCCATTTTCCTGGAATTGGCAGCTGAGGGCGCTGAAGTAGGCCAGGGTCGTGAATTGCTGGAGCGGGTTTCCCGTCATCTCATGGGCAACGGCTGGCGGCTCCTGGATGTGGATGGGCTTCCCACCCGTTGGGGGAGATGGGATCCTGAGTACTTTCAATCCGCCGGGGAAGGCTTATTGGCGCGGGGGCTCAACGGTCTGCAAATACTGTCCTGCATGAAAACCGCCGCTGTGTTGACGCAAAAGAAGGAATTCTCGGATGGTTACGCCAAGCTCGTTGAACTGAACTATCCCAACTACACGCTCCGGCTCTCCACGATATTCCCTCCGGAAGCCATCGCCCATTTTGATGATCAATTGGCCCTTTTCGTATACGGAAATCTGATCCGGCAGGAAACCAACGCAGAGTTGCGGTCGGTTTATCTGCGCAGCCTGGAGAGAACCTGGGAACTGATCAGGGTGGAGCAGAATCCCTGGTTCAACTTTGTTTACGGGGCCTTGACCGATCACGATTGTGACGTGGAGGTTTCTGTGGATCACCTGCGATCCTGGCCTTTGGATTTGCGGGTGCACTCTTTCCAGAACTCACACCGCGCGGATTACCGAACACCTCCGGGGTATAGCACCCGAAAAGGTGGAGTGCGGTCCTTCCTGCCGAGAGAGACCCAGCCAATGCGGTGGGACAACTGGACCATGAATCCCGACGGGGGAAGTGGCGGACGCGAGGTGGAGCATCCTGCGGCCTGGCTGGTGGCGTATTGGCTGGGGCGTTACCATGGCTTCATTGAGGCACCCACCGCTACGGATCTGGGGGTGCTGCACTCCCAGAACCCACCCTTGGTTCCGAACGGAGCGAAACCCTACGTGGGGCCGCCCAGGCCTGCTGGGTTCTGAGGCTCGGTGAGTTCCTCCAGCCCTTCCAGCTGTCTTAGGTACTTGAAGACCTGTCTTGCCTCCTCCTCATCGACAATACTGAGGGCGAAGCCCACGTGCACCACCACATAATCGCCCAGCTTGGCTTCGGGCAGGTAGGCCAAGCTCACTTCCTTGAGGATTCCGCCAAAATCAACTTTCGCGGTTCGAGTGATTGGATCCTCGCCGCTGATACTCTGAATGAGTCCTGGGACAGCTAAACACATAAGGTTTGAAACGAGTTCTGGCCGGTGCTGCTGATCCCGGACCCGGAGAAAGGCGCGGGTCTCACCGTCAGGCCTGGCGTCCGGATGCCATCAGTTGGCCCAAGGCGATCCCTCCGTCGTTGGGGGGGACGCGCTGGTGCCAATAGGGACTGAACCCCTCGCTGCGCAGTCGGCTTACGACTCGTTCAAGGAGAAACTTGTTCTGAAAACAACCGCCCGTCAAGACGACACGAAGCTGACCCGACTTTTGGGCGATGAGCACGCAGAATTCTGCAAGCGAGTTGTGGAAGCGGGCCGAAATCTCCCATGCCGGCAGCCCCTTGGCTAGGTCCTCCAGCAATGCCAGAATCATGGGGCCCCAGTCCGCGATGTATTGTTCGTTTCCCTCGCGCAGAACCGAGCAGTTGGGATGCACAGGCGTAATAGGGGGCGCGCCGTTACCGGCAGGTCCTATTGGGCAGAGCACGACTGGATAGGAATCATCCGATTCGCCGGGGTCGAGCGCGAACTCGAGGTCGAGGGCTGCCTGGCCCTCGAAGCCCACCTTCTGCCTGAGACCCAAAATGGCCGCTACGGCGTCAAACAGGCGGCCGACGCTGGAAGTGGGCGGGCAGTTAACGCCCTTGGCGAGGGCCTGGCTCAGGGTTTTCAACTCCGCCGGACTGAAAGCGCCGATGGCGGGGATGTCTCTTCGGCCGAAAACGGCGCCACCCAGAAGTTCGTAGAGCAGGCCCAGGGCGGAGCGGCGGGGTTCGCGCACTGCCAGTTCCCCACCTGGCAGGCGGAAAGTTCGAAAATGGCCTTTTCGAAAAAAGGAATCACTCGAAAGAGCCAGGAACTCACCGCCCCAGATGGTATGGTCCAGGCCGTATCCGGTGCCGTCCCAGGAAATCCCAAGCAACGGCGCGGAAACGCGGTTTTCTGCCATGCAGGAAAGCACGTGGGCATAGTGGTGCTGAACGCAAATGGTCGGCACCTGGAGTGTATGTGCATAGCGGGTTGATGCGTAGTCCGGGTGGAGGTCAGCGACCACCGACTCCGGCGACGCCCCAAGCAGTCTGGTCAGGTCTTGGCTCACTTTAGTGAAGGCGGCAAACGCCGCGGTTGTGTCTAGGTCCCCGATGTGTTGGCTCAAGAAAGCGTTGGTTCCGATCGCTACGCCGACGGCGCTCTTCAGGTGAGCCCCCACGGCAAGAACCCCAGGCGAAGTGAACGGCAGCTGGATAGGGAGAGGGGCGTACCCTCGGGCACGCCGAGTGACGAGTTCTCTTCCCAGGATCACCCGGGCGATCGAGTCGTCCACGTGGCGCACGATCGGACGATCGTGCACGAGAAAAACATCAGCCAGTCCCGCGAGCCTGGCGAGGGCGTCCCGTTCGTCGGTGCAAATCGGTTCGTCAGAAACGTTCCCGCTGGTGGCTACCACTGGCAGCTGCACGTCCTGCATGAGAAGGTGGTGCAGCGGGGTGTAGGGGAGCATCACGCCGAGATAAGGATTTCCGGGGGCGACGGAGGCCGCTAAGTGCAGCGAGGGGTGAACTTCATGACGCCGTAGCAGGACGATGGGAGATTCCGCGGATCGGAGCAGTCGTGCCTCCAGTGGGTTGATTTCGCAGAGTTGTGCTGCTTGGCTCAGCGAAGCGGCCATGATCGCCAGAGGTTTCTCTTCCCGATGCTTGCGGGCGCGGAGGACCCGGACGGCGGATTCATTGGATGCATCCGCCAGCAGTTGAAAACCGCCTAGGCCTTTGAGGGCGACGATCTTTCCCTGTTGCAGGGCGGCGACTGCCCCCGAGAGCGCAGCATCCCGTTGCGCCAGCACCTTGCCGGTGCGGTCCCAGAGCTCCAACTGGGGGCCGCATTCTGGACAGGCGTTGGGCTGCGCGTGAAAGCGGCGGTTTTGGGGATCCTCGTACTCGGCCTGACAGAGCGGGCACATGGCGAATCGGGCCATGCTGGTGTTCTTCCGGTCATACGGCAGGGCCTCGATGATAGAGAATCGCGGCCCGCAGTGCGTGCAGTTGGTGAAAGGGTATCGGTACCTGCGGTTCAGTGGATTGAGGATTTCGTTGAGGCATTCAGGGCAAGTGGCAAAATCCGGGAGGATCAGAACCGTTTTGGCTCCGTCGTCGCGGCTGGGCAGGATCTCCAAACGCTCAAAATACACGGGGTCCAAATGGACTGATTCGAAGCTCTGAATGGAACTATGCGCAGGCCGCTCCGGCTCGATCCGAAGGAGAAGTTCTTGGATGGCCTGAGAAGTCCCCTCCAGTTCCGCACACACACCTTGGGGAGAGTTGGAGATCCAACCGCGCAAGCTCAGATCCGATGCGAGCCGAAAAAGAAATGGACGAAAGCCGACACCCTGGACTGCACCTCCGATCTGGAGGCGCACCCGAGCCAACGCTCCCGTCTCCGACCCGACCCTGTTCGTCAGCGTGGTCATATCAACGACCCATCCTGTGCAGCCCGTCCCGAACAAGCAGCCTATTCCTCAATCCATGCTGGCAACCTACCACCCTCTTCAGGAAACGAAAGCAGAAATATCCGGCATGAGAACCCAAACGCATGGTGTTAGGGAATGGCTTAACGTATCTTCCTGCAAGATCTGTGCTAGCGGAGAAGACCCGAAGAAATGCTGAGAGTCTGCGAATCACTGAAGCCAAAGCGGCTGGGTCGATACATCGCGTGGGCTTGCGCTCCGGGCGCGAAAGAGGTGCCTGAGCATCGGACTCGAGCAAGATAACGGATCTCGTATTGCCCCGGCGCGAGTCGATTCGCAAAGAACATCGCTCGATCCTGGTGTAACTCGCGGTGATCGCTCACCCAGTCCCGAACCAACTTCTCCATCCCGCCGGTCCTTTGAGATCGAAACTCCGTGTGGATGGGTTCCAGCACGGCGGGGAGAGGGTCTTCAATCGCGACGAAGCGCGATGCCTCGTGCACATGGAGCTGGAGCTGTATCAGCACCCGGTCGCCGGGCTTGGCCTGGTCCAAGGGCAAGGAGTTCCCTTCATCGTCCAGGCGGGTGTAGGTGCGTGCGAGAGCGAATCCTCGGTCCTGCCTTGGCTGGAGAGGGGTGGTGGGGTGGACCTCCAGCTCCAGCATGCTGTACAGGTTGTTTGAGGCGGCATGAGCCAGCATCAGGCTTTGGAGAGGTGTGCCTGGAGTGAGCGGAAACTCCTTGAGAATGGTGGTGGCTGTCTCTTCGAATTGGAGGGGAATCTCAGTGAAACCGATCCGGAGGCTTGCGGCGCCCTGAGCCAATTCTCTCCCCGATTTCCTTTCGCATTCGGCGAGCGCGAGCAGGGCCCAGGCATTGCCTTGGGTGTTTCCCCAGTGCCCCGCTTTCCTCGTCTGCAGCAACTCGGCTATCAGCACCTCGATCTTGGCTGAATTCGGGTCCACGGTGAGCCAGGCGAGCAAGCGGGTGGCTAGCTCGCTTTCCTGGCTTTCGAACCCTTCGTCACCAAAACTCTCGCCAGTTGGTTTCATCTCCAAGAGTTCGCGTGGAAGTTCTGGCGGGGTTTGTGAGAGTGCCATTCCCAGTGCGAGCCAGTCGCGTCCTTGCGGGCTCATGAAACGCCTCTTCTTGAAGAGGGAATCGGCCGCGGGACGGTTTTGCCTGCCAGCTTTGGCGAGAGAATAGAGGGCCAGCGCCTGGGAGCTGAGACGGTCAGGGTCTTTGGAATCGGTCTGGAGTTCACCTTCGAGATAGGTGCACAATCGATTCACTCGATCAGCGGAGACGGTGGCTCCGGCCGACTTGGCGAGGGTGAGTGCGAGGCTCGCGTAGGCGCTGGGCCAGAACGCGGGCCTGGAGTCGCCTGGCCAGTAGCCCAGGCCTCCAGAGGACGTTTGCATCGAGAGCAGGCGGTGGACGCCAATCCGGATGGCCTCTTCTTGACGCAGGCCTGGCCTGGCGGAGAGGGTGCTGTTGGACGGTGTCACCAACCAGGGAAGCAGGCTGGAGGCGGTTTGCTCCGCACAGCCGTAGGGGTAGGTCTGCAGGTATTGGATCCCGCCTTGGAGATCCGCCAGGCGGGAATTCGAAATCCGCACTCGGGCTTTGCCTTCCCCGGCGAGCAGCTGTGGGTTGACGGCCGTCAACAGACTGTTGGTGCCAGCCGGGTGTCGGCCTAGGTGGATCTCGCGAAGCAGCGGCACACGGTGTTTTATCTCGAGGTTGCTGACAACGGAATCGGAGAGGGTCGATTTTTCAGACTCCTCGGTCTTTCCATCCTCGGCGACTGCCTCCCAGACCCAATGGGCTTGCCCAGCAACACGAAAGTGGACCAGAAAATCGCAGGCTTTCGACTCGTGCGGCCCGAGGTCTAAGTGCAGGCTCCGCCGTCGCGAACCATCCACGCCGAACTCCGCGTGTTCATCGAGGGTGAGAGTCAGGCTGACCCGCTGCTTTTCCGCAGTGCGGTTGTGAACAACGCTCCGCGCTTGGAGTTCATCGTCTACCCTGGCGAACGGAGGCAGTGCCGGATCGAGCATGAGAGGTTTGTTGACTTCGAAAGTGTTCTGGGCCGTGCCGAATCGATCGCAGCGGGCGGCGGCGACCGCAATAAGCCGGTAGCGGGTCAGACTATCCGGACACGGGAACCGGACGGTGGCAGCGCCGGAACTGTCCGTGACGAGGGCCGGGTTCCAGTAGGCACAGGGCAGGAATCGACTCCGACTGGCCCTGCCGCCGCCCCCGCCGATTTGGAAACCCTTGTTCTGAAAAGAGAATCGTTCCAGTTCCTCCGGGATCATCCCGGGCAGAGTGAGCGCTGCCTCAACTCCCAGTGGTCTCTCCCGATGGAAGTGCCCGCGAGGGTCGGGTGGCTCATAGCCCGTCAGGCTCAGGATTCCTTCGTCGACGGCATAGACCGTGAGTTCGGCCAGGCCAACTGGTTTTCCTTCGAAATCCCGGATCTGGATCCGCGCTTCGACCTCGCTGCCTGGTCGGTAATGCGTCGCGCTGGGCTCGATTGCCACCTCCAGCCGGGTCTCGGGTTGGGTCACCTTCAGCTTGCAGTAACCGAGGCGGTATTGAGGGATTCGTGTCTCTTGCTTGGACTGCTCCGCTCCGCGCACCAGCAGCACCGAGGCGAACACATTCGGGCTATCTCCCGCCTCAATCGGCACCAAAACAAGGGGGGCATTTCCGACTAGATTGGTGGTGAAGTGTCGGAGTACATGCTCCCTTTGCACGGTGACGAGGGCGCTGCCTTCCAGCGGCGTCCGGACTAGGATTCGTGCGATATCGCCTGGCCGGTATTCTTCCTTGTCAGGGACCAGTTCTATCTGCACCTCGTT
Organism: uncultured Verrucomicrobiota bacterium; assembly: GCA_964411985.1. Lineage (GTDB taxonomy): Bacteria > Verrucomicrobiota > Verrucomicrobiia > Limisphaerales > J093 > CAYPNF01. The sequence goes on from CAYPNF010000007.1 coordinate 60,532, forward strand.
CCGATAGTTCCAAGCCAGTTCGCCTTTCCCGGCGACGGAGAACTCCTGTATTGTCGCCACCTCGCGGCCAGCGTCGTCCTTGGCACGAATCTCGAGGAGGTACTGGCCTGCCTTCTCGGGACGGAACACAGGTGCGGAATCTGCCTCCGAAGTCCATCCGTATTTTGTGCCGTCCTTGATGACTGGGAGGGTTTGAGTCGCAGAACGCCATGCTTCCTGGACGGTGGGTTCATTTCGGTACGACAAGGCACCCCCGGCCGACTCGACGCGCACGGTAGACCATTCGATGCTGCTGATGGTGATCTCCGCCGCCACCCTCGAGGGCCACGGGTTTCCGTCTGTTCCCACTGCCGTGCAACGGATCGGGATGTCCACCCCTTGACGATAGCTGCCGTTGAGAGGTGCTAGGCCTAGGTAGAAGTCCGAGCTGTGTCGGGTGAAGGTGGTGGTGTGGGAGACGGTCTGCTGATTCAGATCTGTGACTTCCACCAGCAATTCTCCGAGGAGGGGTTCTGGCACCTTACTCATGGGTGGGAAGGGAATCTGAATGGCAAAGCCGTTCGTGGCATCGTAGGGTCCGTTTCCCTGTTGATGCACCGAGATGGGCTGGAGGTCGAGAGCAGGGTTGCCCGCTTGGTTGCCGAACACCAGGGAGTCGAAGCCTGGCGGTGCGAACCGAGAAGCGTTCAGGTCCGCGTACCAGACGACGTCGGCTTTGGAGAGGTGTTGCCCGTGCAGGTAGCGGGCCTGGAGGTTTAGCGTGGCTTCCGTGTCGGGGGGATACACCCGAGTCGAGGGACAGAGAATCTCGAAGGCGTTGGGCCGATAGTCGGCGATGCGAACCTGGTGTTCAAAACTCTTTCCCAGGGCGGTGAGGACCCACTGGTAATTCCCGAGCGGAGTGCTGGGGGCAATCGTCGACCACGCGACGGATCCGCTCGAGGACAAGGTTAGATTGGTTTCCTGGACCATGGCGGACTCAGGGTCGAGCAGCTGAAGACGGAGCTCTCGGATCGACGGTAACCTCAGGCCGTCCGACGTTCTCTCCCGGGCGATCGCTTTGACGTACAGCGTCTCGCCGGGACGATAAGTAGGCCGGTCGGAGAAGAGCAGAACTTCAAGGCCATTGGTGTCCGAGTGATCCCAGTCGATCGGGATTCGATATTGGTATAGGGGCAATCCGTGTTCCGACAAATTGGCTGCGAAGAGGTCGTCCTGAGATTTCCCCATAAGCCAGGCAGGATCGGCACCGAGCCCGAACGACAAAAGGGCCGTTCCTTGACTGTCGGCCACCGATTTCGCCAGGACCTGGTTTTCGTCATTTCTGATTCCTAGTTCGGTTCCGGGCATCGGTTTTCCGTCCAAGAGAGAGAAAACATAGGCGAGGGTGCGGTTAGGGGATCTGAACCAAGCCAATCCCATGTCGGTGACTTGCACTAGGGCTTGGGCCCCAAGACCTCTTCCCGCGGAGCCTACCTTGGTGTGGGTGCGCACATCCAAGGCAACGGCTCCATGCCTCCTGTGCCCCAGTAACATGTCCCAATCCATCAGGGTTCGTTGGGCTTGGTCCTGTTGATTCTCGAATCGCAGTAATTCGGAATGGATCGTTACCCCGGGCACTTGATTGAAGTCGATGCCGCGGAAAGGTTCCAGCCAGTCATCGGATTCACGCGCTTCACGGTAGTAACTTCGGTAACCCCGGAGAGCATGGATCAGCGTCGGTTCTTCAAGCAGTTTCGTGGTGATCAGAGCCTCATCGAGGTTGATCGATAGCAGTGGAAACTGGCGGTGCCCGGAGGCGAACTGGAAAGTGGAGAAGACCGGCAAGTAGAGACGGGATGGAACAGGGGAGAACGTGAAGTTGGTTTGGAAATCTCTGGCCAGAGGTAACGCTCCGTTGGCGGGTAACCCGGCCTTGATCTTGAGGGTGTAAGTTCGCTCCAGATCGAACTTGGCTTTGAGAGCGATTCCCTGCCATCCGAGATCGGCTTCTAACCCCGTTGGCAATGGAGTGAGCTCGACCCAGTCGGTGATATTGGTGGCGATGACATTCTCCCCCAGCGACTTGTTGAGCAGGATTTGGAGCCGCCGGCCACGCGAGATTGTATTCAGGGCTTCCACGCCTTGAACCTGGAACGGTTGCACGTCTCCAAGGGGTTGGGACCAGTCGGTCTCCAGCCGCAGTCCAGCCTGTTCGGTGCACGGCAATCCTCTTCGCACCAGAAGCCTCCATCCTTTTCCCGGCGGAAGCGGGGAGGCGGGCCAGACGTGCACGCTGTTCGTCAGCCACTCGTCTGGGGCAGTTTCGGTGCTTGCCTGGGGATGACCCGATTTGGGGATCGTCGGCTTGACTCCCCCGCTCCCGAAACGCTGGAACCAGGTTTTCTCGGGTTGGCCGGAACCCCACCAGGTCCCGTAGGCGTAACCGCTGCATTCAGATTGTCTCAGGGCTTTCACCTGGGCTGGCACCCTGTGGCCTGCAGTATCCTGGAAATGCACGTACTGCGACAGCGTGCTGGCATCGACTCCGCCGTTGAAGTCCAGTCGAAGGTTGGGGAGAGCGGGGGCGTTACTCGCATCCATGCTCCCAGGTTGTACGCTGCGTACTTGGAATCCGGGAGTCCGCAGTTCCCGGTCCAGATGGGCTGCTACGGGCGATCCCTGGGGGCTTTTCAGCCCGGGCCTGAGCTGCAGACGATACAGAGTGGCCATCCGCATCGGAGCGGTGGGGGTAAAAACCCCGCTGCGGGGGGTGAACCAGACAAACTCGCCAGGCAAGCTTGGGGATAAAACCAACGGGGACAAGGAATTAGACACACCGACCCGGTCTGAGGAAACAATCGCCTGCTCGAACCGGAGTTCAAAGGTGGTGGAAGGTTCCAGGATTTCTGAGCCGAGCACGAGTTCTACACCCGTGTTTTTGAGGGGGGAACGAAAACAGGAGGTGGCGAGAAGAAGGACGGTCAGGCCAGTCAGGACGGCTTGGCCCAGCGAAAGGCGTTTCATAGAGATACGCGTCGAATTCGAGACCCAGCTTCAGGGTTTGGACGACACTTCAGTCAGTCGGCGGCAGGCTGACTCGCCCCGAGTGGAAGTCAAGGACCGGTTATTCACCGGCACGGTTCGGTTGGGGCTACACGTGATGCCGCCATCGTTGCGCGTCCAGCCGGATCGTGTCACAATCCGCCGATGGGTAACGGACCGAAAAAGCGTTCCATGGGGGACGCCGTCGAGATCAGCGCCATCCTGGTGGGGGTAATGTTCGCCATTGGCGTTCTGACTTTTGTCTTCCATCTTCCAACGCGGCAATTCGGAATCCTCCCCCGAACGGTTCCAGGGCTCCTCGGAGTGGTGTGCTCGCCGTTGCTGCATGCCAACTATGGACATCTGACGACCAATGCGGCTCCGTTGTTTTTGCTGTTGATGCTGCTGTTTGCCGATGCGGCGTACCGCCCCGTCTCCTCCTTGGCCATGATCTGGATTGTCAGCGGCTTGGGCACCTGGTTGATCGGTCGTGGAAACGCGATCCACCTGGGGGCAAGCTCCATTATTTACGGTCTGTTCATGTATCTCCTCGTTTGCGGGTTTCTCCTGCGCAGTTGGCGCGGGATCCTGATAGCGGTGGTGGTTTTCTTGCTCTATGGGGGGATTGTGTATGGAGTGTTGCCGAGGGACGCCGGTGTTTCCTGGGAAGCTCACCTCTCTGGAGCGCTCTCCGGAGTCTGGGCGGCCTTGCTGCTGCACAAGAAGGGCCGATCGAAGTAGTGGGCAGCGGAACAAGATCAAGGTAGGGCCGGGCTCTCCGCAGCCCGCCGTCCCGACTCACCACAGAACACACAGAGCACACAGAAGCCAGAAGAGACAACCACGAATGACACGAATGACACGAATGCCTGGGTGCCGCCACGGATGAACTAAACTGGCTTTCCGCTGGCACCACGAGCTGCGCCGCGCACTGCACAAGCTGCCGCACAACGGAACGTGCGTGCAAAACCCGCCAGGTTTTGGAGTGCGGCGCCGCCCAGGTGCCGCTTTCCCCCTCCTGCAGCCCTCGAGTCCATCTCGGGTTTATCGCGAAAACGACAAAGTGTTAGATTAAGTGTGCGACAAAGGAAGTGTTCCTCAATAGAGTCAAACTCCAGGCCGCGCTGGAATCACAGCCAATCACTCGCCGTCTTCCGACAGCGATTACGGAACCGTCTTTAACCGGTAGAATGAGGACGGATTCGTGGGCGTGACCGTGTACTGGTTGTTGGTGATGCCCGGCACCGTGACCCAGGCGGGATCGCTGAGCTTCAGCTTCTGTTCCAAGACCATGTTGGTGGCGTTGGTGGACCAGGAGAGGTTGATTGCATTTGTGCCTTTTGCGCCTACTTGAAGGACAGTACCCGCGCGGACTCCGGCCACCACATCCTGATCCGGAATTGGGTTGACGGAGGCCTCAGCTATTTGGACCACCTTACCTCCCTTGGGTGTTTCGGAGAACACCAACCTCACCCAACCTAGGTGCCACCCGTCAGTGCTCTGGATACGAAAACCGAACAGAACATTGGTGGCTGAGGGAGGCCCTAGCTTAAGGTACCCGGGTTCGATGGAGATATCCGGGTTTATGGAGGGGATGCCGTAACTCAAAGTCCGGTAGGTCCACCCAAACCCGATTCCTTTCAGCCGCGCAACGTTGGTGGGCTGGATCCATCCCCAAGCGCTATCGAGAGCGGGCTTGGCCGGAAGGGTCTGGCCTTGAGTGAGCCGAGCCTCGGGCGGGATGTACATACAGCCCCCCCAGATCTCCTTGCTGAGGTACATCTGGACATGAGGCTCTGCAAATAAGGCTTGGGTTTCGTCCCTCCAACCGCAGATCAAGTACGGGATTTGCTCTCCGCGCTTCCCGCCGGCAATCCGATCAATCAAGCGAAAGTCCATCTTGCCGTCCAAATCCAAATCAAGGATATTGGTGGAACCTCCAAGCGTCCCTCCATTGCTCCAAACGCTGTTTGAACCACAATCGTAGTAATTGGGACAGCCCGGTTCCTGAGCCTGAACCGAGCTCACGCAAGTAGCATCAATGCAGACTCCGAGGCCGAAGACTATGGCTAAGAACATATGGCTCATGGCTGTGCCTCCGGTTGAGGAATCAGAATCCAAGCATAATCCTTGGCCGACCCTGAGTCGAAAGGATTATCTCCGAACTTCCCGTTGCCGACGATGACCCCTTGGTTGTTGATGGCCTCGGCAGACTTGAGGTTCCATTGAGCTCGCTGGAATGGTGGTGGGAAGTGGAACCTGGTGGCGCAATCCAGTACGTCGCGCCGTTCAAGCGGGGAGGAGAGAGGAGGATCAGCAGAACCATCGGCAGTGCCCTCAGACTACCGAAAACACGAAAGAGACCCCACACCTCGATTTCATAACATGATTTTACTCAGCTTGGAGTCGAGGATAAGCAGATCCGGGATGAGAAGGCAAGCGATTCCTGATTTCTTTTGGTTACTTTTTCGAGACAAGGAACCGCGAAGGAACGCTAATCTGCGCAAATGGGGGGCGGGCCACGATCAAGGTGGGGCTCTCCGCAGCCCGCCGCCTCTCGTTCACCACAGAACAGAGGAGAGCACAGAAAAGGCTCCGACTTAGTCGCACACTGAATCGCACACTTTGTCGAAGCGTAACCACGAATGACACGAATCACACAAATGGGAATCCGCCCCAGGCAAGTTAGGGCAGGCCTCAGCACCGCGCCGTCATTGTCTTACAGAAGGTAACGAAGTGAACGAAGATCCTGATGAAACAGGAACAGAAACCCGCTTCATGGTCCTTCCTGCTCTTCATGGTGAAGATCCTTTGTGCTGGACCCTTCACACCTCCCAAAAGCTAGGGCGACGGTCGCAGCCCCGCCGTTCGTTCTCTCTTGTAGCCGCCGTCGGAAGACGGCGCACTTCCCATTTCACGCGGAGTGGGAATGTGTGAACGGATTCCGAAAACGGCGTGGCGCTTCGCTTCGCGCCGTACTCCATGACACCCTCTCCCGTTCAGACAAAGTGCTCGATCCAGCGCGCGAGAATGGAGATCCACCGAGGCTCGCAGATAGCCGCAGATATTGATTTTTCATGACACTCCCTTTTATGCTCATCTGCGAACATCTGGCTCTGCGGATTACTTCCTCTTAGACTCCGTACCAAACGCCCGAACCCATCTCGGGTTCATCCCGAAATCGTCAAAGTGTTAGATTCAGTGTGCGACTAAGAAAACCGAAACAGACAGGAAGAAGGGTCTTCTGTTTTGCATCGCGGAGGATCGAGAGTGCAAGGGCAAGCAGCCTGGACGGACACTCACCCTCTTCCGGGGACGACTACGGAGTGGCATGCTGGTTCACTTCTTGACCATCGGCGCGAAGGTATCCACGAATTTCACGATGGCACGAACGTCGTGGTAGTTCGCCTTCCAATTGTGCGCCTTGCCCGTGCTCTTGGGTTTCCCTTCTTCGGTGACGGTGTCCATCCAGATGCCATCCTTGGGATCGGCTTGGTATTGTCGCACGAAACCGCAGAGTTTGATGAGCGCTTCGCGATAAGAAGGATCGAACTGGTGACGCAGAGCGTCGCTGAGGGCCGCCATCATTTCGGCTTGTGCCCACCAGACCTTGTCGCGCTTTGCAGCTGGGCTGTCGCTGAAGCCTCGATCGTACAGACCGCCTCTTTCCCAGTCATATCCGTACTGGAGCGAGTGACGCAAGACCGACTCGAAATGGCCCCAGGCAGGCTTTTGATCCAGGACTTCCTGCGCGCGGAGCATCAGCCAGGCGAACTCCACGTTGTGGCCGTAGGAGAGACCTGCGCTCCGCGGATCTTGGACGGAACTCCAATTCGGGTTCCGATGGAATGCAGCGAGGCGGGCGTCTGCGGGATAGAAATAGGTCTGGTTGATTCGCAGGGCTTCCTTGAGGGAACGTCCGACCAGCCAGTTGTCTGTTTCCTCGTAGAGTTCTGTCAGGGCTTCCATGTAATGGAGGTGCGAGTTGGCGCTCTTCAGACCCACTACCTCCACCTCGTTCCTTGGATCTCCAGGGCGTAGCAACTCCCAGTTGCGGGCGGCATGCTCCATCCACCCCCCATGTTTGTCATCGTGGAGTTTGGCGTCGATGACTTCGTAAAGACGCAGGGCATTTTTCAGAGCGCATTGGTCTCCGCTGGCTCGGTAATACTCGATCAGGGCATAGACGACAAAGGACTGACCGTAGAGGAGTTTCGCGTCCTGGGTGGGGTTGCCATTCAGATCGGTTTTCCAGTAGTAGCCTCCGTTCTCGGGATCTTGAAAATGCCGAATCAGGAAATCATAACCCTCGCGGGCGGCGAGCAGGTAGTCCCGCTTGGAGTCCGGGCAGAGGCCCTTGCGATGGATGTGGGAGAAGGTCCAGATCATTCGGGTCTGGCCCACCAACTGCTTCTCGCGTGCCGGTCTGCGGCCTGCCACCGCGTCATCCGACAGGAGGTAGCCACCGCGTTTCCAGTCCACGGCGGTGTCGTACCAATAAGGCATGGTCTTTTGCTGGAGCTCCTGGCGGAAGACATATCCAAGCGAGGCAAGGTCGGCATCCGTGCCCGCAGCGGAGGGGAAGGACAGCACGGAGGACAGAAACAGGAAGAGGGACAATTGCCGAGCACAGCGTTCTGCGCAGGAAATGAGTTTCATGGATGAGATGCTGCCAGCTTCGGTGGTTGACGACAAGTCTTGAGAGTGTTCAGGCTTGATTCCTTATCCACAGAGCGGGTTCTGTCGATGCCGCCAGTGTCTAGTGGGATTTGTAGGTGCACTAATGTATGATTGCTATTCTCGTTTTCCGAGATTATAGCTTTGTATAGATCGGCATGTCGCGAAACGATGTAACAGTCCATCTCCTGAGCAAGGAACCGAACGGGCGGAGGTATTGCGGTGACGGAAGGGGGGCGTTCTGATAAAGCAGACTGACAAAAGCATCCCGACTCTGCCACAAAGCGCTGCCAAACGTGGTTCGTGGCGGGCGTGGGTCATTCTGCTCGTGGGTGTCTTGACGAGCTCCTTGGCGGCGCTTTATGTCAAATCCGACCTCGACCAAGGCGCCCGGCGTGAGTTCGGTTTCGTTTGCGAGGAGATCCGCGGCAAGATCCGCGATCGTCTGAGAGCGCACGAACAGGTTTTGCGCAGTGGGGCGGCCTTCTTCCAGGTCGCAGGCGGGGTGGACCGCCATGCGTGGCGGCTCTTCACTGATCTTCAGAAAGTGGATCAGCAACTCCCCGGCATCCAGGGGATCGGTTTTTCGCTGAAGATCCCTCGCGAAAGATTGTCACAACACGTTCAGGAAATCCGGGCAGAAGGCTTTCCGACGTACCAAGTACGTCCCGAGGGTGAGCGTGAGATCTATTCCTCCATTATTTACCTCGAACCCTTCACGAACCGGAATCTGCGTGCTTTTGGGTACGACATGTTTAGCGAACCGGTCCGACGCGAGGCCATGGAGCGGGCTCAGGATGAGAACACCGCCGCTCTCTCGGGTCGGGTTACGCTTGTACAGGAAACCGAGAAGGATGTCCAAGCAGGCACCTTGATGTATGTGCCGGTCTATCGCAAGAACGTGCCCAACGAGACCAAGGCTCAGCGACGCGAGGCCCTCCTTGGCTGGGTCTACAGCCCCTACCGAATGAACGACCTGATGCAGGGGATCTTGGGGGGGTGGGATTTGGCCGGCCAGAACCGGGTCCGCTTGGAGGTGTTTGACGGTGCGGTCGCATCACCTGAGAACCTCCTTTATGACAGCCAGGCGGCTGGGGAGGGAGTCAGGCCAGTTGGATCCAGACCCTCGCTGAGGCAGGAGATTACTGCCGCAGGACGCCAGTGGACCCTACTCTTTACTCCTGCGGGTCCCCAGCCCTTGGCTGTGGACTACGGTAAAGTGTGGCTGGTTTTGTGCGGGGGCTTGTCGACGAGTCTGTTGCTCTCCGGATTATTCGTCTCGGTCATGAACACCCGGTTTCAAGCCTGGCAGATCGCCCGACGGCTCACCGAGCAGCTGAGAGAAAGCGAGGAACGACTGCGCCTGGCGGTGGACGGAGCCCAGTTGGGCATTTGGGATTGGAGCATCGCTGAGGATCAACTGGCCTGGTCGGACATCTGCCGCGCCTTTCATGGGGTTCGGCCCGATTCGAAGTTGAGTTTTGCCGTCTGGGAGGCTTCCGTTCATCCGGAAGATCGCGAGGCTGCCACCCAGGCCGTTCATAGTAGCCTGAAGGGGCGCACGGAGTTCCACCACGAGTATCGGGTCCGTTGGCCTGACGGCACAGAACGTTGGATTGCTGCTTTGGGCCGGGTCTACTACGGGTCGGATGGGGCTTCAGCAGGTATGCGAGGCGTGGTCAGCGACATTACGGTGCGCAAAGCGGCTGAGCAGGCTCTGCGCGACCTCAACACCAACCTCGAGCGGAAGGTTGAGATTCGCACCGCCGAGTTGGTGGAGGCGCAGGGTCGGGCCGAGTTGGCCTTGGCACAGATGGAGAAGTCGGAGTTTCGGTACCGAAGCATTTTTGAGAAGTCCCCCATGGGCGTGGCGCTTATCGATTCCCTTACGGGCAGCATCTTCGAAATCAACGAACGTTTCACTGAGATCGCAGGGCGCAGCAGGCAGGAGACGCTGTCCCTGGATTGGATGAGGATCACCCACCCTGATGATGCGCAGGAATACCAGGAAAAAATGAGGCAACTGAACGCTGGGAGCATTCCTGGCTTTCAAATGAACCGGCGCCTTTTGCGCCCCAACGGCACCGTGGTCTGGACCAGCATTACGGTTGTGCCCGTGACGGTCGAAGCGGGCGAGAGCCGGCGGCACCTCTGCATTGTGGAGGACGTCACCGAACGCAGAGGAATGGAAGAGCGGCTCCGGGAGTCTCAAAAGATGGAGGGAATCGGCCATCTGGCAGGAGGCATGGCACATGAGTTCAACAATATCCTTGCGGCCATGATGCTAAGTCTGAGCCTGCTCCGTATGCGTCTGAGCACAAGCGATCAGGCTCTGCTGTCGGATTTAGATGCTCTAGTCCGACGGGCTGCAGGCCTGATCAAGCAGTTGCTGGCCTTCAGCAGGCAGTCGGTGATGCGGCGCGAGATCCTCGATCTTGGAGAAACGGTTGCCAGAGCCAGCGGGATGCTGCAGCCGGTCCTGGGCAATCGTATCGCCTTCGATTATTCGGGCATTCAACCCCAGCTCCGCGTGAGCGCCGACAAGGCTTTGATCGAGGAAGTGCTCATTAACCTCTGCTACAACGCGCGGGATGCAATGCCTCAAGGCGGTTTGCTGACCATCAGGTTGAATGCCGAACTGGTGCAGGTGGAAGATCCCAACGCCCGGGTCGACGCCCGCCCGGGTCGACACGCCTGCCTCACCGTGGCGGACACAGGTTGCGGGATGACCGAGGCGACACTTAAACGGCTCTTTGAGCCATTCTTTACCACGAAAGAGGTGGGGAAAGGCACCGGGCTGGGTCTGTCCACCGTGCGCGGGATTGTCCAACAGCACCAGGGCTGGATCGAAGTGCAGAGCGCACTTGGGCAGGGTAGCGTTTTTCGTGTTTATCTTCCGCTGGTGGAGGAGTCAGTCAGCACCCCCGCTGTTGCCCCCCGCTTGTTTGCTCCCGATTCCAGAGAGACGATCCTGCTGGTTGAGGACGAACCGATGGTACGTGAGACAGCGCGGTCCTTCCTGGCCAGCGCTGGGTACGATGTGCTGGAAGCAGCCGACGGTGCGGAAGCGCTCAGGCTCTGGGAAAAGAACCGGGATAAGATCGGGCTCGTCTACACCGACATGGTCATGCCGGGTGAGCTTTCGGGTTTGGAGTTGGCAACCCGGCTCTTGGCTGTTTGCCCAACCTTGAAGGTCATCGTAACCAGCGGTTACAGCACCGAACTTCCGGCCCTGAGCAAGATGGCAGCTTCAGCCATTCTTTTCCTCTCCAAACCCTGTCCGCCAGAGAACCTACTGAAGGCAATTCGAGAGGCTATGCACCCGGCCTGAGGAAGTGGGGTGTGAACGCCATGTCCGGCTTGAAAAGTCGGGTTGCCAGCGGAGCACAAGAACGTCATGGTTGCTGCATGGCTGAGCGGGGGGAGATCACCTGGGAGGCTCCGGTCACAGTTCTTCGCGGAGTGGGACCGGAGCGAGCGGAGGTCTTGTTGCGGCTGGGGATTCAAACGGTGGGAGATCTGGTTCTTCATCGCCCGGTCCGGCATGAGGATCGCCGTTCGCCTTGCCACATCCGGGACGTGGTTCCCCAATCTCCGGCACTGGTCCAGGGTTCGGTGGTGGCGGCGGGCGTGAAGCGTTGGCGGCATGGAGCCAAGTCGGTCTTTGAATTGGTTCTGGAGGATGGGACCGGTCGTTTGCATTGTCGGTGGTGGAATATGCCTTATCTGGAGTCCCAGTACTCGGTGGGGGATATTCTTCTGGTTTTCGGGAAAGTGGGTTCTGGGAAGCCTGTGTCCATGGACCATCCGGAAACGGAGACCCTGGAGGAAGGAGAAGGCGCGTCGGTGCATGTGGGGCGGATCGTGCCGGTCTATCCTTTGACCGAGGGGATCCAGCAACGTGGGTTACGGGGCTTGGTATGGCAGGCTTTGCAGGGACTGGGCGACAAGCTCCCCGACCCAAGATCCGCGTTGGATGTGGGCGATTTGCCAACGCATGCGGAGGCACTACGGTTCTTGCACTTCCCTGAGACTCCGACCCAGCCGGAATTGGCTCGCCAGCGGCTTGCCCTGGATGAGTTGCTCGATCTGCAACTGGAATTCCAGTCGCGGCGTCGGCGCTTGGAGACCGTAGCTCGAGGACTTCCTTGTGGCGGTGACAATCGCCTGATGCGGCCTTTTCTGGTCAGGCTGCCCTTCGCCCTGACGGAAGGGCAGGTCAAAGTGCTCCGGGAGATCCGTTCCGAGCTGAGTGGAGCGCATCCGATGCGCCGTTTATTGCAGGGGGACGTGGGGGCTGGTAAGACGGTCGTCGCTGCGTGCAGCGCGCTGATGGCTTTGGAGAGCGGGTTTTCCGTGGCGCTGATGGTGCCGACAGAGGTGCTGGCTGAACAGCATTGGCAACGGTTTCTGGAGTGGTTTGCACCGCTAGGGATTCGGGTGGCGCTTCTGACCTCCAGTCGCAAAGTGATATCAGGCATGGACGATCCTGGGGCCGCGACCGTGGCACCTTGCCTCTCGATCGGCACCCATGCCTTGCTCGAAGACGGCTATGCGCCATCGCGTCTGGGACTTGTTCTCATCGATGAGCAACACAAGTTTGGCGTGGTGCAGCGGGAGACGCTGGTGCGCAAAGGGGAGTACCCTCACCTGCTCGTGATGACGGCGACACCCATCCCGCGGACACTGGGACTAACCCTGTACGGCGACTTGGAAGTGTCCGTGCTGGAGGGATTTCCTGGAGGGCGCGGTCACCTCAGGACATTTGTGCGGGAGGCGAAGAGTCTGCCGAAGATCTACGATTTCGTGAAAGCGGAACTGCAAAAAGGGAGACAAGCCTATCTGGTCTATCCGCGAGTTGAAGACGGGGATTTGTCGGGGGGTGGCAAGGCCGTCATGCAGGAGGTGGAAGCGTTGCGGCAAGCTTTCGCTCCGCACACGGTGGGATTGCTTCACGGTCGGCTGTCGGCCGAGCAGAAAGAAACAGCCCTGCGCGATTTTGCCGCGGGCCGGATTGCCGTCCTGGCGGCGACCACGGTGATTGAGGTGGGTTTGGACGTTCCCAATGCGACGGTGATGTTGGTGCAGAATGCGGACAGTTTTGGGTTAGCTCAACTGCATCAGTTGCGAGGCCGAATTGGACGAGGTTGTCACGACAGCTTCTGCATTTTGGTGGCCGAATCCCGAACACAGGAAGTGAGGGAGCGACTGGCGATTCTGGAGAAGACGCACGATGGCTTCGCCATTGCGGAAGAGGATTTGCGGTTGCGCGGCCCGGGAGAATTCCTGGGACAGCAACAGAGTGGTGTGCCCAGCTTTCGTTTTGCCGATCTGCGTCAGGACTGGGAACTGGTATGCCGGGCCAAGCAGTTGGCTCCGGATTGTCTGGTCAAGGGGGGGTAATCTCTCCTGGAAAACCTTGCTGACGGAGAGCCTCGTAGAGCACGACCGCGACGCAGTTGGAGAGGTTCAAGGACCGAGAATCGGGGTTGAACATGGGGAGCCGGATCCATCGCTCCGGATGGGCCTGGAGCCAGGACTTGGGAAGACCGGCGGTTTCGCGGCCAAAAACGAGGTAATCTTCGGCGTTGAAGTCGATCTGCGTGTATTGCCGTGGACCATCGGACTCCACAAACCACAACCGGGCCGATGCGGGTTGCTGGTCCAGAAACGCTTGCCAGTTGGGCCAGCGATGCCATTGCACCTGCTGCCAGTAGTCCATGCCAGCGCGCTTCAGTTGGCGATCGTCGAACTGGAATCCGAAAGGCTCAATCAGATGCAGCCGCGTGCGGGTGGCAGCGCAGAGCCGGGCGATGTTGCCGGTATTGGGAGGGATTTCCGGTTCGACGAGGACGACGTGCATGGTCACTCCTCGGCATCGGAATCCGCAGGGGAAGCGGCTGCCTTCCTTGTGTAGAAAACCTTCCACAACACCAAGCCATGGGCGGGTGCGCTTGCGCCGGCCTTGCGGCGATCGCGGCTAAGGAGGATCTGGTCGATGTCTTCAGGGCGAAGCTGGCCAAGCCCGGCCTGGACGAGCGTCCCAACAATGCCGCGGCACATTCTGTACAGGAATCCGTCGGCTTCGATGATCACCGTGAGCAGTTCTTTCCGCTTCTGGATTTGGCACTTTGTCAAGGTGCGGTGGGTGGTGGTGAAGGGGTAACCGCGGTTGGCTGCCAAGGCGCGGAAGTCATGGTAGCCGAGCAGGCGCGCCGCTGCCGCACGCATGGCTTTTAGGTTCAGTGGACGGGTGAAGTGCCACGCCTGGGTCCGAAGCAGGGGGTTCATCGCCCGGTGATTCCAGATGGAGTAGCGGTACTGCTTGCCGCGTGCTTGAAAACGGGCATGAAAACCAGGAGGCGCCTTGCCAGCCGCTGTGACGCGAATGTCGTCCGGCAGGTGCGCATTGATGGCGAGCACCAGCTTCTGGCAAGTCATCCGAAATTGATCCTTGGGAATATCCAGGTGTGCGACCATTGCCAGAGCGTGCACGCCGGTGTCGGTTCGGCTGGAACTGTGCAGCCTGGGGGTTGGCTTGAAGAGCTTTCCCAGCGCCCGCTCGATCAACTCTTGCACGCCTGTGCCGATTTTCTGGAGTTGCCATCCGGCGTAGTTCGTTCCGTCGTAAGAGATGGTCAAACGCACCCGAGTGTGCCCGGCGGGCACTCGGTCGGGTCCAGCAGACGCTTTGAGCATTTCGGTTGGAGCCGAGGCGGGATCCATGGTTCTTGAGGACACAGCCAAGCTACATCATGGACCTGGAGTCGAGGTAGCTCTGGAGCAGGATGGCGGCGGCCGCGCGGTCGACTTTCTGCTTCCGTTGGTCGCGTCGGACATTCGCCTCAATCAAGAAGCGGTTGGCCTGGGTCGAGGTGAGGCGCTCGTCCCACGACTTAATCGGAATCGTGACGGCTTCCTTGAGCACACCCACGAATTCCTGGACTTTCAGCGCGGCGGGGCCGTAGCTGCCATCCATGTTCCGGGGCATACCGACAAGGATCAAATCCACCTCCTTCTCGCGGAGGATTTCCTTTAGCCGCTCGAGGAACGCGGAAAACGGCTCGGCGAGGATGTACTCAAGGGGTTGAGCAGTCATGGCCAACTCATCGCTGACAGCGATACCCATTCGTTTCGTGCCGTGATCGATCGCTAGAATCCTCATAGTTTCATCGCTGTGTGAGCGTCAGTTCTGTGTTCAGGGCTAGCCCGCCTTGGCTACCTGGAGCGCCTTTCGGGCTGCGGTTACCGTTCGCTCGATATCTTCCTCCGAATGAGCCGCGGAAAGGAAACCTGCTTCGAACTGCGACGGGGCGATGTAGATACCTTGATCCAGAAGGCTGTGGAAATAGCGGTTGAAAAAGGAGCGATCACTGCGCATGGCGTCGGATAGGTTATGAACCGGGCCAGAGGTGAAATAGCCACAAAACATGGACCCGCAGCGGTTGAACGTGACGTCCACACCGGCGTCCAGGGCGGCGGAGCGGAGGCCGTCCTCCAGCTTTTGCCCCAAGCTCTCCAAGCGAGCGTAGGTGTCCCCAGCGAAGAGGGCCTCGAGGGCGGCGATTCCCGCAGCCATAGCTAGTGGATTGCCGCTGAGGGTGCCGGCTTGATAAACGGGGCCGAGTGGTGCGAGGCAATCCATGATTTCCTTGCGCCCCCCGAAGGCCCCTACTGGCAGCCCACCACCAATCACCTTGCCGAAACACGACAAGTCCGGCTTCATGCCGAAACGCTCCTGTGCGCCTCCCTTGGCCAGCCGGAAACCGGTCATGACCTCATCGAAAATCAGCAGCGCGCCTTCCTTTTCAGTGATTTGGCGCAGGAATTCGAGATAGCCAGGTTTTGGCAGGTAGAGCCCGGCGTTTCCCGGCACAGGTTCGAGAATGATGCCCGCGATCTGGCCTGGGTTCGCGGTGAAAACGGCTTGGACAGCCTCCGGGTCGTTGAAAGGGACGACGAGCGTGTGCTCGGTGAACGCCTTTGGAACGCCCGCACTATCGGGATTGCCAAAGGTCAGGGCACCCGAGCCCGCTTTCACCAGCAGGGAATCCACGTGGCCATGATAGCAACCATCAAACTTGATGATCTTGTCGCGCCCGGTGAACCCGCGTGCCAGCCGTATGGCGGACATGGTGGCCTCGGTTCCGGAGTTGCACATCCGCACCTTCTCCACGCTGGGGACCGCGCCACAGATCAACTTGGCCATCGTCACTTCGTATGGATTGGGGATTCCGAAACTGGTTCCATTCTCCGCGGCACGTTGGACTGCACGAATGGTTGGCTCATGCGCATGGCCCAGGATGGCAGGGCCCCACGTGCAGACGTAGTCGATGTAGTCGTTGCCATCCACATCCCAGATATGGCTGCCCTTCGCTCGGTTCACAAAGAACGGTTGCCCGCCTACGGCTCGAAAGGCCCGTACGGGTGAGTTAACCCCCCCGGGAATGTAACGAAGGGCTTCGGCGAAGAGCTGTTCAGATTGCGGTCGCAAACTCATGGGATGAAGAGTAACGGGGATGTCAGGGAAAGCACGACGATTTTCAAGGTGCAGACAGGCGAAGTCGGAGGCAGGCGGACTCCTGGTCGTTTCGCACGAGAAGGAGGTCTCCGGCCAAAGCAATCGGGTTCCAGGTCTTTGACTCAAACACCCGAAAGCGGTGCAACTCGCCGGGCCCCTCGGGAGTGGGTCGAAGGAGCACGAGTTCCCCATCCTCGGCCATGAGCAGGAAGAGATCGCGAACCAGCAATCCTTGGCCGTGTCCGTAGCGGCCTTCTTTCCATTTTTGTGCGCCGTCCTTGAGGTCGAGGCAGGCGAGCATGCCATCATCCAGGCCATAGAGGAAGCCATCGCGTGCTACGAGATTGGCGAATTTGGCCTTCATTCGCTTGGACTGCCAGACACGGGTGGCGGTGAGGCCTTCATCCGGTCCTGCCTGGATTTCAAGGAGTTCACTGCCAACCCCGTAACCGCTGGAGAAGAGGACGCGGTTCGTCGCAATGACCACTGGTACCGCAACTTGCGGTTGGCCATTTCCCCACGGGTACTCCCAGAGCACCCGACCCGAATCGGGATCGTGGGCGTGGATCCTCTTGCTGTTGAAGACCAGGATCTGTCGAACTCCCGAGAGAGTCGTCAAGTAGGGCGATCCGTAGTTGGCCGAAGCGCTGCCCCCGGACCACAATAATTGGCCATCACTGGCACGATAGGCGAGGAGAGACAGATCCGGGCTGCCGCCGGCACTCACCACCACCTTGCCATCAAACACCAGCGGCGAACCGGAAAAACCCCACTCCGGGACTCGTGCTTTGCCGTCGGTGGCGATGTTACGCGACCACAGCTTCCGGCCGGTAGCGAGGTCGCAGCAGTTGAGAAGACCGGTAGCTCCCAGGGTATAGACGCGGTTGCTGGAAAGGGTAGGGGTACACCGTGGGCCTTCGCCGGCGATGGTCGTCTGATACCTCGCTGCGTCCGCATGGGACCAAAGGAGTCGTCCGGTCAGGGTCTCGTAACAGTTGACATACTCCTCCTCGCCTCGCTGTTCCTGGGTAACCGCACGATTCCCGAGGATCGCAAAGCCCGACCAAGCCGCGCCGACAGGCTGACGCCAAAGCACCTGGGGCGGCTTGGCTTTCCAGTCAGGGTCGATCGAGAATTGGGTTATTGTGGCGTTCCGTTCGGGGCCGAGGAACTGGGGAAACGACAGGGTGGCGACTCCCGGGTTCGTGCTCTCAACCAGCGCCTTGGGCACGCTGGTTGCCGCTCCCACCGCCTCCGCCTCAAGACGCACCCAGCGCGGCTCCAGAATCGGGATCAAGTCGCCGCTTACGCCACGGATGCGAAAGAGTCCGGCCATCAGGCACCCCATCCCTACGAAAGCAAGCGCGACCCCGAGTCGAAGCCTCCAAGGAGCCCTTGATAGCGCGATCCACCAAAGGAACAGGAGGGCCGCAGCCCCTGCAGCGACAGCGAAACTGGCGAGATTGCGTCTCTGGAACGGCCAAGGAGTGAGGGTGTGAATTCCCAGAACTGTGACGATCGCGACCAACAGGATCACAACCGCGGGCCACCACCGGATGGGTTTCGGCGCCGCGGATATTTGGACTAGGGATGGCTCAGGCATCGTTAGACTCGATTCAACTTTGGATACCCTACGTGGGGAGGTTCAGGATTACCACCCCTGAAACGGGGAGTACGACCTTCCGACGGGGTGAGAAGCGTTTGCGCCCACGGGAAGCATTGAGGGTTGTTTGTCCTTTTGCTCTCAGCCGTGGTTCCATAGGATCTTCTGCGCAATGCGATTCTGCTTACAAAAGCTCTCGCCCTTCCGGGCCATCACAGGTTGCATGGTTAGGCGCTATGTGGGTTGCCTGTTGCTGGGACCCATGGTGCTGGGCCTGGAAGCCACGGATCTTGCGATTCTGGATAGGCTGGCGGAGGTTACCCCGGCCATGGTCAGGATCACTGACAAAGAGACTTCCGGGACGGGTTTCCTTGTGGCTTCCCCGGGGGACGTCGGGTCTCGGAGTAACCTCGTGTGGCTGGTGACAGCTGCGCATACTTTTGAGAGGTTTCCCAAGGAGCAGTGCTTTGTGGTTCTCCGGGAGGGGCGCTTGGGAGAGGCTCCGGCGCGCCGTGAGGTTCCGCTCCGCATTCGGGCGGAGAATAGGACGCTTTGGCTGCGCCATCCGCGAGCAGACGTGGCGGTGATGCAGTTTGAGGTGCTGCAGGAGATCCGCCTGAAAGCTCTGCCTTTCGAGAGTTTGGCGAGCGAACGGGATTTCACCGCTGGACGGGTCCGGTTGGGGGCAGGAAGCTGGGTGTTTTGTTATCCTGCTCAACTGGAGGCAGATGAGTCGGGCACTCCCATTTTGAGGCACGGAACGGTGGCCAGCCTCCCGCCGAACTCGCTCGGAACCAACAGTACGTTTCTGGTCGACTACCCCAATTTCGGTGGCGACAGCGGCGCTGCCTTGCTGGTGGAATCAGGCGAGACGCCTCGGACCTTGCTGGTCGCGGGCGTTGTGCAAGGCATGCATCGTCAAACGGATAAGTACTCCATTTCCTTTGAAGAACGCACGGTGCACTACCCAATGGGCTTGGGAATTGTGGTCCCTGCGGAGTACATTATACAGGTTCTCCAGGAAGCGATGAAGGCGGCCCGGACCTCGCAGGTTGGGCCGACTTGAGGGGATGGCGGACTGGATTCTGCCATATTCGACAAAACTATTTGCTACGCTTCCTCCTTTTTTGTACCTTGATTTGTATCGGGTTGCGCGCGTAGCTCAATTGGATAGAGTGTCGGCCTCCGGAGCCGCAGGTTGTGGGTTCAACTCCCGCCGCGCGCACCATCCTCATCCTCAAAGCACGGCATGATGTTTGCCGGGCGAGAGCAGAAGGGGAACGTGTCACGTGAAGAAGAAAGTCCTGGTACTCGAAGATGACGCGATCTATGCCTCCATTTTGAAGGAGGCACTAGAGATGACGTCGTATGAAGTCACCGTGGTGGGTAGTGGCACGGAGGGGCTTAAGTTGGTGATGAACACCGAGTTCGACGCTGTCGTCTGTGACATGGTGATGCCGAGCCTCCCAGGGGATATGTTCTATCTAGCAGTGGAGAAGGTGAAACCACGACTCTGCCGCCGTTTCATCTTCATTACCGGCCACAAAGCCGAGAAACGATGGGATGAGTTTGCGCGGAGCCGAGGTTGCCTGATTCTCTGGAAGCCGTTTGAGCTGTACATGTTGCTCGAGGCCGTGGAGGTCTTGACCAGCAAGAAATAGCCGGGAGATCCCGGGGGCGTCTTCCCGATGAGGGTTCCCCAAACTTCCCGCTTTTCCTTTTTTCTCCGGGGCAGTAAACTTTCCTCCTGAAACGCGCTTATTGGATTAGTTTTTATATATATGGCTGAAGACAAGAGTGTAGTCCAACCAGTCCAGGCCCCGGCCTTGGTACCCCTCTCCTTTCCCTGCAAACTCGCCTCTGCCCCGACGCAGGCCCCCAAATATGCCGTGACGGTTCAGAATCTCGCGGGACAACAGGTGGTGCTGGCGGATCCACGGGCGACACGCGCGTTGGTGGCGCTGATGAACGTGCACGCGGTCAACGGTGGTGCGGCATGCCATTGGGGTGGGCCAGCCGCTTTCGCGGAGATCATGGCAGCGATTCACGGGATTCTCTTCGCCGTCAAGGATCGTCCCTGGTACGAGGCCTACCACTTCGCCAACGACGCTGGGCATGCCGAGAATGGGGTTTATGCCCTTCGCGCGAACTACGGCTTCGACGGCCTGACTTTCGAAAGTCTGAGAGGCTTTCGCAGCATCAAGAGCAAACTCACGGGACATGGAGAAAGTCATCTCAACCCTCAGGGGGTATACCTGAGCAACGGTCCCCTAGGGTCGGCTTTGCCTCAAGCCCAGGGTTTGGCGATGGCGGACCGCACCGCAGGCAAGGACCGGACAACGATCGTGGTGGTTTCGGACGGAGCCTCGATGGAAGGGGAGGCGAAGGAGGCCTTCGCCGCAATACCCGGGTTGGCAGCCAAGGGGAAAGTGAATCCGTTGGTGATGGTTATTTCGGATAACGACACCAAGTTGTCGGGGCGGATCAGCAAAGACTCTTTCAGCATGGCACCGTCCTTTGCCGCTCTGTCGGCCCTTGGGTGGAAGGTGATACCCGTGAGCAACGGACACGATCTGACGGCTGTGTACCAGGGAATGGAACAAGCCATCCAAAGCGCCAGGGCGAACCCGCAACAACCCGTCTGCCTACTGGTGAAGACCGTCAAGGGGTATGGGGTGAAATCGACCGTGGAGAGCAGTTCCGGGGGGCATGGGTTTCCTCTCAACAATGGTGAGAAGATCGTGGAATTCGTTAGCGAGATCTATGGCGGCCAGGTGCCGGCGGATCTGGCTGCTTGGGCCGCGCAATTGCGTTCCGAATGGGAAGCCAAGGAGGCCGCCAAGAAAGCGGCGCCAGCGCCAACGGCCTCGGTTGCCCCCGCAGTCAAGAAGGACAAAGTCCAGACCGGTCTCGCCAAAGGGGCCGTCAAGGCCGCCCAGGCCGGCTATCCCGTTTTCTCGGTCTCCTCGGACGTGCAGGGTTCCACCGGGATCAGCCTTTTCCAGAAGAGTTTTCCCGACCGGTTTGTGGAAGTGGGCATCGCTGAAGCCAACATGGTGAGTGTGGCGGCAGGTTACGCCAAGGCGGGATACATTCCGATTGTCGACACGTTCGCGCAGTTTGGTATTACCAAGGGCAATCTTCCTCTCACGATGGCCGCACTCTCCCAGGCGCCGGTCATTGCCATCTTCTCCCACGTCGGATTTCAGGATGCTGCGGACGGCGCCTCGCACCAGGCCACGACGTATCTTGCAGCCACCAGTTCGATTCCTTGCACGGTGGTCATTTCTTGTTCCTGCAGCGACGAGGCAGAGGCCCTGATGTACCAGGCTGTTGAGCGTTACGCCGAGGCCCGCCGTAGTGGCAAGGATCCGGAAAACGTGCTGTTCTATGTGGGGCGAGAGAACTACCCGTTGTCTTGGGTGGAGAATGCGAAGTACGGCTGGGGCAAGGCGCAAGTGCTGTCGCAGGGCAAAGATGTCGTGGTCGTGGGCTGTGGCACGTTGACCGGAAAAGCCATTCAGGCGGGTAAACTCCTCGCCAGCCAGGGGATCAGCGCCACGGTCATCAACAACCCCTTTGTGAATCGGGTGGACTTGGAGACTCTTGGCGCTGCGGTCAAGGCCTGCGGTGGGAACCTCGTGACTGTCGAGGACCATCAGTTCATTGGGGGCATGGGGGCACAGCTTTCTCATGCGCTCTCCAACGCGGGGATTGCCCACCGGATCAAGACGCTTGCGATTCCAGGGGTATTTGGTCAGTCGGCGTACCTCGCCGACGAGCTGTACGACAAGTACGGTATGGGTACGCAGGCCATTGTGGATGCTGCCAAAGCGCTGCTCGGTAAGTAGAGGATAAGCATCAGGGGTGCAGGCGCTGGCGGGGCCTGTTCTGCAGGGGTGAGGGTGCCTTGGTCAAGCCTTGGCACTGTAGCCACTGCTTGGCAGAATCTTGATCAGCTGCCGGCCTTGGAGGCGACCACCTCAAAACGAACGGCAGGCAAGGTGCCGTTGAACCTCGACCCCCTTCGCCCTGGCACTTTGCCGCTCCGGGTCGGCTGAGGGTTGCTCTCGCGACCAGGGCCAAACAGCAGGTTTCCTTTCGTCCCCCGCTGGATTTGGGCCGGGTCGCATCCGACGACGATTTCGGTGACTCCGCCCTGGCTTTTTACGCTTTGGATGGTGATCCCTGGGGGTGGGTCCACCAGCTCTGGCGGGTTGGAGGCGAGGTCAAGCGACGGCGTGGCGAACCGGATGGTGGCCTTGCCGCCTGCCGGGATGCGCAGCGGTGCCTCTGTCAGGAGGGTCGCACCCCTGCGGCCAGCCCCTCGTCCGGAGGAGGCGACCAGGAGAGCCTGCACCGGGACCAGGTGCTGATAGGCAAATGCCTGAGTCATCTCCTCGGCGGGAGTCACCTCTCGGACCACCGACTTTCCTTGGATCAGAGCCTTTCCTTCCATGGAGAGCGCAAGCGGCTCTTTGGACGGCTGGGGTGGCACGGTGAGGGTCATTTGGACACGATCGCGGCCGCTGGGTACCCAGGCTCCGCTGAGGATGAATCCGGGCGGCGGGTGCTTGAGCGCGAGGTGGATGTCACCTTCGAAGCCATCCAATCGATTGGCAACCACGGTGAGTGGGACGGTCGATCCAGGTGGTGCGTTGATACTGGAGGGGACCATGCGCAAAGCAAAGTCCGGCTTGGGGGCGCTGATTCTTAAGCGGTAAGAACACTCTGGGCCTCCCTGGCCCTGGGTATCACTGAGGTAGACGTAATAGACCCCGTTGGACGGCAACAAAGCTTGGAGCGACGCATCCGCACTGTGAGTGTCTATGCCTTTGACCTTATCGTTTCCATCGTCATTCCAGGCGAGTTCCCGTCCGTCGCTGCTTCGGAGTCGAACAACCGCATCCATAGGTGACCCCAACCTCCGCGCGGCCACATCGACCACGATCGTCTCTCCACGCCTTCCTTGGAACCTGAACACATCCACGTCAGAGGGCGGATCGATTCGCCCGTTGACGATCAAGGGCGGGGTGACCTCCTGTGCCTGCCCGGGGCTGGCATTGGGCTCCTGCTCTGTAGTCTCGGCCAAATCCTCGACGGCGAAGGGAACCTGGTTCGACACTCGTGTGCCGTTGCGAACAGAGAGATGTTGGATCCCGGTGTTCGAGCAGTCCGTTGGGAGAAGGCTGGACGGAAGATTCCAGCCCTGCAGCGCCACAGTCGGATGGCTTCCTTGGCGGGCTCCGCGCGGGAATAGGCTCGTGATGAACGGGAACTCGCCCAGCGTCACCCGATAGACGAAATCCTCGCGTCCGCGGTAGATCGAGTCGCGGATTTCAATCTCATAATCTCCCTCCTGCTCGACTTGAAAATGGAGCACCGGGTCCTGGTGAAAAAGGAATTGGTCGGCGAATGCAAGTTCCTTACCCTGGCTGTTGCGGACGGTCACCACCGCTTGGAGCCACCCCGGCACCGCGTCCGCATAGAAGGGAATCAGCTCGCGAGCGCTGACCACCGCTACGATCTTCTGTCCGTTTCGCCCATGCCATCGGTAGGTGTCCGTCTCCCCAGGCAGGATCTGTCCGTTCAAAACCACCGGTTGGGTTAGGTCGATTGTCTGGGGCTTCTCGGTTTTGCTGGTTTCCGCCTCGCGAAATTCAGAGAATTGTCCCACCGCAAAGAACAAGGGATTGGAGAGCCCGGCCAGAGTCAGGAGCCGAAGGTCTCTGAGGCCCAGACTCGCATTGGTGGTTACGTTGACCTCGACGAGTACCCGTTCCGCAATAGCTGGATTGATCTGCCGCTTCTGCCGGCTCGCCAGTTTGGTGCGGATTTCCCCCGCTGCCTTGGCGTCTTCGACGGTCCAGATCGAGTTTGTTCCCCGGCTGGATTTGGCACGCTTGTCTTCCAGTTCTTTGAGCCTCTCCCGGAGCTCATTCACCTGCTTTGCCGTGAGTGGCTTGCTGTGCTCCAGCACTTTCCCTTGAAGGCCGGTTCCTGAAAAAAGCACGTTGGTGACTCCCTCAAGGGATCGTCCTCCGATCTCGATGCGGAAGCAGGAGCCCTGCTGTCCTCCCGCCGGGTAAACGTACCCGATCCTGGGCGAGTTGGCTGGTTGCGCCAGACCGCTGACAGTCAGGAAAGCGAGGCAAACTGCGACCCAGCTGGGCTGGACAACCTGCCCCACAAACAGGGCTCTCACGCCAACGATCCAATGCGACGAAAGGAGCAAATGCGGCTTCACGGGTTGAGATGAGGTCAGGTGGGCTCGAGGAGTTTCCCCAGCGGCCCTCTTGCTCCGGTTCCCTCCGAGTAGGGCTGGGAAACGGTAACGTGCAGCCCCTCCGGGTGGGGCAGTCGCTTGTCCGGGTCGATTCCCAGGAGTTCATACAGGCAACGGATCAAGTCCCAGGGATAAACGGGATTGTCCTGAACCTCTTCCCCTCGTGCGTCCGAAGCTCCCAAAACCTGGCCTCCTTTGAAGCCACCGCCAGCTACCAAGGCGGAGAAGACCTTGCCATAATGGCCGCGCCCTCCGTTCCATGGAGCTTCCCATTGCACCTTCGGGGTACGCCCGAATTCTCCGCTGCACCAGACAAGGGTGCTGCCCAGAAGCCCCCGATCAGACAAGTCTTGCAGCAGCGCTGCTAAACCTTTGTCCAGTTCCGGAAGCTTTCGCCGCATGGCCTGAAAGTGCTGCTTGTGAGTGTCCCATCCTTTGCTGTTGATCGTGACGTAGGGAACTCCTTTTTCAACCAGCCGCCTCGCCATCAGGCAAGACTGCCCCAGGGTGTTCCTTCCATACCTCTCTCTGGTTTCGTTTGTCTCCTGGGAGAGATCAAACACCTTTCCCGCATCCCCCAGGATCAGTTCATAGGCTTGTCGTTCGGCCTCCTGGCGCATTCGGATTTCGGCGTTTTCCTGCCTTGCGTGTGCCAAGGTATCCAGTTGGTGCATCAGTTCCCGGCGGTCCTTTTGCCGCTGGTCGGTAATCCCTTCGGCGACGACTCCCTCGACCGCGAACCGTGCGAGCGCGGGGTCTCCACCGGTGGCATAGGGTTTGTATTTGGAACCGAGGAAGCCCGCTTCGGAGAAGCGTCCCTGAGGTTCGGTCAACACCACGTACGGAGGGATTAAACCCTGGTAGCTGGCCTCGTATCCCTTGAAGAGGGAAGTCACGGCACCGATGGCCGGGTACACCTGGCGATCTCCCGCCGGGCGGCCGGTCTGCACCATGTAGGAAGCGGTTTCGTGGGCGTTGCTGCCATGAGTCAGACTTCGCAGCAGGGAGTACTTGTCAGCCTGCTTGGCGAGGAGCGGCAAAAGTTCGCCGATGCGGATCCCAGCAACATTCGTTTCCAGCGGCTTGTCCAAAGGCCCGCAGTAGTCCCGGCCCGCTTCTGGTTTGGGGTCGAACGTGTCAAGGTGGGATGCGCCTCCCCAGAGCCAAATCTGGATCAGGGATTTGGCCTTGCCGGATGCGGGTGCGGCGTGGAGTCGAGGGTGGAGCCACCCGGCGAGAGCCAGCCCGAAAGTCCCGAGGCCGAGCCTGCTCAGCATTTCACGCCGTGTCCAGTGGTCGGGTTTCATTCGAGGAGGACTTCCTGGTTGAAAGTGCGTGGCGGCATCTCAGTGACGATAAAGGAACTCTGTGCTATTGATCAGGGCCCAGGCGAGGTCTATGACGACCTCTCGTTGCGCCCTCTGGCTTGTCTGTCGGTAAGCGGCGATTCGCTCCATTTCCACCGGGGTGGGTGGTCGGGACAGCACGGTGAGATAGATCTCAGAGACGAGTTGCTTGGGGGTGGTCCGGTTTGCGGCCAGGCTTGTAAGGGTACGGCTCCGCTCGATCTTTCGCTGAATATGGCTCGAGTTGAGCAGGTGTAGGCTTTGCGCAGCGGTCAGGCGATTGTTTCGTTCGGACTCCAGACCTGTATCCCGAGGCGGACGCCCAAAGAGCTCGAGAAACGGGCTCGAAATGCTGCCATCGGGCAGACCGGTGGCCTTCTGGTCTTCTGGCAGGAAACTGAAAGGTTCGGGGATCGGGCTGCTGTATTTTTCAGTGCTTCCCGTGACCTGGCAAATCGCGTCAATCAACGTTTCCGCACCCAACCGACGCACAGAATAGGACGCGAAATTCCGTCCTGAGGCCTCCGGATCTCCTCTGGACAAGGAGCTGAGTTGGTAGGTTTCGGAGGTTGCGATGAGTCGAAGCAAGTGAGTCAGGTCGTAGTTTGCCGCCACCAGTTCCTTCTCAAGATAGGAGAGCAGCTCGGCGTTTTGTGGAGGGTTGCTGGAGGAAATGTCGTCCGGCTCGTGGATGATGCCCCGGCCTAGCAGCCAAGCCCAGGCCCGGTTGGCAATATTCCGTGTGAACCAGGGATTCTCAGGTCGTACGAGCCAGTCAGCAAAGGTGATTCGGGGATCTTGATCCCTTCCGATCTCGACGACCGAATCATCGGGGAGCGTGGCTTTCATGGGTGGCTCGGATGGTCCCATGCCGCCTTTCAGAGAATCGAAAAAGACAATCTCTTCCTTCCACTCTCCTGTGGACTTGTAGCCGACCTTGGAAAAGAAACGAGCCAGGTTCGTCTGCTGGGCAGGCGTCCATTTTTCTATCCGCACTCCCATGAAAGTGAGGGCGACCGCAGAGGCAATCCCGTTCGGTTCTTTGCTCTGCAGCGCGCGGTAGAAGTTGACCGGAGGGGACCTGAAATTGCTGCCACTGCTGGTGAGCAACTCCCGGACAAAACGGTCGTAAGGAACCTTCTGCTGAAGGCTGGTTCGGATCCAGCGGTGGTAGGCCTGGGCGGCATTGGGCCATAAGTTGATGGGGAACTCCGCTTTGACCCTGAGCAAGTCGCACCATTTCATGGCCCAGTAGTCTGAGAACGCTTCTCGCTGGAGCAGGCTATCGACCCAGCGTCGCCGCTTCTCCGGGTGCCGGTCTTCCAGAAACGCCTTGGTCTCCTGTGGAGTGGGCAGGAGTCCTACCAGATCCAGGCAGGCACGGCGTAGGAACACGGCATCGGAACACAAAGGGGCGGGCGAGATTCCCAGTTGGTCGAGTCGTCGCAGGACTAACTCGTCGATCTTGGTTTTGGGTGACAGCTTGAGATGGCTCTCAAATGGGTTCTGAGCGTCGGGTTGAGGGGCGGCTTCGCCCCCATGCGAGGCGAATAGGGCCAGGCAGACGAGCCCAAATGCCCAGGGCAGTTTGAGCACGTTATTCGCCAGCGGAAATAGAGGAGCGTTTGGGATGGTGCTCGGCGTTTTCCAAGAACCACGCCCCCCTCTGCTTTCCGCGGAGGCGTTCCCATTTCTCAGCCCTAGAGAGTACGAAACCACTGAAGCTTCAGACGACCCTAGACCATAGATGGTTACACACCAAAGCTGGGTGGTGCGGATACCCCATCAGCATTTCAGGGATTCGGGGCCAACGAAAAGACGAGGCTGGAGGTGGACTCGCATCATGAGCGGCTAAAACCACCCTTACCCGATCGAAAAGTGGGGCGGCTTGCTCCCATCGTGGCAGGGTGACTCCTCAAGCAGCGGAGAGTCACGATGCCGGGCGACGAGTGGTCAAGTGGAGTGCCAACCTCGGCCGGGAGTGAACTCTTTGCTCCCTGACTTGCAGCCTGAGCAAGTCACAGCCACCACCACCAAGCAGAACAGGCCAACTAGCACGCCAAAACGTAGTTTCATCACCGGCTGAATCTAATCGGGGTTGTCAGTCTTGCAAGGCTGATGCAGAATGGGTTTATTGACTGAACGGAGACGCGGGCTGGTGCAGCAGGTCGGTGATCACGAGTATGGCCGAAAAGAAACGTTTTTTGCGCGGACAGCTCTTATTGGACGGCGGGAACCTGAGTGGTTCATTTTTCCACCGGGCCGTGGTCTTGATCTGCCAGCACGATGCCGAGGGGGCGTTTGGCTTGGTTTTGAGCCGGCCCAGCGGGGGGAGGGTAGGGGATGTGCTGGTGGCAGATCTTCCTGAGCACTTGCGCGAGCAACCGATGTTTCTGGGCGGGCCAGTGCAAACCAATGCTCTCAGCTATCTACTTACGGACGAGTATCTTCCTGAATCCTTGGTGATGCCTAATCTGACTTTTGGGCATTCTTTGGATGATCTGGTGGAGGCAGCGTCAGGTTTCTCCCCCACGCGGCGGATCAAGCTTTTCGCTGGTTACGCAGGCTGGAGTCCCGGCCAGTTGGACGACGAGATGCAACGCGACGCCTGGGTGGCTTGCCCGGCTTCCATCGATTTGGTCTTTGACCCGAGCCCGGAGTTGCTCTGGAAGTCCATCCTGCGCAGCATGGGCTGGAAGTACCGCCTGTTGGCTGAGTTACCCGACGATTTGACGTCAAACTGATCTCCGAGAATACTCCTATGATCTTGTTGATGAATAGGTTGAGAATTGGACTGCCGCTCGGTCTCCGTGTATGAAGGCAATGTTCGGAGGGCAGCGGAGTGCTCGGTTTCCGCAGGCGAGCGGGGCGTGGTTACTGCTGTTTCTATTCTTGTCTGTCATGGTTTCGGGCTCAAGGGCTGGGGAGGTTTACCAATTCAAGATGCCCCGATACAGCGCGTTTGAAACACAAGCTTCCCAGGCTTTCGAGTCCAGTTCCCTTCCCGAGGAGATGGATTGGATCTCCGCACATACCGTGGGAACCGGCAGAAGAAAGGTGAGTTTTGGACGCCGCCTCGTCCTTGGGATTCCAGCCACCGCCAAGATCGAGACCCTGTTGCTGCAGGGAGGGCTCCAGCTGATCCAGGAAGTCGAACCCGGGCTCTATCTGGTTCAGGCATCCAGCGCGGGTCAGACTATTCGAGTCGCCCACGCGTTGTCACTCCGTTCCGACGTGCGGATCTGCTATCCGGTGATGCGCGCCTCGGTGTCTCTTGATGGAGCCTATTCACCAGCACCGAATGATCCTCACTTTGCTCCGAACTATGCTAATGTGGTGGGGCAATGGTATCTGGAAAACCGCGATCCTGCTACGGGTGAATCGAGGGGAGTGGACGTCAACCTTCGCGCTGCCTGGCCCCACTCTGCTGGTTCGGGGGTCATGGTGGCCGTTGCGGACATAGGGGTCGAGTTGGATCATCGGGACCTTGCGATTCCTCGCGAGGGTTTGCCTCACTTCGATTTCGTATTGTCGCTG
This sequence comes from uncultured Verrucomicrobiota bacterium, assembly GCA_964411985.1. Taxonomy (GTDB): domain Bacteria; phylum Verrucomicrobiota; class Verrucomicrobiia; order Limisphaerales; family J093; genus CAYPNF01. The sequence continues at coordinate 89,526 of CAYPNF010000007.1, forward strand.
ACGAATGGCGCGCCGAGCGGATCTTCTGGGGCGTACGCGCATGGGACCTCCGTGGCGAGTCTGATCGCGGCCAAAGGGCAGAACCAATTCGGCATGATCGGCGTCGCGCCGGAGGCATCCGTTGCTAGTTGGGTGATTTTTGAGAATCCAAACCAGTTGGTCAGCGACGACCGTCTGATGGAGATGTATCAGTACGCATCTCAGTCGGTGCACATTCAGAACCACAGTTGGGGGCACGATGGGCTGGAGCAGCAGGGCCCGACGCCGCTGGAGAAGGTGGGAATCACGAAGGCCATTGAAAAGGGGCGTGACGGAAAAGGTGTGATCATGGTGCGGGCGGCCGGCAACGAGCGCGCGCAGGGAGCACGCGCAGATGACGAAGGCTACGCGGCTGACCCGCGCGTCATCGCGGTGGCAGCCGCCATGTCGTCCGGGATTTCTACCAGCTATAGTGAGCCTGGAGCCTGCGTCCTGGTGGCGGCCCCGGCTCAGGACAGCAAGGGCAATGGCCTTTTTGCGGCGGACTTGAGCGGGACTGCTGGGATGAATGTCTTCGGTTTCCTTCCCCCCTTCGAGTACCTCTCGGACTTTGTCTTTCATGCCAATGGGTTTGGGGGCACCTCCGCCGCTACCCCCTTGGTTTCGGGCATTGCAGCGCTTGTGCTGTCGGTGCGCCCTGATTTGGGGTACCGGGATGTTCAGCAGATCCTCCTCCTTGGCTCTCGACACCACTTCCTCGACGATTGGGATCTTGCCCCGAACGGAGCGGGTCTTCTCGTCAATCACACCCTCGGCTTTGGGATTCCTGATGCAGGGTATGCCGTGAGTCTGGCCCGGCGGTGGGTCCTCCGCCCGGCGTTGGAGCAGATCTCCATCACCAACAGCCAGGCGGTGCCCATACCCGATGGCGGATTGCGCCTCCTGGTGCGCGGCGAGCAGGTGCCCGACGACCTCCGAGTGCTTCACGGTCTTCCCTCGCTGGGAATCCATCCCGATGACCCTCTGGGGTTCCTGCCGTTGCTCGATCTGGGACTCGCCACCAACGTTCCGTCCTTGGATCTTCACGGAAAAGCCGCGCTGATCCAGCGCGGTACAAATACTTACGCAGAGAAGCTCTCCAATGCGGCTGCAGCCGGGGCCAGCTTTGCGGTGATTTGGAATTATGCGACGAATCAGTCCAGCGGATGTCCTGGGGGTGACCAGTTGTGCATTCCCGGAGGCACTTCCCTTTCGCCCATTCCCGCCTTGTTCATTAGTTACTCCGACGGCCTGGCGCTGCAGCAGGCGGTCGCTAGCCAACCGGACCTTGAGGTGCAGCTTGGCCTCACGTCGGCGCAGTATTCCTTCGCCGTCACGAATTCCCTTCTCTGCGAGCAGGTGGGCGTTCGGCTTCAAACCGACCACCCGCTCCGGGGGGATCTGCGGGTCACTCTCATCTCGCCCCAGGGAACCCGCAGCATTCTGCAGGAGTATAATGCGGATCAAGAACCTGGCCCGGTGGATTGGACCTATTGGTCCACGCACCATTTCTTCGAAAGCAGCGCCGGCGTCTGGCGAGTGGAGATCACCGACGAATTGCTTGGGTCCACCGGGAACGTCCTGTCTGCCGGCTTGCTCTTGCGCGGCGTGGTGATGGAGGATTCCGATGCTGACGGACTGGAGGACGGTTGGGAACGAAAGTACTTTGGTTCCCTGGCGAAGCGTCCTGACGAAGACTCTGATGGCGATGGAGACTCCAACATGGTGGAGCAGTTGTTGGGAGCCAATCCCAGCGTGTCGGACCGCGTGTATGAGTTGAGTCTCTGTGCATGGAATAGCCAGGTGGCCCGCCTCAGCTGGCCTGGGGTTCCTGGTGAGTCAAACACGATCTGGGCAAGTCAGGGCCTGTCCAACTGGAACCAGTCCGCCACCGTGCCTAGTACCTATCCTGAAACAGAGTGGTTCACATCCATGACGAATCAGTCTCCGCAGTTCTATCGCATCGAGAGTCATCGCGATGAAGCACCTCACTAGAACGCATCTCACCTTCCGCCCTCTGCTCGAGCGCTGTTGTGGCTCGGTCTTTTCCCGGAGCCCCCGGCAGCTTGGGCGCGTTTTGTTGGCTACCCTGTTCTTCTGGGGCAATTTTGCCTCCAACACCCTCGGAGAGGACTTTGCGACCAATACCGTTCTTTTGTTCACGCCTCAGGAACTGGCGGTTCTCGCGCCTGGACCCGATCCCCAAGCCAGTCTCGCCGTGGTGACGAACTCTCCCTTCGGCCAATCGTCAGCATTGAGAGTTGAAACCGCAGTTGGGTTGGATTTCCTGAAAGTCCCTTTGCGGCCCCAGGGTTCGAACGACCTGTGGATCGTGATGGATGCCTGTTACGATGGCGACCAGGCGGGAACGATCCACCTTCGGTTTCTCTCGCGAGGGGAAACCTCACCCCGTCTGTTCGCCTCCGTTTTGCTGTTTCCGAGGCTGCCGACGCGGATCGCCATTCCGCTTTCCGTGCTGGATGCCCAGACGGTTCTCCCTTCTCGAACCCCCCTGCGGATGAAGGCCACGATTACCGGCCGCCGCCTCCCGCGAACGGAGCTGTCCGACGTTTCCATGGCGCTCACGGAGACACGAGGTAAGCAGAGACTCTTTCTCTCGTCTCTGCGTGTCACCAGTTCTGAGCCGCCCTATCCCGCAGCCAAGCAGGTCGTGGTGGATCCTTTGGGTCAATGGCTTCAGCACGACTGGGAGGGAAGGAGCACCTCGGAGGCTGCGATGGTGCAACAACTCCGGGCAGCGCGTGTCCAGAGTGGAGAAGTATCCTTCCCAGAAGGCTGGAATCAGCATGGAGCCTTTCGTGGAAGACAGTTTCCCACGAATAGTTACTTTCACGCCGAGACCGATGGGAAGCGCTGGTGGTTGGTCGATCCGGAGGGATTTGCCTTCTTTAGCCTGGGCCTGAACTCGGTCCGGCCTGGAGAGGAAACCCTGCTTCTGCCGGGTATGGAGAACCTCTGCCAGTGGTTGCCCGAGCAATATGGGGCCTTCGCGGAAACGATTGACGAATTGCCCGGCGGTGGCTTCGCGGTGGACTTTCCGCGGGCGAACCTGGTGCGGGTTTTCGGGAAGTCCTGGCGCTCTGATTGGACCAGCCTGGTTCGTGGGCGCCTCCTGAGCTGGCGCTTTAACACCCTCGGGGCTAGATCGGATTTGGAACTGGTGCGCACCATCCGGCTTCCTTATGTACTGGAACTTGGGCCCTTTCCGAGCACCTCAACCAGGCTTTTTCGGGATTTTCCCGATGTCTACTCTCCCGAGTACCTCGCTGCCGCGAAGGTGTTTGCCAAGGGCTTGGAAACGGTGAAGACCGATCCCTTGCTGGTCGGATATTTCCTGGGCTATGAGCCTCAGTGGGCGAGGGGACGGGTGAATCTCGCCAGTGAGATGCTCGAGACGAATCCAGGTACCCACACCCGCCGGATGCTGGCCGCCTGGGTGAGGGATAGGTACCAGGACCGTCCGAGCGAATGGGCGCGGGCCTGGGAGGAACGGTTGGAGGACTTCGACCAACTGGTGACTTCGACGTTTGAGAACCTCGCCGATTCCTCCGCCTCGGCGCGGGAAGATCTTTGGGAGTTTTCCCGCCAGATGGTCCGGCAGTACGTGGGGGTGGTTTGCGACGAGACCAAGAAGGCGGATCCCCACCACATGAACCTGGGAATGCGCTACGACGGCATTCCCTCCGACTTGGTTTACGAAGGGGTGGACCGCTTCGATGTCTTTTCAGTGAACTGTTATGAGATGCAGCCGCCGGTGGAGGCGCTGCGGGCGGTCACTCGCCGGACCGGCCGACCGGTGTTGATCAGCGGATTCCGTTTCGGTGCCTTGGATCGAGGCTTGCCATCCACGGGCCCATGCGCCGTCTCCTCCCAGGAGGACCGGGCGGTTGCTTATCGCCGGTATGTGGAATTAGCAGCGGATAGCCCCTTCATAGTGGGCGTGCATTACTCCTCGCTCTACGACCAACCTCTCCTTGGCGGCCAGATTGGGGAGAACTACCAAATCGGGTTTGTGGATGTCTGTCACCAACCGTACGCTGAACTGGTGGACCAGGCGCGGCGGGCCCATGAATCTGTCTACGAGATCATGCTGGGGAAACGAAAGCCCTTTAAGGTGAAAGCCTCGCCCGCCGTTCCGGTACAGTGAACTGGATCCGGTGGGGATCGCATCGGCGCGAACCTTCCGCGAGCGGGTGTGAAGGGACACGATGTGGATTGTCCCGGCGTGGACCAAGCCTCCGGCGGACCTCACCATCGCACGGACCGGGCCATTCCCTGATTCTGCCCTCGATTTCAGTTGCGTGAGGTAACGAATCCCGTTATCTCTGAACCACGTTCACAAAACACAATCTAATATCCATATGGCACAACCTATTTTTCATCCGAGCGTGGAAGGCGCTCAACATGGCGCCAAGAGTCTAGCCCAGTTTCTGGATTATGCGAAGGCCGCTGGGGCCGTCGGCGTGCAGCCTTCCAACTACATGCTGCAGGACGGGAAGAAGTTCAAGAGCGCCAAGGAAATCAAAGCGGCCTTCGAGTCTCGCGGGATGTCCTTGGACGGAATCAGCTGTCATTGCCCAATTTGGGTGCACACCACCGCCTGGACAGGCAGTCCTACCATTCGTCCGTTCATCCCCCCGGAGATCGCAAAGAAGTCCCCGCAAGCCATCGAAAAATGGGCGGAAGACTATCTGATGCGGTTCTTCGACTTGGCGGCCGAGTTGAAGATCAAGATCCTCCCCATGTTCTGGGGCGTTGCCTTCGGTTGGGAGCTTGCCACCGGTTATCCTTGGGGTTTCTGGAAAGGCGGAGATTTTGACCTGGTGAAAGAGGGAACCGAGCGGTTCGTAACCAAGACCGCCAAGATCCGCAAACGGGCTAACGAACTCGGCATTTACCTGGCCCATGAAATCCATCCGGGAACAGGTGCCATGTGCGCCGACGACTTCAACATGCTGGTGGATGCCTGCGACGGTGACAAATGTCTGGCCGTGAATGCCGATCCTTCGCATTGCTGGGAAGGTGAGGATTGGGAGACCCGTTTCCTGAAGGTGGGAGCCCGCGTCTACGCGTGTCACGTCAAGAATTTCGTCATTCGCAAGGGATTCCCGTTGCGCATGATGAACGGTGATTGGCCGAAACGCGCCATGCAGTTCGTGGACATCCCGTCCGGCGACCTGAACATGACCCGCTACGTGGAGTTGCTGATTCATGTTGGGTATCCGCAACGCTACAACGCGGTCATGGGCACCAAGACCGCTCCGCTGATCGTCGAAGCCGAGAGCGCCTATCGCGATCTGGACGCCACCAGCGCCAATGGCATCGCCTATGTGAAGGACAACCTCTGCTTCCCGGTCGCGGCCGGATCCTTCGAAGACGGCATGGGAGCGTAAGCGACCTCAGGGTTCTTCGATTGTCGAACTTCAAGGGCACCCGGCATGGGTGCCCTTTTGCATTAGAGACATCATGATTGCCTTGGAACAAGTTACACACGGGAGAATTCGCCTCTTTCCGCCAGTCAATCAACGTTTGGCAATCGTTTAAGCACAGTCGGGAGATTTCATGAGAATGCGCTGGAGACGCTCCATCGGAGCTTTGTCGGTGATTCTGGTGTTGATGGTGTTCGCGGGGATCGCATACGTGCGCCCGCCGAAGAGTCAACCGGTGGAGGTTGTGTTCTTGGGTTACACGAACAGTGCGGCGGGCGGGCTTTCTGCGACGATCGAGATCCGCAATCGCAGCAGAGAGCGTATCGCCCGCAACAGTTGCCGGATCAGTCCCGAGCCAGCCGATGTCGGATACTGGTATGCTGCGGATATTCCGTCGCATCGTCTGGAGCCTGGCGAGACAGAGAGGCTCGTGGTTTCCTTTCAGCCAGGTCCCATGACTCGGTGGCGGGCCACGATCATTTATGTTCGCAATCCCACGACTCTTGAGTTGCGCCTCATGGAGTGCGTGGACTGGCTGCGTGGCCAGGGATGGGCACCTACTGCTCTGCGCGAGTGGCTAGACGGACTTAATCGTGGTCAGGCATCGACCGACTGGATAGAGGTGCCCGTTACCAACAGCGCTCCCAACCCAGACGCTGGACCGAATGACGAGCAACGCGGGCAGTCGCACGTTCCAATCGGAGCGTCCTTTGATGAAAAGGGTCCGACTAATGTGCTCTATGAATCTTGACTGAAGGAGTCTTAGGCGTCTGGATTCACGCTTGTCACGGCCCGTGAGGGTTGAATTTGCAGAAGCGGTTTATCACATCATGGCGCGAGGTGAGGAATGCCGACGTCAGCTAGATGCGCAAAGTGTGACACCGCAGCACGAGAGTCGGACCGACCCCTTTACCGTTTTGGAGAGGCTCAACCATGAAGAAGACCGAAGCAGGCAGGAAGAAAAGGTTTCATTTCTCCCCTCTTCCGTCTTCTTCCAGCGGCTTCATGGTAAACCAGTCCTTCTTGCTTTCGTTCCCTCTCTTGCGCCGCGCCACTCCGGCGTGCAAGTCAAGGGTACAACCACGATTATCGGACTTTCTACAAGGCTCCGAAAAAGGGGAAGGAAACGGGTTGCAATCAACGATTGGCGATTGGATTATTAGAGACATCATGATTGCCTTGGAACAAGTTACACACGGGAGAATTCGCCTCTTTCCGCCAGTCAATCAACGTTTGGCAATCGTTTAAGCACAGTTCTGCGCTTTTGTATGAAGACTACTCGAAGTTCGTTCAGTAGGTCGGGACTACTGCTGTTATGGGCCGCTCTGGCAACGCTGACGGCCTTTTCTCTGCTGGCAATAGTGCCATCCAGCATTCCGATCCAAGCGCCCGTCATGTCGTTTGTTGACTTCGTCAGCCGGGCGGATTGGCCAGGACTCTTGTTGGACGGCGAGTCTGCTGTAGCATCGTTGGTGTTGCTGGTCGTGGTTGCCTTAAGCGTGCTCTACTCAATGGCTCGCTCCGCTTCACTACGGCTGAGTCTCGTTTTCGTAATTCTCACCGGACCTGCGCTCGCGTTCTCTGATCGAGCCTCAGAGTTTGCTCTGTGGTTTGTCAGGATGCCTTACGCAGCTATAGCCGGCACAGCCCATGCCCTGCTCGGACAGGGCAACGGTCAGTTCTACGGCGATGGCCCGTTCACGCTGACTGCGATTGGATGGTGGACGCTTTTTGCGCTTATCCTTTTGTCCCGCGAGATCCTTGTGACGTTGAGAACGTTGAGGAGCGCAGAACCAAGCGCTGCACCGAATGGCGGCCCCGCGACGCAGATTGGCAATTCGGGCGTCACGGAGGGGCCGCCAGCGGTGAGCTGAATCGTTCGATGCCTGGGCGGGGTGGTTGTCCGAAGCAGTGCGGTGTATTCTTCGAGCTTGAGGTGCAGCGTCGCTCTGCTACATTCCTGGTATGACGTTGAAAGCCATCATCCATGAGGCTGCAGAGGGCGGTTTTTGGGCAGAGGTGCCGGCTTTGCCAGGCTGTGTCACCCAGGGCGAGAGTGTGGAGGAAGTGACGCTCCATTTGCGTGAGGCAATCGAGGGCTGGCTTTCCGTCGAGACACCTGAGGCCGATGCGGCGGAGACTGATCGGGTTATTGAATTGGCCCTGTGAAGCAGATCTCCGGCAAGGATCTGGCGAGGTTGGTTCAACGAAAAGGTTGGAGCTTGGCCAGAGTCCATGGCAGTCACCACATCTTCGTAATGCCGTGAAAGTCCGACTAATGTGCTCTATGAATCTTGACTGAAGGAGTCTTATGCGTCTGGATTCACGCTTGTCACGGCCCGTAAGGATTGAATTTGCAGAAGCGGTTTATCACATCATGGCGCGAGGTGAGGAATGCCGACGTCAGCCAAATGCGCACATTGGGATATCACAGCACGGGAGTCGGACTTTTGCACCGAAGGTCGAGCCAAACGGTGTAGCGCAAGAAGGCCTTCCCGTTGTCCATGAGATACCGAAGCTGATGTTTTAAGGACGCACGAATGAAGATCACCGATGGCGGGCTCGACGATCCGCGCGTGCAGATGCTCCTCGCCCATCATTTCAACGCCGCGCGAGCCGAGACGGCACCCGGTAGCGCGCACGCGCTTGGTGTAGGCGGGTTGAAATCACCCGACATTCATTTTTGGTCCGCATGGGAGGGGGATTGCGTCATCGCGGTTGGCGCTTTGAAGCGGCTCTCAGAATCCCATGGGGAGATCAAGTCAATGCACACTGAGCAGTCGCACAGGCGAAAAGGGGCAGGAGGTGCAATGCTGCGGCACATTATCGCAGCCGCCCGCCAGATGGGGTTGTCCAGGTTGAGCCTTGAGACAGGTTCGTGGCCTTTTTTCAATCCTGCTCGCGAACTCTACAAACGACATGGGTTTGCCGAGTGCCCGCCCTTCGGTAGCTACGTTCTTGACCCGAACAGTGTTTTCATGACGCGTGAACTTCACTGAGGGCCGTGATGGCAGCGGTGGATACACCCCCCTGGCTCCATCTCGTTATTCCTAGCGACTTGCTTTTGCACTGGTTCTCTGCATTCCTGAGTCGAATTGATCGACTGATCCAGGCCCAAACCGAGGCGGTTCTGTTTCACGGCAAGACGCTGGTCGTGTTTGGCCCGTGCCAAGTAGGCAAGACCGTGCTCCTCCAAGCCATCACCGGGGGGCTTCCCGAGAAATCGGCCTTCGTCTCCCAAATCCGAAAGCTGGGGGCCTATCGAAGTCCCCGAGCGGCGAGCACCTTGCGCAGGAGACTCCCAGGCACGGCGATCATGGTCCCGTGCCGCACTCCGTCCGGAAACGACAGCTCTGGAGTAATGTCGCGGAAGGTCTTGAGGTCGGGAGAGGCCATCGCACCGTAATGTTGTGGCTTGGTGTAGTGGTCGTAATAAACCACGTATTCGTGGCCGACCCGCAGGACGGAGGGACCCTCGACCCAGGAGGCTGTGAACGGATCTCCCGCCGGGCCGAAAGGACCGCGAGCGCTCTCCGCGCGCGCGACTCTCAGGTTCTTTCTCACCGGTTTGAGCGTCTCGTCCTTCACCACCAGGCAGTACTGCTTCTTGCTGGTCTTGACCAGGGTCGCATCGATGACATTGAACCCGCCGTCGAAGAACAGGGCGGTCGGGGTAAACGTGCGGAAGTCCTTGGTCGCGGTGTAGTAGATCCGATGGTTGAGGCCTCCGTCTCCAGCTTCCTCCGTTGCGGGGAAACGTCCGGGAATCGTCGTGGCCCAGAAGATCAGGTATTCCTTGCGGACGTCATCGTAGAACAACTCCGGCGCCCAGGTATTCTTGGCACCGGCTTCATGCTCCATCACCAGTACCGTTTGTTGATCCGACCAATGAATCAGGTCCTTGGAGGAAGCGTGCCCGAACCCTTTGTCATGCCACCCGGTGGTCCAAACCATGTGATAGGTGTCATCGGGGCTTTTCCGGATGCAGGGATCCCGCATGAGTTTGTCCCCGAGCCGCGGTTGGAGGAAAGACTTGCCAGGCGGGGTTATCTCCTTCCACTTCCGTCCATCCGCGCTCCACGCCAGGAACAAGCCATCCTGGCCGTTGTCCCGAAAGAAGGAAAAGAGGTAGGCCGTTTTGGGGAGTGGTGCGGAAGGCTCTTGGGCTGCGTTGATGGAGGCTGCAGGTCCGGAGACCAGGACCCAGAACGCCATGGCCCCACCGCACAGCCAGTTGAGGATACTTGGGTTGAGCCTCATTGCACGGAGAACTTATAGACGATGGTGTTGCGGTAGGTTTGCCCCGGGCGGAGCACCACGGAGGGGAAGTTCGGTTGGTTGGGGGAGTCAGGGAAGTGCTGCGGTTCCATGCAAAAACCATAGCGGAAGTTGTAGGGACGGCTTCCTTTGCCGATGAGGCTGCCATCCAGGAAATTGCCGCTGTAGAACTGGAGACCTGGTTCAGTGGAGAGTACCTCGAGCACTCTGCCACTCTTCGGTTCTGTGATCCGCGCCATGAGGCTGAGTTCGCCTTCTTTCTTATCGATGACCCAGTTGTGGTCGTACCCTTTGCCAAACCTCAGCTGTTCATCGTCTCGGTTGATCCGGGCACCGATGGTGGTGGCTTTGCGGAAGTCGAATGGGGTCCCCTCGACTGGTTTGAGTTCTCCCGTGGGGATCAGGGTGCTGTCCACTGGGGTGAACTTGCTGGCGTTGATCATCACTTCATGCCCAAGAATGGAGCCTCCGCCGGCCAGGTTGAAGTACGAGTGCTGGGTGAGGTTCACCACGGTCTCCTTGTCGGTCGTGGCGGTGTAATCCAGGCGCAGCTCATCCTTGTCCGTGAGCGTGTAGAGAGCGGTGACCGACAGGGTGCCCGGGTACCCTTCTTCGCCGTCCTTGCTGACATACTTCAGCTCCAGGCTGGGCCCGAGTTTGGAGCGGTAGGCATGGGCCTTCCAGACCACCTTGTCGAAGCCTACTTTGCCGCCATGCAGGTGATTCGGGTAGTTGTTCGTCGCCAGGGTGTACTGCTGGCCGTTCAGGGTGAACTTTCCTTTGGCAATGCGGTTGCCGTATCGACCCACGAGACAGCCAAAGTAAGGGCTTTCCTTCAAATACTCGATGAGCGTGTCGTATCCCAGAACCACGTCCCCCATGGCACCTTTGGCATCGGGCACGCGGATGTTGACCACGATTCCGCCATAATTGCTGATCTTCACCACGGTGCCTTTCGGGTTCGACAGCGTGTGTAGTTCGATGGGACGGCCATCCAGTAGGGTGCCAAACTGCTCTTTGCACAGGCCCGGCGTGGATTTGGTCATCGACGCACAACCAACGGCCAGCAGCAGCCCCGCCGCGATCCCGAGCGTCATGAGTTTCGAAGAGTCAATTCGCATGGGTTGGATTGTAGCGGCTCAGGGCGGGAGTACAATAACAGACCCAAAACGAGTGGATGCTTGGCGAAGGCTGGGAACAAAGAAAAAGAACCACCGCCGTTGCAACGGCGGTGGTCCACAACCCAACAAACGCAACTAACAGGCAGATCAGGAAATCAGTTGTTGCCACTGTCCGTCTTTGGCTTGCCGCGCCGCCTTGAGCGCGCCTTTGGCCACGAATTCTTTGTAATTCTCTCCCACCGTTTGCACGCGCGGGTTCTCATAGCCTTCTTCGGCCAGCAAACGCTGCAGTTCGGTGTCGAGGTTGCGGATGCGGCTGCCGCCTCCGGTAATGATGATATTCCGCAGCAGTTCCGCCGCACTGTCCGAGGAGGCGCGGGCCACCAGAATTTTGACTGCTTCAAAGATCTTCATGAGCAGCTCTTTGCAGGCTTCGCCGACCTGGCTGGTCAGTTCGAACTTCCGCATTTTGCCCGCGACCATGACGCTCACTTCAGCGTCGCTGGTGGGTGCGCCGACATAGCTGTGCTTCTCTTTCACCTCACGGACTTTGTGCATGGACATCGCGACATCCGGGTAGGTTCGCTTGATGGCTTCATCGAGCAGCCCGTCCACTCGGTCTCCGGCAAAGGGCAGGGAGATCTGATCATCTGCGGTGGGATAGTAACCCTGGATCATGCACAGATCGGTGGTCCCGCCCCCGATGTCGATAAAGAGCGAGTTGCAGACGGGGTCCACGTAGTCCGGGTCCGAGAGCCGTGATTCGTCACGATAGCCCAGGGCCGCGAGGAAAGGCTCCGGTATCATGATTACCTTGTCGAAGATCCCGGTGACAGCTTGACGCAGGGCCTCATGAGCCGAAGCGTCGGCATTGGCGGGAAGTCCGAGCACGGTGCGAACTTCGGTCCCTTCGGGTGCATCCAGAAGGCTGCGGATATGTTTAGCGAAATCGCGAGCCGACGGAAGATCGTGAATCACGCCGTCGATCATCGGTTGGACCACTTTCAGGTGGAGGCGGTGTTTTAGCGCGTCCTGGCCGAAAAGAACCTTGGCGTTGCCGGGAAGCACGTTTTCCACGATGCCTTCCTTAGCATAGCCGACAACGGTGGGGACCACTGTCTTGCGCAGCACTTCATTGGACCCTGCTGCGCCGGTTTGCACGCAGGTCTTGTTTGTGCCCCAATCGAAGCCGACCAGCAGGGTGGTGGTCTTGTTGGAGGAGGGAGCTGGGGCGGTGTCGTGGGGTGTGCCGTTCATGGGTATCCGCTTTGCTACCAGAGTGCGACTGCTATCGAGTTCGATGGGAGTGATGAGGTTAGAACTTCTCATGTTTCGTTTTAGGGTTGTTGTGTTAACAGTTGTGCCGAGTTCGGGATACATGTTTCCCTCTGCGGCGGTTTGTTGGTGTTGTTGTTTCCTGGCTGTGGCCGATGGAAATTGGTTCCAGCTGAGGCAAGCTTCGCCTCCTGCTGTTCCGCCAAGACGGCGTCGATGACGCCAGGAATATCGTCGAACCGGACTCGTCTTGGCTTTTCGGTCCTCTGGCGGAGAGCTCCAGCCAAGGCTGCCTCGGCCATGGCACTATTGAGCTTCGCCAGCTGCTCCTGCAGCACCCCCTTCACCTCCGTCGCCACCGTGGCACAAAGTGAGGGAACGAGTTGCTCGGTGAGCTTTGTGGAAATCACTCTTTGCACCACCAGCGCGGTATCCACGCGACGCTGCTCTTCAGCGAACATTGAAACCAATTCGTTGCGCTTTTGGTCGGACTTGGTGGGGTTAGCTTTGGACCACTGGGCGATGGCAGGGGGGAGCCCCTCATTCAGGATTTGGTCCGCCTCCTCTCTCTTTCCTTCACGCCGCAGCAGACAGGCTTCGCGGAAATCTTCCGTGATTTGGTCCCAGAGCTGGTCTTTGTTTGCCGAGTCATTCATGACTTTACTGCCTGTCTGCGTCCTGCAATTCTGCTAAATGGGTGCGAAGCAGTGATTGTGCCATGATTTAAGTATGTTGATTATAAGAAGTTTACGTCAATTCCTGTACATGGCAGCGGGCAACCTGTGCTTGTTGCCAGGCAATCTTTTCCGCCCGGCCAGACGCACGTTTGGCGGCAGAAGGAATCTGGGTGGTGCTGAGGGGAAGCACCGTGGCCAAGAGGAGGTTAGGGAGGGCGACAGACTTGTTTGCTTTGGAACTTGCCGAACAACAATAGGTTGTAGAGTTATTCACAACAGACCACATCCTATTGTGGTTTTTGACTTTACAGAACCCAACCCCTAGGGGTAGGTTTTTGGCGTCATGTACCTCAAGAACCTGACGGTCTTCGGCTTTAAGTCCTTTGCGGACAAGACCTCACTCAATTTTCAACCCGGGATCACCGCGATCGTCGGGCCGAACGGGTGTGGCAAGTCCAACGTGGCGGATGCCGTGCGGTGGGTTTTGGGTGAGCAGTCGGCCAAAGCGCTTCGGGGTGGGGAAATGGCAGACGTCATCTTCAACGGCACCGATGGCCGAAAGCCTTTGGGATATGCCGAGGTTTCCCTAACGATCGGGGGGGTAGACGGGGAGCATCTGAAGGCTGCAGGGGTGGAAATTGCCTATGACGAGGTGACGATTACCAGGCGCGTGTTCCGGGATGGGGGTAGTGAGTATTTCCTGAACAAGACGGCCTGTCGGCTGAAGGACATCCAGCAATTATTCATGGGGACCGGGGTGGGGCGCACCAGTTATAGTATCATGGCGCAGGGGAATATTACCCAGATCCTGTCCAGCAAACCTGAGGACCGGCGGCTGGTTTTTGAGGAAGCCGCCGGGATCACGCGCTTCAAGGCCCAGAAAAAGGAAGCCTTGCGCAAGCTCGAGAGCACCGAACAGAACCTGTTGCGCGTGGCGGATCTCATCCGTGAAGTGAAGCGGCAGATTGGTTCACTCCAGCGTCAGGCCGGCAAAGCCAGGCGTTATAAGCAGTTCATGGCGGAACTTCAGCACTTGGACACCCAGCTGGCCCGCCACCAATTGGACTTGCTGGAGCAAGAGATTCTGAGTTCGACGGCTCGGTTTGAGGCTCTTCGCGACGAGATCGAGCAGAGTGGGCATTCGGTGGTTCAAGGCGAGAACGAGTTGGCTCAACTGCGCGAGCGGTTGGTGGAGTTGGAACGTGAGGTGAGCGCGTCCCAGCAGCGGGGGGTGGAACTGAAGGCGGAAATCGAACATCACGACAGCCGCATCCGCTTCAACCAGAATCGCCTGCAGGAGTTGGAGGGGCAGAATGCCCAGGCGCTGGCCGACATCCAGCTTGGCGAGGATCGCCGCCTGAACACGGAACAGGAATTGGCCAGTCTCTTGGAACGTATCCAGGTTTCCAGCGCGGCTGTGGAGTCGCGGCGCGACGACCTGCAGGCCAAGCAGGCGGCGTTGCAGGAAGTGGACGCCCAGTTGCGCCAAGGCTTGGAAGCGGTTCGGCAAATACAGACCGAGGTGTTTGCCGCGGCGCAGCAGCTCTCTCGCGCCCGCAACGAAATCAACCACCTGGATCTGCAGAAACAGGGCAATAGCATCCGACTCGAGAAGCTCGCGGCCGAGCGGATCCAACTCGAAGAGGAGCGGGTGCGGTTGGACCAGCGGGTGGAGGAGTTTGTACGGAATTCCGAAGCCGAGAAGGTGGACGTCCAGGCGCGCCGGTTGTCCGTGGAGGAGCGTCAGCAACGTTTGCGCGAATTGCAGTCCGAGCTGACGAAGCTTTCGCAGGAATTGGATGGACTCCAGCGGCAGATGGCGGAAAAGCGGTCCCGGCATAACGTCCTCGAACAACTCCAATCCAGCCACGAAGGCTTCGCCGCAGGTGCCCTCGCTGCTCTGCGAAACAGCCAAAACGTAGTGGGAACCCTGACGGATAAGATCCGCGTGCCGGACCAGTATGTGGTCGCGGTGGAGGCTGCCTTGGGGCACAACCTTCAGTTGGTGCTGACGCAGCAGCCTGAAGCCGCCCACCAGATTCTCAACGACCTGAGCACGAACAAGAGGGGACGAGCGAGTGTGGCTTCGCTGGATCTGACCACTTCGGATCGCTTGGTGAAGAATGGCCATGTGTCTCCCGAGCAGATGGAGCGCCTGGTAAATCTGAATTGCGCGTCTGCGGAGCAGGCTGTCCAAGCTGACGAATCGGTTCAGCTACTTGTGCATCGGCTGCTCGGAAAAACGCACATCGCTCCGGACTTGGTGACGGCGACGGAGGCTTGGCTGCAGACGGGAGGCGAGTTTGACTTGGTGACCTTGGCCGGCGAGGTGCTGAGTCGGCAGGGTGTCTTTACCGGCGGTTCGGCGAACAGTTCCGGCAAAGCTCCCTCATCCATCCTGGGACGAAAGAACCAGATCGTCGAACTGGAGACGCAGATGGCCGGCTTGCAGGAGCAGATTGCCGAGCGGAGCCGACACAAAGGGAATCTGCAGAGTGAACAGACGGCTTTGCAGGCCAGTCTCCAACAGGCCCAGACGGAGTTGCGTGCCCAGGAGGTTGCCATTGCCACCCGGCAAGGCGAGTTCAATGCCTTGCAGAACGCACGTCGAGTGCTGGTGCAGAAACTGGAGACGGTAGAGTACGAGTACGACAACCTTTCGGTGCAGGTGCGGGGTGGTGAGGAGAAAAGGGCGGCGCTGGCCTGCCGTGTAGGGGAATTCGAGGCCAGCGAGGCCGCGCTGCAGCTGCGGCTGGCTGAGCTGAACACCGGCTTGGAGCAGTCTCGCCAAGGCCGTGATCAGGCGAATGCGTCGGTCACCGAGGCTCGGGTGGCCCTGGCGACGGAGGAACAGCTGAGTTCTTCCTTCCGCAACCAGCGGCTTCCCATGGAGCAGCGCATCCGGGAGCTGCAGCAGTTGGTGGAACAGCGAAGGCGCGAGATCGAAACTTGCCTCCAGCGCAAGGTGCAGGCAGAGGGCGAAATGGGCGAATCGAAATCCCGAATCGAATCGCTGCAGCACGAGCGCGAGATCGAAAGCCAGCGGACCGCCCAGCTGCTAGGGCAGCGGCAGGAGTTGGCGGCGGCGATTGCGACAGGGGAGGATGGACTGAGAGTCTTGCGCCGGAGGCTGGCGGAGATCCAGGAACAGCGGAGTGCGGTTGAGGTCGAATTAGCGCAGAAGCGGATGAGTGTTCAGAACCTGCGCGAGCGAATTCAGCAGAAGTATCAGGTCAACCTGGATGACATCCGCAGCGAGTGCATCACCATCACGATCGCGGACGAAGGACCGGCCAAGGTGACGACCCTGACTCCCGAGGAGATGGCGGCCGTCGGGGCGGCGACAGACTGGGATGCGGTGGCGCAGCAGGTAGCGGCGCTTCAATTGCGCATTGAGGAGATGGGCCCGGTGAACCTGGTGGCGATTGAGGAGTACGAAGAGATAGAGCAGCGTTACCAATTCCTCAGCACCCAACATGACGATCTGGTCAAGGCCAAGGAACAGCTGGTGGAGGTGATCAACCGGGTGAATGCGCAGACCAAGGAGATGTTCGTGGAGACTTTCAACAAGATCCGCGAGAATTTCCAGACGATGTTCACCGAGATCTTTGGCGGCGGGAAAGCGGATCTGATCCTGGTGGAGGAAGGAGACGTTTTGGAGAGCGGTATTGAGATTAAGGCCCGGCCGCCTGGTAAGCAGTTGCAGAGCATTTCTCTGCTTTCCGGTGGCGAGCAGACGATGACGGCCGTGGCACTCCTCTTTGCGATTTACCAGGTCAAACCGAGTCCGTTCTGTGTCCTGGACGAGTTGGATGCCCCCTTGGACGAGTCCAACATCAACCGTTTCACCCGGATCTTGCAGCGGTTCTTGAGCCACTCCCAGTTCATCATCATCACCCACAACAAGCGCACCATCTCTATGGCGAGTGTCCTGTATGGCATCACGATGCAGGAACAGGGTGTGAGCCGGGTGGTCAGCGTCAAATTCCACCGGAGTGACGATCAGACAGCGCGCGAAGGAGGGGTCCCTCTGGTGGGGCTGGGTGAAGCGGCCAGTTCAGGTGCCGCCGCAGATGCGGAAGCGGCGCAAGCCGAGACGGTGACGATCACGGAATCCTGAGTCGATGGTATGAAGGTCAGCCGCCAGTCCCGCAAGAACTGCTGAACATCCTCTTTGGGCAGTACAGGGATGACTTCGGCCAATACAACGTCACATACCCCCAATGAACCCTCTGCGGCAGCGCGCTCCAGCGCGATGATTGACTTCGAGGCATGCTGCTGGTCGTTCAGGAGGACGTCCAGTAGCACTGAACTGTCAACTGCAGTCATCATCTCGGATCAGGCGTAAGTAGTCGTCCGTGGTCTTCCCAGAAGGCAGGCGTCCCCGGCCGCGCCACTTTGCGTAAGGCTCCTCCAGCGACTTCTTCCAAGCCACAAGAACTCCACCTTCGGCATGGATTTCGAGCGCCTGCCCCGGACCCAAACCGAGCTGCTCACGCAACTCCCTCGGCAGGGGTAACTGGCCGTCTTTGGTCATAACCGAAGTCATATCAAGAACATACCGTGCCGAGCCCCACTGGCAAGGGCAAAACATTAGGACAAACAGAGGAGTCATAACCACTGATGCCTGAGTAGCTGTGGTCGGAAGACCGCGACAAATCTCCACCACGAATCACTGAGGGTGCCCACCACAGAACACAGATAAGCAGATTCCACTCCAATCTTTGTCGCAGCCTTAATCGCAGACTTCGTCGAAGGCTACCACCAATCACACGAGTGTAAATCCACCCCAGGGCCGGGCTGTCCCAGCCTGACGTTTTCTTTCCTTCGTAGCCGCGTTCGGCTGAACGCGCTGGACTGACCTCAACTCACTCGCCATCTTCCGATAGCCACTACGGAATGGTTTTCAACCGATAGAAGGACGATGGGTTGGTGGGGGTGACCGTGTACTGGCTGTTGGTGATGCCTGGCACCTCGACCCAGGCGGGATCGCTGAGCTTCAACTTCTGCTGTAGGACCGCGTTCGTGGCGTTGGTGGACCAGGTCAACGTCACTGCGTTACTCCCTGTACTGAGCGACAACAGCGGCCCCACGTGTTCGCCTGCCACCATGTCTTTGCCAGGTTGAGGGTGAACGGCGTAGTCCGCAATTATTATCTCTTCGGCGGTTTTTGGGGGGCGGGGATCGAGCACCATCATCAGCTGTACCCACCCGCAACGGTAGCCGTCTGGAGCTGGAATCCTAAACCCCACCACAATATTGGTGATGATAGTACTATGTGTGGTCTTTATGTAACCAATTGCCCAGCCTTCATAAGAGTCCGGGTGATTGGAGTAGTACAGGGTCCGTATAGTGTCTCCAAAGCCCACCCCTTTCAACGCAGGATAATCCCATGGATTTCTCCATTGCCACGCGCTGTCCGCAGGAGGGTTTGCGGGAATTCGAGTCCCCTCCGCTAACACCGCTTCCGGGGTGCAGGTCCTGGGCCCTGGCCGGGTTGGACCAAGATACATCTCCACACTCTTGCTCGCAAAGAGGGCGGTCGTCCTGTCGACCATCGAATAGTCGGAGGGCCAAACGCCGCCCGAACCTTGTGTTCGCATGCTTGCCATTGTGAACTCAGGAGTCCCATCGCCATCCAAATCGATCGGACGTCTCCAGTAAACGTTCATGTAGCCCCGAGTCCAATCCAGTTGCCAGTCCAGGAAAGCCGGGATGGCGATCTCCTGGGCGTGACTCATCGGCAGAGTGAGAATCCGCAGCAACGCAGCGCCGGTCAGTACTCGAGCGATGTAAGAGAGTTTCTTCATTGGGCAGCCTGTGAAGCGGAACCCGGTGGCGCAATCCAGTACGTCGCGCCGTTCAAGCAAGGAGGAGAGAACAGGAGCAAGAGACCCACCGGCAACGCCCTCGAATCACCGAAAACACGAAAACACGAAAGAGACCCGACACCTCGATTTCATAACATGATTTTACTCAGCTTGTAGTTGAGAATAAGCAGAATCGGTATCGGAATGCAAGCGCTTTTCCTGGTTTCTCGCTGCACGATGAGCTGCGCAGCGCACTGCACAAGCTGTCTCACATGACCAACCCTCCTTCTTCCTTCGTTGTCGTGCTCGTGCTCGTCCCTCCTCCTCGGCAACGGAGTGGAAGCCACGGCTTCGAGGACGAGAACGACGACGAGGACGACTACGAACATCAGGCCCCCCCCAAGTGCCGCTTTCCCCCTCCTGCAGCCCCGAATCCATCTCGGGTTTATTGCGGATTCGACAAAGTGCTCGATTCAGTGTGCGACAAAGGAATTGCGAAGGAACACCCATCAACAACAATGGTTTTTCCTGGGCATGATCGCTACACGCGGTAGGGCCGGGCTTTCCCCAGCCCGCTGCTTTCGCGGTCGGGGATTCGCCGATTCTCGCAAAGGGTCGCAGATGGAGCTGTGGAAGCTGAATGATTCCTGCTTCGGACATCTGCGGAGATCGGCGTCTTTCTGCGGATCCCACCATCCGGCGAAAGCGACCCCGGGACAGACTGCATCCGGTGAAGCTGAAACGGATCGATCCTTCGCCTTGGTGCCTCAATCCGACCGGTTCACCAATTCTCCTATTCGTGCCGCAGTGCCTCCACCGGGTCCATCTCCGCTGCTCGCAGGGCTGGGTAAATGCCAAAAACGACCCCTACGATTCCCGAAATGGTGAATGCCAGCATGGGAGACCAAAGGGTGACGATGGTTTCCATGCCGGAGAAGAGAGTGACCAGGTAGGGGATGACCAATCCCAGCACGACTCCGATCGCTCCACCCGAACCGGAGAGAATCACGGTTTCCACCAGGAACTGAAGGATGATGTCGTGACGTTTGGCGCCAAGGGCTCGGCGGATTCCGATTTCGCGGGTTCGCTCGGTTACGCTGGCGAGCATGATGTTCATGATCCCAATCCCTCCGACGAGCAGCGAAATCGCCGCGATCGATCCAAGCACAACGTTGAAGATGCGCTTGGTTTGCTCCGCTCGTTTCAACAGTTCCAGAGGCACCACGATGGCGTAGTCCACCTTCTTGTGAGTCTGCTCCAGCAGCGACTGAATGCTGGCGGCAACGTCCACCACCGCTTCTGACTTGTCCACTTGAACGGTCACTTCGTGCAGTTCGACCCGCTCGGCTTCCACGCTCCCGCTTCGCTCTTTTCGCAAGACTTCCCCGAAGTGGGTGCGTGCGGTGGCCAACGGAATGTAGAGCCTGTCGGTCGGGCTGGCGCCATTCGCGCCCTCGGGAGGATTGCTGGGATCGGCATGGCGGGACCGGGGAGCCATGACACCGATGACTTTGAAGTACGAACTGCCGACCTTCACATGGGAGCCAAGAGCCCGCTCCAGCGGGAACAGCTTATCCACCATCTCTGCCCCCACCACACACACGTTGTCCTTGTTGTCGAATTCCAGTTCGGTGAAGAAGCGTCCCTCGCGGACTTGGTGATTGCGCATGGTGGGGTACCAAGGCACCGTTCCGACCGCTTCAGCGTCCACCCGGTATTGCACGTTCCAGACGTACTCACGAATGATCCGGGATGGCACCACCACGCTGACTCCAGGGATTGTGGCTTTCAGCCTGCTGACATCGGTGTACTTCAGCCCGTAGTCTAACGCAAACCCTTGGTTGCCATTGCTGACTTTCTTCTCCTCGGGCGGTTTGACGCTTCGGAGAATGATGTTCTGGCTTCCCAGGCTCTTGATTTGCTCCTGCGCTTCGTGGCTGGCTCCCTCGCCGATGGCGAGCATCGCAATGACCGAACACACCCCGAAGACAATGCCGAGGACGGTCAGGAGGGATCGGAGGCGATGCAGCCAAAGGCTGCGGATGCCCAGGCGCACCACCCGTTTCAGACGAGGTAGTAGTTTCGAGACGAGATTCAGGCGCGAGCTCATGACTCAGGCTGAGATCCCCGAAGGCTTTGAGTACGCTGGTCGGATTCCACCACTCCGTCGCGAAGCCGGATGGCCCGCTTGGCGTGGGTCCCGATTTGCTCGTCGTGGGTTACGAGAACCAACGTCATTCCCTCCGCGTTGAGGGTGTCGAAGAGCCGGAGGATATCGGCTCCCGAGCGGGAGTCCAGATTCCCGGTGGGCTCATCGGCGAGCAGGAAGAGTGGGTCGTTGACCAGGGCGCGAGCGATCGCGACGCGCTGCTGCTGCCCCCCAGACAGCTCGAACGGCTTGTGCTCCAGGCGCTCCCCCAATCCCACCAGGTTAGCCATCCGAACCGCTCGCTCCCGGCTCTCGTCCTCATCGACTCCCTGATAAAACAGGGGGATCTCGATGTTCTCCACCACCGTCAGCTGCGGGATCAGATTGTAGGATTGGAACACAAACCCGATTCTCGTGCCGCGAACATCGGATAACGAATCGTCGTCCATGGTCGAGACATCGACATCGCCCAGCCAATAGCTGCCACTGGAAGGACGGTCGAGACACCCCAGCACATTTAGCAAAGTGGATTTCCCGCAACCGGACGGTCCCATGATGCTGATATACTCTCCGCTGTGGATGGAGAGCGAGACGCTGCGAAGGGCTTCCACGGTGACCAAGCCCATTTCATAGGTTTTGCGGACTCCGTCGAGGCGGATGGTAGCGTTGCCGTGATGATGGGAGGGGGTGGCCATGTCCGATCAGGATGGGGGCGCGGGAGCTGGGGCTTTGGGCGTTTCCTTCGATTTCTCCTTCTCCTCGCTCTTCTCACCACCCCTGGCTCCTTCTGGAGTGCGTAGCATGACCACTTCGCCCTCCTTGAGGCCGCTCTTGATTTCAATGAACTCATCGCTGTACTCCCCGATCACCACGGGCCGTCTCTCGGGTTCCGCGGACTTCGGCAGGAAACAGACGTGCTGTTTTTCCAGCGGAATCACTGCCTGCACCGGGACATACACTACGTCTTTCAATTCATTTACGAGGATTTCGACTTTGGCGCTCATGCCTGGCTTCAGCCAGTCATGGGTACCTTCGATGTTGATGGTGACGCTGTACACTTTCAGATCCGGGTTGAGCCATCGGTTCTGTGTGTCGGGCAGGACGCCAACCTTGGTGACGTCCCCGGTCAATTGCTTGTCAGGTTGGGCATCGACCCGGATGCGGGCCTGCATCCCTTTCTTGATTTTCTTGATGTGCGATTCGTGGATTTTCACTTTGATCGCCATCTTGGTCATGTCCGGAATGGTGATGATGGGTTGGCGTTCACGGATGAGTGCTCCTTCGCGAATCCGCTCTTCCCCATAGTAGAACATGCCGTCGCCGCCACCGCCATAGATCACCAGACCTGTCTTCTTGGCGCGCATCACGCACTTGTCCACCTGTTCCTGCAGATCGCGACGCTGTTCCTGGACAATCCGATATTGCTGCTCAGCCGATTTCATGCGTCCGCGCGCCTGGGCGAGCTTGGAGACTGCTTCCTTGCGGGTTCGCTCCAAGGTCCTCAGAGATTCATCATATTTCGACAAGTTCTCTTCCCCCGCTTTGGGGAATTCATACTTGATAAACAAGTTGAGGGCAGTGGCCGACTTCTTGACCTTGAGATCCACTTGCTCGTATTCCAAGCGGGCGGTGTCTAACTCGGTCTTGGTCACAAACTTGTTCTGGAACAACCGCTCGGTTCCGTCGCATTTGGCCTTCGACGTCCCGCGCTCCTTCTCCGCGAGGAGGAGGGTGTCTTTCGCGTCGCGCAGCTTCTGCTGGGCTTCGCCATCGCCCAACATCTCTACCACCGCGTACTTCGTCAGGTCGATGGTGTTGAGGCTCTTGACTTCGTCGGGCTTGGGCTCAGCGGGCTGGGTTGCTGCCGCTTTGGCTGGCGCTGCGACCTTGCTGCTAGGGGGGGCTGGCTCGGTGGTTGCCGGGATGCTCACTCCGGTTTCGGTGGTGATTGCCAATCCCGGTGAGGTGGCCGAAGGTGATCCACTCGCAGGCGAGTCGCTGGGAGGCAGGGCCGGTTCCTCATCGATCAGCCCCTCGAAATCATTGGTGGCAGTGAGCCGCTGATATTTCCTTTCCAACCCCAGCTCACGCGTGATCTCCATCGTAGCTTTGTCCCCGAGAAACTTCTCCAGGTCCCATCGGGCGAATTTGGCCTTTTGCTGGGCGGCGGTGATGTCGCTGCGATTCTGGGTCAGCTGGATTTCATAGGCTTGCTTGGCGACGATGACTGCCTCCTGCTTTGCCTGAACGTCAATCTCCACCGTGGTGAGGGTCTTGCGAAGCTGCGAGGAATCCAGTTCCACAAGTACCTTGTTGGTTTTGACATCGTCTTCAGTGACCTGGTAGCCCTCTTCGACGATAGTGAGAATCTTCGTGCCTTCCCAACCTTTCACTTCAGAGCGGATTTCCTGAGACTGCTGGGCTTCGATGCTCCCGTTCTCGGTCACGGTGATCGACAAGGCTCCTCGCCGTGCGGCAAAGGTGGTCCCGGCAGCCTCTTTCTTCTTGGTTTTCAGGATCAAGACCGCAACCAGGGCGATAAGCCCCAGCACGGCGATGGCTTTCCAGCGCTTTTGCCAGAAGCTGGGCTGGCTATTCTTTGGGTTTGGCATCGGCGAGATTTTCCCATTGACCGTTTTCTTTGATGAAGAGGATCCCCATGTCCTTCCAGAACTGGAGTCGGACGATCGTGTGTGCCACCAAGGCGGTGATGCGAGCGTTCTGGGAGGTGATCAGGGCGTCTTGAGCATCGACAATCTCCCGGGCCGTGGTACGCCCCAAGTCCGCCTTAACCTGCTGCTCCTCGACCCGCCGTTCCGCGAGCTTGACGCCCAGTTCACTGATCTCATGCGTCCGCTTCGCCTGATCGAGGGCTCGCCAGTCTTCCAGGACCTGCAGCTTCACTTGGTCCTGCTTCAGTTGGAGGTCGCGAGCCGCGCGTTCCCGGGAAATCAGGGCGGATCGGTATACATTGCGCTCGGCCTTGCGGTCCAGCCCAAGATCGAAATCCAGACCCGCCGACCCGGTGGCCTGTTCGAAATCATAGTCGACCGGATTCTCTTCGCTGGGCTTGCTTTGGAGGTTCCCCTTCAGAACCAGGTCCACCCTGGGCTTGAGAGCGTTCGCAGCCACCACGACTTTGCGGGCCGCGTCCTCAGCCCTCTCCCGGGAAGTCTGCAGGTCCAACCGGGTGACCAGGGCGACCTTGACTGCATCATCGGCTCCCAGATCGGGATGTAGGATGCGCAGGCGGTCCAATTCCCCGTCGTCCAGGACCAGCTTGGATTCCACCGGCAGGCCAAGGAGGATTTTGAATTCATCCAGGTTGCGCCGGTAATTGCGCACGGCGTTCAACCATTGCGCCTCCGCATTCAGGACCGTCTGGTCCAGGAGTCCCACCTCCGAATTGGCGATGCGCCCTTCCTCGGCGAAAGCCTTTCCACGAAGCAAGTTCTGCTGGGCGTTGCGATAACCAACCCATTGGTTTCGGGCGACATCTCGACTCTGCAAGACCCCGTAATAGGATTGGGCGATTCGGACTGAGAACTCCTTGCGGAATAGGGTGAAGTCCCGAAGCGCGTACAGGAGATCCCGCTCGCCCTGAGTCAGATTCTCCATCGTGACCTTGTATCCGAACCCTCTCATGAGCGGTTGGGTCAGGGTTGCCCCCAGGGACGACTGGACGGCCCACCGTGGGTCGCCATTCAGAAAGCGGACGAAATCGACGGTGAAGCTTTTGGAGAGTTGCGCTCCACTCCGCAGAAGCGCAGTTGAACTCAGACCTGCGCTGCCGCCGCTCTTGTAGTCCCTCACGATCTTCGCGTCGTTTTCGACAAGAGCAGCCGGGCTGCCAGCCACGGCATCGACGGCTCCCTTGACCTCTCGCGGGGTGGTTTGAACAGCAACATTGCCACCAGCGCTGAAGATGGGGGTGTAGCGATGACGATCCAAAGCCAGCTGAAGTGCCGCGAGATACAGGATCTCCTTCTGCCCTTGATATTCTCGGCTACTGTGAACCGAAGTGTCGAGCGCCCGATCGAGCGACAGCACCCTGACCTGCCGCTCCGCATCACTTTCCCGGCCCAGGAATTCAGCACTGTGGTCGATCTCGGGCAGGTCATCAAAAGACACTCGGTTGGTCTGCTCTATGGTGAAACGAGGGTCCATGTTCGGGACCGCAGGCGTCTTCTCGCCGATCAACGCGGCTGCCTCCTTGTCCGCTGATTTGTGGTAATGGCTTGTGCTGCAGCCTGTGAAACAAATCACAGCGATGCCTACTGTCCCCGCTATCAGCTTGGTCCGCATCGGAGTTATGTCGTGATTGGATACCAACCCAGGGTTCGACATTCAAACATCACTAGACTCACGTTTCCAAGAGAACTTGATCCACCAACAACCTGCAGCGAGACTCCCACCGGCACCAGCCGGTGACACTGCGGAGTCTCCCTTCCTCTGGTCTTCTACACCGCTCGTGCCGCAAGGTTGCTCTGGAAGAGCGTGCTTTCGGCGGATTCGCTGCGCCGGGGGATGAAAATGTGAATAACTTTTTCTTCTTTCTATCACCCTTTCCCGTTGACGTCGTGGGGCAAAGTGGGGTAAAAGGGTAGCGTTATGGGGCAAAAGTGTGGCAGAGTGTCTGCCCCGAACGGCGCACATGGCTGGACCTGATGTCAACAAGTCGATCGTGTACCTCTCCGAATACGAACACGGAGTGGATGACAAGCGGCGCATCCAGATTCCAGCAAAATGGCGTCCGTCCGATGAATCTAAAGACTTTGAATTGATGGTTTTACGTTGGCAATTGCCGGGACAACCCCCTTGTTTGCTGGTGCTTCCACCCGCCGCCAAAGAACGGTTGTCAGAGAAGATGGCCAGCATGCCGTTTGCGGATCCCAAGGCGGAGACCTTGCGGCGGCTCCTCACCAGCAATTGTGATTGTGTGTCGATCGATGGGGCGGGGCGCATGACGCTACCTCAGAAGCTGGCGCAATCGGTCGGGATCAACAAGACCGCAGTGTTGGTTGGAATGTGGGATCGGTTCCAGGTGTGGAGTCCGGAAAACCGGGAGTTGGTGAAGCAGTTGGATGCAGCGAACGAGGCAGAGTCGTTCAAGTTGATTTAAGAAGACTATGGCAAGCCTGAAACATCTGTTGGCGGCCGGGAGTAGCATTACCGGACTAAGAAATGCCGTTGCGCCCTACAAAGTGGCGGACCAGAACTTCCTGTCTCGCCTTGGACCTCTGGCTCTGGGAGGGCATCGAGGCTTTCCGGGAGGAGTTCCCCAGGGTGCCAAATCCGACTCGGACGCAAGGGTCCAGGAAAGAGTGGCGCGTGCGCCTGGGCGCAATGAGGCGGGAACCTGCGAAGTCATTCAGGCTACCGCAGTGCCTCCTGCTCGTGATGTGGCCCAAGCCACCGCCCGTGTGGCTTGGTCCGTTCGGAGCCTGCTCAGTTTTACCTTCTTTCGAACCGATCGGGCGAATAGTCGAGGGCGGCGGATGGTTCAGACCGAGTTGAGCATGGAGAACGTCAAGGTGGTGCGGAACGATTTGATGGAGGCGGACTTGGAGGTGGTGGAGTGCACGAACTCGGTGGATGGCGGTCTGGTGAGAGTATCCCCCGGAGGGCGGGTGAGTGGTGGTGAGGTAAGCTCCCGCTGGGTGAACGCGAACTGGCTGAGTGCACCCGTTGATAGCCGGACCGTTGCGACAACCACGGTGTAGCACGATCATGCGTGGTGCCCATGTATACCCATCAGCCCGTGATGCTCTCCGAAGTGGTCGCGGCCCTGTGTTTGAAGCCGGGGGGGCGATATTTCGACGGGACTTTAGGTGGGGGTGGGCACGCCGAGGCGATTTTGAAGGGGTCGGGTCCCGATGGATGGCTTTACGGTTGCGACCGCGATGGGGCAGCGGTGGAAGCGGCTTCGAAGCGGTTGTCGGCGTATTCCGGACGATTTGATTTTCGTCAGATGGTGTTCACACGGGCGGGGGAATGGGTTCCCCGCGGTGAGTGCGATGGGGTGCTGGTGGATCTGGGCGTCAGTTCTCACCAACTGGATACGGGCGAGCGTGGATTTAGTTTTCGGTTGGATGGTCCGCTGGACATGCGGATGGACCGGACCGAGGGAATGACGGCGGCGGATCTGGTGAACAGTGCTGGGGAAGCGGAGCTTTCGCGGCTGTTCTTTGAGCTTGGCGGTGAGCGGCAGTCGAGGCGAATCGCGCGGGCGATTGTGCACGCGCGGAACGTTCGCCGGTTTCAGACCACGCTGGAGTTGGCGGGGTTGATTGAGAAGGTCGTGCCGCGAGCCGGTCGAGACACTCATCCGGCGACGCGCACGTTTCAAGCGCTGCGAATCGCGGTGAACGACGAACTGCAGATCCTGAGTGTGGGTCTGTCCGTGCTATGGGATCTCCTCAAGCCTGGGGGCAGGCTGGCGGTGATCACCTTTCACTCCGGCGAGGATCGCCTGGTGAAGCACTTTGGGCGCGCATTGGCGCTTGATTATGATTTTGACGGGCCGGTGGACGTTCCCGAGCTGAGGCGTCCAAGGCCGGCGCAACTGCGGTGGGTCAGCAGGAAGGCTCTGCAGCCTTCCCCGGCTGAGGTTGCTACGAACCCACGGGCGCGAAGCGCGCAATTGAGGGTCATGGAAAAGATCTGAATGGCGAGCATAAGCCATGATGAAGAATCGAAAGTCGGGTGCGGTGGGATTAAGGATCAGCTCGATCCTGTTGGTGATCCTGCTGAGTGGATTCTTCAGTGTGGCGGGTCTTGGGTATGTCTGGCACCGCAATCGGAATGAGCAGATTCGCGCGGTGCTCCGCCAAAAGCACGGGAAGTTGGAAGAGTTACGAGCGCAAAACAAGTATTTGGAGCGGCACTTGGAAGACCTCCGCTCCTTTCGAAGCCTGGAGAGCCGGGCTCGTGAGCTGAACCTGGGGTTGGTGATGCCGCTGCCGGAACAGATCCTAAGACTGCCCGATTGGCCTGCCGGGGCTTCCGCTGCGGCCACCACAGGTCCTGTAAAATCCGATCCGCGTCCATAACGGCCCTGGTATTACTTATGCTTACTGCGGATCCAGCGCACCGCCTGAAGCTCTTCGGAGGGCTCGTAACCTTCGGTTTCTGCGCATTGGCGGGATGGCTGGCGTTTTGGCAGGTGGATCAACACGATCGGTTGGCGCCCATGGCGGCGGGTAGTTCTACCAAGCCGACCCTCCGTGCCTCGCATCGTGGATCCATCCTGGATTCGCGGGGGAACCTGTTGGCTACCAGCATCCCCGTCCGGACCGTGTTTGCGGATCCGTCCATGATCGGAACACAACAAGTGGCGGTGGCTCGTCTCCTGTCACCGATACTCGACATGCCGGAAAGCGACCTGATGCGTTGTCTTCGGCCGATCGTGAGGACCAACAACGGGGTCCTGCGCACCAACTCGTTCTCCATCGTGAAGCGTTTGGTGCCAATGGAGAATTGGCAGCAGGCTACCCAAGCGATGTCCAGAATCTCGTCAGGGGTCGACGACAAGTATCTCACCAAAGGACAGATGTTGGCCTTGAGGGCCTTGCGAACCAAGGCGATTCTCTCGCTGGATGACGAGCTGCGCCAGTATCCGAGCGGGCGACTGGCGGCGCACGTTCTCGGTTTCGTTGCCAATGAGGATCGGGAGAACGACCAGGGTGTCGTGGCGGAGGTGCATGGGTTGAGCGGGATCGAATCAACGATGGATGACGTTTTGAACGGGGTCTACGGATGGGAAGCGCGTGGAGAGCGGGTGACAGCAAGGTCGGGGCTGAACGTAGTTCTGACTTTGGACTCAGGGATTCAGAACATCGTGGAGGATGAGATTCTGGGAGCCATGGCGAGAATCCAGCCGGAGAGTGTTGGATGCATCGTCCTGCGGCCAAGCACTGGGCAGATCTTGGCCATGGCCAACGTTCCCTCCTACGATCCAGCGGCGCCCTCGAAGTCCCCTGTCAGCCATTTGCGAAACCGGCTTCTTACCGATCCGAACGAACCGGGTTCAACGTTTAAAGTGACCGTCGTCGCATCGGCTCTGGATGCGGGTCTGGTTACTTTGGAGGACCGTTTTGATTGCGAGAATGGTGCCTTCTATTACCCGCCTGCTCGGAGGGTCTTGCACGACCATCACCCCTACGGGATCCTCTCCGTGGAGGAGATTGTGGCGAAGTCCTCCAACATTGGCGCTGCCAAGATTGGTATGAAGCTGGGCGCTCAGCGTCTCTACCAGTACCTTCGGGATTTCGGATTCGGTTCCACGACCAAGCTTCCTCTTCCAGCGGAAAACGCCGGATACCTGAAGAATGCCAAGTCATGGCAGCCGGGAACCATCGCGAGCATTCCCATGGGGCATGAGGTGATGGCCACGCCTCTGCAGATGGCGCTCGCCGTGGCCGCGATTGCCAACGAGGGCCGGCTGATGCGTCCCATGCTTGTGCAACGAATTGATGACGGAACGGGGAAGGTACTGAGGCATTTCGAACCCGAGCTGGTTCGCCAGGTGGTTTCCCCCCAGGCGGCTCGGACTTTGGTGAAAGCGATGAAACGGGTGGTCTCGCCCGAAGGAACGGCTGCTAAAGCCGCCCTGGAATACTACGTTGCCGCGGGAAAGACCGGGACCGCGGAGAAGCCGGTCAACGGCAACTACAAATCGGGTTTCTACTTCACTTCCTTCATTGGTTTTTTCCCAGCTGACAAACCTGAGTTGCTTATCTCGGTGGTGTTGGATGGTACCGATCGGAAGAACGGCCATATGGGAGGCGCGGTTGCCGGGCCGATCTTCAAGGCGATCGCGGAGCGGTCGGCCAACTATTTGAGAATTCCTCCGGAGGTCCCACAGGATGCCGTGCCCGATCTCCGGATTCAGAAGCCGAGCGATTTGGCTCCCAGGACGGTCCGAAGTACGGCCTATGCGGCCAGGGATGTTGGTGCGGGGGTGCGGATGGAAACGAAGAACGCTCGAAAGATCGCGGACTGACTTATGCTATTGCGAGATCTCGTTAAAGAAATAGGTGCTCCAGTGGTCGAAGGCCCCATGGACCGCGAGATCACTGGGCTGGCTTATGATTCCCGGCGGGTGACACCGGGCATGGCGTTCTTTGCCTTGCCTGGCCACAATGTCGATGGTCATGACTTTATCGCCAACGCGATCGAGCGAGGGGCGGTGGCGGTGATTTATGAACGCAACGGGTTGGTCTCCCAACGGGCCACCCGAGTCAGGGTGAGGTGCAGTCGTGAAGCTCTCGCCAGGGCGTCGGCGGCGTTCTATGGGCATCCAGGCCGGAAGCTCAAAGTGATTGGTGTTACCGGGACCAACGGAAAGACGACCGTTGCCTTCATGTTGCGACAGATGCTGCAGGAGGCAGGGATCTCCTGCGGCTTGATCAGCACCGTCCGCTATGAGGTGGGAGAGAGGGTGATCCCAGCGCACCGCACGACGCCCGAGGCTGTGGAGTTGCAGCAGATGCTGGCGTCGATGGTAAGGGCGGGTTGCCAGGCCTGTGTCATGGAAGTGAGTTCCCATGCCTTGCAGCAACAGCGGGTTGCGGGAGTGGAGTTTGATGTGGCGGTCTTTACGAATCTCTCTCAGGA
The DNA here is from genome assembly GCA_964411985.1 of uncultured Verrucomicrobiota bacterium. GTDB lineage: Bacteria > Verrucomicrobiota > Verrucomicrobiia > Limisphaerales > J093 > CAYPNF01. The sequence goes on from CAYPNF010000007.1 coordinate 119,922, forward strand.
CCATCTCGATTTTCATGGTTCCATGGACGCCTACCGGGAGGCCAAGCAACGGCTGTTCTACTCCCTGCGCGGGGGTGGCAGCCAGGGGTGTATGGTGATCAACATCGATGACCCCCATGGTATGGAATTGAGCCGGGCTGCCTGCGCCGAGGTTCAGCTGAGTTATGGGTTGGGGGATGCCGCCACTTTGCGGGCTACTCAAATCCAACTTGGGCGCACTTTCACCCTGATGACGATGGAAGGGCCAGATGGCCGGTTTGACTGTCGCCTGCCGTTGATCGGCCTTCATAACGTGTATAACGCGTTGGCTGCCACCGGCGCGGGAATGGCTCTGGGTGTCGGGCCTGAATCCCTGCAACGGACCCTGGGCCGTCTGCAGCCGATCCCTGGGCGGCTCGAGGCGATCCAACAAGGCCAGTCTTTTGGGGTCTATGTCGATTATGCCCATACCGCTGATGCGCTTCGGTTGGTTCTGCAAACGTTGCGCCAGGTGACCGCCGGCAAACTGGTTGTGGTTTTTGGATGTGGCGGCAGTCGCGACACCGGCAAGAGGCCTTCTATGGGCGAGGTGGCTGCGAGGATGGCGGATGCGACCTGGATTACCAGCGATAATCCAAGGCACGAACTTCCCGAGACCATCGCCACCGATATTGAGCGTGGGTATCAGCAGGTGCGCGCCGATGGTTGCACTGTGGAATTGGATCGGCGCCGGGCGATCACCCTCGCCATTCGGCGTGCACAACCCGGCGACACCGTGCTCATTGCGGGAAAAGGGCACGAGACCTACCAGGAGTTTGAGGGAGTTGTCATTCCCTTCGATGACCGCATCTATGCGCGAGAAGCGCTGGAGACCATGGGATACTCCTTTCGAGCCCGGCAACGGATAATTGCCGCCTAAGAATGCAACCGCGCAGCCTCCATTGGATCGCCGCGAAATGCTCCGGACGTCTGGCGCAGGGGGAGGGAAGCCTCATCGTTGAACGAGCCTGCACGGATACCCGCCAGCTTCGGCCCGGAGACCTTTTCCTGGCCATCCGCGGGGAGCGTTTCGATGGCCATGCATTCCTGCAAGAAGCCCATGAGCGAGGGGTCGTTGCGGTGCTCGCCGAAGAATCCTCGCTCCCAGCAGTTCTGCCTCCATGTCCGGTGCTTTGTGTTCGTGATACGAGGGTTGCTCTGGGCGCCATCGCCGCCGCCGTCCGCGCGGAGTGTCTCCTGCACATGGTGGCTGTGGTCGGTTCCAATGGCAAGACGACCACCAAAGACTTGATAGGCTCCATCCTCGCTCAACGATTTGTCACCGTTACCAGCGAAGCTAGCTTCAACAACGAGATTGGGGTACCCCTGACGTTGCTACGCCTGGAGAAGAGCACCCAAGCCGCGGTCCTGGAGGTTGGGACGAACCACCCCGGCGAACTGGGACCTCTCTTGTCCATGATCCAGCCGGGCTTCGGGGTCTTGACGAGTATCGGCCGGGAACACCTCGAGCACTTTGTTGACCTGGATGGAGTGATTCGCGAGGAAGGGACCATCGGGCCGGCGCTGGGGGAGGGTGGGACCCTGTTTATGGCGGGAGGTGAGCCTTGGTCTCAGGAAATCGCGGGGCGCTGCCGCGGCCGTAAGGTTTTTGCCGGATGGGGAAAGGAGAACGACTGGCGGATTTCCAGCATGGGACATGGGAGTTCCGGCACCTGGTTCCGCGTGGACTCCGAGCAGTGTGAGTATCGGGGGGAGTACCAGTTGAACCTGCTGGGCAGACATCAGGTGCAACTGGGGGTACTCGCGGTGGCGGTCGGAGCCGAGCTGGGTTTGACCAGCGCGGAGATCCGTGCTGGGCTGCTGGCCTGCCCGGCCCCCAAGCGACGCCTGCAGTTGCACCAATGTGGCGGACTACGGATTGTAGACGATTGCTACAACGCGAATCCGGACTCCGTGGCTGCGGCCCTGGCTACGCTGCGGGAAGTCTCTAACAACGGACGCCGGGTCGTTGTGCTCGGAGATATGGGTGAACTTGGGTCTTCCAGCCAGGCTGCCCATGAGGAGGTGGGGCGATCGGTGGCTGCCAGCGGAGTGGACTGCTTCTTTGCCGTGGGGGAAATGTCGAGCGTCCTCGCGGGAGCCGCCCGTGCCGCGGGCCAGCGTGCAGTCCACGAATTCACGGATGCCGCCAGTGCCGCCGAGGCGGTGAAGCGAGTGTTGAGGCCGGGGGATTGGGTATTGGTGAAGGCATCCCGCGCGTGCCGCCTGGAGACAGTGGTCGAGACTCTCCGAACGGTTCGAATGCCCGAGAAGGAACCTCCACCAGGAATGCTGGCAGCCTGACAGGAATCCCTGTTCCCATGTTTTACTATCTCAGCCAGTATCTGATCGAGCAGTCCGCAGGAACCGACGCGGCAGCGGTGTTTTCGCCGCTGCGCGTCTTTAAGTACATCACCTTTCGCACGGCAGGAGCGGCGATCACGGGCCTTCTCCTGAGCCTTTGGTTGGGTCCAAAAGTCATCGCATGGCTAAAAGACATCAAGTTCGGGCAGGGCTACCGGGATCGAGCTGAGGAGATGGGCAAGTTGGAAGCGCGCGTGGACAAGCGGGGTGTGCCGACGATGGGGGGGCTGCTGATCGTACCGATCATCGACGCCACCGCGTTACTCTGGACGCAATGGAACCCGCTGGTCATCCTTACTTTGGTTTCCTTGATCGGACTTGCTGGGTTGGGCTTCTATGATGATTACGCCAAGATCACGAAACAGCACCACGGAGGCGCCAAGGCGAACGTGAAACTCTGGGTGCAGACCTTGCTCGCCCTTTTCATCGCTGTCTACCTTTGGTACCTCCCGGCCACCTCCAAGCTGATTACGGATATCTATGTCCCTTTCGTGAAGTATCCCGTCCTGACGGGAGCTTCCGTGGTGGGAATCTCTTTGGCGGTGCTGACGATTGTCGGTAGTTCGAACGCCGTGAATCTTACCGACGGTCTGGATGGCCTGGCAGTGGGTTGCACGGTCATTGTCACGGTCGTCTTCCTGGTCCTGACCTATATCGCTGGAAACGCTCGGTTTGCCGCTTACTTGCAGGTTCCGTTTGTGGCCGGAGCAGGGGAGTTGACGGTCGTCTGTGCGGCCATGTTCGGGGCCGGTCTCGGGTTTCTCTGGTTCAATGCTCACCCAGCCCAGGTCTTTATGGGCGACACCGGCTCGTTGGCGTTGGGGGGCGTACTTGGGATCATGGCGGTGCTGATTCATCAGCCGTTTGTTCTGCTCATTGCTGGCGGGGTTTTTGTGGCGGAAGCGGTTTCGGTGGTCATCCAGGTGAGTGTTTTCAAGTACTACAAGCGCTTTCACGGGGTGGATCGACGGTTTTTCTTGATGACTCCGGTTCACCATCATTTTGAGAAACTGGGCTGGTACGAGACCAAGGTTGTCACTCGTTTCTACATCCTATGCATCCTTTGTGCGGTGGTGGCACTGGCGACGCTCAAAGTCCGTTGAGCGAGCATGTTGAATTGTAAATAATTGATGTACAGCGACTTAAATCTAGAAAAGTGCTTTTATCTCGGCTCTTCTCCAGAGGCGGTCGCGCTCGGTTTCGCGGCAAGCCGGTTTACTCCTTGCGCTCGCGAGACAACGTTGTTAGAAGCGAACCCGTTGGTGGTGTCGACGACCATCCTTAACGAAACCGCTTTGGGTCCGTCGGTTTTCTTCCGATCTATGATGATGAGCAGCGACCGGCTTTTGAGTAACGAGTTCTGTCTGATGACGGAACGCGGAAGCGGGCGCTGTGGTTTATTGACCCGCCAGATGTTTACGTGTCGGTCAGAACGGTCCTCTCGGGAGAGCGTGCACCACGCTCCGATTCCCGTTGAAGCAAGAAGGCCCTTTGCCTTCGCGTTCCGACCCTCTTCTTTTAACCCTGAGAATCCCACAGAACTGCCCTTCAGCAGCGTCCAAGAATCCTATGAATAACCCAACTTCCATGCCTTCACTCCCGCCTCTTTCGCAGCCTGCCAAAGGCAAGTCGAATGTGCGCCTTGCGGTCATCACGATCGTGGCTTTGCACGCGGTGTTTTTTGGCGGCCTTCTGTTTCAGGGCTGCAAACCCAAGACAGCCGATTCCGGCTTGGGTTCTGACTTCGCCTCGGGCACCAACGCCATGGACTACGGTGCTTTGACCAACCAACCCTACACCGACTCAGGTCTTGCTTCCAGTCAGCCGTCGAATCCGCCTCCAGCCACCCTCGGGGGCGGTTCAACTCCAGGTCAGGGGGAAGCATTGCCACAGCAGCCGTATGTCGTGGCTCCCCTTCAGCCATTGGGACAGGGCCAGGCCGCGCAGCCTCTCGGACAGTCGCCTCAGCAGCCCGCGATGCAGCCCTCCACGCCGGCTGCGGTGGGCGGAGAGTATGCTATTGCCCGGGGTGACACGCTGGCCAAGATCGCCAAGGACCATGGCATCTCGGTGGCTTCCTTGACGAAAGCCAATCCTGGTGTGGATCCGCGCAAGCTGAAAGTCGGCCAGAAGCTCACGATTCCCTCGGTTTCCACCCCGAGCACGGCCCAACCTGGAGGGGCATCCACTCCCACTCCAGCGGTGGCCGCAGCGGATTCCACTCAGCATTACACGGTGAAGAGCGGCGACACGCTGACGAAGATCGCGAAACAATATGGCTTGGCGGTGAAAGAGCTTCGGTCCGCCAATGCTCTCCGGACCGACCGTCTGCAGGTGGGCCAGAAACTGAAGATTCCCGCAACCAAGGCGGCGGCGGCTGCCGCTCCGTCTGTGACGGGAACCGTGCAATAGGCACGATCAACGCCACACTGTCGGACCCATCAGACCATGAGCCTGGGCGCAACGGGAAAGGTGACCACTCTCTTGGTGATGTGTGTCCTGGGATTGCTGGCGGTTGGGCTGGTGATGCTCTACAGCGTGGCTCCCTACGACCATAGCACCAAGTTTCTGCTTCGCCAGCTCATTGCCTGTGGCATTGGCCTGGTTGCCGCAGCGGTGCTTGCCGCTTTGGATTACCGTCTGCTTCGGCGTTGGAGCCCGATATTCCTGCTGGTGGCGGGCGTGATGTTGATACTCGTCTTGGTGCCGGGTATTGGCTACAAGACCAATGGCGCGAGGCGATGGTTCCGTTTCATGGGGTTTCAGTTCCAGCCTTCGGACTTCGCCAAGCTCGCCATCCTCATCTTCCTGGCCAACTATGGGGCGACCTGGCAGCGGTACATGGGTCAATTCAAGAAAGGGATCCTGACCCCGCTGATGGTGGTGGGAGTGCTTCTGGGACTCATGTTTCTCGAGCCGGATTGGGGCACGGCGCTTTTGTTGGCGGCAGTGAGCAGCATGGTTTTGATGATTGCCGGGGCGCGCTGGGCCTATTTGATGGGCCCGGCTCTCGCTGGCCTCTTGGTGGTGGGCACTCTCCTCTTTTACAACCCGGTGCGGAGCGATCGCATCTACAGTTGGCTCCACGTCGAACAGACGAAAGCGAAGGTGGGGTATCAAGCGTGGCAGGCGCGCGTGGCTCTGGGCACCGGAGGGCTGACCGGGGTGGGGCTCAACAGCAGCACCCAGAAGCGGCTGCTGTCGGAGTTTCAGACGGACTTCATTTTCGCGATCATCGGCGAGGAGTTTGGCTACGCGGGGTCGGTTGTGGTCCTTGCCGCTTTTACCGCACTCGTGCTCTGTGGACTGCACATCGCCTCGCGGGCGGCTGACATGTTCGGGCTGTTGCTGGGGGCAGGGATCAGTCTCCTGCTGGGCATGCAGGCGTTGATCAATGTGGGCGTCGTCTCGAGTGCGCTTCCCAACAAAGGCTTGGCGTTGCCCTTCATCAGCTACGGTGGCTCGAACCTGATCGTGATGCTCTGCTGCATCGGGATTCTGCTCAGTATTGCACGGCACTCGTCCTCGCACTCCTCGGAGTTGTCCACTGCCGAGGAAGTGGCGGAAGCTCCGCTGGGTCAAGCGGTCTGATTCTCGTATCGATATATGCGCATGGCGCCCTTGGTGGCGATTGGTTGTGGTGGGACGGGGGGGCATTTGTTTCCAGGCTTGGCCGTGGGGGAGTGCTTGCTTGAGGCCGGCTGCGAAGTCCTCCTGCTGGTTTCCAACAAAGAGGTGGATCGCCAAGCTACGCGCTCTGTGCGCGGGATGCAGGTGGCCGCCCTGCCTGCGGTCGCACTGAGTGGCCTTGGGCTTTTCCCATTTTTGCAGGGCTTTTTTCGCTCTTACCGCGAATCCCGACGCCTTTTCACCCAGCGGCGTCCGGATGCGGTTTTGGCGATGGGTGGCTTCACAAGCGCACCTCCGGTCTTGGCAGGCAAACGTCTTGGAGCCCGAGCTTTCCTTCATGAAGCCAACTCGATTCCCGGTCGCGCGAACCGCTGGTTAGCTCCTTTTGTGCGCGAAGCATTCGTCTACTTTCCCGCAGCGGCGGTATTATTGCCGCAACCCTCGGTCCAGGTTACGGGAATGCCGGTGCGGCCTCAGTTTCAGGATCTGGATCCCGCAGCTTGCCGGATTTCGCTGGGTCTGGATCCCGCCCGGCCGGTGTTGGTAGTGACTGGCGGAAGCCAGGGGGCAAGGGGAGTCAACGAGTTGGTTGCCCGATCATTGCCTGAGCTGCAGCGCCTCCATCCCAACCTCCAGTACCTGCACCTGACCGGCCAAAAAGACTACGACTCGGTTCGCGTTGCTTACGCTGGTGCGAAGGTCAAGGCAGTGGTCAGACCTTTCCTCAGCGAGATGGAGCTCGCCTTGGGTGCCGCGACCGTGGTGATCTCTCGCGCGGGAGCCTCATCGCTCGCCGAGTTGGCGGCCGTGGGGATACCCTCCCTGCTGATTCCCTATCCGCATGCGGCGGACAATCACCAGCACCACAACGCGGAGCATTTTCGTCGGAGTGGCGCCGCGGCGGTGGCGGCGGAGAGGGAATTGAGCATCGATTCCCTACTGGGTTTGCTTCAGCCGCTGCTGGCCGAGGAAAAGGCTCGGGGAATGATGCGCGAAGCTCTGGCGGCGTGGCACACTCCCAACGCTGCCGGCAAGGTAGCCGACCGCATCCTTGGCACTCTACCGCAGGGCCTCCTTACCCCCAAACGAATGGATGTGGAACCACAAGAGGCTTTGGGGGCGGTCGGTCGGAGTCGCGAGGGGGGCGGGTGGCGGCTATGACGAAGGACCACGCCATTCAGGGCCTCTATGAGAGACTCTCCTCCTTGCTCTCCCCCGAGGCGGTGATGAGATTGGACGAACCGCTGGCGAAACGGACCACGTTTCGCGTTGGAGGCAAGGCAGATCTTTACTTGGAGCCAGCAGGGGAGAGCGACCTCTCCCATTTGGTGAAGGCGGTGAGGGCAGCAAAAGTGCCCCTGCTGGTATTGGGCAGAGGTTCGAACCTGCTGATTCGGGACGGAGGGATTCGCGGAGTGGTGGTGTGCCTCCAGCATCCCAGTTTTCAGAAAATCGAGGTCCAGGGAGTGTGTCTTCAGTGTGGCGCGGGAGCGAAGCTAAAAGCTGTCGCCAACGAAGCTCGCCGTCACGGCCTGGCAGGTTTGGAGTATTTGGAGGGGATTCCGGGAACCGTGGGCGGGGCCTTGCGCATGAACGCCGGGGCCATGGGGTCTGCCACTTTCGATCGAGTCGAAGTGTTGCGTTGGATGGATCAGGAAGGCCAGATAACGGATCTTCCAGCGTCCCAAGTGCAGGTCGGCTACCGATCTTGTCCGCTGCTGCTCACAGGGATCGCGGTGGGGGCGGTCTTTCGGGGTGTTCCGGGGGAGCCGGAGGCGATCCGTGCGAAGATGGACGAATTCAATCAGCGGCGTTGGCAGACGCAGCCCCACGAACCGAGTGCTGGTTGCGTTTTCAAGAACCCGGCGGCCATTCCTGCCGGAAAGTTGATTCAAGAATTGGGCTTGAAGGGGGTCCGGGTAGGGGGAGCCACCGTTTCCACGCTGCATGGGAACTTCATTGTTAATGAGGACCAAGCGACCGCCAAGGACGTTTTGAGGTTGATCGAATTGGTGCGCCTGGAAGCGCTGGAAAAAAGAGGAATTAAACTCGAGACAGAGATCGAGGTTCTCGGGGACGAATAGATGAGTGGAAATTTGCATGTGACGGTCATGCTCGGAGGGCCCTCTGCCGAGCGGGAGGTTTCGCTGCGCAGCGGGGCCGCGGTGGCTCGTGCCCTGCGGGAGTATGGACATCGAGTGACTGAGTTGGATCCGCGGGAGCGCGATTGGGTTTTGCCGCTCGAAACGGATGTGGTCTTCCTCGCGCTCCACGGTACCTATGGCGAGGATGGGACGGTGCAAGCGCGTCTGGAGGAATTGGGCGTGCCATACACTGGGTGCGATGCCGGTTCCAGCCGCGTGGCTTTTGACAAAGTCTTGACCAAGCAAAGGTGTTTGGCGGCCAAGGTGCCCACCGCCCGTTTTGAGGTGTTGCGGGTTCCTCAGCCTGGGTTACCTGCCGGATGGAAGCCGCCGGTGGTCCTCAAGCCTGTGCGCCAGGGATCCAGCGTGGGGCTCCACTTCGTGAGCCAGCCCGAAGCCTTCGAGACAGCCCTTGCTGACGCACTCCGGTATGACAGCGAAGTTTTGATGGAGGAACGGATCGTGGGGCGCGAGGTCACGGTAGGGATCCTGGAAGCGGAGGCGTTACCGTTGGTTGAAGTGAAGCCTCACAGCGGGGCTTTCGATTACGAGAGCAAGTACACCAAGGGAGCGACTGATTTCCAGTGCCCGGCGGATTTTGACCCGATCACCACCGAACGGGCCCAGGCCGCCGCCTTGGGGGCGTTTCGAGCGGTGGGTGGGCGTGACTACGCGCGGGTCGATGTGATGATTCAATACGACGGCTCTCCGGTGGTACTGGAAGTGAACACTTTGCCGGGAATGACAGAAACCAGTCTTTTCCCGAAGGCTGCCGCTGCACGCGGTATTTCTTTCGTGGCCTTGTGCCAGCGGATGATTGCACTTGCCATGGCCCGGAACACGAGAGGCGAGACCCTTCGCACTTAGCTTCGCGATGAACCTCTTCTCGGAAAGTCCCAAGAACGTGCGCAACGAGCGCAGGGATATCCTGGACGTGAAGATGCGCTCAGAGCCCGTGCGCAATTCCCGGCGAAGCCGAGTTCTTTTTGGCTTGCTCGCTGCCGCAGCGTTCCTGGTGGCGCTCAGCTTGGGTTGGCAGGGATGGAAGTGGGTGCATCGATGGGTGTTGGGAGATAGCCGTGCTTTTGCGCTCAACACCATTGAAGTGCAAACGGAGGGTTGGTTGACCGCAGACCAGCTCGTCCAGTGGGCCGGAGTCAGGCTCGGGGACAATCTCCTGACGGTGGACCTGGCGCGCATCCGGCGTGATCTGGAGCTGATTCCGCAGATCGAGTCCGTTTCGGTGGAGCGGATCCTCCCTCATTTGTTGCGACTGCGCGTGACCGAACGAGAGGCGGTGGCGAGGGTCCATGCCATCCAACCAGACGGGAATGGGGATTACGCACCGGTGGCCTTCCTGCTCGACGCGTCGGGTATGGTGATGCCCCCTCTGCCCGTCGCGGCCCAATCCGCCGCCGTCGCCTCCGGACTTGAGTATTTGCCTCTCTTCCGCGGGGTCAGCAGCTCAGACCTTCGGCCTGGGCAGTCCCTCTCGCTGCCTGGCGTTGTCCCGGCTCTCCGGCTAGTCGGCGAATTCGATAAGTCGCCCATGGCAGGTCGCGCTGAACTCAGAAGCATCGACCTTTCTTTGACCGAGGTTTTGCAGGTGACAACCACTCAGGGAGCCCAAGCGGTCCTGGGTTACGACCGTCTGGCTCAGCAACTCCAACGCTGGCGTCTGATCCAGGAGGCCGGCCAACGCATGGGAAGGGCTATCGCCTCGATCGATCTTTCTGTTTCGAACAACGTTCCGGTCCTGTGGCTTGCGGCGGCAGCGGAGCCTCCTCTCAAGCCCAAACCGGCAAAACCCAATCGACCCCGCAAGAAAAATGTTTGACTCCAGCTCCCGCATTATCGTTGGCCTGGAAATCGGTACCACCAAGGTTTGCGCCGTGGTGGGCGAGATGAGCCAGCAAGGCACTTTGAGCATTATCGGACTCGGCCAGTCCAGGTCCCGAGGTGTTCGCAAGGGAGAAATTATCGACGCCACGGCGGCGGGGGAGGATATCCGTTCCGCCATTGCCGAGGCGGAGCAGATGTCCGATGTCGAGATCGGCAGTGTTTACCTGGGGGTCTCCGGCGCCCATGTCCGAGGCTTCAACAACCGAGGTCGGCATAACATCGTGTCCGTAGACCGCGAGATCATGGAGGAGGACGTTCAGGATGTCGTCCGGAACGCCAAAGCCATCAACCTTCCCGCGGATCACCATATTGTCCATGTGGTGCGACAGCACTTTCTAGTGGACGGACAAGCCGGGTTGGTGAATCCGGTCGGCATGCTCGGTGCGCACCTCGAGGTGGATGTTCACGTGGTGCATGGCCATAGCAACCGCCTCCAGAATCCCATCCGCGCTGTGAAATCGTTGCAGCTGGAAGTGGAAGACATTGTCTTCAACGGGATCGCATCTTCCCTCTCGCTCTTGTCCAGTCAGGAAAAGGAGTTGGGAGCTTTGGTCATCGACATCGGCGCCGGCACAACCGAGTTCGTGGTGTACGCGGACGGAATCATCAAGCACACCGGTGTCGTGGCGCTTGGCGGAGACCATGTCTCCAATGATCTAGCCTACGGTCTGAAGTTGTCGATGGGTCGGGCTGAACGACTCAAGCTGGAACATGGTTCGGCCTTGGTAGAGGAGTCCGCACGGGGTCGCTCGATCAGTATTACGAACGATCTGGGCTTTCCCGAGCGATCTGTGAATCTCGAACATCTGCGTCGGGTGATGTCCTTGCGCTTGGAGGAAATCCTGGAGATTGTTGCCGAGGAGGTGGGGAATGCCGGATTGCTCGACTACTTGCGGGCTGGGGTCTTCCTTTGTGGGGGTGGTGCGAGGGTGCCAGGGATCGCCAAGCTCGGAGAACGCGTGTTCAATCTGCCGGTGACCCTTGGTAAGACCCAATCCATTAGTGGTTTGGTCTCCACTCTGGATCAGCCTGAATTTGCCACCGGCATCGGCCTGGTGAAATTCGGATCGTACCAGCAGACCCGTCGCAAAAAACCGAATCCGATCAGCTACCGCTTGCGGAACACTTTCTCATCTTTGTTCCAGAGGTCGTAAGCCAACCCTTCCTACCATGAGTGAATCATCAGTGCCTGCAACGGATACAACGGCCCTGCGTCTGACCTCTTCCATGAAGATCATTGGAGTAGGCAGCGGGGGTGTGGCTGCTGCTCACCATCTTCGTTCCCTGCCCCTGGAGGGAGTCCAGTGGGGCGGGGTGGACACCGACGCCATGGCTCTCTCCCACTCGGGCCTCGCTGAGACTCGTTTGATGGGGGTGAGGCTCACCCGGGGTTTGGGGACGGGCGGGGACCCTGATTTGGGACGTGCGGCGGCGGAAGCCGAGGTGGAGGCGATTCGCTCTCTGGGCGCAAACGGCGACGTGATCATCCTGCTTGTGGGTCTTGGCGGTGGAACGGGTTCTGGGGCGGCACCGGTCATTGCACGGGTCCTTCGTGAGGCCGGGAAACTGGTCTTTGCCTTGGCCACTCTCCCCTTTGATTTTGAAGGGGCACGCAGGCAGCAACAAGCCCAGGAGGCGCTGCGCCAGCTGCGCGGGGCAGCGGATGCGGTCGTGTGTCTTCCGAACCAAAAGGTCGCTTCCCTCTTGGACGCCAACACCACCTTTGTGGATACCTTCAAGACAACCCATCGACTCCTTGGACAAGGTGTCGAGGGTCTGTGGCGTCTCATGACCCGGGAGGCATTCATCAAAGTCGATTTTGCGGATTTGTCGCGAGTCGTGCGCGGTCGCCATGCTGAGAGCGCCTATGCTGCGGCGGAGGCCTGCGGCGAAAACCGCCTCCGGGAAGTGCTGGACCTGCTGTTCCAGAGTCCCTTGCTGGATCAGGGAAGGTGGCTGAATGAGGCTGATGCGGTGCTGGTGAGTGTGGTGGGTGGGCAGGATATGACTTTGCGTGAGATCAACCAGTTGATGGAACAGATCCATCGGCGATGTGAGAAGGCGGAAGTCATCATGGGTGCTTCGTTTGATGGATCCGTTGCAGGTCGGTTCGCTGTGACCCTGGTCGCCTCCAGGCGGCTTCCAGTGCAGGAAGAGAAGAATACGAACGAGGAACTCGAGACCGCAGCGGCTGAGATGCCGACTTGTCAGTTTCCGGTACCGGGCACCCGTCCCGCCGAGGTGGGTGATGAGCAGGTACCTGAGGTGCGAACGCCGTCCCGTTTCGCCGCGATGGCGCCCTCGTTTCCGAAAGACAAGCTGGAAGAGATTTTTTCCCGGCAGGCACCAACCAAGGAGAAACCGAAACGACGTCCCACCGGCCCAAGACAGGGAATGCTCCCTCTGGAGGCGGTGTCGAAGGGGCGTTTCGCCAAGAGCGAACCAACCATCCACCGAGGTGAGGATCTCGACACGCCTACCTACATCCGAAAGGGTGTTCCGCTCAACTGAGTTTCCTGCCCAAACCCTAAGTTCGATCCATCGCATCCCCGGTAGGGCTTAGCCCGATTCCGGGGTCCCTTTTTTGTATGCCTAGAAATCCTTCCATCATGGCCCTCGGGGTGGGGTCATTTGCCTGCGGGATGCTGCAACCCTTGAAGGAGTCCGGATGCCGGGTCTCGACCTACCTGACTCGGGGGTACGCTCACTACTCGCCGTCCCTCGTCGGGCCCACGTTCCATCGTGAGCAACATCCGACTCCTTGCCCTTTGTTCAAGGAGCAGAAGGTCGACTTGGTCATACCCATGTCGATCGACTGGGCGCAAGCGCCCTGGGAGAAGGAGCTCTTGAACTCGGGCGTAGCCATTTTTTGTCCGACAGGAGAGGCGATGCGTCTGGAACGGGAACGCGACTTTGCGCGCGCGTTGTGCCGGAAATGGGGGGTTGCTTTTCCCGCTGCCCATGTGGCGGCCAACCGGCTTGAGGCAGAGAAGCTCCTGGAACGGTTCCCGCTTCCCTTCGTCATCAAGAATCCACTTTGTTCTCCCACCAGCCCGATTCATACGATCCTCTGCCAGACCTTGGAGGATACCCGTGCCTGGCTCAAACACATCGACTACGCGGAGGGTGTATTCCTGCAGGAGTATCTGGGGCCGCTGGAAGCAGGGCATCTGGCCTTGGTGAGCGGAGGTGAGATTTACAGCCTGGGCACGAATCAGGAGTACAAGCGCGCCTTCACGGGCGGGCTGGGAATCGTGGCGGGAGCTCCCCTGGGAGGGGTTGTGGAGCAGGATCCAGGCGACAAATACGGTTTGGCGAGAGATCTGCTGCATCCCTTGCTGCCCTGGTTTCGCGAGGTCAAGTACCATGGCCCAGTCCAGGTCACGGCCGTCAAGAGAGGCGGACGCTGGCATGTCATTGAGTACAACATTCGTCTGGGAGTGACTTCCGGCATCATGCTGATGCGCATGCTGAAGAGCCCGGGACGACTGTTGCTCCAGTGCGCGCGAAACGAGAAACTGAACCTCGAATTCGATCCTACCCGGACGTTCGGTTGCTCGGTGACTTTAGCTGGCTACGGCTATCCTTACGTGGAGCTCTCAGGCCCGCCGATGCCAGTGGAAGTCCAAGGGACTCCCACGACCGACATCTGGTGGAACGAGGTGGCCCGGGATTTGGATGGCCAATTAATGGCGACAGGTCACCGCATCGGGGACGTCCTGGGTTACGCCCCCAACTTGCCCGCCGCAGTTGATTTGGTCTATGAGAACATCCGCCGGATTCGCAGTCTGGGCAGCTATTACCGCACCGACGTCGGACGGTGTCTTTGGCCTCCCGGAACCGAATAGCGCGCGTAGCTTTCCGATGGCATCTTCCACTTCATGAGTGAGTCAGAACCTAACGCAGGGGTCTCTGCGATGTCTCCGCGCCGTCCCGCGTGGGTGGAGATCGATCGGGGCCGATTACGGCGAAACCTGGGTCTGATTCGCCGCGACATGCCTGCCGGTCTGGGGTTGCTTTCGGTGGTCAAGGATGACGCCTACGGCCACGGGATGGAAGTGATGGCCCGTGCTGCACTCGAGGCTGGGGCCCGGATGTTGGCGGTTACCAACCTGGACGAAGCTTTGCAGCTTCGGTCCCTCGGGTTCGAAGTGCCGATCCTTCTCTTTGGCGAGCGAACGCCTGAGGAGATTCCCTGGTGTGTTCGGCACGGATTCAGTGGCTCTGCGTCCTCCTCCAGGGCGCTCTCCGATTGGCGCCGGGAAGCGGTTCGTCAACAGCGGCGCGCGCGGATCCAACTCGAGGTGGATACTGGCATGAGCCGTTATGGTGTCCGTTGGAGCGAGGCTCAATCGCTCGCCGGAGAGGTCGCTGCCTCGGAGGTTCTGAACCTAGAGGGCGTGTGGACCCATTTTGCGATGTCAGACGAACTGGACAAGACTTTTGCGCTTACCCAGCTCGCCAGGTACGAGGAGTGTCTCGGCCAGCTCGAGTCGAAAGGGATTCCCTCCGGGCTGCGTCACACCTGCAACTCGGGTGGGTACTTGGATTTGCCTGCCGCCCACTTCGACCTGGTTCGGCTCGGAATCCTTCCCACCGGGGTCTATCCCTCCGCCGTTTGCCGGCGCATTCCCGGACTGCTCCCGGTGTTGAGCGTGAAGTGTCTGGTAGCCGCCGTGCGATGGATTGAAAAGGGCGACACGGTCGGCTATGGCATGCGGTATCGCGCGGAAGCCCGAAGAAGGATCGCGGTCCTGCCGCTGGGCTACGGTGACGGCTATCCGCGGGTGCGCAATCGGGGTTACGTGCTTCTCTGCGGGGGCCGGGCCCCGGTGGTGGGAGGGAACGCCATGGATGCCATGATGGTGGATGTCACAGACCTGCCCGCTGCCGACGTGGGCAGTGAGGCGGTGGTGATGGGATCCCAGGGTGAGGAAGTGATTTCAGCTCACGACCTCGCTCAGTGGAAAGGCACCGTCTCTTACGAGGTGCTTTGCGCCTGGCGTGCCCGCCTTCCCCGCGTCGGTGTGGGTGACGAAAGCTAACATGAAGCTCGTCTTTTCAGAGCATCGCGCTGACTATGGGAATTACGTGTTTCCGTATGCGGTTTGGGCTTTTCCGGAATCGGGGGAGACACCTGCGGATCTTTTTGAGGCCGGATTTCTCCCTTCCTCCAGGCAACTGGACCGTTTCTACCTCTGTCGACATGTCCGGGTGAGCCTTGGGGGGTTCGCCCCTTCGTCCGAGAATCGGCGAATTTTGCGGAAAGGGTCTGGCATCGAGTTCCAGCTGGTACCTCGTGAGGAATTCACCTATACCCCGCAGCGCCGGGACTTCATGCTGGCCTATGCGGAGGCCAGATTTGGCTCGGGAGTGATGACTACAGATCGCCTGGAAAGTCTTTTTCATTCCCCCATTACCAGCCACGTGATGGTGTTTACCGAGAGCACCTCCGGCCGGGAGGTTGGGTTGGTGACTTTGTTCCAGCAAGGGCCGAGGATGGCCTACTACTATTACGGCTTCTATGATCTCAGCTATGCATCCCGCAGTCTCGGGTTGTACATGATGACCTCGGCTGTGGATCACTTCTCTAACCAAGGGGTAAGCCGACTTTTCCTCGGTACTTGCTATTCGGCCAATGCCCTCTACAAAACCCAGTTTGCCGGGGCGGAGTTCTTCAATGGCTTCCGCTGGTCTTCGAATCTGGAGGAGCTCAAATACTTGATACGGCGGGATGGCCATGAGGGCCGTACTCACCTTCTCGAAAACGAAGAATACCGGACCGCTTTCCAGATCGATTTGGGTGCGCTGAGTGACACCAGCGCCTTTGTCGGGAAGGCCGCTTCCAAAAGCGCTTCGCCGCCCTGAGCTGGAACTCTCCCTGGGTCTTTCAGGCCTCTTCCTCCCACCTAACGTTGCGCCGACCTTGATCTTCCTCAAGCCGGCGTTTTTCCGCGCGTCGGTAATACGTGTGCTTTCGGTTCTCTACCGCCAGGTAATCCAGTTCTTTTCTTAGCTTCTGGTAGCTATCATACCGTTCCTTCGGGAACCGGCCTTCGGACACGGCTGCCAACACCGCGCAGCCCTTTTCTGTGACGTGCCCGCAGTTGGTGAATTTGCACTGGATTCCCAGCTCCACGATGTCCGGGAAGGTCTCGTCCAATCCTCCCTCCGCGATCCACATGTGAAACTCCCGCATGCCGGGAGTGTCGATCACCAGGCTGCCATTGGGTAGGCAGATCAACTCCCTCCAGGTCGTCGAGTGTCGTCCTTTGGCGTCGGTCTCACGCACTTCCAGAGTGGCCTGGATTTCTTCTCCGTAGAGCTTGTTGATCAAGGAGGACTTCCCTACTCCTGAAGTCCCCACAAACACCGCCGTCTGACGTGGGCGGAGCCATTTTCTCAATTCATGCATTCCTCTCCCGGTCCGCGCGCTGGCCTCGAGGACGGGAGTCGTTCCCACTACTTGGCGCGCGGCCAGCGTGTACTCCTCAGCGTCCTTGGCTAGGTCGGCCTTGTTCAATACTACGACGGGTTGTATGCCCCCTTCGTGGATCATCAATAGAAAACGTTCCAAGCGGCGCAGGTTGAAGGACTGGTCCATGGCCAGGACTACAAACGCGGTGTCCACGTTGGTCGCCAGTACCTGCTCCTCGACGCGTCGGCCAGGCACTTTCCGGGTCATCTTGGTCTGACGAGTCAGAACCGCGTGGATGGTACCGCGGTTGTCTCCCGGTTCCAATTGAAGCGCGACCCAATCTCCGACTTTGGGGAGTTGGCTGCGCTTTGCGATTCCGTGGGAGAGTTTGCCCGAAATGCTGCAGGGGCGGTCGCCGAACTCGCCGACGACTACGTAGGCTTGCTTGCCCTCGAGGGCGACCCGACCGGCAACGTATCCGTTGGTCCGATGGATGCCAAACGATTCCTCGAAAGCGGGACCCCAGCCCAGGTTAGCGAGATCCATAAGCGGGCTGACATGCCGAGGGCATGAAGGGCAGGCGGAGAATGGGAACCGAAACAGCCAGCTTCATCAGGGTTTACCTTTGAGGGAATTGAACCAATCCAAGGCTAACAAGAGGCTGGGGAGGACGCACCCGCCGTGATCTGCCGTCGCGCTGGGAACCACCAGGGTGACGTTCGTGCTTCCATTTGCCTGAAAGTGCTGCAGTGCCACTTGTGAATTCGCCGGGGCGACATCCCGATCGCCTCCGCAATGGTACAACCGGGTTGGGGCCTGCGGGGCCCATTGAAGCAGGTCATTCTCCCGGAGGGCCTGTCGCAGTGGATGGTCTGTGGACTGTTTGAAGGCGGCCAGAACTTCGGGCCGAAGGATTTGGACCGGGTTGGAAGGCATGGCGTCGTTGATCTCCGATCCCGTGTGCTGGCCATCCAGCAGAGGGGGAAGGGTCTTGTCATAGGGTGGTATCAGCAATTCGGCAAGGGATCCGGCGATTTGATAAACGTCTTGGTACGCCGCCAGGAGGATGGCAAAATAGTACGGATTGGGAGCGGCGCTGCCGTCCAGGAAATCCTCCGTGGTGGTTCCAGAAAGGTCGTAGGCCCCAGCCATGGGTGCCGATGCGGTGATCGCGAATTCGCCCTGGTGGTATTCTTCCAGTTCACGGTGGAGTGCTGCAGTGGCATGCCCGCCCTGAGAGTAACCAAACAGAAACAACTGACCATTGAGCGCGATCTGGTTGGTCGAACCGTAGGTTCTGGAAGCTCGAAGCAGGTCGACTGCTGCCGTGGCTTCCGACCTCGCATGGTGGTACGGGTGGATGCTGGAGGAGTCGCCGAGTCCGAGATAGTCGGCCATGACTACTGCATATCCCACCGAAGCGAAGGCGGCGGCGATGTATCTCTCCCCCATGGGCGAGGCGGACGGGGCTTCATCCCGAGCTGCGATGGTCCCGTGCTGATAGCTCGCGAGCGGCAGTTTTCCGACCGGCGGGTCTGGGAGTGCCAAAATCCCGGACGCCTGGGTTCGTGCCCCCCAAGGGGAAACGGTTTCATAAACCACCTTGTGAATGCGCGCTCCATACTGTGGGGTCAGGTTGACTCCAAGCAGTTTCAGGAGCGAGGTGAGGTCCGCTTTGGAGTACGTTTGAATCAGGGTGGCCGAGTGAATCTTCCCACGGTCGGCTGCGGGCACGGTCAACAAACGATAGAATCGCGAACTGGACTCGGAAGCGGCGGTTTCCGTCCAAGTGGTGGCGACCGATGGCCAGGGAGTCGGATTCGGGGCTCTGAGCCACGGACCGGTACTCAGAGAGCCTCGATATTGCAGAGTGACCGCCCAGCCAGGATCAAGGACCGGCCAAGACAAGGCGGGCGCGGAGCCTGCCGATGTCTGGATTTTGAGGGCCATCGGAGCCGGAGTGGCTTCCAAGTTCACCGTCTGCGCGGCAAGAGGAAGGCACACTGCGAGGACTCCCCCGACCCATCCGGTAAACTTGCTCATCCACAGCGGGATCATGTTCTGCATGCCGTGACCATACCTCGTCCCTTGGGTATTGAACAGTCTCGATTGGTTGGAGGTGAAAGATGCACCCTTTTTGGGGAGCGGACTGGCTCTAGAGAATGATCTCTGGCGAGTTACGGATCTACTTTAACGGGAACGACTCCCACCCGCTGCGCCTGGAGTTGGCCGCGGATTCTGACTGCGGACTGAGGAAGGGGGTAGGGGGAAAGCCGCGAAAGCTCGGCGTGTAGCAGTCCGGGTGGTAGGTCTGTGCGGACACACAACCCGTTAGCGTTGCCCTGTAATGACCGGCCATTCGCTCGCCCTGTCAACGCAATGTCGGCTAGAATGCCGCCAGGGCACGCAGCAAAAGAGGGGGCGCCACCTGCGGGGGCGATGCTCAGTTCCAGTTCTCCTGAGCGGAGCACTGTTTTCGCGCCAGCCAATCGAAAGCCAGGGAGTTTCAGCACCTCAAGACTCTCTTTCACCGTGCAATGCCCGTAAGGGCTTGGTTGTGTCCAGACGGTCTGAAGAAGGATCGCCGCCTGGATCTCCGTCGCCCCCTGATCCGCACTTGCCGCGAGAAGTAGGTCGCCCGAGCAGGTGGCGACCACCGGTTCTCGCCCAGTCTTGCAGCCTGTCCACCCCAACAGCAAAAGGAACGCTGCCAGCGAAGCCCGAATCACGCGGTTCATGAGTGCTAGTTTACTCATCTTTGATCCAGCTTCAACGGAGGATTCCGTTGGCGGGCTCAGCCGACTCAACTAATGCGTCGCCATCGCGCCGCGGTACGCTTCCGCGAGGAGCGTGATAGGATGGACGACACGCAGAGGGAGGTTTCGTGCTTTGGCGGCGTTGAGCAGTTGGAGTTGGCAACCCGGATTGGCGGTGGCCAGGATGGATGCCCCCACGCTCTGGATGTGCTTCAGCTTCCGCTCCAAAAGGGTATTGGACATCTCGGGCTGGGTGAGGTTGTAGACCCCGGCGCTTCCGCAACACCACGTGCTCTCGGGGAGTTCGATCAGGCGTAGGCGGGGGATGGCCTGCAACAACTCCCGCGGTTCGCGGGTGATCTTTTGGCCATGAGCCAGATGACAAGACTCATGGTAAGTCACGACGAGGGGTGGGCCGTCACTGGTCTTGACGGGGCGCAGCCCCTTCTGCACCAACCACTCGTGCACATCTTTCACTTTCTTGTCCCATTCCCGTGCCCTTTCCGCATAGTGCGGATCCTCCGCCAGCAGGGCCCGGTAATGCTTCAAATGCGAACCGCACCCGCCTGCGTTGGTGATGATCGCATCGTACTGCTCGGGGGGAAACTGATCGATATTCTGCCTGGCCAGCGACCGCGCTAGTTCGATTTCGCCATTGTGCGCATGGAGTGAGCCACAACAGTTCTGCTTGCGCGGGCATACGACGTCGCAGCCGTTCGCCGCCAGTACCTCGGCGGTGTCCCGGTTGACGTCGGAGAAAATCAGATCCTGGGCACAGCCAGCGAGCAAAACCACCTTGAAACGTCGCGGGCTGGTTGCGGGCAGGAGTTCTGGGATCAGCTCCCCAGAGAAGCGAGGTTGGATGGTGGGGGTCATTGCTTCCAGTTCTCGGAGTCGCTTTGGAAAGAGCTGGAGCACACGAGAGCGGCGGACGAGCGACTGCAGTCTCAGGGTCTGGTAGAGCCGAAGGACTCGCCCCAGAAATCGCAGCCGAGCCAGGTCCATGAACAGCCACTTGATCGAGAAGTGACGAATCATGCGACGCAAGGGAGAGTCGAGCAATCGGCACCTCTCCACCTCGGCCCGTGCTTGTTCGAAGAGTTCAGCGTAGTTCACTCCAGCAGGGCATGCTGAGGTGCAGGCAAGACATCCGAGGCAGTAGTACATCTCTTCCCCAAACACCCGCGATGCTTCCAGCCTTCCGTCCGCGATAGCCCGCATCAGGGAAATCCTGCCGCGCGGGCTATGCCTTTCCAGCTTCGTGGCGTCATAGGTAGGGCAGGTGGGGAGACAAAGCCCGCAATGCATGCATTGCTGCACGATGGAGTAGTCTAGCTTTCGCAAGTAGGAACTGGAGTCTGCCATAAGCCGGGCCAAGCTTAGTACGCCCGCGCATCAAGACACAAGCGATCTCGCCGTTCGCAGAAGTCTGCCCGAGGCGAGGCTTCCACAAATGAATTCCACACGCATCGTGCCAACCAGGCGCGCTCTTTTCTCCGTTGTTTGCAGATCCTCAATCTGACATGATCAGGCTGAAGGTCGAATCTTGACTGTTCGAGACTGTTTCTCATGAAAGCGCGATTGTTAAGACGCTCGCTATCCCTGGGGGAGGCTTTGGGAATTGTCCTGTTGATCACTGTGCTGGCGGTTGGCGGTAGTTATTCCTTGGCTTGGGTGCAGGACTGGCTCCTGTTAAGGCGCTCTCTTGAGGCCTGGCCCACTCTCTGCGAGGGTGTTCGTGCACAACGACTTCTTCTGGTCAACGCGATGGACGCTTATCATAGGCGGTTCGGGTGCTATCCACCGGACAACCACGGCCGGACGAATCCTCCGGCAGTGGATCCAATCCTCAACCCGCTCCTCTACGAACTCTCCGGGGTCTTATTCGATGCAGACAACGAGGTCTTTACCGGGACTGGTTTTCCGCCGCTCACGACGAAGGAAGTAGCGAGTCTTTTTCGGTTGACTTGCTTTACCAACGCGATACCCGCCAAGCCTGGTGCTGTGCCTGAGAGCTTCCTGAACTCTCTGCAAACCACGGTACTCGGTATTCACGAGATGCCGGATGTTTCCACCTTCGGCCACTCTCCCCCTCCCGAGATTGTAGATCCGGAAGTGGCCGCAGAGTTCGACATCTCCCCATGGCGCTACGTCTCCAGCGACCCGACCAACAACCCCGGGAAGTACGATCTCTGGATGGAACTGAGCCTGGGGAAGCGCAAGCAAGTCATCGGGAACTGGCAGGCGGTCGAATGAGCCTTACTTGGGGTCGAGCACTTTGCCTGGATTCAGGATGCCGACGGGATCCAGTGCCTGGCGGAGTTCCTTCATGACGCGCATCTGAGCGTTCCCTGCATATTTCTTGAGGATCGCCTTCTTTGCCAGACCGATCCCGTGCTCTCCCGTGATGGTGCCACCCAGACGGATGGTTTCCGCGAAGATCTCCTCGAAAGCGCCTTCCACCCGGTGCATCTCCTCTTGGTTTCTTTCGTCCGTCAGGAATGTGGGGTGGAGATTGCCGTCTCCCATGTGGCCGAACGTTCCGATCCTGAGGTTGAATTTGATCGCGGTTGCGGCCACGAAACGAATCATGGTGGCCAGTTCGCTGCGCGGAACGGTGGCGTCTTCCAGGATGGTGGTGGGAGCGACACGAGCGAGTGCGGAGAAGGCGGTGCGACGGGCGCTGGCCAGCCGGGTTGCTTCCGCGTCGTCACGTGCGATTCTCAATTCCTTGCACTGGTTTTGTCTGGCGATCGCCTCCATTTTCGCCGCTTCTTCCGCCACCACCGCCGGATGACCGTCCGACTCCATGAGCAGCAGAGCCTCGCAATCGGTAGGCAACCCAATTTGAGCAAAGTCTTCCACGCAACGAATCGTGGTGCGGTCAAGGAACTCGAGAGTGCAGGGGATGATCTGGGCGGCGATGATATCGGAGACCGTCTGGGCGGCCTGATCCATGCGTTCGTAGGTGGCCAGGAGCGTTCTCTTGGCAGCGGGCTTGGGAATGAGGCGAATCAGGACTTTGGTAATCACCCCCAAAGTGCCCTCCGAGCCAATGAACAAGTCCTTAATCGAATACCCGGCAACGTCTTTCACGCACTTGTTGCCTGTCCACAGAATCTCCCCGTCGGGCAGCACTACTTCCAGCCCCATGACATAGTTGCGCGTCACACCGTACTTCAAGCCACGCAGGCCACCAGAATTCTCCGCGACATTCCCGCCGATGGTGGAGATCCGCATGGAGCCTGGGTCAGGTGGGTAGAACAGCCCGGCTGCACTCGCTGCGTCGGCAATGGCTTGAGTGGTAGCTCCGGCTTCGGCGAGCAGTGTGAGGTTGGCTCGATCCAGCTCCAGGACTTGGTTCATTTTCGTCAGGCACAGAACGATCCCGTCCCGCACCGGCACACTCCCTCCACTCAGTCCGGTTCCCGAGCCTCGCGTTACCACCGGAGTCTTGGAGACCGTCGCGGCTCTCAAGATCGAGACCACCTGTTGGGTCGTTTCGGCCAGCACCACACCACCGGGCATTTCGTGCAGGGCTGCCGTGCCGTCAAAGGAATAGGGGATCAGATCCTCTGGTTGGATGAGCACGTTTTGGGCACCGACGATCTTGCGCAGGGCATCCAGGAGGCTGTTGGGAAGGGACATATCGAGTTTGGTTCGGGCGCTTTGGCTTCGCTAATAATCTCAGGTGCAGGGACATGGCTTCGAAACAGCCGTCGCTGCGAAATATGGCGTGATCGTACCAAGCCCCTCCCTGCGAGGGAATGGGAATCTACGGTTTCCGTTTTGCCACACCAGCGGATTTGACAGCCTTTCGCTGGCCAGTATAGTTGCTCCTCCTTGTTATGAACCGAAATCCGCATGTCGCAGTAGTCGGCGCCACTGGCGCTGTCGGGGTAGAAATGCTCAAGACGCTGGAGAAGAGGCATTTTCCAGTTGGCAAGCTTACCTTGCTTGCTTCCTCACGTTCGGTGGGGAAGCGAATGAAGTTTTGCGGCGAAGATGTGGTTGTGCAGGAGCTGAAGTCTGATTCCTTCAAGGGAATCGAGATCGCACTTTTTAGCGCTGGGGGATCCATCTCCAAGGAATTCGCCCCCAAAGCAGCGCAGGCAGGCTGTGTGGTCGTCGATAATTCGAGTGCGTTCCGGATGGATGACCAGGTTCCGCTTGTGGTACCCGAGATCAATGCGGAGGACGTGAAACTGCATCGGGGGATCATTGCCAATCCCAACTGCACCACCGCCATTACCTTGATGGCCTTGTATCCCTTGCACCGGGCGTTTCAAGTGAAACGAATTTTTGCTTCGAGCTATCAGGCCGTTTCGGGCACCGGGGCCAAGGCTTTGGAAGAACTGAAGCGCCAGGTCGAGCAAATCGTCAAGGGGCAGCCTGTCACCAAGGAAGTTTATCCTTACCAGATTGCCTTCAACGTGCTGCCGCAGGTCGATTCCTTCTTGGGGAGCGGTTACACCAAGGAGGAGATGAAGATGGAGAATGAAGGTCGCAAGATCATGCATCATCCCTCTTTCCGGGCCAGCGTCACCTGCGTGCGCGTGCCGGTCTACCGTTCGCATTCCATCGCCGTGAGCGCCGAATTCGAAAACCCTGTCTCTGTGGAGGCAGCCCGCAAGGTATTGCGCGAGGCGCCGGGTTTGGACGTGGTGGACGATCCTGAAAACCGGAAGTACCCGATGCCGCTCTACACTGCGGAGAAGTACAACTGCGAAGTGGGCCGGATCCGTAAGGATTGCGCGCTCGACAATGGCCTATGCTTCTGGGTATCCGGTGACCAACTCCTCAAGGGCGCCGCGCTGAACGCTGTGCAGATCGCGGAGGAGTTGCTGAAGTTGTAGTGGTCGGCCCTGTTTGCTTGCAGGAATGTTTACGGCGCCTCCCAGCGAGGCGCTTGTTGCTTCTGTCGCCGCACCCATAACTCGCGGCGTCAAGTTCCCAAGGGAGAGACACCCCACTAGCTTGAGGAGCTCCGCTCCAGAACAACCAGGCACCGGGCGGCGAAGAGTCTCGGGCATTTTGACAGACACCGGTCGATGCTTCTTATTGTCCCCAGGAGACCTTTCGGGTATAGACTCGGTTTGCTGAAACCACCGGAAAGCAGGTAGCTGAAGCTCGCAAAGGCTTCGGTGTGGAACCGTCTCCAGGCAGCAAACTCCTTCCCGCCATCCAGGAAAAATAGGCGAGTGGCGTTGCCTTGAGCCGCATAGTACTCCTGCCGAGCAGGCGGTGTTTCGGAGAGGTCAATGGGCTTTCTCCAGGCTACTGGCTCATGGTGGAATAGGCCGTAAACCGGCAGAGAAGAGAGGCTGATGTACGGCTCCAGCAGCACGATCCTCCCTCGAGGTGCTACGCAGCGCGCAGCCGACCGCAGGAACGCCAGCGGACGCTCCAGATGGTGGAAGACATCGCACAGGACCAGGTGGGAAAGGGAGTTCTCGCCAAAAGGAAGCTCGTAAGCATCGCAGACCTGGTCCACCCAGGGATGGGCGATGAGATCCGTGCGCAGCGCGGTAGGGCAATGCTCCTGAAAGTTCCCCATGCCGGAGCCGATCTCAACAATCCTGCCCGGTTGCTCGTAGTCAATCCACTGCAGGATCCTCCGGTAGAATCCAGCGTACAACTCCCGCAGCAAGGGCTTCCGTTCCCACGCCAAACGGTTCTGGAGAACCTCCCTCTGGTGCTGCGATAGAGAGGGGGCCATTCAGCAATACAAAAGCGAGTCTTATGCGTTGACCGGGGCAGGTAGCGCACGTTTCGCCATAATGGCTTCCACGATCTTTGCCGCCAGTTCCGGTTTTTCGACCAGTGCTTTTTGCGCCGCGTCCTTGCCTTGGCCAATCAGTTCGCCTGCAAATTGCAGCCATGCCCCTCGTTTCTCCACCACTCCTGCCTCCAGGCCAACATCGAGAATGCATCCTTCCTTGGCAATTCCGTGATTGAAGATGATGTCAAACTCAGCTTCGACGAAAGGAGGAGCCATCTTGTTCTTCACGACCTTGGCTTTGACGTGGCTCCCGATGGCGGCTCCAGTGGAGTCCTTGATCGCATCCTTGCGGCGGATGTCGATGCGCACACTGGCATAGAACTTCAGAGCTTTGCCGCCTGGCGTGGTTTCTGGATTGCCGAACATGACCCCAACCTTTTCCCGCATCTGGTTCGTAAAGATACAGGTGGTTTTGGCTTTGGACAGCAAAGAGGTCAGCTTCCGGAGGGCCTGGCTCATCAACCGCGCCTGCATGCCCATGGTTGCCATCCCCATTTCGCCTTCCAATTCCGCTTTCGGCACCAGGGCCGCCACGGAGTCGATCACAATCACGTCCAAGGCGTTGGACCTGGCCAGCGTCTCACAGATGGTCAGTGCCTCTTCACCGCTGTCCGGTTGGGACACCAATAGGTCGTCCAGGTTGACTCCCAGTTTCTTGGCATAGCCAGGGTCCAGGGCGTGTTCCGCATCAATGAACGCTGCAAGGCCGCCGGCTTTCTGCGCGTTGGCAATCACATGCAGCATCAACGTTGTTTTGCCCGAGGATTCCGGGCCAAAGATCTCCACCACGCGCCCGCGGGGAACACCACCCACTCCCAGCGCCAGGTCCAAAGCCAGGGCGCCCGTGGGGATTACGTCGACTTTCACCTGGGCCCGGGCATCCCCCAGGCGCATAATGCTGCCTTCCCCGAAAGTCTTTGTAATACTCGAAATCGCGGCATCCAAGTCTCTCTGCCGGGCTGCGGCCAGCTTGGCGGCTTCCTGGTTCGGCTTTTCGACGGGCACACTTTTCTCGGCAGGTTTTGGTGGCATAGGAATACTCTCCAAATCGTTTGGTAGTTTCTTAACTTCCTCCCCGTCTCAAGTCAATCGTTCTCTACGAATTCGCTCTGACTCGGGCCGTCAGAAAGAGGTCGGGGCCCACCCGCGACCATTCCAGTTCTTCCAACCGTTGAACGCTCTTCCAGTCCGCAGCTCCTTCGCCAGCAACTCCCTTGCGCGCAGCCTTACCCCCCAGCACCTTCGGCGCGTAGAAGAAGGCTACCCGCTGGACGAGACGCTTTTCCAGGAAGGAAGCGCAAACCTCGCCACCCCCCTCGACCAGGAGACTGGTGATTCCCCGTCTCCCAAGCTCCCCCACGAGCCAAGGAAGGTCGATGCCCCTTCCTAAGTTCGGAGCCACGAGCACTTCAGCCTTCTTCTCCAACTCCCTTCGACGCTGGACGCCTGTCTTCTCTGTCACGACGAGCAGGGTTGCAGACCCGTCGTTGAGTAACTTGGATTCTAGCGGCGTTCGCCCCCGGGAGTCGAGGACGATGCGCAGTGGTTGGCGCGCCGCGAGCTTGGTCGCTCCGGCCAGAGACCGTCTGACGGTCAGGCTAGGATCGTCCAGAAGCACCGTGTTGATTCCCACCAGGATTGCGTCCGTCCCCTTCCTCAACCTCATGGCCATGCTTCGCGCTCTCTGGCTGGTGATCCATTGGGAGACGCCGTCCGCAGTGGCGATCTTCCCGTCGAGAGTCATGGCTGCCTTGACGGTGACAAAAGGGGTCTGGTGTACGATCCAGTGGTTGAACACCTCGTTTAGCTGCTCGCATTCCCTACCAAGGCACCCTTCCTCCACTCTGATCCCTGCCTTTCGCAGCCACTCGAAGCCACGTCCTTGGTGAGAGGGGTTGGGGTCGGTAGCTCCCGCTACTACCCGGGCGATTCCCGCCTGGAGGATGGCTTGGGTGCAGGGCGGGGTCCTCCCGTGACTGGAGCAGGGTTCCAGGGTGACGTAAAGCGTAGCGCCTCGAACCTGGTGGCCAAGGCGGGTGGCGTTGCGCAGTGCCTCGATCTCAGCATGGGGTAGACCCGCCTGATGGTGGTAGCCTTGGCCGAGGAGTTTTGACCCTTTCACCACGATGGCTCCCACCATGGGGTTGGGTGACGTGCGCCCATAGCCCTTCCGTGCCAGGCGGAGTGCCTGGCGCATGAACGGGAGGTCGGTGTCGGTGGGCTGGGTTGTACTCAAGGTCTGTGTTAGTATAGACGGTTTCAATCCGAGGTGGTAGAAAAACCAGAGCAATGTTTGAGCTCCTCAAAACCGACACTCTCACGCGGGCTCGCCTGGGACGTTTGACCACCGCCCGCGGCGTGATCGAGACTCCCGTTTTCATGCCCGTAGGGACACAAGCGAGTGTCAAGGCTTTGGACCCGCGGGAGCTGCGGGAAATGGGCACGAAGATCATCCTGGGGAATACCTACCATCTCAACATTAGACCAGGCCTGGAGATCATCCAGCGGGCGGGTGGCCTCCACCAGTTCATGAGCTGGCCCGAACCGATTCTTACTGATAGTGGCGGTTTCCAGGTCTTTAGCCTGGCCAAGATTCGCAAAGTGCGGCCGCACGGAGTGGAGTTTCGGTCCCACCTCGATGGTTCCCCTCTGTTTCTGGGACCGAAGGAGTCGATGGAGATCCAGCGGATTCTGGGGTCCGACATCGCCATGGTTTTTGACGAATGCCCAGCCCACGATTGCACGGCGCGAGAGGCCAAGGCTGCGGTGGAGCGTACGATTCGCTGGGCCCGTGAATGCCGGGTTCAACCTCGGGCTTCGGGACAGCAGGTTTTTGGGATCGTTCAAGGAGGGTCCAACCCCGCCCTGCGCGAGGAATGCGCCAAGGCCATCGTGTCGATGGACTTTGACGGCTATGCCATCGGTGGGGTCAGCGTGGGGGAACCGGAACCCGAGATGTTCAAGGCGGTGGAATTGGCAGTTCCTCACCTGCCGGAGAACAAGGCGCGCTATGCCATGGGTTTGGGCACGCCGGCGCAATTGGTGGAGTTGGTTGCCCGGGGCGTTGACATGTTCGATTGCGTTCTGCCAACGCGTGTTGCCAGGAACGGTACGGCCTTTACCACGCGCGGCACTTTTGCCATTAAGGGTGGCGCCTGCAAGGCCGACCTGGGCCCCATTGAGGAGGGTTGCAGCTGTTTTGCATGCCTCCAGTTTTCCCGCGCCTACATCCGCCATCTCCTGAATGTGAACGAGATCCTTGGCCTCCGGCTGGTGAGCATTCACAACAGCCATTTCTTTCTTCAAGTGATGAGGGATATCCGGGCCCATCTTGCCGCCGGGACCTTCCCTGAATTCCGGCAGCGGTTTGTTGCCCAGTATGTTCCGAGCAGCAAGGTTCTAGCCGCGCGTGCCCGGGCTTTGGCGGCAGCCGATCCTGCGTCCAGCGCGGGCAAGACCGAAGCCTCCTGAGGACGCCGCCATGTCCCAACGGCCTGATCCCCTCACCAGAAAAGGCGCAGAGGCATCCCGCCCAAAGTTGCTGGTGGTCGATGATGATCGTGAGTTGTGCTCATTGATCGCGGACTACCTTGGCCCGCTGGGCTACGACGTGGAAACCGTGCATGACGGGCGCCAGGGATTGGAACTCGCGCTTCAGGCACCCTACGCGGCGATCATCCTGGATGTGATGCTGCCCGGGATCGATGGGTTCGAGTTTCTCCGCCGGCTCCGAGCGGAATCGGAGACGCCGGTTCTGATGCTGACCGCCCGTGGGGAAGAGGTGGATCGCATCGTTGGGCTCGAATGCGGCGCGGACGACTACCTGCCAAAAACGTTTTCGACTCGTGAACTCTTGGCGCGGCTGCGGGCAGTCATAAGGAGGTCGGTCAGAGCTTCTCCAACTGGATCGGAATCGGTGGCCGACGGGCAAATTAGCGTGGGAGCCTTGCACATTCATCCCTCCCGTCGTTTGGCGGTGCTGGGAGATGAGGCGCTGGATTTGACGGCATTGGAATTCGACTTGTTGCTCGCGCTGGCGCGGGCTCGGGGCAGGGTGAAAAGCCGGGAGGATCTCGTGGCAGCGGTCGCGCATCGGAATTTCGACGTCTTTGACCGATCGGTCGATGTTCACATCTGCTCCTTGCGCAAGAAGCTCGGAGACGACCCCAAGAACCCGCGGTTTATCCGGAGCGTGCGGGCCATCGGGTACATGTTGATCCAGCCTGAGAGGTGAATTGTGTTTCGACGCTTTCCTCTTTACCTCAAGATCCTGGCCTGGTTCTTCCTGAATGTTGGTTTGCTGGCCGCGGTGGGGTTGCTCCTGCTCCAAACCCAGTTCCGCTTTCGTCTCGACTGGCTTTTGACCGGGAGCGCCGGCCAGCGGGTGGAGGCCATGGCGGATGCGGTCTTGGGAGAATTGAGGGAGCGCCCTCTCACGGAGTGGGACGCGGTGCTCAAGCGTTTTGGAGCTGCCTACCGGTTGGATATGGCAGTCTTCCGCCCCAACGGGGAGTTTCTGGCCGGCGCCGGCTTCTCGTTGCCTGCGGAGTTGCGGGTGCGGTTCGGCCGGCAAGCGGAGGGTGGAGTGACCCCTCCTGG
The DNA here is from genome assembly GCA_964411985.1 of uncultured Verrucomicrobiota bacterium. Classification (GTDB taxonomy): domain Bacteria; phylum Verrucomicrobiota; class Verrucomicrobiia; order Limisphaerales; family J093; genus CAYPNF01. The sequence goes on from CAYPNF010000007.1 coordinate 149,535, forward strand.
AGCCGACTTGGCGCCCGGGATGGGTCCTCGGCGACCCTCCCGACTTGAGGGTGGCCCTCGTCACTCCGTAGATCAACCCCCATCACCTCCGGAACTTCCGCGCCCGCTCCACACGAAGTTCTTGGTGCATGGAGGTTCGCCTCCAAGCTATTTTCTCGCGGTTCGTTTTGTCCTGCCGGAGCCTCAGCTGGGACGTCCCGTGCCAGCCCTGCTGGTCGCGAGGTCTGATACGCTCAGCGTCAACGGCCTGCTCTTCGACATTCTGCCTTGGGTCTACGCGGGCCTGTCGGCGCTGGTGATTTCGGCCTTGTTTTGGATTCCGCTTGTTCGCGGCATTACCAAAAGTCTGGGCCAGATGAGCGCCGCGGCCCGGCAGATTGCCGATGGCCAGTTCGACGCTCGGGTGGAGGTGTTGCGGCGGGATGAGTTGGGTGAATTGGGGGCGGCCATCAACCGGATGGCAACTCGCCTGGAGCACTATCTTGCCGGACAGAAGCGGTTCCTGGGAGACATTGCCCATGAGCTGTGCTCACCTCTGGCCAAGCTCCAGGTGGCGCTGGGAATCCTTGAGCAGCGGTCCGGCCCCCAGCATCGTGAGTATTCCCAGATCGCTCTCGGAAAAGCCGAGGAAATCTCCACCTTGGTCAATGAGCTTCTTTCCTTCTCGAAAGCCTCGCTGGGAGCCAGCATCCGGCTGGTGCCGATCCGGGTTGGCGAGATTGTGGGCCGGGCGGTGGAGCGCGAGGTCCATGATACCAGCCAGATCCAGGTGAAGGTTCCGGAAGAACTCCACATCATGGGGGATCAGGATCTTCTTGTCCGCGCACTCGCGAATCTTCTGCGAAATGCCCTGCGCTACGCAGGGGATGCGGGACCCATCCAGGTGAATGCCCAGATTCAGGAGCACGAGGTCTGGATCACGGTTGCCGATCAGGGTCCCGGGGTGCCCGAGAGCCAATTACCGAACCTCTTCGATCCCTTTTTTCGCGCGGACCAGTCCAGAGACAGATCTACCGGCGGGGTGGGGTTGGGACTGACCATCGTCAAGACCTGCGTAGAGTCGTGTGGTGGCACGGTCCGCTGCAGGAATCTTCAGCCTCGAGGCTTTGAGGTCGCGCTCCGGTTTTCCCCGGCCGAATCAGTCCCGCCTGAGGTTAACAATTCTTAACAGAAAGAGGGGGCTGGCCAAACGGTCCCTTAACACTCTCGGTGTCTAATCAGGTGAAGTCAAGAAATGACAATAACCACAAAAGAAAGGAAAGACACCATGAATACCAACAAAACTCTGCTTCTCACCGCGGTGGCCTTCGCCGTTGCCACCGTGACCTTGTGCGCACAAGGTGCTGACCGCGCTCCGCGACACCAGGAAGGGGACAAGATGGGGCCTCCAGGACACCGGGGTGCCATGCCGCTGATGGCGGTTTTGGATGCCAACCACGACGGCATCCTGGATGCCGCCGAAATCGCCGGATCAGGGGAGGCATTGAAGAAACTGGATAAGGATGGGGACGGACAGTTGACCGCCGCTGAACTGGGAGTCCCTCATGGCCGGGGTCCTGGTCATCAGGCCCGACAGAGTATGACCCCCTCTGCCGACGACCAGCAGCCTCTTCCGCCGCGGCCTCCCGGCCATGGACGGGGAGAGGGCAGGCGCTTGGCGCAACTCCCTCCCATCCCGCCGGCTCCTGACCATGCGCCGCTGCCTCCCGCCGGTCCTGAACATCAGGATCAATAGCCGGATTCACCCGGGGGGGAAACCACTCTTACCCCGCCATCTGGCCCGCAAAACCATCCTTCCTCGAGCATCGAGGAAGGATGGGCCTTTCTCGTGGAATTCAACTTTTTGAGCGGGGATTCGATTCCTTCGGAGTTTCAACTTGCGATTTCATTCTCGAATCGTTAGTATCGCAAGCACTTTATGGCAGCTATCGGGCGATTCCAGAAAGGCGACGAGATTTTCTACGCCAAAGTGGTCGATGGCGAACTCTTCCGGCTCTTGGGTGATGTGTTTGGCTCTCCCTCTTTTGAGAAGAAGCCAGTGCTGCCCAAGGGGGTGAAGACGTTAGTGCCCGTCACCCCCACCAAGGTCATCGCCGTAGGTCTGAACTACGCCGACCACGCCCGGGAATCCGGGAAGCCTATCCCCAAAGAGCCTCTCTTCTGGCTGAAGGCGCCGACCTCATTGATCCCAGACGGTGCGAAAGTGGAAATTCCCTTTGCGACTCATCGTGTGGATTATGAGTGCGAGTTGGCCATCGTCATTGGTCGCCGGGTCCGCAACGTTACCCCTGCAGCCGCCGCTCGCTACATCTTCGGTTATACCGCCGCCCAGGATATCAGCGACCGCACGATTCAGGCTGCGGAGAGCCAATGGGCGCGTTGTAAGTCCTTCGATACCTTCACTCCGTTGGGGCCTTACGTGGAGACCAAGATCGATCCGCATGACCTCACCATCCAGCTTTTCCAGAACGGCCAGCTGCGACAGAACTCCAATACCAGCCAGTTGCTGTTCAACTGTTTCCATTTAGTGAGCTTCATTTCTACCAACATGACTCTTTTGCCGGGGGACGTGATTCTCACCGGCACGCCGAGCGGCGTGGGGCCGATAGAGTCCGGCGATCGGCTTGAGGCCAGGATCCAGGGATTGGCCCCTCTGGTGAACATGGTGAAATAGGTTCGAGCCTTCTCCTTCTTTCTTCACGGCGTTGCTGGACAGCAGCGCCGTTTCTCTTTTAACCTCCTCGCCTGCCTTTGCAAGGCAGGCTAACGAACATGCGCTGGTCACAAACTTTTATACCGACACTGAAGGAGTCCCCTTCAGATGCTGAAATCCTCTCCCACAAACTCCTACTTCGCGCGGGGCTTGCGCGGAAACTGACTGGTGGTTTGTACACTTTCCTGCCTATGGGCGTGCGGGTGCTTCGGAAGGTGGAGCAAATCATCAGGGAAGAGATGAATCGTGCTGGGGCCCTGGAAGTCTTCATGCCGGCGCTGCAGCCACCCGAAATCTGGCAACAGAGCGGCCGCTACGTGACCGCCAAGGATGTCCTCTACAAGGTGCGGGATCGTGCTAACAAAGAATGGCTGCTCGGCCCGACCCATGAGGAGGTCATCACGACGCTGGTCTCCGGTGAGATCAACTCTTACCGCCAGTTGCCCAAGAATTTCTATCAAATCCAGGTGAAATTCCGGGACGAAATTCGCCCACGGTTTGGGCTTATGCGCGCCAAGGAATTCACCATGAAGGACGCGTACAGCTTCGACGTTGATGACTCCCACGCGCAAGTCAGTTATCAGAAGATGTACGATGCCTATACCCGTATCTTCCGTCGGTGTGGGCTGAAAGCCTTTCCGGTGGAAGCGGATACCGGAGTGATTGGTGGCAAATTCTCCCACGAATTCATGGTGCCGGCCGAGACAGGCGAGAATGAGGTGGTCTATTGTGAATCTGGCAAATACTCGGCGAATATCGAGAAGGCCACCAGTCGTGGCCCGCTGATGCCGACGCCCACGACCAGCACCGGCGAACAGGCCGAAAAGTTCGCCACTCCTGGGGTCGTCACCATAGAGGCTCTCTCCAAAGCTCCCTACGGCGTGGCAGCGCACTGCCAGATCAAGTCGCTCGTCTACCTGGTGGAAGGGAAACTTGCCCTGATTCTGGTACGGGGTGACGACCAACTCAATGAATCCAAACTGGCAGGAACATTGGGTACCAACCAGTTCCGGGCCGCGACGGCAGAAGAGATTTTTACGGCTCTCGGTGCGCATCCCGGCAGCTTGGGGGCGGTTGGGGTTACCTCACTCCCTATCTACGCGGACGAGTTGCTGCGGGGCGCGGCAGGAATGACAACCGGTGCCAACGAGGATGGGTTTCACCTGCGCCATGTAGACATCCAGCGGGACATTCGCGTGACGCATTGGGTTGATCTAAGAACTGTTTCTGCTGGAGAGCTTTGCGTAGAAACAGGCTTGCCACTCCACGTCCAACGGGCCATCGAGGTAGGGCATGTGTTCAAGCTGGGCACCAAGTACAGCGAGAAGCTCAACGCCTTTTTCCTGGACGAACAGGGCAAACAGTCCCCGTGCGTGATGGGTTGTTACGGTATTGGGGTGACTCGCACCCTTCAGGCGGTGATCGAGCAGTGTAACGACAAGGATGGAATCATTTGGCCAGTAGGGATTGCTCCCTACTCCGTGTGCATTACGACCCTGAGTGTTGACCCGGCGAGCTCCGTCATGCAGACGGCTACTCGGATCTATGATGAGTTGGTTCAGGCTGGTATCGAGGTCATTATGGACGATCGTGACGAACGGCCAGGCGTCAAGTTCAAGGACGCGGACCTGGTTGGTTTTCCGTTGCGTATCGGGGTGGGTGAGAAGTCCCTGGCCAAAGGCGAGGTCGAATTGAAGGTCCGCGGAGGAGCCATGACCCCGGTTTTAGTTGGGGAGGCGGTTGCCCGTGTTCTGGAATGGATCAAGTCCCAGCAGGGCTAGTCGTCTCCAAGTGAGCCAATCTGGACCCAGTCAAGCAAGCCCTGGAATACCATGACTGCTCGTCATCCGTGGGGTGAGAGCAGATTCTTCCTGCTTTTGGCGCCATCATCATGAAACGGCTCATCTGTGCAGCGCGACGCACACTTGTTTGAACATTTGGGGGATGGTAGGATTTGACATCGCAGGTCGTGCATTGGTATCTTAACGTGGTTTCGCAAACGTACCCAAAACTCGGATATGATCGCTAATCAAACACAATCCCGGACGAGTCGCTGGAGCCCCATCGCTGGCTTCACGCTCATCGAGCTGCTCGTCGTTATCGCCATCATCGCCATTCTGGCTGGAATGCTCCTGCCTGCTCTGTCGAAAGCCAAGACCAAGGCCCAAGGCATTCTGTGCATGAACAACGGCAACCAGATGATTAAGGCTGCCATGATGTATTCCCACGACTTCGGCGATTTCTTTCCGCCGAATCCTGACGATGGGAACACTGCCGACTACAAGAACTGGTGCGGTGGAAACATGGGTAATGCGACGGACGCGACAAACTACGCTTTGTTGATGAATCCCGCCAAGAACGTGCTCGCGCCCTATACCGGGAACAGCTACCAGATCTATCGTTGCCCAGCCGACAAAGCGACGGTCCGCGTCGGTGGCAAACAGGTGCCCCGGGTGCGCAGTTTCTCCATGAGCCAGTCCGTGGGTACGAATCCTTACAAAAACAATGGCAAATCCCCGGTTGACGGGCCTTGGCTGGACGGCAGCCACGGGCATACCGCCAACAGCAAGTGGTTCTGCTATGGCAAGGCCAGCGACATTACCCGCCCGAGTCCTTCCCAGCTGTTCCTGTTCCTGGATGAGGATTCCGATAGTATCAACGACGCAGGTTTCGCAGTGACCGGTCCCAAGACTCCTCCCTTCTACAAGATGATCGACTGGCCGGCTACTTACCACAATATGGCTTGCGGTTTTGCATTCGCTGACGGTCACTCGGAAGTCCACAAATGGGTGGATGGCCGAACCAAGGTGGTCAACCACAACGTTGCTCAAGCCACCCACGCGAACAGTAAGGATCTGGTTTGGATGAGCGAGCGCGCCTCAGCTCTGATCAACGGCAACTAGGCGGATCCACCGCGATCGAGTCCCTTTCAAAGGCCACCCGAAATGGGTGGCCTTTTTGCTTATTCCGGATAGGGCCATCCCCCGTACCTGCCACTTTCATCCAAGGCTGGGCGCTTTGGGTGTCCCCGCCGTGCTGCCCCTCAGGCACTGGTCACTCTTCTGCGAACAAGTAGGCTCCGTATCCTACGACTCGGTCTCGCCGACCAGCAGTATCTCCCGAATTACGGAGATCGACTCCTCTGCAGCACAGCTTCTTCGCTTTTGCCGCACGTAGCATTCCGCGGATGGCGAGCCACCCACAAGCGTGCTGCCCCCGGATCTCCTGGCCCCGTAGGGATTCGATGGCTCTGGAAGTCGCCAAATCCAGCTTCTGGGCTGCTTCGAACGCATTATGGTGACTCAGATCAGAGCTGATGACGATACAGGTTTCCTCGCCACCCCAGAGAAAGTTCAATACTCCAGCCACCTCTTCATCGCTGGTGTCGCCCACCAGCAAGGGGATGATGGTGAAATCATCCAGAACGGATTGAAGAAAAGGGAGTTGCACCTCAAGGCTGTGCTCGAACTGATGTGGGCTTTCCAGGTATTGTACCTGAGGCTGTGACTCGAGGTCACGCATCGCCTCTTTGTCTACCTGCACGAGGCCCAACGGCGAGGAAAAGGCGTCCGCGTTGCTCGCCGCGATGCCCCAGAAGGCCTCATAGTGGGAAGGACCGACCACGACCACTCGACGGATGACGTGTCGGCCCATGGCGAGGTGGGCGTAGGCGCTTGCGGCTACAGCGCCTGAATAGACGTAACCTGCGTGGGGGGCGATGATCGCCTTTGGCCATTTTGTCGAGTGCATCTCGGCCGAGGCAAGATAAGCGGCCAGCTCGGCGCGGAGATCATCGGGATCACTGGAGTAAAAGCGGCCTGCGCATACGGCAGGGCGAACCACTTGGGAAGTTGGGGCATGAAGGGTGTTCATAGGGATCAGGGTTGAAGGCTCACGTGACGTGGAAAACGGCGCTGGGAGTCTCCGAGTCCAAGGGAAATGGGCTGCCCATCGAATCGGGTGGGCCATAGACCGGGCAGTTGCGTCTGGCAAACGCTGCACTTGCCTCCTGGCTGTAAACGATACTGACGCACCAAGTACCCATACCGCTGGATCAAGGTCTCACGGCAGTTCGGACACCGCGTGTCCTCCCAAGGCCCCGTCTGCCCTGGGAGATTGCCTGCGTAAACGAAGTGCAAGCCTTCGGAGGCGGCAATCTGGCAGGCCCGAACGAGGTCAGTTGCACGCGTGGCGTGCACGTGGGTCATTCGATAGTCAGGATGGAAAGCCGTCAGGTGCCAGGGAATCGTGGGGGAAATCCCGGCGAGAAAGCGAGCCATCGCGCGGATTTCGTCCGCGCTGTCATTGAACCCGGGAATCAGGAGGGTGACCACCTCAAGCCAGATTCCTTTCTCATGAAACATGCGCAGAGTCTGCTTGACCCGGTCCAACGGCGCTCCCAAGGTGCGATAATGGCGGTCCTGAAAGGACTTCAGGTCGATCTTCACCGCGTCCAACCAGGGGGACAGGTAATCGATGACCTCCGGAGAGCCGTTGCCATTGGACACGATGGCGCACAAGAGCCCGTTCTCCCGCGCAACACGAAAGACATCGGCCGCCCATTCCGCCGTGATCAGAGGCTCGTTGTAACTGGAGACCACCATGCGGGCTTGGTTGCGTTTGGCGGCGACGACCAGCTGTTCAGCGGTCGCCGGCTTAATGGGAGCTGAGGCTTCGATATCTCGGAGTACCTGGCTGCTGAACCAGTTTTGGCAGTAACCGCAGTGAAGGTTGCAGCCTGCCATCCCGAAGGTGAGCGTATCGCTGCCCGGGTAGACGTGGAAAAACGGCTTCTTCTCTACTGGATCGCACGCAACTCCCGCCACATAGCCAGACGGAACCCGCAACTTCCCAGCGCGGTTGTGTCTCACTTTACAGATCCCGCGGCGGCCAACACCAAGAAGACAAGAATGCCCGCAGGCAAGGCAGCGTAGCTTGTCACCTTCCGCGCGGAAGAGGCCTCCCTCAACGGTATGGTGATCGAGTATCCCCTCATAGCAAGCAAGAGAACTACGGTCGATTTCTGTGCTGGTAGAAACCTGAGCCAAATCAGTGGAACCTTTTTTTGGCTGCCCGACCTCAAATACCCGCAGGTGGTCCCGTCGGGCAGTCTCAAGTTGTTATAGGTTGTTCGCGGGTCTAGCTTAACCTCGTCCCGAATCGACCCTTTGTCAAAGGCGGTTTTGCTTGAGTTTTGGTTTCCAACCTGCGCAGGTTTGGTACAGTTGAACCATGAAAAACCTCCTTCTTTCTTGTCTTGTGCTCTTGGTCGCAAACCAGGTTCCCGCTTCTGCAGCGCAATGGGCCACCTATCCGGGAACTCCAGGCGCTGGCCAGGGAAAGCATATCGTTCTGGTCAGTGGTGATGAAGAGTACCGTTCTGAGGAGTGCTTGCCTATGCTCGGGAAGATCCTGGCTCAACACCATGGTTTCCGCTGCACCGTTCTCTTTTCCCTGAATCCGGTTGACGGTACGATTGACCCAGTCAACCAGACGAACATCGTGGGGCTGCAAAACCTGGAAAAAGCCGATATGATGGTCATGTTTCTGCGATTTCGGGAGCTGCCTGACGACCAGATGCGGTACGTCGTGGATTTCGTGAATTCGGGCAAACCCGTCCTGGCTATTCGCACTTCGACCCATGCCTTCAGCTATAGCCGCAACAAGCAAAGTCCTTATGCTAAATGGGATTGGCAGAACAAAGACTGGGTGGGGGGCTTCGGGCAGCAGGTCCTGGGCGAAACTTGGGTCAGTCACCACGGTGAACACGGCAAAGAGAGCACGCGCGGAATCGTGAACTCGCAACTCAAAAGCCATCCTATGCTCCAGGGAGTTGCGGATGTGTGGGGTCCGACAGACGTCTATACCGTTTCGCACCTTCCTGCGAACGCGCAGGTCCTCCTTTACGGACAGGTCCTCACTGGCATGAATCCCGGGGATCAACCTGTTGAGGGGGCCAAGAACAACCCGATGATGCCGATCGTATGGACTCGCGAATACCGCGGGGAATCGGGGAAAACTTCCAAAATCGTCTGTAGCACAATTGGTTCCGCCGTGGATTTCCAAAGTGAAGACCTGAGGCGACTGATGGTGAACGCCTGTTATTGGTCCTTGGGCATGGAGAAGCAGATTCCAGCAAAGGCCAAAGTGGATTACGTTGGTGAGTATCGGCCGACCTATTTTGGGTTCGCGAAGCATCGCAAGGGAGTGAAACCGGAGGACCTTGAACTCAAGTAGCGTGTTGATGGCATTTTGCCAATTTAGACGTTGCCTTGGAGTTGCTTATGTCGTCAGATAGGGGTCGTTGTTGGTGAAAACAGTCGTTTTGACTGTCTTTGCCTGGATTTCCTTCGAAATGTCTATTGACTTGGGGGAGCGATTTGTTAATGTTTCCGGCCTTTGATTCGTAGCTTGAATGAAAACGTATTTGCCGAAAATTGACTTGGACCAGCGCAAGTGGCATGTGGTCGATGCCAGCGGAAAAGTGCTGGGCCGTTTAGCAGTTGAGATTGCTAACGTTCTGCGCGGCAGGAACAAACCCATTTACACGCCTCACATTGATGCCGGTGACTTTGTCGTCGTCATCAACGCTGAACAGGTTGTCCTTACCGGCAAGAAAGAGACCGACAAGGAGTTCATGTCTTATTCTGGCTGGAAAGGTGGCGAGAAATACCGAACCGTTGCTCAGGTTCGCGAACGCCATCCCGAGCGCTTGATCATGCACGCGGTCAAGGGGATGATCCCCAAGAATCGTTTGGGGGATCGTATGCTCACCAAACTCAAAGTCTACAAGGGGAAGGATCATCCGCATAAGGCTCAACAGCCTGCGCCCCTTCAAGTTAGCAACTGATTTAGAGATCATACTGAATTATGGCCCAAGTTTCTGAAACCCTCGGCACCGGGCGTCGCAAGACCTCCGTTGCCCGAATTCGTTTGGCACCCGGATCCGGGAAAATCACGGTCAATAACCGTCCACTGGAGAATTACTTCCCGTTGGAGACTCAGCGTATTTGGGCGACCCAACCGCTTACCGTGACGGAGACCACAGGCAAGTTCGACGTGCGGGTGAACGTGAGGGGCGGTGGCCCCACCGGTCAGGCAGGTGCTGTGCGTCACGGGATCGCCCGTGCCTTGCAGATCTTGGATCCCTCCTTGCGGCCGGCTTTGAAAGCCGAAGGCTTGCTGACCCGCGACAGCCGCATGAAGGAACGTAAGAAATACGGTCAACCAGGTGCCCGCAAACGCTTCCAGTTCAGCAAGCGTTAGGATCGAGTTCCGTCTTTGGAGACTTTCTCAAGCCCCGCTTCGGCGGGGCTTTTTGTTTTTGGATTCCGTGTACTACAGCTTGGTCCGCGTTTCGCCCCCGTCGACGTCCGAACGGGCTCGCGCCTTCCCCGGCGAATCCCGGTGACGGTCCTGACGCCGGGCGTGGGGAGCAGGCTCCACCTCCGGCTTTGTCCGTGCGGGAAAGGGAACATGATCGCGAAGGAAGGGAAAGAGCTCCTTTCGTCCCGCTAGCAGTTGGTCCCGGTGAAGGCTTTCCGCCGCAATTCGGGCCGGGATGCCCATTTGTCCAGTCAGGTACTGAAAGACGAATTCAGCGAGGCGTGGAAGGGCGATCGAGTGTTGCCTACCCACCTTCGCGTAGAGCCAGTCGCTGAAGGCCATGAAGGCCCGGAATGGCGAAGGGGAATTCGAAATGCACAGCAGCTCGCAAGTCTCACGGAAGTTGCCGCTATTGGACACCAGGTCCCAATAGCGGGCAAAACGGCGCAGCCGTTGCATTGTCCCAAAGTCGAGATCTCGGTTCTGCAGAATCTCATACGGTGGGGCGGGGGAGTACACCATGGCAAACGGACCATCGTGCCGAGCGATGGGGGTGCCTTTGAGTCGCTTGAGGATCCCGACCTGTATTTCCTGCGGACGGAGGTGCACCAAACGGTCAAACCCGGCCGCGAAACTGTCCAGACTCTCTCCAGGCAATCCGACGATCAGGTCAGCGTGAAGGTGAACCGAGGTCTCTTGCCTTAGGAAGGTCAGTGCCTCTTGCGTGCGACTATAGTCCTGTCGGCGTTGGATTCGCTCGGCGACCTCGGGGTTCCAGGTTTGGATGCCAACCTCGAACTGCAGGCTGCCCGCGGGGAAGGTGCGGACCATATCGCGGAGTTGAGGCGGAAACCGATCGGGCACCATCTCGAAATGCAGCAACAACCCGGGCACTATCCGCTCCCGGAAGAAGGTGAGGATGCCCAACCCGGTCTCCACATCAATGTTGAAGGTGCGATCGACAAACTTGAAGTGCCTGACACCCCGTGCGATCAGACGTTCCATGGCTTCGAGCAGCGCCGGGAGGGAAAACCGCCGTACTCGCGGGTCGAGCGAAGAAAGGCAGAACTCGCAGCTAAATGGGCACCCCCTCGACGCTTCTACATACACCAACCGATGCTGGATATCTTCCGCTGAGTACTCTTCGTAGGGCAGCGCTACTCCTGCTAGGTCAGGAGTTCCTCCAGGGATCAGTTTGCCACTGGGCGGAGAGCCTGCCAGGAGTTGTCGGCAAAGCTCGGGAAAGGCCATGTCACCTTCGCCCTGGATCACGTAATCCGCCAACCCAGCTGCCTGGCTCGCCTCGGTTTCGTGGCTCACCTCGGGTCCACCCACGACCACGATGAGCTCAGGGCGGATCCGCTTCAGGATCGCGATCAATTCGGTGGTGGCTGAGACATTCCAGATGTACAGCCCCAGCCCCACAATTCCGGGGTCTTGAGCCAGAATCGACTCCGCAACTTCGATAGGCCTCTGGTTGATGTCGAATTCCATCAGGAGAGCCTGAGGTCGGAGACTGCCGAGATTGGCGAGGAGGTAGCGCAGACCGAGCGATGCATGAATGTACTTCGCGTTCAGTGTGGAAAGCAGGATCCGCTGGCTGCGCATGGCGCAGAGACTAACCCAGACCGGAGCTTCTGGCCATAGGCAAGAGGACAGCGCTGAGTTGACGATTGCGCAAGATCTGCATCTGGCCTAGATTGCCGGGCGTGTCCATGGTGGCTCTTCTGCTACAACTTCAGGCGCGCCGGGCTTCGTCGGCTGATGTGCTTTTTCTGCAGAGCTGGAAAAGGAAAGGGCTGGAATTCCTTGTCTATGCAGGTGGTGCCATCCCAATGAGGGTCGGGATTCTCTTCTTCTGGATTGGCCTTTCATTGGCACCTATCATGGGGGCTGCAACCGAGCCCGGCTACCGGGAGGCAGAGTCCTTGGCGAAGGAAGTTCGGGAAGGACGTCTGCCAAGGTTGGAATCTCGCCTGCCGTCCAAGCCGATGTTGGTGATGCCGGTGGGGCGTCCTGGTGAGTATGGGGGGACATGGCACGTTGGCATTCTCGGGACTGCGGATGTGGACATCCTCTATCGGACCGCTGGTTATGAGGGCTTGGTGCGCTGGGATCCGAGCGGATCCCGTGTAGTTCCCAACCTTGCGGAGTCGTTCCATGCCGACGCGGATCGCAGGGTGTACACTTTCCGATTGCGGCGGGGGTTGCGTTGGTCGGATGGGGTACCGTTCACCGTGGATGACGTCCTGTTCTGGTATGAGAACTTCTTCGTGGGGCACAGCCCGACAGAACGTGCCTGGATGGGGGAGGATGCAGTCATCGAAAAAGTGGACGACGCTACGCTGGTCCTTCGCTTGAGCCGGCCCCATGGTTTGTTGCTGGAGTATCTGGCCACGCCGCGAGCCAGTTCCCTGACAGGCTATCCAGGGCATTATCTGAAAAGGTTTCTTCCCAAGTACAATCCATTAGCCGAAGAGGAAGCCAAGCGTGCTGGCTTTCCCAACGCAGGGGCTCGGTTTGAGGCTGAGTCGTATTTGTTTTCCTGGAGGCGGTTCTATGCGGGCCTTCCGACCCTGAATGCCTGGACGATGATGACTCCCCTCCCGACTAACGCGGTCGAGGCGGTGGCCCCCGGGACTCGTTTTGTTGCCGCTCGGAATCCCTTCTACTGGAAAATCGACCCGGAAGGGCGTCAATTACCCTACATCGACCGGCTCGAGTTCGTGGTGGGAAAGGATGTGGACGAACTGATCGCCCAGACGCGCCGAGGGTTGCTCGAGATCCAGTATTTCTACGTGTCTGGCGAGGAGAATCGGGCGGATTTCCTCAAACATGCCTCTGTCGGCAAGTATCGTCTGGTGCCGCGCCCCCTCAGCATCTCCTCTGCCACCGCGCTCAGCCTGAATCTGGTTCATCGTGATCCAGTGATGCGCGAACTCCTTGGCCGGAAAGAGGTTCGGGTCGCGCTGTCGACCGCCATCGACCGGGAGCGGATTGTACGGGAGGTTGGGTTGGGAATGGGGCGTCCCTACCAACTTGCTCCGCGGCCTGAGTCGCCTTTCTATCACGAGGCCTTGGCCACCCAGTTTATAGAGTACCAGCCTCAGGAGGCAGGCTTGAAACTGGATCAAGCAGGGTTGGCAGCACGGGACGCGGAAGGCTGGCGGTTGCGTCCCGACCAGAAGCGCCTCACTTTGGAAATCAGCATCTGCAGCAGCCCCTATTACGGCGAGCTTTGGCGGAGGGTGGCGGAGGAGGTTGCGCGAGATTGGAGAAACGTCAACGTGCATGCGACCGTGCGCCTGCTGACGCGGCAGGGTCTCTACGATCTGAAAAACCTTGAGAATGGGCACGATGCGGTGATCTGGGAGGGGGAGGGTGGCGTGGATGTGCTGCTCGAACCGCGTTACTACGTTCCCACCAACTGGGAGTCGAATTACGGGATTCCTTGGTGTTTTTGGCTGAATGGAGATCGGCAGCGCGGGGTCAAACCACCCGAGGTGGTGGAAAACCAGGTACAGAGGTTCAGAGAGATCCGTGAGAAGGTTGATTTGCGGGAACGCCAGGCGGCCCTGAAGCAGGTGCTGGACACGGCAGCCGAGCAATTCTATGCCATGGGAATCGCGCTCCAGTCGCCAGGTTACTGCGTTGTTTCCGAGCGCGTAGGCAATTTCCCCATGGTGCTCCCCAGCGGTTGGAGTTATCCAAGTCCAGGTCCGGCAAACCCCTGTCAGTTCTACTTCAAGGAGGCGTCTCCCGGTTCCCCGACGCTCTGATCCTATGGGTTCTGCACTACCTTCTCCGAAGCCCGCTGAAACCCCGGGCAGGTCGCGCTCCATCTCGAAACCAGGGAGGAAATGGTGGCACCGTTTGACCTTTAGGATTGGCGTGGCGGTGTTGCTGGTGGAGATTGCCACGCTGACGCTGATGGGCTTTTACTACACCCGCCGGTTTGGGCAGGAGTTGGAGCGGGAACAACAGGAGCGCACCCGACTGCCGGCCAAACTTATCAGCCTTGGGTATCTGAATTTCGACCTCACCTCAAATAGGGAGGTCATGAGAGAGATGGTGGGAGGGGAAGTGGAGCGAGCTATTGTCTTTGCGGTGAATGGGGAGGTTCTGCATCCTCCCGGCCTCCAAACCAACGCTTTCTCCCTGCTTGGCCTGACTCCTGAAAGCCTGCAACAGGTGCGCCGGGACGGTGTGGTGAGACCGAGAGGGGAATACTGGGAGTGTTTGGTGCCCTATGCTGCGGGTGCCGATGGTGCCCCCTTTCTTTACACCTATGTCAAGAGTGGTCCGTGGAAAACGGACCTGCGGAAGCGTGAAATCGCGATGCAGTTCCTCTGGGGCGGAGCCTTCACAGTGGGGCTGACTTCTCTCGCTATCGTCCTCCTTCTATCGCGATGGGTGACTCGCCGGGTGCGCTTGGTTCTGCAGGCTGTGGAAGGTTTGGCCAAGGGCGACTTCTCCGCCCGGGTCCCTAGCTTCCGTGCAGGGGATGAGATTGGCGAATTGGGTGTGGGGGTGAACACGATGGGTGATGAACTGCAGGAGTTGTTTGGCCAGTTGAACCAGCGGATCGAGGAACTCAAACAAGCCAGGTCGGAACTCGAAAAAACCGAAGATCGATTGCGTCATGCGGAGAAGATGAAGGCGATCGGCCAATTGGCTGGAGGGGTGGCGCACGATTTCAATAACCTGCTTCAGGCCATCCTCGGCTATGCCCATCTGGTCTATGATAGCTGTGCACCGGGGGACGCTCGGAGACAGGATCTGGACGAGTTGATCGTCGCCGCCAACCGGGCTGCGAAACTGGTGAAAGAACTACTGTTGTTTGCGCGTCCGCAGACCAGCGCGTCGCGGATCATCCGGCTGAACGAAGTGGTGGGCAGGGTCACGACCCTCATGAAGCCGCTCATCGGCGAGCAGATTCAGTTGGGACTGCGCTTGGAAGCGGATCCCTCCAACATTCTGGCGGATCCCAGCCAGATCGAGCAGGTACTTATGAATCTCTGCGTGAATGCCCGCGATGCGATGCCCGATGGAGGCAAGATAACGATCCGGACACGTTGCCAGGAACCTCAGGCTGACTTCCTCCAGGCTCACCCGGAAACCCGGCCCTGCTGTTACGTGGTTCTGGAGGTCAGTGATTCGGGGGTTGGCATCCCGAAGGAGGTCCAGTCCCACATGTTTGAGCCTTTCTTCACGACTAAGGCGGTCGGCAAGGGGACCGGTCTTGGTTTGGCAACAGTCTACGGTGTCGTAAAACAGCATGATGGGATCATCGAGGTCGAGAGTGCTCCCGGGCGGGGCGCCCTGTTCCGCATTTGGTTTCCCGCAGCCTCCGGTGCCGCGGAGCCTATCACCCAAAAGGTCGAATCCAGCCCGGTCGTGCAAGGGCGGGGAACGGTATTGGTGGCGGAAGACGATCAGGCGGTGCTGGATCTGGCGGTGCGGGTTCTCTCTCAGGCCGGTTATCATACCCTGGTGGCCCGGAATGGCGACGAAGCGGTGCGATTGTTCGAGTCGCACGGCGCTGTGGATCTGGCGATCCTCGACGTAATAATGCCCGGCAAATCTGGGGCGGCGGTGTGTCAAATGCTCCGTGCCCGTCGTCCCCACTTACCCGTCCTGTTTGCCACCGGTTACGACCAGAACCGTCTGGGACCGGACCTGCGCGATGCTCCCTATACGAAGGTGATGAACAAGCCGTTCATTCCCAGTGAACTGATCCGCTCGGTGCAGGAGAGCCTGGCTTCGGTCCGGAAGCTCAATAGCTTGAAAACGGGTTGATTCCGTGCATCCTTGTTTCTATGGCTAAGCGATACGTAGTCTGTGGCAAAGTGATTGGTGGCATGGTCGGACTTTTGTTGTTGGCTGGCTGCCAAGTGGCTCCCGAAACGGGACGCAAGCAGTTGATCCTCATCTCGCCCGGTGAGGAAATGCAATTGGGGCTGGCCTCCTTCGATCAGATGAAGAGAGAGGTCCCCATCTGCAAGGATCCGGCCATCAACGCCACGGTCCAAAAGGTTGGGGCGCGGGTTTCGAAGGTGGCTACGCTTCCTGACGCCCAGTGGGAGTTTGTTGTTTTCGAAAGCAAGGAAGCCAATGCTTTCTGCCTTCCTGGAGGGAAGGTTGGGATCTACACCGGGATTCTTCCCATCACGAAAGATGAGGCTGGTTTGGCTACCGTGATTGCCCACGAGGTGGCTCACGCGGTCGCCAGGCATGGCGCGGAACGGATGACGGAAGGAATGCTCATTCAAGGAGGTGGGCAGGCCTTGAACACCGCCCTGAAGCAGCAGGATCCCAAGTGGCAAAGCGCGGCGTCGACAACGTATGGGCTGGGTTCACAACTGCTTGTGGCCTTGCCCCATAGCCGATCGCAAGAATCTGAGGCGGATCACATCGGGTTGCTGTACATGGCGAGGGCTGGCTATCCTCCCGAGGCGTCGATCGGTTTCTGGGAGCGTTTTGCCGCCTACAACAAAACTGCAGGGGGCGCCACTCCGTGGTTCCTGCGGACTCATCCGCTGGATGAAAGACGCATTCAGGATCTCAAGGCCTGGTTACCTCGCGCTCAACAGGAGTTCCGACCACAGTAGGTCAGTGAGCCGCCTTCTCTAGAAGCGCTTTCTGCCACGGCAGCAGCAGGTGCGGCGCCTGCTTCCAATCTTCTCCTAGGGCATTCAACGTAGCCTTGCTCGCAATCAAGGTCGGGTCGATCCCCAGCCGCAGGGCCTGGCGATCCCGTTCCTCGCGCAGCTTGATGGCCAGTTGGCGGGCTCGGAACGGGGTGTGGTGAACCTGCCCCCTGCGTTTCTGCGGAAGCTCCGACTCTGGGATCGCGTGGCCGCGATGCAGCGCGGCCAACAAGGACTCCCGCCTTCGTGGCGAAAAACGGTCCGGCAAAGAAACCTTTTCGACTCCTTCGTTGCGGGCGGTTTTGGCGAAATGAATCAGTGCTTCGTGACTGAGGATGAAGAAGGGAGGTTTTCCTGATGTCATCGCTTCCTGTTCTCGCCAGTACCAGAGTTCACGAACCAGGCCCAGGGTCTTCCGATCGAGGCGATCGCAGCCCTTGACACGCCATTCCGTGGCGGAGTCCCTGGGCTCCAACTCCGTACAAGTCTCGATCAGTTGGGTGCAAAGTTGCTCGTGCCAGGCCAAACGTCCTTTCTCCTCGAGGAGCGATCGAAGGAGGCGGGCCAGAGGTTGCAGGTAATGAGTGTCGTTGATCGCGTATTCGACCATTCGCGGCGTTAGCGGCCGTTTTGCCCAGTTCGCTTTCTGAGACCCTTTCTCCAGGGTCACCCCCAGATACTTGCTGACGAGGTTACCTAGCCCGAACTCCTTATCCCCAAGGAGGCGAGCTCCCAGCATGGTGTCGAAAAGCTGTTTCGGTTTGAACCGGTAAGCCCGATGAAGCATCCGCAAATCGTAGTCCGCTCCGTGGAGGACCAACTCGCGATCCCGCATGACGCTGAGCAGGTCAGAAAGGTCCAGGTTAGCCAGGGGATCGACGAGATAATCTTCGCTGTCAGCGCTGAGTTGCAGCAGACACAGTTTCTCAGGGTAGGAGTGGAGGCTGTCAGCCTCGGTGTCCAGAGAGAGCGTGGCCCAAGGCTGGAGTTTGGCAACGAGGTGCTCCAGAGCATGTGGCGTATCAATCACGGGACGAGGCTATACGAAGAGGGCCGGCTCTGAAAAGCAAGGAGCGCAAGGAATATTCGGCTGGCTGACTGGATGCTCGATCTTCTGCTTGGAATACGGCTCGATTCCCACTACATTGGCGCCGTTCCTCGAGTCTGGAATGTTTGACACGTGGTCGCTTGTATCTTTGAATATGGTTGATTAGCAACATCTTAACCACAATGAATCTTGTTCAGGCCTTTGGGAGTTCTGCTCTTTCACGCGTTAGCCAGCCCTGCCTGTTTTGGGGAGAGCGTCAGGTTACCTTCGGGGATGCCCTCAGCCAATCAGCTTGGCTCGGAGTTGAATTGGCCCGGAAGTACCAGGTGAAAAAAGGGGATCGAGTTGGGATCTGGATGCATAACTGCCCCGAATTTGTGTCCGCTTTCTTTGGCATCCTCATGGCAGGCGGTGTGGTGGTGCCGATCAACAACTTCCTCAAGCCCGCTGAGGTCGCATACATATTGCAGGATGCGGGAATCGATGTGCTGATCACGGATGCGGAAATCGCTGCTGTAGCTGGTCAGATACAAGACATCCGCCCTTCCCTGAGGACTGTGGCCTCCGCCGATTTTGCGACGAACTCTCCGCTTCCCACTTTGGCACAGGTCGATCCATTGCTCGCTGAAACCGATCTTGCGGTGATTATTTACACCTCGGGCACGACTGGCCACCCCAAAGGAGCCATGCTTTCGCACGGGAACTTGTTGCACAATGTGGATAGCTGCCGACAAGTTCTTGAGATCGTGCAGTTAGACCGGCTGGCGCTGGTGCTTCCGATGTTCCACAGCTTCATGCTGACGGTATGTGTGCTGCTGCCGCTCATCGTGGGTGGCTCCATCGTCCTCGTGAAATCCATTCACCCGCCCAGAAGCATCCTGCTCGAATTAGGTCGGCATCGTGCTACCGTGCTTCCCGGTATTCCCCAGCTTTTTCGCGCCCTTGCCCAATTCCCCCTGCCGCCCGAGATGAGTCTGCGCCTTTGCATCAGCGGTTCCGCGCCACTCCCTCTGGCTGTTCTGCAGGAGTTTCAGGCACGGCAGT
This sequence comes from uncultured Verrucomicrobiota bacterium, assembly GCA_964411985.1. Lineage (GTDB taxonomy): Bacteria > Verrucomicrobiota > Verrucomicrobiia > Limisphaerales > J093 > CAYPNF01. The sequence continues at coordinate 168,316 of CAYPNF010000007.1, forward strand.
CCATCCCTCTTTTGGAGGGATATGGACTCAGCGAAGCGAGTCCGGTTGTTTCCTTGAACCCTGTGCGGGGTCCGCAGAAGGCGGGTTCGATTGGCCGGCCCATTGCCAACGTGAAAGTCTCGATCCGGAACGAAAATGGGGAGGAAGTCCCTTGCGGCGAAACGGGCGAGGTGTGTGTGCAGGGCGGCAACGTCATGCTGGGCTATTGGAACAATCCCTCGGAGACCGCCAAAGCCCTGCGGGACGGATGGCTCTACACTGGGGACGTCGGTCGGATGGACGAGGATGGTTTCTTTTACATCACCGATCGCAAAAAGGACATGATGTTGGTGAACGGCAACAATGTCTATTCGCGGGAGATTGAGGAAGTCCTTTACCACTACCCGGGAGTGCGCGAAGCGGCGGTTGTGGGATGGCCCGACGAACGTCGTGGCGAGCAACCTGTTGCTTATGTCTCCATGGTGGAAGGGGTGCCTTTTGAGGAACAGGCCATCGTGAGTTTCCTTCGCACCCGCTTGGCGGACTACAAAGTCCCGCGCAAGGTGATACTCATCGCGGCGTTGCCCAGGAACAGCACCGGCAAGGTGTTGAAGACGAATCTCAGAACTCCCAGGACTGGTTAACAGGGGAGCTGGGAGTCGTACCTCCGACTGCCCTTGTGTCGGCATCCGGGATGAAAAGGGGTTTGACATTGACTTAATATATTGGTGTCAAACATATTGCGATTGATTTCATTTGGTGGGATTCTCGCTTTTCACAGTTGACGGTCCTTCCCGCCGCCTCCTAAACTGGTGACGTTACGAGAAGATAGGCAATTAAGCCTTTTTCTTGCGGAAACCGGTATGGCCGAAGGTTACTGCGTTAAATGCAAAGCAAAGAAAGAGATCGTCGAGGCTGTTGAGGAAGTCATGAAGAACGGCCGGAAAGCGATCAAGGGGCGTTGCCCCACTTGCGGCGTAGTGATGTTCAAGATCCTTGGGGGAAAGGCTGTTCCCGTAGCTTCTCCCGTTCCATCCCCGGTCTCACCTGCATCGACGGGCGGCATTTCGGCCGCCGCAGTCTGATTTCCAAAATCAACTAAGAATCGCCTATGGCAAACGAATTGGCTTATGCCATTATTACCCCCCATTCTCTTCATAAGTCGAGGACTGGTGGAATTGTTGCTCGACTGAGCACTCGAACCGGTCTTGAACTCGTCTCCGCCCGCATGTTCGCCCCCAGCGCGGAGCTCGCAAAGGAGTACGCTAGCCGGATTATTTCCCGCAACGATCCCCAGGAAAACCGCGTCCAGGAATTGCTCCGCGAGTATGTGCTCGAGAACTTTTCTCCGGAACCACGCACGGGCCGCCGTCGCCGCGTCATGGTCTTACTTTTTCGCGGCGAAGATGCTGTCCGAAAAGTCCGGGGTGTGCTCGGTCACTTCGTTCCCTCTCGACGTGGCGGAGAAACGATCCGGGACACTTACGGAGATCTGATCACGGATCAAGACGGCAAGGTCCGATTCTTTGAGCCGGCGGTGATGGCTGCTCCAACCGTGGAGGAAGCCATGGATAAGCTGCGACTCTGGGCTCGTTTCTCTGATTCCGACGGCGGGGTGCTGGAGGACGTGATCCCTTATGCGCCTGAGGAGAAACCCGAACGAACCCTCGTGCTCCTGAAGCCGGACAACTTCCGTTTTCCGACGGGCAAGCCAGGCAACATGATCGATTTCTTCTCCCGCACCGGTCTGTATATTGTCGGGATTAAGGTGCATCAGATGAGCACTGCTGAGGCGATGGAGTTCTACGGGCCCGTCAAAGAGATCCTGCGAACCAAGCTCTGCGACATGGTTGGAGCCAGGGCTAAGAGCGTATTGGAAAAGGAGCTTGGATTTGCTGTGCCAGGTCCCGAAGAGCGCCAGATCGGCGCCATCCTCGGCCCCCTTTTCGGAGATTTCCAGTTCGACAACATCGTTCGGTTCATGTCCGGTCGAAGCTCCAAGGAGTGCGATGCGAGCCAGATGACGCAACCCGGCACGGAGAAATGCATCGCGCTGATCTATGAGGGAGTCAAAGCCGTTGCAAAAATCCGCGATATTCTTGGGCCGACTGACCCCACCAAGGCGCCTCCCGGATCCATCCGGCGGGAGTTTGGGTCCAGCGTGATGGTGAATGCCGCGCATGCCAGCGACTCGGTCGAGAACGCCCAGCGCGAGATGAGCATCGTGCACGTCGGCGAGAACCTTTTCAAACGCGCGATCGAGGAATACTGCGGCAAAGGAGACTAGCTGGTTTTCTCATTTTTTGAATCCCGCCTTCGGGCGGGATTTTTTATTTCCAATCGGCCCACAGAAACCGCTGGAAAAGCGACTCTTTAGGAATACATTCCCACACTTTATCGAATAGGTACCTTGTTGTGGCCGGAATCCCTTCATCCGTTACGTCGGAGCGATCAGTCGCCTGGTGGCGGCTTCCCAACCGCTCTCAGTGGTTCGTTTTTCTCCTCGCCGCTTTCGGCTGGCTTTTTGACTGCTTCGACCAGCAAATCTTCACCCTCTCTCGCTCCATTGCCATGCGTGAGCTTCTTCCGCATGCAGATTCGCTCACGCAAACGGCTTATGGCGGCTATGCAACCTCGATTTTCATTCTAGGTTGGGCTACAGGCGGCCTTTGCTTCGGGATCATGGGCGATCGTTGGGGGCGTGCGAAGACGATGGCTCTGACCATTCTTTGGTACGCCTTGTTTACAGGCCTCAGCGGGCTTGCGCAGGATTGGGGGACTTTTGCTTTCTTTCGTTTTCTTACCGGTGCGGGAGTGGGGGGTGAGTTTGCCGTAGGCACGGCCTTGGTGGCGGAGATTATGCCTGATCGCGCCCGTCCCCATGCGCTGGGGACTTTGCAGGCCCTCTCCACGGTCGGTAACATTCTTGCAGCCGTGAGCCTGGGGTTCGTCGTTCCCAGTCAGGGCTTGGGGTGGGGATGGCGTGGACTTTATTATTTGGGGGCGATCCCAGCCTTGGTGGCGGTGGTGGTCTTCTGGCGTCTAAAGGAGCCCGAAAGGTGGGTGGCGGCGCGGGAAGCGGCCCGAGTGAGGGGTGTTGGCCACCAGTTTGGGAGTTACTCCGAGCTTTTCCGGCATCCCCGATGGCGCCGGAACGCTCTGGTTGGCCTTTGCCTGGCTGTCTCAGGAGTCCTCGGCCTTTGGGGCGTGGCCTTCTACAGTCCGGAACTCATTGACTCGGCGATCCCTTCCGTGGAGCCTGCGTCTCGGGCCAAATTGGAGGGGATGGTCGCGGCCAGCTCACCCACGCAACATTCCGAGGCGTTGGGGAGACTATCTCCCAGCGAACATCGCAAATACCTCGAGTTGCTCGCTCGCGTCATCTCTCACCGGGATCGCACCCCAGCGGAAGAGTCCGCCCGGGATCCCCTCTCGCCCGAGCTCCAGGCGTCGATGCGAGAGCTCTTGGGGAAGGCTATCCCGGAGGACAAAAAGACCCGTCTAAAATCCGTAGGCGGGATCCTGCAGCAAGTGGGAGCTTTTTGTGGGATGTATTGCTTCACGCTCGTTGCGGCGAGGGTGGGGCGCCGCGTATCCTTCCTGTGGGCCATGGTTCTGGCTTGGGGAAGCCTCATTCTGACCTTTGCCTGCTTCCACGAAGCTTACCAGATCTACTATCTTTGGCCGATCCTGGGTTTCTGCACTCTTGCGCCTTTCGGTTTGTACGCGATCTACTTCCCGGAACTGTTCCCCACCCGCCTGCGGACGACCGGGACCAGTTTCTGCTACAACGTCGGCCGGTACTTGGCTGCGCTTGGCCCTTTTGTGCTGGGTCCGCTGGCCCGGAGCCTCGATGGCCTGACCAGTATACCCGGCTTCCGTCTGGCTGCGATGGTGCTTGCCTCCTCCTATCTGCTGGGCGTGGTTGCTTTGATCTGGGCACCCGAGACGGTCGGCCAACCCTTGCCGGAAGAAGAGCCAATGGAGTCTGAGTCGCTGATGGGTCGCGGTTGACGAAAAGCCCTTGTCGGCGAGAAAAAGCCGTTGACGGGCGTTCCCCCAGGTCATTAGATAGCCCCAGCTTGTACAACAGGCTCTGATTATTACCTTTTTATCTAATCCATGAACATTCACGAATACCAGGCGAAGCAACTGCTTGCGCAGTACGGAGCTGCGGTTCCAGCGGGTGGGGTGGCGTCATCCCCAGAAGAGGCCAAAGCCATCGCGGAAAAGTTGATCGCGGCTGGGCACAAGCGGGTGGTGGTGAAATCCCAGATCCATGCGGGTGGACGCGGGAAGGGGACTTTCAAGAGCGGACTGCAGGGTGGAGTCAAAGTATGTTCCACCGTGGCGGAAGTGCTCGAACGCGCGCAAGGCATGCTGGGCCAGGTCTTGGTTACCAAGCAGACCGGGCCCGATGGCCGCAAAGTCTCCAAGTTGCTGATCGAAGCTGCTTCGGACATCAAGAAGGAGTACTACCTCGCGGTTTTGCTGGATCGGGCTACCTCGCGTCCGTTGATCATGGCGAGCACGGAAGGCGGCATGGATATCGAGGAGGTGGCGGAGAAGACCCCCGAGAAGATAGCCAAAGAGTACATCGATCCCTCCGTGGGGCTGATGCCTTACCAGGCTCGCAAGGTGGCTGCCGCGCTCGGAATGGGTGGCGACCTCATGAATTCCGGGGCGAAGATAATCCAGTCGGTTTACAAGACTTGGTGGGAGTGCGATGCCTCGATGGTCGAGATTAATCCTCTTTGCAAGGTGGTGGGTGCCGATGGCAAGGAAACCATCATCGCGCTCGATGGCAAGATCGGTTTGGACGACAACGCGCTCTATCGCCACAAGAATATTCAGGAAATGAGGGATTTGGCCGAGGAGTCTCCTCTGGAGACCGAGGCAAGCGAGCACGGCCTGAACTACATCAAATTAGATGGCAACATAGCCTGCCTGGTCAACGGGGCTGGATTGGCTATGGCCACGATGGATATCATCAAGTACTATGGTGGAAACCCTGCCAATTTCCTGGATGTGGGGGGTGGAGCCAGCAAGGAACAGGTCTCGGCGGCATTTCGGATCATTCTGAGCGATCCGAGTGTGAAGGCCATTCTGGTGAATATCTTTGGTGGCATCATGCAATGCGACATCATCGCCGCTGGCATCGTAGCCGCAGTGCGGGAAACCGGACTGAAGCTGCCCCTGGTGGTCCGCCTCGAAGGCAACAATGTGGAGTTGGGCAAGAAGATCCTCCAAGAGTCCGGCCTGACGATTGTCGGCGGTGAGTCGATGGCGGACGCAGCGGAAAAGGTGGTCAAAGCGGTGAACTAAGAAATCTCAAATTAAGAATCTCCCATGGCAATTCTAGTTACTCCCCAAACCAAACTTCTGGTCCAAGGCATCACCGGGTCTTTTGGGGCCCGGCATACTCAGCTCAGCCTGAGCTATGGCACTCAGGTCGTGGCAGGTGTCACCCCGGGCAAAGGAGGCCAGTTGTTCGAGAACAAAGTGCCGATCTTTGATACGGTCGGCGAGGCGGTGAAGGCAACCGGAGCCACGGCTTCGGCCATTTTTGTACCTCCGCCGTTTGCCGCCGACGCTATCCTGGAAGGGGTGGATGCGGGACTGGATCTGGTGGTTTGCATCACCGAAGGCATTCCTGTGAACGACATGGTTCGCGTGAAGAGCGCGATGCAGGGAAAGAAGACCAGGCTGATCGGGCCGAACTGTCCCGGTATCGTGACCCCTGGTGAAGGAAAGGACTCCCAAGGCGGATGCCGGATCGGAATCTCGCCCGGATACATCCACAAGAAGGGCAACATTGGCGTGGTTTCGCGCAGTGGCACCCTTACCTACGAGGCCGTCTGGCAGTTGACTTGCCGAGGGGTTGGTCAATCCACCTGCGTGGGGATCGGGGGTGACCCTGTCAACGGCACTTCCCACCTGGATGTGATCAAGATGTTTGCAGAGGATCCTGAGACGCATGGGATCATCATGATTGGCGAAATTGGTGGCTCAGCGGAGGAAGAGGCGGCCGAGTGGATTAAGAACTACTGCAAGAAGCCTGTTGCCGGCTTTATTGCAGGGGCCACCGCACCTCCGGGGCGCCGCATGGGGCATGCTGGGGCGATCATCAGTGGTGGTAAAGGAACCGCGGCAGCCAAAATCGAGGCCTTCCGGGCGGCGGGTATCGCCGTGGCCGAGACGCCGTCGGTGATGGCGGATAGCTTGTTGCGCCTGATGTAAAAACGGGTTACAACAGCGTGCGTGACGAACACGCATCCGCACCCATCTGACGCTGCGCGCGTCGCCCTCTCGCCCAGGAAGGGAAGGGTTTCTGTCAGGGCGCGAACTTTTTCGGGTTCGCGCCTTGTCTGTTTGTGCAGGCCCACGGCCCTGCCAGGGGCGCTCCCTCTCGTCGGCCGTGGCCTAGCCATCCGAGGCGGATGAACCTGATCGACACACTACTGAATATCGTGGCTCTCCTGCTGTGGATCAACGGGAGGGCCAGTTTGACGTCTCCTCCTGCACGGGACACCCGAACTGCCTTTTCCCCGCTCCTCCGGGCGGCGACTCCTCGATCCCGGGCTGCCTACCATCTCTGGATTTCCCTGCTCCTGCTGCTGGCGGGCCGCGCCTGGTGCTACCAGCGCCTCGGAGCTGAGGTGGGCTGGGTCGCCTCGCTCGATTTGGGGTTAATCTCGCTTCCATTCAATAGCATCTCCCTGCTTCGGATGTGGTACTATTCTATCGGGAGTTTTGCCGTCTACTTGGGGGCTTTCTATTGGTTTCTCCTCATTCTTTCGGTGGTCAATCGCGGGCGACCTGACCATGATCCCTGGCAGCAGCAGGTGCGTCGACAACTGGGGTGGCTCGACCGGTTGCCATCCTTCTTGGGTTTGCTCGTCCCGTGGTTCCTTGTGGCCTCGCTTTGGTATCTGCTGAGTCCCGGCCTGGCGGACCTGGGGATGGTTGCACGCGCCAAGTCTTCACTCCACCGGTGGCAGCAGGGCTTTGTCCTGGCGGGAGGGGCTCTCTTGCTGGCCAAGTACCTGATTGGATGCGTTTTGTTCCTTCATGTCCTGAACAGCTACCTTTATCTCGGCCAGATGCCGCTGTGGGACTACATTAATGTCACCGCCCGGAAATTCCTGCGCCTCGTCGATTGGCTTCCGCTGCGATTGGGGCGGATCGATCTCAGCCCTGTAGCCATGCTGGCCTTGGTGTTCCTGGGGGCTGCGGCCGTAGAAGCCATTCTCCAATCTCTGTTCCCTCGACTTCCACTGTGAGCTCAGCTTATCTAAGGCAATTGAACGAAGGGGTGGTCGTCTTGGTGAAAGTGCAACCCCGGGCCTCGCGAACGGAAGTGGTGGGGGTATTGGGAACAGAACTGAAGATCAAAGTCGCCGCCCCCCCTGTCGATGATGCCGCCAACACGGCTCTCACCCGGTTCCTCGCGGAGGTGGCGGGCTTGAGCAGGTCAGCGGTGGTTATCATCAGAGGACACACCTCCACACACAAACAAGTTCTACTACGAGGGGCCATGCTCGGCGTGGTAGAAGCCAAGCTGAGCGTAGGTTCTGCCTCGACCGTGGCTAGCACCAGGCCTTGAGAGGCAGAAACCGCGCGCGGATCATTTCATTGCTTGCCAATCCAAAGATAACAGGACAGAATACTGTGCAGCAGGTAATCGAACTACAACCTAACCCAACCCATGAGCAAATTCGCAAAGCTAGACATCGAAGGCAAGGTTCACAATCTTCCCATCATCGAGGGGGTTGAAGGCGAGAAAGCCCTGGATATTTCCGACTTTCGGAACGACACGGGCTACATCACCTTGGATGATGGCTATGGCAACACCGGTTCCTGCAACAGCGCCATCACTTTCATCGATGGCGAACGTGGGATTTTACGATATCGGGGTATTCCCATCGAGGAACTCGCGGAGACATCCACCTTTGTCGAAACCGCCTATCTGATCATCTACGGTCAGCTCCCGAACCGCGCACAGCTGAAGCGGTTTTCCGACCTTTTGACCCAGAACGAGATTCTGCACGAGGATATGAAGTTTCACTTCGAGGGTTTTCCCTCGAACGCCCATCCCATGGCAATCCTCTCTTCGATGATCAATGCCAGCAGCTGTTTTTACCCAGGTTTGATGGTCAACCGCCCCAATAAGGAGAGGTTTGAGATTCACGCGACCCGTCTGCTTTCCCAGGTGCGCACCATTGCGGCTTTCTCCTACCGGAAGTCGCACGGTTTTCCCATCATTTACCCGAAGCCTTCCTACAAATACACGGCGAACTTCCTGCACATGATGTTCTCCGAGCCTTACAGCGACTACGAGCTCAAGCCGGAGGTCGTGAAGGCTTTGGATCTGATTTTCCTTCTGCATGCGGATCATGAGCAGAATTGCTCTACAGCCACCGTTCGCATGGTAGCATCCAGCCAAGCCAATCTGTTTGCCTGCGCTGCAGCGGGTGTGTGCGCACTTTGGGGCCCCCTGCATGGCGGGGCAAACCAGGCGGTCATTGAGATGCTTCAGGCGATTCACCAAGCTGGGGATGATGGCTCGAGGTTCATCGAGGCCGCAAAAGACAAGAATAGCGGAAAACGCCTGATGGGCTTCGGCCACCGCGTCTACAAGAATTACGACCCTCGCGCCCGCATCATCAAGAAGGCGTGCGATGATCTGTTGAACACGCTCAAGATCTCGGATCCGTTGCTCGATATAGCTAAGCGGCTCGAGGAAGCTGCTTTGCGTGATTCTTACTTCGTTGAGAGGAAGCTCTATCCGAACGTCGACTTTTACAGCGGCATTATCATGCGAGCGGTCGGCATTCCGACGGAGATGTTTACCGTGATTTTCGCCATCGGCCGCATGCCGGGCTGGATCGCCAATTTCAGAGAGATCATGGACGATCCGAAGAGCCGAATCTACAGGCCCCGCCAGATCTACGTTGGAAAGCCCGTGAATCACTATGTGCCGATTGAAGATCGGCCCTAGTCTCATGCTATCCTACCGGCCGTGATGGCTGCCTGTTTCGCGCTGAACTACGCGGCGGAATGTGGGCGTGTCCTGAAGGCGGTTTTCTTCTATTCCGCTTGATTCTTGTCGATCGGAAAAGGCAAGACTAGTAGGCATGCGGATGCTTCGAAGAATTCAGGCCTACCGTGACACCTCGAGCAGCCCCCCGGCGCGGAGGCTACACTTTTGGTTGGCTTGCGGCCTGGCGGTGTTGATCCTGTCGTCCCCCAGACTGTTGTCGGAAACACCCCCCGCGAACGTTACTCCTCGTTCACCTACCCCGCCGGTGGCGCCTGGCGCGGACGACTGGTTTGAGGATGTGACCAGCCAGTCTGGCATTCAGTTCCTGCACCAGTTTCCGCATGGCCGGATTGCCAACATTCTCTTGTCCAACGGGACCGGTGCGGCTGCTTTCGACTACAATGGAGACGGCCTGGTGGATCTCTATTTTCTGAACTGGGGTCCGCTGTCGGGCGTGAGTTCCTCCAAGTACAAGGCGAAACGCGAGCCTAACCGTTTGTACCGGAATCTGGGAAACGGGAGATTTGAAGATCAGACCCTCAAGGCTGGTTTGCAGGGCAGCGGTTTCAACTACGCTGTGTGTGCGGGCGACTACGACAACGACGGTCACGAGGACCTCTATGTGACGGGTGTCGGCCAGAGCTTCCTCTATCACAATCGAGGTGACGGCACCTTCGAGGATGTCACCTCCAAAGCCGGCGTGGGGAACAACCAAACTGGCATCTCCGCTGTGTTCCTCGACATCGACCGGGACGGTTTCCTGGACTTGTTTGTGGCAAACTACCTCACGTTCGACCCCTCCACCGTGTCTGAGCAGAATCCCGGCGCCTACCCGGGTCCGCTAGCTTATCCAGGCGAAGCCAATGTCCTCTTTCGTAACCGCGGCGATGGGACCTTTGAGGATGTCAGTGTAAAGTCGGGTATCCGGGTTCCAGGTCACCGGGCGATGTCGGTCTCTGCCTTTGACTGTGATTGGGATGGCGACACGGATCTTTACCTTTCCAATGACGATACCCCGAACATGCTCTGGGTGAATGATGGACATGGACGGTTTCGCGAGGTGGCCATCGAAGCTGGAGTTGCTTTCAACTCGATCGGGGAAGCATGCGGATCGATGAATGCGGCGATAGGGGATTGCGATGGAGATGGTTTTCCTGACCTTTTTGTGACGCGTTTGGGATACGGTTCCTTATACTTGAGACGTCCCGGTGGTGTTTACGAGGACCGTATTTATGCCTCCGGACTGGGTGCCATCACCCAGAGATTCGTGGGATGGGGGGGCAGCCTGGTGGATATGGAGAACGACGGTGATTTGGATGTTTTCATCGCTAATGGAGACGCTTTCACCTTAGAAGGCGATCGCAGTCTGCTGGTGGAAAACCAGGGGGCAGCCAAGTTCGTGGATGCTAGCCGCAAGGGAGGATCTTTCTTTCAGGTGAAGATCCAAGGGCGAGGAAGTGCAGGATTGGATTATGATAACGATGGAAAGGTGGATCTGCTGGTGACCGCCTTGGCGGATCGGGCCGTACTGCTCCGGAATCGGTGCCCGAGTGCCGGTCATTGGCTTAAGTTGGATTTGCAGGGCACCAAGAGTAACCGGGATGGGTTCGGCGCCCTGATCACGGTGGTGGCGAATGGCAAGGTGTATCGTGCCGAGGCCCTCTGTCCCACAGGCTTCCTGGCTCAGGGAGATCGCCGGGTCCACTTCGGTCTGGGCCGGGCCACAGCAGTTGAATCAGTGACGATCCAATGGCCCAGTGGCAAGGCTCAGCGTTTGGAGGCTATCAAGGTGAACCAGGTTCTCCGGGTGGTGGAACCGGCAAGCTAACGCTGTCGATCGATGCAGAGAAAGGATGAAGCTCATGACTAGGTTCCCGCACCTTTTACTGATCCTCTGTGGCAGCATGGTCGTACTCCTCGCCTTTGCGGCGGAGGAGGCTGGCAAGGAGAAGAGCCACAAACTGATCTCTATGAGTCCACGCAAGTTGGCGGACTCCCTTCATCAACTGCTCGCGGTACAGCAGGACGTCTATGTTCGTCGTGTGGTGCAGCCATTGGCGATCGAGGGAAAGAAAGTGGAAGTCTCGCAGCGGACCATGGAAGAGGGAAAACTGCCTGGACATGCTGTGTTCCTCCGGCAGACCGCGATGGAAATCGCCACCCAGGGCTCTGAGTTTTCCTTCGCCTTGCGGTCCCTGTGGCCCATCAACCCGAGCCAGGGACCCCAGACAGAGATCGAAAAGAGCGCCATGGAAGCCCAGGTCCGCAATCCCAGCACCAACTTTTACGGCGAGGAATTGCTCGGGGGCCGGAGCTACTTCACGGCGATTTATCCATGCCGTGCCTCCTCGACTTCCTGCGTTGATTGCCACAACCAAAACGGAGGTTCTGTTCGGCGCGACTTCAAAACAAACGAGGTAATGGGAGCCATCGTGATTCGGCTCCCATTGGAATTCTAGGGGAATGAAGAATCATGCGGCCAGGGTTTGGTTGCCCTACCTTTGTATCGTGTTTTTGGGAGGGGCGCTTCTTGCGCCTTGGGTGCATTTCCTGGTGACCCAGCTTGTGACTTTGGGGTGGCTCCCTGGTGGCCTCGCCCAGATTCCATTTCATCGCTATGTGCATCGATGCCTTCTGCTGATGGCCCTGGCGTTCCTATGGCCGGCTTTGCGGAGGCTGGAGGTCAGATCCTGGGCCAAGGTGGGCGTGGTCTGGCACCGGGAAGCGGTCTCGCGATGGGCAGAAGGGTTCTTTCTGGGCTTCACTTGTTTCGCCTGTATCGCTGGAGTGAACCTCCTGGCTGGTTCCCGCCGACTGAACTTGGACAGCTCTTGGATGGAGGTGTTGGGGCATCTCGCCAACGCAGGTGGCGCTGCCTTGGCGGTGAGTTTCCTGGAGGAATTGCTCTTTCGCGGAGGCTTGTTTGGCACCCTCAAGCGGAGCACCTCTGTGGCCGTTGCGTCCGTCGCTAGTAGCTTCGTTTACGCCTTGGTGCACTTTTTCGCTCCCTTCAGGCTCGAAGGCGAGATCCACTGGAATTCGGGCTTCCATGTCTTAGGAGGGATGCTCCGTGGATTTGCACAACTGGAATCCTGGTTTCCCAGTTTCCTGTCCCTGGCTGCCGCAGGCATGATTCTGGCCTTCGCCTACGAACGGGCCGGCTCGCTTTGGGTCTCCACCGGGATCCACGCGGGATGGGTGCTCTGGCTCAAATCGTTCGCCTTCTTTACCGTGGAGGGCCCGGTATCCAACCCAAAGCTTTGGGGGTCATCCAAGCTGATTGACGGTTGGCTTTCTTTTGTGGTACTCGTGCCGTTTGTGATATGGCTGCAGTGGCGGAGGGTGTCCGAAATAAAAAACCCAGAGGATCTTTCATGGCGTCGGCAAGCAAGCTAGGGCGGTGGGGTAAGATGGCTCTCGGGCTCATTTACCCCCACTGGTGCCAGGTTTGCCGACAACACCCAGCGATCCCCGAGCGCGGGTACGTATGTGATACTTGTAGCACTGGTCCACAAGGGGTTAAGTGGATTCGACCGCCTTTTTGCGACCGGTGCGGACTCCCTTACCAAGGACAGATCAACACCGACTTCCGATGTTCGAACTGTGCCGAATTGTCTCTATCCTTCAGCCAAGCTCGAGCTGCCGTGGTTGCCACTGAACTCGTGCTTGAGGTGATTCACCAGTACAAGTATAATCGCAGCCTGTGGTTCGAACCCTTTCTGGCGGATTTGCTGGTGGATGCGGCCGCAGGGCAGGTAAGCCCTGATGATTGGGACTTGATCGTGCCCGTTCCGTTGCATCCCGTGCGGGAGCGAGAGCGGGAGTTCAACCAAGCCGAGCGGCTCGCAGATCATCTGAGTCGGGCGACTCGGGTCCCGTTGAACGCGCGGCTGGCGAAAAGGGTCGAATGCACTCAGACTCAAACCATGCTTACGCGGGAAGAACGGGCAAAGAACGTGAAGGGTGCCTTTTTTGTTAGAAACTGGGGCCCTTTAGAGAAGAAGCGAGTCGTGGTTGTGGACGATGTTTTGACGACCGGTTCCACCACCAGCGCGTGTTCCCGCGCTTTGCTCGACGCCGGCGCTGCGAAAGTCTCCGTTTGGACGCTCGCCCGGGGCCTGTAGACGACCCTCGTTCCACTGAGCCCGCACCTTGGGGTGCGGGCGTAATGCGTTTCCGCGAGAACCAACATATCTGCTGCTGCGGACCTATGACCACGCCTATGCTCGTGAACCCTAAGAACCTGGGTGGCGACGCCATCGAACCGGCGGTGACGCCTCTCTCCAACCCAGCTTCACCTGGTTTGTTAAAGCGTCCCAAGCTCGCATCTTCCAAGTCCAAGAAGAAGGACATCCCTGAAGGGTTGTGGACAAAATGTCCCAAGTGCTCCACTTTGATCTACGACAAGGAACTGGACGAGAACCTGAAGGTTTGCCTCCACTGTTCCCATCATTTCCCCATTGGCTCCCGCGAGCGGATCAACTCGCTGGTGGAGACCTGTTCCTTTGAGGAAATGGACCCGCAGATGACGAGCGTGGATATTCTCAAGTTCACAGGGGTGGCCACCTACACCTCCAAGCTCGAAGCCTATCAGAAGAGCACTGGCCTCAAGGATGCGGTGGTAACTGGCATCGGAAGGATTGGAGGGCAAAAGGTCGCCCTGGGAGTTATGGATTTCAGCTTCCTGGGAGGTTCCATGGGGTCGGTGGTGGGAGAGAAACTTACCAGGTTGATTGAAGCGGCGACCGCGAAAGAACTGCCGCTTGTCATCGTGTCCACGAGCGGGGGCGCGAGAATGTACGAAGGCATGTTCAGCCTCATGCAAATGGCCAAGACCAGCGCTGGGTTAGCCTATCACGCCAGGAGTCGGCTCCCCTATATCAGCGTGCTTACGCATCCGACCACCGCGGGGGTGATGGCCAGTTATGCCAGCTTGGGTGACCTGATCATCGCTGAGCCAGGTGCGATGATTGGTTTTGCGGGCCCAAGGGTGATCAAAGACACGACCCAAGCGGAACTGCCCCCCGGCTTTCAGACGGCGGAGTTTCTCCAGGAACACGGTCTCGTGGACGCCATCGTCCCTCGTTCCTTGATGAAAGCGCGCTTGATCGATTACCTCGGATTCCTGACGAGTTCAGGTGGAAAGGCGTCAGGCTAGAGCATCACCCCGACTCTCCGTGGGAGGCTGCACTGGATCATCGAATGGCTCGTTTCTACAGAAAAGTGAATGGCGGCTCTTCCGCCGGGTCCATCAAGCTATCCACTGGACGCGGGGGGAGCCATGGACTACGTTCAACTGGATGGCTCGAACGAACAAATCACCTTCTATCAGCGAGACGGCGCCTCTTGGCCTTGGTTTTGAAGAGGCCTTAAGCAAGCTTGAGTTGTTGCTCGAACAGATGGAATCAGAGGAGTTGCCCTTGGAAGCGATGCTGTCCAAATACGAAGAAGGTCAGAAGTTGGTGGAGATCTGCCAAGCGCGGTTGAGTTCCGCAGAACTCAGAATCCAGCAGATCCAGAAAGACTCGGCTGGACGCATCACCGTCAAGAGCCCAGTGCCAGACCCCAGCGCATCCGATCCCGAACCGGCATGACACGATATCTCGACATGGTGGATGATCCGGCCCACGTCAAGAAGTTGACCTTGGAGCAATTGTTGCCGCTGGCAGAGGATATCCGCAAGGAATTGATCCGGGTTCTTGCCAAGAATGGCGGACACGTCGGCCCCAACTTGGGGGTCGTGGAGCTGACTCTGGCCCTGCACCGGGTTTTTGAGACGCCCCAGGACAAGTTCGTTTGGGATGTCAGCCATCAATGCTATGTTCACAAGCTGTTGACAGGACGGAAGCGTCGCTTCCATACGATTCGTACCACGGATGGCCTGAGCGGATTTGCATTGCGGTCCGAGAGCCCGCATGACAGCTACGGAGCCGGCCATGCAGGGACGGCCCTTTCTGCGGCGCTGGGAATGTGCGCTGCGCGGGATCGGTTGGGGACCAAAGAGAATGTCGTCTGCATCTTCGGGGATGCGGCCTTGACGAACGGGAATTCCTTTGAGGCCCTGAACAACATCGGGCATACCACGAAGCGCTTCATTGGGATCCTGAACGACAATGAGTGGAGCATCGCCAAGAATGTAGGGGCGATCGCGGGCTATCTGAACAAACTCATCACCCATCCCCGCTACACGCAGTTGCATAAGGACCTGGAGCGTTTTGTCCGCAGAGTTCCCAAGGGCGACATTGCCCTGAAGATCGGCCACAAAGCTGAGGAAGCGATCAAAGGTGCGGTAACCGAGGCGGCGTTGATGCCGTTGCAACGAGGCCTGGATTCCGATGGTCGAGGTGGGACGAGCAGTAGCTTGATCTTCGAAGAAATGGGGCTGAAGTACCTGGGGCCTATCGATGGACACGACCTTCCGTTGCTCATTGAAGCACTCACCTTTGCCAAGAATGCTGAGGTTCCGATCGTCCTGCATATCATCACCCAGAAGGGCAAGGGATTTGCCGCGGCCCAGCAGCAGCCGGAGCGTTTTCACGGAGTCGGTCCCTACGACGTGCTTACCGGAGCCAACCTTCCTTCCCAGCCTGGGCCTCCGACTTACCAAGAGGTCTTTGGGCAGACGATGGTGAAGCTGTGCCAGAAGGATTCCAGCGTGGTCGGCATCACTGCGGCGATGCCGTCGGGCACCGGCTTGAAGCATCTCGAACACGCCTGCCCGAGCCGGTATTTCGACGTGGGGATCGCCGAAGAACACGCGGTGCTCTTCGCTGCGGGAATGGCCACGTTTGGCTTTCGTCCGGTCTGTGCGATCTATTCGACCTTCCTCCAGCGGGCCTATGACTGCATTGTGCACGATGTGGCCTTGCAGGAACTGCCGGTGATCTTCTGCATGGATCGTGCCGGGCTATCGGCGAACGATGGACCGACGCACCATGGCCTTTTTGACATCTCATTTCTCCGCTGTGTGCCCAATCTTATTCTCATGGCTCCGAAAGACGAGGATGAGTTGGTGGACATGATGTTTACGGCCACTCACCAGGCTTATCCAGTCTGCATCCGGTATCCCCGTGGAGCGGGTGAGGGTGTTCCCATCAAGAGCCAGCCCAAAATCCTGGAGATCGGCAGAGCGGAAGTCACCCGAGGCTTCAGCAACAGGAACTCCCCCAAGGTGGCGTTGTTTGCGTTGGGCAACATGCAGCGAATGGCACGCGAAACCGCCGAACTTCTGGCTGCCGAAGGAGTTGATACGGCCATTATTAACGCGCGTTTCGCCAAGCCGTTGGACGAGGCGACCACCGAGTTTTTTGGTCGGGCTGCCGACGTCGTCATCACTTTCGAAGACCATGCCCTTATGGGCGGCTACGGAAGCGGGGTGCTCGAATTCTACAGTGGAAAGGGAATTGTCACGCCCGTGGTGCGGATGGGATGGCCGGACGCTTTCATCGAGCACGCCTCCTCCGTAGACTACTTGCGCACGAAGCATGGGCTTACGGCTCAAGATGCGGTCGCGCGGACAAGAACGATCCTTCTCGCGGCGCAACGAATTGGCGACCGTTCCGCGATTGCTAGTGTTTAAACCTCAGAAACGGAATCAAAAACCCATGGCCTATACAACAGTAACCCCTCCGCAGGGAGGTAAGATAACCATTCAAGACGGTAAGCTCTCCGTCCCCAACAACCCTGTCCTTCCTTTCATTCGTGGCGACGGTACCGGCCCTGACATTTGGGCTGCCAGCGAGCGTGTCCTGGATGCGGCGGTCGAGAAGGCATATCAGGGCCAGCGGCGGATCGTTTGGTTCGAGGTCTTTGCGGGAGAAACCGCCAAGACCAAGTTTGACAACTGGCTTCCGGACGACACGATCACCGCTTTTAGGGAATACTTGGTCGGGATCAAGGGACCGCTCACCACTCCCGTGGGAGGGGGCATTCGCTCGCTCAATGTGGCTCTTCGTCAAATGTTGGACCTATACGTCTGCCTGCGCCCAGTGCAGTACTTCGCTGGGGTCCCGTCACCTGTCAAGCGTCCAGAGAAGGTGGACATGGTGATTTTCCGCGAGAATACGGAGGATATTTACGCGGGGATTGAATACACTGGTGGCGGATCCGAGTCGCAGAAGATTCTGGATTTTCTCGCCAAAGAGTTTCCTAAGGATTTCCAGAAGATCCGTTTTGGCACCCAGAGCGCGGGTGAGGGTTTCCTGGCGGCTGCAGGCGGGGATTATGATCGTGCGCTGGCTCAGGTTTGCGTGGGGATAGGGATCAAGCCGGTGTCTCAGCTCGGGAGCACCCGGTTGGTCCGGGCGGCCATCGAGTACGCGTTGCGCCATAAGCGGCGGAGTGTGACCTTGGTACACAAGGGAAACATCATGAAGTATAGTGAAGGCGCTTTTCGCGACTGGGGCTACGCTGCCGCGGAGAAGTACTACGGTAGCCAGGTGTATACCTGGGCACAGTACGATCGCACCAAACAGGCTCAGGGCGAGGGCGCTGCGAACGAAGAGCAAAAGGCAGCCCTCAAGGGAGGCGCGCTCCTCATCAAGGACGCGATTGCGGACATTACCCTCCAGCAGGTACTCACTCGTCCCGATGATTTTGACATTATCGCTACCCTCAACTTGAACGGGGACTACCTATCCGATGCCCTCGCCGCGCAGGTCGGAGGGATTGGCATTGCTCCCGGAGGGAACATCAACTACGTGAGCGGCCACGCTATCTTCGAAGCCACCCACGGGACTGCACCCAAGTACGCGGGGAAGGATGTCGTGAACCCTGGCAGTGTGATTCTCAGCGGCGAGATGATGTTGCGGTATATGGGATGGACCGAAGCAGCGGACCTCGTCGTCAAGGGGCTAAACGGCGCCATTGCCTCCAAGCGGGTGACCTATGATTTCGCTCGCTTGATGGAAGGGGCGACGGAGATCAAATGTTCGCAGTTTGGCGATAATATCATCTCCCACATGTAGATCTCAGGCACTCTTCCTCTCCTCTAACGCGAAAAACCGCCAGATTCCCTGGCGGTTTTTCCGTAGGTTACGATACCGAGGCAGGCGCTGAACTTCACGGGATCGCCAGTTGGTAGTATTGGAGCTGAGCTCCAACTGGTCGGTCCAGCAGCACATCCATGCTGGTTCCCGCCATCACCTGGGTGCTCTCGTCGATCCAGACCTTGAGATCGGTGGACCGCTGCACGCGGAACGTGACGCCGGGGTTACCTGTGACAGTGAGTTTGAGCTGCGAGAAGTCGGGATTGTTGGGAACCAAAGCGAGGTTTGCGATCTCAAAAGGTCCCGTGGCCTGTTGAAGTACTTTGATCTTCACAGGGGTGGATGCCGCTACGGCCCCTTCATCATCCATTGCCTTGGCGCTCAGGGTAAACTCCCCAGCAACGGGGTATTCTCGCTGGAAGGTGACCGTTCCACTGGAGGCGGAGGCTAGAAGTGTGGTACCCTCGTAGAGTTCCGTACGAACTACGATTCCGTCTGAATCGGAGCCTGTGGCCGTAATGGTGACGTTGGCGGGTGCGTTGAAGGTAGCACCTTCCGCGGGTGTGGTGATTGCGATGCTCGGAGGGGCGTTAGTGGGTCCCTTGGGACCGACATAGGTCAGGTTCTTGAGGAAGCCAATTCGTTCCCCGGCGGCCATGGTACTACCATAGTACGCGTAATAGCCGAGGCGATGCTGTACCGGAGTCTTTTGCGTCGTTAGCAGCGAGATCTTGTCTCCCACTTGGGTTGGGAGCTGTCCGTTCAGTGACTGCAAAACCCGAGCCTCAATACGTGCCGTAACGGCAGGCAAAACGCCCTTGTCCGCCGTGCTTGGTTTCAAGAAGGCGATCTCGAAGATCGCGAACTGGGTCGCATCATACTCTCCCACATCAGCCCACGCCGACCCAATGGCCAAGGATGCCTCGGATCCATCGAGGTTGTAGAGTGTGGTGGTGGTGGAATTCAGGTCACCCTCGACCGCCGCGAAGTCAATCCTGGTGAGAGCGAATTGGGCTGTCCCCGGTCCCGGTTGCACCTCCAAGGCGACACAAGTGTGGTTGGTGAGGTCGATCCAGCCTGCAACTCCGAGCCGGTATTCAGTGTAATTATCCAAGGGCTTCGCTTCCGCGCTGACGGTGTAGAAGACGTCGGCTGGCCCTTTGATCGGAGGATGCCATACAGATCGGAGAAAGAAGTCGGAATAACCTGGGGATTGTTCCGCGACCAGGTAGGGCTGCTCTGTATCAGCCGAAAGCAACGCTTCCGCGGTTCCAACCCCGTTCATGTTTGCGGTCAGGACAAGGTTGGCGGTGGTGGTACCGTCGTTAATGATGTTGGTGACGACTTGGGCATGAACGGTTGTCAAGGCCGCAACGGCCAGAGTGATGGCCGTCCCCAGCGTACCGAAAATTCTACCAGCGAATCTCATGGTGAGGAAGAACATAGACAGGAACAACGCGCATCACAACAGTGATTTTTTGGAGGGATGGGTGGTATCCTGAAATGACTCCCCGCCTGGGGTGGAGAGCCGCATTGACTGCCTTTGCGAATGCTGAGAACAATGGTTCTATGTCTCGAATTCCTGACGGAGTGCCTCCTTCCACTCGCACCACGGACGGGGTAGTGGAAAAAGGGGTTGGCTTTGCCGGGCAGCAGGTGAGTTCGCCGACTGCGAGGAATCTGGAAGCTGCACTGAGCCGATGGCCTTACTTGGAGGGGATGATCGTTGCGGCTGCTGGGTATTACCCTCGTGCGGCGGGCCATTTGGTACGATGCTCTCGAGCCACCGAAGTTACGGTACTAATCTACTGCGTCAAGGGGGGTGGTTGGTGCAAGGTGGGGGGGGTGCTGCATCCGGTGCATGCGGGCGATTTGATGGTGTTGCCGCCGGGCCTGGCTCATGCTTATGGCACTCATGGTTCCTGTCCTTGGACGATTCACTGGGCGCATGTACGTGGCTCTCGACTGAGTGAGTACCTGCATGAGATGGGAGTCAATCCGCGGTGCCCCATCCTCCCATTAGGGGAAGATCTCCAGGTGGTTGGGCTTTTCAACGAGGTGGTCCGCGATCTGGTTTTGGGCGATAGGCTGTACGGTATCTATCACGCGTCTCACACCTTGATGCATCTGATGAGTGTGCTGGTGCTGCATTCGAGGCGTCGAAGCGTGTGTCCTGCACCCCGAGTGCAAAAGGTGGCGAGAAGCATCGTTTACCTGAGCGAACACCTCCACGAGCAGTTGAGAATCAGCGAGCTGGCAACGCTGGCAGGCATTTCCCCTTCGCATTTTAGTGTTCTATTCCGCCAGCAAACCGGCTGTTCCCCAAAGGCGTACCAGCACCTTCTTCGCATGCACCGTGCCGTGGAGTTGCTTGCGGAGGAAGACCTCACCGTCAAGGAAATCGCCAACCGGCTGGGGTACCGGGATGCTTTCTACTTCTCGAGGAGTTTCAAGGCTTTCAACGGTGTCGCCCCTCATCATTTCCGAATGTCCCCCAAGAGCTCCACTGTTTAGAATCGACGAATTATCCATGGAAATCGTGGATTCGTTCATTCCCCAGGGCAGCGATGGTTGGTAAGGTGACAACATGAGAAAACCCGTGCGCCGCAATTCCTAACCGTCTGAGGCGGGTATCATCATG
Source organism: uncultured Verrucomicrobiota bacterium (assembly GCA_964411985.1). Lineage (GTDB taxonomy): Bacteria > Verrucomicrobiota > Verrucomicrobiia > Limisphaerales > J093 > CAYPNF01. The sequence continues at coordinate 188,966 of CAYPNF010000007.1, forward strand.
ACCACAGAAAGCCCATGAACAGCTTCAGCACCCTCGCCATTTCGGACCCTTCGAGACTTTGTTTTGGCTCTGCTCCCAAACCGTTGACGACTCGCCGAGGATTAAGCCTGGGCGGCGGCATAGTCTACCCGGAATTGAACTTCACTTTGCCAACGATGTTCGTCAACCAGGAGACCATGCCCGAGGTGCGGCAGCATTACCAGGGCATCATCCACGGGGCCTTGCAGCGGGCGGTGGAACTGGAGGCGCCGGGAGTGGTCATTGAGTTTGAGACTCTTCCCCCCATGACTGAGAACCCCGTTTGGGGAATTGAGCTGACTCAGATTCTTCTGGATGGGATGCACTCGTATTTCGATAAACACGGCCTACGCAGTGTCTTGCGAATTACTCCTAACGATACCCGTGAGATGGAGCGTCCTCCAAGGATGCGAAGTGGTGCGCTTTATGAGGCCATGATCCAGACCTTCGATGGATGCGCTGCGGCTGGTGCCGAGTTGCTCAGCATCGAGTCCGTCGGTGGTAAGGAGATCCACGACGAGGCACTGATGATGGGGGATCTTCATGCGGTGCTGTTCGGTCTTTGCTCTCTGGGAGTTCGGGATATGAGATTCTTGTGGGGCGAATTAGCGACCATTGCCGGGCGACGTGGGGTCCACTGCGCAGGTGACACCGCTTGTGGGTTTGCTAATACCGCGATGGTGATGGCGGAACAACGGATGATCCCACGAGTCTTCGCGGCAGTCGTGCGAGCGGTGTCGGCGGTACGTACGCTGGTTTGTTACGAATGTGGGGCGGTGGGCCCCGGGAAAGACTGTGGGTATGAGAACCCCATTTTAAAAGCCATCACTGGTTTCCCGATGGCCATGGAGGGTCGGACGGCCGCTTGCGCTCACTTTAGCCCCATGGGGAATCTGGCCGCAGCCACCTGCGATACCTGGAGTAACGAATCGGTTCAGAACATCAAGCTCTTGGGTGGGATGGCACCGACTTGCTACATGGAACAGCTGATCTACGATTGTCGGTTGATGAACGAGGCACTGGCGGACGGCAGGGATGCGGCGTTGCTCTACCAGAAGTGGCTTGTGAACTCAGATGCAAGCCGTGATCCGCAAGCGTTCATTATCTCTCCACACAGCGCTGTGGAGATTGCCAAGGCAATCGTGGGGGCCACCGATGACTACGGTGCGGGGCGAGCCGCGGCGCAGACTGCCGTCCAGCTCATGCGTGAGGCTCACCAGGATGGGGCTTTGCGCATTCATCCAAGGGAGTTGCCCTGGTTGGATCGAATGCAGAAAGCTCTGGATTCGCTACCTGGCCAGGAAGTGGAGTTTATCGAAAAGATGATGGGACGTGTGGATACGAGCAAATTCGTGGCTGCTGATTACGGAATAGTATGAGTCCCTGGGGTCGGCGGCAGGTCAGTCTTTGCCTGCGGGATCCTTGTTGCTGAGGACCAAGACCGCCAGCTCTGAGGTTGGCCAGTAGAGGCTGTCTTTCAGTAGGCTCGCCAGTTGAGCGGAACGATTCCTTGCTGCTTCTGCCCTCAAATGCCAGCAGGTATCAGCGAAGTCCTCCTTTTGCGTGTGGACACCAAGGGTTGGGTCGCGCAACACCGGCATGATCTCTGCCATCTCGATCAGAAAGCGAAGATTGACCTTTCGCAGTGCCGCCGCGTTCCGTGGGGAGGTGTATCCCCAGGGAAGGGAGTAAACGATTCTTACCTCATTCTTTTGCCCCCAGTCCTTGAGTTTCACCAGGAGCTGACGCGCATCGACGGAGAGGTGTCCCTCGCCCGGCAGGGCCTCCTCGAACTCTCGAAAGTCTCTCGCGATCTGCCAACCGCTCGGTTGGATGTCTGCTTTCTGGTAGCGGTAGAGCGGTTTGCCTAGGGCAATCTTCCCCAGCAAGGTGAAGGTATGGTTGGCTCCAGGGCGAAGACTGACGATCGTATCCAGCCAGTGGACTGGCTCTCCGGTGATGGCTGAGGCGTGGATAAGTCCAGGTTCTCCCAGGGCGACACCCATCTGAGCTGCCAGATCGGGCGAGGAAAAAGGGCTCATGAGAAGGCCTGGTTCGATTGAAACCACCAGGGTATCTCCGGGCGTGGCCAGGGACGCGGCGAAGGCGGCCAGGAAGGGTGGCTCCATCCCCGCATGCATTCCTGCGTTGACCACGGGGAGGCCCTGTTGAGCCAGGATGGACTCGCCGTCGATCGAGAATGCCGTACTCGAGCCACCGCAGAAAACGAACTTGTTCGTATGATAAAGTGTCAGGTTCTCGCTCCATTGCCTTTTTACCGCCGCCGCGTGGCGATACAGCGCGATTTCGGGATTGAGGAAAACCGTGTAAGCGGCCGCGAGAACCAGGCTTAAGAGCAGGACGATCAGCAGGCCCAGGGCGAGACTCGGAACGCCCCCGCTAACCGCGTCAGGCACGGAATTCGTTGGCTGGGATGGCGATCGATCGGACATCAGAAGGCAAAGTAGATAAAGGCGTTGTTACGGCCAGGCGACAGGAGCACGGTCAGAATCACCAGCACCACAAGAACCCACCGCTGTCGCAGCAGGGAGTAAGGATCGTTTTTCCAGCGCACCGAGAGCCACTCCAAGGCCAGCGTCACGACCGAAAGCAGCAGGAGACTGCCCAGCACGATCGCGTCGCCCCCCTTGAGCATGCCAGCGAATTGGTGCCATTCGGAAGAGCCGTAGGCTTGGGGTGAGAAAGAGGCGATCAGCTTGCCCCACAGCGCGGCGGTGCGAGTTTCATAGAAGCAGAGCCATGCCAACAGCGCGGCAAACATGGTTCCAAGCCATCCCAAGGTTGCGGGGACCTTCAAGGACCCAAACCGGCGTTGAACGATCAGGAAGCCTCCGTGGAGCGCGCCCCAAAGTACGAAGTTCCAACCGGCCCCGTGCCACAGTCCCGACACGACGAACACGGTTGCTATGTTCCATGCCCACCGGGAAACCCTGCCTCCTCCCAAAGGGATGTAGACATAATCTCGAAACCAGTTGCTGAGCGTCACGTGCCAGCGACGCCAAAACTCCTGGATGCTGGTGGAGCAGTAGGGGCTCACGAAGTTGAGCGTCAGACGGATTCCCAGACAGCGGGCGAGGCCATAGGCGACCAAACTGTAACCGGCGAAGTCGTAGTAGATTCTCAGCCCGAAAAGGAGGTTGCTGAACCAGATCATGTAGGCGTTGGAGGTGGACCCTGCGAATTGGGGGAACCACTTCGCATGGTTGTCGGCCAGGCAACACTTGAAGAACAGACCTACCGCGATCCAGGCGGAGCCCTCATTGAGCCAATCTCGGTTCCAGCAAAATCGAAAACGCTCCATTTGGGGAAGTAGGTCCTTCTTGCGCTCAATCGGTCCGGCCACAATCTGCGGAAAGAAACCAGCGAAGTTGAGATAGTCGAGAAACGCAGGGATGCGCTCTCGAAATGCAAGGGTGTCTAGCACGAACGCAACTTTCTGGAAGGTGTAGAAGGAAAGGCCGACCGGGATGAGTAGGTCTTTCACACTATCCACCTGAAACCCCATCACTCCGTTCAGAGCAAAGTTTGCGTATTTGTAGTAGAGGAGGGGAGCGAGTTGAACGGGAATAAGGACCCAAAGATACTTCCGGGTAGAGTGGGGGTCGTGGGACAGGATCCATTGCAGGCCCAAGTAGGAGCCCACCGCCACCGCGCTCCAGATCAAGAATGTGAGCCAACTGACGCAGAGCAGTAGAAACAGCCCCAGCGAGAGCAAGGCAATCCGGTCGTAGAGATCCAAGATCCCGGGCTTGGTCCTGGACACCAGCCAGCGCAGGGGTAGGACCAGGCTGAACCCAAGAATTAGCCAACCCCAGAACCGTAGCTCAGCAAAATTCATGAACCAAGGTCATCCTGGATGGGTTTGATGGGCTGCCTTCCGAGCGTGGGCTGCTACTTAAGCCCGGCGAAAAAGAGAAGGCACCCGCGGGTGCGAGTGCCTTGAACGTGCAAAAGGGAGAATGTTACTTGGCAGCCGCAACCTTCTTGGCCAGCCTGGATTTCTTGCGATTCACGGTGCTCTTGGGCACAACTCCGCGCTTGGCGGCTTTGTCCAGAGCCGAGGCCACCGCACGAAGCGCTTTGGATGCTTCTTCTTTCTTCCCGGCCTGCAAAGAGTCCTGGTAGTTCTTCTCCAAGGTCTTCAATTCAGTCTTGATGCTCTTGTTGCGGGACTGCTTGCGCGCGCTGCTGCGCATTCTTCGTTCGGCTGATGCGGTATTCGGCATAGAATCTTCGTATAAAAAGTGCTGGGAAAGTTACCTGAACAGTCACAGATGTCAACGCACGTTTTCTGGAGCCAAGGCTGTCGATATGCAGAAAGCAAAAGGCGCAGGCAAATGCCTGCGCCTTTTGTGAAAGATCAGAAAACTTATGCCGCTTTGACGGAGTACCGACGATAGGCTGCGAATCCGATCAAGCCCAACCCTGCAAACATCGCGTATTCGTGAGGTTCGGGTACGGCGGTGAAACTATCAAACTGCCATTGGTAGGGCGCAGTAGTCGTGAACCCCGCTGGAGCCGATGGAGTTGAACCGGTGTAAAGACCCCAGTTTGCGTTATCCCAGTTCCTCCAGAGTTGCAACTCCGTGACTTTCGTTTTGTCGAATCCAGCAGTTGTTCCCCCGTATATACTTGCTGATGAGATATCAACTTTAACTTGGGTAAGTGTTGTCCCAAAGCTAGCCGCAGGGACAGTCCAGACTGCTAACGTGCCATCGTTGTCAACCATTCCAAACGCCAAATCACTGGCATTTGGAGCCAACTTCCTAGCGCTGATCGCGATCTGGTCGTTCGGCTCGGTCGGATAAAGCCCTCCGAAGAAGCTGATATCTAACGGAGTATCATAAATGTAGGATGCCATTCCCCAGATGTCCACGTTATCCTTGATCTCAACCACAGAGCCAGAGGCGCGCCTGATTGTCAGGCCGGCACCGTGAGTGGCCGAATCCCAATTGTCGAAACCTGTTGGAACCGATGTGAAGTGGTCAATGGTTACCTGCGCTTGTGTACTAAGTGCGAAAGCCCCAACGAGAGCAGGAACTGCCAGATTAAGGATAGATTTGGTTGTCATAAAACGTCAGCGGAGTCGTTTGTTAGAAGGTTCGTACTCTGCAAAACCAATGACTAGCTATGTTTCCCGATTCTTGTCCGAATTGGTCATGAAAGCAATCAAAATCTCGTAAGTTTTTGCATCCCAGTTTGTCGACCTCGCAGCTGCCGAGCAGGTTTACCGTGGAATAGACTTGGACTCGGCCGGAATGGTTGGCTTGGCGGGCTCCTCCTGCCGGAACGGACCCGCCAGGTAATCTGCGAGGCCGTTGATCTGATCTTGGGACAGAGGACCGCTCTCTGAGATCGCGAAGGCGGGCATGAGCGTGTTAGCCTGTCCTTTGGATATAATGTTGGTCCAGAAGGCTTTATCTTCCGATTGCTTGAGCAACCTCAGGTTCGGGACCATGGAGGCTCGATGCTCCGCTTCGTGGCAAACCCCGCAGATCGCCACATAGAGGTCTTTACCCTTCTTCCCGATGCTCGGCTGCAGGTGGCAGGCGGCGCAGTCTCCCTTGAACACCGCTTGGCGGTCTGCCAAAGCCACTTGGAGATTCCTGGCACGATCGCTGAGGGTCATGGCGGAGGGTGCCGAAGCCGGAAGAAGGACGCGCACGGTCAGGTATCGATTGCCTTCCGAAGTCTCCACCGTCAGGCTCTTCGTGAGGATACCGCTTTTGCCTCGGAGATCGACTGCCACTTCGATAGAACCACTTGTCTGAGATGCCATCTTCCACGGCAGGGCCGGGAGTTTTGGGACCGTACACCCACAAGTGGCTCGGACGGCGTTGATCGTTATTTCCTTAGCACTCGAGTTCGTCAGGAAGAACTCCAGGTTCACATTCGTCTCCCCTTGTTTAGCGGTGTACTCCTTCATCAAGGCATCCCAAACCAGGTTCGTTTCCAGGCGGGGCGGAGCGTACGGTTTGAGAGTTCTCGGGGCGGGGAGAACCATGGTCCTGTTCGTGGTTCCGCCGGGTACGACCACCGACCGGATGACATTGGTTTGTGGCTGCTCCTGAACCAATGGCTGAACTCGGACTTTGCGCGGCGGGGGGGATGGGGGTTCGGGAGGCATCGGCGGCAATTCCGGCACGTCTGCCGCGAAGGCCGAGCCGAAAAACAACAGCCACACAGCATACAATAGACTTATGTGGAACGATTTATGAAGAATTCCCATAATCACTTTCTTTGACCAAACCTTCAGACTCCTGTCAGCTGCGTTTCAGGCGGGGGCCCTTTGGCGTGTCTTCAATGACCCACCCTTTGGCCTTGAGCTCTCCCCTGAGGGCGTCGGCCTTGGCGAAGTCCTTGGCTTTTCGGGCTGCTTGCCGTGCTTCCAGGAGTTGCTGGATGTCCGTGGGGACCTCAGTTTCGGTTGCCTGTCCCACTGCGAATACCGCATCGATCCTCTCCCAAGCGGCCAAGGCTGACGCAGCACGGGGCGGCGTCATCGTTCCTGCGCTCAACTCGCGGTTACACTCGCGTACCCACTCGAAAACCGCTCCCCAGGCTCCTGAGACGTTCAGATCCTCGTCCAAGGCATCCGTAAACCGCTGAATCAAGGCGGAGTCGGGCTCCGTTGCCCCTGAGGTTGTCCCCTGCGATTCTCTCAAGCGCGACAAGCACTCCTCGATTCGGGCCAACGAAGTTCGGGCGCTTTGCAGGCCTTCCAGGGTGAAGTTAAACGACTCTCGGTAATGGGCCGTGAGCAGCAAGTAGCGGATCTCCCGGCCAGAGTAGCCTTTCCCTACCAGATCCCGAAGAGTGAAAAAGTTGCCGAGGGACTTGCTCATTTTCTTCCCTTCGACGAGCAGGTGAGCACCGTGCAGCCAATGCTTTACGAACCCGTGGCCTGGGCATTGGAGCCGGGCCCCTTCACTCTGAGCGATCTCATCCTCGTGGTGTGGGAAGATCAAGTCTTCGCCTCCGAGGTGGAGATCGAAGCTGGGCCCAAGATACTTCATGCTCATGGCGCTGCACTCGATGTGCCAACCCGGTCGACCTTCTCCCCACGGGCTGGGCCAGAAGACTGGGCCGTCCTCGGGCACTCGAGCTTTCCAAAGCGCGAAGTCCGCTACCGATTCCTTCGCATATTCGTCACTCTTGACCCGTTCCCCGACTCGCATCTCCTCGAAGTTCAGTTTCGCCAACTGACCGTACCGGTTTCCGGCAGCACGGTACTTTTCGATACTGAAATAGACCGAACCGTCGTTGGCCCGGTAGGCATAGCCTTGGTTCTCCAGGTGTCGGATCAAAGTGATGATCTCCTCCACATGCTCCGTGGCGCGGGGAAGGTGGGTCGGTGTCTTGCAGGAAAGGGTGTGCGAGTCCTCCAGGAAGGCCTTCTCGTACTTGCCGGTGTACTGGGCCAGGGTCTGCCCGGTTTCCTGGAGGCGGCGGATGATCTTATCCTCGATGTCCGTGATGTTCATCACGTGGTTGACTGTGTATCCGCGGAACTCCAGATACCTCCGCACGAGATCGGAAAGGACGAACGTTCGGAAGTTCCCGATGTGACCGAAGTCATACACGGTAGGTCCGCAGCAGTACATCCCGACGGGTTTTCCGGCCCCTGCGAGGGGACTGAACTCTTCGATACGCCGGGTCAAGGTGTTGAACAGTCTCAAGGCCATAGCACGATCCAGTGGTGCCAGACTAGAGTCCGTTCTGGGAAAGCTAAAGCAATTTTCTCTCCTGGTATCCAATCGGATTCGCCGACGGCCTCATTCGCTTGACCTATCATGGCATCGATCGATACGTTGGTGTCGAATCTGTTATGAGCAAGAGAGTTCTCTGTTTGTTGGCTCAGGGTTTTGAAGAGATCGAGACTTTGGCTCCGGTGGACCTCCTTCGGCGGGCTGGAGTCGAGGTGACTATGGCCTCGCTTACGCCAGCCCTACTGGTCACGGGCCGATGCGGGATCACCGTCCAGGCCGACGGTGCCCTGGAAGGTGTCGATCCCACCGGCTATGACCTTTTGCTGATTCCCGGAGGGCCAGGGGTGAAACTGCTGCGTGAAGACGGGCGTGCTGCCAAACTCGCACGGGAGTTTACTGCTGCGGGGAAAGCGGTAGGTGCCATCTGCGCGGCTCCACTTGTTCTGAAGGATGCCGGCTTGCTAACAGGCAAGAGGTATACGGCGCACTTCACTACTGCGGCCGAACTGCCGCACGCGCTTGGAGAGGAACGGGTGGTGGTCGACCGCAACCTCGTCACCTCCCGTGGCGCGGGCACCGCCTTGCAGTTTGGATTGGCGCTGGTGGAACAACTGGTGGGTGAAACGGCGGCAGCTGACGTGGCTAAAGCCATCATGCTGTGATGGCTGCTGTCTCAGGCGCCTCGGCGATCCGGCCTCATTGACGTTGAACCCGAATTAGGCTGGATCCTGCTTTCCGATTGTCCATGAGCCACTCCATTTCTGGGAAGACCCCTGGGAGGTTGGTGAGCACGCTGAAGGGGCGGCCAGCTTCCTCAGCGGCTTCCACCTGGTAGGTGGAGCCCGGTACTCCTGGCCAACTTACGCGGAGTTTCTGGGAATCCCAGAGATTCGCCGTCAGTTGAAAGCCCTCATTGGGCTCCTTCGGATTCGAGGCGAGGACCTGTTCCGCGGCGTTGGAGTAGCCGTCTGCGTCGGGATCCTCTCCGGGTGCTGCATCGAGTCCGCTGAACCACTTTCTCTCCCACTCGTCATCCAAGCCATCATGGTCTGAGTCGGTCATGGGTAGGCCTGAGACGTGCAGGGTCAGAGAATTGACGCTGCCAGTCTTTCCGGGCCGTTCGTCAGCGATCTCCACCCGCCAGGTTCCAACGCTGCTCTCGTAGAAGTGATGTGCCGTGGTGTAGGTCCAGGTGCCGAGCGGCGAGGTTAGGTCTTGATTGAACCTTTGGAGTACGCTTCGGGTGCCGGAAGGAGAGATGAGAGTGATGCGAACATCGGCGCGTCTCGGGTGCTGCATATCCACGTCCAGCCATACGTGCTCACAGGAGAGTGGCTTGGTAACGGCGAAGTCGAAGGTGACTGCATCCAGTTTTAGTTGCACTTTGGCTCGCGGGGTGCGCTGCAAATAACCCGCTAACGCCTCCCCGCTGTTCTGGGAGATGAATACCGCCGGGATTGGAGCCAGATGGACGTCTGCACCGCTCATGTATTCACGGACATCTCCATCCCGGTTGTTGTAGATGATCGCAAAACGGGCGCCCGCGTTGGCGGCGTGCGTGATTTTCTCCACGAAATAGTTGGTCCCTCTTCGGATCAACGCCGCTTGGTTTGTCAGGTCGTCGGTGATCGGCTCCAAGGCGGCGCCTTCATCGACTAACGGGACGAAATCCTTTGCTTCACTGGGGTGTTGGCCATCTGAGGGATAGGCTGGGATGGACTGGATATCCACCGGGGCATTCGGGTCTTCCAATGCCACTCTCAAGCCATCGTCGGGGATTGGAGCGCCAGTGCTGTTGTTGACCGAAACGGTGGTGGCGGCTGGCTGATTAGTCCAGTGCTGGGCGAGCCAGACCGCCTGGCCCGCATCGGGCAGGCCGAATCCAGAATTGAAACTCACGCGGAGCCCAGCTCCATTGGTCTGGATTTCAGGATCTTTGGGATCCGTCTGCTGGGCTGCGAGAATCAGGATCTGTTGCACGTCGCGGTAAGTGAGTCCGGGATTGGCGGAGAGGATGAGTGCACAGAGCCCCGAGATAAGCGGGGCAGACCCGGAGGTGCCGCTAAAGGCCGTGCCACCCGTGACATAGTCCCCGGCGTCTCCATGCAAGCTGTCCGTGTTATATCCTAAAGCTCCCTGCCGGTCGGTGGATACCAATCCGGGGTAATTGGTAACCTGGTCGTTTGGAAGATCCACATTACTGTCTCCGCTCCAGGCGGAGACCAGAACAGCCGTTCCTGGGGTGCTGTAACTGGCTATCTGGCCGTTGATGCGCAGTGCACCCACCGTGATCACGCGGGTGTCTTTGGCGTAGCCGTCATCATTGACGTTGTTGCCCAGACTCCTCTCGTTTCCAGCGGCACGGACGAAAACGACACCGCGACCACTGCGTCCATACTCGATGGCGTTCTTGAGGCCGAGGCTTTCCAGCGAACCCATGGCCATCTGCTCGGCGCTCGCGTTGCCCCAGCTGTGGTTCTGAACTGCCACCACGTTGGATCGATACTGAAAGGCATCCATAACGGCCTCCTCGCTGCCCAGATTGTCACTGGTGTCGAACAAGACCAGGCTTGCGAGTCTCACCTCAGGGGCCACGCCAGAGACGCCCTTCTTGTTGTTTTGCACGCCGGCAATGAGCCCTGCGACGGATGTCCCATGCGATTGTGCTGAGGACATGGGCCACCCACTCGAAGTACCGCTGACAAAGTTACGGTGCCCGCCAGCATCCAAATTCCCAACCAAGTCAGGGTGATCCAATTCGATGCCATTATCCCCCTGCGCCACGGTCACACCCTGGCCTCGAGTGACTCCCCAGGCGGATCGAAGGTTCCAACTTATCCCCTGCGAAAGCCCGGTGACTGGGTTGCGGTTCTCCAGGTGCCATTGCTGACCGTAGAGCGGATCATTGGGATGAGCACTGATGGAGCGGTGCAGTTTCGCTCCTCGAGCGCGGACGGGATGGCTTACTTGGACACCCGGGAGCTGAGCCAGTCTTTGAGCCTCGTTGGCCGCCTCCCAGGCATCTGTTGCCTGCAGGATGTGGAAACCCGGTGCCAGCTCACGGTCCGGAAGCAGCTTGTTTCCATCCAGAAGGCTCGCGAGCGACACGCCCGGCGCGGTCTGCAGCACTACGCGATCCCCTAACCGAACCATTTCGCCTGCGGGGCTCTTTGGCTCGACTGAGATCCAGCGAACAGGCCGCGCGCTTGCCAGACCTACGCGGGAGAGCGGGACCTGGTAAGTTACGGGGAGTGGGTCCTTGAAAGCGAACGTCACCAGGTTGGTGTTGGGCTCACCCCAGGCAGGGTCCGCCAGTGTGATGGCGAAGACCAATCTGACGAAAAGGCAGGTTTGGGCAAGAACGTCCTTGGATTGAAAGGAGTGCCCCGGGAGGTGGTTCGACACTGCGGTGCTCAAGCAATTCTGGGGTGAGATTGCGACGACTTGATTCGGACTTTAACTTGCATCATGGTGCCTTGAAGCGTTTTTAATGCCAACCCGGGCGATGAAAAGGCCGCAGCTTCACGGGCTGCGGCCCAACGTAAGCCGATCCTGCAGAAGACGAATCAATTCTGCCTGGCCCGTAGGTAGAGGATGGGACTGGATGCAGCGGGCTTAAAACTGACCGCCATGGAGGAGGAGGTCGCGGTGGTCGTATACTCGGTTTTCCACGTGGCGAGGTTGGCGGAAGACTCGATTACCAGAGGATGGCCGGCCGTGCAAGTGAGTTGGAGATTAATCTGCCCGCTTTGGGTCACATCAATCGAGGTGATCTTGGAGGGGGTTAATTGGGAAGATCCACCACCCGTGTTGATGGTGAAACGGGTGCTTACCTGGTAGGCGGCCCACGCGAACTCGCCGCTGGGCTGCAGGAAAACGTTGGTTGCCACCACACGCGAGAATGTCAGATCTGCATCGTAGACAAGCCCGGGTTTGAGGGTGCCTTTGGGGATCGTGAAGGATCCGGCGTTTCTTGCGAGCTGAATGCCGTGACACTCGTCCGGCGCATAGAAGTTGTCGGTTCCGTTGTGGATGCTTAGAAAGGTTGAGTCCCCCGCAGTTGCGTCGGAAAACGGGGTCCATGTGAGCGTGAAATCCGCGCTTGCGTCGACTTTCTGAGCGGCTTCGTAGTTGGTAATCCGGGGTGTCGCCGGGGCGCTACCTAAGGTCGTCGTGGCGGTATTCTGGACACCGCTGATTTTCACAGCCAATTGGTAATTGCCTGCGGGGAATGTCGAATCCAGGCTGGCTTGGGATGTGAAATTCGATTCGATCATGCCGAAAGATCCGGCCCCGGGAAAGCTCTGCCATTCGAATCCAAGCTGCGTGCCGCTGGGCAGCTTGACGTACCCGAAGTTCGCGTCCAGGTTCTTCCCGGTAGCCGAAGCGAGGAAGGCTGGCGTATTCGTGGTGTCCTCCGTGAGTGTGGAAGGGGCAGTCTGTACGTAGTAGACCATTTTGGAGAGCATTACTAGAACCCCATCGGTGTTGTTGGTGTCGGTATGGCAGGGGTCGTTGGTTACGATGGTACCTGCCATGGTGAACTGGCCGCTGGTGGTGGCCAGAGCGTTTCCAGCGAGGTCCATGAACTTCGGGCTTCCAGGTGTGGGATTGAGTTTCCAGGTGATGGTGGTTCCCGAGGGCAGGGTCCCCATCGTCGCCACGCACATCAGTGTGGTCTCATCCGACCATGCATACTGCCAGATCACACCTGAGGCATTGCCCCAGAGGATATCCTGCTTCTCCTGCATGGGTTCGCTGAAGACGAAGGTAATGGGGTTGGTGAAAGTGATGGTGACCCCGGTCGCTCCATTCGCAGGTTCAGAGCTCGTGAGGGTGGGCGGAGTCACATCCGAGGAACTGCCGCCACTGGTGGACATACTGAACCTTGTTTCGGCAGCATGCCCGGCAAGTTTCCCGGGAAAGCCCAGAAACGAACTGGTGGTGACGCGGTGGAAACGGATCACACCAGTATACTTCTTCCCTTTCTGGAGAGTCCCAGAGTTGATGGTGTAAGAGCTGAAAACCTCAGAGGACGTGCCCATATCAGGCAATCCACTCTTCCCGTCAACCTGGCTGCCAGTCTCATCCAGAATGGCTACTTCCACGGCGTCATCGCTCCCGGCGGAAGAGAAAGGACTGAAACTGAGAACGAAATCGGTATCCGGATCCAAGGTCTGTGCGGCATCGAAGTTGAGGACGGTAGGAGCGGCGGGGGGTGTTGCGGCAAGGAGCCCAACCACCTCGCTCGCCGCGGCCCCCGATTGCCCATTATACGTAAAGGTGTAGTCCCCGTCAGGTAGCGCGGCGTTCATGGCTGCGACGGAATCAAACTCAGCCTGGTAGATCAGCATCCCTTCTGAGTCGGCCGTCAGGGGCTTCGCAGTCCCACCCGGAGGGGTCACGGCCGGATTCTTGACCCAGTCTGCTAATAGCGGCTGCATCTTGGCTAGGAAGGATGCAGGCTTGGCTGCGGGAGTCGGGGCGCCGGAACCGGCGGTCTGGACGAAGACAGCGGTCTTGAACGTCCCGATGCTCATGACAGAGAAATCGATCGCCTGCAGGTTCAGGGCGCTGGCGACAAGCCCCAAACCCATGGCAGCCGAGGTGGAGAGCGAGCGTAGTTTCCTTTGAAGGATAGGTGGAATCATCATAAGGCCATCCGGGATATCTTTTTAACGACACAATACGCACATGCCCTGAGGCTTGCGCTTAAGTAATGCCATTCTACTTTGCCCCCATGCTAAGTCAATTCCGTACGGTTTCGGTTGAGGGCTTGGGAGGGACACTGCTTAAAGAGATCAAGTCCAGGAGGATTCGCTTGGTTTCCTCGAGAGTCACATCTGTGGCTGCCCCTTTCTCCTCAGCGTCTGCCTCATCCGAGTCGGGGTCATCCTGGGCTTTAGGTTCCGCAGAGGACTTGGCCGTTTCCGGGGGGGAGTTAGTGGCAGGACCTGGTGCGGGCAGCCCTGCCACATCCACGAGCTTGAGCGGAATCTCATAGAAGGTCTCCTTGGGAAGGCCTCTCTTCTCTCGCTCGGCTTTTCGGGCTTTGGCTCGTTCCTCAATCTCCTTCTTCTCTTTGACCCGCTGCTCCTCGTTCAGTGAGACACTCTTATCTGCCAGCATCTGCTTGTAGCGTTCGATGTCCTCGCGGACGTACGCGAAATCACGGTCTGCGTCCTGCCTCGCTTGGCTGCGTCTTTTCAGTTCTTCTACATGGGAATGAACCATGTCCATTCTGCTGAACCTGGCGCTGGTGATCGTATCGAAGGGCAGGGCGAAGTCCTGAGAGCCTTCGCCTGTCTCGAGATAATTATTCACCGAAGGAAGCACAAGGTCGGGGATGACCCCACGAAGTTGGGTGGAGGACCCATTTGCCCGATAGAACTTCCGGATTGTGACCTTCATCGCTCCAGGATTGTAGTTGGTAGGGAAGGCCTGTCGGCGGAAACGGTTTAGCTCGAAAATGGTCTGGACGGTTCCTTTGCCGTGCGTGGAGCTGTCACCCACGACCAAGCCGCGGTCATAGTCCTGAATGGCGGCGGCCAAAATCTCGGAGGCGGAAGCGCTGAACCTGCTAGTGAGTACAACCAGCGGTCCCGTGTAGAGCACCTCGCCGTCGGTGTCCGATTCCACACTGACTTCGTCGTTGGCGTCACGGACCTGCACTACGGGGCCCTCTTTGATGAAGAGCCCCGTTAGCTTGATACATTCTTCCAGGGAGCCGCCTCCGTTTCGGCGAAGATCCAGCACAATGCCTTCCACCTTCTCCGCCTCCAGTTTCTTGATCAACCGAGCTACGTCTGCCGTGGTGCTTTTAGGTTCAGACTTACCCTTGTTGGAGCCTAAATCGAAGGTGGCGTAGAAAGAAGGGAGATCGATAACGCCAATCCGGTTCGTTTTGCCGTTAGCGTTGGGCATATCGATGATCTTCGATTTGGCCTCTTGGTCCTCGAGTTTGACCTCTTCCCGGATCAGGGTCAGCTGCCTCCGTTCGGAACTGTCGGTGGCATCGGCGGGAATGATGGTCAGAGTGACTTCGCTCCCCTTGGGCCCGCGTATCATCTCCACAACCTTGTTGAGTTTCATCCCGATCACATCCACGGGTTCTTTTCCAGCCTGGCTCACAGCGATGATGCGATCGTTGGGCTTCAGTTTCTTGCTTCTAGCTGCCGGCCCTCCCGCAATCAGTTCCACGATTTTGCAGTATCCGTCGTCGTCGCGAAGGAGTGCCCCAATCCCGAACAGCGACAGTTTCATGCTGATGGCAAAGGTCTCGAGTTGATCCCTTCCCATGTAGTCGGAGTGGGGATCGAAGGCTTGGGCCAGAGCGGAGAGGTAGAGTTGCAGAACGTCATCGGTATCGAATTCACCGAGGGTCCTTAGCACCCGCTTGTAGCGGTTGGACAAAGTCTTCTGAATCTCGAGAAGCT
This sequence comes from uncultured Verrucomicrobiota bacterium, assembly GCA_964411985.1. GTDB lineage: Bacteria > Verrucomicrobiota > Verrucomicrobiia > Limisphaerales > J093 > CAYPNF01. Next base: position 204,150 of record CAYPNF010000007.1, read on the forward strand.
TCTGTTTGCTCAGTTTCTCCTGAAGATACTCAAACTTCAAGTGCCTGATCCACAGCTCTTTAGCTTCATTTATGTCAGCAGGGTAGTCTAAGTCCTTGCGGTTGGGGGTGTATCTTTCTTCTTTCGTGAAATCGAACTCATTCGCCTGGAGAAGTTGTGCCACCACCTCGACTCGTTCCTCCAAGCGTTTTAAGTAGCGTGCGAAAATCTCGAACGCAGGGGAAGTGTTACCCTGCCTGGCGGTTAGATCATCCAAGGTCCAGTTGTACTTCTCAAAATCCCGGATGTCGGACTTGAGAAAATGGAAGTGCTGGGGGTCCAACATCTCAAGATAACGCTTCAGGAATCGGCGCGCCATCTCGTCGTTCATGGGGTGGCGGAGGTAATGGGTGTTCTGCAGAATGAAGGAGGAGAGCTTCGCTACATTCCCATCATGTTCACCTGGAACAAGTTGTGATATGTTTGTGTATCTCTGCGTATAGAGGATGAGATCCTGAACCGCATTAGTCTCCAGCGAGGCACGCGCGAGCTGTGGGGTGTCCTTGGCGAGGGCCAGTCCCATGGAGGTCAGCAAACACAAAAGATGAATGAGCCGCATTTTCACAGATTCCAGTTGGAGGACATTCCCTCCCGTTTCACCCCAACATAAGGAAAAACGCCGGACTGGCAAGCTGTTGAATCGAAATCTTAGGTCTGGCGCAAAACCCCTTTGCCGTTGCGCCCCCCCTGGTTTGCGATCATGATGCTTCCTCGAGTTGAGCCATGATCGAGTGGAACATCCAGTCAAGATCGCATACTTGCCAAAGTTGCTCCAAGCCGTTTTCGGATGGAGAGAGCCTGCACACTTTGCTGTACGACCAAAAACAGGTCTACCATCGGCAGGACATCTGTGAGTCCTGCTGGAAAGCGCATTTAGCGAAGCCCGCTGCTTCGGCTCATCCCTTCCTTTCGCATTGGCAAGGGGTTTACTCTGCTCCTCCCGCCGTGGCTCCAGACGCGATTCAGAAAGACACGGCAGAGTCCTTGCTGCGTAAGTTGGTGGAAAAGAGCCAGCCGGAACATGCGGGGGCGTGCTTTATTCTGGCAGTCATGCTGGAGCGCAAGCGTATCCTCAGGGTGAAAGCCCAGACTCGCAGCGAGGGGCAACGGATTCTGATTTACGAACACCCCAAGACGGGCGAGGTCTTTACCATCCCGGATCCAGCACTGCAGTTGGACCAGCTCGAGGTCGTTCAAAAGGATGTAGCTCATCTTTTGGCCCACGGTCTGGAGGCTCCCGTTCTTGCGGAACCCGTCCCACCCGCCCCGCCAACGGTGACAGATGGTATCGCGGCAGACTCGAGAGCACAGCATTCGGAGTCGCCCGAAGAAGTGGGTTAACGAAGCTCCATGAGCTCTGATCCTCCATCGATGGACCTCCGGCTGCTCCAAACCAAGCTAGGCCATGTGTTTCATGATGAGATGTTGCTGGAGATGGCCTTGACCCATCCTTCCTTGGCTCACGACGATGGACCTGAGATCCAGCACAATCAACGCTTGGAATTCCTTGGGGATGCTGTTCTTCAGCTGGTCTTGACCTGGGAGTTGTACCGGCTCCATCCTGAGCTAGGAGAGGGTCCGCTCACTAAAGCCCGTGCCGCCATGGTGAACCAGAAAGCCCTCGCTGAGCATGCCAGGCGATTGTCGTTGGGACCGTTTTTGCGCTTGAGCCGGGGGGAAGAGTTGCACGGGGGACGAGGGCGAGCCTCGGCCTTGGCGGATGCCTTCGAGGCTCTTCTGGGAGCGTTACTCTTGGATGGGGGTATGGAAACTGCCAAAAGTTTCATCTTGAATGAGTTCCAGATTGATTTATCCGGGGTCGGGCATGGTCCGTTTTCGGGTAACCCCAAGGGAGAACTTCAGGAACTGCTGCAAGCCACTTCGCCTTTGGCGCCCGAATACCACCTGAAGGGAGCTACCGGTCCCGACCACGATCGGTGTTTTGAGTGTGCTGTGACCCACCATGGGAAAGAACTGGCCCGTGGTTTCGGCAAGAGCAAAAAAGCTGCCGAAACGGAGGCAGCTTTAGCCGCTCTAGGGGTACTTCGGGGCAGCTAGGGCTTGGAGAGTCCCCCGTGCCCGACCTCTTGCTTGCCTCGAGACTCCCCCAGGATTCCCGCTCACAAGCTCGCTCCCATGCTGCGGCACAGCATGGCGGTTCTTGGGAAGCCTCCTACCGGAGAGCATCGTGGTTTTCCGCACGTTCCACGAACCCTGGGGTGACCAGTTCCGTGTGGCCGTCGACAAAGGAGACCGTGCCTCTTCCCTTCTTTCGGAACTCCACCAGATTCACGGTTCGCCCGCTGGAGAGACCGTGGCGCCCGGAGAGCATGTTGCCGGGAGGAACGAAACGGCCATCATCCGCGATTTCGGAGTAGTGTTTGGGATCACCGTTTTCCTCGACCAGCATCACCTTGCCAGCCGGATTGCGCACCATCACGGACTTGAAGTGGAGGGGCGGGGCTCCCTGGCCGTAGAGGGAGGCGATGCCGTGATTCTGAACGCCGCCGCTTTCTGCCACCACACTGGTGAGCGTATAGCTGTAGAGATAGGGATTTCCCGAGCCGGGCCTGAGCCTCCACTGACGTTCACGTTCCAAGGCCTCGCGGTCGGCAGGGCATCGAAACAGATTCGTGGTAAACTGACCAATGTAAGGGGAAATGGCGCTGTTCCGAACGTTGGTATAGTAGGATTGGGGGACAGAGGGGTCGTTCGACGGACGGAGAGTCAGGTTCCAGAAGATCCAATCCTCGCGCATGGCGACGTAAGCTCCCTTGGAGGCAGTGCCCGGATAGGTGTCACGGAAGTCATCGATGTAGAGCTGCATGGCGAGGCTCAACTGTTTGAGATTGCTTCTGCAGACAGTCTGGTGGCCTTTGCTTTTGGCCCGGGCAAGGGCCGGGAGCAGCATGCCGGCGAGAATGGCGATAATCGCGATGACGACCAGCAACTCAATCAACGTGAAGGCTCGACGCGTCATGATCGGAGGTGATTTGTCCAATAAGGATTCATCTCATGGTCGATACTGTCAAGGTTCAACGTGTCCACGGTGAACCAGTTTTGGCATGGTACGGGATCAGGTTTGACTGTCTGGGTATGGGGGTGGTGAAGTTCGTGGCTGTGAAAATTCTGGCCATCGAAAAGGAACTCCCAGGCACCCAAGCTGCGGACTACCAGCCCTACTTGCGCGCGGAGGCGGAGTCTGTTTGGTGTTTACACAAAAACGGCATCGTGCGCGAAAGCTACTTCCATGCTCAGGAGCATACGGCGGTCCTCATCCTGGAGTGTGAGGGTCGAGAGGAAGCGGAACGAATCCTGGCGACGCTGCCTCTTGTCCAGGCGGGTTTGATCGAGTTCCAGGTTACGGCACTGGCTCCCTACACAGGACTCGAGAGGCTATTCAGCCCCGGTGCATGATTGGGCAGGCACGGGCAGGCATGTGTGCAAAACTTGCGCAGCCCGCGAAATACGTCTGCGCAAGAACTGCTCAAGCTGCTGGGGGATGCTCTTGGTTTCAAGCCAGTTGAGTGGATGGCGCACTAGTTGCTTTAGGACTGATAGCAGTCTTGGGGTCTGCTTTGGCAGACCCCGGAAAGAGTGCGTGAACAACAACCTTAAGTCGGAGTACGTTATGAAGAGAGTCAATCGGATGTTAGTGATGGCGGGTATGGTGGCCTCGATGGTGATCGGCGTGAGCAACGGGATCGCCCAACAGGGAGGCGGTCAGGGGGGTGGCCAAGGCGGTCCTGGTAATTTTGATCCCGCTCAGATGCGTCAGCGCATGATGGAACGGTACAAAGAGCAGTTGGAGGTGACGGATGACGCGGAGTGGAAGTTGATTTCCGAGCGTGTTACCAAGGTGACGGAAGCGCGCATGGCTGTGGGCATGGGTGGTGGTCGTGGCATGTTCGGAGCTCCGCGAAACCGTGGTGGTGGGGGTGGAAACGCTGGTGGCGACCAGGCCAACAACAACGCCAACCGCCGTCAGCGGTTTGGTGGCGAACCCGATCCCGATCAGGAAGCGCTGCAGAAAGCCATCGAGGGGAAAGCCTCGAATGAGGAGCTGAAAGCCAAGCTGGCCAAGTATCGCGAGTCCAAGAAGGCCAAACAGGCCAAGTTGGTGGCGGCGCAAGACGAGCTGCGCAAGGTGCTGAACGTGCGTCAGGAAGCCATCAGCGTGGATATGGGCCTTCTCGACTAGGGCGTCGTTCTATGCGGGCCCACGGGCCTGCAGCCAGGCAATATGGCCACAACCTTACCACCTCTTCCCGAGATGATCGAGCGGATGGTTGCCACTGGGCAGCTTTCGCCAGGGGACGCACGCATCCTGGTCCAGCGTACCGGGCAGGCGGATACCCCATCGCTCGAGAAAGAGGAGGAGGTCTTGCGCTGGCTTGCCCACGAGTATGGATTGGAGTTCACCGCGCTCGATCCTGCGGATCCCGACAAGGAGGTTCTCTCGCTGTTTCCGGCGAGGATCCTCCTGAAGGATGAGCTGCTGCCCCTGCGCCGCGTGAACGGCCACGTGGAGATCGCCACGAGTCGGCTGTTTGCGACGCAGGGGCTGGATACGCTGAGGAGCATGACCGGCCTCAAGCTTCGGCCGGTCCTGGCGCCCACCGAGGCTATCCAGCGCGAGATGAAGAAACATCTCGGCGTGGGCGCGGACACCATCGGCACCCTGGACGAAGAGAAGTCCTTGGAGGTGGTGGACGAGAGCGGAGATGAGGACACGAACCTGGACGATGCGGCGGAAGATGCCTCGATCATCCGGTTCGTGAACCAGGTCCTCAAGGATGCCATTCAGTTGCGCGCATCGGACATCCATCTGGAGCCTTTCGAGGATGAGTTGAGGATCCGCTATCGCATCGATGGTGTCCTGCAGGAGACAGCGGTTCCGGCGCAATTGAAGCGGTTTCAGGCAGCGATTGTCTCCCGCGTCAAGATCCTGAGCCATCTCAACATCGCGGAAAAACGCCTTCCCCAGGATGGCCGCATCAAGATCCGGATTGACGAGAGCGAGGTGGACATTCGTGTTTCGGTGATCCCGATGCTGCACGGCGAAGCAGTGGTGCTGCGTCTGCTGCGCCAGAACGCCACGTTGCGCGGCATCAAGGAGCTGGGGTTGGACGATCGGCAGTTGCGATGTTTCCTGCGCGTCCTCGGCTTGCCCCATGGGATCATTCTGGTGACGGGCCCGACGGGGAGCGGTAAGACCTCGACGCTTTACACGGCCCTCAATGAGATCAACGATGCGGTGAGGAAGATCATCACCATCGAAGATCCGATCGAGTATCAACTCAAGGGAGTGAACCAGATCCAAGTCTCGGAGAAGGCAGGGCTCACCTTCGCGCGCGGGCTTCGGTCCATCCTGCGCCATGATCCGGACGTGATTCTGGTGGGGGAAATCCGCGACCACGAGACTGCGCAGATCGCGGTTCAGGCGTCCCTGACTGGACACTTGGTCTTCTCCACGTTGCACACCAACGATGCTCCCGGTGCTTTGACGCGGCTGGTGGACATGGGCGTGGAACCCTACTTGGTGGCTTCTTCCCTCGAGGCGGTGCTGGCGCAGCGGTTGGTTCGAGTGCTCTGCCCCAAATGCAAGAAGGAAAACCTGTCACCAGCCTCCCAAGCGCTCAAGGCGCAGCTGGGGATGCCCATGCACACGCGGATCTTCAGTGCAGTGGGGTGCGGCGACTGCCGCCAGACAGGGTATCATGGCCGCCGGGCGATTTTTGAGTGGATGGACACGGATAACGAACTTCGTCGATTGATTCTCAAGAATGTCTCCAGCGATGTGCTGCGCGATGTAGCCAGGAAGGGGGGCATGCGGTCTCTGGCCGAGGATGGCTGGCGGCTCGTGAGCCTGGGAATCACGACCCCGGAAGAAGTCTTGCGCGTTACCAAGGAGCAGTCACCCGGTGGAGAGGCGGACGAGAACGCCGCGCAGCTGCTGGCGGGTCGTTAAGGGGGGGTTGCCATGCCTGTCTTTGAATACAAGGCCCTTCAGTCGGATGGAACGGTTGCGCAAGGGCAACTGGAGGCGGGCGGGCGGGGCGAAGCGCTCAAACAGATGGAGAGCAGGAATCTGCGTCCCATTAGTCTCAAGGAGGGAAGGAACGGTGCCTCAAAACCTGATGCCGGCGCCGCTCCAGCCGCAGGCGGTTTGAACCTCTCGCTGGGCGGTTCGACCCGGATTACCGGACGGATGCTGGAGAACTTCACCCGCCTGCTCTCGAGCCTTCTGGCTTCGGGTGTGCCGCTCAGCCGTGCTTTGGTGATCCTTTGCCGCGAGGCTTCTTCACCCGCCGCCCAGGCCAAGTGGAAGGAGATTCACAATCTGGTGGTGGATGGGATGTCTCTAGCGGATGCCATGGCGAAGTCTCCGGACACTTTTCCCAAAGTCTACGTGGCCATGGTGGAAGCGGGGGAGACGGGGGGGTTCCTGGAGGTGGTATTGGCGCAGATCGCCGATTTTCAGGCTCGCGAGAAGGAGATGCGAGCCAAGGTGATGACCGCTATGCTCTATCCTTTCATCCTCTTGTGTCTTGCTTTGAGCGTTTTGGTCTTTCTGCTGGTTTTCTTCATCCCTCGCTTCCAAGCGATATTCACCGGTTTCGGGGCGAAGCTGCCGTGGTTGACCCAGTTGATCGTTAGTACCAGTGAAGTGATGAGATCCTATGGCCCCTTGCTCCTGCTGGGTTTGGCGATTGTAGGATACCTGGTGCGGACGTGGATTACGTCCGCGGCGGGGCGCCGGACCTGGGAGGGTTGGCTCCTGACCATTCCGGCACTTGGGTCCCTGGTGGCGCAATTCGCCATGTCTCGTTTCTGCCGCATGCTCGGTACGCTTTTGGGAGCGGGAGTCCCGCTCATCAATGCTTTGAACGTAGCTCGCCGCTCCATTGGGAACCAGATCCTGGTGGATGCGGTGGCAAACTCGATTGACAGGGTGAAGGAGGGAAAACCTTTGGGGCCGAGTCTGGCGGAGTGTCAGACCCTTTTCCATGGCGCGGTGCTGGAGATGATTTCAGTGGCGGAGGAGAGCGGGCGGTTGGATCAGGAATTGGTGCGGATCGCCAACGTGACGGAGGGGGATCTGGATCGCCAGCTCAAGACGGTGGTTTCGATGGCGGAACCACTGATGCTCTTTCTGATCGCCGGCTTTATCGGAACGATTTTCATTGGTATGGTGATTCCCATCTTCACCCTGCAGGACTACATTAAATAATCGAAACTATGAAACTGAGACCCTTAGACCGGACCCGGCTCCGCCCGCAGCGCGCGGGGGGCTTTACGTTAATCGAACTCCTCCTCGTGCTCGTGATCCTGGGGATCCTCGCGGCGATCGTGGTGCCCAAGTTTTCCGGCCGCACGGAGCAGGCGCGAAACACCGCCGCCCAGTCGCAGATCTCCACTTTTGGAACGGCCTTGGATGCCTTTGAGGTGGACAATGGCTACTATCCCAAGGGCAAGAACGGGCTTCAGGATCTGGTTCAGCAGCCGCGCGACTCCCAGGATTGGAAGGGCCCTTACCTCAAGAATGACATTCCGTTGGATCCTTGGGGACGCGCTTACAGCTATGAATGTCCGGGCCGTCATAACCCCACCTCCTACGACCTGATGTCGGTTGGAGCCGATGGACGGGAGGGAACGGAAGATGATATTACCAACTGGCAAACTGGAAACCAACGCCGACCCTAGTCGCCTGGTATCGGCCTTTACGCTGATCGAGCTGATCCTCGTCATGGCTATCCTCACCATAGCTGCAAGCGTGATCTACCCCTCGCTGTCCGGGCACTTTCGGGGAAGGGTCCTCGATTCGGAAGCGCGTCGGATACTGGCCTTGACCCGGTATGCGCAAAGCCGCGCCATCTCCGAAGGGATCCCCATGGTGCTATGGTTGGACGCCAAGCAGTCCTCCTACGGACTGGAGTCGGACCCTGGCTTCACGGAGGAGGAAGCTCGACCCCTGGAGTTTCAGCTGGACAGAGATTTGGTGCTGGAGACGGCACCGCAGAACGCGGTGCTGAACCCGATGGTCAGCACGGTGGGCGAAGCCACGGGCACGGTGCTGGAGGGCACGAGTGCGGAACGGCCCAAGTCGGGCCTTCGGGAGATTCGCTTCTACCCGGACGGCACGATCGGGCGGAATAGCCCTATCTACCTGAAATTACGCCAGAGAGACAAAGACCAAGACCAGGACAGAGGCAGGGAAGCCCAGAGCCTCTGGTTGGTGGAGCACACCAACCGCCATGAATATGCGATTCGAACGACCCTACCAAGCGAACTTTCGCGGTGAGGCTGGGCGTGCCGGTTTCACGCTGGCCGAGGTGCTGGCTGCGCTCGTCCTGCTGGCGATTGTGATCCCCGTGGCGGTGGAGGGCCTCCGCGTGGCGAACCAGGCTGCGCAACTGAGTCAACGAAAGGTGGTGGCGGCGCGAATTGGTGAGGGAGTGTTGAATCAGTGGCTTGCCAACACCCAACAGACATCGATCGCCCAGCGAGGGACTGTGGAGGAGTCGGGAGTCCAGTATGCCTACAACATGCGCAGCGAATCTTGGCCGGAAGACAGCCTTCTGCAGACCCTCACTGTGTATGTGGAGTTTCCGGTGCAGGGACGGGATTGCGAAGTGCGCATGAGTACCCTAGTGAGCCGAGGCTCGCAATGAAGACCCTGCTTCCAACCACCCGGCCGCTGAGCGCGTTCACACTCATGGAAGTGATGATCGCAGTGGTGGCGTCGGCGATGGTTCTGGTCGCCGCGAGCAGCGTCTTTTACGGGGGACTTCAGCTGCGGAACCGCGCATCGGATAGTGTCGAAGCCCAACGGCCGATCCAATACACGGTGAGTGTGCTTCGGCGCGACCTCGCGAATCTGGTCTACCCGGGAGGGACTCTCGCCGGCCAGTTGCAGACGCCGGGTATTTCCACGGGCACAAATGTCTCCACCACGCCCGCCACGCTCATGCCGTCCGGCAACGCAATTCCTCTCGGAGCGGAATTCTACACCGCCTCGGCGCCCATCGACACGACTTTGCCGTGGGGGGATATCCAGAAAGTCTCCTACTCCTTGATTGCGTCTGCCACAAACATGATGGGGCGGGATCTCTACCGCTCGGTTTCCCGCAACCTTCTGGCGCCGATCCTGGACGAGCCAGTCCAGGAATGGTTGATGGGAGGCGTCGAAGACGTATTGTTCTCCTTCTACGATGGCCGGCAGTGGATCTCCACCTGGGATTCATCCACCTCCGACCCAAAACTCCCGACCGCCATCAAAGCTACCTTCTTTCTGGTTCGCACCAACCGGGTTTCGGGCGTGCAGCCTTCCTTTGAGCTGGTGGTTCCCTTGCTTCTGCAGGGGCGTACGAATACGACTCTAGGCATTGCGCCGGGAGGTGCCACATCGCAGACGAATGCTTCCTCCACTGGCGGGACCGGCGGCACGGGAGGTGCGGGGGGAACTGGTGGAGGATCGAGCGGCGGCACCGGTGGCGGTGGAACCGGAGGAACCCCTCCTCAGGGAGGTAGCGCTTCACGCTGATGAAACCGAATCCCACCACCCTCAGTTCCTACAGTTCGTCTCGGGCGGGCCAGAAAGGTTCGGTACTCATCATCCTGCTGTGGATCTCCTTTGGCCTGGTTTCGCTTGCCCTCTATTTCGCCAACACAATGTCGATGGAGATGCGCTCGGCCGACAACCAGGCCGCCGCGGTGGAAGCGCAGCAAGCCAGCGACGGGGCGTTGCGTTACGTGACCAATCTCCTCGGCAGCCTCGAAGAGGCGGGGCTCCCCCTGGATCCCGACACGTTTCGCTGCGAGGAAATACCCGTTGGAGACGCGCATTTCTGGGTGCTCGGAAGAGGCGACCAGGATGGGCAGGCGGAAGAACCGACGTTCGGGCTCATCGATGAAAGCTCCAAATTGAATCTGAACACGGTGACTCCGATCATGCTGGAAGGACTTCCGTGGATGACCCCGGAGTTTGCGGCCTCGATCGTGGACTGGCGCGACAGCGATTCTGACACGACGCAGGGGGGCGCGGAGGATGACTATTATCTTCGGCTGGATCCTCCCTACCGTTGCAAGAACGCCTCCTTTGAAAGCGTGATGGAACTCCGCTTGGTGTGCGGGGGAACCTGGGATGTGCTGTTCGGCGAGGATCCAAACCTGAACGGAGTTTTGGATCTGAATGAGAATGACGGGGATGCCACCGCTCCGCCCGACAATCGGGATGGACGATTGGACTCCGGGATACTGGACTATCTGACGGTTTTTAGCCGGGAGCCCACCACTTTGGCGGACGGGACTGCCAGAGCGAATGTGGCTAGTACGAATCTCGCTTCGGTGGCCACGATCCTGGAAGCCAAACTTGATTCCAGCCGGGCTAACACGATCGTGCGGCAGGCAGGAGCCGGAGGGACGGCCTCCCGCAGCGTCCTCGAGTTCTACATTCGCGGCCAGATGACCCTGTCCGAACTTGAACTTGTCGAGGGCAGCCTGGTCTCGTCCACGAATTACGTGGATGGCCTGGTCAACGTGAATACGGCCAGCGAAGCGGTGCTTTCAGTGATCCCAGGAATCGGGGTGGACAATGCCAAGGCCCTGATTACGAGGCGGCGGTCCATGAGCCAGACGGAACTGCGGTCCGTGGGCTGGGTGACCGAAGTGCTGGATCAGGCGGCTGCGATCCAGGCGGGTCCTTACCTGACCGGCCGGAGTTACCAGTACACTGCCGACATCGTGACCTTGGGCCACTTCGGCCGCGGTTACACTCGGATTCGTTATGTCATTGATTTGAGTGAGGGTGGGCCGAAGGTGTTGTTTCGGCAGGATCTCACCCACCTGGGGTGGGCACTGGGCCCGAAAATCCGCAAAGAAGTCCTTCTGACGAGCCAAACGCGATGATCGCCCTACAATTATTACAGATGTTGCCGACGCGATTCCCATGGATGGGCGCACGATCCCGCAGGAGCCGGTCTTCCGTGCTGGGCCTCTCGGTGGAGGGAAACCGCCTGGAGGGGTGCGTGCTGCGCCGGGGGAGATCCGGTATCGAGGCGCCCCAGACCTTTTCGGCCGCTCTCTCGCTTGATCCTTTCACCCACGATGTGGATTTGGTTGGCAGGGAGATCCGAAAGCTCCTGGATCAGGCTCAGATTCGAGAGCGCCATTGCGTCGTCTCCATTCCGCTGTCGTGGGTGCTGACACTTCGGATACAGCTTCCCGACTTGCCAGAGGAGGATCTGGCGTCTTTGCTGGTGATGGAAGCGGAGCGGGGTTTTCCGTGCGATCTGGAGCTCCTCTCACTTTCGGAGTCGAGGTTCTCCGCCCCGGGCGGTCAGCGATACGCGTTGCTCACGGGGGTGGCAAAGCAGCAGTTGTCAAGGTTGGAGTCCGTTCTGGAAGCGGCCCAACTCAGGCCGATCTGGATGTGTCCTGGGATCTGTGCGATGGAAGGGGGGGGGCGGGCGGAGGATGCAGGGAGAGCCTCGCTCCTGCTCAGTTCCGAGGGGGCAAGCCTCCAGGTCCTTGGGAAAGGGGGGATCGCCGCGCTTCGATACCTGGAGGGGATCTGGGAACGCGGGGAGAGCGGCCTGCAGGTTCAGGTTCCCCAGGTGCTTCGCGAACTCCGCATCACCCTTGGCCAATTGCCGCCCGGGCTGCGGGAGTCCGTTCGGCGCATCCAGGTTTTTGGGCAGGGAACGGCTGCCGAGCAGCTGTGGACGGGATTACGCTCCTCGATGGAGGGAATGGGGGTGACGGTGGATATGGCGGGTCCTGCCGATGATGGACCGTTGATGAAACGTCTTCCGTCGGGGTTGGCCTTGACCCCATGGGCCATGCTGGCGGCCAGATACTTGAACGAGGTTCCGCCGACACTCCAGTACCTCCAGCCCAAGGTCAGTCCGTTGCGGCAATTCCTGGCCAAGTGTTCGACCCGTCGAACCGCTTGGGTGGCAGGGACAGCCGGAACGATCGGAATGGTGCTCCTGTTGGGATTCTTGGTTCAGCAGGTTCAACTGTGGCGCTGGCAATCGAAGTGGAAGGCCATTTCTTCGCGCGTCTACGAACTGGAAGACATGCAGTCCCAGATTCGTCGTTATCGGCCCTGGTTCGATGAATCGATTCGCTCGCTGAGCATTTTAAAGCGCCTAACCGAAGCGTTTCCCGAAGACGGAGCGGTTTCCGCCAAAACAGTGGAAATGCGGGACACCTCGCAGGTGACCTGTCACGGTACGGCGAGGGATCGACAGGCCTTGCTGCGGGTCTTGGAGAAGCTAGGGGGAGGGGAGGAAGTCAATAACGTGAAGGTGGAGCAGATTCGAGGCAAAACTCCCTTGGAATTCACATTCAGTTTTCACTGGAAAGATCGGACAAGCCCATGAATTTGCAGAATCGACAACAGCTCCTGGGATTGGTGGCGGGCACCGCGCTGGCGATGCTTCTGGGGGATCGGCTGGTGCTGACGCCCATGATCAAGAGTTGGAAAGAGCGCGGTGAGACGCTGATGCAACTCCGCAAAAAAGTGGCGCAAGGGGACGTGCTTCTGGGACGGAGCAAGTCCATTCAGGATCGATGGGACTCTATGCGTACCAACACGCTTCCGCGGGACGCTTCGCTAGCGGAAAGTCGGGTCTTGAAGACCTTCGACCGCTGTTCCCAGGACAGCAGCGTGAGCATCGCCTCGATCCGTCCCCAGTGGAAGAAGGCGAGCGACGATTACGCGACTCTCGAGTGCCGGGTGGATGCCTCCGGGAATCTCTCCAGTCTGACGCGCTTCCTTTATCTTTTGGAAAAGGACCCGTTGGGTATGAAAGTGGATACGCTCGAACTGAGCACCAAGGACAGTGAAGGCCAGCAGATCACCCTGGGACTGCAGGTGAGCACTCTCATGCTGACTCCCTCTGGATCATGAACACGAAAGTCCGAACTCAGCGCTCAAGCCAGTCCTCCCTCTCCGGCGGGCGAAGACTGTTGGTTGCCGGTGTCGGGTGCCTACTCATCGTTCTGTCGTTGGGGCGTGGGTTTGCCGCGGACGAGACGAACCAGGCGGTGGCCGTGGATGGATCCAGCAACCGTACAGTGGTTGCTGGGACTTCCACGAACTCCATGGCGTCTCCGGTCCTACGAGGGAAACGGGGTGATTCCAAGGTTTCCTCCACCGACAAGGCTGCCTCCACCAACTCTCCTGCCTCGTCCCGTGACTTTTCCTCATTCCGCTTGGTGAGTGACCGGAATATCTTCAATGCCAACCGTTCTGGCGGCCGCCCGGCGGGGCCCAGTCGCCCGACCCGCGCTCCCAAGAAGACGGACACCCTGGCCCTGGTGGGCATTGTGAGTTACGAGAGGGGCACGTTCGCCCTGTTCGATGGCAGCAGCTCTGATTTCCGCAAATCCATCCCGGCGGGATCGGCGGTCGCTGGCTGGAAGTTGAAAGCGGTGGATTCAAAGTCAGTGCAGCTCGAGGCCAATGGCAAGACCCTGGAGATGCAGGTGAGTTCTCAGCTGAAGCGTGAGGATGGGGGGGAATGGCGATTGTCCACCGGCGCCGGTTCCTACCGCACGGAGTCTTCCGGCCCCTCTGATTCCACGACCTCCGGAACGGCATCCGGCGGAGCCGAAACCTCCGCATCCAGCGATGCTGGCAGCGACGAAGTGCTAAAACGACTTTTGCAGAAGAGAGAAAAGGAAATGAACCGATGAAAGCCCCATTTTACCCCCTATTCCTTGCCGGCATTCTGGGCGTGTGCTCAACCCACGCGGCCCAAGGCGATGATCCGACGAGCACCAACCAACTTCCGGCGAAAGTGGAGGAAGCGGACCCCGGGGAGACCAACCAGCCTCCGGCGGGCGTGGAACCGGCAGGGGAACCGTCTGAAACGGTTGCCGCCAAGCCAGTGGGCGAAGCTTCCCCCGCTGTAGTACCGGCGATGGCGAAGGATGCGGGGGCTGGGGAAGCCAAGCCTCTGGGAGCTTCCACCACCAATGCGCTCGACACCCCTTTGCTTCCTGATGGGACCAAGGGTTTGCGGCTGAATTTCCGGGGAGCGCCGCTCGAGATGGTTTTAAACTACCTCAGCGAAGCCGCCGGGTTTATCATCAATCTGGAGACCGAAGCGCGGGGGAAAGTGGATGTCTGGAGTAACCAACCGCTGACGAAGGATGAGGCCCTGACCCTGTTAGATTCCGTGTTAAACAAGAACGGCTACGCGGCCATCCGCAGTGGCAGAACCCTGACGATTATCAGCCGGGATGAAGCGAAGAAACGGGACATTCCGGTCGTGAGCGGCAACGATCCGCAGTCAATTCCCAAGAGCGACGAGGTGGTGACGCAGATTATTCCCGTGCGGTTCATCAATGCGCTTCAGGTCAGCAAGGACCTGCAAGCACTGCTTCCCACCACTGCCAATCTGACTGCGAACGAAGGGGGAAATGCACTTGTTCTTACCGACACCCGCACGAATATCCGGCGCATGGCTGAGATTGTGAAAGCCCTGGACACCGCCATCGCGAGCGTATCTTCCATTCGGGTGCACGTATTGAAATATGCCGACGCTAAGGCCCTGGCGACCCTGATCAAGGATCTGTTTACGACCCAGGACAGTTCCAGCCAACGCGGCGGCGGCCAGAACCAAATGCAGCAGTTCTTCCGCGGGATGCGAGGCGGTGGAGGACAGGACGCAGGTTCGGGTTCCAGCGGGTCAGCGAGGGTGGCGACCTCCAAGGTGATAGCGGTGGCGGATGAACGCAGTAACGCGATTGTGGTCAGCGCGCCCGAAGACCAGATGACCGTGATTGAGGATGTGATTCAGCAGGTGGACAGAGACGTGGAGGATATCACGGAGTTGCGGGTATTTCGGCTGAAGTATGCTGATCCCCAGGAGACAGCGGACCTCCTGGCTAGCCTCTTTTCCGACACCGGGAGCACCACCGGGACCTCCCAGGGTGGGGGACGAGGTCAGATCCAGTTTGGAGGGCGTTTCGGGGGAGCGGGCGGTGGCTTTGGTAACCTGGGTGGCGCATCGAGCGCCTCGCAGAGTGCACGTCTGCAAAAGCAGACGAAAGTCGTGGCCGTGGCGGATCTTCGCACTGGCTCGGTGGTGGTGAGCGCCTCGCGGGATCTGATGACGCAGATAGGTAAGATGTTGGAACAACTGGATTCCGACCCTCGACGCAAACAAAAGGTCTTCGTCTATTCCGTGGAGAATGGAGATCCCCAGGCTGTGCAGGACGTGATCCAAAGCCTCTTCCCGAACCAAGGCAACACCAGTACTTCCAGTCGGAATTCGTCGCAGCAGAACGCGAACCAATTGAACAACCGCCAAACACAGACGCGGAACCAATCCCGGTCTGGGACTGGCTCCACCAGTTCTGGTTTTGGCAGCAGCACCGGGGGGGGACGATGACCGACATGAAGCGCCAGCCTCTACTGAAAAGGATTCCCATGCATTACTTGAAACTGATCTGCCGGGCGCCACGGGTTGCGTTTTTGCTGGCATGTTTGAGCTGCCTACCGCTCTCAAGCCAAGCCCAGGGATTCGGTACTGGCAACCGAGCCCGCACCGGGACGTCCCGTTCCTCCGCCACCTACCCGACCAGTTCGGAAATGGGGGGCGCGACCGTGACCTATGACCAAGAGACGCGCAAACTGATCGTGGTGACCGATGACGAGACCGCGCAGAGCATCAGCCAAGTGGTTACCAACCTCAGCAGGCCTGCGCCACAGGTTCTTATCAAATGTGTGTTCCTCTCGGTGACACATCGGGATGAACTCGACGTCGGTGTCGAAGGTTCCTATACCAAGAACATCGGTGGCGGGCAGACCAGTATCGTGAGCCAGATCTTTGGGTTGGCGTCTGCAGGAGCGGCTCCAGTCCCTCCCGGGGCTGGGATCTACCAGATCGTTGGGAGCGACTTTCAAGCCACCTTGCGAATGATTCAGCAGGCGGGAAAGACGGAGATCCTCTCCCGTCCCTCCATCATGGCCAGGAACAACCAGCAGGCCTCCATCACCGTGGGCCAGCGGGTTCCGCTGGTCACGAATGTTCGGCTCGACCAGAACAACAATCAGAACAGCTCGATCACCTACGAGAACGTGGGTATCCTGCTGAATGTCACGCCGTTTATCACCTCGGATGGCATGGTGGAGATGATCGTTTCGCCCGAGATTTCGGACATCTCGGAGAAAAGCACGACGGTAGGGGATGGAATTACAGCCCCCATTATCAACACCCGCTCCGCGGATACAGTCGTCGTAACTCCTGATGGCCAGACGATCGTTATCGGTGGGCTGATGGCCTCCACGAAGCTGGACACGGAGCACAAGGTTCCGATTCTGGGCGATATCCCGGTGCTGGGATGGGCCTTCAAACGCAAGATCAAGAACGATGTGAAGACCGAGTTGCTGATCTTTTTGACTCCGCACGTGATTCGTGAGAGCTCGCAACTCGCTGCCGTCACTTCATCGGAGCAAAAAGGCAAAAGCCTCGTCCCGAAAGCCTTCAGTGAAGAGCAACTGGACTGGTACCTTGACAAGGGGGGCGCAAGCGAGGCTCCACCGCCCGACAAGAAGAAAAAGAAGAAATAGGAACCTTCGAAGATCCCGCAACCCCCTTCGAACATGAACCGGAAAACTCAGTGGGCTTACGGCGCCCTTGCCGCAGTGTGGGGGGTTATCGTGCTGTGGCAGGGAATGGAGCATACTCGGGTCCGCACTTCGGCCCGGGCTGAAGTGATTAATCACGCCAAGGATGTCTCGACCACTCTGGGAGTCGTCTTGCGCTCACTGCGTCGCTTCGGGGGGATTCCCAAGGATCGCCTCGAGTCCACTTTGAAGTCGTTGGTTCGACCTGGTGAGTTGGAAGCAATCGCCTTGTTGAACAGTGCGGAAGAGGTGGTGGCCGCTGCCGGCTCTGACATCGATGTGGAACCGAAACGCCTGGCTTCGAGTGGCGTCCACTGGGCTGGTCAGACGGTGACTCTCGTCAACCTAGTGGATTTGGGGACGAACATGACCACGGAGATGGACTACTCCCGGCCCACCATCGTGATTCCTGCTGGCCAGCGCGGTCCTTTCCCGATGGGCCGCCCCCCCGCGGGCACCAACGCCGTTGGCGCCACGAACAATCTCGGGGAGTCCAACCCGCCTCAGCCGCCTCCCATGGATAGGTTCGAGCCACCACCGCCGGAAGCTGGCGGGTTCTCCTCCACGAACAGCCGCCCGGACCGGCCGCGCCGCGGGGATCGACCCTTCTTTGGGCGACCGTCCTGGATGAGTGAAACGGATTACAAGTCGATGTTGGAAAAGCAAGGGGTGCATAGTTTCCTGGTTGTCCTTTCGACTCAGAACCTGGCTACTGCCCTGCAACGGGACCTCTGGATCCGGTGCATCATTGTCCTGCTCGGAGGCGTGGCGGTGTTGGGTCTGGGATTGGCTTGGACGAATCTTGCGCGCTCTTCCGAGTTGGAGGTTCGGCTCGCGCGGGCGGCCGAACTGAACACCCGGCTCAAGGAAATGAACCTGGCGGCAGCTGGCCTCGCCCATGAAACCCGAAACCCTCTCAACATTGTCCGCGGTCTTGCCCAGATGATCGCCAAAGAACATATCCTGCCGGCGGAAACCCGCACCCGTGCTCTGGATATTGTGGATGAAACCGATCGGGTCACCGCGCAGTTGAATGAGTTTATCAACTACTCACGGCCGCGAGAGGTTCGACGGACGAGAGTCCTGCTGAGTAATGCATTGGCGGAAGTTGTTCGAACGCTGGGGTCCGACTTGGAGGAGAAGGGGATTGGGGTCCAGATCCACTGTGACCTCCCCCCTGTGGAAGCGGATGACCAATTACTTCGGCAAGCTCTCTTCAATCTGCTGCTGAACGCGGTGCAAGCCGTGGAAAAGGGAGGCGCGATTCAGGTGGTGGGGGAGCGATCCGGGCCGAACCAAGTAAGCCTCGAGATTCGAGATGATGGGCCGGGGGTGGCCCCAGAGAATGTCACCGAATTGTTTCGACCCTATTTCACTACCCGGCCGGGGGGCACAGGCTTGGGCCTTGCGGTCGTTCACCAAATCATTCTGGCCCATGGGTGGGAGATCGAGTGCCTTCCCAACCAGCCACATGGGGCCGTTTTCCGGATCAGCCACATGGTCCTGTGCGCGAAGTAGTAACCAACATGCCTTCCGAAAGCGTCATAGAGTCAGTGCCTGCACCGACTATCTTGATTGTGGACGATGACGCCAGCCAGCGGAGTCTCCTCAGTTCGTTTCTCAGGAAGCAGGGGTTCGAAATCCTTACCGTGGACTCCGGAGAGGAGGCTCTCAAAACATTGAATGCCAAGCCTTTAAACCTGATGATCTCGGACGTTCGCATGCCCGGGATTTCTGGTTTGGAGACCCTCCGACGGGCTCGGCGTGAGCGGGCCTTACTGCCCGTGCTTCTTGTCACTGCGTACGCGGACATCCGTGAGGCGGTTGATGCGATGCGCGATGGGGCCGTGAATTATCTCTCCAAACCGATTGATTTGGACGAATTGCTGGCTTCCGTGCGCCAGGCCTTGGGATTATCCAGCAACCTGTCTCCGACGTTCCACGCGGACCGGCAGTTGCCAGCCCACGTGGTTGCGGAGAGTCCGCTCATGCAAGCGCTGTTCCGAGACGCGGCTTTGATCGCCGATTCTGAAAGCCGAGTGCTGATCGTCGGGGAGAGCGGGGTAGGCAAGGAAGTTCTGGCGGATGTCATCCATTCGTGGGGTCGACGCGCCCAGGGGCCGCTGGTGAAAGTCAACTGTGCGGCTCTTCCGGAGACCTTGCTGGAGAGCGAGTTGTTCGGGCACGAGAAGGGCGCCTTTACCGGTGCAACGGCGCAGAGGATTGGGCGTTTTGAATATGCCATAGGAGGCACGATCTTCCTCGACGAGATCGGGGAGATGACTCCACCGTTGCAGGCCAAGCTTCTGAGAGTCATCCAGGACGGCCGATTCCAGCGTTTGGGGGCTAACAAAGAGGTGTTCAGCAATGCGAGAATCCTTGCTGCCAGCAACAAAAACCTGGAGGAAGCGGTTCGCAAAGGGATGTTCCGTGAGGATCTGTACTATCGCTTGAACGTGGTGGAACTGAGCATTCCTCCGCTCCGTGAGCGCCAGGAGGACATCCAGCCCTTGGCCCTGCGATTTGCCGAGGAGTTCAGCAGTGGCCGTGCTCGCATTTCCGCTTCCGTTTCCACCATTCTGCAGCGGTATTCCTGGCCCGGCAACGTGCGTGAGTTGCGCAACGCCATGGAACGAGCCTCGCTCCTCTCGTGCGGTGGAATCGTGTTACCTGAACATCTTCCCACCAAACTCCGCTCTCAGGCCTTGGATTCAGCCGAGCCCCTTCCGGCTGAGGATACCCGTCGCCTTGACCGGATTGAACAACAAACCGTTCTTGAGGCGCTGCGTGAGCATGATTTCAACCGGTCGGAAACGGCGAGAGTCCTGGGGATTAGCCGCAGGGCGTTGATTTACAAGTTGCAGCGCTTACGCGAGCAGGGATTTAGCGTCGATCGTGCCACGCCGGAACCAGGAACTTGAACGCGCGAGGCACCGCGTACACCAGGGATTCCCGGGCTGGGTTTTTCAGCGCTGCACCCTCGCTCCGCCACCTTTCATTAGCTTCTCCACCTCGGCTTGGGTGGCCATCGACGTGTCCCCGGGGGTGGTCATGGCTAGCGCACCGTGTGCCGCACCGTACTCGACGGCTTTCTGGGGATCGCCCACGGTGATCAAACCGTAAATGAACCCAGAGGCGAAGCTGTCTCCTCCTCCGACCCGATCGAGGATTTCCAGATCGGGGTAAGGACGACTCTCATAGAAAGTCCCGTTCATCCAGGCAATGGCACTCCAGTCATTGCGTGTAGCCGTGCGGGCGGCTCGCAGGGTTGTGGCAGTGGCTTTGAAATTGGGAAAGGCCTTCACTGCGACAGCGATCATCCGCTGGAATGCATTCACGTCAATGTGGAGTAGGTTCTCGTCCGCTCCCTCAACCTGGAAGCCAAGGCACGCCGTGAAGTCCTCCTCGTTCCCGATCATGACGTCGACGTATCGGGCGATTTCCCGGTTGACCTCCTGGGCGCGGGCCTTTCCTCCGATGCTCTTCCACAGGCTGGGCCGGTAGTTGAGGTCGTAGGAGACTACGGTGCCGTACTCCTTCGCCTTCCTGACACACTCGAGCACGACTTGTGGCGTGGAGTCGCTCAGGGCAGCGAAAATGCCTCCAGTATGAAGCCAGCGAACACCGACCTTTCCGAAAATGTGGTCCCAGTCAAAATCGCCCGGCTTCAACTGGCTGGCAGCGGTGTGGCCCCGGTCGGATACCCCGGTCGCGTTTCGCAACCCGAATCCACGCTCGGTGAAATTCAAACCGTTCCGCGTGATGCGTCCCACACCGTCGAATTGTGCCCACTGGATAAACCTTGGATCAACCCCACCCTGAAGAATGCAGTCCTCCAGAAGTCGTCCTACTTCGTTGTCTGCCAGGGCGGTAGCGACGGCGGTGCGCATGCCAAAACAGCGGCGCAACCCTCGGGCGACGTTGTATTCCCCACCCCCCTCCCACACTCGGAACTCGCGTGCGCAGCGAATCCTCGTTTCCCCAGGGTCCAGCCTGAGCATGATTTCGCCAAGCGATAGCAGGTCGAAGGTAGCGGTATCAGCCGACTTGATCTCGAGAGCATTCATGAATGCCCATGGACCCTAGAAGGGAAGTCCCTTGCTGGCGAGCGCTTTGTCGAGGTTGACCTTGACGTCTGTGGCTGGTCAGAAGACCTCGACGCGAAGGCCCGTGGCGGCACGCACGTTTTGCGCAATCTTGGACAACTGCCGGAGGGGCAGGTGTTGGCAGGTGGCGTCCCGCGTCGGTTGCAGAGCGGAGTAAACCTGGACCTGGGAGATGGACGCGCCGTCCGCCTGGAGCTCTTGCAGGCGGTTCACGTAGCATGCAATCTCCTCCTCACTGGGATCCTCCTGTTGAAATCTTGAGAAAAGGCTCTGAATGATGACCGGGCGCTGCCGGCCGACCAGGCGGATGTTGCTGAGGATCTTGTC
Source organism: uncultured Verrucomicrobiota bacterium (assembly GCA_964411985.1). GTDB lineage: Bacteria > Verrucomicrobiota > Verrucomicrobiia > Limisphaerales > J093 > CAYPNF01. The sequence goes on from CAYPNF010000007.1 coordinate 225,270, forward strand.
GAACGGTTCGGAGGCCCGGTTTACCTTGTTGAAGTACTCCTCAGTGCCCGCATCGAGCTTGGCCCAGATCTCGTCGTTGGGCGTCAGACTTTGCCAGCCCTTCTCCACCTCCGTTTTGGCCAACTCGGAGGCATTGGTCACCAGCACCAATTTGAAGAACGGGTATTTGCCCAGAGCGCGCAGATGGACCACGGCACGCACTGCCTCAGCAAAATTCGGGCAGAGCGTCGGTTCTCCGTCTCCGGTGAGGAAAACCTGCTGCAACCTCAACAGATCGGGAGGCCGGTGCTGAAATCGAGGGTGCCTCTGCAACTTCCCGGATGCAAACAACTCCAGTGTGGTGTCCAGTTCGCGCACCATGGACTCCACGTCCAGAGGTTTGGTGCGATTGGATGTATCCCGGTTCACCTCACAATAGGCGCACTCGAAGTTGCAGCTCCGATCGGAGTTCAGGTTCACGCCAATCGCAAGGCCATGAGCCCGGGGGCAAATCACCAGATAAACCAAGCGATTCC
>CAYPNF010000008.1:0-223178 GCA_964411985.1 uncultured Verrucomicrobiota bacterium
AAATCCTTACGACGCCAAATCAAGCGTTCTTACTACCTCAATTAAGTTCGTAACAGCGACCGCCGATTCGGTGAGCGTCGTACCGTAAAAGTATTGGGTCAACTGGTCGCCAGTGACCGAGTTCTTGGCCGTGAGGGTTTGCAGACGCCCGTCGGCGTTGTAGGCGTACTGGGTCTCGCGAGCGAGCCCGCCCACGTCCTCGACCTTCCTGGTCAGCCGCCCGGCGTGATCAAGGGTCCATTCGGTAACCACCCCTTTGGGGTCGGTGGTCTGGTAAGCTTCGCCCGCCGTGTTGTAAGCCGTCGAGTTGACCAGCACCGTGTCCGAGCGGGCCGGGATCGTGGCCAGACGGCTGAACGCCGCCGCCGCGTTGGTGCCGTAATCGGCCGAGGCTTGCTCGCGACCGAGCGCGTCCGGATAAAGAGCCACGTAGCTGACCCGCGCTTTGGGCTCGGTACTGGGCGTTTGAAGCTCACCGGTGCCCGTCGCGTTGTGGAACCGTTCGCGGCTGGTCTGCTGAATGACGTTGCTGGCGGCATCGCAGGCAAACTCCTCCTGCCGCATCACCGTGTCGTTGGTGACAACACTGGCACTGGCATAGGTCGGCGCCGTGGCATCCCAGCCCACATAGCGTTTCGTCACCCGGCCCACACCGTCATAGCCGGCCTTGTTGAGCGCGCCGGTCCCGGGAGCCGTCTGCAACATGAGGTTGCCGCTGGGATCATACCAAAAGTCATCCTTGAGGCTGTTGCCCACCGCGCCCGTGCTCGGGTTCACCGCGTAGGTGAGCCGCTGATAAACCCGGTCCCGGTAATCGTAATTGGTCGCCTGCCGGCCAATGAGCACACCCGTCGCTCCGTTCTTGCGATCGACTTGCGTGACCCGGTCCAGGTTGTCGTACGTATAGAGTTCCTTGGTGCTGACCTCCCCGGTCAGGCTGGTCCGGCGATTGCGGAAGTCATAGCTCCAATTAGGCGGCGGGCGTGGCTGGCAGCGAAATGAACCTCAAAAACCATTGCATGTTTATACAACTCCCTTGTATATTTGCGGCGTGCCGAACCGGAAAACATCTGCCTCTGACGCCCTGTTCGAAATCGTCGAGGGGCAGCAGGGCTACTTCACCGCCAAACAAGCTGCTGAGGTCGGCTTTCGGCTCGGCAGCCAGGCGCATCATGTCAGGGCAGGCAACTGGCTTCGGGTCGAACGCGGGATCTACCGACTGGCGCGTTTTCCCCGGTCAATGGAAGAACAATACGTGATATACTCCCTGTGGTCACGCAACCGTGCGGGCAAGCCCGTAGGCGTTTATTCCCACGAGACCGCTCTGAGCATGCACGAATTGTCGGATGCCAATCCCTCCAAGCTCCACATGACAGTGCCGCCCGGTTTCCGTCGCACTGCGCCTACACCGAAAGTGCTCGTGCTGCACAGCGCCCGTCTCGAGGAGGGCGAGATCGAACAGCGCCAGGGCTTCGCCGTGACCCGGGCGATCCGGGCCGTCGCCGACGTGGCCGCGCTGGGCCACCAAGACTTCGCAGAGCAAGCACTCCGCGAAGGAACTAAGCGTGGTGTCATCACCCGACAACAAGTCCTCGACCTACGGCGGCGAGGCGGCCATCCGCAATGGTTCGATCGGCTGCTGGAGCAACATAGCCAATGAAGCCGCCACGACGATACGCAACCCCTGCGGCGCTTCGGGCTGCCCTGGAAGACAGGCTCAAGGCCATGGCGGCAGAGCAAGGACTCGACCTTCAACGTCTGCGCCGTCAGGTGGCGTTTGACCGTCTGTTGTGCCGGCTCTTTCGCCATGCCGAATCGCCGTGGCTGCTGAAGGGCGGCTACGCCATGGAACTTCGCATTCGGTCGGCTCGCACGACGCGCGACATTGACCTCGCACTCCGGAGGCTGCCCGAGGGCGCGAAGGATTGGAATCCGGTGGCAATGCGCGACCTGTTGACTCAGGCATCGGACGTGGACCTCGGAGATGGTTTCGCCTTCGTGATCGGCGAACCGACTCTCGACCTCGATGCCGCGCCCTACGGCGGCTCACGGTTTCCCATCGACGCCCGCATGGCCGGGCGACGATTCATCAGCTTCCATCTGGATGTAAGCGCGGGCGATGTGCTCCGAGAACCGTTCGAGCTTCTGGAAGGACATGACTGGTTGGGCTTCGCTGGGATTCTGCCCCAGAAAATGCCCGCCATTTCCAGGGAGGAACAGTTCGCGGAGAAGCTGCACGCCTATTCATTGCCCCGTGAGGGCCGTCCGAACTCGCGCGTAAAGGATTTGGTGGACCTGGTATTGTTGGTCGAATCCGACACACTCGACCTGGTTCGTCTGCGGCAGAGCATCGAGGCGACATTTCGGCGCCGCGATACCCACCCCGTTCCGCCATCGCTCGAACCGCCTCCCCAGACTTGGGCGGGGCCTTTTGCAGACTTGGCCAGTGAATGCGGACTGGGCCAGGACTTGGCGGCGGCATTCGCACTCGTGGCCAAGTTCTTCACTGGCCTACGCCAATGACGGTTCGGCTGGCCCGCTGTGCTGCGGCCAGCATTGGAGCGAATCGCTCAGCTATGAAAGAATCCCAATTCTCGGAGACTGGCATGTTTGCCATGCCCCACGATGACGTGGTCAAGAACTTCGACCTTGAGGAGTTGGCCGGCGCGGATGAGATCGCGGGTGATGCGGATGTCCGCCTCGGACGGATTTGGCTCACCGCTGGGATGATTGTGCATAATTATGATGGCATGAGCACTGGCGATGACTGCCAATCTGAAGACCTCGCGCGGATGCACGAGAATGGTATCCATCGTCCCAATTGAGACGACGCAGTGACCTTTGACACGACGCCTGGTGTTCAGCATCAGAACCGCGAGAGTCTCGCACTCGGGGTTGAAGTAGGGGTTAGTGACGACGTTCGCCCGCCAATAATTCGCCGCCATATCTGGCGTGTCGCAGAGTTGGAGAGATTCGGGTGTTGGACATTCCCGGAGCGAGATCAGCTTCCATTCCTGGGGTTGGTTGTAGTTCCTCAGCGCGCGTGCGCCTTGCCGGGTGACGGATTGAATCGCCTCCATCATTGGGGTTGAGACGGACTGGTTTGCGGTCGGGGTGATGACTTCGTTGGTGCTCATGTTTTTGTGTTTCGTGAAGGAGCGGTTGTGCTCTCTTCACCCCGGACCGAGAGAGCACGACCGCTCCGCCGAAACACACCTGAGCGGATTGGCGCTGGCGGGCGCGGAGCCGGAGCAGCGGCGTGACGGCTGATGCCGGCGCGCCGGTGCGCGGAGCAACCAGAGGCGCCAACCCGCGAAGGCATGAGCACACGAAGTCCCGACCGGATGCGGGCCGACTCGGCCGACCGATGGCAGGTTCAGGCAGCTATCGTGGGTGCTGTGGAACAATGCCTTGGAGGCCGTGCGATTCAGGCACGTGCAGCTCTGCGGATACCGGTATTGGTGCCAGTGAAAGTGCCAGTGAAAGTGCCAGTAAACCGGTTATGGATGGGTAGTGGGCGGGTAGTAGCGCGGAGTGGGCGAGTTGCTAGGAGTGCTTGACGAACGCGCAGAATGGCCTGATTCTACAGGTGTTCGGAGCACTATTGAGTTTCGTGCTCTGGTGGCGCGGTCGGAACGCAGTTCGGTGTTTGAGAAATCCGGCACCGGTAGTTGTCCGATTCCGTCCCCCGCCTCCAACCTATTCATTATCAATAACTTAGGTTGTATTTTTGTCCAAGTTTTCCACTTAGTGCTAACGTATAGCGCTAACCCCCACCAGGAAATCAGGGATATCCAAGGGTGTTTTCGAGAGGGAAGTCCTTCGGGAATCAGCAGCAAAGCTGAACCCATCTTTGTTCGCGGGCTGGCAGGTCGGACTATCACTCTGGAACGTACTGCTGAGACCGCCTGAGCCGCTCGAATTAATAGCGCTCACCGGCGAGGCTTTTCCGGAGGAAAAGCGATGCCCGAGCAAGTTCAGTGGGAAAACGAAATTGTTCATACACCAAAGAAGGTCAAGATTCTTCGTATCGCGGAGCTTGTCGTATGCGACTAGCTGGGGATGTGTGGGGATCCATTTCATTGGCCGACTCTGGACTCAAAGTCATGCAAATAGGTGTTACGGTCTAGGTGATTGAGCTCAAAACGTGGGCGATCTGGCGTTGGATCTCTCGGTGTGAAATAGGGTCCCTGTCTGGATCTCGACAAGAGTTAAACTTAACGCTCCTGGTGTTAGCGTCTCGTGTAAACATCACGCCAGTGCCTTCTAACAACTGCCGGAGTTGCTCATCCAATTCCGAAGTCCTGTGAGCAGTGTTTCCGACGAGGACAGTTCCCCGACCTGTCTGAAGTGCGGAGCATGCGAATCCCGAAAGACCGGCGACGAAGCTTGGCCGGTGATTGGGTTGCCCTTCAGACCTCCTTTCCGATGGGGGTCTGCGTAGGAGTCAGGAAGGTTTTAACGAGCGTGCTTTTCCCACAGACGGTCATCGTTGGGAAACGTTTGTACCAGTCCCCCGGTGGCACCTCGGGGTTGGTGTCGAGCCAGGATGCCAGAGATCTGAGGGCATCTGCATTGATGCTGCGCTCCTCAATTCGCTGAAGTAGATGGGCGAGTAACGCTTTTGGAATGTCTTTACGTTGGACCTTTGGCATTAGGAGCCAGCGTAGAAGCCGTTGGTGATCTTCTCGGTGAGTTTAACGGACTCAGCACGGTTCTTACTCTTGGCAAGCCGATGGGCTAGCCTGCCGAGATCATCGGGAGACATGGGCTCAGCGCTGAGCTTGATTCGTAGTCCCACCGCCTGGGCGGCGCGGCTCATCGAGCGGAAGGTGATCGATGTGTTCTTGGCGTCGAGGATGCGGCGCACAGCTGTGCGGCCGGTGCCCATGCGCTCAGCCAGGGCGGTAATGGAAAGGTTATCCTGGGCCATTTTCCTCCGGATCGAGGTCGTCAGAGACTGCTTGAGTTCGACGTCGTGACTGGGAGCAGCGCGCGTTGCCATGAGGGCAATGTGGTACAATATTGAACCAGTGTCAAACTTGAAAGCCGGTAAGGCGACGAGGAGCTACGTCTTCCTCTGTCTTCGCCGGGTAGGTTTCGGGCAGGATGAGGAGACGGCGCGGCGATGGCGAGGACGCGGTCCAGGTCTTTGTTCTGGCGCTTGTGCGGACGGTCCGGATAGTCCGTGCCTTCGATCAGGTCAGGCAGGAAAGGTCGGTGTTCAAGCAGGTTGGCAAGGGCCATCGATTCCGGTCGCGCACACGGGAGGCCAAAGGGGGAAGCTGGGGCTTCGAAGGTCGCGATGCTGGTGAATTGGAAACTTGGGAGCGCATAGAAATCACCTGGGGTAGGTTACGCCAGATTGCTCGTGATATTGGCTTGACCGCCGAGGAGTTAATTCGGCAACGGTAACCGTACCGGCTTTACAGTGTAACGTGAGGCAAAACAACAGTGTCGCCCATAATTGCCAGCATGCCCGTGCTGCAATTTTACGGGTCGCCATATAATGGGCGTCCCCCCGGAGTCGCAGAACGTTTGGCTTTGCCAGGTAGCTATCGAAATTGATGCGATGGCTATCACCACAACGCGAACCCAAACGCGATACCCTCAGGCCCCCTTTTGGCTTAGTTTGGCTACAGTCGGCTTGGACACGCTCGGACGTTCCGGGACAGGTTCCCGGGGGGTAAAAGGGGCGCGGGTTCCCCGATTCCGTCCCCCGCCTCCCAGTGGTATCAGGAAGGCAAGACTCAGGAGGATGTCGCCCGAGACCTCGCCCGGTGCCGCCTAGAGGCTGAACGAGCCTCCTCGGGCCAAGTCACCGGCCGGAATGCCGGGAGATACTTCGCCAACACGGCATGAGCCTCGGCACACAAGAAGTCGATGATGGAGGATGGAAGGATCGCGCTCGGGTACAAGAAGACCTAGTAGCGCGGCATTCCGCAGGTTTGCACAGCCCGCTCCTCACTGGGGCGGGTTCTTCCTTGATGCAGCAGCGGTGCCAACCTAGGAACACTGCAAGTCAACCGCTTCGTTCCGCAGCAATACCCCCTTCTGGGTTAGGTTACTTTCGGGAGATCATGTAGCTCGCTACGGTATAAAGATCGTCGAGTTGCTTCTTCGCTGTGAGGTCGATGATCAGAGGACGTAGCTTTCCGATCGGATCGGTCTTATCGAAGGAAGACTTCAATGATTGGTCGATAGAGAGATCGGAAATGCCATCGCCTGATTTCGCGGTGAAATAGAACCCGCACTTCAAGAATTGCTTCCAGGCTGATATCCAAAATACCGTCTTCTTCTTCCGAGTCATCTTACACAACCATGCTCCACCGTCCTTGTAGAATCGCCACTCGGGCGAGATGTCATAGGGAGGTTTCGACAGTGTCTCGGTGAGTGTATCGTAGATCGAGAACCAACGCCCGAGTCCATTCTTGAGGTTGTCGGAAGTCAGATCGAGATCCGGTGACGTGAGTAGTTTCTCTGGTTCCATTTTTTTATCAACGGCGAGCATGAGCCACCGCCGACCAGTGACTCAGGCAGATGAACAACGCGACACCGGTGGCTGGCTCAAGGCTCTGGCTCGGCATTGTGTGAAAACTCATACTAAGTCCTCACTCGCTCTTCTGCTTGGGCGGCATCAAGCCAGCCGTCATATACTCTCCGGAATCTCGTTCCGAGAAGGCCTCAATCTTGCCGTCGTCCTCGTCTCGCGTGTCAGCATCCGGTGCAAACCAATGTCCAATCACCGGCAGGAAGGCTAGATGAAGTCGCAAATCCAAGAAAGCCGACTTCACTGCGACTCCGAAGGTTTAGTTTTCAAAGGCCATATGCCCGGCCGCCTTGCTCGTGAGCCAAGGCACACCAAACAACCACAACACAAAGCCAAGCACAAAGATCCACTTGAGTATCCTCACCTGCTCATGAGCATCCAAATACTCCACCATCCAGCTGCAACAAACCGGGATCGGCGAAGTGAGAAACGCGAAGAAAACATACAACACAAGCCTGAGAACCAAGTAATCAACAACTCTCATCGCAAAATGCCTTGACGCTCCGTACCAGCGACGCCGCGCATTTGGTTCGTGGTGCCAGTTCCGGTAGTCATCGCAAGGGTCTCTGGGTTTGGTGAGTCCGCCGTCATGTCAGGGTCAGGTGCCATTAATGCCTGCCGCGAGGTGCCAGTAAAGCCCGATCCTGCACCGAGGCAAATCAGTGAAAACGGTGAAGCGGTCCATCACGGGAGCTAACGGACGAAGCTACCCCTCTCGCAAGTCTGTTAAAGAAGGTTGATGACCCACCGATTTCGCCACCCGCCGGATGGCAACGCATCCTTGGGCGCAAGCGCACGCGTGCATGGCTGACTTAGCCGTATCCATGCAGTTGAACAGGAGGCAGCAGAGAGAGCAGAGCCGTCAGACGGAGTCAGAATCGCTCCTCGCGGTCCGTTCAAGCGTTCACTGGACGGTGAAAGTGATACGTCCGTCTCGATCGTCAGACCGCTCAAGCCCGATCTCTGCTGTCTCCGCTGACTCCTGTTCTTCATTGAATTGTTACGGCTTAGGAAGTCGAGAACTTGTCGAGTCCACTCGTTTCGACCTGCTCAGAGACCATCCACGCCTCGTTCATGGCTTCACCAACCTAAAGAACTCGTTGCCACTGTAGATCGGAAGCACCACTCGATCCGTCTTCTCAGAGCCGAGCATTTCCTGCCAGTCAGGTTGAGCGAGGCTGGTGGCACGCTGGAGTGCACAGTCCTGCCGCTTTTGGGCTGCAAGAGCCCAATTCTATTGGCGCGCCATCCCTTTTCGAGGCTATGACATTATTGAAATTGCTCTAGGCGGAGTCCGTTGCGCAAGCAACAGGCCAGAGCGTGGTTGCTGCTGGAGGGGTTTCATAGCTTCTTCTCCGGCGCGAATACTTGGAACTCGTTGATGTTGATCGGGCGCTTGGCTTTCAGAGCGTGTAGGCGGATTTCGCGGGCACGAACGGGTGGAAATGCGATGGTCTTGTCCGCACCGATGGTTGTGCCCCGCGCAATCTCCTTCCACGTCTCTCCCTGCTTGATCTCGATGGTGAACTCCAGGGTCTCGGGCCATTCGATCTCGGACATCCAGACGCTGCCGATTTCCTTTTCTTCGCCGAGGTCCACCGCCAGCCAGCCGTCGCGTGCGGCAAAATCGGAGGCCCAGCGGGTCTTGAGATCGCCGTCCACTGCGCGCGGCGCGTCATAGCCGGGTTGGTTGAATTGACTGGAAACCGTGACGGGCTTGCCCTGGCTCAATGGCATCGGCGGCGGGGGCGGCGGTTGATAGGCGGGCTGTTTGCCGAGCCAATTCACGATGTCTTTGGCGCGTGACTTGGGGGTAACGTTGAGCGAAATGAGTTTTCCGCCATGCAACTCGGCTTCGACAATCGTTGGGCCTGGGGCGTGCAGTTTGAAATCCACGTCCCACTCCGCCGGCCACGCGGGGAAAAGGTGGAGTTTTCCCTGCGGCCCCGGCTCGGGTGCCAGCAGCATCTCCTGCACGCCCACCATTCCTGCTCCGCCCCAGTTGTGGTCAGGCAGCCAATCATGGCCGGGACCAAAGAACGCGGGGAAGCGGGCCTGGGGTGCGGCGGTGTTCGCCATCTTGTAGATCGCGCGCTTCTGCGCTTCCTCCGGCCACGCCAGCGCAGCCATGTTCGCCACATTCGCCATCCACGAGTAATCCTGTTTGCAGAGACGGGCGCGGTCGGCGGGGACGGTTTCCCAAGTGTCGCGGGCGAGTTGCAGCGTGTCCGGATGGACAATGCCGACGAGGCGATAGGGCCAGCAGGCATACATCTCAATCGGTTCCCACCGGTTGTACGGGACCGTATAAGTGTTCGCGGGGAGCAACGCCAGGCGACCCTGGCGTTGGCCCGTGGGCAACGGTGGCAAGGCGTCGAGAATTCTCCCCAATTGCTGGCGGTCGGCCCCAGGCAGTCTGGGATAGCGCAGCAGGCCTTCACACAGCGCGCGCAGTCCGCTCACGCCGTCCAGGGGGTTGGTGGCGTCGCCGGCATATTCGAGACCGTTGCCAGGATAGATGACGAGCTTGCCGTGGTCATCGAGTTCCTTGCCCCTACGCTTCTTGGTTTCGGCGCGGTAGAAGGAATCGTAGAAATAGACGGTGCCCAGCATCCACTCAAGATCCGCGTCGATCGCGTAGCCGGTATTGAAGTGAGCCTGAAGATTCATCCAGGCGTTTTCCAGACCCATGGAGAAGTGGTAGGTGAGATGTTGCGCACCGCAGAGTCCATCGGATCGCGGACCCACCGGGCAAAGGCCCCAGACGTCGAGCGGTTCGGTGTACACCACGCCATCGGCGCCCTGCTTCTTGGCGCGGTCGGCGGCGACTTTGGCGCGGTCGCGATAGAAGCGAGTGGTCGGTGAAAGCAGGTCATGATCACCGGAGGCCACGGTCGGCCAGCCGAGCCAGCGCTGGTTTTGAGACATGAAGTAGCAGCCCATCCAGCGTCGGAAGTCGGGCGTGACCGGCTCCCCTTCGAAGGTGGGCAATTCGTCATTGTTGTTGCCCTTGATGCGGCCGTTATTGTCCGTGGTGAAGATGCCGCCGTTGAACAGCAGAGGCAGTTCGCCATCGCGGTTGCAGGCGAGCATGTAGCGAAAGAGCTGGTAATTGCGGCCGACGAGGAAGCCGGGATCAAACTCGCCTTTGTCGGGGTTGATCACGATGTGGGAGCGGGACCAGAACTCCTTCCAGTGCCTAAGTTCGTCGGTCCTTGCGGCGCGGCGTTTGACCGGATCCAGCAAGGCCTTGGCCTGGGCCGGCCATTGGTCCGGATTGGCATTGTCGGCAGCGGCGAGGCGCATGGTGATGACCTGTTGTCTGCGGGCCGGAGCAACGCCGGTCCAGGCCTTCCCGTCCCATAACTGCCAGCGCACGGAGGATTCGGACGGTTGGCCGGCAAAGCCGCCTTCGATGGCGATGGCGGACCCGGAGAAACGGCGGGAGGTCACATCGGGGAGGGACGCAGGAGTTATCCCCTGTCCGCGGGCCTTGTCGGCAAGGTCAATGGGGTAATCGGCGTTGCGATGGAAGGCGAGGAAGCCGTCGGGAGAGGACTTCACGTGGTCGCCAAAGAAGGTAGTCTTGGCCCCCATCATATCATTGCGGATGCCCTCCTTGGTCTTCTCACGCCATGTGCCGAAAGCGACTTCGAGGGCTTTGGCGGCGGGGGATTCCGACTCGAAGACCAGCGTTTCGCCGGCAAACCAAAGGCATGCCTTGAATTCGCCCTGGCTGACCGAGATGGTGCCGGTGGCAGGGTCGAGCGTTTGTGAGAAGCCGGCTGCGCCGAGATGAAGATCCTTTGGAGTCATTCGCACGCAACCGAGCTTGAGGAGGCGACCGTGCGAGTCATAGGCGCCGTTGTGGGCGAGGTAGAGCCAAATCGAGCCGTCCTGGACCCAGACATTGGCGCCCGCGCCGAGGCGGCCGGAGAGAGGCATGGAATCGACTGAGTCTTGGGACGGAGTGCTCCAGGTGACTTTGTAGGATTCGATGGCTGCCTGCGCGCAGGTAGCCGTGGCGAGAAAGACGGAGAGTAGTCGTTTCATAAATGGTCAAGGGTGGGGATTCATAATGCTGACGCCCATGAGGCCGATGACGGACTCCTGGGACAGGGCTTCGAGGGTGATGGATTCGAGCGTCACCCGGGAGCGGAGTTTGCGGTTAAGAACCATGGCGCGGCAATTGGCTCCGAGCTCGACCGTCTTCGGCCACGGTTTGGGCACGGTGAAGGCCTCGGTATCCTCGGTGTAGTAGGACGCGCGAACTGGGCGCGAGCTTGGATACCCCGGATGGGCGCGAGGTTCGAATAGTTGTAAGGCGGAATCAGTTTTAATGAGAGAGGCTCTTTTGTCTTGTTTCATGGGGATACCTCAATCTGTGCGATGTCCCCTTTCACGGAAGCGTAGCGCGGAACTGATGAACGCCCGGGCCGATTTGCCGGACTGATCCGCCGGGCACGAAAACCGTCGCCGTGGTATTGGCTGGAATCGTGACGTCCAACGTCAGTCTCCTGCCGTCGCGTTGCCAGTGGCTGACGATACGGCCGTAGGGCGAATCATGATGCGCCTTCACCCACGTCAGGTCGCCAACGACGGCGGGTTTGATGATGATGTTCTTGAAGCCGGGCGCGGTTGGATCGGGGCGGATCCCGGCCAGTCCCTGATAGAACCAGCCGTCCAACGAGGTGAAGCAGGAGTGGATTTGCGAGTAGTAGCCGTTCCATTGCTCCCACCAAGTCGTTGCGCCCTTTTCCAGCATGTAGCCCCAGCCCGGATACGCCGTCTGGTTGACGATGGTGAAGATCAGATCGTCGCGTCCAATGTCGCTGAGGTAATTCAGCAGGAAATAGGTGCCGAGCATGCCGGTGTCGAGGTGGCCTTTGCGATTGACCCGGATGCCGTCTTCCAGTTTCTTGAGGATTGTGGCGCGGAGTTCTTCGGGAACAATGCCCGTCATCAGTGGCATCAACTGATATGACTGCTCGTCGAGGACGTAGAGTTGCCGGTCTTTGTCATAGAATGCGGCATGGACCAGCGGGCGCAAGCGTGCGAGTTCGGTCCGGTTCGCTTTGGCCTCGTCACCTCGCCCAAGGACTTCAGCCATCACCGCCAGTTGCTCGCGCAGATAGAGCCGGTAGCAGTTGTTGAACAATTCCGCGGCGGGCTTGGGCGGCCAGTTGTCCGTGTCCATGCCGCGTTCAGGCGGAACCCAGTCGCCGATAAAATCCCACTGACCACCGAACGCGTGGACAATGCCATCCCTGGCACGCGCTTCGATGGCCTCGATGTGACGGCGGCACGCCTCGTAATTGCGCTCCACGATCCGCTTGTCGGCGTAGTAAAGATAGTTCCGCCATGTCAGCGCCTGCGCGCACCCACCCCAAGCTGGACCTCCACCGCCGGACTTGTAGTGCGGGGCCGTGTGGGGCAGGTAGCCGTTCGCTTCCGCGCCGTCGCACCAGTCGGTGGCCCACTTGTCGTAGAACGGGGTCATGCGGAAATTCATGATGCAACTCTCTATGGACACTTGTCCGTCCCCGTAGCCCATGCGTTCCCGGTGCGGACAATCCGACAAGAACCCGCACTGACTGAGACAGCGCAGGGTCCAGAGATTGACCTCGTGCATCCGGTTGAACAACGGGCTGGAGCAGGAGAAATCACCGCATGTCTCCCAATCGGCACCGATGAGTTGAGCCTCGGCCTCGGTCAAGGCCGGCGCGGCTGGCAACCCCTCCACAATGGCATACCGGAACCCGTGGTAGTTGAACTTGGAACAAAACTCTTCTTCCGCCTTTCCGGCAGAGATGAAACGATCGGTTTGGTTAAAGGTCTGGTTGGGGTTCTTCTTGTCGGCGTACTGAATGCTGATGCTTTGGCCGGCGCGTAGCGCGCGAAGACGCAATTTCAGCCAGCCGGTCAGATTGGTTCCAAAATCCAGTTCAAACTTTGTCTTTCCGGCTCCACCTGGCTCCATTGTGGTGCAAGCCACAGCCGGGATGGTCTTCAAGATGCGCATCTTCGGACACTTCTGAGCCTCGGCCGGAACAGCAGGTGGCGGCACGACGGCCACGGGAAACCAGTCGGTATCATCCTCATCAGGATCGGCCCACTTGGGGTCTGTACGGCGGGCATCCACCTGTTCGCCGCCCATCTGGTTCCAGCTCCACGGGCCGATGATTTGGCGCCCGCTGGACTTGCAGCGCCAGAGTGCGTCAGTGCCGATCCGGACTGGTTTTCCCTTCACGGTCATGTCGAGCTGGAGCCGAGCGATGGCCGTGTCGTGGTTCACGGCGGGATTGCGCTGGCCATCGAGGACTTTCCAGTACCAGCCGCGACTGAGCCAAAGCCCGATGCAGTTCCGGCCTTTTTGCAAATAGGGTTTCAGATTGTAGCTCAGATAGAGCGAACGCTTGTGATAATTGGACAGTGCCGGGCTCATCACGTCATCGCTCACTTTCTGACCATTGACGTAAAGCTCGTAGAAACCCATGACGTTCACGGTGGCCAGGGCCGACTCTGGCAACGCCTCGAGGGTGAACGTACGGCGCACATAAGGTTCATCCCGCGGATCGGGCAGCGATCCGTGCGGTTCAGGGAGATTGAGCTCGCGGAAATCCTCGGCGGCCGCCTCCCGCCGCTGGCCGTTGAGTTCGTAGCTGATGCGCAACTCCTTGACGTGATTGAGCGCGGGATCTCCGCCCAGCAACTTGGGATCAACTGTGAGACTTAGCCGCCCGTCTTTAAGCAGCTTGATGACATGTGCGGTGACATCGGCTGAAGCCGTGCCGTCGAGCGCGGCGTACGTGGCTTTGATGATGGTGAGCTTGGCGCCTGGCCCTGGCGGTGGAGAACTGACTTCCGTGCTGATCCATTGTGCCGTCCAGTCTTCGGGATGAAGAATGCCCATGACCCAGAACGCCGGCGCGCTCCAAGCCGAAGGCTTGCCGTCCGCATCCCACACCCGCACCTTCCATTCGCAGCGCTGCCGGGATTCCAGCGGCGTCCCGGCATACTCCAGGTTGACCGATTGATCGGACAGGACCTTGCCTGAATCCCAGAGGCCGTCCACGACGACCTGGTAAGCGGTCTGCCGGCCGGAATCCAAAATCCAACTCAGCCGCGGTCTCGTGGCGTCAATCCCCAATGGATCTTCCCGGTATTCGCAACGCAGGTGGTTGACCGTGACAACTGTGGCGGTTGATTCCGCCGCGAAGGTCGTCGCGCCCAAGCCTGGGATGACCAGTAACCAAACGAGAAGAAGGCCTGCGCTTTTCATGGTGGTTTCGCTTTTCATGGGCATAACGGTCTTTGGTGGCGAGGGGGAAGTTGGGTGGCGGTGTGCTTGAAGAGTGCCACGCTCTTTGGCGACAGCGCGCCTTCTTGGTAGATCTCCAGATTGAAGATTGGCACGTTCTTCCGGGCGATGAACTCCTTCAGCAGCGCGGTCATTTGTGGCGCGTTCCACTTGGGCGGGTCAATGTCGGTATCTTCGCGCGCGTGAACCCAGTCATGCTCCGTGATGAGTGTGGCGCAGGCTTGGAGACCTTGGTGCGAGCCGCCGGAGATGCGTCCGTTTCCGCCGATGAGCACCAAGCCACCCATGCTGGGATCCGTATTGCCTTCGCCACAGAAATAGTCCTGGAACTCTGTAGGCGACGGCAGCTCCCAGGGGTTGAAACCAACCAGGCGCTCCGCGTGACCAGCCTTGGCTGCCCTCGCCAGGCGCTCCCAAGGCGCACTCCGGTAGTAATAGCTGATGGCGCCGTCATCGAACCACCAACCCGCGAGCCGGTCGCCGTAACGTTGGCCGACTTCGCTGATCATCGCGGTCCAGTTGTGGAAAAGGCGACGGGTGTCGGTTTCCCAAAACCCGGTGGCTTCGAGCCATGCTGGATCACTGCTGGCGCCGAGATGGTAATAGAGTAACAGCTTTACCCCTCGGCGACCCAGAGCGTCCGCCAGGTCTGCCACGAGATCTCGGCGGGCAGTCCGGCCCGGCAGAATGTGGTCGAGCGATTCCAAAGGCGCGGGAAAGAAATGCTGAGCGTGAGAAGTGGTGAAGACAACGAAACCGGCGCCCGTTTGCTGGACCTGTTCGGCGAAGCCCTCCACGTCAAACTCCCGCACCGCCTGGTCGTAGGGCTTGCGTTCGCCACGGCGCGGAAAACTCTGCGAAGTCCAATGGCACATCAGCCCGTAGCGGCACTCTTGAACCCAGCGGGTGCCGGAACGCAGCTCCAGCGCCGTCTGGTGCAGGCGTTCGCGCACGGCTGGGCGCACCAATTCGATGGACAACACGGAGGCGTTGAAGCTGTCGGTATGGTTCGATGAACGCGCCCTCAGAACAAGCCGCTGCTTGCCGGCGGGCAGTCGCAATACGCCGTCGAGCGTCAGCCGTGTCCACCCACGCAGCGACGCCGGCACCAAGGTGCTCACCGTCTGCGTCGCTCCCGTCACTTTGACCCGCCACGCCTGGCTTCCATCCCGCCGCAGAAGGACGTTGATCGAATAAGCGTCTTCCTCCGGAACGGTAATCTCCCACGCCAAAACCTGCTCTGGCCGTGTCCAGCCCGTGACGTGGAACTTCCCATGGGCTCCCGCTTGAAACGGTTTGAGTTCCGGAGGCCGCTTCGCATCCGCCGCCATCAGCACGGTGTAGTCGTCCGGCCTGACGCAAGAGTCTGGAACAAACGCGCCGGACACCGGCATCGCGTTCAGGCTCAGGAACACGGCCACGCGGAGGAGGTTTCTGATTCGAGGTCTCATGGGATTCCCGAGTTTGTCGAGCCTGCCCGAAGACCGCCACCGTGGCGGACAAGAGGGCACCATCCTGGTCCATCTCAAGGCTGAAGAGGAGAATATCACATGGGTTCACCGTTTAGTTGCGCTCCGGTGCGACCATTTTCCAGTAAACGGCGAAGCGCTGATGGTGTACGCGATGAAGAGGAGCCAGCCGCACCCGAACGTCCTGGCGGCTCACAGGGTCAAACATCCGCGCTTCGAACCGCAGCGGCGCGTCCGGGAGAGGCTGCACCGGCAGCGATGGCTGGCCAGGCTTCTCGCTGACAATCACGGGGACAGCCCACGCTGGTGCTTTCACGAACGCGTCCTTCCCGCCGATGTCAGTGGCGGGCATCTGCTCCCGTCCCAACTCGCCGGCCAGGATGACGGGGCCATAGAACAATGAGACTGTCGTGGGGTCATCCATGCTGGGGCGTACACGCAGACCGAGCGGCAAGTGAAGCTTGATGACGTCGCCGGTCTGCCAGCGGCGCTTGATGGGCAGGAAGGTGCCAGGCCTTGCGTCGGCGGATTGTCTCTTTCCGTTGATGGCCACGTCCACAGGGCCGGTCACCCACGAGGGGATGCGAAGATGGACAGTCGCGTTCGTTGGCACGGCGGCTTCGAACCTGATCCGAACCAAGCCGGTCTCCGGATAGGTGGTTTCGAGGCGTAGCTTCAGGCCGCGCTCGCGCCAGTCAAGTGTTGAGGCGATAAAGAGGTTTACCCAGAGTGATTCGACCTGGCGAAAGTAAATGGCCTCCCCGAAGCGCGCCGTGTTTTCGAGCCCAGTCCCCTGGCAGCAGAAGGGCGCGTCGAGATAGGTGCGGAAATCGCCCGGCCGCAGCGGTGTGAAGTAGGTCACGTGTCCGCTGTCTGGCGCGATGCTGGCCAGGATGTGATTGTAGAGTGCCAGTTCGAAGTAATCGGCGTAGTCGGCTCGCGGCTCGCGTTGGAAGAGATGGCGCGACAACTTCAGTACATTGTGGGTGTTGCAGGTCTCCGCGGTCTTGGGCGACAACACGGCATCGCCAGTTCCCGCCACCTCCGTTCGGGCCGCGCGCAGTTTCTCGTCGAAGGCGTTCCCTCCGATGGCGAACGAGTGCTCGTTGACCAGCAACTTCCAGAATGTCTCCGCCGCCCTCCCAGTGCGCGTGTCGCCGGTGGCCAGCGCGTAGCAAGCGAGCCCGCACGCCTGCGCCACGTGCGTGTTGCCGTGCAAGCCGCTCAGCTTGTCTTGTCCTTGCAGGAGCGGCTCAATGAACCAGTCGCGATTGAAGACCGCGGCAAGCTTGAGATGCCGCCCAGCGTTGGCATCGCCCTGCTTCGATGCCAGTTGATGGAGGTCGGTCAGCGCCTCGGCCATGCCGCCGAATTCATTGACCGGATTGCCGAGATAGTCGGTGCGGAACATCGCTTCGACCTGAGGCGGCGTCAACTTCGCGATGCGGGCGGCGAAATAGTCGGACATGCGGGCGGAGATTTCGAGCGCTTGGGCGTTGTCGCAGAGCGCGTGGACATCCAGCAAGCCGGCAAGAATCTTGTGAATGGTATAATAGGGAACAGACGCCTGTCGCGGATTGCTTTCCAGTTGGTCGAACTTATCGGATGGAAACGCTGACAAGTATCCGCCGCCCAGTTTCACTTGACACTCGGCTAGAACGCTCACCATGTAGGCCGTCTTGTCGCGGAACGACGAGTCACCCGTCGCGGCATACATCCGTGCCGCCGCTGACAGATAGTGACCGCCGTAATGTCCGGCGATGAAGTCGGCATCCCAACCTCCGTAGCCGCCTGTGACACCCATGGGCTGCGGGAGCCCGGCCGTTTTGCGAAAGCCGAATAGCAACTTGTCCGGTTCAAGCTGGCCAACCAGCCCGGTGCGGTGGAGTTCCTGGATTTGCTTGAAGGGGCCGTCCAACAGGCGAACACGCGAAAGTTCAAAGCACTCCACGCTTGGCGGCGCGGCATGGGCGGGGAGCCCCAAACTGACGCCAGCCAAAGACAGGAATAGGACGAGGTGTTGCGTCTTCATGTGTCTAGTCATTTCTTTGTCTGGTTGGCTGTCCTACGATATTGATTTCGCGATAGACGTTGAAGCCGAGCGGGCCATTCTGAAACTCGAAGCGGACCGTCACGACACCCTTCGCTTCGGCCTGCACTCGCAACTCGGTGAGGACAAAGTCGTGCGGTGAGCCCCAACTCATCCAAGCGGGACCGTCCGGTCGGGGGAACACCGGGAAGACCCTGAGACGGAAGCCGGTGGCCCGACCTCCAGGCAGGATGACTGCTACTCGATAGGTGTCATCCGGGATAACTCCGGTAATCTCGTCGGGGAGCAGGGCGGCGCGCAAATGACCATGGGTGGTACGCTGCAATGTGGCGACTTCGGCAGTGAACCGTTGGATTTCGAGCGGCCTCCAATTCCCCTGCAACGACGGCTCCGCGTCTGTGGTGCAGTCGAGCGCAAACTCGGCAATGGAATTGTTCGGCCGGCCGGAGAGGAAGAACAGCGTGATGTCCAACTCAGCCGCCTCGACTGATTGGGCGCACCGGACGACCAATGCCTGCGGCTCAGAAATTCTCGGGGTCACCGACCAGCCATGCGGTCCAGCCTCCACGCCATCAATCACCTGTGCCAGTTCCTCAGCGCCCCGTGCATGAAAAGTGGCCTCCGCCCGGCTCAGCGGGATGGGCTCCGCCGCGTGCAAACCGGCGACCCAGGCCGCCAGCAGAGGCACTACTACGATTTGGAGGCAAAGCTGCATTTTGTCGGAAGTGTTTTACTATCATTGGCGCCCGAGGAACAAGGTTCGATCAGCCTTTTCGTAGTGACGCGCGGGCGAAGAAGTTCTTCCGCTCCAGCGGTAGTGATTACCGTCGGTGACGTCTGATGCGCCTCAGCCAACAGATGGCCAGGAGGCAATGCCGCTGACAGGGCGGAAGCTCACTCGTACCCGATGGCCAAGTGGTGTGGACTGGAAATGGCGCAGATGGCCAGCACGACGAGGTTTTTGCCCGCCATCCGTCAGTGCAAGGTTGTCATGTCGGCGGGTAATGGACACCTCCAGCAAAAGCTCCAGCAACCGCATATGGAAATGGGTTCGAGACATAAGGTCGCATAAGCGAAAAAGTGTTTGGCTTCCTCAGACGCTATGCTGCAAGTCATTGGTAACGAGAGGCGTCGATGGTCGAAGCCGTCCCCCGCCTCCATTCCAAAGCCTTTGATTTCAAGCCACTTGCCGGTTTCGTAGACCGCAAGTGCCAGCAGAAATGCCAGCAAAACGCTGCTGAGCTCTCCGCCTGTTCGTGAACTCCGCCGAAAGGTCTCCTACTCGCTTCTTACGCCCCCCCAACTTCCTAACGGGCTCCTCGCGCCAAGTTTTATGCTCTTCCGAAAAGAATTCAGGTGCTTATGAAGGCAGCATTTCGTCTCTATCGCCGCAACAGGACCTACGATGCGCAGGACAATCGGAGCGGTCAGCCGCAAAGCCTGGGCACTTCGGATCGGAGCACGGCCCAACGCCTGCTCAATGCGAGGAACAAGGCAGCGGGCATGCCCGGGCCCAACCTGGCGATTTCCCGCGCCTATATGGCGGCCTCCGACCCTCACATGCCGCACCGCACTTGGCGCGAAGTGATCAGCGACTTCATTGAGGGACGCGAGCCTGGGCCCTCTCGTTCCCTACCTGATCCAGGTGCGGGAGACCGATCGGGGAACGGAGTTCAAACAAAGCTGCGATGGTTTGGGGATTCAGGGCGTGACGCTGCATTCACACCGCTACGCCTGGCGTATATTACTTGAGACAATATCCATTTGCCTCGCTGGAAATGGCATTGGAAAGCAACTTGTCCTCAAGGAATCAGGTCAGACCTTGGACAGTGAAATCTATGTTTGGAACCACGAGCCGAACTTGTCGGCATTTGAGCCCCCTTTTTGTGGAACATTCGGGTGGACTTTGGATCACAACCAATCGACGTTTGAGGGGGCATGTATCAGGCGCCACTATCGGCCATACGCGACCTAACTCTTCACGAGGGAGGTGAAAGGACCCCGACGGATTCCATCGTGCGGAGGGGGTTTGCCAGTGTGGAAGATGCCGCTGGGCAGGAGTTCCCGGTGTACTCCCAGATGCCCCGCTGTGCCGCCGGATACAAAGTGGCAAAGGAGACAGTAAGCAAAACCTCTCATCGGCAAGCAGACCCATCCGGGATCGCCGACCCTCGTTGAGGAACGCAATGTCAACCGACTCCATCGTCCGTACCGTTGCAGAGGCTCCAGAGACCGAGACCACGATGCCGGTTCTTTTTATCGGGCACGGCAGCCCCATGAACGCCATCGAGGACACGGAGTTTAGCCGAGCATGGGCTGAGGTTGGCCGGTTGCTGCCCAAGCCAAAGGCTATCCTGTGTGTCTCCGCGCATTGGGAGACTTCTGGAACCTGCGTTACGGCGATGGAACAGACCAAGACCATCCACGACTTCTACGGCTTTCCTCCCGCGCTGTTCGAAAAACGATATCCGGCTCCCGGTTCCCCAGAGTTGGCCCGCATGACGCAGGACACTCTGCATGAGTCCGGCGTCAGATTGGACTCGGAATGGGGGTTGGACCACGGCGCTTGGGCGGTACTCTGCCAGATGTACCCCCAAGCCGATGTCCCGGTGGTCCAGCTAAGCCTCGACGAGAAGAAGCCGCCGGCGGCCCATTACGAACTTGGCCGGGAGCTGCGAGCACTGCGGAAGAAAGGCGTACTCCTCATCGGGAGTGGCAACATCGTACACAATCTGCGTGAGCTGGCCTGGGAGGATACCGCATTTGACTGGGCACTGGAGTTTGACTCGAAGATAAGAGACCTGATTTTATCCGGGGACCATAAGGCCATCGTCGACTACACCAAGCTGGGGCGTTCCGCCCGGCTGGCCGTGCCCACTCTCGACCACTATCTGCCCCTGCTTTACGTGCTTGGAGCCCAGGCCAAAGAGGACAACGTGGGCTTTTTCGCCGACAAGGTAACGCTGGGGTCCATGTCGATGCGCTCAGTGAGACTTGGCTCATGAGTAACCATATTTCCGGAGAGACCACCATCTGCGGCAAGCGCCGCTGCCAAAGGTTCTGCAGAACCACCAGCTTTGATTCATCGCTGGCCTGCCTGCTTCAGCGAGCCCGAACTCTGGCCGCTCTGGCTGTCGCGGTCGTTGGCATCATTGCCTTGGGCTTGGCAATGGCTTCCGCGGTTGCAGCCGAGGTCCCCACCGCCACGCTCCTCTTGAGCTGTACCGAGACCAACGACCTGTACCGCGTCCTGTTGAACAACGGGATCGCTGCCCGTCGCTTCGATACCCCGGAAGCTGCCGTCGATGCTGCGCCTGATCACGCAGGCGTCCTGATTCTGGCCTCTGAGTATCCGATCCACCCCACCCGCGTCAGCGAAGCCGCCTTTGCCCGGGCGAAATCGAAGCAGCTGCGGCTGTATCTGGAGTTCCCGGAACGCGTTCCCTGCTTGGATCTCGGGAAGGTGGAGGGAAACAAGTACGAGCGGGCAGTGGTCAGTGGCGACCTTTTTGCCCCAGATCTCCCTCGTCTGCGCGTTTTGGGGATCAACGGCTTGCGTTATGTCTCCGTGTCCGTGACGAATGCCGAGCTTGTTGCCGCGCGCGTGGCTGGATTCGATAGCGCCGTGTACGGTCTGCCAGAGAGCACGCGCCCGCTCCTGTTTCGCCACCCCGATACCAACCTCCTTGTGGCAACCACCGCGCTCAGCCGCTTCGTCACCGGCCGCTACGGTCCCGCCGAAGCCTGGCGTGTGGTGTGGCGTCGTGTGCTGACTTGGACCGCGCCCCAGCTCCCGCTCCCCGAACTGAAGTGGGTCCCAATGGTTGCGCCCAGCTACGGTCGGGATGAACCTCTGCCTCCCGATGCGGAAAGGCAGGCGCTGCGTCGTGCCGTGGACTGGTTCGGCAAGTCCAAACTGCTCCTCCATCCATCGCGACTGAAGGAAGTGGACCAGGCTGCCCAAGGCGATGGTTTGCTACCCACGCCCCCTCCAGATGCGCCCAATGGCGATGGCTCTCTCGGCATTCTCGAAGCGCCCCTCTCAATCATCCAAAGCGACGGGAGCCAGACGCAGAGCGTTGCCCGGCGTGGCGATTGTACCGCCGAATCCGCCATGGCTTTAGCCTTCGGCGGGCGCGTTTTCGACGAGCAGGACACCTCTACCATCGCCCGTAGGTTATTGGACTACTACTATTTCGCCTCCACGGCACGTCAAGGGGAGCGAGCCGATCCTAAGCATGGCGCCTTTGGCCTCGTGGCGTGGGGCATCAGCTCGCCAGCCTGGTATGTGGCGAACTACGGTGACGACAACGCCCGTCTTCTGTTGGGTACGCTGGCCAGTGCGGCGCTTTTGGGTGAGGACCGCTGGGACGAGCCCATGATGCGCTGTCTGTTGGCCAATCTCCGTACCACCGGGCGGCTGGGGTTCCGCGGCGACCGCATCGACCTCGGCCCGCTGGGTGAGCGCGGCTGGCGGCATTTCTACGAACGGGATGTGGTCAACCTTGCGCCGCACTTCGAGGCTTACCTCTGGGCGTGCTATTTGTGGGCCTATCAGCGCACGGGTGACGAAGCGTTTCTCACGCGCACGCTCAACGCCATCCGTGCCACCGTAGAAGCTTTTCCGAAAGGCATCCGCTGGACCAACGGCCTCGCACAAGAGCGCGCGCGCCTGCTGCTGCCGTTGGCGTGGCTGGTGAAGATACAGGACACGCCGGAGCATCGCGAGTGGCTGCGGCAGGCGGTCGAGGGATTGCTGGCGCTGCAGGATGACTCGGGTGGTATTCGCGAGGAACTGGGACCGCCAGGGCAGGGGATGATGCCCCCGCCTCGTTCCAACGAGGAGTATGGCCTCAACGAGGCCTCGCTGATCCAGCAGAACGGGGATCCTGTCGCAGACATGCTTTATACGGTCAACTTTGCATTCCTCGGCCTGCACGAAGCGGCGGCTGCGGTGCGCGATCCGCGCTGGTTGGCGGCGGAGGACAAACTCGCCCGTTTCTTGGTGCGGATTCAAATCCGGTCCACGGCCCGGCCCGAGCTCGACGGTGGTTGGTTTCGCGCTTTCGACATGCGCCGATGGGAAGCCTGGGGTAGCAACGCCGACGCCGGGTGGGGCGCCTGGGCCATCGAGAGCGGTTGGACCCAGGGATGGATTGGGTCGGTCCTCGCCCTCCGGCAGCTGAGGACCACGCTTTGGGATCTGACAGCCGGAAGCCAGATCGCCAAGCATCATCCGGAGCTGCGCCGCCAGATGTTGCCTGCGGAAACGGTTAGCAAAGCCTCCTCCGCGCCCGACGCCACGACCTCCGAATCTCCGGCGGACCGTTGGCCAGCCAAAAGCCTGAAGGATAAGACGCTCGTAGCCTGGGTCTCTCCCGCCGATACCACCCAGCGGGGCGGTAGCGTGCTCACCTTGATGAAAGCTGAAGACTTCGACGCTGTGGTATTCGGCGAGCGCGTGCCCGGTCGTTGGATGGCGGGCAGCGAATTCTTCCGGCGCACCCAAAGCGAGGATGAGCAGAAATCCAATCTGCAGGAAACTGCGGACCCTCAGACCCTGGTTCAGCTGGCGGTCACCTATGCCAATGACCACGTTACGCTCTATCGCAACGCTCAGCTCTACCGGAGTTACCGTGTACCCCAGGCACGCCCCTTCGGAACCAATACGACGGTGCTGCTCGGGCTGCGTTATCTTGGTGAAATGGGCGAAATTGGGTTCTTTTCTGGGGCTATCGAGGATGCCCGCATCTACGACTTGGCCCTGGACCTCGCTCAAATCGCTGCCTTGGTCCCCAAGCAGGCCTCGAACCCAAAGCCGCTGGCATGGTGGACCTTTCAAAACGGCAAGGCTGAGGACCTGATGAGAACCTTTCCGGCCACCCGCCTGGAGGGTAACGCCCACGTCGCTGACGGTAGGCTCATCCTGGATGGGAGCAGCTATCTCCAGGCAGCCCGCGATGCCAAGCAGCTGACTGCGGACGTCGAGGAGGAAACGTCCTTTGACGCCACTCCCCAGGCCCTGTTTTACAAAGCGCGTTCGCGGCGAACCGGCAACATGTGGGACACGTGGCTTTTCTGGCACGAAGGAACCAACTACCTCTACTACCTGGCCAGATCCCGGGGCCAGTGGGATAACATCTCCATGGCCACTTCGCCTGATGGCGCCCATTGGCAGGAACTCGGGCGCGTTCTGTCGAAAGGCCGTGGGGTAACCTGGATGGGCACTGGCTCCACCTGGAGATCACCTACTTTCGAGCGAGATGCAACGTTCATCATGAACTTCTCCGAGTGGAAGGGGCCTCGCCAGACTATCTTCTTCGCGCAATCCAAGGATTTGCTCCACTGGACCCGTCTGGGAAACGAATATGAATTCGTCCAGGATGAGCGCTGGTACGAGCCTAACGGCCGTTGGGACTGCATCTGGACTCTCCCGCGCCCGGGCGGCGGCTTGTACGGGTACTGGACCGCCACCCCCAAGCCCGAAACCCGCGGTAAGTTCGGATTCGGCGAAACACTCGACGGAATCAACTGGAAAGCCCTGTCTCCGCCGGAGGTGTCCGGAGTCGGCGAAGGTGAAGTGGGCGCCATTGAGAAGTTGGGGGATAAGTACTATCTGATGTTCGGCACGGGCGGCCAGATGGTCACTCTCTTGGCCGACCAGCCCGCCGGGCCCTTTCGCCCGGCCTCCAAGAACTTCCATCTCTTGGCTGGGCACACCTATTTCTCACGCTTTTACCGGACACCTGAGGGCGTGCTCGTGAACCATCACTCGATCGCCCGTGACGGCCAGGTTTACTTCGGCACGCTCAAGGCCACGCGGATCGATCCGGATGGCGCGTTACGCCTCGCTTGGTGGCCAGGGAACGAGGCTTTGAAACGCCGACCAGCCGAACCCATGGTCTTGCCTTCCGCCCGCCCAGGAGGGTCTTCGGTGACAATGCTCGACCGCATGCTGGACACAAGCACTGGAGTCATTCTGGAGGGGACTCTTAAGTTGCCCCCGTCGACCAACGCCCCGCCGGTCGGCCTCTTCCTTCAGCTGCGTGACGAGCTCGGCGCCGCCATCCTGGTCCTTCCGGGCGGCCTCACCGAGTTCGGGCCGATGCGCCCCGACGGCTCGGGCTTCCAGGGGGAACACCGTGCCGACCGTGAGTGGAAGTTCGGTCCAACGGCCCGTTTTCGCCTACTGCTCAGGGGCACTCTGCTTGAGTTCTACCTGGACGACTTGCTCATGCAGTGCTACAGCCTGACGCAGCCCGCGACAGGCAGGATTGGGTTGATTTCCGCAGGCAACGCGGATGCGTTCGCCGAGCTCCAAACTTGCACGGTGAAGCTGCGGTAGACGGTCGGGCAAAGGCTGCGACTGGCGAATGACGCAACGCTGATCAGAGACACTATGAAAAGACTTAGATGCCATCTACCGAACTGGTTCGCCAGCATTCTCCTGGCCGGCGGCTTCATTGCCCTCGGGGCCGAGGGGGTCCAGGACAAGACCTTGGTCGCCTGGGTCACCCCCGCCAACCTTACCCAACGCGGCGGTAGCGTGCTGACGATCGAGAAGTCCGGCGGCGTATTTGATGGGATCGTACTGGGTGAAATTGCTCCAGCCAAGTGGATGCCCGGGAGCGACGGCTTCCGGCGCACCGTCAGGGACCAAGCCAACCTCCCTGCGGAGACCGCCGACAGCCACACCCTGGTCCAAATCGCCATCGTCTACCTGGGTCGGGAGATCACCGTTTACCGTAACGGCGCTTCGTACACGACCTATGCTGCCGAGGGTTCTGAGCGATTTGGTCTGGAGAGCAAGGTTTTGTTGGGGCTGCGGCATGTCGAAGCGGCTGCCGAAAACCGATTCTTCACCGGTTCCATCGAGGATGCGAGGATCTACGACGTGGCACTGAGCGCCGCGCAGATTGCCGCCCTCAAGCCCAATGAGGCTTCAGACCCCAAGCCTCTCGCCTGGTGGGACTTTGAGAAGGGGATGGCTGCAGACCGCATGCAGAGCTTCACTGCCACTACGTTGTTCGGCGAAGCCCGTATCGCGGATGGCCGGCTCCACCTGGATCGGGAGGGCGCTTTCATGATGGCCTCCCGCGAGGAACTGGGTTCGGGACCAGGTTCGGACGCCAACGCTTCCGCCCGCGCGCTTCGCGAGAGGCTGCTGAGTGATCCTTACCGGCCGGGCTATCACTTTGCTATCCCGGAAGGACAGGCTATGCCGTTCGATCCGAACGGCGCCCTCTTCTGGAAAGGCCGTTACCACCTCTTCTACATCTTCCAGGACAAACGTGGTCACAATTGGGGCCACGTCTCGAGCACGGATCTCTTTCATTGGCGACATCACCCCACGGGTTTGGTTTCCGGGATGTTCAGCGGCAATTGTTTCGTGAATAAGGACGGCCGCCCCACGATGTGCTATCACCAGGTTGGGCAGGGCAATGCCATGGCCGTCGCCCTTGATGATGATCTCAATGAGTGGAAGAAGCTGGACTCCAATCCCATTACGCCAAAAACAACACCGGGCGATCCATTCCACGAGAAATATCGATCCTGGGATCCCTACGGATGGCTGGAAGGCAACACCTACTACGCCATCTTCGGCGGAGAGCATCCGGCCATCGCCAAAGCTCCGACCTTGGCAGGCGAATGGAAGTATGTGGGCGATCTTATGGCGAACACCGTCCCTGGCGTGTCCATCAACGAGGATGTTTCGTGTGCTGACTTCTTCAAAATCGGAGACCAGCGCATGCTTCTCTGCATCAGCCATCGGCTTGGCTGCCGTTACTATCTGGGGGAGTGGAGGGGTGAGCAATTCCACCCAACCTTTCATGAAAAGATGAGTTGGGTCGATAACTCCTTCTTTGCGCCGGAGAGCCTTCTGGACGACCGCGGCCGCCGAATCATGTGGGCCTGGATCTTTGACAGCCCGGGTTTCAAAATGCGCACGGACTTCGGGTGGTCCGGCACCATGAGCCTGCCTCGTGTCCTTTCGCTTGGCGAAGATGGCAGGCTCCGCATGAATCCTCCTGAGGAAATGGAGCGCCTGCGCTACCGAAACGCGGGAGTCAGGGACCTTTCCGTAAAGGCGGACGGCGAATTGACGGTGGACGGGATCGCTGGGACGAGCCTGGAACTGAACCTCGAAATCCAGCCGACGGATGCCCGGCAAGTGGGCATCAAAGTCTGCTGTTCACCGGGGGGCGAAGAGCAAACTCTCATTTACTATGATTCCCTCGAGAAGCAGCTCAAAGTGGACACCACCCAGTCCAGCCAGAGCGAGGGTCCTAAAAGCATTGAGGCGGGTCCGTTCGAGCTGAAGGTAAAGGAAGCGCTCCAACTCCGGGTCTTTGTCGACAAGTCGGTAGTTGAAGTGTTTGCCAATGGCCGCCAGGCAGTGATGCGGCGCATCTACCCGACTCGCTCGGACAGCATGGGAGTGAGACTGTTCTCGAAGGGCGGAGCAGCCAGCGCTACACTCAAGGCATGGGAGATCACAGCCTCGAATCCCTACTGAGGGGGTACATCGCCCAGGAAAAGTGACTTGTCCCCAACGCTGGGCACGGTGCCTCTGCCGGCAACCCGGTTCGCCCGTACTCTGCTCAGCCGTGGCGCTGGAGTTTGCACAGCATGCGTCTGTCCTTCCCGACTCATTCCGGGCGCTCGGGGCGGTAACGGTAATCGGGCCAAAGGGGGCAGTTGAGATCGATCCAGGCGGTCAGCACTCGCCGGTCTTCTTGCGAGAGTTTGACGTCACGGTGCTGGTCCTTTGCCAAGGCCAGAAACAGTCGGCTTTGCAGAGTTCCGAAGGAGAGAGGCTCGGCTTTGAAATGGCGGGATCCGTAACTCCAATCGAAGTAATGGACCCAGCCGCCAGCGACCAGGGAGCGGTAGGAAGCCGGGACTCGTTGAGGGTCACGGGTCCCGCGGAGATCGAGTTTCGCTTCCGACTTGGTGTCGTGGCAGCGAACACAGTTGGAATTCAGCACGGGTTGGACGATTCGCTCGTAGTCGAAGGGCTCAGGTCCCCAAGGGGGCGGCGTCAGGGGTTGTGCTGCTTGGACGAGGGCCTCGGCTGAATGGCGTGGCGGCGCGGCGGAACAGGTGTCGTGGCAGCCGATGCAACTTCTCCGCTCTCCCGGTTGAAGTTGGACCACGCTGCGCATGCGCTGGAGCTCATTGAAATTTTCGTCCAGCAGTTGGAAGTAAAGCACCTTGCCTGCCGGAGCCGTGAAGTTGGCAGAGCCGTCAGGGGCGATCCGGACCACCCCCAGTAGCGCTTTGGCGACGAAGCTGGGCCAGCCGTTATTCTCCGTGATGGTCGCGGCGGATCCTTCGGTCGGTGCGGCGCTACCGGCACGGAAGGCATGAGATTTCAGGGCGTTGTCCGTGCGGGTCGCGTAGCTGTGCTTGGGCCCGTTTACCAGGTGAATGGGGGTGGCATAGAAATCCTGGAAGCTCGGATGCGAGTTGCGATACTCGCCGCAAGCCAGCTTTTCGAGGTCGGCAGGCACTTCTTGGGAGACCTGCAAATACGCGGCTTGTCCTCGGGAGACTGCCGATCCAAGGCCTTCATAAACGTCTTGGACCGTAAAGAGACCAAGACCTTGTTCTGCAAGGACGGGATCGTGGGTTTCTGGCAAGACCGGCGGGCGTGGCCGAACGCGGAGCGGGGAAGGACACTTGCTGCTGATGGCGGGATCGAGGTAGAGCAATTCCCTGTTTCCGTAGCGGTCAATCACATACAGGCACCAGTGGGATTGCTTTCCAGGAT
Organism: uncultured Verrucomicrobiota bacterium; assembly: GCA_964411985.1. Classification (GTDB taxonomy): domain Bacteria; phylum Verrucomicrobiota; class Verrucomicrobiia; order Limisphaerales; family J093; genus CAYPNF01. The sequence continues at coordinate 28,165 of CAYPNF010000008.1, forward strand.
TGTGGCTGACCAGAAAGTGGTCCTGCGAGACAGGCTCAGGATCGCGGAAAGTCTCGGAATGCGAGCGGTCCATTTGGTACTGAGGCCGGGTATCAGGCGTGATGCTGGTCAATGAGGTGGTGTGGTAGCGTCCTTTTCTTGGGTCAATCAGCGCGATAGGCCCCTGGTGGTCGCCATGAGATATGATGGTGCAGACGAGCTCCTGGCTACCGGGCACCTCACGAGCGTGACCGTACCCATACGGGGTATCGTTGCCAAAGACTAGCTCCGGGTGATCCCCGTCAGGGCGGATGGCCCACAGTGTATGGCCGAAGTCAGCCCCTTTATCCTGGTACTCGGAACGCGTCCAGAGGATGCGGCCATCGAGCATCATGGCGGGGTCCCATTCGCTCAGGTTGGCGAACGAGAGGCGGCGCAGGCCTGAGCCGTCGGTTTCCATGCGATGCAAAACGTAGGCTTGGGGCTCCCAACAGAGGAAACGGCCCCGGCACCGCGTGGACATAAAGCCGAGACCTCCGTCGGGCAGGGGGACTGGGTCGAAGTCGTGGAAAGGCCCCTCGGTCAACTGGCGCAGACCTGTGCCGTCGGGCCGGATGGCCATCAAGTGCCAGTAGGACTGCCAACCATCCACCTCAGGCTTGTCGGGCCGGTAAGCGAAGTAGATGGTTTGGGCTTCGAAATCCGCTACCGTGTGTCGAACGATGCCAGCTGTGCCATCGAAGAGCGTTTCTACCACGGCGCGGGCGGGGTCGAGTCGTCCCTGGGAGTCGCGTGGAACACGCAACACGCAGACCCCACCGCCGGGTGCGAATAGCGAATCAAGGTGTTCGCTGTAGTTGTGAGAAGGTTGAAGGGGATGGCGTTTGGCGAAGAGCACTCTTTCCATTGGCGCCAGCCTTGGGTCGCGGAAGAAGAGTTGGCGTTTGGCATGGCGAGCTTTGAGGAAAAGAGCGTCCGAAGTCGCACCCGTTGGATCCTGGGCTTGACGGCGCAATTCGACGAGTTGGGCATACTCCCGTTTCAAATCCAGGCCGCGCTCTCCAAGCCTGCCCAGCATCTCTTCGAATTGGACCAGGACTCGCTCCAGTGGCGCTAAGCGTGCCAGGTGTCCCCAATAAGGGGGGCCTCCAGGCACGGCCGGGCGGTCATTGACAAGGGGTGAAAGGTAATCGCGAGCATCCATCCGCCCCCATGTCTCCCGTTCGCGCAGAAAAGCGTAGGTGACCGCGCCGTCCCACGTCAAATCAGGGAGTTCCGCAACGGGAAAGGTCAAGTTTGGGAGGGGGGGACGGATCACGCTCGCAGAGCGCGTCAGGGTCGCTGCCTCTCTCCAGTTTTGCCCATCCTCTGAGAGACACACCTCCCCCTCCAGGATCTGGCGGTCAGCGAACTGACCATTTCGATCGCGAGACAGGATCACGCGCGAAATCCGTGTGGTTGCCGGCAACTCGATCTGTGCCCACTCCTGGCGGTCGGTGGCAGCGATCCAACTGTGGTCGTTGCCGTAGAGGCCATCGTTGAGGTGAGCGACGGCGTGGATGGCATAGCCGGCGAGGGTCGAGGAGGCGCTGGGCAAAGCGCCATGGCTGGCTAAAGCCAGGTTCGTCGGGGAATCCGGCCCGTACACTTCGAGTTCGTCGATGCATGGCGCCCCGGCGTGAGGGCGGAGGATGACGAAGCGAACAAAACGCGCTTCCTGGGGTGCAAATTCAATGGAGGTCGAAAGAAGGTTGGGCGGCTGGGTTGTTCCGACCTTAGCAGCCCGTGCCGCGAAGGCTTCTCCCGCAAGTTCGCGGCTCGATTTCCCTTGCCGGTCTGCCCGCTCAAGTGCACGTGCAGCGGGAAGCATAGCCAGCAACATCAGCAAGCAGGCGAAGCGCAATGGAGCGATCTGTCTCATACCGGAAAGTTCGATGGAGCTATCGGACATCGTTGTCTCCTCCGGAGGCCAGGGTCAAGCCGATTTGGGTTTAGAGCTGAGGTTCCTTGCTCTAGTCCACCACTCCTGCTATTCTAGCGTCCGTTGAGCAAATCGAAGAACAGCCCCAACGCTGCCGCTGTGAGTGATGGCTTCACCTCCCTGCTGGAGGTTTGTCGCCGCCTGCGCTTTGAGCCCCACGATATTGCTGGCCAACTGGACGAAAGAGGGCGCTACGAGGTGGAACTGAACCGGGAGTTTCCGTTCTTAATCAAGTTGTTTCATTACACTTCCCGCCACCACACCCGTGGTGCTACCTGGCACGAGCGGCTAGAGCTTTTCCTGCCCTTGGACGGAAGGGCCCATTTTCGCATGGGAGACCGGGAGGTTGAATTGATGCCGGGAGATCTTCTGGTGGTGGACAACTTCAAGCTCCATCACGTAGTCGATTTCCCGGGCTTTGATACCCGAGCGATTGTCATCAGCTTCATGCCGGAGTTCGTCTACAGCCTGGGTTCGCCGTCGCACGACTACACTTTCCTTCTGCCGTTTTACTCCAAATCCGAGAAACACCCTCACTTGTTACGCTCGGGAGAGGCTCCTGCGTCGTTAGCTTTCCAGGCAATGGCATTGCTGCTGGAGCGGTTTTTCTCGGAGGACAACCAACAACTTCGACAGGCCGGATGCAAGGCTCATTTCCTCACGCTGCTCTATCACCTGGCTCGGCATTGTTCCAACTCCGAGATCCTGAAGTGGGAGTTTGTGAGGGAACAACAAAGAACGATGAGGCTTAAACCCCTGTTCGAGCATATTAGCGTCCATTTTGCGGAGAAGTTGACCGTCGCCGATGCGGCGGGCGTGGTGCACATGAGTCAGCCGCAGCTCATGAAGACCTTCAAGAAGGTGGCAGGGACGACACTGGTCGCTTATCTGAACCACGTTCGTCTTTCCAATGCTGCTCGATTGTTGAAGGAGACGGCGCATTCCATTGCGGAGGTTGCCAACGAGGTGGGGTTTGCCGACCAGAGCTACTTTGACAAGCAGTTTAAGCGGGCTTTCGGGTGTTCTCCCAAGCAGTTTCGCAGCGGCGGATGACGCTTGGGTACCCAGCTTTTGGCCGTCTCGCTTCGAATCGGGCGCTCCACTTTCGGTCAGAAACCTCCAAAAGATAGATCAGACTCTTCTAGTCGATGGGAACCCCGGAGCGGCACACTGGCCGGGCGCTATATTGAGTATGATAAGATCCCTTGCGTTCTTTGGCCTCGCCTTGGCTGCTACCTGGTCTTCCTGCGGGCAGAGTGTTGACTGGCAACAGGTTATTTGGAGAGAACCGCAGGTTCGCTATCTTCTCGCCGACATGACCGGCGGCGGCAAGACGGAAATGTACCGCAAGTACGCCACGGAGGAGCGCGATCCAGACTCCTCCGAAGCCATACGCCGGTGGGATGCTGGGGTGCGAGTTGTGAACATGTCCGATTTCGAGCGCCGCTGGATCACGAACAGTCTAGCCAAGGACGGACGGGCATTCCGGGTGGTTCTCCGCGGCACCAGTCGCACCATCAAAGGCCATGAAGTAATCCTATCCGACGACGGGCGATTCTCGCAGGCGGCGCTGCGTTTGGTGTTGTTGGACCTGACGCTGGGGGCTCCAGTTTCTGCCTATTCCAAACGCGCGAAGGATCCCGCGATAGGCGAGGCGTTGAGGATTTGGGCGGCTGGCGGTCGGGTTTCGAACCATCATCTCTTTGGAGCTCGGGGCGAGGGTAGGGGGCGGAAATTGTTCGTGCGGGGCAGTGGTCGGCCGGTCGATGGAGCACAAGTCATTCTCAACTGCGACTCTCCTTATCCCGAAGTCAATGTCCGTTACTTTATGGCCGACATCGCGTTGGGTGGGAGCATCGAGTTCTATCGCAAGGTCGCCGAAGAAGCGCACGAGATGGGATGCCTGGAGGCTGTAAGGCGCGTGGAGGATGGCTTTACCATCCAGAACCTGGGCCTATTTGAGCGCAAGAAAGTCGACGGAAAGACCCTGATCACACGTAAGGGTAGTGACGAACGCATCAGCGGGAGAGAAGTGAAACTCAGCAGCGATTAGAGTGAAAATCCTACCAGAGTTGGATCATCTTGTTCTAGGCATGGGTGAGGGTTGTAAGCAGGCTTCTGGGATGAGCCAAACGAATCGCCGTTCTCTGCATTGTACCAGGCAGCAAGCGGCTGTCGGATCGACAGCCTTGGCGCTTTATCTTGCCTTCCTTGTGCCGCCTTTGGAGGCCGGGTCGCAGACGGATGGCGTTTTCGTTATCACTGATTTTGGTGCCAAACCCGACGGAGTTACCGATTGCACCCCATCGATCCAACAGGCCATTGATGCGGCGAGTGTCAAGGGAGGGGTGGTGCAGGTGCCGGTGGGACGTTGGCTCTGCCGCGGTCACTTGGAACTGAAGATGGGGGTGCATCTTGCCGGGATCAACCAGGCCCCTCAATCCTGGGAACCCGCAAGTGGCTCCATTCTCCTGCCCACAGAAGGTCGTAACGACGAGAAGGCGCCCTCTTTCATCGAGATGCGCAGTTCCACTTCCCTCCAGGGCCTTACGATCTTCTATCCAGAACAGAAGGTGGACGACATTCAGCCCTACCCGTGGACGATCCAAATCCGGGCCAATCCGTTGGACAGTCAGGCGGTGAGCTTTGACAGCACGGTCGAGAAGCTCACCCTGATCAACAGCTACAACGGCATCCGGACCGGGCCCACGGAGAATGGTCGGCATCGGCTGTTCCAGATCAATGGTTGCGTGCTGCGAAGGGGGATCCTGGTGGAGGGAACCGGCGACATTGGGCGGATTGAGAACGTCCAGTTTCACTCCCATTTCTGGGCTCATAAAGCCTTTGAAGGAAATTGGAACAAGGTTTTCAGCTACATGCAGACGAACCTGGAAGCTTTCATCTTCGGCCGTACGGACTGGGAATACGTGAATAATACTTTCGTGTTCCCTGCCAAGGTGGGCTATCGGTTTATCGAGAGCCAAGCCAAGTCCTGGGGAGGTGCCTGTAATGGGCAGTTCTCTGGAATCGGAGCGGATGCCTGTGATACCTGTGTGCTTGTGGAAGCAATTCAACCACAAGGCCTTCAAATCATTAACGGCGAATTCAACTCTCACCGGGTCGGGCGCAGTACACAGGTGGTCGTGGAGCCTGGCTGCAGTGGCAATATCCGCTTTGTGAACTGCGGTTTCTGGGGGCCGGTGGCACAGAATGCGCTCTTGCTGGGGCCGTCCTTCGTCTCCTTCACGGACTGCTATTTCTCCAACGATAACCATCAGGATCCCGGCTGGTCCATCGTGGCTGAGGCTGGAAAGCTGCAGGTCCAGAATTGCACGTTCGATGCACGTTCGAAACAGCGAAAACCCGGTAACGCATGGTCTGGAGAGGATCAGCGGGGGCAGCCGGGGAGCGTTTACCTCAAGTCGGGCGTGAAACATGCGATCCTGCGGGGTAACAACGGATACTACGGCGTGAATATCAAGAACGAGGCAGGCGACCGGGTCATCCTTTCCGACAACGAACCCTATCGGCCCATTCCCTGACTCACTTCACTATGAAACTCCTCATCGTCGGCGGAACGGGCAATATTAGTACCGCCATCACGCGGGCCCTGCAGGGAAAAGGCCTGGAATTGACTCTCTTCAACCACGATGCCGACCGCCCATCCTGGCTGGATCCCAGCGTCCGGGTCTTGACTGGCAATCGCAAGGACTTTGCGTCGCTCGAGCAGCGAGTGGCCGAGTGCGGCCCCTTTGACTGCGTGGTTGACATGCTCTGCTTCGATCCTGAGGACGCCGAAAGCGATGTGCGTGCCTTCCGGGGCCGGACGCGTCAGCTCGTTCTGTGTAGCACCGTCGATGTCTATGGCAAAACCCCGGCCTCGTACCCCGTGCGGGAAGATTCTCCATTGGGGGCAAGGCCCTCGTTCCCCTATGGCTACAAGAAGATGCGGTGCGAGGAGATCCTTTGGGCTGCTCATCAGCGGGGCGACTTCGCGCTGACCGTCCTGCGCCCCACGTTTACCTATAACGAAACCTGGAGTCCGGGCATTCACGCCTTCGGAGGGCAGAGTTATCATCTGGACCGCCTTCTGAAGGGGAAACCCATCATTCTGCACGGAGACGGTACCTCTATCTGGGTCGCCACCTATCGCGACGACACCGCCGGCGCTTTTGTTGGCGCGATCGGGAACGAAAAGGCTTTGGGCCAGGCGTATAATGTAACGGGTGAGGAATGGATGACCCATCATCATATCTGGTGCACCATCGCCCGCATCCTGGATGCACCGCCGCCGGACTTTGTTTACATACCCACTGACTTGCTCGGGCGCTTGGCCCCGAAAGAGGCGGAATGGTGTGTGGAGAATTTTCAGTACAGCAACCTCTTCGACAATACAAAAGCGAAGCGCGACTTGGGATTCGTGTACCGGGTCAAGTTCGAAGATGGCGCCCGCAAGTGTATTCAATGGCTGCGCGCGAACAACCGCATTGAGGATTGTGCGAAGTATCCGTTCTACGATCGGATCGTAGAACTTTGGCGAGGCCAGGAGCGCTGGATGGTGGAAGCGATGCAGGCAGGCGACCGATTATGAGTGTTTCACCTTCCTCCCCAAAGGTGCTTCTTCGCACCGTCTATTTCATCTATTTTTTCTGTGGCCTCACCCTTTGCCTTGAGGGGGCTTTCAACCCCGAATTCAAAGACCACTTTCAGCTTGGGTACCAGCAGCAGATGTACACCATGCTGACCAAGAACCTGCCATTTGTGCTCGCGCTGGTGATTGGATTGTTCGTTACGCGGATCGGGTATAAGAACTGCCTGAGCGTGGGGCTGTTTCTCTTCGCGGTCGGTACTCTGTTGCTGGTGCCTGGCTTGGAACGAGGAAGTTACGCTTTGGTTCTGGTCGGTTTTTTTATCATCGGCCTCGGTTTCAACTTCCAGTTGGTGGCGGGCAATCCATTGCTTTCCCACCTGGGACCGGCCGAAGGTAGTTCCAGCCGTCTGAACCTGGGTAACGCTCTTGGTGCGATCGCCCAGATTCTCGGGCCTTTGGTCCTCGCCATTCTGATCCCCGCAACGGTTACGTCTGTTCAGGCCAAGCTGCCCTATATGAAAGGCTTGTTCACGATCACTGGCTTTCTGCTTCTGGGAGTTGCGGTGATGACTCTTTTGATCCGTGAGGCCGGAATCTCACCAGGACAGGCGTCTACAGCTTCGTTCGAGCGGACCTCGGCTTCGCCTTGGGCGGTTTGGCTTCGCCCCAAAGTCCTTCTTGGATTTGTGACCATCTTCCTGGTCCTGGGAGCCGAAGCGGGCCTGTTTGGTCTGTTTCGCAACTACCTCGAGGACCCGGCGATCGCCGGGCTGACTTCGCGTCAGTCGCAGCAGCTGTTTACGGTGTACTTTGCGGTGTTCGCCCTTGGGCGCCTGGTTGGAGCAGCCGTCCAGAAGATCGTCAAGCCTGCCTATACGCTTGCCGTGAATGCGGTGGTCGCGGCGCTTCTGCTCCTGGTAATTGTCTCGGCAAAAGGACCCCTCGCGATCGTTGCGGTGGTTGCCATCGGTTTCTTCGTTTCCATCTTCTTTCCTACCCTCTACTCCTTAGCCATCGAAGGCATGGGAGATCAGACGCCGCAAGTATCTGGCCTGCTTACGATGGGCTTCCTGGGATGTGCGCTTCTGCCGGTGCTCCAAGGCCGGTTGGCGGACCAGTTTGGCTTGCAGAGATCGTATCTGATGTGGCTGATCCCGTACCTCTGCGCCCTCCTCTATGCTTTGAACACTCACCGATTCGCCAAATGCAACTCTTGAAGGTCTCAGCGAATCGTCGTTTTCTCGTCTTTGAGGACGGGCGCCCCTTTTTCTGGCTTGGGGATACCGCCTGGGAACTGTTTCATCGTTTGCGGGAAGACGAGGTGGAGAGGTACCTGGAGAACCGCCGCCAGAAGGGCTTCACACTCATTCAGGCCGTGGTTTTGGCCGAGTTCGACGGACTCAACACGCCTGATGCCTACGGTCAGCGGCCTCTCATCGACAACGATCCGCTCCAGCCGAATGAAGCCTACTTCCGTTGGGTGGATCACGTCCTGGATCTTGCGGCGCGCAAAGGCTTGTTTGTAGGTCTCTTGCCCACTTGGGGGGACAAGGTGGAACTTTTGGCCCATGGCAAAGGGCCTGTGATATTCACTAAGGAGAACGCCCGGCTTTATGGCGAGTGGATGGGGCGTCGTTACCGGAGCTTTGCGAACGTGGTCTGGATCAACGGGGGCGATCGCAGCGGGGGCGGAGCCAACCACCTCATCTGGCATGCGCTGGCCGAAGGGATCAAGAGAGAGGATCCACACCATCTCATGACCTTTCATCCCTTGGGCGGTGGTGGCGGGCATAGTTCGTCGGAGTGGTTTCACGACGCCGATTGGCTGGACTTCAACCTGGCCCAGTCCGGCCATGAGCGCAAAGACCTGCCGAACTACGACATCATCACGCGGGACTACGAGAGACTGCCCGTGAAACCGTGTCTTGATGGCGAACCTCGTTACGAAGACCACGCGGTGAACTGGAAACCTGCTGAACTGGGGTATTTCGACGACTATGATGTGCGGCAGGCAGCCTATTGGTCCGTCTTCGCGGGAGCTTTTGGACACACTTATGGTTGCCATCCCATTTGGCAGATGTGCGGGGAAAGACACGAACCCATCGCTTTCGCCCGGCGCAGTTGGCAGGAAGCGCTGGATCTCCCGGGAGCCAGCCAGATGGGATTCTTGCGGCGGTTGATGGAATCTAGACCCATGCTCGATCGCATACCTGACCAGGCTCTTCTTGTGGATCCACGAGAAGGAGGTGAGGCTGTTCGGGGCACTCGTGGGAATGGGTACGTTTTTGTGTATCTGGCGAGAGGCGGAACCGTGAAAGTGGTTTTGGACCACTTTCAGTGTGCGCAGGTCCGTGCCTGGTGGTTCGATCCACGCAACGGATCGGCGACCGACCTTGGGATCTGTCCGAAGGCATCCTACCTGGAGTTTTGCGCCCCTGGTAGGGGACGCCAGCAGGACTGGGTGCTGGTGCTGGATGATGCGGCCTGCGGGCATCCGATTCCAGGGACCCCTATTCACTCCGAAGACAGGAAATTGTCCTCCGAATGAAATCTACCCAGCCAACCTCAGCCACAAGCGAAACGCCCCTACTGACGGGACGCAAATGCCTGATCCCCAGCATCCGGACGGGGTCAACCCCGTCTGGACGAGATTTGCTGCGAGGCGGTTTTGTACTAAGAATTGACAGAACTTTTCTAGTAGGCCACGGCGCGCAGAGGTACATTCAAAGCGTTCTTCGGCATTGAACTGAATTCTGGACACGAATTGACATGCTTTTATGGCAGCTCTGCGTTTTGCCATCCTCGGAACGGGCTTCTGGGCGCGATACCAACTCGCTGCCTGGCGGGAATTGCAGGGGGTTCAGTGTGTGGCACTGTACAACCGTACCGTCACCAAGGCCGAGTCCTTGGCCCAGGAATTCGGTATTCCCAGGGTCTACGGTGACCCGGAGGAATTGATCGTTCACGAGAAGCCGGACTTTCTGGACATCGTTACGGACGTGGGTACCCACGCTCGATTTGTCCGGCTAGCGGCGGCTCATCGCATTCCGGTCATTTGTCAGAAACCGATGGCGACCACGCTAGCGGAAGCGGAGGAGATGCTGCTGACTTGCCGGACGGCAGGGGTTCCGCTGTTCGTCCACGAAAACTGGCGTTGGCAGTCACCTCTGCGGGCCTTGAAGCGTGTTCTCGACGAAGACCGCCTTGGACGGGTCTTTCGCGCGCGTGTCACCTACTCCAACAGCTTTCCGGTCTTTGACAACCAACCGTTTCTCAAGGAGCTGGAGCAGTTCATTCTGACTGATATCGGCACGCACATTCTCGACACTGCCCGGATGCTATTTGGGGAGGCGCGTTCTCTCTTTTGCCGCACCACCCGGGTACGTGGAGACATCAAAGGGGAAGATGTGGCCACTGTCATGCTTGGAATGGAGTCAGGGGCAACGGTGACCTGTGAGATGAGCTACGCCAGTCGCGTCGAGCACGATCGGTTCCCGGAGACGTATGTGCACGTCGAAGGTGAAAGAGGGGCGGCCGAGTTGGGCCCCGATTACTGGCTTCGCGTGACCACGGAGGAAGGCACTCTGTCGAGGCGGTTTCCGCCGCCTTTTTACGCATGGGCGGATCCTCGCTATGCCTTGGCACAGGTGGCAGGCGTAGAGTGCAACCGAAACCTTCTCGGAGCGCTGCGTGGTCTCTCCAAGGCGGAAACCACGGGTGACGACAATTTCAGAACTCTACAGCTCGTTTTTGGATCCTACGACTCTGCCAGAACGGGGCAGGCCCTGCGGGTTGGCTCCTGATAAACGAGGGATATCCAGCGACGAACCGCAAACACTAAAAGGAAACCAGGAACAATGACCACGATTTCGGTCCTTGGAGCAGGCGGCAAAATGGGTTGCCGCATTCTTGACCATCTGCAGCGGAACCCGACCTACCGCTTGCTTTGTGTGGAGGTCAGTGAGTCGGGGGTGGCAAAACTGGCCGAGAGAGGCCTTGCTCCGACCCCTATGCGGGAGGCCCTGGAGCAGGCGGAGGTTGCCATCCTGGCTTTGCCTGACCGTTTGCTGGGCCGGGTTGCCCGTGAGGCTGTGCCTCAACTCAGGCCAGGTACCCTCGTCATCACCCTGGACCCGGCTGCGGCTCATGCCGGAGAGTTTCCGGTCCGTTCCGATGTTAGTTACTTTGTCACCCATCCCTGTCACCCCTCCGTCTTCGAGTATGAGGAAGACCCGGAAGCTCGGGCTGATTTCTTTGGAGGCACGAAAGCGCGTCACCCAATCGTATGTGCCCTTATGCAAGGGCCTGAAGAACATTACACTCTGGGCGAGAGACTGGCTCGCGAGTTCTTCGCGCCGGTGACACGATCGCATCGGATCACAGTGGAGCAGATGGCCATGCTCGAGCCAGCCATGGCCGAGACGGTCGGCATTGCCTTGATCGCGACTCTGCGTGAGGCCTTGGAGGAGGTTGTGCGTCGCGGCGTGCCTCGTGCTGCTGCCGAGGATTTTCTTTATGGGCACATCAAAGTCCCATTAGGGATCGCCTTCGGCCGCGTGGATTTTCCCTTTTCCGACGGCGCCAAGCTCATCGCGGAGTATGGTCGGCAGCGTGTGCTCCAAGCAGATTGGAAAAAGGTGTTCGAGCCGGAGAGCGTCCGGGAACAGGTCAAAGTCATCGTTTCGGGTCAGCTGCCGCCTTTGCCCCAAGCCTAGGCTATGCAACTCGGAATCGGAACCTACACCTATACGTGGGCGATTGGCGTGCCTGGATCGCTGCCGGCCCAGCGGATGGGCGGTTTGGAGCTGCTCGACGAAGCAGCTCGGCTGGGGGTGGGCTTGGTGCAGGTGTGTGAGAACCTTCCCTTGCTGCGATGGAGCGGTTCGGATTTAGAAGCCTTTCAACAGCGTGCACAGCTTTTGGGTCTGGCGATTGAACTTGGTACCCGAGGTTTGGATCCCGAGAATCTTCAGGCAAATCTGCATCTTGCCCGCCGGTTTGGCTGCCGTTTCCTGCGCTTGGTGATCGATAGCCCCGGGGATGAGCCCACGGCCGGCGAAGCCGTCGAGCGGCTGGGACGGTTTTTGCCTGATTTCGAGGCAGCAGGCGTGCGCCTGGCCATTGAGAACCACGATCGCTTTCCGAGTGCCACCTTGGCGTGGATGGTGGAACAACTCGGTCCAGAACGCGTCGGTATTTGCCTCGATACAGTCAATTCCCTTGGCTGCCTGGAGGGACCGGAAGTCGTGGTTCGGAACCTCGCTCGGTATGCTTTATGCCTGCACATCAAGGATTTCACGATCTGTCGGGTCGCGCACCAGATGGGGTTTGTGGTGGAGGGTTGTGCGGCAGGAACAGGGCGTCTGAATGTTCCGTGGTTGCTGGAGGCTCTGAAGTCGAGTCCTCATCCTTTCAACGCTGTTCTTGAAACCTGGACTCCGCGCGGCGATTCTCTGGAACAGACCCTTCGCCTTGAACGCACTTGGGCGGAAGAGGGTGTGCGGTACTTGCGCGGGTTGATCCCCGGCTAAGCTCGCTTGGCCTTGCGCGGGTTGAATTGGAAAACTGCGGTATTTTGAGATTTATGTCCAAAGCCATGATAGACCGAACGATGAGAGTGGTCAGGCGGCATGCTAGTTTGGCCGTGGCCGGTGCCATGCTTTTGACTGGATGCGACAAGCCGGATGCCACTCCCGGAACGCAAGGCAGCACCAAGCAACTGACCGTGGGGGTCTCCTTCGAGACCCTGCAAACGGGCTTCTGGGTTGCTTCGCTGGACGCTTTCAAGGCGGAGTTGGCCAAGCGCGACTTCAAGATGATCCAGGCTATCGCCGACGGCGATGCGAATCGCCAGATCGAGCAAGTCAAGAACTTCATCACGCGGAGAGTGGATGGCATCGTGATGGTGCCCAAGGACGCCAAGGCCTGCCTACCCATCATCAAAGCCGCCAACGCGGCGAACATTCCCATCGTCTTGTTCAACCGTCCTCCAGACAAAAGCGATGCCAAGTCGGTTTCGGTGGTGGCCGACAATTTCGCCCTGACCAAGGAAACCGTGGCCTATATGATCAGCGAGGCCAAGAAGACGGGCAAGAAACACAAAGCCATGGTCTTGATTGGCGACTTGGGTGACATCAATGCCATTGGACGTCGTGACGGTTTCGACGCAGCGGTCAAGGAAGCTCCCGATGTGATTGAAGTGGTGTCTCGCGTGCCAACCGAATGGAACCAGGAAAAGGCACAAGCCGGCGTGGTCAACGCTCTTCAGGCTAACCCGGACATCAGCTTCATTTTCTCTTCCTCCGATTTTCTCTTTCCCAGCATTGTCTCGGCACTCAAGTCTGCTGGCAAATATAAGAAGATCGGCGAGCCGGGGCACGTGATCCTGGGAGGGTTCGACGGAGATGCGACTGCCTACCAGATGCTCGTTGACCGTTACCTCGATGCGACGGGTGTTCAGGATGTCTACTTCGAGGTGGAAGCCTGCGTGAATGCGATCCTCGAGGCTCGAGCGAACAAGCCGGTACAGGAAACCATTAAGGATCCTGGCTTTGTGATTCATCAAGCAAACCTGAAAGAAAAGGCGCCCAGGATGTGGGGTGCGAAGAAGTAGGACGCTCTGGGGGCTGGTCCAACTCTCCTTCAGCGTTTTCCGGAGCCAGTTCTGGACGTACCTGAAGCACCGCACACCAGTAGGCAAGCACACTGAGAATGACCACCGCTGCAATTCCGGATCGGCTTCCGCGGGACACGACGCCCCTCGGCCGCCTCCTGCAGTCCGAGTACCTGGTGTTGTTCCTGAGCATCGCGTATTTCCTCGCACTATGGCCGTTCACTCCCGGTTTCGCCTCCCCTGAGAATCTGACAAACCTTCTCGCCACCCTCCTTCCGTTGTTCATCGTTGCGATGGGACAGACCGTAGTTCTGGTTACAGGCGGGATCGACTTGTCCGTGACCTCCATCATCGCGTTGGCAAGTGTGACGGGGGCGAGCGTTATGGGAGCCGATCGTGGTTGGCTGGGTGGGGCTCCTTGGGCGACGCCGGTGGGGATTCTGTTGATGGTAGTAGTGGGAGCCGGGGTAGGATTACTCAACGGACTGGCGATAACCCGGTTCAAGATGCCACCCTTCATGGTCACGCTCACTTCCATGATGTTTTTCAGTGGGTTGGCGATCTGGCTGACGAAATCCAAGAACATCGGAAATTTGCCGCCACTGTTCAATTCGGTCGGGGGAAAGACCGGACTGGCCTTCCTGGTCACGATCCTTCTTGCCTGGGGAGCGCACAGCATGCTCCATCGCTCGCTGTGGGGGCGCTGGCTCTATGCAGTAGGCCATAACTCTCGCGCATCCTTGATAGCCGGTGTCCCGGTCAGCGGCGTCATCGTTTCTGCCTATGTAGTGAGTGGGATGTTCGCTGCGGTGGCGTCGGTGCTCTATACCGGACAGGCGGAGAGTGGTTCACCGGTATTGGCCCAGCGGCTGCTGCTGGATATTGTCGGTGCTACGGTCCTAGGGGGAACCAGTCTCTTCGGGGGACGAGGCAAAATCCTTTGGACGCTGTTTGGTGTGCTCTTCCTGAAGTTGATCGACAACAGTCTGAATCTCTTGGATCTCTCTTACTTCACCATCATGATGGTCAAGGGGCTAGTGATCCTCCTGGCGGCCTTGATGGATACCTTGCGGGTCCGGGGCGCTGCTGAGAACCGATGATCGAGTTTCGACAAATCAGCAAGGCTTTCTCGGGGGTTCGGGTCCTCCGTAACGTCAGCTTCGCCGTGGAAGCAGGGCACACCCTGGGGCTGGTCGGTGAAAACGGAGCGGGGAAGTCCACGCTCATGAACATCCTGGGTGGAAATCACCGGCCGGATGGGGGAGAAATGCGATTGGCAGGCCAGGTTTACTCTCCTACCGATCCCCAAGATGCCACCCGCCATGGGATCGCATTCATCCATCAGGAACTGAACCTGTTTGGCAATCTCAGCATCGCGGAGAACCTGTTTCTCACCGCGTTTCCGCGCAGCGGTCGACTTCCTTTCATCGATAGGAGAGCCTTGCAGCAACGGGCCAGGGATCTGATGGCTGAGGTGGGACTGGTGGCACCTCCAGACACCCTGGTGGAGAAGCTCTCCGCTGGCGAGCAACAGTTGGTTGAAATCGCCAAAGCGCTTAGCGTCGACGCCCGGGTCCTCATTCTCGACGAGCCCACGACCTCTCTGAGCAACCAGGAGACCGAGCGTCTTTTCGGGCTTCTCCAGCGGCTCAGGGCCCGTGATTTGTCCCTCATTTTCATCTCACACAACTTGCAGCACGTGATGCAGTTGTGCGACGACCTGGTGATCCTGCGCGATGGGGAAGTGGTGGGTGCCGGCCCGAAAACGAACTTCACGATGGACCAACTGGTGTCGCTGATGGTGGGACGCAGCCTTTCTCAGCTCTTTCCGACCCGCTCGACGGTACCCACCACCGAAACTTTGCTCGAGGTTCGCCAGCTCACCCAGCCTGGCGTACTCCGCGAGGTGGCGTTTTCCCTGCATCGGGGCGAGGTTCTTGGGGTAGCTGGCCTCATGGGATCCGGTCGCTCGGAACTCGCGCGGATCCTCTTTGGCCTCGATCCCTTCTCCCGCGGGGAAGTTCTACATGAAGGCAAGCCGATCCGGCCTGCTCCCCGGGAAAACGTACGCCGAGGTTTTGCCTTCCTGACAGAGAACCGTCGTGAAGAGGGACTTTGTCTCGAAGCGGCGATCGCCGACAATATTGCACTTGTGACGCTTTCCAAGCACTGCAGTACGCCGCTGCGTTGGCTTGACCTCCATTCTCTACGGGGTGCGGTCGATACGATCAGGCAGGCTGTTCATCTCACCCCCAGCGCCCGGAACGAGGCTGCGGTGAAAACCCTGAGCGGCGGGAATCAGCAGAAAGTGGTCCTGGCCAAATGGCTCCTGGCGAGCCCCTCAGTTTTTCTGCTGGACGAGCCGACCCGCGGCATTGACGTCGGAGCGAAGTATGAAGTGTACCAACTGATCAATGACATCGCTGCGCGAGGTGCCGGGGTTCTTGTCATCTCCTCGGAGATTGAGGAGCTCATCGGAATATGCGATCGCATCCTCGTGATGAATCGCGGAGAGATTCGAGATTCGTTAAGACGGGAAGAGTTCGACCGTGAGCGTATCTTGCGGGCGGCTTTGCACAGTACCGGAGGTTCCTTCGCTTCGACAACCTTAGCCACAAAGGAGGGGGCATGACGCCCACCTGCAGGAAACTCACCCTGGTACTTCTGAACAACGCCTCGCTGATTCTTTTTGGCGTTGTCCTAGTAGTCCTTAGCTTGTTGACGCCTGCCTTCTTTACCAGTTCCAACCTGGCCAATATCCTCGTTCAGACCGCTTCCACGGCCATTGTGGCGGTTGGCATGACCTTTGTACTGCTGACGGCTGGGGTGGATCTATCCGTGGGCGCGATCATGTTCTTGGCGGCGGCGGTGGCCGGCAAGATGAGCCTCAACGGGGCTCCGCTATGGCTCGCCTTGGTGGCGATTGTCTTGATCGGCATGCTGTATGGCCTTCTCAATGCACTCTTGATCACCCGCCTTCGGATCGTAGCTTTCATTGTGACCCTAGCGACACTCTACTTGGGGCGTGGGTCCGCATTGTGGCTGACGCAAACCCAGGCGATGAATCTGCCAGACAATTACCTGCTACTCGGAACGGCTCGCCTGGTCGGGGTGCCGCTGCCGATTGTCGTTCTGGCGGGAGTGCTCTTGATGGCGCACCTGGTGCTGACACGCACTCCCTTTGGCCGCCAACTGTACGCGGTGGGGAACAGTATCGAGGCTGCACGCAAGGCCGGGATTCGTGTGGCTTTGATCTTGGGTTCCGTCTACGTCATTAGCGGCTTCTGCGCTGCCGTAGGGGGAGTAGTCGCGTTAGGGCAACTTGGGGCAGTATCTCCCACCTTTGGCACGAACAAGGAGTTCAGTGCGATTGCTGCCGCCGTGCTGGGAGGGACCAGCCTTTTCGGTGGCCGGGGCCGGGTCTTCCCTGGTACCTTATTGGGAGCGGTACTCATCCAGACCGTCGAGAATGGCTTGGTGATTCTGAACGCCGATCCCTACCTGTATCCCTTGATCACCAGCGCAATTATCTTCTTAGCCGTATTCATCGATAGCTCCCGCACGGCACTGCTGGCGAGATGGACCCGACGCCCCATTCGGCCGCAGGATCGGTTGGAAGGGGGGCTTGCATGAATCTTGCCCCAGCGCGCTCGCTCCTTTGGCTGCTCTACGGCCAAGAGACGGAACCTGGCTCGCCGATTCGCTTGCGCGCGGGGCCGCTTCAGCTTCTCTACGATCCCGACAACGGGTTTCTGCGGCGAATTCGTTTGGGAGAGAAAGAGGTGCTTCGGGGTATCTATGCCGCAGTGCGCGACCGCAATTGGGACACCATTCCGTGCCAGTTGCATGAGACAAAGCGAGAGGTTGCCCTGGACTCGTTTCTGATCGAGTTCGAAAGCGAGCATCGCCGCACCGACATGCACTTTCAATGGCGGGGCGCGATTCAGGGCGATGCGAATGGCACGATTCGTTACGAGTTTGACGGTGAAGCCAAGAGTACCTTTCTGCGAAACCGCATCGGGTTCTGCGTTCTGCATCCCGTTCGCGAGTGTGCTGGCGGCGTCGCACGTCAGACACGGGTCGATGGCAAGGTGGTGGAGTGCCGGTTCCCCGATACGATCGAACCGCAAATATTCGGAAAAAGTAGTTTTCGGGAGCTCCGCGCGGTGGCCCACGAGATAACTCCGGGGCTTTGGGCCGAGGCTGAGTTTGAGGGCGATGTTTTCGAAATGGAAGACCAAAGGAATTGGACCGACGCCAGTTTCAAAACGTATTGCACACCGCTGGACCGGCCATTCCCCGAGGAGATCCAACTCGGGACCCGCGTCCGCCAGCGTGTGACCTTGCGGTTGATGGGAGACGATGCTGCGATCGCCGGCAACAGGGTGGAACTGGTGGAGGGTCGGTCTGAGGTGGTGACGGTGACCGTGGGCGGCGCGCCGGTTGCACGTTGTCCGGAAATCGGCTTGGGCATGGCTCATCATGGTCAGGCTCTGACGCCGCTTGAGATCGCGCGGTTACGGGGTCTGCGGTTGGCACACTTGCGGGTGGATCTCAGATTGTCTGCGCCAGACTGGCGAGTGGTTTGGGAACGCGCCTGCCTCGAAGCTAAGGAGCTCGGAGTGTGTCTTGAAGTGGCTCTCCATCTTGGGCTCGGACGCGGGGGGGAATCGGAGGAGGTTGGTCGGGTCTTGCGGGAGCAATCCGACCAGCTTGCGTGCGTCCTGGCGCTGCGTGAGGGCGAGCCCGCGACTTCGCATCAGACGCTGAAAGAGGTTAAGGAGTATCTCACGGGATTGGGAGTTCCGGTGGGCGCGGGTAGTGACTGCAATTTTTGTGAGTTGAATCGTGAGCAAGCCCTGGGTTCCTTCGGAGGGAAGGGAGCTGACTTCCTCTTTTGGCCCATTAGCCCGCAGGTTCACGCGTTCGACTCGCTTTCTATGGTGGAGACACTCGAGGCGCAGTCAGAGACAGTGAGGTCCGCAAGGTCGTTCGCGGAAGGACTTCCGCTCTCCGTCTCCCCAGTCGTGCTGAAACCACGGTTCAACGCCGTGGCCACCGTAAGCCCCTTACCCATATCCTCCGAGGAACTCCCGGCCCAGGTGGATCCCCGGCAGTTGAGCCTCTTTGCTGCCGCATGGACCCTTGGCAGTATTGCCGCCCTGGCGGGAGCGGGCGTTGGGAGGTTTACCTTCTATGAGACGACTGGGTGGTGTGGGGTCATGGAACAGCAGGTTGGGCCGTCCAGGCCGAGTCGGTTCCCTTCAACACCTGGGAGCGTTTTTCCTCTGTATCACGTCTTCGCAGAGTACGCCGATTTGAAGCACCTGTGCCGAACGGCGGTCGACTCGCCTTCGCAGGTGGCGGCGCTCTCGGGGCTGAGTCGCGATCGGCGGTTCCGCGTGCTGTTGGCAAACCTCACCCCACAAACGCGCCAGGTTCGTTTGTTGTCTTCGGGGCTGGCCTGGCAGCTTCGCGGATTGTCAGGGGAAAATGCAGCTGCCGCTGTTTTCGATCCAGAGGGATTCCTGGCTTGTGCAGGTCAGCATCGCACTTCCCGTGATGGGTCGCTACGGTTGACTTTGCCGCCGTACGCGTTTGTTTCCCTCCGTGAAGTTTCCCCTGAAGGGCAAGGTGAGCTGGCTGAGGACCAATCTGGATGTTTCGGGATGGGCGCTGATTGCCGTTGAACCCGCGGTACAGGCATCCCTTCGTGTCCCATTTCAGTTCTGGCCTCCCACTTGTCCTTTCAGAAGGTAGGCGTCCAGGCCCTCAGAGGTCTTGAGCGTCAGGCGCTTCCCGGCTGGCAGATTGTGGCTTGAGAGAACTCTACCGGATAACGGATGAAGGACCTGGAATTGCACGCTTCTCCTGGTTTCGAGAGTCAGGCCGCCAGGAAGGATTCCCATCGGAAGACAGATGAACTCCTTTCCCTTGGTGCTACCAATATTGCGGAGACAGCCATTCGTGGGTGATGGGAATTCTGGCCAATACCGATTTGGCTCGGAGTTGACAAAGACGGTGAATGGGGAGCTTGGTTCGATTCCGTCGTTCCGCGTCCAATTCGCCAGGTCAGGCGGCAGAAGGTCTCGGAGGTGACTGAATGCCTCGATCCCGTCCGTGTCTTCAAAGCGGAGCGGGCTTCCTTGTGGTGGACAGCAATTCTCGAATCCATAGATGCCTGCGCGAGAATGGAACACGTAACCAGGCAAGTTCGCCATATAGGCGAATATGGCAGCACAACACAGTCTGAGAGGATCTTGCTCCGATCCAACCGAAGCGCCAGGACCGATTGGTTCATTGCTGATAACTGGGGGTACGCCGGGCAGTCGGCCGGCGCGATAGCAGTCCCGCACCGGGTACCACCCTCCTTCCCGGGTGCGAGTATCGCGACTGAAATGGACTGTCGCCAAGTCTGCCGCACTGCCCCTGTAGAGAGAGCTTATGCCTTGCTCGGAGACGTCGTCGTTGGAGGTAATCGCCACTAGTACGGCCGTTCGATTGGCCAGGTACTGTGTAAAGTCGCGCAAGTCTGAAACCCCTTGTGCTCCAGGGAAGCCATTTTGCCAGGCTTCGTTGGCGACTTCCAAGTGGATGACCCGATCCTCGCGCCCTGCAAGGCTGGAGAGGATTCTGTCCAGGTGATGTTGGCGTGCCGCCCGGGAAGGTATCACGTACTGGGCATCTGCGAAAATGGTCAATTGAGCGCGCAGCCCATGGTGGTCAATCCGATCGAGCAGTTCGCAGAATTGTTCCCAATAGTCTGGCCACGCGGGAACCAGCCGCCCAAGACGATTCGTGAAAGCAACAGGAGCGATCTCCAAGCCATCCCAGCTCACCATGGTCAACACCCGGACGTAGTTGAAACCCTTGGATCGCAGAAAAGCCAGATTATGGTCAAGACGCGGACGGTCATACTTGGCATCGCGCAACGCCTGGAAATAAGAAACACCCAGGCCGAGGAACGGCCCGCCAGCGTCGCACAGGGAGTAGTCGTACAGCTTTACCAAACCCTGCGGACCCAAGGGCCTTGCCTCCTCCGAGAAAACCGGGCTTTCGGAGTGCAAGAGCCAAAGGAAAAGGCAGAGGATGCTTGCGAGTCCCCTCACGGGCCTCCAGAACTCTTTCCAGGGTGGCATCAGCCTCAGGCTAGCCAAGGGCGGGTTCGGTCTTTCACCCCAGCCAAGGCCTCCCTCATGATCTGAACGTCTTCCGCAATCTCGAAGTCAAACATGCCCGCCAGAACGAAGTCTGCCCCGCTGTTCAGACAGTACTGGAAAGCATCCCGAGGAGGGATGGCTCCCGCGGCCATGGTCTTGAAGGCAATCCAGGGCTTCTTGACTCCCTTCATAACCTCGATGGTCTCGTTGGGGTCCTGGCACCAGTACCCTGGAAACTCGCTGTAAGGCGCCTTCAGTTCGTCGGGCCTTGGCCCAGTCGGGTAGTTGTGGTGGTGGAAGGTTTTGATGTAGAAATCCGCTCCCACTTGCTCCTTCTCGCAGGCTTTGACGACGTCAAGGCAGTGTCCGCCGACTCCGGCAGGCACCCCCAGAGCTTTGGCTGCTTCCACCGCTTTGGCCACTAGGTCCAGTCGTCCTTGGTTGACGAGGGCATCTGCGTGCACCCCCCAGAGGTAGATGGCATCGGCCCCGTCTTGGACCAAGGATTCTATGTCCGCCTTGTACTTCACCAAATCGACTTCCACCGGGGTGGTGGAGCAGATGATCCACTTGATCTTGCCCCCACGTTCCTTGCGGTACCGCTTCAACAGGGAGATGGCTTTGGGTGGATTGTGGATGCAGAGCGCATTGATGCCGTGCGCTTCAGCGGTGGCAAGTGTGTCCAGGATCTTGTCGTCCGTATTATACTTCTCGGCAAGGTTGTACACGTATCGCAGATCACGGCTGTGGGTGTAGTGCGTCAGCAGGTTTCCCCCGAGGATCAACCGGCTGATCTCCAGTTTCCCGAGCCGCCCTTTGGGTAAACCGGGGTTGGAGGTTACGGGTTTAGGCTGTTCCTCCGCCTTGAGTTCAGCGGCGAGTGCCAAGCCCGCCTGGGCCATCAAGGCGCCTTTGACAAAAGATCTTCGATTCATAACTTCATGCTTTCGGAAACCCTTACTTCCGTCGGGACTTGCCTCCGAGGGATTTTACCAGCGTTTTCATGAATTTCACGCTGGCCTCCGTGTTTTCGTCAGACCCGTGACATTCGAGCGAAACCACTCCATCCCACTTGGTCTCGTGCAGGTACTCCATACACTTTTTAATGTTCTCAGCATTGACTCCGCCACCGACGGGCACTACGGAACTACCAATGCCAGTCTCCTCGCCTCGCGCGGCAGCCGCCAGTTCGGCACTGACGTCCTTGATATGGCAGTGGGAACAGTATGGGCGCAGTGCCTTCAGGTAGTCCAGGGGGTCGTGACCTGCAATGAAGGTGTTCCCGGTATCGAAGTTCATCCTCAGCCACTCGGAGTCAAAGTGCTTGAAAAGCCGCTGCATGAAATCGATATCGTTGGTATAGGGTCCGTGCGGTTCCACGTTGATAATCACACCGTAGTCTTCGGCCCAGCTCAGACATTGGCGGTAGTTATCGCAGGTGACCCGGAACACCTCTTTGCGGCTCATTCCCGGGGTCTCGAAAGCCCCATCCACCGTGTCCACCATCGGACACCCCAACTCTGCGGCCAGCCGAATCGTCTGCGTAACATATTGCACTCCAAAAGCAGAACCCGCCGGTCCCATCATCGGATAGGAACCGTCGATCTGGGATACTTTGAGCCCCAGTCGATCCAAGAATCGGCGGATGGCCCGGGGATTGGACTGGAGTGAAACCCCCGGATCGTAACCCAGGGCGGCGATGAAATTCTGACCGTCAATGGAACAGAATTCGATGTGCTTCAAGCCGGTGGCCGCGATCTTTTCGCATGCGGATTCGAACCCAACACTCAGGGGGCGCCAATTGTCAGCGTGGAGACCAAGGTGAATCATGGATGTCCTCTACGCCTCACTGACTTCCGAGTCAAGGCGATACGTCAGCGAAGTCACGCGCAAAGGAACAAGCGGCATTTCCTCGCCCATCACGGGTTGACCTCGAGCACCGCTTCGGTCCATTCACGGAGTTCGCCGTCCTCCCAAGCAACGCTCGCCGTGAGGACATGCACACCGGAGGGGGCATTCGGTGGAACTTGCACGACGAATCTCAAACCGCCATGAGCATGGGCTGGGACCGTGACGGACATTCCTGGGGGGATTGGAAAGCCCGCTGGTGCCCGCAGTGCCATTTTGAACGTCCGCTCCCTTGGCGAGTGGTTCGTGATCCGCAGTTCCATTTCCACGGATTCGCCGGGGCGCGGGGTGGACCAATACGGGTGCAGACCCAACCAGCCTTCGTCCAGGCCGTAGTTGGGATCATCGAAGGGGAAGAGTTCAGCCAGCAAGCGAATACGCTGCCGAAGTGTCTCTCTCATCCGGTTGACCTGCGCTGACGTAAAGCGAAAGGCAGGCTCGACATGCTGGTTCAGGATCAAGCACCCAGGCGGAAGCCTTTCGAGCCGATCCAGGCAACGCAGGAAGCCCTCTCCTTCGCGCAGGATGTTTCGGTTTTGGAGGCAATAGTCGTCGATACCCGACGGGGTGAAGGAATCCCCCGCGAAACAAGCCGACCAACCGCCTTCCTGTTGCACCAGCAAGGCGTTGTGGTGAAGCGTCTGACCTGGAAAATCGAGGATCGTCAAGGTGTACTCCTTCCACTTCCAGGAGTCCTGATCCTTATGGCGGGCCGAGACGACTGAGGGGTTCTTCGTGAGGCATGGCAGCCGGTAGTCACTGGGTCGCTCGACCACATCAATGAGGCTCCCGCACGCGTGCACCTTCGCGCCATATTCCTGAACGAGCGCGGGCAACGCGTCGGTGTGGTCGTCGTGGTAGTGGGTCACGAAGACGTGTTCTACGGTCGTCAGCCGTCCGGCAGCTTTCAACTTCCGTAACTCCTCGAGAATGCCTGTTCCACCGCAGTCCACTAGGAAGCCTGAACCATCCGAGGACAGAAGGAGCCTGGAATTGGAGATGGCAATGATCTCTTTGGGCAACGGTAAGGTTTCGGCCATGTCCATCCATTCCACCTTGGAGTCTGGGCCTAGGACTCTTCGGGCTTTGGCCAAGATATGGTCATCCTTGAAATACCATCTCAGCGCATCGATGGAGAGATAGTTGGCATAAACCGCCCGGATACGCCTCTGGAGTCGATCAATCGCGGCCAGAGGGTCCGCGATGACCGGTCCCCGGAGAGGAATCAACAGGTCCGGTTTCTCGGCGGCGATGCGATCGAGGCTGTTCATGAGGTCCCCGAGACGTCCCGCCCAGCCATGGTAGCCCCCGACCTTGGCATCGGGAATGGCATCCTGCAGGCTGAACAGATCCTGGAGTTTTCCGTCGTCTCGAATCAAGTCCCCGGTGAAAGCCAGCTTCTTTCCGTTTACCTCCATGAGATAACTCACCGCACCCCGAGTGTAGCCTGGGGTCTCCAGGACTCGGATCGCGAGGTCTTCCCACACAACGCGGTCGCCCTCTTTGACGCCACGACTGATAGGTATCGAACCAACTGGGAGTCTCGTCGATTGCTGGCTGTAATCATGGAAGCGCCTTTCTTTGCACTCCCTCCAAAAGGACTCCGGGTTGGCAAGCCACTCTGATTCTTTCTGAGGAGCCACGACTTTCACTCCTCGCTGGGCAAGATCGCGTGCGGCCCAAGTAACATCCCGACGCGCCTCGGCCAGCAGCACCATGTCTGGGACCTCGGGTCTGTTACTGGGGCTCCCATACACTGCCAGGTGCCGGCCGTTCCGCTCGATGAGGACCCCGTCCTCGGTACGTTCCTGGTTGCAGTCCAGTCGAGCGGGAGGCGCGCCGTCCCTGCGCTGGATAGGGGCGTTGGCCAGGTTGTTGCGGAACAACAGGTTCGTGCTCCCGGCAAAGCGGTACTCCATGGGCGCCCAGTAGTTTTGCACCACCACTGTATTGTTCTCGACTTGCACATCGGAGGCCCATTCCAAGCCAATTCCCACGTCGGTGTGGGGGCCCTTGCCATCGTTGAAGACCACGTTGTCCCTAATGACGCTTCCCCCTCCCCAATGGCCTCCCTCGGCATTGACCAGGCCAAAACCAATGCCCCGGTCGCAGTTCACAATGCGGTTTCTCTCCACGACAATGTTCTGGGGGCGGGTGGGGCATCGTTTCCAGAAATGGACAGCATGCTCGGCGATTCCTGTCTGGCCGGCGGGGACACGGAGGTTTCGGAACTCGTTGTCTCGGACCACCCAATTGACGCCTTTGTGAATATCAATGCCTCCCGTATAGTATTGATAAGCCCATCCGCTGGTGAACTCAAAGAGACACTGTTCAATGCAGCCGTCTGTGGCTCCCACCGGGTCGTTGTCGCTCGAGGAACCCTTGATGAATTGCTCGTTGCAGTTGACGAGCCTGCAGTTGTGGACCAAGAGGCCTGACACATCGTAGGGACTCTCTCCCCGCGCTTGGATGCCGTGGTAGCGGCAGTATCCAAGGGTGATATCGGCGATGACGACGTTGCTGGCCGAGACCAGGAACACGTTCCCTAGAGCCGCCTTCGGCCCTTCGTCCGGCCCCCGGACGATGACCGCATCGCGATCGCCACTATGACTTCGGATGACCAATCCCGGGCAAGCGATCTCGAGTGACAGCGAGTCCAGAAGGTAGGTGCCGTTCTTCAAGAGCAGGGTGGTTGCGGCCTTGGATTGGTTGGCGGCTTCGACGCCCGCTTTGAGTTGCTCCACATTGGCGATGGGTACGACCGCGCCGCGGGTCAACTGCAGAGGGGTGCCCCGCCCGGGTTCCGCTCTGAGGACTACGGGCAGCATGGCGCAAAATGCCAGCCACGCAACAACGGGGATGGGCATACGCCGGACAGCAGTTGGCTCTGAAGGCATAATTCGACATTGCATGAAGTGAAGCCCCGGTGCAAGACGAACGCTGATTCGTCCACGCCCAACCGTCTGAACTCGCCTTTTGTCCGGGGTCGGGTATCCTGTCTCCATGCTGATGCGCCTCACCTTCTTCGTCGCTCTGGTGCTCACCGGCGGCCCCGCCGGTTTTGCGGCTGAAGCCACGACCTCGACTCAGGCTCCCCCCTCGGGCTTGCGGATGGCCACTTTCGATTTGGACGCCACTCCTCCCATTGGCACGATGATGGCCTACGACCCGGTGACCAACCATTGGGACCTGGGGCTTCGGGCGCGCGGATTGGTGCTGCTGGGGGCAGGGGAGCCCATCGTCTTGTGTGCTGTTGATTGGATCGGCATTGCCAACGAAGGCCATGACGCCTTTCGGAGTGCCCTCGCCCGTGCGGCGGCCACGACGCCTCAGCGTGTTGCCGTACATACCCTTCACCAACATGACGCCCCCGACTGCGATTTCTCGGCGGAGCGCATTCTCAAGGATGCGGGTGTGAATCCACGCCAATACGAAGGGCAGTTCCAGCGCCAATTCCTCGCTGATCTGGAACAAGCAGTGCACCGATCTCTCGGTAACGTCCAACCCATCACGCACCTTGGCTTGGGAGAGGCTCGTGTGGAACAGGTCGCCTCGAATCGCCGCATTCTGGGGCCCGATGGCAAAGTTCGTGCCACGCGCTGGACTGCCACCAAGGACCCGGCGATCCGGGCCGAACCCGAGGGCACGATCGACCCGATGGTGTCGCTGGTTAGCCTCTGGAATGGTGATCAGCCCGTTGCTGTTCTGAGCTACTACGCTACCCATCCGCAGAGCTACTACCGCACCGGATGCCCCAACCCGGACTTTCCCGGTTTGGCCCGCTTCTTTCGTCAGTTGGCTGTACCCGCAGCATTGCATATCCACTTTACGGGTGCGGCGGGTAACCTGGGACCGGGCAAGTACAATGATGGCTCCCCGGAGAACCGGTTGGCCCTGGCGCAACGTTTAGCGGAGGGAATGCGTCTGGCGTGGGACAACACCCAACGACGACCGCTGACGGCCGCTGAGGTGACTTGGACGGTGGAGTCTGTTCCGTTGCCGCCTGCGAAACATCTGAACGCCGTACAGTTGGAATCCGACCTGAAGGAACGCCCCGAGGCTTTTGTGGGTGGAGGGGGTGCTTCACGACTGGCGTGGCTGCGCCGATGCCAGGCGGGGCATCGGCTGGATCTGCAGTGCCTGGGTTTGGGCCGGGCGCGCGTCCTCCACCTGCCCGGCGAACTCTTCGTCGAGTATCAGCTGGCCGCCAAAGCCATGAAGCCTGAGTTCTTCGTCGCGGTGGCAGCCTATGGCGACTATTCGCCCTGGTACATTGGTACCGAGGCTGCCTACGCACAGGGAGGATACGAAACGAGTCCAGATGCTTCCAACGTTGCGGCTGAGGTGGAGAAGGTGCTGATGGAGTCGATCCGAAAGCTCTTAACTGGAGGTTCGATCCCTCTGCCTGCTCCGTGAACAACTCCGTTTTGTGAATTGCTTACCCCGCAGGCATGCTTGACACCTCAGGAGGGTTTGCGATCGTCGTTACCGAAAATGACCACCATGAAGCAGTTCCTATTGGCGACTCTTGTTTGTATGGGGATGGGCCTTTCCAGTGGGCAGGCGCGTGGCCTTTCCCTCGTAGTCCCCGCTGGCTCCCATCCCACGTTCCAGGTGGTTGAGTGCGTCATCGGGGATGTTCCTGATTCCTCCAATCCTTTCGATCCTCAAGCCCTGGCCGTGGATCTGCATGCCACCACACCTTCAGGAAAGAAGCTTGTGATCCCGGCCTTCTGGACCCAGGGCTTTAGTCGGCAGTTGGAGGGCGATCGCGAGGTTCTGAGCGCGCAGGGCCAACCCGGCTGGCGCGCGCGTTATCTGCCTCTGGAAGTCGGGAAGCACAAACTCGAGGTTGTGGCGCGTGCCCAAGGCAAAGTCCTTGGCCGCTCCTCCGCCAAACTGACCGTCACTGCCTCTCAGAGTCACGGATTGGTGCGGGTGGACCCCGGCAGCCGGTATTTCCGGTTCGATGATGGCACTCCGCTCTTCTTGAATGGATTGTGCGCTTGCTGGCATGGAAAACGGGGAACGTATGACTACGACGATTGGCTGGCCGCCTATGAGAAGGCTGGGATCAACTACATTCGAATCTGGATGTGGCACGAGGCTTTCGGCATCGAGTGGGATCGCGGCGACCGGGTTCAGTATCGTATGGACAATGCGTGGAGGCTCGATCGGGTGCTCGAGGAAGCCAGCCGACGCGGTGTTTATGTCATGCTCTGCTTCGATTACCATGGGATTTTCGAGGTGAAGCCTGATTTCTGGGGAGGCAACAACTTCTGGCCGCGGCACCCCTACAACGCCACCAACGGTGGACCCTGCAAAACCCAGAACGATTTCTTCACCAACCGTGTCGCACGTGAGTTGTACGAGAAACGACTTCGCTACATGGTGGGTCGCTGGGCCGCTTTTCCCAACATCCTTGCTTGGGAATTCTTCAATGAGATCGACAACGAATACGCCTATTTGCGCCATGAAGACGTGGTGAGTTGGCATCGCGATCTTTCTCAGCACCTCCGCTCGATCGACCCCTACCGTCACCTCATTTCCTCCAGTTTTACCGGTGGGAGTGAACGCCCCGATCTCTTCGCCCTGGAGAACCTCGATTTTTCCCAATACCACTCCTATAACGAGAAACACCCCGCCGACATGATGACCCAGAAGGCGCGGGTTTTTCGCGAGCGCTATCCCAAGCCGTTTTTCGTGAGTGAGTATGGGACGGATTGGAAAGGTTGGAAACCAGAGACCGATCCCCATTTGCGCGCGTTGCACCAGGCCATCTGGAGTGGCGCATTTACCGGGGCTGCTGGGACGGGAATGACCTGGTGGTGGGAGAGCATCCATAGTGCGAACCTCTACCGGCATTGGTCCGCGTTGGCGAAGTTCCTGGAAGGTACCACGATTGCCTCAGCCGCGATGAAGCCGGTCAAGGCCAGCGCCGAGCAAGGGGCAGTCAAGGTTTGGGCTGTGGCCACGCCGCGAGAGGCCCTGGTCTGGGTTCTCAACCCCGCTATGAATTGGCCTGAGGGCGCCAATCTGGAGAATCCTGCTCCGGTGACCGGGGCGAAGGTCAGCGTCGAGGCCCTGGAACCGGGACGTTACACGGTAGAGTGGTGGGATACTCTCGAGGGCCGGTGCGTGGCGGAAAGCGAATCTGATTTGAGGGACGGCAAGATCCTCGTGTCGGTGCCGGATTTCGGCATCGATCTGGCGGCGCGGATACGCAGGAAGTAGGCCAAGGCGGCTGAACGGGATCCCCAAGGAGGTCCCCATCCTCCTAGTTGAGGCTGTCCTCCAATCACTCCCAGCAAAAGGAACTACAGGGAAATGAGGCCCTCGCGAAGGGCGTACTTGGTCAGATCTGCCACGTTGCTGAGATTCAGTTTAGCCATGATCCGTTGGCGATGGGTCTCCACGGTCTTGGGGCTGATGCCCAGGTCAGTCGCAATCTCTTTGGTCGATCGTCCTTCGGCTAGGAGTCGAAGCACCTCGGTTTCGCGCTGAGAGAGAGCCCGCTCTGTAGCGGGACTGGCACTTCGCTTCTTCTGGAAGGCATGGACCAGTTCCCGAGACGCCTCTGGAGAGAGGTAGACTTGGCCCGCGAAGATGCTCCGGATGGCTTGGAGAAGCTCAGAGGATGCATTGGCCTTGAGAACATACCCGGCCGCTCCAGCTGTCAGGGCATCTCCCACGAACTGCTGATCGCAGTAACCCGAGAGAAAGAGAATCTTGGTCCGTTTCCCCAGAGCCTGGACACGGCGGGATACTTCAATACCGTCGATGTCCGGCAGGTCGATATCCATGATGATCAGATCGGGATTCAGTTTCTCGGCCAGAGCCACACCTGATTCTCCGTCCGATGCTTCCCCAACGACCTCCAAGTCTTCCTCCTGCTGCACGAAGAGCCTGAGCCCGTCCCGCATCATTTTGTGGTCGTCCACCAGCAGTATCGTTTTCTTCATAATCCACTTCGGTGCCATACCTTGCCACAGCCCGAGGCTGCTGCCTATCCCAGAAACGCACACGGACGGCAAATTATTATACACTTTTTCTTACTCGGCAATCCACAGATGACGATATAGGGTACAGAACATGCGTACGACTTACGTTCCGCCGCTTACGTCTGAGACAGCAAAGGAAATCCAGAAACGGGTGGGAGGGGCTCCCCCCGAACCAGCCTCGAAATCCTCACGGACTGACATCCTTTTGGTTGGTTTAGACCTCGGCACCAACTCCACCCGTCTCAAAGCCTCCTTCGCCGGCAGCACGGATCTGGCCGTGGACGAGACTGTCCCCACCGTGGTGGGCTACGTCAAAGAGGGAATCGTGGAGAATTTTCTACCGGACAACGCCAAAGTCCTCTACGGCCAGTTGGCGATGACGAACCGTGCCTACCTCCGCCTGGTCTACCCTTTGGTGGATGGTGTTGTTTCGGATCTTTCTGCAGCCCAAGATTTTACGAGGTATTTGCGTCAGTTGGTGAATCCCCCCGCCGCCGGGGAGATGAGAGCCATCATCGGGCTCCCTGCGAATGCGGAGCGCGCCGCTCGGGAAAGCCTCACCCAAGCGGTGACGGGCCTGTTCCACAAGGTGATCCTCATCCCCGAGCCCTTCTTGGCCGCGCTTGGGTACCGGGACGAGTCAAAACTGACAGAACCGGGCTATTTGGATCCCATTCGCAACTCCTTGATGGTGGATATCGGTGCGGGTACGACCGACGTCTGTCTGGTTCAGGGATACTTTCCGACGGCGGAAGATCAGCTCAGCATCGGCTTTGCCGGCGACAAGGTGGATGGGATTCTCCAACAATCGATTCGGAAAGCCTATCCCGATATTGATCTTTCCCTGGTAAAAGTCAGGGAAATCAAAGAGCAGTTCTCCTATGTAGGCAAGCCGGAAGGACCTGTCGCCGTGAGTCTGGTGGTGGGAGGCAAAATGCGGAAACTGGATCTGGGAGAAGCTATTGGAAACGCTTGCGAGCAGTTGTTGCAGAGGGTGTTTGACGCCGTGAAAACGATGATTGCCCAAGCTTCTATCGACATGGTGACCGAACTAATGCAGAACATTATCCTGACGGGAGGAGGAAGCCGGATTCGGAACATCGATTCGGAACTTCAGCGGCTGCTCGTCGAGGATGGCTTTGAAAAACCCAGGGTGTTGACCATGGGGGATGACTATAAGGAATACGTGGCCAGAGGGGCGCTCGTAGCTGCCCGGCAGGCCAAGGAAACTCAGTGGCAGCAGTTATCGAGCTAACCAGAACTTATGAGTACACGCATCGGAATTATCACCAGCGGAGGCGACTGTCCCGGTCTCAACGCGGTTATTCGCGGAGTGGTGAAGACCGCCTCCCAGCGCGATTGGGAAACCCTAGGAATTTTCGGCGGCTTCGATGGACTTCTCGAACCTCCCAAGTACCGTCTGCTTGAATATCATGAGATGGACGGGCTGCTGTTCGTGGGGGGCACCATCTTAGGCACCGCGAACAAGGGCCGCTTTGCTGCCAAGGTGGGTCACGGTGAGGTGCAGCGCATCCCCCAGTCGATCATCGATGAGGCGAAGCAGACCTTTCACCGCCTCCGCCTAAAGGCACTCATTGTCGTGGGGGGTGACGGCTCCTTGACCATTGCGCAGCAGCTCTTCGAAAACGGCATTCCCGTCGTGGGTGTTCCTAAGACCATCGACAATGACCTGGAGGCGACCGAAACCACATTCGGTTTTGACTCCGCTGTTGCTTGTGCCACGGATGCTTTGGACCGTTTGCGCACCACCGCTGAGAGTCACAATCGCGTCCTGCTGCTGGAGGTCATGGGACGCTACGCGGGTTGGATCGCCGCCCACGCGGGAATTGCGGGGGGTGGGGATGTGATCCTCATCCCAGAGATTCCGTACAGCTACGACGTGATCTGTGAGAAGATTAAAGAGCGGGAGAGAGTCGGAAAGCACTACACCTTGGTAGTGGTGGCCGAAGGGGCAAGAGCCAAGGGGTGCGATTATGTGACCTCGGGGGAGGGAGAGAAGGATCGCGAGGCCCGTTTGGGAGGGGCGGGGGCCCAGGTTGCCGCCGAGATACAGGAGCGCACCGGCAAAGAGACCCGCGTGTGCGTCCTTGGGCATCTGCAGCGAGGTGGTGCTCCCACGACCTATGACCGCCTCCTCTGCACCAGGTTCGGTGTCCGGGCAGTCCAATTCATCGAGGAGGAGAAGTTCGGCCACATGGTGGCGGTGAAGGGTAATGATACCATCGCCGTAAGCATCCCCGAGGCCGTGGGACGACTCCGCACCGTTCCGGTCGATGGTGACATTGTCCGGACCGCCCGTGCGTTGGGCATTACTTTCGGCGACTAGCCGCGAACTTTTCGCTTTTGCGGGGAACATCACCGGATCCTGCCGGGTGTTCCCCGTTCGCGTTTGCCGGTTCCTCAAACCGGCGTTAGAATCTTTTGCTGGACTGCCCATGCAGCTCGACACTCAAGATCGTTCCCGACGACGCCAGATGGACATTTTCCCCCTGGCAGTGGCTGGCTTTTTGGTAACCTTGGTGTTTTGCGTCGTTGGAGGCTGGATGTTGTTGAAAGTCGTTCGCGGGTTAGGCGACGGCCTTGGATCTGCCTTTAAGCCTACCGTCAACTACACTACCCTCATAAGTGGGGCGGTGGGGCGTCTTCAACAAGAGTCAAAACTCGTTGTACTTCGGGCTGAGGTCGCTGCGGAGGTGACCAAAGAAAGCCAGAAGATGCAACGACTCTTCGGTTACGATCTTGATTTGGGGACCACCACCGTCAGGGTCCGCGCCCGGGAAAACCAGGTGCAATTCTTCATCCCGCTCAGTTCGCTCAGCGATAAATCGTTTGAGTACCGGGCCCGGGAAAAACGTTTAGTTTTTCGAGCCCCGACCCCAAGGCTCGACACCAACCTTGTGGAGGTGCAGAGCGATCCGGCCAAGATTGAGGTGGATACACAAGTGGGTTGGGCCAGGTTGGACACCTATTCGGGCCAATTCCTCCGGGACGAGGCGAAACGTGCGTTGCGGCCTGCGGTCCTCGCAGTCGCCAATAACGAGTTGCTGACAGACAAGGCGAAGCTGGCGGCTCGTGAAAGTTTGCAGGCCCTGCTACGCCCAGTCTCCGGGGCGTTGCTGGAGGGAGTCGAGTTCTTGGTTGAATTTGAGCCCGAGACGAGCGCTCGATGAACACTCCATCAGCAAGCTTGGGTTACTTTCTGGTCCCGACCCGCTGTTTGAGCCATTGGTAATCCGTCGGAGGCACGGGAACAAACCCCCCACCGGCACCTCCTTCTTTTGCCGGCCTCACCGTGTCTCCCACCGCCCATCGATGGGACTCGATGTGTCCGTCTCCAAAGTGGAGGTTGGCCGAACCGTTGTGATAGGAAGCCGGTAGGTTGCCCCACTTGTTCTCGTCCCAGGAATTGACGAAGAAACCGTCGTTGATGGTATCGGGATGTTCCTCGAGAAATGCGAAGGTCTCGGATGGCCGCGCAAAGGCGCTCATCTTATAGACCTGCACATAGTTCGGATTGAACTGATCCAGCGCCTGGCTCGGGTCCCCCACCAGAGAATTGAGTGACATGCTCCGGATCCTGGGGCCGCAAGCCGCCATGGTCCGATCCGAAGGACACCGGTAGATGGCCACGGCGTCGCTGGTGTAGGGCGAGAGTTTGCCGTTCTTGATCAGGGCGATGTTCGTGTTGTCTTCCGTCTGCCCCCAGTCTTGGACGTTGTTGACCCAGCTCTGACGTTTCTCTGTGGTCTCCGCCCGGTTGTGGTTGTTGACCAACTTGTCGGAAAAGTCGTCAGCGTACATCGCCCATGCGACTGCTAGTTGGCGGAGATTGTTGCTGCAGGCAGTGCTTTGCGCCTTCGCCTTGGCTTTGGAGAGCGCCGGAAGCAGCATCCCTGCCAGGATGGCGATGATGGCAATCACCACCAGCAGTTCGATGAGAGTGAACCCAGAAAGCGGTTTCTGAGTGCTTTTTGCGCTTTGATACATCTTCTGGTGGAAGCTACGGTCTCTCTCGGAGCAGTCAAGCCCAAGGAGTTTCTTTCGCACGTGACCAATGGCCTTATCCATGTCATGGTAAACCTCGTGACAATCGAAGAAGCCATGGCTTTGCTCCAGAAGTATCGGGATGGGCACACGAGCGCCGACCGGGTATTGCGCGCATTTCGGGCCGAACCCGTCGCCGACCTCGGTTATGCACAGGTGGACAATCACCGGGCGCTGCGGAAGGGATTTCCTGAAGTGATTTTCGGAGCAGGGAAGACACCAGAACAGGTGGTGGGGATCGCCAGGAAGATACTGCAGCAGGATGGTCAACTGCTCGTCACTCGCGTGGCAGAGCCGCATGCGCGAGCTATGCGCAAAGCCTTCAAGAAGAGCGTTTACCACAAGACGGCGCGGTGTGTCACCGTCGAACTTCGACCCGTTCCCAAACGCCCCCGTGCGATCGCAGTCCTTTGCGCTGGAACCAGTGATCTCCCCGTGGCCGAGGAAGCTGCCGTAACGGCGGAAGTGATGGGTAATACCGTGATCCGGCTCTTCGACGTGGGGGTTGCAGGACTTCATCGCCTTCTCGGGCGGTTGAGTCTCTTGCAGGGGGCCAGCGTGATCATCGCGGTGGCCGGGATGGAAGGGGCCCTTCCCAGCGTCGTGGCCGGTCTGGTTTCCACTCCGGTGATCGCGGTGCCAACGAGTGTCGGGTACGGCGCCAGTTTTCAGGGGCTTGCGGCCCTGCTTGGGATGCTCAACAGTTGCGGCAGCGGCGTTACCGTCGTGAACATCGACAACGGCTTTGGCGCCGCCTATGCCGCCAGCCAAATCAACGGTTTGATTACCAAACAAGAATGAAAACGGTCTACCTCGACCTGGTTAGCGGTATCAGCGGCGACATGTTTCTCGGAGCGATGCTCGATTTGGGAGTGAGTTTTGCTGACCTTCAGCAGGCCCTTCTTGCTCTCCATTTGCCGGGCTACCACTTGCACGCCGACCGCGGCACGAAGGGCACCATTTCCGGCATCAAGCTCGACGTCCATACCGAAGCGGCCGACGAGGACCATGAAGCTCACGCGCACCTGCATCACCGCGATCATGAGCACTCTGGGGGGCATCACCACCATCATGAGCCGGAACGCGACTACCCGGCAATCCAACGCCTGATCCGCGACTCTGGCCTGAATTCGTGGGTCAAAGAACGAGCGCTCGCTGTCTTTGCCCGCGTCGCGGAGGCGGAAGCCAAAGTACATGGGATCCCGGCAGATCAGGTCCACTTCCACGAGGTGGGAGCGATTGACTCGATTGTGGATATCGTCGGTGCCTGCATTGCCTTGGACCTGCTGGGGCGCCCGAAGGTCCTTGCTTCCGTCGTCACGGATGGAACCGGCTGGATGGAGTGTGCTCACGGTCGGTTTCCCATTCCCGCACCGGCCACCTTGGAGATTCTTGCGGCGCGCCGTGTAGCGATTGCCCAGTGCGCCGAACCCCACGAGCTAGTGACTCCCACTGGGGCTGCCATTTTGGCTGAGTTTGCCGAGAGTTTTGGCCCGATGCCCATGCTGAAGCCCATGCGCGTGGGCTATGGGATTGGCACGCGTGAGAACCGGACTCGTCCCAACGTTTTAAGGGCGATTCTTGCGGAGGGCACCGGGTCCCTTGAACCTTCTTCCTATGACTGGGAGGTGGATAGCGTCAGCGTCTTGGAGACGAATCTGGATGATGTTACCGCTGAGATGCTGGGGGACTTTGTAAGCCGCGCCTTGGCTGCGGGTGCGTTGGATGTGTACTACACCCCGGTGCAGATGAAGAAGAACCGGCCAGGTACCCTACTGAGCATCCTCTGTCGTCCCGATCAGGCTGAGCAGTTTGCCGAGTTGATCCTGCGCGAGACTACGGCATTCGGGGTTCGGTCCGCCCTCTGGAACCGATGGAAGTTGCAGCGCCGGTTCTCTTCCGTGAATACTGAGTTTGGGGAAGTGACTGTGAAGATCGGGACCTTAAGTGGCGACGTGGTTCAGGCCTCTCCTGAGTACGAAGCCTGCAGACATATCGCCGAACAAGCGGGTGTGCCCGTACGACGAGTCTTCGAGGCCGCCATCCATGCGATCCGGAATCACGCCTCGCTCTGAACTGCTCTGGGAAATTCGTGGTTTTGAGGGGTGGCGTAATGCTCTGCAGGGTGCTATAGTCCCTTAGAGTTTGGACGAAAGGATCCTTTTATGAATGGCCAACTTTCACCAGGCGGAGGCGGCAGTGGTGCTCCTCGGCCACAAGGCACTACCCCTGCTCTCAGCCTGAAGAAAATCCTGGTGCCTCTCGACTTCTCGGATCACTCCTTGAAAGCCTTACTCTATGCACGGAGTTTTGCAAAAGAGTTTGGTGCCGCTCTGTTCCTCCTGCACGTCACCGAACCGGTCCCATACCCTTCGGATGTGGGCTTCAGTCCGGTGATGTCCACCGAACTGGAAGGAGCCCTGCAAAAGGACGCGGAGGCTAAGCTGAAGGAGATCGTCAGCACCCACCTGGAAGCGGGTACGCGGGTGGAGACGCTCTTCCGCACCGGTCGATCGTTCCAGGAGATTGCCGCAGCGGCTGATGAGGTCCAAGCGGACCTTGTGATCGTGACAACGCATGGCTATACGGGCATCAAGCATGTGCTGCTGGGAAGCACGGCCGAGAGAGTGGTACGGCATGCCCGCTGCCCGGTCCTCGTTGTGCGTGACCTGCAAGAGCAGGGGAGCACCGGATAACGGGGTTCCCCTTCCGGAGGAAGGGTCGTTAGAAGCAGATGCGACGGCTCGACCAGCCATCGCCTGTCCGGCGTCGCTACTTGGCGTATCCGTGGGCGCGAAACCACTCGATGGCATCCTGGAAGGCCTGTCGCGGAGGAGTCTGGGGCAAGCCCAGTTCCGTTATGGCTTTCGATGGGTTGAAGTACATCATGTATTTCGCCATGCGTACTCCAGCCAGGGGAGCTTTCGGGGGCTTGCCGGTCAGTTTGGCTCCCAACTCAGAGATATGAGCCGCCGCCAAGGCCACCCAGTGAGGAACTTGAAAACCCGGCGCCGGTATTCCCGTGAGGGCTGACAGAGTCTCCAAGGCCTCTTTCATCGACCAATTGCCTCCGGCATTTCCGAGGATATACCGTTCTCCGACCCGGCCTTTCTCAGCCGCCAGTATGTGTCCCTTCGCCACGTCCCGCACGTGAACCCAGTTGAGGCCGGTGTCCACGTAGCCGGGCATCTTTCGGTTGAGGAAATCCACCAACACCTGTCCGGTGGGGGTCGGCTTGACATCCCGTGGCCCGATCGGGGTGCTGGGGTTCACGATTACGATCGGCAAACCTTGGGCAGCCATTTCCCGGGCGACCACCTCCGCTCTCCACTTGGATAGCTTGTAGTGGTTGCTCATCTGTTGCTCGGTGACTGGGTCCGATTCGTCGGTGGGTTTGACCTTTCCCTCGATCCGGTGGGGCAGGGCGATGCATCCCACGGTACTGGTATACACGATCCTGGAGCAACCCGCGTCTGCCGCGGCCTGGAGCGTATTCCGGGTACCATCGACGTTGGCGGCGTACATGGGACGGTAATCCTTGAGCCAAAGGTGATAGCTGGCTGCGACGTGAAAACACCAATCACAACCACGCATGGCCTGACGCATGGTTGCGGCATCTCCTAAGTCGCCCGGAACCGCCTCGTAAACGGCGTCGGTCAGACCCCGGGAATCGGCTCCCGGGCGAAGTAGAGCCTTCACCTCGTGGCCAGCTCGGGTCAACTCATGCACCAGGTTGGAACCAACAAAGCCCGATGCGCCAGTCACAAAACATTTCATGCGCGTTGGTTTTTAGCCTACAGCGCAGCCCCCAAGGACTGCAATCCCACATCAGGTAACCATGTTGCTTTCAATCAGGCCCGCGCCCTGACGCTGCCGCAACCTTCACCAGAGGCTCGGAAGGGGGGAGGAAAACGGATTGCAATCAACGTTTGGCTGTGGGACGTTTTGATAAATCATGATTGCCATGGAACGACTTACACACGGGAGAATTGCCCTTTTTCCGGTGGTCAATCAACGTTTGGCAATCGCATAAGCACGTTATGCCTGAAAGTTGGCCATTCGACCAAGTGCCCAACGTCGCGGCGATTACCACGCGCCAGGTACTGGACGACGGTCTGCCGATTTTGCGAGTCACGCACTATTCCGACGATCATACGTGGGCGTTTGTTTGCGGCACCACCCACACGGAGGCCGATGGTCGGGTTATCTCCATGCGCGAGGCAGTGGAGATCGACCCCACCGTCCAGCAAGTCGCCGATCTGCCTCCTGGTTGGGCCGCTTGGCGTGAGAGGGTTGGCGGACGCTGGGAGAGGAGTAAGGATGAGAACGCATAACCATCCGGCTTCAGGCAAGGCCGGGATCGCCTCTCTGTTGGCAATCGAACATCATTGCCCCGGCCTGCCTGAGCCGGGCCGTTGAGCCGTTTTTGTCACGGGTATGGCATCCTCACTCCAAGAAGTGCGACGCGGGCGGACGCTATTGCTGATCGCGTTTGCAGTGACCTTACTTGGTGACATGTGCGTCATTACTCTGAAGATCGCGCGGTTGGGAATTGTGCCAGCTTCGATCGGATCGGTTTTCAGCTGGTTTATCACAGTCGGATTGTTTTATGCGATTTGGCGCGGACATCGATGGGTGAGATGGTTGATGGTGGGACTTTTTGGGTGGGGATTGCTGCTGCTGCTTCCAAGATTGATAAGTTCTTTGCACCCACTAGCGATTGGTATCGCGCTTCAGTTCAGCATCACCATAGCACTACTGGTTTTTTCACCAAGTGTGTCGGCATTCATCGATTACCAGCGATCCAAGTATCGTGAAGACGCTCAACCACCCGAACGCGACGAACTCCGCAATGACAACTGAATTTCAACCCAGAGACCAACGATGCGGAGTCGCTGGTCCGGATTGTTCGCCTGAGCGCTGGGGCGCCCATAGCCGAATGAATGCAACAAGTTACATGCCATTGCTTAGGTTCGCGCCTCTGCTAGTGGCCGCTTTGCTGCTGTCCGGGTGCGTCGGGTATCCGACTCGTGCGAAGGTTTCGTCTGTCGAAGTGGCCGCTCGCATCGGGACATCGAGCAACCGACTGGAGACCATCGAGTCACGCTATACGTTTCACAGATGTGTCATGCTGCTGACTCCTGAGGGAGCATTCCAGGATTGGATTCACTCTGTTGAAAAGGACTACGTCCTTCATCGCGCCGACCACTCGGAGGCTGCGTTGCCCTTCCTGCACGGTCGGGAGTGGAAGAAGATCCTGCCCGTGCCATCAACCAGTCTTTGGGTGGCCATCTCGCGGCCTGAGCGCCGGGGAACATGGGACGATCTACACATTGTGGTCTTTCAAGACGACGATCTAATCCGCAAGCGTTCGCTCAAGACGATTGCTCTGGGGGCGGGGCAGCGCTACACGGGTTTCTTGGCGTTCAGCCCCGCCCGCTGGGTAATCGGATTCCAAGCCGAAGAGGGCCAAGCTCAATACGATATACTCCACGACGCTTTTATCTACCCTCCCCAGGAATGGGACAAGGACGAGGGCCAAACGTTGATGTGGATGCCCGGAGACCTTGTCCCCCCGCCACCGGAGTAGAATGAAGAACATGAGAGCGGCGAACCAGATCCCTGAACCGAACGCGGCCGGGCCGCGTCAGTTTCCAATCCGCACACGACTGGCCGTCCGCGTCGGTCAGTTCTGTCGTTGGGGCTGCCAGATGAATCATCGGCTTGTGCTAGTGGCCTTGGTGTTGGGCAGTCTGCTGATTACGGCGTGTGGGAAAACCCATCCCGGTGCGTCGCCCTACACCTTGTCTCCGAGGGAACCGTCGTTCTTCAGTTCAGACCATCTGACAGGTGCATTCTATTGGAAGTTCGACACTAATGGTACATATGTCGAGATCGCGAAGGAGCACATGGGGGTCTGGCCGTTGGATGGCGGCACATGGACCCAGACTTCCCAAGGTGTCATCACAATGACCTCTACAAACCAGTCGGGTTCGCAGAAGCGCGATACAGTCGTTGCCATGACTTACAAGGGAAGAGCCTTCCTAGTCTGGCCCGGGGAAATGTACAGGAGAGAAACGGAGGAGATTTGCCGACAGATTGATTTGGGAACAAATGCTCTGCTGATAGTTTACACCTTCATGGTTCCCGCCGAGGCCTTCGCTGAAGGTACAAGCAAACCATACGCGTTCAAAGTGTACCGAGGGATGAACAAGCTGACAGGTGCAGACCGGTGAGCCCCAACCCACCCGGCCGCAGCGAACTCCGCGATGAGACCTGAACCTCAAACCAAAGACCACCGACGCGGAGGCGCTGGTCCGGAAGTGCCGAAGGAAATCAAGGCCTACGATATTGATTTTAACTGGGGTCCCGGCGGCCCGAACGGCTTTCCCAAGCCCGGGCTTTGGACGGATGCCGATCCGGCGGCGCATGTCGCTTGGTATAAGAGCATCGGCTGCAATGTCATTCAGGGCTTCTGCGTCTCTTGCAACGGCTATGCTTGGTTCAAGAATGGCGTGGTGCCGGAACAACCCGGCCTAAAGGCTACGAGAGTAGACTTTCGATCTCCTCGCGCTTGGGAGCCGAGGGTTGAGCCCCAAGCCTGGTGACCGAAATGGCGGCGGCGGCATTGGCAAAGCGAATGGCCTCCAGGATGGGTGTGCCTTCACTGAGTGCTACCGCCAAGGCTCCGTTAAAGATGTCACCCGCAGCGGTCGTGTCCACCGCCTTGACCTTGAAGCCGGGGACGAGTTCGCCGTATTCCGCCTCCGCCAGAAAAGCTCCTCGTGAGCCCAAGGTCAAGATCACGGTCTTCACTCCCTTGGCCAGCAGTTTCTTTGCCGCTTTGGCGGCGGTGGCCTCATCACGGACCTGGACACCGGTGAGCAGCTCCGCTTCGGTTTCGTTCGGAGTGAGAATGGTGACCAGCTTGAGCAGCTTGTCGGGGAGAGGGCGCGCCGGGGCCGGATTGAGAATCACCCGCACCTTCGCTTTCGCCGCTATCTCCGCCGCCGCCTGTATGGTCTCGACCGGCGTTTCTAACTGCATCCCGAGGGTGTCGGCCGCCGTGATCGCTTTCTTAGCCCTCTTGATGTCGGCTGGCGATAGCTTGCTATTGGCCCCGCCCGCCACGGCGATGCTGTTCTCTCCGTCCTTGGCCACGAAGATGAGTGCCACCCCGGACGGGGCGGATGAGTCGCGAAACACGTAATCAGTCCCAATGCCGTCGCGCGCAAACCCCGCCACGGCCTGGTCGCCGAACATGTCTTTGCCGACGCGTGCGACGAACGTGACTTTTCCGCCCGCTCTGGCCGCACCGACTGCCTGGTTGGCACCCTTTCCCCCCGCAGCGGTGGTGAAGTCACCCCCTAGGACGGTCTCCCCAGGCCGGGGAATATGATCCAGTTGGATGATCATGTCGGTGTTGGAACTACCAATCACGAGAATGTCTTTGCCCATAAGTCTAGTTTCGTTTCTGGTTTCTTCGTCTACATCTTAGAGGCAATGAGCACCCCTAACCCAATTAGGTAGAAAGCAAACATGGCAGCCAGGAGGCCTCCGGTGCCCTTGGGCGCGCCCTTGAACTCCTTC
The DNA here is from genome assembly GCA_964411985.1 of uncultured Verrucomicrobiota bacterium. Classification (GTDB taxonomy): domain Bacteria; phylum Verrucomicrobiota; class Verrucomicrobiia; order Limisphaerales; family J093; genus CAYPNF01. Next base: position 69,053 of record CAYPNF010000008.1, read on the forward strand.
CAAATAAAAACCCCCCAAAACGCACCGATCATGGTGGCACCTTGGCCAAGCCCGTAAGAAAGCGCCGCGCCGGCTTTGGTGCTGGCGATGATGCTAAAGGCCATGCCGACGTTCCAAATCATTCCTCCGAGGATCCCAACCAGATGAAGCCGCAGACTGCCTTTGGTAAAGTAATCGCCGAAGGGAACAGGAGAGCCGGTGAAGGGTTTCACCATCATGATGCTGTTCCAGAGGAAATTCGAGATCAGGAGGCCTGCACTAAAGAGGACCACCGCAGTGTAGGGACTGAGTTTGCCAGCCTCCAGCACTCGGGTCGTTACATCAATCTTGCCCATGGCTTGCGCCACATACTTGTAGAAGAAGCCCATCAGCAATCCCGCGGCGATCGAGATGACAATCCCCTTCGCAGGTGCTTTCTGACCTCCGCTCGAGAGGCGTTTATAGGCCAGGGCGTCGAGGATGATGGCAATCATGATCGCGGCTACCCCTGCCGCCAGCATCGGCGCGTTGCCTTCCTTCGTGGAAAGGTAGGTCGTGACCACCCCCAGCACGAGCGCCAAACCGACCCCAACGGGAAAAGCCACAGCCAATCCGGCAATGTCAATGGCAGCGACGAGCAGGATGTTGGACAGGTTGAAGATGACACCGCCGATAAAGGCAGACCCAAGCCACTTGGAATCTGCCTGCTGCAGGTCAGCTATGAAACCGCGCCCGCCGGTGCCGCTGCTTCCCAGCGTGAAGGCCAGCAACAGGGACAACAGCAGGACCCCGATCGCGTAGTCCCAATAGAAGAGCTGAAAACGCCATTCCTTACTGGCCAGTTTCTGGGTATTGGCCCAGGAGCCCCAGCAGAGCATCGTGATGAGGCACATGACGACGGCGAGTTGATAAGATTCGACTATAAACATAGGGAGTTAGGTGTATGGGTTGGGGTTCAGATTATCCAGCGTGGGTTTAGGGAAAACCAGGTCAATCTACTTGGCTGGCCGGTAGACTACAGCCTCTTGGATCGAGATATCACTCCCCTTGGAGCGGGAGTCCGCTTTGCCGGTGGCGATGATCTCCAGAGTATGGTTGCCGGGACGGAGACCGTAGGTTTGCCAAAGGACATTGTCGTGGGTCCGCTCGTCACTGTAAGCATCCGCAAGCTTGGGCTGTTTCTTGCCGTCTAAGTAGATTTCTGCTTGCCCTCCTTGCGTGTTGAGCTCACCCACCACGGCGACTGCGACCCCTGTGAACCTGAACGTCGCCTTGGCACCCGCTCCTTGGCTGACGTTGCTGTCCTTAACAGTCTTCCAGGACCCGGAGAAGGTCCAGTTTGCGTCTTTGTGGTCCACCCGACGATCAGGCAGGCCGGGGTTCCACTGCTCGAGCTTTGGTGGTCGCGGTTGCTGAGTGCGGACGGTTGCCTGGTCGTCGTTGACCTTTCCCCCCGTCTGGCGGATCAATTGCAGGGCACGGGACTCGGTGGATTTGACAATGTCGTTGAACGAGTAGCTAGTGAAATCGAATTTGCGGTTTTCGAGAGAGGGCATCTCTTTGAGAAACTGCGCAGGGATCTGCTTGTATCCAAGCATGACTCCCAGCACGCCGGCGGCACTGGAGGGGTTGCAGTCTGAGTCCTGTCCACAGCGGGTGCTCACCTCCATGGTCTTGGAGAAGTCGCCCCCGCCGAACAGGAGCCCAAAGGCAATGTAAGCACCATTCAACTTCGCATCGATGTTGAAAGGCTTCTGGAACCCATCGGGACAGGGATCGTCTTTGTCCCACTTGTCCTGCACCTTCTGCCAAACCGCGCGCCAATCCTTCGGATTCTCGGCTGACCAATCCAGCAGATCTCGGATCAGACGGGCATAATCACTCCGGGTGGGGATGCAGGCCAGCCCACCTTCGACGACTTTGCGTGCATCCGACTCAAAGAAGGCAACGGAATACATGCCGCACACAAACATTCCCCCGTACAGCCCATCCCCATAGTTCATCACCCGGCCCACGCGGTCGCAGTATTTGTTGGATTCCTTGGGTAAACCTGGGCACATCAAACCGATGAAGTCGGCTTCGATTTGGAAGTCGATGTCGTTGGCGTGAAAATTATACTTGGGGTGTCCGGACCAAGGGGCTTCGATCCCCTGGTTGAGTGCTCTTCGGGCTCCGGCGTTTGCATGCCACAAGTGATACTTGGAGTCTCGGAAAGCCCGGCCGTAATCCCGGGTGGTGGCACCCAGACCCAGGTCATCCATCACCTTGGCAAAGGTCATTTCGACGTAGAGATCATCCTGTTGAATCGTGTTCTCCAGCATTCCATCGCGCCACGCGAGCGGGCTCTCGTTGATCTTGGCATTGGACCGGAATTCGGTGGGCGCTCCATACGCTACACCGATCATCTGCCCCGCCCAGCCACCGCGGATCTTGTCGAGCAGGGCCTCGCGCGAGATTGTCTTCGTTTCGGCTTGGAGGAGGAGTTGGCTCGCCGCCAGGGAGAGGACAGCCACGGTCATCAGGCGGCTGGCAGTCACCTTGTGAGAACTGAATGGAAGGCCGATCATAGAGATGGGTTAGGGGTTGCGTTGGGGGACCTTAAACTTGAGGTGTTGTCTTTGTTGGATTTCGTACTGTCGTGTTCCCGGAGTCGCCCGTTGGTGCTGTCGGTTTGCAGCTCCGCAAGAAGCCCTTACGACAAGCCTTGTCGGTAACACAATCTCTCGAGGCGGGCCACCAGGGGTCTGCAGGCGCTCTAGAAGCAGTCTCGCTGCGGTTTGCCCCAGTTCCTGCGCCGGCTGTGCCACCGCCGTGAGGGGCGGACGAAGTGAAGTTGCCCAGGGCATGTCGTCGAAGCAGATGAGGGCAAGTTCGTCCGGGATCCTCACACCGCACTCATGGATGGCTCGCAACGCACCCAGGGTCATTAGGTTATTGGCGATGAGCAAAGCTCGCGGAGGGTGGGGGAGGCGGAGCAAGCGGTTCATCGCCGCGTAGCCACTCTCCTGGCGAAAGTCCCCGTGCTCGAGTAAGTCCCTCTCGAGGACAACGCCGCCAGACTCAAGCCCTTCACGAAAACCCTTCAGCCGGTCCCGCGAAACGTCGAAACCCGAGGGGCCGTTGATCAATCCAATGGAAGCGTATCCAAGTCCCACGAGATGAGCGGTTGCTTCTCGGGCACCCTCGCGGTTGGTGATTCGCACCAAATCCACACGCAGTCCTCTCGGGGCCCGGTCCACTGCTACCGTCGGGGCCGACCACGATCCAAGTTCTGCGTAGTCTGCTTTTCCTTCGTTCGCCGGGATGATGATGAGTCCAGCGATCCCTTCGCCACGGAGAACGCCGAAGTGGCTCTGCTCGCGGTCCGCTTGGCCATCGGAGTGGCAGAGCTGGATGGAGTAACCGGCCTCCCACAGAATCTGTTCAGCTCCGGCTACGACGCCCGTGAAGAAAGGGTTCTGGAGGTCGGGCAGCAGAATGCCAATCACCTTGCGCTCGCGAGCTCGCAGGCCTTGCGCAAGCCGGTTAGGCTCGTAGCGGAGAGACCTGACTGCAGCTAGGACTCGTTTCTTGACCTCAGGGCCGGCCCCTCCCAGTCCTGCCAACACCCTTGACACTGTGGCCGTCGACACCCCAGCGGTGCTCGCGACCTCGCGGATCGTAACCGACCGGGAGGGGTGGGTTGGTATGGACCGTTGCCGTCTCATGCAGGATGTGAGGTCGAGAGTAAACGTTTACGCTGGACGAAGTCAAACTCGATTTCCAAACCCGAGCGATTGCCAGCAGAAGACCATCCCGGTGGCTGTGGACCCGTTTCCTGAGGCCTCTCTTGGATCCTTACTTGCTGTTAGGAGCTTGCCCCAAAAGAAATATTGGGGATGAACCTGGCAAAGAAAAAGGGACCAGAGTTACCTCCGGTCCCGTGCAATTCCGTTTGGTTCTTTCGCTACTTCTTCAACCGATAGAAGACGGCCGGACTGGCGGTCATGTTGGGCCGATAGGGCGACGTCGCCGAGGCGATATCACTCCAGGCTTTCAGGTCAGTGGACTGTTGGAGTACCACACCCGGTTCGGTCCAGGTGATCTCCACGGCTCCACCCGTCAGTTTGACGGTCATGCTGAAAGCCGTCGGCTTGCTGGGGACGGTCGCGGATCGATAGGTTTTATAGCCGCCGTTGTCAGTGTCGTTCAGCAATACGGGTGTGCCATCGGCCTTGAGAGAGAAGAGCTCCAGGTTAGCACCACCGGCCGCCTCCTGCCAGACGACCCGTAGGGGATAGACCCCAGCATCCTGAACGAGGCATTTCATCGTCACGTTGGCGGTGTTGCCGTCGACCTGACCCAGAAGGATCGCGTCCGTCGGGACATTGATATAGCCAGCTTGAGCGCGGAAGCTATCGTCACTGACCACCCCGAGGGTGACCCAACCCGCCGGCAGTTCCACGAAGGTGGTAACCTCCGCATCAATGCCATCGTCCATGCCATTGACTCCGGGAATGCCCGGCATTTGGTCGTCAGGGGAGAAGTTGCCTGCACCGGTAGATCCATCGGCAGCCTGGGTCACATTGATCACGGTTGGGATCTCAAACCGATAGACAGCCCCGACCTTGGTCCCGGCAGCAAGTGCAACTCCGGTTGCGTTCGGATCAGCGTAATTCTCGGTCACCGCAGTGGCGGGGGAGGTGTTCGTGTCCATCAGTTTGCCCTGCAACGCCAACTCCGCGTCGGCGAGATTATTGGGAACGTAAGTTTCGTTCTGGAACACTTTCCATACGAAACCGCGTTTGGAGGTGTCCACAGCCGAGGCCTGCATCGCCTTGTTCAGAATGGCATAGTAAGCAGTCTTGAAGGTCGCCACACTCGCCACGATGTTGCCGCGGGTATCTTTGACCTCGATCTCGTAAGTGTGTTCGGATGAGGGGCCCCAGGCGGTCGCTCGGGTGTAATTGAAGTCCGTCGCGTCTAGGTTCTTGGGACTGGCAGTCAGCGGCACGACTTCGCCATCAATCGTCAGCTTCGCGCTGGTTGGATCAAGGATCGAGGTTCCCTTGTCGTTTACCCGGAAGCTGAAGTTGGTGATGGTGTTGTTGATCGCCGATAGGAACATGAGATCGGCCCCTGTTCCGCCTACCCCGAGGGTTACCAGGGCGGTCTGTCCGGGAGCCTTACCAAAAACCAGGGCGTGTGCCCCAAGCCCACCCCAGCCTTGCTGGCCCGGGGCAGCCTGGTCACCGTCGTTGATGGCCATGCCGAGTCCGAACTGGGTGCCCAACGCTAGATTGGTCAAGCCCAGGGCTTCCTTAGGCAGCTTAATCTCATAGGTTGTTCGCTTGGTGGCGGGATTTCGGGTGATGATGGCTTGCGTGTCGCAGCCGCACCCTGCGTCCGTGGCCGGCCCCGCCTCATGCATTACGATGACGTCGCCGAGCGCGTCTTCGGTCCCACCCAGGGCATAGTTGTAAAGGGCTACCTGTGTGTCCTGGGCGGCATTGGCGATCATAAGCTGAATGGAGTCGCCGTTCCATGCGCTGTTGGCGGCATTCTCGTGGTAATCGTCGGTCACGACAAAGCCGAAATAGACGTTGTCCTTGTCGTACACAATTTGCACAGCCGAGGTTTGGTCGTCTGGACCGGTCCAATCCGCGGTTCCTGGACCGCCGGCGTCATACAACTCGTATAGGACGAGTGTTCCGTTGCGTCCAGAGCCTTTGGGAATCGAGAATCTCGGATCTGCGAGTACAGGAACTCCTGACCATTCGCCAAGGGTGCCGTCCACAACCACCGGTTTGGGTGCAGGGTTGGCGGTGTAGTATTCTTTGCCGGGTTCAATGTCATTCGACTTGGCGAGCGTGACCAAAGCAGTTTCTTTGGGAGCCTTGCCAAACACGAGGGCGTGGGCACCCAGCCCACCCCAACCTTGTTGTCCTGGCGCGTCCTTGTCGCCGTCGTTGATCGCCATGCCTAAGCCAAACCTGACCCCTCCTGTCAGTGTCGCCAAACCCAAAGAGGCCTTCGGGAGCTTGATCTCGTAGGTGGTCCGCTTTGTCGTCGTATTCCGTTTGATGACGGCTTCCGTGTCACAACCACACCCAGAGTCCGCAGCCGGGCCGGCCTCGTGCATGACAATCACATCCCCCAGAGCCTCCTCGGTCCCGCCCAAGGCGTAATTGTAGAGTGCTACCTGCGTATCCCGGGCGGCGTTGGCGATCATGAGCTGCACCGAATCGCCGTTCCAAGCGCTATTGGCAGCGTTTTCCTGGTAATCATCGGTCACCACAAAGCCGAAGTAGACGTTGTTGTCGTCATAGACGATCTGGACGGCAGACGTCTGATCGTCTGGCCCCGTCCAATCGACAGCGCCCGGACCACCCGCGTCGTAGGGTTCGAAAAAGACCAAAGTTCCATTCGTGCCGGAGCCCTTGGGTATCGAGAACCGCGGATCGGAGATGACCGCAGCGCCGCTCCATTCCGATAGGTCGCCGTCCATCACAATCGGCTTGGGAGCCTTGATGGCCGTGTAGAATTCCTTTCCTGGTTCGATGTCGTTTGCACGCATCGATGATGGAGATAACCATGCCGAAGCTGCTAGCAGTAACGCTAGTTTTCTTGAGTGCATAGGGAATGATTGTGTGTTGTTTTGTTTTTTTACCTGCGTGCGCATTACCTTAGCAGAAAACCAATCATTGGCAAGCTCCTAACAGCCTTGGCCTTAACTTTCTTGCTGATGTCCTTTGCTGAGGAATAGTGACTTGCCCATAGCGTAAGCACCAGACACTTGGGGGCTGGGATTCACGTGCAGGCCACGTTGGGGTGGTGAGGTCGCCCCAAAAACCTACACGCTCCGTAGAGAGTACCCTCCTCGAAGGATGACACTGCCGCTCCGAGGACATTTTTGCTACCGGCCAGGCGCATTGGTGACCGTCAGCGCAAGGCGGAATCCAACAAAGGAAATGCCGTTGGAAGGAGACATCATGAATCGACTCGCACAACGGGCGAACTTTGCCTGTTGGTTCCAGCCACCCCCACGGAACACCCTGAACTTGCCCACGGCCGGAGCTACAGGGTTCGTAGCGGCCTGGGTGGGGTAGTCGGCGAAGCCATCCCGACACCACTCCCAGATGTTCCCGTGCATGTCATAAAGGCCCCATGCGTTCGGGAGTTTCAGGCCGACAGGATGGGTACTGCCATTGCTGTTCTCTTCAGTCCACGCGTAGGCGTCCGCATCCTTGGGATCCTCCCCGAAGCTGAAGGCGTTCGTGCTGCCGGCACGACAGGCGAATTCCCATTCCGCCTCAGAAGGAAGCCGGTATTCGTACGAGTTGGGAAGGTGCCCTGCTTCCCGCTCACGGAGCGTGAGGGCAACGCAGAAGTTGCTGGCGTCCAGATGAGTCACCTTCTCGACGGGAGAATTAGGATTCCCAGAAAAGTGACTAGGATTCTTGCCGGTGAGCGCTGAGTACTCGCCTTGGGTCACTTCGTACTTCCCGATCCAAAAATCCGGATACAGCGTAACCCTTTGATTCAACCGCTGATAGCTGCCCGCCTTGATAAGGACCATGTTTGTGAGGGGCGTGATGCTGGTGGTGGGGGGCGAGCCTGCTGACGTGCTCGGGGAACCAGGCTTCTGTCCACACCCCGAGATCATCGGCGCCACCACCGCCAACCATCCGACCAAGATACCTGCCAGCGAGGGACGATTCCTATTGGACTTCATTTTCAACTGTTACGTGGATTTCCCATTGGTTCTCCTTCACAGGAACAGTCTGGTCCTGACCACCAGGCCAACGGACCCAAAGGGCTTGCGGATTCCCTGATCGTCCCAGTACCTGGACGGAACTGTCCTGCGACCAATACCCGGAACCAGCCTGGATGGTGCGGCACGGTCCCTGATGTCCGTCTGGGTACCGCAGGCGGAGTTGCGCGCCAACGCCGGAGGGGTTGCCTCGAGGACCATGGAGGATGACCCGGAGGCCGCGGCGGGCGAATTCGTTCAGGTAGAGCTTGGTGAATCCATTGTTCTGGGTGATGGCTACGTCAATGCGTCCATCGTGGTTGAAATCGGCGAGGCCAGCAGCTCGTTGTTCGCCGTACAGCTTTACTCCGGACTCCAAGGGCGTGAAATTCCCGTCACCGAGGCCGCGGAGCCACTGTCCTCGTCCCGCGTCTTCACGCGACATGTCGGAGCCGGTGCCAAAGAAGTTCTGGCTCAAGAACAGGTCTTCAACCCCATCACCATCGACATCTCCGGTGTTGATGGCAAAGAGCGGAGCGAGTTGTGCGATACGGGGCAATGGCAGCGTCTGAAAAGTTGAACCGCGGTTGAGAAAGACGGCCGACTCAAGGCAGGTTATCTTCAGACTCCTCATGGGGAGGGGGCGACCCGCGAGAATCTCCTGAACCGTAGCTTTGCCGAAAGCCTCATGGGTTGGAAAACGCTGCGGGAGATCCGGGAAACCACGCGTCAGCCACTTCCGGTTCCGCAGTGGGAACCAGGTATCTCCGCTCTGCCAGGCTTCAACTATTTCGATCGTTCCGTCCCCGTTCCAGTCCTCGTAGAAGAGCCCGAGCGCGGTCGGATGATCCAGTTCATACGGGGAGTTGCGACCCCAGTTGCCGGCCGCCAAATCCAATCTGCCATCCCCATCGAAATCCCCGGCGACGATGCTGCTCCAGAGCCCCGGCCGCGACGCGAAGCCCCAAGCGACCGTCATGTCTTCAAAGTGGCCTCGCACATTCCGGAAGACGCGCAAAGGTCCCCATTCGAGGGCAAGCGCCAGGTCTGACAGGCCATCGCCATCCAGATCGCAGAACGTTGCGCCACTCACCAGCCCGATGGAGTTGAAGGGTGCGCTCAGCGGGGCACTGGGACGCAACAGGCCAGCCTCGTTCAGCCAGATAGCCGAGGATGCCGGCTCCGGGTAGCGCTTGGGTTGAAACCGCCCTCCAAGGAAGAGATCCAAATCGCCATCGCCGTCGACATCCGCAAGAGCCAGCGGGCCTAAGCTGGGTTTTCCGGCGGATACCAACAGGGGAGCAGATAAGGAGGACACGGCGGTCAAGTTCGTCCAAGAGTAGACGGCGACTGAACTCCCCGCTTCCGACCTCATCTCGAAGTTCGAAAGAGCAGCCAGCAGCTTTAGATGGCCTTTCCCATCCGCCCAACTAACCACAGCGCCCTGATCACCCGACGACACAAAACTTGCATCGAGGCGGTGAAAACTCCTTCCCTCTTCATTGAGAAAGACCGAGAGCTGACCGCCGGTCGCCGGGGAGATGACCAAGTCCTCCCAACCGTCGTCGTTGAGATCCACCCAAGCCAAACCCGGGCCCAGTCGGCTAAGGCGGCGCGGCAGGGTTGGCTGAGCCATCCAGTCGTCGAAACCGTTCTCTGCATGTGCGTGGCTGAGGCGGGAACTGACATCGATGAACCCCTTCAATGCCATTCCAGCCCTCGACGTGGGGGGTGCCGGGGCACCGGGCTTGGGTTGGACCATTTCGCAGATTGTATTAGGCCTCACCACATTGGTGGTTCGGTCGCCGTTGCGCCAAGTGACTTCGAGTTGGAGTAGTGGATTTCCAGTACCCTCTGCAGCGAACACGCGCACCGCCTCATCCCCAGACATGTAGCGACCGCCCGAGATCATCTCCTGTGACTGTGCGACAGCGCCGCCGCCGAGGCAAACGCGTGCGCCGATCCCGCTGGTATTGGGCGGGAGGCCCTTGAGATGGACGGCGATCCGGCCAGCGGTCGCTTCGTTTCGATACAGACCCGCCCCGTCATTGAGATTGTTCACCACCACATCGAAATCACCATCCTGGTCGAGGTCACCCAACGCCATTCCACAGGAAACGCCAACCTTGTTAAATCCCCACGCACCACCGACTGCCTCGAAGGTTCCATCGCGTTGGTTGCGGAAGGCGATGTTCTCAGTATGCCAGGACGGGTGGAATTGTCGGATCCGTTTCCGCTGGTCGGAGGTCAGTTTCGCCGTTCGGAGCTGATCGTGGCTGTCCTGGTCCATGACATCGAACTCAAAGCCGTTGGTGATGAGAAGGTCTTCGAAGCCGTCAAGGTCGACGTCCAGAAACGCCGCACACCAGGACCAGTCGGTAGCTGCGACGCCCGCCATGAAAGCGGCCTCGGCAAAAGAGCCGTCTTCGCGGCCAAGGAACAGCACATTGCGGTTGTAGCGTGGCACCTCGTCCACGAGTTCATTGGCTCCTGGGTCCGGGTAGTCCCGCATCAACTGCCGCATGCGCCGGCTCGGGGAGCGCGCCAGCATGTCCAAAACGAGGAGATCGTCGTGGCCGTCACGGTCCACATCCGCGAAGTCCAGCGCCATCGAGGATCGGCTGGTATGACGGAACGTGAAGGGCGCGGTAGCCCGGAATCTGCCTTTTCCGTTGTTGATCCAGCATCGGTCTGGCGAGGCGTTATCATTGCAGATATAGATATCGGGAGCGCCATCTCCGTTGAGATCGCGAAACATGACTGAGAGCCCCCAATCCCGGTAAGGTGGAATGGGAGTGCCGGCCGCGTCCATGAAGACACCTGGTTCGTTCTGAATGGCGGTGAAGTGCGCGTGGCCGTCGTTGCGGTAAAACCCGTCCACCTCGGGTAATTCCCGCACCCGGCCGTCGGGGAGAGCCTCAAAACGGTCCTTCCAATAAGGACTCGAAGCGGGTTGGCCATTGACCTTGGTCACCCGCCACTTCCCATCTTCCCGAGCCAGGGCGTAACGCATGGTGGGATCTGCCAAATGCATGACATCGATGTAGTGCGTACAGTACAGGTCAAGGTCTCCGTCGCCGTCGATATCGGCCAGGGCCATGGAGGTAGGCGAGGCAGAGAGGGACAGCCCCGATTCGCGCAGCTCGGTGAGGACACCTTTGCCGTCGTTGAGAAACAGGCGAGTGCCGGCCGCGATTCCGTTGACGAGCAAATCCAAGTCCCCGTCGCCTTCGACGTCCGCGAAAACGGCGCCGGTCGATAGCTGGTCAGCGCAAGCAGCGTCGGCGAGGGGCACTTCCTGGAATTTCCACTGTCCCAAGTTGCGGTAAAGGCGATTTGGGCCTTGAAGGTTGCAGAAGTAAAGATCGGGCCATCCGTCGCCATCCACGTCCCCCACCGCCACCCCGGCTCCGTTGTGCGCAACGGCGTTGGTTAGGGAGAGGTCGCCTTGAAGTTGGTTGGTGAAGCGCAAACCGGTGACCTCCGGGGGCATCGCGGTAAAACCCGACCTTTCCGTGGTTGAAGCTGGTAGACTGACTTGGCGCACGCGATGCTCCTCGAGCCAAGGCAGTGCATCAGCTCCTCGGCCTTGGTAACAAAGCAGGATCAACGCCGTGATGAAAGCCCTACTGTCCCAATCGCGCATAGCGAGTTGCTCTCCGAACGGACGCGTGGCAGCCTAGTGGCCAGGAGCGGCACGGGCAAGCTGGAAAGTGGCTATGACGGGGTACTGCCGGTTGCCCTGGGTCGGGGCGGTTGTCGAGTTGTGCTCATGGTTTTCTCGCGGACCTTGACTGAATCTGGCGATGTAGGATGCTTCAGGGAAGCCTGGGTGGGGACATAGAGGTCCCCGCCCCGGGCTTCGTCGGTGTTTGCCGGACACGGAAGAAAGAAACATGAACGCACCAGATCAGTCTGCTTATAACGCGGCCGTGGTGGCTCGCGAGGAAATTAACCCTCAACTGATTATTCTGCGAGTCCGGCCGGACAGCACCCTATTCGAGTTCAAGCCGGGGCAATTCGCCGTCTTGGGCCTGCTTGGCTCGGAAGCGCGCGTTCCCGAAGCGGGCGCCGAGGAGCCTGCGGTTGAAGCCGGAAAGCTCATTCGTCGAGCCTACAGTATCGCCTCTTCCAGCCTGGAACGTCGCTACCTCGAGTTCTACATTACCCTGGTGAACAGCGGCCAGCTCACGCCCCGGCTCTTCGCCTTGGACCGCTCCGCTCGGTTATTCCTTTCTCCCAAGGCTTCGGGACTTTTCACTCCCGACCGGGTTGATCCATCCAAGGCTTTGATCCTGATCGCCACCGGCACCGGGCTCGCTCCTTACATGTCCATCCTTCGGACCCTCCTGATCAAGGATGCCACCCGAAAGTTTGTTGTACTGCACGGTGCGCGCCATAGTTGGGATCTTGGCTACCGAGCCGAGCTCGAGAGTCTTGCGAGAATCCGCCCGAATTTCACCTACCTCCCCTCGATTACCCGCCCAGACTCCGATCCTCATTTCGATGGTGCGAAAGGACGGATCCAGAGCCTGCTGGAATCCGGCTTGGTCGAGCAGACTTCGGGGGTTCGTCTGGATCCGGCTCTGGCTGACGTCTTTCTCTGTGGGAATCCCGAAATGGTGATTGCCGCCAAGGCCTTCTTCGGAGAACGCGGTTTTACCCCGGACCATGGGAAACAGATTGGGACCATCCATGTGGAGGAATACTGGTAGAATGGTGAATATGAACGACTCAGACTGGAGAATTCGGTTGGGTGGCTTTGCTGTTTTCTTGCTGGCGACTCTGTTTATGCCCCCCTGCGCCGCTGCAGAGGAAAGCCGGTCTTTGCTTTTCCTTGGGCCGCGACCCATCCATGCCTTCCCTGCGACTCTCAGACGCTCAGGCCGGCTTGGTGGAGAGGGAGGGGAGGAGCCTTTTGCACGTGACCACCGGTCACAAAGAGAAGTGGCCTGGGATCACAATACTGGCTCCTGAAGGCAAATGGGACTTATCCCCCTTTGCTGGGATCCAACTTGAGGCGAGGAATACCGGAATCCGCCCCCTGACGCTGCACTTTCGAGTGGACAACCCCGGTGCGGACGGCATCAACCACTGTTTCACCGGTTCCACCCGCTTAGAAGCAGGGGAGGTCGGGACGGTTTGGGTGGAAATGAAACGAACTGTGGACGACAAGCTAGATGGAAAGCTTTTTGGCCTTCGCGGGTATCCGGTGAAGGCGGATCGTGAAAAGGCTTTGGATGCGGCCGCCATCAACCAGGTGCTGGTCTTTCTGAGCGAGCCCAAAGAGGATTCTACTTTCGAGATCCTGGCGTTGGAAGCCAAGGGACGGTATGTGCCCCCGACTGCCTGGAGCGCGGATGCATCACCCTTCTTTCCCTGGATCGACTCTTTTGGACAGTACCACCACAAGTCCTGGCCGGGGAAGACGAGAACCGAAGAGGAACTCAAGTCCCGTCGTGATGCCGAGGGTCGCGCTCTCGAGGGCGACCGTGGGCCTAGCCAGTGGAATCAATACGGTGGCTGGCTCACCGGCCCGACTCTCAAGGCTACAGGCTTTTTTCGCGTGGAGAAACACCAGGGCAAATGGTGGCTTGTGGACCCAGAGGGCAAGCTTTTTTGGTCTCATGGAATCGACTGTGTGAGGATGCTGGACACGACTCCTGTCGAGGAGCGGGAAGGCTGGTTTCTGGACTTTCCCGGCAACAAACCTGAGTTTGCGGAGTTTCTGCTCGGTGGGGCCTATGCTTTGAAAGGGCACTATGCGGGGCGTTCGCCCAAGTGTTTCTCCTTCGCCGGAGCGAACCTAAAGCGGAAGTACGGCGTTGAGTGGAGAACCTCGTACCCGGTCCTGATCCACAAACGGCTGCGGGCATGGGGGCTGAATACCATCGCCAATTGGTCGGACATGGGGGTTGCCCTGATGCGCGTGACTCCCTACACCGACACGCTGGGGTCGCACGGCTCGCGGATGGTGGAGGGAAGTGAGGGATACTGGGGTAAATTTCCTGACGTTTTCGATCCGGGATTTCGTGAACGTCTTCGTCAGCAGATGGCTGCCAAGCGGGGAAAGTCGGCTGGAGATGCATGGTGCTTGGGGTATTTTTCGGACAATGAAATGTCCTGGGGGGATGACGTATCCCTTTCCTTGGGGACCCTGGCTTCGCCTTCAGACCAACCCGCCAAGCGTGTTTTTGCGGCGGACCTCAAAGCAAAGTACACCAACATCGCTGAGCTCAACCTGGTTTGGGGAACGGCCTTTGCCTCCTGGGAGGACTGGCTCTCTTCACGAGCGAGACCGGACGTTGCCAAAGCCGGAGCCGATTTGCGCGCCTTCTACTCTCGCACCGCCGAGACCTATTTTCGAACAGTCAGGGAGGCCATCCAAGAAACCGCGCCGAACCAACTCTACCTGGGGTGCCGATTCGCGTGGGCCAATGCCCGCGCGGCGGCTGCTGCAGCCAAGTTCTGCGATGTGGTCAGCTACAACCTCTATCAGCGGAGCATTGCCAGGTTTCGCGCCGAAGGGGTGGGGGATGTTCCTCTCCTGATCGGCGAATTCCACTTCGGAGCTCTGGATCGCGGCATGCTCCATACCGGCCTCGTCTCCGTTAGTGACCAGCGGGCACGAGCGGAAGCCTATCGGGACTATGTCCAAGGAGCGTTGCGTCACCCCCAGTTTGTTGGCACCCACTGGTTCCAATACCAGGATGAGCCCACCCTTGGACGTGTTTACGACGAGGAAAACTACCAGATCGGCTTCGTGGATATCGCGGACACACCCTATGCCGAGACCGTGGACATGAGCCGCCGGATCGGGGAGGCCCTATACAGCCTGCGAACGGAACAGTAGCAGTCCCTGCGGAGTGAATTCAGGCCTTGGCGGCGGAGTTTCTGAGGGTTCTAGAGTTCGGTGATGTACTTGCGATCTTCCCAGACCGCTTTGATGGAGGTCAGGTTTCGGGAGTCGAAAACGTGGCCAAAGGCTTTTGCCACCTGCCCCTTTTTGAGACTGTTCCACGCGTCGCTGGCACTGATGGCGGCGAACTGCAGCACACTCGGGTCTCGATAGCAGTCGATCATGCAACGTGTGCAGCCGTCCCGTATGAGCTTGCTCTGGTCGAAGTCGTAGATGCTGCACATGGGGGTTTCCCAGAAGTGGCACCGATACAGATCCAGGTTCCAATCGAGGTAGAAGTACTTGTGGCCACCCAGGCAGCCGAAACGCTCCTTTTCCCCCCTCAGGTGACGCTGCATCTCGCAGAGTGACTCATGAGGATTCACGACCGGGAAACCGCTTTTCCGCTTCATTTCCTTGATCTTTTCGAACACCTCGATCAGTTCGTCGACCCGGTAATCGACGAGTTTGGAGTCACTGAAACTGAGGTAGCTGGACTTGAGCCCCGTCAGGGGATAACTGAAAGTACAAGTCTCAAAACCCAGTTTGCGTAGGAATGCCGGAAGTTGGTCGTAGTCCTCAATGAGACGGCTGGCGGTGACGCTGGCCGTGCTGGGTACCCCGAGACGGCGGAATACTTCGTTGGCATGTTGGATCTTCCTGCAGACGTCTGGTAAGCCCCTGTTCTTCTCGTGACGCTCGATGTCGTGCGCGTCGATCGACATGATCACACTGCACAGCCCGTCGCCAGCCAGGGCTTCCATGTTCTGGTCGGTCCAGAGAGACCCATTGGTGCAGATCATCGGACGCACCCCTTTCTGGGCGGCGTATCGGACCATGCCACGCAAATCCTTGTGAGCCATAGGCTCTCCACCCACAAAGAGCAGGTATCCAATGCGGTTACGGACACAGATGTCGATGACATCGCACGCTTCACGCAGAGTCACCGAATGCCTTTGTTTCGGGTCGAAACGGTCGACCGCAAAATTACAGAAATCGCATCTGGCGTTACAGATATTCGTGATCGCGAATTGAAGGTATCCCGGACCACCGTGATTCAGGACGTCTCCAACCATTTGGAAGGCAGAGGTTTTTGGCCGTCCTAGGGGGTGGGAGAAGTCAATAACCGGTGCTGGCCGGTCATCTCCTGCTGTGCTGGCTTTCTGAGCCATGGAATCCATGAGTGATCTAGTTTCTGGTCCGGGTGAAGCCGGCCTTGATGCCCGGACCAGATTCCGCCCCCCCTTTTTGTGAAAGGGCGTCCAGACCTTTGGGTCATCAAGACCCGTGGGCCGATTCTGAGACTAGTCTCGATCTTCAGGCAAACATTTCTTTTCCTTATCAGAATGGTCAGTTTCGCGGCTATTTGGGTGGCACCTTCCATTATCCTAACGCGAGCGGTCCCGTTCAAGCATTCGCGAGAACATTGTCGCCATCAGCCTGGCTGATGGCCGGGTAACCTCATGGAATCCCGACATTCGTTCAAAGGACGTCGTTGACACCGTGCTTCTGGACTTGAGACAGTAGGGCCGTTAGCCGATATGTTTGAAGATGATTGCCCCGCCCTCAGAAGGTCTTGCGTTACGGACGATTAGCGCCGTGAAAGATGGGTTGCGTGAGCAGCCCTCTGCGGTATGTCTGATCCAAGTCGTCGAGCTCATTCGGGACATCACCGTGCGGCCGGAGGAAGTGTCGGTGCAGCATTTGGCGGGTCTGATTGAAAAAGATCTGGCCATGATGACGAAGGTCCTGAGCGTGGCCAATACCCTTGGGTACAATCCTGAGGGTAGCGAGATTTCAACAATTGCCCAGGCCATTCAGACAGTTGGTTTTCAACAGGTTAGGAACCTGGCTGTGACCCTTCTGCTCGTGCAAAACGCTGAGCGCGAGACAAATACGCGAGAATGCAGGGACGTTTCAGCGTTGGCGGTAGCTGGGGGATATTGTGCAGAGTGTATCATGGAGCAAGTGCAAAGTGCCGATCCTGGGCATGCGTTCGTTTGCACCGCCCTCCGCAGCTACGGCAGGTTGCTTCTTGCCAGTTTCCTGACCGAACAGTATCGGCAAATGCGGAGTCTAGGGGGCTACACCGCCCCTGATTCGGCATGGAGGAAACAGTTTGGACTGACACCTTTGGAATTGAGTTTCGAAGTGCTCGGCGAATCCGGTCTTCCCGCGAGCATCCTCTCGACCCTGCACCAGTTTGAAATGCCATCAGGACCAGACCACGTAAAGTCCCCTGAGGTGGAATTGGTTGCCGCATGCGACTTCGCTACCAAGCTGTCGGAATCGATCTTCTTGGGAGGTGACTCCGGAGACCAATTCTTCGTGAAGGCCAACCAGATGGCACGGGACTATGGTAAGTGTGTCAAGCTGCCTGGGAAGGGCGTAGGGGACCTTATGAAAGCGGTGAGCCAAAAGCTCAAGGCTTTGCGAGGTTTGTCTGGGTTGGCTCCCTTCATTGATCGAATCGATTTTCTATCCGCCCCGGAACTTAGGACCTCCGCCCCGACCTCACCCCCTCCCTCGGCCGTGGCCGCTGCTCCGAGTGGTGATCGCAAGCCCGTGATGAGTGTCTTCTTGCAGGGCATATCGACGCTGGGAGATATGCTGGAAAAGGGACAATCCTCCGCCAAGGATATGCTTCCGGTGGCTGCGCGGGTGCTGCAGAAGGGGATGCAACTTGAGGAATGTTGGGTTTTCCTGCGTCGTCAGGCGGCGGGCCCACTTCACCCCGTGTACGGCACCGGTCCCCTGTTCAGCGGGCTCGGCACAGCCGCGTTCTTGGATCGGGCTCAGCGGAGCATCTTCAGCGTTTGTTTCGAACGAGGCGAGGTGGTCCTGATCGCGCAGCCGGATGAGGCCAAGATCTGGCCCTTCATTCCCCATTGGCTTCGTCCCGCCGCGAAAGACCGGTCCCTATTGTTGGTGCCGGTTCGGAATCAAGGAGGGACTTTCGCCGTGTTGCTGGGCCTTACCGCCACGGAGCGAATTTCCGAGCTGGGTGGACAGGTTCGCCTTCAGCTGACTGTTCTGACTCGGCTCATCTCTTCCGCCAGCATCTGAAAGTTCTACGCACGCGACGCGTTGGAGGTTTCGGTTCCCCGAGGGTGTGGCCCTTCTTCCTTGCTCCCGGAAGGAAACGCTCCGTTCGGCTTTTCTGTCAGTGAGCGCTTCTGGTTTCGGTCGACTGGCACCGGTTTCTGCCATTTCATAAGAGCTCAACGAGAAGAGGAAGGTGTGGAAAGTGCTTACAGGTAGCCGGTTATGGAGGATTTGAACTGCGCTTTTCGGGTTTCGGGATTTGAATCGACAACCGTCTAAGATGCTGTTCCGAGGGGCGCCTCTGCACCTCCTTTCACTTTATCGGAGTTCCTCGGGTTGATTCATAGACACTTACGACTATATTAACCCTGCTGCACGGGTGTGGGCGCACACGGCTTGACTAAGTCCTGGCTAACCCTCATACTAGGTGGCTATTTTCGTATCGCTCCGAAGCGATGCTCGAAAGCGAAGTCTATGCCCAACTCGAAGGTGAAGAAGTCTGCTCCTCGCTCGACAGCGAAACGCAATCGTAAAGCAGTGGCCAAGCCGGCGCATAAGCCGGCAAAGCATCACGGCAAAGCTAAGGCGGCCACGCTTGCTCATCACGAGCCTGCCGCCAGCCATGGCGCTACCCGCCCGCCTTCGCCCGCGCACGGACATCACCCGCATGCTCCCGCAGGTGCCCAGAAGACCCCGCCGGGGGTTCCCGCCGCCCCCTCTGCCGCTGGCTCGAGTGCCCCCGAAGTCAAACATTCCGGCACTTTTGACCTGACTGACAAAATCAAAGAGCTCGTGCGTTTGGCGCAGGAGCAGGGGTACTTGACCTATAACGACATCAACGACGCCCTTCCAGACAGCGTCGTTACTGCGGAGGAGTTGGACGAGATCTACATCAAGCTTCGAAATCTCGAAGTCGAAATCGTTGATCAGGCCGAGGTTGATCGTGTTAAGCAACCTGAGCCCGAGGAAGAAGATGAAAAGGCGAGGCTGGATATCCTGGATGATCCAGTTCGGATGTACCTCAAACAGATGGGGCAGGTACCCCTCCTGACTCGGGAACAGGAGGTAGAGATCTCCAAGCGAATTGAGGACGCGGAGAACGAGGTCAAGAAGATCATCTATAGCTTCGGCTTTGCGGGCAAAGAGCACATTGCCCTTGCCGAGAAACTCATCTCTGAGCCACCCAAAGAGCGTTTTGACCGGGTTATTCTGGATAAGAAAGTGGATAGCCGAGACAGCCACCTCCGTGCCTTGAGGAAGTTGGTCAAGGAAGTTCGCGCCGTCGACCAAACGGTGGATGACAAGTACGCCGTTTGGCAGGGGGAGGCGACGAAAGTGAAGAAGGAGAAGCTCCTTGCCGAGTTTCGAAAGACCGATTCCAAGCTGCAGGCGACTTTTCCCAAGTTCTACTACAAACAGAAGGTGATCGAGGAGATGGCGCTCGTCGCGGACAACATCCACGATAAGATCCAAATGAGCCTCCGGGCGATCCAGGATTTGGAGCCGCAGAAGAAGCTTCCGCAGGCCCAGCAGATCATTCAATCCGAACAACGCAAGATCAAGGCCCTGGAGGAGTTTGTGCGGATGCCGCATCACGACTATCTCAGCGCCTACCAGATGCTGCAGAGGTTTGCCAGGAAGGCTCTCCAGGCAAAGACAGAGATGGTGGAAGCCAATCTCCGCCTCGTGATCTCCATCGCCAAGAAGTACACCAACCGGGGGCTTTCCTTCTTGGACTTGATCCAAGAGGGGAACATGGGTCTCATGAAGGCGGTGGAGAAGTTCGAGTACCGGCGAGGTTACAAGTTTTCGACCTACGCAACTTGGTGGATTCGACAGGCCATCACAAGGTCGATTGCCGACCAGGCTCGCACGATCCGTATCCCCGTTCACATGATCGAGACCATCAATAAGCTGATGCGGGTGCAGAAGCAGTTGGTCCAGGATTTTGGCAGGGAGGCGACCCCTGAGGAAATTGCCGACGAGATGCAGATTCCGGTGGAGCGGGTCAGGGCGGTGCTGAAGATGGCGCAGCAGCCCATCTCCCTGCAATCGCCCGTAGGGGACAGCGAGGACACGAATTTTGGGGATTTCATCGAGGATAAGTCGGCGGAAAATCCCTCGGATATGACCAGCTACAGCTTGTTGAAGGACAAGCTGAGCGATGTCCTGGAGACTCTGACCGAACGGGAGCGGAAAGTACTCGAGTTGCGGTTCGGTCTTGGGGATGGGTACTCCCGCACCTTGGAGGAGGTAGGGAAGCAATTCAAAGTCACCCGCGAGCGTATTCGCCAGATCGAGGCAAAGGCTTTGCGGAAGATGAGGCATCCCACGCGGTTGCGTCAGTTACAGGGGTTCCTTGAAACTGAGGAACTCGAGGTAGTGGAACCGGCGTAGATCTTGGTTCGAAGAGGGGTCTCCCGGTGGACCCCCTTGGGACCGTTGTTACGTTGGGTGGTCAGTGCTCCTTGGTATACTAACTTTGGGCACTCCTGGTTCCGCCTTGTAAGGTGGATTGCTTGCGGCTATAGGTTTCCTGCGTGTTAGCGAAACGAGTTATTCCTTGCCTGGACGTGCATGATCGCCAGGTGACGCGTGGCGTTCAGTTTGGAAAAGCTGAAGCAGGTGAGTTGCGCAACGTGGGTGACCCGGTTTCACTCGCCCTGCGCTACAATGAGCAGGGGGCCGACGAAATGGTCTTTTTCGACATCACTGCGAGTGCCCATGGCAGAGCGACCATGGTGGACGTGATTTGTCGTGTGGCCGACCAGTGCTTCATGCCGCTGACCGTTGGAGGTGGGATTCGCAGCGTTGAAGACATGCATGGCATGCTGGTTGCCGGGGCGGACAAAGTGAGCATTAACTCGTCGGCTTTGGCATCTCCGGACCTTATCCGGGCTGGAGCAGAGAAGTTTGGCAGCCAGTGTATCGTGGTCTCCATTGATGCTAAGCGGGTGGGAGAAGGCCGATGGGAGGTGTTTTCCCATGGGGGCCGGAAAGCGACCGGACTGGACGCCATCGAGTGGGCCTGCAGGGCCGTGGACTTGGGGGCGGGGGAAATCGTGCTCAACAGCATTGACGCGGATGGTACCAAAGCGGGTTACGATCTACAGATTACCAGAAAAGTCAGCGAGGCCGTCAGGGTTCCAGTGGTGGCGAGTGGGGGAGCGGGAAAGCTGGAACATATGGCCGAAGTCTTACTGGAGGGTAGAGCCGATGCAGTGCTGGCTGCGTCCGTGTTTCACTTTGGCGAATACACGGTCAGAGACGTCAAACTGGCTCTGGCGCGGGCAGGCATCCCGGTGCGACTGCAATGAGTCTTTTGTTAGCAGACTGGATTTATGAACTGGATTGAGCAGCTCAAGTTTAATGCCGATGGCCTGATTCCGGTGATCGTTCAGGAGCAATCGACGGGAAGAGTGCTGATGATGGCTTGGATGAACCAGGTTTCTCTGGAACGGACCATCGAGTTGGGGAAGACGGTTTTCTGGAGCCGGTCCCGGCAGAAGTTCTGGGTCAAAGGCGAATCGAGTGGCCACGTTCAGCACGTGAAAGAGATCAGCTATGATTGTGATGGGGATACGGTCTTGATCCAGGTCGAGCAAGTTGGCGCCGCTTGTCACGAAGGCTACAAGTCTTGCTTCTTTCGTTCTGTCGGCATGGGGCGGGAAGAGGTCAAGGTCACCGAGTCTCAGCTGGAATCTCCGGAGAAGATCTACGGCAAGAAGTAGTGACTATGTACTACCCGACCAAGGCCGACTTTGTTGAGCACGCCAGGAATGGGAACCTCGTGCCCGTGACACGCAGGCTGCTCGCGGATTTTGAAACGCCCCTTTCGGCCTACTGGAAAGTGCGTGGACAAGGTGAGAGCTTTTTGTTTGAGTCGGTGGAGGGTGGCGAACACTTGGGTCGGTATTCTTTCGTGGGCTATAACCCCAGGGTGGTGATTCAACAGGAGGGGGATAAGGTCGAGGTGGTGGAGCAGGGCAGGATTACTCAGGTCTATCGAGTGCGCAATCCCCAGGCGACTGCTTCCACCTCCAACGAGGTACGTGACGCTCTTGAGGTGGTGGATCGGGTCATGAAACGTTTCCGACCCGTTGTGGTTCCTGGCTTGCCTCGCTTCACGGGAGGGGCGGTGGGTTATCTTGGATATGAGTATATACACGACGTGGAACCGGTGGTGCCACGGCCATCCCGTAATGACCTGTTGACGCCCACGGTCTGTTTTTTCATAGCCGACCGACTTCTCATCTTTGACCGCGTAGCCCAGACTCTGACCATTCTGGTCAACGCGGTGCTGGATCCTGGTTCCTGCCCTGAAGCGGTGTATGATGGTGCCGTGAGGGAGATCGAGAAGATCGTAGAGAATTTGGCCAAGCCAACACCCTACGCTCCAGCCACCGTCTCGGTGGAGCCAACACCAGCGCCCTTTGTCTCCAACATGGAGCGGGAGAAATTCTTGGCCAATGTTGCCGTCGCCAAGAAGTACATCACGGCTGGGGATATCATCCAGGTTGTCGGTTCACAGCGATTCGAAACGAAACTGAACGCGTCCGCCATCGACGTTTACCGAGCGGCACGTTCCATCAACCCCTCCCCGTACATGTTCCTGTTGGAGTTTCGAGGTTTCTCGCTCGTGGGCGCTTCCCCCGAAATCCATGTGCGGTGCGAGGATCGGAAGGTGGAGATTCGGCCAATTGCTGGTACGCGGCCTCGCGGGAAAACAGAGGAGGAGGATCATGCGCTGGAGCTGGGCCTTCTGAGTGACCCCAAAGAGCGAGCCGAACACGTTATGCTCGTGGACCTTGCCCGGAACGACTTGGGGCGTGTTTGTGATTATGGGTCGGTTCGGGTGAAAGATCTCATGGTCATTGAGCGCTATAGCCACGTGATGCATATTGTCTCAGAGGTGGAGGGGATTTTGGCAAGCGACCGCACAACCTACGATTTGATGCGAGCCACGTTCCCTGCTGGCACGTTGAGTGGCGCGCCAAAGATACGAGCCATGCAGATCATCTCAGAGCTCGAACAGTCGCAACGGGGACCTTACGGGGGGTGCGTGGGCTATTTCTCCTTCAGCGGCAACCTGGATTGCTGCATCACGATTCGAACGGCTCTCCTGAAAGATGGAAAAGCGTACATTCAGGCGGGGGGAGGTTGGGTGAACGATTCGGTGCCGGAGGCGGAGTTCCAGGAGACGGTCAACAAAGCCCAAGCCATGCTGAAGGCAGTAGCCCTGGCAGAGAGCTTTGTTCACAGGCATCCTCCTGAATCCTTATCCCAGTCAAATGCTTCGTAACCGGATGGTTACGAACAATTCGCTTGATCTCCACAAGGTGGATCCTTACAACCAAGTGGCTGACGTTAAATTGGTTTGTTGCTAGGTTCGCTTCCGGGGGGGAGAATCCGGACAGGATGCGAACTGACCGGCACGGAGTGTCGGCATGGCCCAAGGGTCTAGCGTCAGAAACAACCAGAAAAAGCCCACTATCCAATCATGAAAACTGCGGTCGTTGGTCTCGGTTATGTCGGGTTGCCTCTCTCGCTCCAGTTCGCCCGGTCGGGGGTTCAGGTCTTAGGCCTGGATATCGATCCCGCCAAGGTCGAGGCAATTAATGCTGGAAAGAGCTACATCAAGCACATTACGGGCGAGGAGGTGCTGGAGATGGTGAAGAAAGGGGTTTTTTCGGCATCGACTGACTTTAGCCGGATTCGCCAGCTCGACGCTGTGATCATCTGTGTCCCTACGCCTCTGAACAAGAATCGCGAACCGGATATTTCCTACATTGTGGAGACCGGAAAGTCGATTGCGCCCCATCTTCATCAGGGCATCGTCGTGATCTTGGAGTCTACCACCTATCCTGGCACCACCGATGAGGACCTTCGTGAAGTTCTTGAGAAAGGCTCCGGACTCAAGGCTGGGGTTGATTTCCACCTTGCCTTTTCACCCGAGCGGGAAGACCCGGGCAATCCCGATAGCAAAGTGGCTTCCATACCCAAAGTGATTGGGGGACTGACTCCCGCGTGTTTGGAGAAAGCAAAAGCCTTGTATGGATACGCCATCAAGACGATCGTCCCGGTCTCTTCTTGCCGGGTGGCGGAAGCCACCAAGTTGCTGGAGAATACTTTCCGCGGCGTGAACATCGCGTTAGTGAACGAACTCAAAGTGGTGTATGCGGCCATGGGGATTGACATTTGGGAAGTCATCCGCGCAGCCAAGACGAAACCATTTGGTTTTATGGCTTTCTATCCAGGCCCCGGCCTTGGCGGGCATTGCATTCCCATCGATCCCTTCTACCTGACCTGGAAAGCGCGCGAGTTTGGACAGAGCACGAAGTTCATCGAGTTGGCTGGGGAGGTCAACACCTCCATGCCCGCCTATGTGGTCAGCAGGGTGGTGGATGCCCTCAACGACCGGCGAAAGTCGGTTCGTGGGAGCAAGATCTTGATCCTGGGATTGGCATACAAGCCCAATGTGGATGACGAGCGAGAGTCGCCCAGCTACGTCTTGATGACTCAGTTGAAGGAGAAAGGCGCGGAAACAGAATACTATGATCCGTACGTGCCGGTGGTGCGTCCCACGCGAGAGCATCCGCAATACGCTGGGATGCGGTCAGTTTCATGGAACAAAGAGACTGTGCAGCGCTATGATTTGGTCCTGATTTCCACCAACCACGAGGCAGTCAACTATCAGGAGCTAGCCGACTGGGCCGATTGCATTGTTGACTCTCGGAATGCCATGGCTGCGTTTCACACTCGCCCTGGACAGGTCTATCAGGCCTAGGCTTGTGCTCATTCAGAACAAGGGCCGGCACTTTCATCGTCCGGCCCTTTGCATTTTCCCTGCTTCATTATGACTGAATACCTGCGGCTCAGAACTAACCTGGTCCAGCAGCCCAAGAGATGGCTGGTTACCGGCGTCGCCGGTTTCATCGGATCGAATCTTCTGGAAACATTGTTGACCCTGAATCAAGAGGTCGTGGGCCTGGACGATTTTGCGACTGGCCATCAACGAAATCTGGATCAGGTGAGGTCGCGAGTCTCTTTGGACCAGTGGGGGCGGTTTACCATGCACCGCGGCAGCATCCTGGACATGCCGCTCTGCCGCTCTGTTTGCCAAGGTGCGGACTATGTGCTGCACCAGGCAGCCCTGGGTTCGGTGCCGCTCTCGATCGAAGATCCGATCAGGGCAAACGAAAGCAATGTGAACGGTTTCCTGAACATGCTGGTCGCAGCGCGTGATGCTCATTGCAAGGGCTTCGTCTACGCTTCCAGCAGCGCGGTCTATGGCGATTGCACTGCCTTGCCAGCAGTCGAGCACCGCATCGGCAAGTGCCTTTCCCCTTATGGAGCCACGAAGTACATCGATGAAGTCTACGCCGGAGTCTTTGGGGTTTCCTATGGTTTTCAGAGTGTGGGGCTTCGTTATTTCAATGTTTTTGGTCCACGGCAGGATCCCCATGGTCCTTACGCGGCGGTGATCCCTTGTTGGATCGCAGCGATGATCCGCAATCAGCCCATCTTCATCAATGGGGACGGTGAGACCACGCGTGATTTCTGCTATGTCGATAACGTGGTCCAGGCGAACCTGCTCGCGGCGACCGCCTCGACTCCCGAGGCCAAGGGCCAGGTCTACAACATCGCCTTGAACTCTCGCATCAGCCTCAATCAACTCTTCTCTCTGCTGAGGGAGAGATTGGCGCCGCACTATGGGCATGTCGCCTCTTTGAAACCGGTATATCGGGAATTTCGCCCCGGGGATGTCAGACACTCGGAAGCGGACATTTCCAAAGCGCGCCAGTTGCTTGGCTATGAACCGAGCCATGTGGTGGCAGCTGGGTTGGACGCGGCTCTGGATTGGTACCGGTCCAATCTCGTTTGATGGAGGCTCTATGAAACTCGCATTGGCACAGATTAACACCACGGTGGGGGACCTGGCCGGGAATCGTGACCGCATCCTGGCTGCCTACCGGAAAGGGGTTGCTGAGGGAGTCGAGTTGGTTGTGGTTCCCGAGTTGGCTTTGACGGGCTATCCACCCCGCGACCTGCTGCTCCGAAGGCGTTTTGTGGATCTCAATTTGTCCCTTTTGGAGCAATTGGCCTCCCAGACTGGGAAAACGGGTCTGGTGGTGGGGTATGTGGGGCGACATTCGGGAGGACCTGGGAGACAGGTTACGAACTCCGTCGCCCTGCTTCACCAGGGCAAGGTGGTGGCTGACAGGTCGAAGACGCTGCTTCCTACATATGATGTTTTCGATGAGGACCGCTATTTCGAACCGGCTGCGGAGAATCTTCCGGTGGACTTTCAAGGTAAGAAGATCGGGCTTACGGTCTGTGAAGATTTGTGGAATGACGAGGACTTTTGGAAGGATCGTCGATATAGGAAGAATCCTGCCGCCGATCTCGTCAAAGCGGGCGCCCAGTTGCTCGTCAACATCTCGGCGTCTCCTTGGCATCTGGGAAAAAACCGGGTCCGGCACGGGATGCTGGCCAGCTTGGCCAGCAAGCTTCGGGTGCCATTAGCGTACTGCAATTTGGTAGGCGGAAACGATGAGTTGGTTTTCGATGGCACGAGCCTGGTCTATGACAGCCATGGGCGGCTCATGTCTTGTGGTCGCATGTTTGACGAGGATTTCCTGGTTTGTGACACGGAAGCTTCACGACCCTGGCAGGCCAGGGTGATGGTGGATGAGGAGAAAGTGTACCGCGCTCTCGTAGTGGGACTGAGGGATTACGTTACGAAATGTGGTTTCAAGTCCGTCCTGCTTGGCTTGAGCGGAGGCATCGACTCCGCGTTAACTGCCGCAATCGCGGTGGACGCATTTGGCCCAGGGAACGTCCGAGGAGTATCCCTTCCATCGCAGTTCTCCAGCAAAGGCAGTCTGGAAGACGCGCAGGCTTTGGCACGGAACCTTGGGATCCAGTACGACGTCATCTCGATCCAGAGCCCTTTTGAGTCGGTGAAGACGGAACTGCGCGAAGTGTTCCAGGGCCGTTCGGAGGACGTGACCGAGGAGAACGTGCAGGCACGGTTGCGTGGTGTTGTGTTGATGGCTTTGTCCAACAAGTTTGGGTCGTTGCTACTAACGACGGGAAACAAGAGCGAGATGGCAGTTGGGTATTGTACCCTCTATGGGGACATGTGCGGTGGTCTCTCGGTGATCAGCGACGTACCCAAGACCATGGTCTACCGTTTGGCCAAATGGGTGAACCGGGAGCGGATCATCATTCCCGAGGCCTCCCTTTTCAAGGCGCCCTCGGCGGAGCTGAGACCCAATCAGACTGATCAGGACTCGCTGCCTCCCTATGACATCCTTGATTCCATCCTGGAGGCCTATGTGGTGGAGGGACGATCCGTGCAGGAGATATTGAGCATGGGCCAGGATCCGGAAACCGTCGCCAAAGTGGTTCGGTTGATTGACCAGAGCGAATACAAACGGCGCCAGGCCTCCCCTGGGCTCAAGGTCACCACCAAGGCTTTTGGAATGGGCCGGCGAGTGCCTATCGCCCACCGCTACCACGACGTGGTTCCCACGGTCTTTTAGCGCTACGTGGAGACTCTGCATTAGAGTCATCCTCCCTGCAAGAGCGGGAGGACGTTGGGAGGGGTTTGACAATCGGACTACGGTATAGCTGATCGAAGGATCGAAATGGAGAAGAACGCTCGGGTATATGTTGCAGGTCACGGAGGGATGGTGGGAAGTGCCATCTGGCGTGAGTTGGAAAGGCAGGGGTTCAAGAATCTCATTGGTAAGACCAGGGCTGAGCTGGACTTGCTGAATCAGGCTGCGGTTCGTGCCTTCTTCGCGGAGTACCGCCCTGAGTATATCTACCTGGCTGCGGCAAGAGTGGGCGGGATTTTGGCCAACAGCCAGCAACCAGCCGATTTCCTCTACGAGAACCTCGTTCTGGAGTGCAACCTGATCCACGAGGCTCATCGATGTGGTGTGCGGAAACTACTCTTTCTTGGCAGCTCCTGCATTTATCCCAGGCTAGCTCCGCAGCCGCTGCAGGAAACATCTCTTCTCTCGGGACCTCTCGAACCCACTAACGAGTGGTATGCCATCGCCAAGATTGCCGGGATCAAGCTCTGCCAGGCCTATCGCCGCCAGCACGGCTGCGATTTCATTTCCGCCATGCCCACAAATCTTTATGGTCTGAACGACAACTACGATTTGCAGACGTCCCACGTGTTGCCGGCCTTGATTCGGAAGTTCCACGAGGCGAAACTCACCGGGGCATCCAAGGTGGTATGCTGGGGGACCGGCAGCCCGAGGCGGGAGTTCCTGTTTGCTGATGATTTAGCGCGCGCGTGCGTCTTTCTGATGGAGAACTACAGCCAGGAGCCGTTAATCAACGTGGGAGCGGGGGAGGATATGGAGATTCGCGAGTTGGTCGAGGTCGTGCGAAAGGTGGTCGATTACTCGGGTGAAGTGGTCTGGGATACCGCCAAACCTGATGGCACTCCGAGGAAGCTTTTGGACAGTAGTCGGATCCTGGAGATGGGTTGGCGTCCTTCTGTAGAACTGGAACATGGGGTTCGGTTGGCTTATCAGGATTACCTGAGGTCGCTTTCGTCAGAATAGAAGACAGGTATCATGTCCTCCACCAGCCAACAGCGCACGCCAGCTTCCTATCGCATCGCGGATGCGGTGAGTGGGATTCTGTTGTGCGTAATGATTGTCTTCTCGCCTTGGGCTTTCGGGACGACTCAGCCCTGGGCCATCTGGACCATGAACGCGGGAGGTTACCTCCTGGGACTCGGTCTGATCGTGAAGTGGTCGATTCGGTGGAAGACGGGATACGAACCGGCTCGTTGGGGCGAGGCCAAAGCCAAGTGGTTCACCGTCTCGCTCGCAGTATTGACGGTACTGATCCTGGGGTGGTGCCTGACTAGCGCCGTCAACGCGCGTGCCTACTACCTACCTGGCGAGGCTCGGTTCGAATACCAGGAGAAATTCGTGGCTTGGCTGCCCCACAGCTATAGCGCTCGCTGGACTTGGAACTACTTCTTCAACTATCTGGCCATGGCCTTTTCTTTTTGGGCTGCCAGAGACTGGATCTTGGGCAAGACCCGGCGCGAACGGCATCTTGGTTGGGAGAAAGAGGAGGGGCGGAACAAGGGGAAACGGGAGCGCGGCGGCGAGCACGTCGAGTTTGAGAATGCAAACGAAGGCGGCATCCCAGACCGGCTTCGAATTCTCTTGTGGGTCTTGTGCATCAATGGAGGAGTCCTGGCCTTGGAGGGAATCCTGCAGCGACTTGATGGCACCAACAAACTGTTGTGGTTGGTGCAGCCTTTGATCAACAACACTGCGGAGGCTCAGTTCGGGCCTTATGCTTATCGGTCGAATGCCGCTCAATACCTCAACATAGTATGGCCGCTCTGCCTTGGCTTTTGGTGGGTACAGCGGGAGCGTGCCAGGCTGACGAGGAGGACGAGTGCTCGCGCTGGAGGATCGCCTCATATCTTGTTGCTCCCGCTCGCGATCCTCATGGCGGCCGCTCCTATTGTTTCCACGAGCCGGGGCGGAGCGCTGGTGAGCCTGGGGGGGCTACTGTGCAGTATGATCATTCTGATCGTTGCAAACCGCGGCAAATGGTGGTTGCACCTCACTACTCTCGCGGTTTTCCTCAGTGCCATTGCTCTTGGCGTCTACCTGGGATGGGATACCTTGCGTCCCCGGCTCCTAAACCTCTTTGCCGATGACATGAGTGGTCGCAAGGAGATCTATGAGAATACCAGCGGTATGGTGGAGGAGTACGGGTGGTTCGGATCGGGTCCGGGTTCTTTTCGGTCCTTATACCAATTCTATCGCAAGACACCAGACCAGAAGTGGCAGGCTTTTCTGCATGACGATTTGCGGGAGACGGTCATCACTTTTGGCAAAGCCGGCTCGGCGTTCCTCTGCGCTGCCCTTCTGCTGGGATGGAGCGGTTGGCTGTGGAGGGGAGGCATTCCGGTCCGGTGGGTATTTGGCGCGTCTCTGTGGGTCGCTCTGGGAGGGTGTCTCGTGCATGCAAAGTACGACTTTCCTCTGCAGGTCTACTCGGTGCTGTTTCTCTTTCTGACGCTTTGCGCCATTTCCATTACCATCTCGCGCTCGCGATAGTTCTCGTTGGAACTCTCTCAGGGTGTGCGCGCTGGCAGCCAGGCCATTACCCGATTGGGATCTACGGGGTATCGAACACGAATGACTTTGCCGAAGTGAAAGCGGCGGGGTTTAACCTCGTTTTCGCGCCCGCCACTCAACACCACCTGGACGCTGCGAAGCAACAGGGGCTAAGAGTCTGTGCCAGCCCTGGCACTTCGGCGGGACCGGGCTTTGATGCTCTGGTGGCGCGCACTACGGTGAGCCGCTTGGACGGCCACCCCGCGCTTTGGGGATGGTACCTGATAGACGAGCCGGACTTCAACTACGTGCCCCCCGAGGATGTTCACGCGGCGAATCGGTTTCTGAAGGGGACTGGGATCAAGAAACCGACGGTTGTGGCCTTGTTTCAAGGGACTCAGGCTTTACCTTATGCCCATACTGCTGATGTAACGATGTTGGATCGTTACCCGATCCCCTGGCAACCCCTCTCCACTTTTAGCCAGCACTTGCGGATGGTGCGATACGCACTGGGGAACAAAAAACCGCTGATCGCGGTCATTCAGGCGTTCGATTGGACCTATTACTCTCATATCCTGAAGGTTCCTGGCCCATTTCGGCCTCCCTCCCGAGAAGAGCTACGGTGCATGACCTATTGTGCCCTGGCAGAAGGGGCAACTGGCCTGTTCTACTACACGTTTGAGGATAGTCGATGGCGTATTCGTGATCATCCCGAAACATGGGGGAATCTGAAACAGGTTGTGCGGGAGGTTCAGGAGCGCTCGCCCCTCTTTCAGGCCGAGCAGGTGTGGTGGCCCAGGCGCCAAAGGTACGAGGACCGTTCCCGGCAGTTGAATGAAGTTTTCCAGGGTAGCATCACGTGCGTGCGTCTTCGGATCGCGAAGGAGAGTCCGCTCATGCCCAAAGGAGATTATTTTGTGGCTGTGAACACGACGGATCGTTCGCATCGGTATTCGTTCCGGCTGCCTGAGGAACTGGGAGGACCGGTGGGTGTCTATGAGGAGGGGCGGAACTTGGAGCCGGACGCGGGTTGGGTTAGGGACGACTTTCTCCCTTACGCAGTACATGTCTACGGTCCGCTCGAGTCGCGTGGTCGCTAACGTCTCTTTCGTAACTGTCCCCTCTGAACCCGGAACCCTGCTCTGCGAGTGCGCTACATGGAAAGAAATTCCTTTTCCTGGTGGCCGAGGATTGGCTGTTTACCACCTTTCGTATTCCCCTCGCGCAGGCTCTACTGAAGGTAGGCGCCGCTGTTTCGGTGGCTTGCAGAGTGGGAGACAAGGGAGCTGAAATCAGGAGGCTGGGAATAGGAGTGTGCCCGGTCCCTTTTGCGCGAGAAAGCTTGTCACCAGCAGCCGTGATGAAGGGGGCGTGGGCTTTGCGGCGTGTTATTGTCCAGGAGAAGCCGGATCTGATCCATGCCGTGGCCCTTCGCCCGATTCTGCTGGGGTGGCTTGCTTTACTGCCTTCTCCGGGGATCCCCGTCGTCAACGCGATCACTGGGCTCGGGAGCTTGTTCGCCTCGGAACACAGATCTTCGCGTCTTCGGTTGGCCCGAAGTGTGGTCTCTGGTGCGTTGCGCGGAGCGCTCAGGCATGCCCGGGCTTTTAACGTCTTTCAGAATGCAGAAGATCTGGCCGAGTTCCGTGGGAAACGGTATGTCACAGAGAACCGATCGTTCCTCATCCGAGGTTCGGGGGTTGATCTTGCGTGGCAACCCGTTCCCGAGCCGCGTGGAAGCAGTCCAGTGATCGTTTTTGTGGGCAGATTGCTGGCAGACAAGGGGCTCCGGGAACTGGTAAGGGCGTCGTGGCTCTTGCAGCAGCAAGGCTTTGCGCATGTGCTGCGAATCGTCGGTGCGGAGGATGCCTGCAACCCAACCAGTCTCGGTCATGACGAACTAGAGAATTGGAAGCAGCATGATTGGATGGAATGGCTCGGGCGGCGCCACGATGTCCTGGCGGTGATGAGCGGTGCGAATATGGTGGTCCTGCCTTCTTATCGCGAAGGCCTTCCCAAAGTGCTGCTCGAGGCTGGCGTAGCTCAGCGTGCAGTCGTCACCACCGACGTTCCTGGGTGCAGGGAACTAGTGCGGCACGAAGAGAACGGTCTCCTTGTTCCGGTTCGGGATGCAGAACCTCTGGCAGAGGCGATGAAACGGCTTTGGCAGGACTCAGCCTTGCGAGATCGGCTTGCCAGGTGTCACCGGCAGGTGGTTTGTGAGCAGTACTCCATGGAGAAAGTGGTGCAGACTTACCTGGGCCTGTACCAGCGGATATTCACATCATTTTCGGGGGCATTGACCGCCGAAGGGGAGAAGAGGGTTTAGGCGTGCAGATTGATCGCTTGCGACATCCACATCGGATTCACCTTTCTGTGCCTCACATGGGTGGAGATGAAGAGGTGTTCATTCATCAGGCTTTTCAGAGTAATTGGCTCTCCACCTGTGGGCCTAACCAGGATGCGCTCGAGCACGAGTTCTCCGACCTCACCGGCTTGCCTTCTCTCGCCGTAGTCAACGGCACGGCTGCACTGCACCTTGGTCTGAGGCTCCTGGGTGTGCAACCCGGCGACGAAGTCGTAGTCCCCACCCTGACGTTTGTCGCGTCGGTTAACCCGGTTCTCTACCAGAAGGCCGTTCCCGTCTTTCTCGACAGCGAGTCGGGTTCGTGGAATATGGATCCCACGCTGTTGGCGGACTTCCTGAAGAGGCGTGCCTCCAAGGGGCGGCTACCGAAGGCGGTCATGGTGGTTCACCTTTATGGCCAGTGTGCGGACTTGGATTCGATCCTGGAGAGTTGTCGGCGATACGAGGTTCCGCTTCTGGAGGACGCTGCGGAAGCGTTGGGCGCCACTTACAAGGGAAAGCCAGCGGGTACGGTGGGAAACGTGGGGGCATTCAGCTTCAACGGCAACAAGATCGTAACGGCCACGAGCGGTGGAATGCTGGTGAGTGGCGACCCATCCCACGTGGAACAGGCCCGGCACTGGAGCACACAGTCGCGCGATCCAGATCCGGGCAGAAACTATGTGCATTCCGAAGTGGGCTACAATTACCGACTGAGCAATGTGCTGGCGGGTATCGCGCGGGCTCAACTGAAGCTCCTTCCTGAGCGAATTGAACAACGCCGGGCTGTGGCTCAGCGTTACCAACAGGCATTTGCGGATCTTCCGGGCATCGAGAGTATGCCTGAGCCAAACTATGGAAAGAGCACAAAGTGGTTGAGTTGCTTCCTGGTGGACGAGTCACGGTTCGGGGTATCAGCGACCGAGATCATCGCTCGTTTGGAAGCCGCGAATGTCGATTCCCGGCCCGTTTGGAGACCCATGCATACCCAGCCCCTGTTTCGGAAATGTGAAGTCCTAGGTGGGGAAGTGGCGGAAGATCTGAATCGGAGAGGAGTGTGTTTGCCCAGCTCGAGCAACCTCACAGCGGAGGAACAGGATTTTGTCATACGGGTGGTGCGAGGGTGTCAGAAGAGGCCTCGGGACTAGCGCAACAGTAAGAGCGTCATGAATCAAGCGGAGTGTTTCAGAATGGTGGAAGGTTTGGTCTTGTCGGTTCACCGGAGGAACGGAGGGAATTTGACGGAGTTGGATGGAAGTCTAAGACTCCTGGATGCGCGACTTCTGCTTGATTCCCTGGATCTCGCTGAGATCATGGTTGCGTTGGAGCGGGCGTCGGGAGTTTCTCCTTTTGATGCGGAGCCCCCCCCGAGGAGTTGGTCGGAGGTTGTAACCGCGTTGGGCGGCAAGACGAACTGCTCCGACCTGCCCAAGGCGCCATGAGAGGTGTGATGGCGACTCAGAACCTTTACCGTTCAAGTCAGGACAGCGGGTCGGAGGCATCTTACGACCCTCTCTCGGTTCGTAGTTTGGAGGACCTTGGCCAGGCATTTGGACTTCTTGAACAGGGGCGCAACATACTTCTGCTCAGCGGTGGGTACAATCCAGGAAGTGCACCCCCTGCCGCACCTGTCGGTGGGTGGCTTGGACTGACATCATCGGGATCCACCGGGGTTCCAAAGACGGTTTGGGTTCATTGGGAAACACTGAAAGCTCAAGTCTCTCAGTCATCGCTCTACAGGGAGTGGACTTGGGCTTCCCCCTTTCTTCCCTCAACCTACGCGGGCGTCCAGGTTGCGCTCCAGGCTTGGCACTCATCAGGACGGGTCGTGCAGTTGGGCCTGGCTTGGCCCGATTGCGTGCGACGCATTCTCGAGGAAAGGGTCGATGCTCTTTCCTGCACACCCACCTTCATCGACCTGTTGATGCAGAACGCCAGTGATGCCCCCGACACGGGCCTTGGTCTAAGACAAATCACACTGGGAGGTGAGCCCTTAAGGCCCCGGCTAGGTGAGCGCCTTTCGCGGAGTTTTCCTCGCACCAGATTTACTGTCCTCTATGCCTCGGCGGAACTGGGCTTGCTGATGAGGACGCATCGAC
Organism: uncultured Verrucomicrobiota bacterium; assembly: GCA_964411985.1. Classification (GTDB taxonomy): domain Bacteria; phylum Verrucomicrobiota; class Verrucomicrobiia; order Limisphaerales; family J093; genus CAYPNF01. The sequence goes on from CAYPNF010000008.1 coordinate 103,269, forward strand.
TGGATGGGTGGTATGAATTGAGCTCGCTTTCCCGCTTGCACCCGCGATGGGACGTCAGAGAGGGACAGCTATTCGTGTTCCATAATGGTGAATGGCGAGGCACGGGCGATCTGGTTGAACTCGCCACAGATCGGGTACGGGTGATCGGGAGGGCCGACGCTGTGGCGAATGTGGCGGGGGTGAAGGTCTCTCTGGCTGAGGTCACCGATTTGGCCGAAGGAGTAGCCGGAGTGAGAAGGGCTCAGGCATTTGCCAGGCCCAACGCCGTCACGGGTCAGGTTGTCGGGCTTCGCTATTCATTTGAAGGGGCTGTGAACCCCACGGCTATGCTTGAGGTTCTGCAGTTGACTTTGCGAAAACGACTAAGAAAAGAGGCATGGCCAAGGATTTGGGAATTGGATTCCGTGGACCCTGTCAACAACGCCAAACGTGCTCTCCAATGAAACGTTACTTGGTTACGGGCGGCTCACGAGGAATCGGGCTGGCGGTCTGTGCGGAGCTTCTCCGACAAGGCCACGAGGTGCTTGCGACCTCCAGGCACCTCTCAGAGGACTTGAAGGTGTTGTTCAGGTCCCATGAAGGCAGGCTGCGCCATGTGGAGGCGGACCTGGGCTCCCCGGGGGCGACGAATCGGTTGTCGGCCGAGGGGAGATTGCTCGATGGTTTCGATGGTTTCGTGGCGAATGCTGCAGTTGGTACCGAAGGGTTGCTCACCCTTAGCTCTGAGAAGGCGATCCGTGAGTGTCTGGAGGTGAACCTCATTTCTACCCTTCTTTTGTGCCGTGAGGTGTTGAAGGGGATGTTGGAGCGAGGTGGAAGCATCGTCCTCGTGTCCTCAGTCGCAGCACGATGTGGCTTTACAGGGCTTTCTGTTTACAGCGCCTCGAAGGGAGCTTTGCTAGCTCTTTCGCGTTCGCTTGCAAGGGAGTACGGTTCGCGTGGTATCCGGGTTAACTGTGTACTGCCCGGCTTTGTGGATACCGAAATGACTGTGCGTATGCCGGAGGATGATCGTGCGAGGGTACTTCGGAGAACTCCCCTTGGGAGGATCGCCGAATGCCAGGATATCGTAGGTGCGATTACGTTCCTCCTCTCCGATCAGGCAAGGCACATCACCGGCACGGAGGTGGTGGTGGATGGAGGGTTGTCGGCGTGAGTACTGGTGATCTACCGACTGAGTTCCGGCCCGGGACTACGCTGATACCTGAAGAGTTGCGATGGCTGGGCAGTTGCGGGATTGGCGTAAAGGTTTTCCGAGGATGTCGGTTAATCCCGCCGGAAAGAATCTGCATCGGGGACCATTCCCAGATCGATGAGGGCGTGTGGGTCTACGCTGGAGCTGGCGTCACCATAGGGCGCCACGTGCATCTGGCGCTCGGGAGTTCGGTCTCCGGAGGTGGAATGTGCCATATTCATGATTTCGTTGGGATCGGAATAGGCGTGAGGATTATCACTGGCTCGGAAGTGGTACACCAGGGGATGCTCACGAATCCTACCGTCCCTGCTGAGCTGCGGCTTGTGCGGAGAGGGCAGGTCACAATCGGTCGCCATGCAGTACTATTTACGAACAGTGTCATACTGCCTGACGTCGTTGTGGGAGAGGGGGCCGTGGTGGCCGCTGGTTCCCTAGTCCACCGGGACCTGAAACCTTGGGGAGTCTACGGCGGGACTCCTCTCGTGCAGGTTGGCGTTCGAGAGCCAAGTAGCGTGTTGAAAGCTGAGACCGATCTGTTTTCGGGGCGCAGGAACAGCAGCTCTGGTGTCGGCGACATATTTCCGCTGGGCGGCGAATGTGACGGCATATGAGAGTATTCCCTGCAATCCTGATGACTGTATTGGTGGTGGGTCTGTGGGCCTTCCCCCGAGTGTGGTATACACGAAGTGCGACTGCTGGAGAGATGGCATGGCTGTCTGAGCAAACGGAGATTGGGGGCTGGAAGTTGAAGCCCGTCCCGGTGTCGGAGTCTGCGGAAAAGGTTCTGGTGGCTGATCGGTTGGTCAACGCCGAGTTTTCCGCAGTGGATGGTAGACTGGTGAGGGTTTTCTCCGCCAAGCGGTACGAAGAGAAATCCGATGACATCGGGCTGTTCGTCCACACCCCTGACCGATGTTGGACCGAGGCCGGATGGAAGATGGATCCCGTCTCTCCGGACCACGTTGAGGTACTGGTTCAGGGCCTGAAGATTGGATTTGAGCGGCGCGTTTTTGCTGCCGCAGGCCGCAGAGAGTTGGTCTATTTCGGCGGATTGGTCAAAGGTCAGCCGCTCCCCTATCGCTTGGATCACAACCTGTCGGTCGGCATGCGCCATGCCCTTCGGGTCGCCCCAAATTCCACTGGCACAAGCCTCAGGGCTTCCGACAGTCGGTTTTGGCAAAGGGTCCTGGACTCTTTCCTCAGCAGGAGTCCTCTGCTCGGACCCAAGCAATTCGTACGCGTTTCAACGCCCGTGGTGGATGCCGAGTTGGCAGGGGCAGATGCCCTGCTTGTCGATTTCCTCGGTAAATGGTTGAAGGTCGCCGATTACCATCAGGAGTTGGAAACATGGCGCGAAACCCGTGGACGGGTGGCGCGCCAGGAGTAGCGCTATGACGAACCAAGAACAGGGCAGTATGGGTCGGCAGGAACTCCTAGCTTTGGGTCCTTCTTGGCTAGCTTTTGCCTGGCTGGTAAGCAAGGCCAAGTTCTTCTGGAACCACAACCCTGACCTTCAGTTTGGCTGGGTGGTGGTACTTCTGTGTGCGTATCTTTTGTGGGAGGTTTGGGAGAAGCGGCCTGCGCCTTTGTTCCGATGGAGTATCCTTACGAGTCTTCTGGCCTCCAGCGGATGCTGTATGGTCTTGCTGGTGCAAGTCTACCAGGCAGCCTTCGGGACGAATGCCGCTTCGATGGTTGGTCTGGCCCTCGGTTTGTTGGTTCTCGTATCAGCCAACCTGTCCTATTTATACGGTTTGGCGGGCCTGCGCCATTTTGGCCTCCCATTCGGTTTCATCCTCGTCGCCATGCCCATGCCTTCCGCTGTCCACAACCTGGTGGTTGGTAGCTTGCAGAGTCGAGTGGCATCGCTGGATGTTGAGATTCTGAATGTGATGGGTGTCCCGGCGAGTCGTGTCGGAAGCCTCATCCAGCTTCCCACATGTACAGTCGGAATCGACGAGGCTTGCAGCGGCATCAGAAGTCTTCAGTCAGCCGTAATGGCGACGATTTTCATTGGGTATCTAACGTTGAAGCGTATCATCACGCGCTTTGCCTTATTGGTAGGGGGAGTTTTTTTGGCGATCCTTGGCAATGTCTTCAGATCCCTGTTCCTCAGTCTTGTCGCTCACCGTGAGGGCGTTGAATCACTCCATCGCTTCCATGATGCCGCCGGATGGTCCATTCTGGCCTTTACCGTCGTGGGGGTCGCTCTTCTGGCTTGGTTCTTCGCAGCGGGTGAGAGGTTGTTGGCGACATCACATGTGGGTGCGACCGGAAATCCGCAGCATCCTCCCCCTCCAGCAACGGATGCAAAGGCGCCTCCCCAAGCGGTTGGTTGATCTGGCGGTCGTCTTGCTCAGCTTGCCACTCTGGCTACCCTTGGTGGCTTTGGTGGGTCTGCTTGTCAAAGTCTTCCTGGGTTCCCCGGTACTCTTCTTTCAACGGCGCCCTGGGTTGCATGGGCGGCTTTTCACTTTGGTGAAATTCCGCACTATGACTCAGAAGTACGATTCTGCCGGAACTCCTCGCCCGGATGGGGAGCGGATGACGCGGTTTGGCGCATGGCTTCGCAGCACTTCCTTGGACGAACTGCCGGAGATCTGGAACGTCATTCGAGGCGACATGAGTCTGGTAGGGCCTAGGCCCTTGCTGAGCCAATACCTCAGTCGATACTCGACGCGGCAGGCCCGTCGCCATGAGGTACTCCCAGGGATTACCGGATGGGCGCAGGTTCACGGAAGAAACGCGGTTTCCTGGGCTGAACGGTTTGAACTGGATGTGTGGTACGTAGACCACCAAAGCGTTACCTTGGACATGACGATTCTGGCGAGAACGCTCTGGATCGTTCTTTCGCGGAAGGGCATTCAAGCCGCTGGGGAGGCGACCATGCCTGAGTTTCAGGGCATCGAGCGCGAGCGAGCCATGCGCTTGGATCCGGAGGTCTGAGATTTTCCGCAAACCTGCCCGCAGCCCGCAGCCGAAAAGCTGCGGGTTTTTTGTTGCTCGCAAGGGTGCTGTTTCGTCAGTGGATGGTGTGGCGCATAACCTCGAGGGTAGTTTTGGGTTGACCCGAGCGCTGGAACCGTACAGCTTGACCCGCATCCTCATGTGTACAGGCTCATGAGGAATGAGTATTTGAATCAACTATTCCACAATGTTTTGTTATGAAACGACGCGAATTTCTGCGAGCCGCCGGTTATGTCGGGGCTGGTGCCCTCATCCTGCCCAGAGTGAAGGTGCTCGGCGCTGACACTCCCGGGAACAAGCTGAACATTGCCCTAATCGGGACCTGGGGACGTGGGGAAGCTCATTTCGGCGCGATTTCCGGGGAGAACGTGGTTGCCTTGTGCGACATCAACGAGGAACACCTGGCCTATGGCGCGAAGCGATTCCCGAATGCGAAAACCTATGTTGATTGGCGCAAATGCTTTGAGCAAAAAGACATCAACGCGGTGGTGATTTGCACCGCCGACCATACCCATGCCTTCGCCGCCAATTGGGCGATGAATCGCGGCTTCCATGTCTATTGCGAGAAACCGCTGGCTAACAGCGTCGAGGAAGCCCGTATCGTGCGCGCCAATTACCTCAAGAATCGCTCCAAGATCGCGACTCAATGCGGGACTCAACGCCATGAATATGAGAACTTCAACCGCGTTCGGGAGTTGATCCAGGACGGCGCTATCGGGGAGTTGGAAGGCGTTTCAGCTTGGGGTAACCGCAAGCTCGGGCGTCCAGGCTACCTGCCCGCGGAAGGGGAGCCGCCAAAAGGTTTCCACTACGACCTCTGGATTGGTCCTTCCCCCATGCACCCGTACAACCCGGGTTATTTCTCTGGTGGCCCCGGTATGAACTGCCTCCAATGGAACATGTATTGGGATTTCGGCAGCGGGCAGGTGGGCGACATGGGGAGCCATACCATGGACATCGCCTGGAATGCCGTTGACGCGACGCTTCCTACCTCTGCGGAAGCCAAAGGAGATGCGTACAACCCGGACGTTACCCCGGTGAAGCTGGAGGCGCACTTCGAGCATCCGGCCAACAGTTGGCGGAAGGGCATTCGCGTTTCGTGGTATCAGGGCGGCGCCATGCCCGAGTCTCCCAACCGCGGTATTGACCTCAATCGAATTGATCACGGTGCCTTGTTCGAGGGCTCCCAAGGCTTTCTCGTTGCTGACTTCACCACCCGCATCCTTTATCCGAACGGTGACAAAGCGGACATGACTTACTTCAAGCCGCGCAAGAAGGAAGCGGTCCTTCCCAAGATGGGAAGCTTCCAGCAACAGTGGATCAAGGCCTGCAAAGGAGACCTCAAGACCTCCTGCGACTTCGAGTACAGCGGCAACATGATCGAGCAACTCCTCCTTGGGCTTGTGGCCTATCGTGCAGGGAAGAAGATCGCCTACGACCCGGTGAAGGGTGCAGTGACGAACTCTCCGGAAGCGGACGCGCTCCTCCGCCGAAAATACCGCGAGGGTTGGACTCTGAACGGATAAACCCGCGCCTCTATGGTTTGTGAGCCAGGGGTTGGGGAGGAATCAGCTCCCCAGCCCCTGTTCTTTTTCGCACGGGTTCCTAGATGAGTGTGCTTGCGACTACTCGCCTTCTGCCACAGCGACGATCAAGGCCCCCTAAACCGAGGCTCCGACTATGGCCGTTGCCCACGCGGTGAGGGTCTCCTAATAGCCTGAGGTCAAGTCCGAGCGCCCACGTTCTCGGTTGAGGGAACCCCCGTAGCGCATTCGGGGGGACGGTTTCGGATGCCCACGAGATTGGTTTTGTTGCGAAGCTGAAACGGGTTCCCGGGGCGAGCTCAAGAAGAGCGCTCGCCGTCACAGGAACCCGCAGAGGTGCCTTCCGACGATTTGTCCTAGAACTGTTCGGGGTCGGTTACCTTGAAGCTCGCCTGGTACTTGCCCAGGAAAGTCAAAGTGATCGTGGCACCGTCGCTCTCACGTTCGCCTGTGAATTGAATCGGCAGCTCCTGGGTGGCCGTGACTGCTTTCATGGATGCGGTCAGGATGGGCTCCTTGGTTTTCCCGAGGCCTACGAGTTCCAGGCTACCTGAATCGGTCTTGCGAACTCCAAGAGTGACCACGACTACGGTGGTGGATCCTTCTGGAGTGGTGACGTAGAGCGAGCGCAACTTGCTTTCAGACACGACTCGGCCTTCCACCAGCGGTGCCAGCTTGTGGAGCCAGAACTGACCAACAGGAACGATTTCCTTGCCGGCTTTGGCGAGCGTCTCGGAGAGTTTGCATTCAGGGAGGATCATGCCGCCGTATTCGCCCTCGCGCACCACCACGGGATACTTCAAGTCGGGATCCGTCGGGATCGGAGTGCCGGTCAACTGCTTGAGGTCGGCGCCCGCCGCGAAGGCGAACTTGAGGGCTTCCTCGCGGGGCAAGCTTTCCTGGGCTTGCGCGAGGGGCAGGAGGGTGAGCAGGGCGGTCAAGAGGATGTTCTTCTTCATGTTATTCTTCATTGATGTCTTGTTTTACTGAATCTCAAACTTCAAAACCGAGCGTGCGGTTATGCTAAAGTAACGAACGTTGTCGAAGGCCGGTTACATCCTTTTTTGCGGAGCGGCGGATGTGCCAAGATCACTTGGGATGCTCTACGTTCAGCACGTCCATATTGCTGATCTCGCCCTGGCTTGGTTTCATGCTTTCGAATGCCGCCTTTTGTTCGGGCGTCAGCTCCTTCTCCACTTCAGAGACAAGTCGCCAGATGACGTTTGTGCTTCGAGAGATGGTTTCTGAACGTATCCCTTTAAGATCCTCCACGGCCTGGTCGAGGTACTTTCGGATGCGTTCCCGCTGCTCGTCCGTGGGCTTGACTGTGCGTTCGAAGGTGCGCATCGCCGCCACATTCCAGTTCTCAGGGTTGCTCCTCGCCTGGAACCGCACGCGTGCCGTCCGCCATCCAAGCACGGCTCCAAGGAGCATACTGGCGGCTGCCAAGAGGGCTAGGCAGGAGATCACTCTCCAATGCTGCTGTAACTTCATAAGATCCAAAAGACTTGGGAAACGGTCTCCTCCAAGTGCGGGGCCAGGCCACTTGCCCGCGGCGCGCCAGTGAATTCAACGGTGATGAGAATCAGAAAGGCCAGCGAGACCCATCCGGCCGCCTTGAGGCCTAGTTGTTCCCAGATACGCTCGCTGTTGTCGGCCCGTGCCAACGGCCACCGGGCCACCACCCGGGTGGCAAACCCATACGGAGGCGATTCCAGGCCATCGTCCATGGACCGGGCCCGGGACGTCAGACGTTTCCATTTATCGTCAAAACTGTTCATGTTTCGCCATTTTCTGCAGCTCCAGGGCTGCTTTCTTGAGTTTGTGTCTTGCCCGGAAGGCTCTCACCTTCACCAGCGTGGCGCTCCAGCCGGTCAGTTGGCTGATCTCCTGAACGGAGCGTTGTTCCAAATCCAACATCCTTATTACGAGCTGCCCTTCTGCCGGAAGCGACTGCAACAAGCGCTCCACCAACTCCCGGGCACTGGCCGACTCGGTCTCCGGTTCGGTCGGATCGTCTGACAACAGGTGCTCCAACCATGCGGCCTGATCCTCGGAGAGATCGGCCCATCGCAGCTCCGGGCGGCGTTTCTCCGCGCGCAGGGCATCCAAACAGGTTCGTACCGACAGCCTTGCCACCCAATGTTCGAAGGGGGTGCCGTCCCTCATTTCGTACTGGTCGATCCGGGAAAAGAGGCGCAGAAACACTTCTTGCGCAAGGTCTTCTTCGGCCATTCGACGCGGCAAATGGGATCGAACAATGCGGATCACCAAAGGATAAAGATGATCCACCAGCGCGTGCGCGGCTTCTTCGTCGCGCAGTCGCACTTGACGCAGGCAGATTCCTAAATCAAAGCCTGCCATTAGCATCTTTTGGCTCGTCTCGACATGGTCCTGTCACTAATCTAACCGAGAGTAACGCCGCGACAGGGTATCCGGTTACATTCCTCAAGGCCAGAACTGCGTATTAGGGTATCCTTGCCATGAACCTCTTGCAGGAGACGTTAGGCGCGGATAGGGTCCCTCATCAATTCGGCCGGCATCATTCGTATGGATACTCCATCTCTCTCTGGGCACGCACGTGCTGACTCCAGGTCAAACAGCGCTGGGGAGCCCTCGATGGGTGATTTGAAGCCGTTGGGATGGAAGGTACGCTTGACTCGCGTGTTTTGAAAATGGTGTCATCGGTGATGACCTCAGGGCGACGCTTTTCGGCTCAACCCGTTTCTGCCCTAGTCTGGGCACTGATCCTCTGGCTCTGGGGCGTCGCTTGCCTGCGTGGCGAGTCGGTCGTGGTCCACTCCCGCGGCGGGTGGTTGGATACTGCCGGCCATCCGATCAACGCACACGGCGGCGGCATGCTCTTCCACAATCGTACCTACTATTGGTACGGCGAGAACAAGGCGGGCCGCACCTGGTTACCTGAATCCACGAAAGCCTGGGACGGGTATCGGGTGGATGTGACTGGTATTCGCTGTTACTCCTCACCCGACCTGCGTCAATGGAAGAACGAAGGCCTTGTGCTCAAACCGGTGCCGGAGGATCCCTCCCATGATCTCCATCCTTCGAAAGTCTGTGAGCGGCCCAAGGTCATTTTCAATCCGTGGACCAGGAAGTTCGTGATGTGGCTCCACGTCGATAGTGAGGATTACGGCTCTGCCCGAGCAGGCGTTGCGGTGGCTGACCAGCCCACAGGGCCGTTTACCTATCTCGGGAGTGTCAGACCCGAAGGACAGGATAGTCGGGATCAGACGCTTTTCCAGGACGAGGATGGCAAAGCCTATCGCATCTACTCTTCCGAGAAGAACGACACGACTTACGTTTCACTGCTCACCGACGATTACCTCAAACATAGCGGTCGGTACGCGCGCATCTTCGAGAAGCGTAGAATGGAGGCACCGGTTGTTTTCAAACACAGCGGTCGGTACTGGTTTGTGGGTTCCGATTGCACGGGATGGGACCCGAACCCGGCGCGCTCGGCGGTAGCCCCCACCCTCTGGGGGCCGTGGAAGGAACTCGGCAACCTGTGCCGCGGGCCTGGAGCCTCCAACACCTTTGGGGCTCAAGGCACTTTTGTCTTCCCTGTGGCTGGGAAGTCTGATGCCTGGATCTTCATGGCGGATCTGTGGAACAAGACCAACTTGGTGGAGTCGCGGTACCTATGGCTGCCGGTCCAATTCCAAAACGATCAACCTACCCTGGAATGGACTGAAGCCTGGGATCTGGCCAGCCTTGGCGTTAGCGAGCCAATCCCGCTTGCGAAGAAGGGAGTCGGATTTTGGAATACGGATGGTGGATCCAGCCAACTCTCGGGCAAGATCGATGCCCTGGGCTGCGGTTGGTACTACAACTGGACCGCTACGGCCGATCCAAACACCCAGGCTACCTCAGCACAGTTCGTCCCGATGATTTGGAGCGCAAAGGAGGCTAGCCCGGAGAACCTCCGTCGTCTGAGAGAGGGCGTTGGCGACACACTACTTGGATTCAATGAACCCGACAAGCAGGGACAAGCCAATCTGAGCGTCTCGGAAGCGCTAGACCTTTGGCCAAAACTCATGGAAACCGGCCTTCGCCTGGGTAGCCCGGCTCCCGCGCAGCCCGACCCATGGTTGCCGAAGTTCATGCAGGAGGCGGATCGGCGGGGGTATCGAGTCGACTTCGTCTGTCTCCATTGGTATCAGGACATTACCCACCCGGACGCCGTCGAGCATCTGCGCCGGTTTCTGATCGAGAATTGGGAGCGATACCGGAAGCCGATTTGGCTGACGGAGTTTTCAGGTTCGAATGGGGAGTGGATTCAGCCGGCCAACCCTCCAGTGGATGCGGTCAAGAACGCGGAATTTGTGCGGCGGGCGCTGCCGATGCTGGAGTCGCTCCCCTTTGTCGAGCGTTACGCCTGGTTCGAACTGCAGTGGAAGACTGCGCCCTGGGAACATGTGGCCTTGGTCGATCCTAAAACCGGCACCCTGACTGAGGTGGGGGTGGCTTACCGTAACGCTCGCCTACCGTGTGGAATGGACGGGCGAGTTTGTCCTGCGCGGCCGGTGAAGCGGACGAGTGGACGAAAGGCTTCATCTCCCTTCCGCGGGATGGTTGAGCCGTAGGTCGATTTCCCCCAGCCGGCGCAGATCGTCGAGCGTGCGACTGATTGCAGCGAGGGTCTTGTCGGTTGGGACTTCCTCAAAGAACACTCGGTCCGAGGGCAATTCCAGCTCGGGTGAGGAGCCGTAGAACTCGTTGCCCACGGCCAGTAGCCTACCGCTCGCGCTGAGTTGGGGAGCTGGTCTGGCACCATACCAGCCAGAGGCCCACATCAAAAGGTCCACGGGCGCGGCGCCTTGCTGTTGGATCCGCATGCGTTTCGGCTCCTGATAGAACTGATAGGGGCCGATCGAGATGTGTCCGTGATAGCCGCGGATATCGAGGAGGTTGTTCTTCGCGGGGTCCTGGGAAGTGAAAGACTGGAATTTCGCTCCGGTGATGGTCGCCCGACCCGGTGGATCTTCCTGAGATCCTTCAAAAAGAAAGCCGTTATCGGCCTGCTCTACGTAGAAATCGCTCATGGCAATGTTGTGGTTGTCACGCAGGTAGAGACCGTAGGTGACGATGGTGGCCAGCCGAGTTTGGAAGCCCAGCAACCCATCGCGCGGAGTGTCCTTACCTTCGACAACTACCGAGCCTTCGTAGCTGCAATTGGCCAGTACCGTCGCTCTCGCGGAGTTGACCAAGTGGAGGTTTCCCTGCACGTGGGGCATGACCACCACCTCGTTTGTCGTCAGGTTGGTAAACCACAACCCCTTGCGCATCGGCGCTTTCTGATACATCCCGAAAACGTACAGGCCATCGTACGTCATGTGGGAGGAACGCTTCGAGCCCACTTGATGCACATCCATGCTGTTGTTCATGACACCGGCGTCATGAGACCCGATCATGAGGTCTTCCAGAGTGACATGTTGGGGGTTGCGCACCTCCACCATAACGCCCCCATCCTCACCTCTCCAAATCAACTTCGAACACCATCCGCTCCCGCCAAGGAAGAGATTCGTTCCTGTGATGCGCAGTGTCTTGGTGATCAAATAGGTACCCGTGGGTAGATAGGCGATTGCATCTTCCGATGAGGCGGAAGCGCTGTCGATCGCCCTCTGAATTGCACTCGTATCATCGGCCACCCCGTTTCCTCTGGCTCCGAAATCGCGTTGGGCATCGAAGACCCGCTTCGGCAGACGGACGACCTGCTTGAGAAAACTCTCACCGGCAGAGCGAATCACTCCCCGGCGTTCTCCTGGAGGAATGCTCAGGAGCAAGGGGCCAGGGCCTTGGGTCAGTCCGGGAGCGCCTCGAACCTGATTGCCCGAAACCAGCAGACGTTGCCCCGCGCTTGCCGCACGAACGGGCGGCAGACCGGACTGCTGGCTGTCGGGGGGCAGTTGGGTGAAGACGCAGTCAAAGAGCAAAGCCGGAGGACGAGAGAGAAGGATTGCCCCATCGGGATTCTTCCATCCATCGATGTGGCAATCCTGAATCGTGAGTGGGGCGACGGAGGAGTGTCTCAGGACAAACGCACGCGAGCCGACCGAGGTGGATCGGCGAATGGAACTGCAATGCTCGGAGCCATCGCGGATGTCCACGAGGCGGCTGCCTTCAAAATGGCAGTTGCGGACGTAGAAATTACCGTGATCACAGTCAACGGCCACCCCGCACCGCCGGAATTCACAGCCGTCGAACGTGAAGTCGTAGTCGTTGAACTGCAGAAAGGCGACCCCTCGTTCGCAGTTCTCGAAGAGGCAGTTCTCGAAGGAGGTCTCGGCAAGAGCTTGGCCCTCGTTAGGATGAGCTTCGAGGACTGCGGCGTTGGTAAAGTCGCGAAACGCCAGATGACGATGGGTGACCTCGGTCTGGAATCCTTGGGTCGCTTGATAATGAAACCCCACAGCCGCTTTGCTTCGACCGTCCAGTTCAAAGCCAACAAACCGAGTATAAGCCATGCCATTCAGCGTCAACATCGTCCCGCCCGTTTCACCGTCCCAGATCCATTTCGTGTTGCGCCCGCTCCCAACAATCAGTCCACCGATCCACCGGGCTCCGTTTGGGTTCTTGAGTACGAGCGAAGCCGTGATTCGGTAATTGCCGGGAGGAAAGTAAAGAACTGAGCCGTCCCGCACGCTGGACAAGGCGTGCTGGATGGCGATGGTGTCGTCCGATTGGCCATCCCCGACGGCCTTCGGTGTGATGTCGGTTCTTACGTTGATCCAGTCGGAGCGCTGTTCCCAGCGAAGTGCGGGAATCTGCGGCAGAGCAGCCTTGGCGGACGTAGCACCGCTGAGGCCGATGATCGCCATTGTAATAGCCGTCAGTGCGCCGGGGCGCAACCGCTCACCGAGCGTTGGTAGGTGTTGCATTGCTTGGAACCAGCTTAGCACGTTCACCGCGTCCTTGGCCAATTCAATTGGCCAGCTCTGCGTTGCTTATCAGTTTCATATTGTCATCCAATAGGAGTCGTGGTAACGTTAGTTAAATTATGGGAAGCAAAGCCGACGTGTGGCAGGGAACCCTGGCCCTGATGGTCCTCAAAACTCTCGAACGAACCGGCCCCCTGCACGGCTATGGCATCGCTCGCCGGATCGAGCAGACGAGCGCACAACTCCTGTCGGTCAACTATGGGACGTTGTATCCGGCTTTGCTGAAGTTGGAGCAGGAGGGCTACATCACCTCGGAGTGGGGCGTCTCCGACAACAACCGTAAAGCCAAGTATTACACATTGACCCGGGCGGGCCAGAGGCAACTGGAGAAAGAGACGCAGGATTGGGAGCAGATGACGGCGATTCTGGCGCGGTTCCTATCGACGGGTAAGGAGGGCGTGTGAGGCAGCTGCGGGCGTGGCTGGTGCGCTTGGGTGGCTTGTTTGACAAGCGGCGCCGGGACCGGGAACTGGCGGAGGAACTGGAGAGCCATCTCCAGATGCATATCGAGGATAACCTCAGGGCTGGAATGTCGCCTGAGGAGGCGCGGCGGGAGGCGCTGATCAAACTAGGCGGGGTCGAGTCCGTTAAAGAGGCCTACCGGGACCGTGGTGGGATGCCATGGGTGGAAACCCTGATCCAGGACTTGCGGTACGGGGCGCGAATGATGCGGAGGAATCCAGGTTTCACCGCGACGATCGTTCTCACCCTGGCGTTGGGAATCGGCATCAACACCGCGATCTTTAGCTTGGTCAACGCCGTGCTGCTGCGTTCGCCGTATCCGGATCCGGAGAGGCTGGTGCAGATTAAGGTCGTCAGGGAGGAGCGAAGGGGTTTCGACCACATCCTCTTCACCCCGGAGACCCTCGCATGGCAAAAGGAGAATCAGGTTCTCTCCTATTTCGGGGCCTACCACGATCAGCACTGGACTATGACCGGCAGTGATGAAACCGAGCGGATTAAGTGCGGCGACGTTTCTCTTGGCTTTCTGCCCGCACTCGGAGTGCAACCTGCCCTGGGACGCGCTTTCGCAGCCGACGAGGACAAACCCGGGGGTGCGCCGGTTGCGATCCTGAGCCACGAATTGTGGCAGCGGCGGTTCTGTGGGGACACCAACGTTTTGGGCCGGACCATCGCCATCGCGCAGAAGCCTCACACGATCGTTGGAGTGTTGCCTTCTTCGTTTCAGGTCCCTGAGAAATACGTTAGCTACGGCGAGAAATGGGACGTGCTCAGGCCGCTGCAACTCGACGAGAAAGGGCACGGATTCCTCCTCGGAATCGGTCGGCTCAAACCCGGCGTCAGCCTCGAACAAGCCCGCGTGTCGCTCGATGTCATCTGCCAAGCCGCTCGCGATCCGGCGGAAAAAGGCAAAGTTGTGCTCATCAGATTGCAGGGATACATGGCCGAGGAGGCGAAGCTTGGGCTGCTGATTTACCAGGGCGCGGTGGGCTTTGTGCTCCTGATCGCGTGTGTCAATGTTGCGAGTCTCCTGTTGGCTCGGGCGACGCGACGGCGGAAGGAGATTGCGGTGCGGTTGGCGTTAGGGGCCGGGCGGCCTCGGATCATTCGGCAACTGCTGACCGAGAGCGTGTTGCTGGCCCTGGCCGGTTCGGTGGCCGGCCTGTTGCTCGCCTTTACGATCAAGGATGCGCTGCGCACTCTTATCCCCGATCTCAAAGAAGTGTCGTCGGTTGCCATCGACGGCCGGGTGCTGGCCTTCACGGTCCTGGCCGCTCTGTTAACGGGTCTTGCTTTTGGACTCGCGCCTGCTTTGGAAGCCTCCCGGGTTTCGCTCAACGAATCACTCAAGGAAGGATGCCGAACTGTGACGGGGGGGCATCCCCGATATCGCCTCCGCAGAACGTTGGTGGTTTCGGAAATCGCCCTCGCCCTAGTGCTGCTTGTGGGTGCTGGCCTGCTGGTGAAGTGTTTCTTCCGCCTCCGTGACTTGGACCCAGGATTCCGCGCGGATCGGCTCCTGACGATGTCCATTTGGTTGAACAGTCCGAAGTACCCCGATGGTCCTTCGCAGGCGGACTATTTTCAACGAGTTCTTGAGGCGCTCAGCAACCTGCCCGGAGTGGACGCGGTGGCTGCAGACATGGCGCTGCCGTTGAAGGCACCGGCGGCGGCGATGCGCTCTGTCACGCTCGATGGACGCTCAGGAGAGGTCATGTGCGCTGTCGTCAACCCCGACTATTTCAGGGCACTCGGCATCCCTTTAAAAAGGGGGCGCAGCTTCACGGATTCAGATCGAGTCGGAGCGGACAAGGTAGTCGTCGTAAACGACAGTTTTGTCCGCCGCTACCTGCCCGATAAAGAGCCCATCGGACAGCGGATCAAGTACGGGTACGCCGATGAGGACTGGAAAACCATTGTGGGCGAAGTCGGAGACGTGCGGGCTCAGGAACTGACGAAGGAGGCGGGTCCTCGGGTGTACGTGTGTTACCTCCAGGACGGCGTGGATGTGATGGGGCTGGCCCTGCGGACCCGCGGTGACCCGATGAAGCTGGCGGCGGACGTCCGGTCGCGAATTCGAAGCGTGGATAAAGACCAGCCGGCGTACGACCTGATGACCATGGAACAATGCCTGTCACAGTTGCTCCTTCCCCAGCGCATGAACATGTGGTTGTCGAGTGCGCTTGGGGCCCTGGCCCTCGCGTTGGCCGCTGTGGGGATCTATGGAGTGATGTCGTTCACGATTTCCCAGCGCACTCGTGAGATCGGGGTGCGGATGGCGCTCGGGGCACAGAGGAGCGACGTGTTTAAGCTGGTGGTAGGACAGGGACTGCGTTTGACCGCGACGGGTCTGATCGTGGGTCTCATCGCCGCTTTCGGACTGACCCGGTTTCTCTCCAGCCTGCTTTACGGCGTTAGCGCCATCGACCTTGCAGTATTTGTCAGCGCTGCGCTGCTTCTCGGCGCCATCGCCCTGCTGGCCTGCTATCTTCCGGCGCGAAGAGCCATCAGTGTCGATCCCCTGTCGGCGCTGCGCCACGAATAGTGTCGTTGGGAGGCCGAGCCAGCGGCGACTATCGAGGATCAGAATCACGGCATGCTAGATTCTGCTCCCTCGCGTGCACTACCGCACAGTGTCACTGATGCCGCCCCTGGCCAGCTAGGCTCTAAGCGGCTGAGAAAAGCACGTTCCTATAAGTTTATCGTTTCAAGCAGAAGTTGCCGGGCGCGAACTTGGCCCAGAGCAGCGGACAGTCACTTCCGGCTTCCCGCAATCAAACCATGCAGCCGCGGCTTGGCGCGTTCGAAGGCTTCGCGCAGCTCTTCTAGATCGGGGATCACGGCCTTCCCCAAAGCGCTTTCGATCTGAGCGGGCGTGATTTGGTCATGGCGGACTAGGAAGGCGATGTCCGCCATGTCTTGCGGATCGTCGCCTCGCATCATCTTGGTGAGGATCAGGTCCAGCGTGGCCGGGCGGAACAGACGAAGCCAGCGTGTCTGCGGGCGGGTCACCGGAACGAGGTGTTGTTCCCAATCCCGCCGGAGAAAGATCTGGTCAGCTCGAAACAGATGAGTGATGTAAAGCCCCTTCGCACGGAGCTCGCGGTTGGTGGCCTCCTGGGCGTCCCAAAAGCCCTCGTCGGACGAAAGTGTATCCACATCGCCCAGAGGAATGATGGCATCCACATCTCTTGATTCAGCCACCTCGCGCGGCGGATCGGTGAAGCCCAGTTGCAGTGCTGCCCGGCCATACAGAACGAGCCGCGTGGCATGGCCCAAGTGGCTATCCAAGGTTAGCAGGATCAGCGAAGCGTTATCCATGAGCCGGTTCTGAAAAAGTTGGCCGAATCCATTCCACCACCGTTTCAACACCACGTCGCGTGAATCCCGTCATGGCCACGAACCGGGTCGGGTGCGGAACCACACCGGACTTCAGAGGCGGAGCAGCGGGAAGAAGCTGGAGAAGCCCGAGCCAGAACGGGTTGTCGGTCTCGAAGCGCCGCCCCGCCTCCGCGACATACCGCACGACGGCCTCGCACCGCTCCATCTCCGCCAGGTGGGCGATTTCCTCCACGGTGTTCCCGTCCGCACTCAGCATCGCCGCGCCCAATCGCAGCGCCTGGGGACTGTAAGGCAGCGCGGGATTCAATAGCGCGATCGCCAGCTCCGCATTCGAGAACTGGGCGGCTGGCACCGGCAAAAGGGGCAACGGGCCTCCGTTGTGGTAGTAGTCGCAACCCCGCCGCACGGCCAGGATCTGAAGCTCTTCGGGTCCCAATCCCAGCCGCCGCGTCTTGCGCAAGAGCGGCGAAAGGTGGGTCGTCGTTCCCAGTTTGGCGGCCAGTGTGGGCACATTCATCGCGGCTTCAAGATGGCGCAAAACCCGGGCGAAGTAAACGTTCGTCTTCCACGGCACAATTTGGGGCTCCGAAAACCTCGCAATTCTGTCTACGTGCAAGCCTGTCCATTGCCCGAGAACGGCAATTACATTGATGGGCACTGGGACCTCTGGTGTATTGCGTGCGATCGGTTGATCCCGACTCTCCCAGGCTGCGAGAGCAGCTACATACCCGGCCAGCCAAGCGACGCAGCAACGCGGCGTTGATCGGGGACAACGCTGGGCGAGTGAGCCACTGCGTGGTCGCAAGCGTTGGAGATCCAGCATTTCATCTTCCTTTCTTTCCTATTGCTTTCCAATAGGAGTCCTAGTAGTCTAGGTAGAGTCATGGGAAACAAGACTGACGTCTGGCAGGGCACCTTAGGTTTGATGGTCCTCAAGACCCTCGAACGAACCGGCCCTCTGCACGGCTATGGCATCGATCGCCGGATCGAGCAGACGAGCGCACAACTCCTGTCGGTCAACTATGGGACGTTGTATCCGGCTTTGCTGAAGTTGGAGCAGGAGGGCTACATCACCTCGGAGTGGGGCGTCTCCGACAACAACCGTAAAGCCAAGTATTACACATTGACCCGGGCGGGCCAGAGGCAACTGGAGAAAGAGACGCAGGATTGGGAGCAGATGACGGCGATTCTGGCGCGGTTCCTATCGACGGGTAAGGAGGGCGTGTGAGGCAGCTGCGGGCGTGGCTGGTGCGCTTGGGTGGCTTGTTTGACAAGCGGCGCCGGGACCGGGAACTGGCGGAGGAACTGGAGAGCCATCTCCAGATGCATATCGAGGATAACCTCAGGGCTGGAATGTCGCCTGAGGAGGCGCGGCGGGAGGCGCTGATCAAACTAGGCGGGGTCGAGTCCGTCAAGGAGGCCTATCGAGACCGCCGCGGTGTGCCCTGGCTGGAAACGGTGATTCAGGATCTGCGGTACGGCGCACGGATGCTGCGGAGGAATCCCGGATTCACGGCGGTAGTCGTTCTGACTCTGGCGTTGGGGATCGGCATCAACACCGCGATTTTCAGCCTGGTCAACGCCGTGATGTTGCGTGCGCTGCCCTATCCGAAGCCGGAAGAGTTGGTGGAAGTCATGGTGGCGAGACAAAGGTCGGTGCCTGACGACTTTCTCTGGGCACCGGAGACTCTTGCTTGGCGGGAACAGAACCAGGTCTTTTCACAGTTCGGGATCTACCGGGAGGGAGAATGGGACATGTCCGGCGGCGAGGAACCCGGTCGGGTTAACGTGGGTCACGTCTCTGCCGAATTCCTGTCCGCCTTGGGAGTGCAGCCGGTCTTAGGCCGCGATTTCGCCAAGGATGAGGACAAGCCAAGCGGCCCTCCGGTCGCGATACTCAGCTACCAACTCTGGCAGCGGCGATTCGGCGGAGACACCAATGTGGTCGGTAAGTCCATCACCATCAATCACGTCGTTAACACGATCGTGGGCGTGCTTCCCTCCTCGTTCCAGGCTCCACTGAAGTACATGTTCTGGAACACCCATTGGGACCTGCTGCAGCCGGTGAGGCTTGGCCAAGAGGTGGAGGGAGAGTTCAGGGCGTTCGGTCGGCTCAAACCTGGAATCACCTTCGAACAGGCGCGGGCGTCCTTAGATGTCCTCTACGAACCCTTTCGCGATCAGGTGAGAAAGGACAGAGTGGTGTTGCTTCGATTACAGGACTACCTGGCCGTGCATACGAGGTCCAGCCTGCTCCTGTGGCAGTGCGCGGTCGGTTTCATTCTCCTGATCGCGTGTGCCAACGTCGCGAACCTACTCCTGGCTCGTGCCACGCGGCGGCAGAGGGAAATTGCCGTCCGCGTGGCGCTGGGAGCCGGCCGGCTTCGAATCATCCGGCAACTGCTGACGGAAAGCGTCTTGCTGGCCCTGCTGGGTTCGGCTCTCGGATTACTGCTGGCGTTCGGAGTCAAAGATGCAGTGCGTTCGATCCTACCCGCTCTAAGGAATATGTCGTCGGTAGACATAGACGGCCGGGTGCTGGCTTTCACGTTTCTGTCGGCACTCCTTCCGGGTCTGGTCTTCGGGCTGGCACCGGCCCTGGAAGCCTCCCGTGTGTCACTCAACGAGACGCTCAAGGAAGGGACCCGCAGCTTGACCGGCGGGCGGAAGCGTCATCGGCTCCAAGGGGCGCTGGTCATCGCGGAAGTCGCGGTCGCGCTCGTGCTGCTGGCGGGTGCCGGTCTGCTGCTCAAGTGTTTCTTCCGTGTCCACGGTCTGGATCCAGGATTCCGGACGGATCGACTGCTGACAATGACGATAGAGTTGAGCGGGGAGAGATACCGCAGTGGCCCCTCGCAGACCGCGTACTTTCAGAGAGCCATCGAGGAGCTTCGAAGCCTGCCGGGAGTGGAGATGGTGGGTGCGGATGTGGCGCTGCCCGTGGTGGGTCCCTATGAGGGGACAAGATACTGGGCGGAGGTTGACGGGCAGACCAATCTGGTTCGCAGTGGCATAGTGAATCCCGAGTACTTCCGGGCCTTGGGGATTCCTTTGAAGCGGGGCCGCGGTTTTACCGACGGGGATGGAGGCGGTGCACTTCCGGTGGTCCTGGTCAACGAGAGTTTCGTGGGCCGTTACCTGGTCGGCAAGGAACCTATCGGGCAGCGGATCAGATGCGGGGATCCCGAGACAGATTGGAACTGGAGGACCATCGTGGGGGTGGCGGGTGATGTGCGAGAGCCGGGGGGTTACTGGGGGGACTTCACTTTGGGTACCTATCGGGCAGCACCCCCCACCGAGGCCGCTCCGCGGGTTTATTTCTGTTATCTCCAGAAGAGCGGATCTGGCATGGGCCTGGCTCTCCGCACTCAGATCGACCCAAGGACGCTGGTGGCGGGTGCCCGCGCCCGGCTTCGGAGCCTGGATCCGGACCAGGTAGTGGGGGACCCGAAAACCATGGAGCAGCGCATCTTCGACTCACTTGTCAACCAGCGGAGGAACATGTGGTTGTCGGGCGCGTTGGGCGCGCTGGCGCTCGTTCTGGTGAGCCTGGGAATCTACGGCGTCTTGTCGTTCCAGGTCGCCCAACGGACCCATGAAATGGGTGTGCGCAGGGCTCTTGGAGCGCAGGGCCGCGACGTCATCAAGCTCGTCGTGGCGCGGGGGGCCAAGCTGATTCTGATAGGAGGGTTGGTGGGCGCGGTGGTCGCGCTTGGCTTAACTCGGTTCCTGGTCAGCATCCTATACGGCGTCAGTCCGCTAGACCTAGGGTCGTTCTTGGCGGCATTCGGATTTCTCGGAGGGGTTGGCGCCGTCGCCTGCTATATCCCTGCCTCTAGAGCAGCCAAGGTCGATCCCCTCGTGGCGTTGCGTTACGAATGATAGAAGGAGACCGCATGAGACGGATGCGAGCATGGTGACTGCGGTTGGGTGGCTTGTTCGGCAAGCGGCGCCGGGACCAGGAATTGGCCGAGGAAATGGAGAGTCACCTGCAGATGCACATCGAAGACAATCTTCGGTCCGGTATGCCCCCCGAGGATGCGCGGCGGGAGGCGCTGATCAAATTGGGCGGGGTCGAGTCCGTCAAGGAGGCCTATCGAGACCGAGGAGGTGTGCCTTGGCTGGAAACGGTGATCCAGGATCTTTTCTCTCCAGCTTGCTCTACGGCGTCAGCGCCATCGATCCTCTGACATTTCTGGGTGCCTGTCTGTTTCTCGGAGGCATCTCCCTGTTGGCCTGCTATCTTCCCGCGCGAAGGGCTACGAAGGTCGCTCCGCTGGTCGTTCTGCGATACGAGTGATGCCGGGAGTCTGGAGCCTAGCACACAGACCACGGGTTGTCGCCCCAACTCGCCGAGTGCGGCTTTCGTGAATGCTCGCAAGTGTTCGAGTCTGGGCGTGGCTGGAGGAGTACGGCACCGCGGGCGGCCATCCCAGCACGGATGTGTTGCACGTTGCCACGGCTTTGCACCTGGGCGTCAGGGAGTTTTGGACCTTCGACACCAACCAGGCCCGTTTAGCGCTTGCGGAGAAACTGAGGGTAGAACCTTTAGGTTGACACTCCACGAAAAAGAGACTTCCTTGGTCATTCATCCATCGAAGAGGGAGTCGACTTATGCGAAGCGCAACTCAACTACTGGTGGCCGGCCTCTCGAGCCTGCGGAGGCAAGGCAGGGAGGTCTTGGCATGAAGGAGGTGTTGAACAGATTGGCCATGCGCCTCTCCCTCGTCATCGCTTTGTTCTCATCCTCCTGCTTGGCTCAAGACCAACCTGACATCGTGTGGATGAAAGGAGGCTTGGCGGGGAGGGTGCTGGCGCTGGCCGCTTCGCCGGACGGCTGCGTTGTCGCCGCCGCCAAGGCGGACACGACCATCCAATTGTGGCGCGTGGCCGACGGAAACCTCACCAGAACCTTGATTGGGCACTCCAACTGGGTGATGTCCGTGGCCTACTCAGCGGACGGCGCCACGCTCGCCTCAGGGAGCGCAGACAAGAGCATCAAGCTGTGGCGAGCAGCTGATGGCACGGTGCTGCAAACGATCGCAGCGCACTCCAATGCGGTGAGCGCGGTCGCCTTTTCACCCGACGGCACTCTCGTGGCCTCGGGAGGGTTGGATCGTACGATCAAGCTATGGCGGGCTGCTGACGGCGCACTACTACGCACCTTGACTGGGCACTCGGATTTCGTGATGGCTGTGGCCTTTTCGCCCGACGGAGAACACCTCGCCTCGGGGAGTGACGATACCACGGTCAGGTTGTGGCGTGTAGGCGATGGCCGGTTGCTCAAGACTCTGAAGGGGCATTTGGACTACGTAACCTCCGTTGCTTTCTCCCCCGATGGGAAGATAGTCGCTTCGGGCAGTTGGGATCAGACGGTCAGGTTGTGGCAAGCGATGAGTGGTCGCCGACTGCGGACGTTGGATGGGCACTCTGGCCGGGTGCGCTCCGTTGCCTTCTCGACGGACGGATTCACACTGGCTTCGGGCGCTGACGACAATACTGTCCGTCTGTGGCGACTGTCTGCAGGTGATCCGCCGCGGTTGCTGACGGGGCACAACGATGACCTTTGCGCGGTAACCTTTGTGCCGGGAACAGGGCTGCTCACCTCGGCGAGCGTGGACAACGCCATCAAGTTCTGGCGGTTGATCGGTGAGACTCCGTCTGTGGTGAGCGAACTGACGGGGCACACCCATGCGGTGCTCAAAATGCAATTCTCACCGGACGGACGCACGCTAGTCTCAGCAAGTGCGGACAAGACGATCAGGCTTTGGCGTGCCGCCGATGGGAGCTTCGTCCGAAGTCTGATCGGTCACACTGGCGAGGTGTCCTGCGTGGCGTTTTCACCCGATGGGTCCCTGCTGGCCTCCGGGAGTGAGGACAGTACGATCAGGTTGTGGCGGGCAGCCGATGGCACCTTGATGAGAACCCTGACCGGACACACAAATGGTGTGGTGTTTGTCGGCTTCTCGCCAGACGGGCGAACCGTGGCTTCGGCGAGCTGGGATAAGACCGTCAGGTTATGGCGGGTGGCAGACGGTACGGTGGCCCAGACATTGACGTCGCAGGCTGCTTACATGTCGTGCGCGGCCATCTCACCGGACTGGAGCATGGTGGCTTTAGGCGGAACTTACTCCGCCGAGACCAACCTCCTCCAGGTTTGGCGCTTCTCGGATGGCGCGCTCCTCCGAACGTTGGCAGGGCACACCAACACGGTGGCCTCGCTGGCCTTCTCCAAGGACGGCAGCCTGTTGGCTTCAGGTGGGGGAGTTGAAGACCAAACCATCAAATTGTGGCGGGTATCAGACTGGACCTTGTTACGGACCTTCCATGGCCACAGCGATGCGGTTAGCTCAATGGCAATTTCAGCTGACGGAGGAACCTTGGTCTCGGGAAGCAGCGACTCGGCCCTCAAGTTGTGGCGTATTTCGGAGGGAAACCTGTTACGGACCTACGATCAAACACCCTTTGGGGAAGCGGTTGTCTCGTTTTCGCCGGATGGTAGACTCCTGGCTTACGGGCGGCGTGACGGGACAGTCGTGCTGGCGCGAAACCCGTTTGCTGGCCCGGTCAATGGCCCGTAAGTCCGCGCAAGCCAGTGGGCGCTGAGTGTGCCGGAGGCACGGGAATCTTAAGTGCTGGATCGCCCAGGAGAACGAATGCGAATACTCGATTCAATTGTACCTTGGAGCCGGCCATTCTATTGTTGGCGATGTAAGCGTACAGAGCGTCCGAAGACAGCTCGCCCAAGGTGTCCGAACCCCCGCGGTAGCTCTCCAAGGCATAATGGACCAGTCCGCCCATGCCACCCAGTTTCGCGACCACAGGCTGCCCCTGCTGAAAGTAATAGAGCGTCACGTTGTCAATTAACCGACTCGCGCCAAAAACCGCGATGCCACCCGCCGGCGATTTCAGCAACGCCTCGCCGAACGACAGGCGGCAGCCAAGATTCACCAAATCTAGATCGAAGGCCCCATTTTCGCAGGCATCGGCGAAGACCACTGGCACGCGATCGTTGGCCGTGTATCTCATGACATTGTTCGCTCCGATCTCCCTCGGTCCGACTGAACCGGGAAACATGGCGTCCACACTCCCATGGCATGAGTACCAGAAGAGCCCGACGCCGAGAGTTGTGAATATCGGTTCAATGTAAAGCGGCTCCCGACGGCGGGCAGACTGATAGAATCGCTTAACGTTCATGCCGTCGAACAACCCTTGTCGGATCACCTCGTCACAGGCCATTTCGTGGGTGTACATCATGTAGTCGTAGGGACGACCACCAGCCAGGCACACATTATTGAACCAATCCCAGCGGGCGTTCTTGTGCCAGCGAATGATCTTGTCCACTAGCTGAGCCGCTTCGGCAGCGTCATTCACCGGCAGTCTGCCCACGCGATAATTCGGCACAAAGTCGTAGTCCGGCGACAGGTAGAAAAAGTCCGTCGGCGTCCAGCCTATGAAATCACCCGGATAGTAGTAGTAGCTGGGTGGAACAAGGAGACCGTCGCCCAGGAGGGTCACGTAAACCAGACGCGGGTGAGCTTTCTGATCCCTCAGATAGGCCACCATCTTTTTGGCCAGCGTGTAGTTGTAATTGGTGATCGAGGTCCAATCCTTGAGCTGCCGGTTGGTGTAACCGATGAAAGGGGGATCGGCGGCGGGCTGGTAAGCGGCCGCGATCGCTTCTGTGGTCACAATGGAAGAACGTATCCCTTCGGTCACCGTGTGGAACTGACTCAAGCGGCTGGCTTCCTTCCGCAACGCCTCCGGGCAAATAATGACGGATTCAGCCTTCAGATTGGCAATGCTCGGTCCGGGGCTCTGTTCCCGTGCGAGTGTCTTGGCCCCGACGGACTTCGCCGGGGTGCTCCAGTAGAGTCTCAGCGTAGCCTTGGTCACCAGGAAAGCCTTGCGTTGTCCCGGCACGTACTGCAGCGGATATAAGCGCACAAACACGTGCTGCCTCTGGTTGTCGTTGCCCCGCTCATAATCCAGGAGTTTGCCTGGGAAGAAGGCATTGGTCCGATACAGCTCCTCGTTGGGGATGTACTTCCCCCAGGGAACCGGCACGATGTGGACCGGCTGCTGCACCTCACGATAACTCCCACCCACAACTTCCACGCCGTACACCTCCGCATTCCTGTCCAATCGGACAATGAACGTCTTCATCGGCAGTTGCGGCTCACCGCTCCAGGTCTGCGCGAACGGCTCCAAATCCTCGACGGCGAGGTAATCGAACCCTTCCGGAGCAGGGTAAATGAAGCAACCAGACGGATTGACGCTGAAGGTCAGCGTGGTGGTGCGGACCGTGACCGGCTTGGGATCAACGCTCCAGACGTCCTTCTTGACCGCGAGGGACACCACATCCTTCTTAGGCCCAACCAGCAGGAGGCGGCGATCTTGGGACGGACTTTGATCAACCGCAAGAACGGACTCCGGACACAGAAGGAAGAACCACGGGATGAGGAGCAATCCAGCGAGTCTGTCCCACAACGTAGCGTCGTGCACGCGTGGGTTCCGTGAAAACTCACGCTCCAGCACCCCCACTGTTCGAGACGGGCTTTCGTCTGAATGATTGTTTTTCATCGGCCAATCTTTCCCGGGGCTTCAGACAGTGTAAATCCGTGCCAATATCCGGCAAGAAGCAATTGATGCCCGCCAAAACCGCATGGAACCACGGCATGCTGTCGGTTTACGACAGACTCAGTTCCCTCGCTTGAGATACCGCACCGTGCCCCCGGTGCCGCCCCTGGGGTCTGCCGTGTTGCTATCCGTGACTAGGCTCGTTAGAGGTCCCACCGGCCGGAGGCCTGGTCATCCGTTCCTCCCCAACGGATTCCAGACTCGGCTGAATCCGAAGCCTGCGAAATCTTGGCGTGATCCGAGCGAATTGAGAAACTCGGCCGCTGCAGTTTGCTCTGGCGCGTTCGAGTTCGCGGCGTAAACCACCAAGTTCGTGTCGAAAGAGAGCATGGCCGTCTCAATCACCGTGGCTTAGGCTCGTCCATTGATCTTCCGGGGCAAGAAAGGCTCCCAGCGGTTTGGGCGGCGGCAACCGCCAACCGGAGCCTGTTTTCCGAGAAGGTGGGTTTACCTGCGTCATGTATTCGAGGCCTCGACGCACGACTTCAGCAAAGGACCACTCCTTTTCCGCGGCCACCTGCTTGGCTCGCCGGAAAAGTTCGTCTGGAATCTGAACCTGAGTCTTAACCATGATGGTAAAATGCCATGATGCCACTTTCATGTCAACTTGCGTGAGAAGTTGTCCTGCTCCGTTCGGTTTTGGAATTGATTTGGCGCTCTAAGTGAATCACGGTGGGGAGGTGATCCATACCTTGACAACGACATAGAAATGCAAATCGCCATTTCCATAGGCATTCCCAAGGTCATTGCATACACCGCGTGGGTGATTCTTTTCTCCTCGGTCGCGGCCGAGCGGATCCAGGGCCGATCCATGGTGTTGACCAAGGGTGGGATTGTTGCGTCAGAGCATCCTTTGGCTTCGCAGGCTGGAGCACAGGTTCTGGGGGAAGGTGGAAATGCGGTCGATGCGGCGATTGCGGCGAATGCGGTGATGGGAGTGGTGGCTCCGATGACGTGCGGGATGGGGGGAGATCTCTTCGCGATTGTTTATGAAGCCAAGACGGGGAAGTTGCACGGGTTGAACTCCAGCGGGTGGTCGCCTGCGGGGTTGTCCCTGGAAAGGCTCCGGCAACTGGGTCTGACGAACATGCCGCAGCGCGGGATCGAGTCCGTCACGATTCCCGGAGCCGTGGCTGGATGGGATGCACTGCAGCACCGGTTTGGGCGGAAACCTCTCCGTAGGCTCCTCGCCCCAGCTATCCGTCTGGCGGAGACAGGATTTCCCGTAACGGAGATTGTCGCCGGGTATTGGAAAGCCAGTGAACGCCTGATGGGCGGAGATCCCGACGCCGCCAACGCTTTTCTTCCTGGAGGGCGGGCGCCACGAATGGGGGAGATCTTCCGCAACCGCGACCTCGGTTGGTCCCTGCGCCAAGTCGCTCGCGGCGGGCGGGCGGCCTATTATGAAGGACCGATTTCCCAGCGATTGCTCGCCTGTTCGCGCAAGCACGGGGGTTCCTGGATGGCAGCGGATCTACGGGATTTTCGTCCCGAATGGGTCGAACCGATTTCCACGACTTATCGAGGATGGACCGTCTACGAGATTCCTCCGCAAGGGCAGGGGATTGCAGCTCTCATGATGTTGAATCTCATGGAGCAGTATCCGCTTGGTGAGTGGGGATCGGATGCGTGCCGCACTTGGCACGTGATGATCGAAGCCAAGAAGCTCGCTTATGCAGACCTGCTGCGCTACGTAGCCGACTCGCGCTTTGGCCAAGTGCCTGCCGCTGGGATGTTGTCGAAGGACTATGCCCGGGAACGAGCTAAAATGATCGACTTGAACCAGGCTGCGGACCGGGTACTGCCAGGGCGCCCTCCCGGACATGGAGGTGATACCACCTACCTCTGCACCGTGGACGAAGAGGGGAATATGGTCTCCTTGATCCAGAGTAACTACGGAGGTTTCGGCTCAGGGTTAGTAGCCGCAGGTACTGGATTCGGGCTGCAAAACCGGGGGGGCTTGTTCACTTTGGAGCCAGGACATCCGAATGTAGTGGCACCTCGTAAAAGACCCTTGCACACGATCATCCCCGGCTTCATGGCAAAAGGAGATGTCCGGATTGCCTTCGGAATCATGGGTGGATGGAACCAGGCGCAAGCGCATGCCCAGTTCGTTGCGGACATCGTCGACCATGGGTGGAATCTGCAGACGGCTTTGGAGGCGCCGCGATTCACGAAGCTGAACTTTGAGGGACGTGATGTGAAGGTGGAATCGCGGGTGCCCGAATCGTTGCGCGAGGAGTTGACCAAGTTAGGGCATACGGTCCAGCGAGGTGCGCCCTTTGACCAGGATACCGGAGGTGGACAAGCTGTGATGCGTGACCATCGGACGGGCATCAACTATGGAGCCTCCGATCCGAGGAAAGATGGTGCAGCGGTTCCACAACCAGTTGTTTTGAAATAACCCTTGGACCCATTATGAACAAACGAAGCAACACCCCGATCGCCTTGATTGCTGCTGTGGCGATGTCTTGCGCCGGTTGTGCGACCGGACCCAGCAAGTCTGGCGAAGGGAACACTGCGGAGGCGCAGTTGTTGCGGACGGATGCTGCCTTTTCCAAGCGGTCGGTGGAAGTGGGAGCGGCTCAGGCCTTCTACGAGTACTTTGCGGAAGATGGCCAGGTATTGCCTGCCAAAGGAGATCCGGTGGCGGGTCGCTCCGCGGTTCGGGACCGGCTTGCCAAACTCAAAGGGGTCTTGATTTGGAAACCGGAAAGAGCGGAGGCGGCTCGCAGCGGCGATTTTGGCTACACTTGGGGACGAAGCGAATATCGAGAGACAGCCAAAGATGGTTCGCCCAGTACGTCGCGGGGCAAATACCTCTCCGTCTGGCGGAAACAAGCGGACGGTAGTTGGAAAGTGATCATGGACATTGGGAATGACGAGCCGTGATGCAGCGGCGTGTTCTTTATGTCGTGAATCCGGTGGCGGGCGCGGGCCAGGGCCGGTCGCGGTGGAGCGGCTTTCAGGATCGGTTCCGCGGGAGAATTCCGGTGGGGAGTGGCGTGTTCACCCAGAGGCCGGGCGATGCGGTAGGCTTGAGTCAAGATGCGGCCGCTCACTATGACCTCATCGTTGCAGTGGGAGGCGACGGCACCATACGTGAAGTTGCGGAAGGGGTTCTGGGTGTCGGTCTGGGAGACCGCGTCGAGCTAGCGGTGGTTCCCATCGGCACAGGCAACGACTTCGCAAGGAGTTTGGGGGTTTCCAGTCTGGAGACAGCCTGTCAGGCACTTGAAACAGCTCAAGCGTGCCGCAAGGACATCCTTCGGGTGACCTGCACGACTGCGGGAGGGGAAGTGGTGCGGCACGCCTTGTCGTTTGCTGCCGTGGGGATTATCGGTGAGCTGCTGAAGCGAACCACACCCCGCGTGAAGCGCTGTTTTGGACACCGGCTCTCTTATCCCTGGGCGTTGATCCAAGCACTGTGGGCGTATCGTGCGCGGGAAATGACCGTGAGCTGCGCTGACCGCCGTTGGGCGGGGCGCTTCCTTTTTGCCGGAGTCAGCAACACGGAAACGGCTGGGGGCGGAATGAAGCTGGCTCCAGGCGCTCAGACCGATGATGGTCGGCTGAATGTCAACCTGATCGAGGATTTGGGGCGTTTCCAGGCGATGTTCCAGATCGGTCGCCTCTATTCCGGAACACATACTTCACATCCGAGTGTACGTTACTTTTCCGCAAGTGAGTTGAGCGTGGAGAGTCGTCCGCCCATGGAAGTAGCGGTGGACGGAGATCTGATTGGAGCAAGCCCAGCCCATTTTCAATTGGTATCGCGTGCGCTTGCCTTCCTGTCTGTCCCGCCTGTGGCGAGTGAATGGTGACACCTTGAGCTTGGGTAGCGCGTTGACGAAATCGGCGAGGATGCTAAGCTGCGCACCTATGTTGAAACGAACGCCGCTGTTCTCCGTGCATCAAGAACTAGGGGCTCGCCTCGTCGAATTTGGTGGTTGGGAAATGCCTGTCCAGTATACGAGCATCGTGGACGAGCATTTAGGAGTTCGTTCGAGCGGCGGACTCTTTGATATCAGCCATATGGGGGAAGTGTTCTTCAGCGGCAAGTCCGCTTTCGCTTTTCTGAATTCGGTTCTCACCAACGATCTCGGCAAGTTGGCTTCAGGGCATGGGCAATACACTCTTCTTTGCCAGTCGGATGGTGGGGTGGTGGATGATCTCTATGCTTATCGTCTGGCTGATGATCAGTTTCTGCTAATCGTCAACGCGTCTCGTCGGGAAGAGGACGTCGCGTGGCTCAAGGCTCAACTTGCGGAGTTCGCGGACCGAGGCGACGTGGTCATGGACGACGCGTCGGACCGATATGGGGCAGTGGCGGTGCAGGGACCGAAGGTAAGAGCATGGATCGACTCGTGTTTTCAGGCGCTGACCGGTGCTAGTGCCGAAATGCCGTCTGCGATGACGAAGAATCAGATTGGCGTATTTGCTCTGCACTCCAATCCCGCGGCAGGCGTTTACGTGGGCTGCACGGGTTATACGGGCGAGGACGGCTACGAAGTCATCGCTCCCGCAGACAGGATTGCAGGAGTGTGGGCTGCCTTGATGGCAGCCGGTCAGGCGAGTGGGTTGAAGCCGGCGGGTCTGGGAGCTCGCGACACATTGCGGACCGAGATGGGGTATCCCCTCTACGGACATGAGTTGGACTTGAAGACCACTCCCTTGGAAGCGGGACTTGGCTTTTTTGTGGCGCTCAACAAGGGCCCTTTCGTCGGGCGCGATGCGTTGCAGAAACAGAAGTCGGAGGGTCTCAGCAAGAAGTGCGTGGCGTTCAAGCTTCTGGACAAAGGTGCTCCTCCTCGGCCCGGGTATGCCATTTACGAGAATGCTCAATCCAGCTCCCCATTGGGGCAAGTGGTTAGCGGAACGCAGAGCCCGTCGTTGGGATTGGGGATTGGGATGGGGTTTGTTGCGCCCGCCTGCGCGACCCTAGGGGGAACGATCTTCATCGAAGCCCGCGGGAAGCGTTACCAGGCGGTCATCGTGAAGAAACCCATCTACCAAAAGCCCGCGCAGGCTGACTGAAAACCGATTTGACCATTTCCATAAACTCTGACTCCTATAGAAGCCATGAATAACGTGCCCGCCCAATTGAAGTATGCAAAATCCCACGAGTGGGTCTCCTTGAGCGGAGATATCGTCACCGTCGGAATCACGGATCACGCCCAACACGAGTTGACTGACGTTGTTTTTGTTGAGATCCCTGCGGTAGGTCGCCAGCTCAAGGCGGGCGAAGCGTGTGCCGTGGTGGAGTCAGTGAAAACTGCGAGCGATATCTACTCGCCCGTAAGTGGTGAGGTTGTGGAGGTTAACGCAAATCTGGCGGATAACCCAGGGTTGGCCAACACGGATCCTTATGGAGAGGGTTGGTTTTTCAAAATCAAGGTGGCTAACGCATGCGAACTGGATTCCATGATGGATGCGGCTGGGTACAAGACCATGATTGGGGCAGCGTGAGGAGCGCAGAACTCGCTTGGCAGAAGTGCGGCTTACTCTAGTCTGTAAGACTTTGTATAGTAATACATTACAGTATTATTGAGAGTTGAGTTTTCCATTGCCTTTTTCGCAAAAAGTGCGGATTTTCGGGGTGTCTTCCCCTCGCTAAGCAAGCATCCATACCGGGGTTCGGTTTTGCCCTGCGGTTTTCCAGAAGAATGACGAAACCGTTTCATTCACTGCTTGACCCGTGCAAGACAAGGGTTTATATATAATCCCGCGATGTTGAACGCGGCAGCCGAATAACCTAACACCACTATTTCTATGACGAAACGCGACCTAGTCGTCCGGATCAGCGAGGAAACCGGACTGGTACAGCAGCATGTTCTGGATGTTATACAGAAGACCTTGGATCACATCTCTGAGGCGTTGTCCAAAGGGGAAACCGTTGAACTGCGGAATTTTGGCGTGTTTGAAGTGAAAGTCCGCAAGGCCCGGATTGGGAGAAATCCCAACGCTCCGGAGAACGACGTGCGCATTCCGCCCCGCGCGGTTGTTAAATTCAAGCCCGGCAAAGAGATGCGGGATGAAGTGATCAAATTGACCCCTGGCGCTCCGGCGAAGAGTTCGGAGACTTTGGGTGCGCCAAGTCCGGCAGCGCAACCGGAACCGCCGTCGGCGTAGTACGATTGTTGAATTTGTTAGGGCGCTCCGCGGCAGGGTATCGAGGCTTGGCGAGCGCCCTTTTCCTTTTCCCAGATACGCATGGATCGTTTACCTGGATTTCGCGATTTCTACCCGGAGCCACTTCCGGTGCAGGATGTTTGGAGTGCCGATCTCCGGCGCTACCTATTTGATACCTGGAGGAAAGCGGCCTCGCGGTATGGTTTTCAGGAATATGACGGTCCGCCTCTCGAGCCTCTCGAGCTGTTTACCACCAAGAGCGGAGAAGAAATCGTCGGTCAGCTTTACAATTTCACTGACAAAGGCGGGCGGGAAATAGCGTTGCGTCCCGAAATGACGCCGACCCTGGCGCGTATGGCTGCCGCCTACGAGCGGCAGTACAAGAAACCGATCAAGTGGTATTCGATTCCGCAACTCTTTCGCTACGAGCGGCAGCAGAAGGGCCGCCTGCGTGAGCACTTCCAACTGAACGCGGACATTCTTGGAGAGCCGAGTGTGGCTGCGGATGCTGAGTTGATTGCGTTGCTGATCGACAGCTTGCGGTTGCTGGGTCTGACGACCGAGGATTTTGTGGTGAGGTTAAGCAGCCGTACTGCATGGCAGGAGTTCTTTCAGGCTCGTTGCAGCGAGGCCTCCAAAGCCTACGAGTTCTACCAGGCCGTCGACAAGATGGAGCGCGAAAGCGAGGAAGTCACCGAGGCAAAAATGGCTGCCGTGGGCATTCGCTTGGAGGAAGTGCGGGCGTTCATTCAGGCAGGCGAGCCGACGGTCGAGTTGGCGGCAGTTTTGGGGGACTTGCGGAGCCGGGGCTTGGAGCGGTTCGTTAGGGTGGACTACAACGTGATTCGAGGTCTGGCTTACTACACTGGGCCGGTGTTCGAAGCCTTCGATCAAAAGGGACAGTTTCGAGCGATTGCTGGCGGTGGCCGCTACGATAACCTGGTGAAGTTGATCTCGGGCGGCAAGGTGAGCATGCCAGCTCTCGGTTTCGGAATGGGCGACGTTGTCTTGACCGAGTTGCTGAAGGAGCGTGGTTTGTTGCCCAAGATGCTCGCACGCATTCAGGTTTATTGCCTGGTTGAAGATGAAACGCTTCGCCCCGCGACGCTGGGTTTGGTCCAGGCTCTCAGAGAGGCCGGCGTAGCGGCTGATTACTCGCTGGTGCCGGCCAAACCGGACAAGCAGTTCAAGCGCGCGCTGGAGTTGAATGCAGTCTTTTCCGCCAAGATGGAGAGAACCACCGCTGGTGACCTTCAGGCCAGGGTGAAAAGGCTCGCTACTCGTGAGGAAAAGCTCTGCTCTGTGGCGGAGGCGGTCGATTTCGTGGGAGGACTTGCCTGAGTCAGAACATGGAAAGCAGAAGTTGTACGGTTGCTGATATTAGCTGGCGCTGCGAACCGTTGCCCCAATCCTTGGCCGTGAATCCCCGTAGGTTCTTCCTGGAACACGCGTTGCCTTCTCGCGCGCATCAAGGCGAACTTCCGCGATCATCCCATTTGTATGAGCTCGACCGCTGCCACTGATCTGGCCCAGCCCACGAAACGGGGTTTTGGCCGGGCCTTCTGGACCCTGAACACCATTGAGATGTGGGAGCGCCTGGCTTTCTACAATCTCCGGGTGATGGCTCCGATTTACATCATGCAGGCTGACAACCCAGGCGGGTTGCACCTGACTGCTGCGGACAAGGGGACCATCTACGCCTGGTGGGCAGCCTTCCAATCGCTGTTGCCAATTGTCACGGGCGGATACGCTGACCGTTTTGGCTACCGCCGAACCTTGGGTTTTTCCATCGTGATGATGATGACCGGCTATCTGATGCTGGCCTTCTTGCGGGATCTGACATGGGTCAACAACTACTGGGGGTTCTTTAGCGGGATCATCACTCTCGCCATCGGCACGGCTTTCTTCAAGCCGAGTATTCAGGGATCGCTGGCGCATCGGTTGACGAAGGAGAATTCCTCGGTGGGCTGGGGCATTTTCTATTGGGTGGTCAACGTGGGGGCTTTCGTGGGACACTACCTTCCATCCATTCTGCTCGGGTTGGGGGCGATCCTTCCTGGCCCACTCGCGGCTACCGCTCAGTCGAAAGAGGCATGGCGCAACCTCTTCGTGGCATCAGCCCTATTCAGTTCCTTCAACTTGTTTCTGCTTCTGGTGGTGGAGGACGTGCCCTCCGGCGCCTCCAAGCAAGAGTCGCTCTGGGAAGTCCTGGTGAGGACCATCAAGAATGTGCTAGAACCTCGACTTCTGGCGTGGATGGCGATCATGTCGGGTTTCTGGCTCATGATGTACCAACTGTGGGACCTCCAGCCGAATTTTATCGCAGATTGGGTGAACAGCCAGGGGATGGCCAGGGCGTTAGAAGGAGCGCCTGGCTGGATTCAGAAAGCGCTCGTGGAGCAAACCTCCAGGGGACCCATGATCCCCCAGCAAGTGCTCCTCAGCTTCAACTCTCTTTTCATCATCATCGGGGTCATACCAGTCGCTTGGCTGACGAGGAAAATGCGTACCTTGGAAGCGATGAGTATCGGCATGGTCATGGCGATTGTCGGTGTGCTCATTGCGGGGTGGACCAGCAGTGCCGCCATCCTGTTGGTGGGTGTGTTGTGCTTCTCGCTCGGGGAGATGATGACTGGCCCCAAGAAGTCCGAGTATCTCGCCTTGATTGCTCCTCCTGACAAGAAGGGTCTTTACCTTGGATACGTAAACATACCCGTCGGGGTGGGTGTTTACATTGGGTCCAAGTTGGCGGGTTACGTCTATGGCCACTATGGCGAGAAAGCAACCCTCGCGTTGCGCTACCTTGCGGAAAAGACTCCCGTGGGGGCGGAGAAAAGTTGGAACGGAAGCCTGCTCTCGCTGGAATCCACACTGGGTATCTCGCGAGTCGACGCTGTAAAGAAGCTTCAGGAAGTCCTAAGCCTCGACTCCGTGCAGGTGACGGAGCTGCTGTGGAAGACCTATCATCCGCAGCTGAAAGTCTGGATTCCTTTTGCCCTCGTGGGGGTGGTGTCAGCGATAGCGCTCTGGATCTTCGGGCGAATGGCGAAGCGTTGGAGCGACATGAACGCCTAGTATTCTGTTGTCTATTCCTTCGGCCGTGTTTCCGGGGCCGGCAGGCGGAACCGGGCTTCGCGCTCGCGGGTGAGTTTTTCGAGTTGGGTGCGCTGTTCAGGCGTCAAGACAGGACCGATGCGGTCGTTAAAGCGGTGGACCAGGTCCGAGAAGAGGCTAAAGGACGTGTCGTGAGCCTTGCGGAGTTCGCCGCTGAGTTGCTGCAAGGATGGCTTGATTTGGCGAACTTGGTCTTCGCTCAGTGAAAGCTCTTTGCGTAGCTTGCCTTCCATCCGCGTGAGCATCTTGTCCGGGTCAGGCGGCCCCATGTGATTCCAATGACACAGAGCATAGCCTGCAGCGACACCAGCGAGCAACCCGGCGATAAAAACCACCGCCGCATAAGTGAGAATCCTGGGCTTGGTGAGGGTAGTCATCGGTCCAATGCGACCTGAGCCACCGTGCCCGCGATGGACCAAGCGTCTGGCGTCTGCCGTTTTTGGGACAGCAGACTCAGGGCAATGACCAGGAGGCTGAGGCTGCAGGCGTATCCCGCCACCCGGCGGGCAAACAGGAGAAAATCCATTCCGGTGGTGGGCTCCTGATTCTCTCGCCATTGCCGCATGATACGGCTTAGGAGTGGGTCAGGTATTCCCCCGGCGCTAGGTCCAGGGGCAGCTGCGGCTGCCCGAAGCAGCCGATCTGTCATTTCGTCAAGCCGTTTCATATTTCCTTGCGAGCCACTAAGTCACCGAGCCTGTGCTTGAGTTTCTGACGGGCGCGGAAGGCTCTGACCTTGATGGCCACAACGGACCACCCCGTCATTTTGCTGATCTGGGCCAGGGACTTTTCTTCCAAGTGCAGCCACTGGAGAAGAAAACGGTCCTGGCTCGGCAAGCCTGCCAGCAGCTTTTCCACCAGCTCCCGCGCGGCGCAGGCCGTTCCATGATCGATCTCTGCCGCCGTGGCGGCTAGATTATCCAGCACCTGCACTTCCTCCGGTGAGAGGTCAGCCCACCGCAGTTCTGGCCTGACCCTTTCCCGTTTGAGCTGGTTCAGGCAAGTGCTGACTGCGACTCGGGACACCCAATGTTCTAAGGGTGCGTCGCCCCGATACTGGTCCAACTTATCAAAGACCCTCGCAAAAACCATCTGCACCAGATCTTCTTCTGCCACTTGGCGTGCCAGATGGGACCGGACAATCTTGATCACTAGCGGATACAGCCGCTCTACCAACCGGCTGGCCGCCGTTTCACTTCCCGCGCGAACCTCGGAAATCCAGACCGCGTCGTCCGGTTCAGGGGTCGAACTTGCGGGAGCCGATATCACTCTGTCTGAAAGGTATGACAGCCCAGCTTTGCGGCGGTTACAGCAAACAGGATGTCGGCGTTCATGTTTCTCGATGCTTGCACTCCAAGTGCTTCGACTTACATTGAAGGCGTCAGTCATACGCGGACGAATGATGCAGCGCAAGATCTACTACTTGGACAACAACGCCACTACCCAGGTGGCACCGGAGGTAGTGGAGGCCATGCTTCCGTTTCTTCAGGACCATTGGGGGAATCCTTCCAGTGCGTATCGGTTTGGGTATGAGTTGTCCAAAGCGATCGATATGGCCCGGCAACAGGTGGCAGCCCTGATCCAGGCGGAACCCAAAGAACTGGTGTTCACGAGCTGTGGTACCGAGAGCAATAACGCGGCACTCCACAGCGCTTTGGCGACAAACCCTGGCAAGCGACACGTCGTTACCACGGCCGTAGAACACTCTGCTAATCTCAGCTACTCCAGATACCTGGAGCGGAACGGGTTCGAAGTAACCTACCTATCAGTAAGCCCAAGCGGGGAGCTCGATTTGAAGGTCTTGGAGAAATCCATCCGCCCGGACACCGCGATCGTGTCGGTCATGTGGGCTAATAACGAGACCGGAGTGATCTTTCCAATCAACGAGATCAGCTCCATCTGCAGGTCCAAGGGGGTTCTGTGTCATACTGACGCGGTTCAGGCACCGGGCAAGGTGCCCATGGATGTGAAATCCTTGGGGGTCGATTTCTTATCGATGTCTGGTCATAAACTACATGCGCCCAAGGGTATAGGTTTATTGTATATCAAGCGGCGGACCCATTTCCAGCCTTACCTTATGGGAGGCCATCAGGAACGGAGTCGTCGCGGAGGTACAGAGAACGTGGCGAGCATGGTGGCCTTTGGGAAAGCCGCTGAGTTGGCCCTCTCCAGGTTGGGCGACGAGAACAGCCGGGTGCGGGCGCTTCGAGATCGTTTGGAGGATACCATTTTGGGGACGATCCCGGACACGACCTGCAACGGGGCGAAAGAACCTCGGTTGCCCAACACTAGCAATATCAGTTTTGGCTCCGTGGATGCGGAAGCGGTCTTGGTTCTCCTGGATCAGTTGGGCATCTGTGCCTCACTCGGGTCGGCGTGCACCACCGGTTCGTTGGACCCGTCCCATGTGTTGACAGCGATGGGGTTGAGTCCTGAGCGGGCGCGAGGGAGCGTTCGGTTCAGCTTGGGGTACTATAATACCGCTGAGGATGTGGAGTGGGTGCTCCGGCATCTTGGGGAGATCATCTTGAAGCTGCGCGCCATCTCCCCCCTGTACTCTGCTTCTCACGCTGGTCGAGAAGCGGATCGTGCCTCTTCATGAGAGACATGGCGGGAGGGGTGAGTCAAGGGAGCAGCAACTCGCGGTGGGCGCGGATAGCGTCAAAAGCAAACTGTACCGCGATGGCGGCCAAAAGGAGTCCCATGATGCGTGTAGCCAAGCGGAGGACAATGGGACTTAGCCACTTAGCTCCGTGCGCTGACAACTTGAAGATGAAATAGCTGACCAGGGAAACAGCGGCGATACTGGCGAACAGGGCAGCCTGTTTTCCAAAGTGATCGCCGGCCTGATTTCGCAATAGGATGGCGGTGGTGATCGCGCCCGGCCCGGCTAGCATCGGGACGGCCAGAGGGGTGATGGCGATATCCTCTTTCTCCGCCCCTGCGTCTGTTTCTTCGGAAGTCTCCTGCACGGCAGATCGCTTGGCTCGGAGCATGTCCAAGGCCACGAGCAGCAGCACGATGCTGCCTGCCAATTGGAAGGCTGGTATGGTGATTCCAAGCAGCTTAAACACGAGTTTGCCGGCCCAAGCAAAGATCAGGAGCATGCCCGCCGTGACCGCACAGGCTAGCCTCGCCATCTTCACGCGCTGCGCTGGAGTGTCATAGGGTGTCATGGCAAGGAAGGCCGGGACGGTGGCTATGGGGTCCACAATGACGAATAGCGAACTGAAGGCAAGGAATGAGAACTCGAGCATAGTATCGCGCCCTTCTTTCTACGCTCCGGGCGCGTTCCTCTGCAAGGCACAAGGCGCAAGAATGGCGTCGCGCATGCCGTGGATGATCTTTTTGTCCGCCGGGCAGAGGGTGGCAAGAACTCCCCCCAACTGGGCTCGCGCCGCATCGCCTTCACCCTGGACGAAGTAATAGGGGCAAAGGCGAACCCGGGAAGGCATGGGCTGGAGCGCTTTCGCGTCGAAATCAAACCACGCACCGTCCACCAGCGCAGGCTTCTCATACCGCTGAAGGACATAGGGCGAAGTATCGAACGATCGCAGAGCTTGGTCGACGGCCGAGCTCCAGTCCGCGGCGGGCAGATCGCTGCCAAGGCTGACACTCCTCGCACCCCAACCCAGTTCTGAGAACCCGGAGATTTTCAGAATCAGCTCCCGCTCCTTTTGTGACAGAAGCTTGAGTTGGTGCCAGCTTGTCAGGTTGAGCTCAGGAATGGCGGCGTGGGGAGGAATCGGGCGTGGATCCAGGATCCAGGTGAAGGGCACAACGCTTTGGAGTCGATCCAAAAAGGACTGGCCCAACTCTTGGCGCCAGAATTCGCGAAGGTTGCGGTTCCACAACAGGCCGAAAGCTATTTTCTCCTCAAACAGTGGCTTGGGGGGTGGAGTGAGGCGGATACGCTTCTCCAGAGCCAAGGAGAAGATCCTGGAGGCGGCAGGGACATTCTTGAGGTCGAAAAGTTCGAAAAAGCGATAGACCGCATCACCATCGGTGAACGTCTCATGGTTCGGACCGCACACTTCGAAGTGGCTGTTCCCGGGATGGCCGGCGATCCATTCCATCTCGGGACGGTAGGAGGAAGCCTCTTCGGAAACCACAATCTTCACACGGGGAGCGTCCGCAAAAATGCTGGCAAATCCGTCGAGCATTCCACGCTCACCGCCAATGATGCCGGGATGAATCGGTTCGCTCCTTCTTGCGGGACGATCCGGGGGGGAGGAAGGAGGGAGGGGGATGTTGGGTTCGAACTCCGCATAAGTGGCGTTGAGCCAAGCAGTCAGGCCGATACCACCGGGGACACTGTCGAGTTCCGTGATGGAGAAACCATTTTCTGTAAGCAGCAGATCCGGCCGGATCACGCGAGGTAGCTCATTCTTCAGGGAGGGGTGGCTTTGGAGGGCGAGCAACTCGGCAGGTTTTCCACGATCCAGGTACTCTGCAATCCAGGTTGGCTGCTTGCCCGAGAGGCTCAGGCGGTGCAGGAGGTTCAGGGACCGGTTGAACTGAAGCAGGATTCGGCCGAGGGCCTGCAGTTCTTGGACGAGGGCAGGGGAGAGGTAGAATGGCGTTGGTGAGATTCGCCAGTTCATACCAGCGAAAAGCCCCCTTGGCGGCAGGGCGTTCCGAACGGCGATCGCACGGGACTGGATTGTCTGGGGGTCGAGCGTGGTCTGCATGGTAGTGGCGAGGGTTCGCGAAGTTGGGGGCATCAGGCGCGGACTTGCCCTGAACCCAAGCCCAGCCATTTGTAAGAGGTGAGTTCCTCAAGCCCCATGGGCCCGCGAGCGCCGATCTTGTCGGTACTGATGCCAATCTCGGCTCCCATGCCGAATTCCCCGCCATCGGTAAACCGGGTTGAAGCGTTCCAGTACACCGCTGCGGAATCAACCTCATGGAGAAAGCGCTGGGCGGCGGCCTCGTCCGCGGTGACGATGCTATCGGAATGGGCGGATCCGTAGCGATTGATATGCTCGATTGCCTGGTCCAGATCGCGGACGATTCTGACGTTCATCACGAGGTCGTTGTATTCGGTGGACCAGTCCTGCTCCGAGGCGGCACGGAGAGTTCTGGCCTTGTCTCGCAACAGGGCCAAAGCTGCTGGATCGGCATGAAGCTCGACCTCCTTCTGGTTGAGGAGCGCGACCATGGAGGGAAGGAAAGTGGGGGCGATAGTCTCGTTCACCAGCAAGGTCTCCATGGCATTGCAGACGGCGGGACGCTGGGTCTTGGCATTCATGACAATCGACTCCGCCATCGCCAGATCGGCGCAACGATCGACGTAGACGTGACAGACACCCTTGTAATGCTTGATGACCGGTACTTTGGAGCAGGCGGTGACGGCTCGGATGAGCCCCTCCCCTCCGCGCGGCATGCACAGATCGACATACTCCGTCAGCGATAGTAGCTCCTGGATGGCATTGCGGTCCGTGGTCGTGACGAGTTGAATGGCATGGGCAGGGAAATCGGTCAACAGGTTCCGGCCGGCTTCCACCATGATTTTGGCAATCAGGGTGTTGGAGTGGATAGCCTCTTTGCCGCCTCGCAGAATGGTTGCGTTGCCCGACTTAAAGCAGAGACTGGCGGCGTCGGCGGTAACATTCGGTCGTGATTCATAAATGATCACAATGACCCCGATGGGGACGGTCACCTTGCGGAGGCGGAGCCCGTTGGGGCGGATGCGTTCCTCCAGGGTGCGACCCACCGGGTCAGGGAGGGCAGCAACTTCGCGAAGACCCTTGGCCATGCTCAGGATGCGCCTGTGGTCCAGCTTCAATCGATCAAGCATGGCAGCGGAGAGACCGGCCCCCGCGGCTTCCTGGAGGTCGACCTGGTTGGCGGCGATGATGTGAGGAGCCTCGCGCTCAAGGGCGCTGGCCATGGCGAGGAGAACGCCATTTCGTGTGGTAGCGTTCAGTCTGGCCAAGGCGCGGGACGCTTCTTTTGCTTGGGCCCCAAGGATCTTCATCTGTTCGGACAGATTCATGGCGAGAAGGTAGCCCAGGTTTGAAATCCGCAAAAGGGTAAAACCAGGCCAGGTTGTGCGGCGTTTGTTCAGGGGCAATGGCTCTCCCCGATTGCTGGCCTTACATCGATGCGGGAAAACGACTTGTCAAACCGCCTTCGCTCGGGTGACTCTCTGGCGCGTGAAAGCAAAGACTGAACAACGACCTATGAAAGAGAATTGTCTTGGTTTGAATCGGCGCCAGGCACTGGCAAGGATCGGTCAACTCGCTGGAGTGGCGGCAGCGGTTTCGGCGGCACCCGGGCCCGTTGGAATGGCGGCCACCGGAAGTGCGCAGACTCTGAAAGCGGAGTTCAAGTTCAGTCTGAACATGGGGACCTTGCTCGGACACAAATTGGGTTTGGTGAAGGAGGTGGAAGTGGCCAGCAAGGCCGGGTACGCCGGGATCGAACCCTGGATCAGTGCGATTGACGAGTACGTGAAGCAAGGGGGCGATCTGAAAGAGATGCGGAAGCGGATTGAGGACGCGGGTTTGACGGTCGAAGGCGGGATCGGTTTTCCGGAGTGGATTGTGGATGACGAAGGGCGGCGGGCGAAGGGCGTGGAGCGTGCCAAGCGCGAGATGGATTTGCTGGGTCAGATTGGCGGCAAACGTTTGGCGGTGCCTCCGGCCGGGGCGACAGATGTGACGGGACTGGATCTAGGCAAGGCGGCGGAACGCTACCGGGTGTTGCTCGAGGCAGGGGATTCCATCGGGGTCGTGCCGCAGTTGGAACTCTGGGGATTCTCCAAGTGCCTGAATCGGCTCAGCCAGTGCATGACGGTGGCGCTGGAGGCGGCTCATCCCAAGGCGTGTGTTTTGGCGGACATCTACCATTTGCACAAAGGGGGTTCTGGGTTCCAGGGGTTGCGTATGCTCAGCAACCACACCATCCAGGTCTTTCACATGAACGACTTTCCCGCGGAACCGCCCCGGGAGAAGATCGACGACAGTTTTCGCGTGTTCCCAGGCGATGGTGTGGCGCCTTTGAAACAAGTGATGACCGACCTTCGCGGACTGGGCGGCAGCATCGTGTTGTCGTTGGAACTCTTCAACCGCGAGTATTGGAAGCGCGATGCCTTGGAGGTAGCCAAGGAAGGCTTGGGCAAGATGAAAGCCGCAGCCGCGCTGGCGGGTTAGCCCGCGTTGCTTTGCCTGCTTTGTCGCACACTTGGTCGTCCCACTTTGTCGAAGCGTTTTTTGGTTTCCGAAGGAAACGACAAAGTGTGCGATTACGTGTGCGACTAAAATTCCCGAGGCCAAGGCGCTCTTGCGAGCGAGGCGATGGCCCCCAGCGTCAGGGCAAGCGAGAATAGAAGTCCCAACCCACACCACCATTTCCTTTGCACGGGTCAGTTTGTACGACAACCAGAACGCTCGCTCAAGGACAATGGCTATCCGAGTGGGCTCGGCGGCGAATTTCGGCCGAGCTTCACGATTCCCGACTTTGTCGCACACTTAGTCGTCCCACTTTGTCGAAGGGTTGTTTGGTTTCCGAAGGAAACGACAAAGTGTGCGATTACGTGTGCGACTAAGATTTCCGAGGCCAACGCGCTCTTACTGCGAGGCGATGGCCCCCAGCGTCAGGGCAAGCGAGAATAGAAGTCCCAACCCACACCACCATTTCCTTTGCACGGGTCAGTTTGTACGACAACCAGAACGCTCGCTCAAGGAAAATGGCTATTGGAGTGGGCTCGGCAGAGCTTCACGATTCCCGACTTAGTCGCACACTTAGTCGTCCCACTTTGTCGAAGTGTTGTTTGTTGCCGGAAGAACCGACAAAGTGTGCGATGAAGTGTGCGACTAAGGTCTCGAATGGGGTCGTTGCCTACCGAGTAAGGCTCACCATTTCCAAGGTGAACGGTTCCCAGAGGCCGTAGTCCAGGGTGTGGTAATTCGCGCCGGGGGGCGGGCCGGGGTTGGGTGCTTGGTGCCACATGCCGGGCCAGGCGGATCCGACTCCGGGGTTGCCGTGATGCGGCCCCAAGGTGTTCTTCAGGGTGCCTACCACGGAAACCTCCACCGTATTCTCGCCCTTCTTGATCAACGACGAGACATCGAGCGTCCAGGGCGCGGTGTAGATGTTGCCGGCGGGCTTGCCGTTGACAGTCACCTTGGCCACGCTTCCGTACCATTTACCCAACCGCACCCTCGCGCGGTCCGTCTTGGCATCAACTTGGAAGGTCTCTTTGTAGACTACCCCCTGGGCGTAGAAGGGAAGACCTTGCTCGCGCCAACTGCCGAGTTGGAGGCCGGAGGCGGGACAGATTTCGAAGCCGGAGGCGCAAGTCTGAAGCCGGAAACTTCCCAGCAAGTAGGCTGGCTCAAGCTCATGACGGATGGTGAACGGTTTGGCAACCAACTTGACGTCGTTATCCCCTAAGCGAGCGACGGCAGAAAGCCGATAAACACCAAAAGCCTTGTCCAGCCACCATTGACCCGGTTCTGGTTGAAGAGGGGCTCCATTGCAGCTGACCGCATAAAGCTCAGGGCTCTCAATGACGATCTGGAGATCGGGAGGTACTGAGCCCTTCACCTTGAAATGGTAAATGGCAGTAAGGCCGCTATCCGCTGCGAAAGTTTTTCGGATGATTTCATCCCGGAACTGAACGGCACTGTCCCAGGGATTACGAGCCATGCCATTCTGTTGGAAGGCAAACTGCGCTGCGGGATAGAAGTAG
Source organism: uncultured Verrucomicrobiota bacterium (assembly GCA_964411985.1). Classification (GTDB taxonomy): domain Bacteria; phylum Verrucomicrobiota; class Verrucomicrobiia; order Limisphaerales; family J093; genus CAYPNF01. The sequence continues at coordinate 146,322 of CAYPNF010000008.1, forward strand.
GAGTTCGTGCGGCTTTGCCCCCCTACCGAAACGTCCAAATAGTCCAGAGTGAGAACGTTGGGAGCCAGGCGTTTGATCTGGGGGGCTTCCAGCGGACGCAATGTGATCGCGGACTCCTTCGTTTGACTTGGTTTGCGGGTGGACTTCGAGAAGAACAGCAGTTGGCTTCCGCAAGGAGGCAGAGAGAACTCCATCCTCACTCCAGCTTCGGTCGTCGAGAAGGCACACTTTCGAATCTGACCAGAATGCGGATCCCAGATTTCCACACCTTTTGCTCTACTGGCGATGATACCTTGAGATGGGTCGGAATCGCTGGTGTTGACTAGGAACACGAGCTCACCGTCCTTCAGTTGGCGGCGTTGATGGAAGAGAACGCCCACGTCTGGATTGGATTGCTGAATTCCAAAACCGTCGGAATGACTCACGGGGCGGAGGTCGGCTACGAGGTTGCCGTTGATGTCCTTGTTCGGTGTCGCTTCCCGCAAGTCCGCTGAGCCGACGGGAGAGCCATCGAGGTACTTGGGGTGCTCTCCCAGGATCCGACAGCCCGATTCTCGGATGAGTTGCATCGCCCGGCGGTCCATATTCTGGAGTCCCGGCGGCAGCACCACCGTGCTGTATACCCGTTCTCCCACGCGAAGGCGGCCCTTCGGCGTCTTCTTCAGGGGCTTTCCAGAGTTGGACGAAGACGCGGTGCTCCCCCAGCGGACGATCATGTCCTCGCACCCGAGGTCGTATTCAATCTGGGCAGATTCCAGTGCTTTGAGGCAGTCGAAGAAAGAAACACCGATCTTCTTGAGCTGCGTTCCGTTCCCCTGATACATCCAGGCAGTGGTGGTGGGCTCGATGACCAGGATCTGGTTGATCTGTTCCCCCTGCGAAAGGGCGGCGCAGAGACGGGTCGCGTAGGTGCTGATCTCATGATAGCTTCCCCACCAAGGTTCATGGTAGGAGAAGGATTGGGGGTGATCGCGTTTTCGGGCGCCTCGCAGGGTGATGTACGAAAGGTGCTCGTCCAGGGTGTTGATGCCCAGGACCATCAACCAGTCCGCGATTCGTTTCATGTCCTGGAAGCGCAGATCCCAGCCACCGGCGCCATACAATTCCACCAGCGTCCTCTGTCGCCCCATCTGATTCGCTACGCTGGAGATCTCGCGGCAAAAGCGAATGTTGCCGAACTGACTATGGGTGTCTTCGGAGAAGCGATTCATCAGGCAATCGATTCCCGGTCTCTGCTGCCAGGCAGCCATCGCCATGTTATCAGGGACACCAACGCAGTTGGGCCATTCGTGATCCCAATAGTGCCCGGTGAACTCGAGCTGATTCGCGGCGCAGTAGTCGTAGTAAGGCTTTCCAAACCGCTCAATGAACAGCTCGTTGAGGAGGCAAAAGTAATTGTGCCGGACCTTTCTCCAGTCGCCTAATTCCTTGGTGAGGCTGGGAAGGTTTGCCAGAAGGCTGTAACCCCAGCGCTTTTCAAACTGGGCAGGGAGGTCCTCCGTCCAGGGGAGACCGCCGGCGGGAGCGATGTTGGGTTCATCGGTGAACACCCCCGGAATCCGCTTTCCGAACTCGCTCCCCAGGTTCTTCTTGTAGGCCCCCATCGTGATCTCCAAGAACTTTTCCGTGACCCCTGGATAGAGGAGGTCGACGTAGCAGCGATCTCCATGCCAGGGTGAGTTCCCGGCTCTGCGGACTTGCGCAGTTAGGTATTTTCCGGCGGACAAAGACTCCCCCGAGCGTACTTGCTTGGTTACATCTTCGACACCGTTCTCGACCCGGAATAAGGCCAGGTTGCCTTCCTTCCATGCCGGAGCCGAGTTGGATTCCTCGAAGAAAAGGCCGCGTCCACGCGATTCGGGCATGAGTTCTGGCACCCAGCCGCCCGCGAAGCCCGAGGGATAGGAATTCTCATCGTAAATCCAGACATTCATGTCGAGCTTGGACGCCACGGAAAGGGCGTGCTTCCAAAGTCGGAACCAGTCGGCGGACAGGTAGGGGGTCATGAGTCCAGGCCGTGGATGGACGAAGACCTGCCGAACGTTCTGGGAGTGGAGGTCTCGGAGCGTGCTGGCGACCTGGTCCAAGGTGAGTTGGTCGTTCCAGACCCAAAGAGGGGCGGTGGCGTACTCGCGCGGAGGGGTGGAGAAGAGGGTCTTGACTTTTGAGGAGTCGATGGTTTGAGCCTGGGCAGCTGCGAGCAGCAGGAACAGACACCAGGATCGAAGGAGGCCGAAAGATGCGCCTTTTTTCATAAGGATGTGCACTGACTGTAGACCGTTCGCTTTCCCGGTCAAGCGAAGCATCAGTCGAGTCAGCCTAAATCTCCTTGGCCCACGCACCGATGGCTTCGCGCATTTGGGAAAACGCGTGCAGCCTTTGCTTCACGAAGCGAGGAGTGAACCAAGGAAAAGTCCCGACTAAGTCGTTAGTCACGAGGATTTGGCCATCGCAGTCGGGGCCAGAGCCGATACCGATGGTGGGAATGGGAACGGCGAAGGTTAGTTCCTTCGCTACCGGAGGGGTGACAAGCTCCAGCACAATTCCGAATGCCCCGGCCTCGACAAGCGCCTGGGCGTCCAGGAACAGCGCCTCTCTTTCGGGTCCCTGCTTTCCTTTGATGTGATATCCGCCTTCCTCCAGAACGTGCTGAGGGAGCATGCCGAGGTGGCCGAGAAAAGGGATGCCTGCGCCGACGATGGCTCGGACTTGGGATGCGATCGCGCGACCCCCTTCGGCCTTGACCGCCTTCGCGCCTGCGCTGGCCAGGCGTTGAGCACTTTCCAGGGCTTGGGAGGGGGTCGTATAGCTTCCAAATGGCAAGTCAGCAGCCAGCAACCCATTCTTCACCCCTCGCGCTGCGGCGGCGGTGTGGTGGAGCATGTGCTCCATCGTCACGTGGGTAGTGTCGGGATAGCCCAGAACCACCATGCCCAGGGAATCGCCAACCAGGATCAACGGTATGCCGATCTCGTCCAATAGCTTGGCGGTGGGATAATCATAGGCGGTCAGGGAGGGAATCTTCCGAAGCCCCTTCCATTTCCGCAGTTCATCGGCGGTGATGATTGACGGACACATCGCGAACTACCTTGGTGATGCGATGACGAGCCGACAAGCGAAAAGGGCCGGTGAACCGACCGAGGCCGACAGCAAGCAGTGGAGGTTTCCTGTGACTCCCCTGGCCTTGAAGTGACCGGGGCGCATTGGGGTAATGTCCTGAAGTCGGAGGCACCTGAGAACCATTACTTAGGCAGAATCATTCCTTGCTGAGGAGCTCCGGACTGGATAGGTTTCCTTGGCCCTTGGTTTGTTTGCGTGGCATACGCTTCGCAGGGCAAGACGATGACTCACAAAACCGACTGGGAGCTCGAGCTTCGACGGCCGCCTCAGGCATTTGGATGGGCGGGAGCCTCCTACGCTGTATCGAGTGGAGGGGTGGGCTGGCATAGGTGATCGACAGGGAAGTTCGCATTTTATGCACATTCATGAACAGCTCCTCAACAAGATCCTGGAAGCCGATCGATTGGGCGCCTCGTTGCTCATGGAGAATTGGGCAGCTGAGCGCGGCCACGAAGGTTTGCTAACGGAGGTTTTAGAGCCCGTCCTACAACGGATTGGTCTTGAGTGGGCCAAGGGTGACTCCTTCTCGCTCGCCCAGGCTTATGTAGCAGGAAAGGTTGCGGAGGACGCGCTTACTTCAATCGCGGCCCATCGGTCGGCGGAGGCCGCTGTTCCTCCTACGAAGGGACCAGTCGTCCTGGGGAACATTGAGGAGGACTTTCACGGTTTGGGCCGACGGATGGTGGCGACGTTCCTGCGTCTTTCTGGTTGGCAGGTGGAGGATCTGGGAAACGACGTGCCTCATGCGGTTTTTGTCGACAGCGCACTCAAAGCAGGGGCTAGGGTCATCGGTGCTTCTGCCATGATGATGACGACAGCCCGCAACATACGGTTGCTGCGGGAAGAGATCGACCGCCGGGGACTGCGAGGAAGACTGCAGTTGGCCGTGGGTGGTGCGGTCTTCCTGGCATGTCCATCCTTGGCAGAGGAGGTGGGTGCCGACGGAACAGCACCAAACGCGTTGGCCACGAATCAACTCTTCGACAGACTTTGGAAGGCATCCTTGGACACGGAGGCAGGACCATGAACAGCAGAGAGCGAGTTCTGGCCACAATCGCGGGGCAAGCCACGGACCGACGCCCCGTCAGCCCAGTCCTGTGCCTTTATGGCGCGCGCTTGACCGGATGTCCGCTGGATCGGTATTTTGCGGACCCCGCTGCACACGCTTTGGGGCAGTCGGCGGTGCGCCAGGTTTTTTCTCCGGACATCCTGTTCGGTCCATTTGCTTTTGCGGCGCTGGGGGCTGCTTTTGGGAGTGAGCTGCACTTCTTTGCTGACCAACCGCCCAACATACGACATCCGGCAATCCAGTCTGTGCGCGAATGGGGGCGGCTTCGCATCCCTGATCCGCGCAGTCATCCTGGGTTGGGGTACCTTCAGGAGGCGGTCCGGCTTATGGTGAAGGAGCACGGGGAAGAAGTGCTGGTGGCCGTGGCGTTGCCGCCTCCCACAGATCTTCCGGCCTTGATTCTAGGGATGGAGGGGTGGCTGGAGACGGTGCTTTTCGACCGCGAGGGTGCGCAGCACGTCATGGACTCCATGATCCCCTTTTTCGTCACCCTTACCGACGTCCTCTTCGAAGCCGGGGCTGCCTTTCTGGCCCTAACTTGTGGTTATGCCTCTCCGGCGGTGGTGACCCGAGAGATTGTGGCGGACTTCACGCGGCCGGCGCTCGCTCGCACGCTGGCGCAGATGCGAGGTCCAATCGTCTTGCATCATGCGGGGCCGCCGCTCCTGCCTCATCTCGATTTGCTCACAGGGATGCCTGGCACCGCTGGGTTTGCGCTCCATGGACGGGACGATCTCAGCCGCGCGCGGGAGTTGGTGGGGCGTGAAGCGGTTCTCCTGTCTGGACCGCATGGTCCGGACTTGCCAAATCTCAGCGCAACCCAAGTACGGGTGGAATGTGAAACTCTGCTGACCGACCGCCGCCATGACCCGCGGTTCATCCTGTGTACGTCCGGTGCCGACATTCCATTTCACACGGATGCTGAGAAGATTCATGCCGTGCTGGAGGCGGCGGTGGCCTTTGGAGGAGGGAGAGGATGAATGCCGGCAAACCATCCTCGGTTGTGCTGCTCAGTTGCTCGGTGTTGGCCCGGGAGGTGGAGTCGCTCAGACAGAGGTTTTGGCCACAGGTGCCGATGCGAGCGCTCAACTCCATGCTACACATGCGACCTGAGTCGCTTGCCCTCCGGTTGCGTGATGCCCTCGAATCGGAGCGCGCGAAGGGCCTTCAGGTTGTCCTGATCTATGGCGATTGTTGCGCTCAAATGGGAGAGCTGGAGCAATGGTCGGGAGTGGCGCGCACGGCCGGGAAGAACTGCGTGGAACTTCTACTGGGGGCGGAGGGGTATCGAGCTCTGCAGCGGGAAGAGGCTTTTGTACTGTTGCCTGAATGGGTTCAGCGATGGCGAGAGGTGTTCGCGTTGGAGCTCGGGTTGACCCCGGAAAACGCCGCCAGCCTGATGCAGGACATGCATCGAAAACTGGTTTATTTGGACACGGGGGTGCAGCCTGTTCCAGAAGAGACCCTGGCAGAGTGCGGAGCCTATTGCGGGTTGCCCTGCGAGGTGCGGTCGTTGTCGCTCGGGGTTCTTCAGGGGACTATCCAAGAGGCCATGGGGCGACTGAGCAAGGCTTTTGCACGTCCATGAAAGAGATCCCCCCGCATCTTGATCCGGCTTTCACAGCGATGGCGTTGGACATTGTGACCACCGCCCTGGGTCATGCCTCCCAACCTCTGCAGCTCGGCGAGTACCTGACCAGCCAGATGCGGGAGTTGACGGGAGCGAGGTGTGTCGTTTTGGTATATCGGGATGGATCGTCTGATTCTCCCGAATGCCGCGTCTTTAGCATCAACCCGGAGCGACGCAGGGCGGTTGTGGAGCCTGTTGTGGTGAGTCAGTTGTGCGAGGTTTTCTATTCGTTGGCATCTCCCACTCTCTGGCGCATCGGGAAGGCCTTGGAATTGGATGACTTCCTGTCTAGGAACGAGTTCAATCTTTCGCTGATCGTTCCGTTGAAGATCGGGGAGGTTTCGGTGGGGGCGCTTCTCTTGTTCGGGGTGCCCGATGAGACTCATGTTGCCTCGGTACAGACCGTCCTGAGTTCCCTTTCCACAATCGTGGGTTTGGCATTGCGGAATGCCAGGCTCTACGAGCGTCAAGAGCAGTTGATTCTGGACCGCACGCGTCATCTCCAGGAAGCGAACGAGGCCTTGGTCGAATCGGAGGCGAAGTATCGGACTCTCTTCGAGCGCGCGCCACACGGGGTGCTGGTGGCGGAGGTGGAATCGGGGCGGTTCCGGTATGCCAACCCCACGGTCTGCGGGATGCTCGGGTACACCGAGGCAGAACTCTTGGAGCTGGGAGTGACATCCATCCATGCAAAGGAGGACCTCGATTTTGTCCGCGCTGACTTCAGGGCACTTTCGCGAGGGGAGCGCACCTTTTCCGCAGGCGTACGTTGTTTGAGAAAGGACGGCTCGGGGTTCTTTGCAGATGTGACCTCGGCACTGGTGGATATCGACGGTGTGGCCATGCTCGTCGGGTTCTTCGTGGATGTGAGCGAGCGAAAGCGGGCTGAGGACTTGCTGCGCGCTGCACACGACCGCCTCTCTATCATCTTCAGCGGAGCCCATGACGCCATCCTGATTGCGGATGTAGAGACGGGAATCATTTTGGATGCCAACCGTGAAGCAGAGCGGCTGCTCAATCGTCCGCTCCAGGAGATTATCGGCCTTCACCAAGCGGATCTGCATCCCCCAGAGCATCGTGCAAAGTATCGCGAACGCTTCGAGTTGCGAGTCCGTCACGCAAAGGTCCAGAGCTTGGAAGGGGAAGTGTGGACTGCGGATGGACAGGCGGTGCCGGTCGAGATTAGCGCGAGCACCGTTCGCCTCGAGGACGGAAGAACGGCCATGGTGGGCATTTTTCGCGACATCCGGGATCGATTGAAGGCAGAGTCCGCATTGCGAACGAGCGAGGCGCTTTACCATTCCCTGGTCGAAAGCCTGCCGCAGTGCATTGTTCGGAAGGACCGGGAAGGGCGTCTGGTCTTTACTAATCAGAACTTTTGCCGATTGCTTGGAAAAGCTCCGAGTGAGTTGAAGGGGAAGACCGATTTCGATTTGTATCCCGTCGAGTTGGCCGCCAAATACCGTGCCGATGACGAGAGGGTGATGGAGACGGGACGAACCGTTGAGTTGGTGGAGGTCAACCAAACTGGGCAGGGGAAGAGGACGATGCAGGTGGTCAAGTCTCCTGTTCTTGACGCGGGAGGCGGCGTGATCGGGGTGCAGTTGATATTCTGGGACATTACCCAGCAAATCTCGGTTGAGGAGCAGTTGCGGCAGTCACAGAAGCTCGACGCGGTGGGGCAACTGGCGGGAGGGATCGCCCACGACTTCAACAACATCCTGGCTGCGATGTTGATGCAGTTGGGCTTGCTACGGAGCAGTCCGAGTTTGGATTTGGAGACCCGAGAATCGTTGAAGGAGTTGGAGCAGGAGGCCAAACGCGCGGCCGCATTGACGCGACAGCTGTTGCTCTACAGCCGTCGGGAGGTCATGCAGTCGAAGGTGTTGAACCTGAATGACCTGCTCGACAACCTGATGAAGATGCTGCGGCGTTTGCTGGGCGAGCATATCAGCCTTGGTTTCCAGGGGGCAGCGGTCATTCCCTGGATTGCAGCCGATCCGGGAATGATCGAACAGGTGGCGGTGAACCTTTGTGTCAACGCACGGGATGCCATGCCGAAAGGGGGGACTTTGGATCTCCTGACCCGGGTGGTGGAGGTGGATGAACACCATCTCACGGCGAACCCGGATGCGAGGGTCGGTCGATTTGTCCTGCTCCTTGTGTCCGACTCAGGTTGTGGAATGGATGAGAGCATCCTGAGACGCATATTCGAGCCGTTCTTCACCACCAAAGAGGTCGGGAAGGGCACCGGTCTTGGACTCGCGACGGTTTATGGGATCGTGAAGCAACATCAGGGCTGGATCGAAGTGGACAGCGTTGTGGGCCGTGGAACCACCTTCCGGGTTTACCTGCCCTTGGCCCCTGGGGTTTCTGCGGAGGAGAAGGGGGAAAGAGCTTCCATTCTGGGTGGTGACGAGACCATCCTGCTGGTGGAGGACGAGGCAGCCGTTCGCCGTTCGGTAGCCCTGTTCCTGCGATCGGTGGGCTACACCGTGCTGGAGGCGGTGGATGGCGTGGAAGCACTCCGGGTCTGGGAGAAACACCGGGCGCAGATTGCCTTGGTGTACACCGACATGGTGATGCCAGGCGGGCTTTCCGGACTGGATCTGGCGAGTCGCCTGCGCCAGGAGAAACCGGGGTTACGGGTGGTTGTGTCGTCCGGGTACAGCACGGATCTCGTTGGCCATTCTGCGCTGGTCGGGCGCAGGCTCCACTATGTGCCCAAGCCCTGCGAGCCTCAGGAACTCGCAAGAATCTTGCGGGAAGCATTGGACAGTGAATTCAGGGAGACCGCTTGACGGAGTATGAAATTCATCCATGCCGCCGATTTGCATCTGGATAGCCCGCTCCATGGTTTGGTGCGATATGAGGGCGTGCCGGCGGCGGAGATGCGGGATGCCACTCGGAGGGCTTTGGAGAATCTGGTCGCTTTCGCCACCGCCGAACCGGTGGATTTCCTGTTGATCGCCGGGGACGTCTACGATGGCGACTGGAGAGACTACAGCACTGGGTTGTTTTTTGCTCGCAAGATGACGAGGCTGAGGGATGCGGGAATTCGAGTGTTTCTGATTAAAGGAAACCATGATGCGGCGAGCGTCATCACGCGCGAGTTAAGGCTTCCCGAGAACGTTTTTGTCTTTTCTGCGCAGGGGGCCCAGACCGCCTTGCTCCACGAGTTGGGGGTGGCAATCCACGGGCAGAGCTATGGCTCGGCTGCGGTCACTCAAGATCTAGCTGCCGAGTACCCGTCCGCAGTGGCGGGCTTCTTCAACATTGGTCTCCTGCACACCAGTGTCGAGGGAAGGCCGGGGCACGAACGCTATGCGCCCTGTTCCTACGCTGGGCTTCGATCCAAGGGATACGATTACTGGGCTCTGGGGCACGTGCACGAGCGAGAAGTCCTGGGACGCGATCCGTGGGTGGTGTTTCCCGGGAATTTGCAGGGGAGAAATATCCGCGAAACGGGCTCCAAAGGGTGCTTGCTGGTCACGGTCGAAGATCGGCACGTGGTTTCAGCTAATCACGTCGCCGTGGATGCTGCACGGTGGCTTCGTCAAGCGGTGGATCTCCAGGGAGCCGAGAGTCCTCAGGACGTTCTGACTCGTGTGGAAAGTGCCTTGCAGGATGCGATCGGCAGAGCGGAGGGGAGAATCCTCGCAGTGCGCCTGGTTCTGGAGGGGGTTTGCGGAGCGCATCGAGAGCTGGTGCTGAGGGCCGAGCACTGGGAAAGCCAGCTCCGCATGACTGCCAATGATGTTGGGAGCGGGCAATTGTGGTTGGAGAAGGTGCGCTTGGAGACGCGGCCTCTTGCTTCCGCGTCTGACCCGGCGGCCAGGCAGGATGGTGTGGCTGAGCTCACAGCCTACCTGGATCAGCTTGCGACCGACGAAGTCGAATTGGGCAGTTACCTCGACACGTTCAAGGATCTGCGGATGAAGCTTCCTGCCGAACTGAGAGCCGACCTGGACGCGTTCAACCTGGAGGATGTGTCCTCCCTGCGCGCGATTCTGCCGGCCTCAAGGGACTTGCTGTTGTCGCGCTTGGGGGAGACGGCCGCCGAATGAGAATCCTTCGACTCCAGTTTCGTCCTTTTGGGTGCTTCAAGGACACGACCCTTCAGTTCGAGGAGAAGCCGGGGTGCCTGCATGTCGTCTATGGACGCAACGAGGCGGGAAAGACCACAGCTCTCCGCGCCATCCGCGGTTTCCTGTTTGGAATTCCGGCGCGCAGCACCGATGTTTTTCGTCACGAGGCCCGGACTCTGCGCATTTTGGGCGAGTTGGCGGGGCGGAATGGTGCGCGGAAGACCCTCATCCGCCGGAAAGGGAATCGGGACACGCTCCTTTCCGAGGAGGAGTTGCCTGTTCCCGAAAGTGCTCTTGTGCCTTACTTGGGTGGGATCAGCGCCGAACTTTTCGGCACCCTGTTTTGCCTGGACCACGACATGCTGTTGCGCGGGGGGGCGGATTTGTTGGCGGGGCGTGGGGCAATGGCTGAGAGCCTCTTCCAGGCAGGCACAGGTTTGGTGGGATTGAGGAAGGTCCTCCAAACGCTCGAGGAGGAATCAGAACAGCTTTTCAAAGCTCGGGGAAGCCTCAGCCCCGTCAACCAGGCTTTGGCGGCCTATGACGAGGCTCGACGGCAACTCCGTGAATCCATCGTGTCGCCGAAAGACTGGAAGGCGGACCGATCGGCCTGTGATCAGCTGGAGGCGCAGTTGGCGAGGGTGCGCAAGCAGATTGAGGAGACTCGCCGTTCGCTTCATCAGTTGGATCGGGTGAGAATGGCGTATCCGGTTTCGGTTGCCTATCGGCATGTCCGAGCCCAACTGGAGGAGCTTGGACCGGTCGCATTGTTGCCTCAGGACGTGAGGGATCGGAGGCTCAATCTCCAGCGACAGGAGCGGGAAGCTCGGGTGCAGGTGGATCTGTCGGCTTCTCGCCTGGCCAAGTTCGAGCGAGACCTCGGCTCGTCCGCGGTGCTACCAGGCTGGGTGGAGCAAGCCGAGGGCATTACCCAGTTGGTGCAGAGAGTCGATGGGTATCGAAATGCGAAGCGCGATCTTCCTCAGATTCAGGCCAAGTGTCGAGCGCTTGAAGAGGAAGCGAGAGGGATTCTGAGCGCACTCCATCCAGCTCTCGGGCTGGAGCAGGTCGGTGCTTTGCGGATTCCTGATCTTCAGAAGAAACGGTTGCAACGCCTCGCGACTCAACATGCCCTGCTTCAGGAGAAATGCGCGCATACGCGGAAAGCCGTAGAACGGCAGGAACAGCAGCTTGGCGTCCTCTCGGGGGAGGCGGCAGATCCTCCTGCCATTGTGGACACGTTCGAGCTGGAGCAGGTGCTGCAGTCGGCCGAAAACGCCGGGAGTTGGGACGGGTTGTCGGAGCGTGAAGAAGCGAAGGCTCGGGAGCTGCGGGCCAGGGCTGAGAAGGAACTGTTGTTGCTTGGCTTATGGCAGGGCAGGTTGGAGGAAGTTGACCTACTTCGTTTGCCGCTGCCCGAGACCGTGGATCGCATGGACCAGGAGTGGGCGGCGGTGGAGACTGCAGCTACACGGGTAACCTCACGGCGAAACGAGACTGTGGCGGAACTCAGACGGATCCAGTTGGAGTTGGAGACTGCCCGGCTGGCGGGGAGTTTTCCGACGGAGCAGGAGTTGGCGGTGCTGCGGCAGAAACGAAACCATGGGTGGCGACTGATCAAGCAATCCTGGCTTGAAAAGGCGTCAGACCCGGCAGAGGAAGCGGCTTATGCTCCTGGGAATTCATTGCCGCAGGCCTATGAAAAGGCGGTAGACGACGCGGACGCCGTGGCGGACCGGTTGCGCCGTGAAGCGGATCGGACAGCTCGTTTTGCGGCTTTGCAGGCGGGGGTGCAGGAGATGCAACGTCGCCTTGCCGACCTGGACATTGAAAGCGAGTCTTTGGCCGCCATACGTTCGGAATGGACGTCGAGATGGATTGAAACTTGGCGGGAGGCTTCCATCGAACCTCTTTCCCCGAAGGAAATGCGATCGTGGCTGGCTCGCCACGCCAACCTGAGCCGGACCGTGGGGGAGTTGAAGATATCCTGTGAATCCGTGGCACGCATGGATTCGTTACGAGGGCAACTGCGAATGCGGTTGCGGAACGCGATCGCCATTGCCGGTGAGAAGGAGATGGACCCGGCCATGACTCTATCCGACCTGCTCCGTCGTGCTGGGGCTGTTGTTCGCCGGGCGGAAGAAGCGCGCAGGCTTCAGCAGGAAACCCGGCGTGCGAGTCGGAGAGCCGCTGAGGAATTGTCTTTGCTTCGTTCGGAATGGAAGGACGTGGTGGGGACCCTCGATGCGTGCACACGGGAATGGAATTCCATGGTCCAATCGCTCCAGCTTCCCCTCTCCTTTCAACCGGAGGAGACTTTGGTGGTGCTGGAACGGCTTGATTTGGTGTTTAGCACCTTGCGAGAGCGGGAGAGTCTTGTGCTTCGCATTCAGGAGATGGAAGCCTATCTTCATGATTTTCAGCAGCAGGTCGCGAGGCTAGCACAGAGCCTTCTGCCGGATTTGCAGGGCGAGGCACCGGACGCGGTCGTAGGTCATCTTCACTCCCGCCTGGGGGCAGTGCAGAGCTGTTTGACCCGCCGGCAAACGTTGGAGAAGCAGATCACCGAGGAGCGGGAGACCCATCAACGGGCGGATTCGCTTCTCAATCAAACGGTCGTTGAACTTCGAGCCCTCTTGGAGAGTTTCGCTTGTGCCAGCGTTTCCGAACTGGAACGGCTGGAGGAGCGATCAGAGCGTTCCCGCGATCTGCACCGGGAGTTGGATGTGCACTGTCGGCACCTCATCGAGTTGGCGGGAGGCAGCACCTTGGAGGTTTTCCTGGGCGAGTTGGCTGGCTTGGATGCGGACTCTCTGCCATCGAAGATTCAGGAGAGGGGAGATACTGTCCAGCAGCTCGAAGCGGGGCGTTCCCAGCTGGAGCAGGAGGTTGCCTTGGCACGCCAGAGACTAGCGGATCGTGCTGGAACAGCGAAAGCCAACCAGGCGGCCCAGGACCTGCAGAGCTCCTTGGCTTCGATCCGCAGCGGAGCAGAACTGTACATGCGGTCCCGTCTGGCCGCCGAGATCCTGCGAAGAAACATGGAGCGGTACCGAGAGAGAAATCAGGATCCGATCCTAAAGCGCGTTCACCAACTCTTCCCTCAGCTGACCCTCGGCTCCCTGTCCGGGGTGAAGGTAGGGCTGGACGGAGAGGACCGAGTTGTGCTCTTGGGGACGCGCCAGGGAGGAGAAGAAGTCTCGGTGGACGGGATGAGTTCAGGGACCCGCGATCAGCTCTTCTTGGCGCTGAGGCTGGCTAGTCTGGAGCGGTATATGGCGAACGCAGAGCCCCTTCCCTTGATTCTCGACGACGTGTTCATCAACTTCGATGACGACCGGACCAGGGCGGCGTTGAGAGTGTTGGGGGAACTCTGCGCGGTAACACAGGTGGTCTATTTCACTCATCATTCGAGACTCGTGGAATTGGCGCGAGAAGTATTTCCTTCGGAAATGCTTCAAAACCAAGTGCTTGAAGGATAGCGAGAAACCGCCATGTTCGTGCCCGGGACAACCCGGATTTGGGATGGAGTCTTCAGGCTGTCTTTGTAAGTCACTTGTAGATAACTATTTGGAACCATCCATCCAAACTGGGAAAGAAGTATCAGGTTATCTGAATTTCGAGGTGCTTAGTATTTGCCTTTTCCGATGAATATCTTCAGTCTACGCGACTCTAATTAGTAAACGTATCGCAAGAAAGATTATGATGAAAGAAAGGACACAGTTTTCGAGGATTAGCTCCATTGTGATGGCGCTGAGCGTTGCTGCGGCAGGTTCGAGCTTCGCGGCGGAAGACATGGCACCCCTGCCCATCAAACTGCCCATTCCCGCGTTTATGGGGACGCCGACCGACATCCCGCTCGGTCCGGAAGTGGAGAAACCCTCTGACAAACCGCGCCCGCCCTTTATGGCCCCCAAGGGTTGCGTCAACCTGGCCGCCAAGAAAAAGGTGACGAGCAGCGACAAAGCGCCTATCACCGGGACGCTGGAACTGGTGACAGATGGAGACAAGGAATCGAACGACAACAGTTTTGTCGAATTGCACCGCAAAACTCAGTGGGTGCAGGTGGATCTCGAGAAAACGGCGAAGATCTATGCGGTGATTGTGTGGCATGCCCACAATACCTTCCAAGTCTACCATGATATCGTGGTTCAGGTGGCGGACGATGCGGACTTTACCCAGAATGTGCAGACGATTTACAACAACGATGTCGACAACAGCTCTGGGTTGGGGGTTGGGACCGACAAAGAGTACTTCGAGAATTACGAAGGTCGCCTGATGCCTGCCAAAGGCGTCAAAGGTCGTTACGTTCGGCTGTACAGCAAAGGTTCTTCTTATAGCGCGCTCAACCGCTACACTGAGGTAGAGGTTTGGGGTACTGCTGAGTGATGAAGCGGTGGGCCGTTTTAGGCTTCCTGGTGGCGATCGCGGCGGCCCTTGGGTTGCGATTGCCCCAGCTTGGCCAAAGGCCCATGCACACGGACGAGGCCGTCCACGCGGTTAAGTTTCTCGGGCTGTGGGAAGGGAAGGGGTACAAGTATGACCCCAACGAGTACCACGGCCCGCTTCTTTATTATGCCACCCTTCCTTTGGCGTGGCTAGGTCAAGGCAAGGAGATCGACGAGGCTACCTTGCGGTTGGTGCCGGTTCTCACCGGCATTTTGCTTATTGCTCTCCTTTGGTTGTGTCTGGATGCTCTTGGCCCCCCGGCTGCGGTGTGGAGTGCTTTGCTTACGGCGCTCTCCCCGGCGATGGTCTACTATAGCCGGTACTACATCCACGAGTTACTGCTGGTTCTGTTCTCCTTCGTCTTTATCGCCGCCTTGTGTCGGTACACGCGCTCGCCGCGGACTTTTTGGGCTGCCCTGGCCGGAGCTAGCTTGGGAGCCATGCACGCGACCAAGGAGACATTGGTCTTTAACCTCGTGGCCATGGCGGGAGCTGGTTTGGTGGTTTGGTATTGGAGGCGGGAAGCGCGCGAGCCTCTGATCCTTGGGCAGGTTCTAGGCCTTCGAAAGCACCTCTTGATCTTGGTGGTGTCGGGATTTGCTGTCTCCTTCCTCTTCTTCACCTCCTTCTTTCAGAATCCCGCTGGCCCGCTCGATTCGGTGCGCACCTACCTTCCTTGGCTCCATCGCGCTGGTGGGGCCTCTCCCCACGCGAATCCTTGGTACTTCTACTTCGAACGGCTCCTGTTTTTTCACACCACGCAGGGGCCGATCTGGACCGAGGTGGCGATCCTAGTGCTGGGGATCTATGGGATGATTCAGGTCGTTCGAGGAGAAGTGGGAACGGGCAGTATCCACTTGTACCGTTTCTTGGCGGTTTACACCTTGCTCCTCACGGGTGTGTACACTTTCATTTCCTACAAGACACCCTGGTGTGCCCTTGGATTCTGGCATGGATGGATCCTCATGGCAGGCTTGGGTTGCCATGTGGCGTTACGGGCCGCTCGATCCGATGTGGTGCGGGTCAGCCTCGTTTGCCTTCTGGCTGCCGCGCTGCTGCACTTGGCCTATCAAGCCCGACTCGCCACCACGACCTACAGCGCCGATCGCCGAAATCCGCACGTGTACGCGCACACGAGCGCCAAGCTGCTGGATTTGGTGGAGAGGGTTCGAGGAATCACCGCAGCAAGTGGCCAGAAGGAGAACCTCCGCGTAAACGTCATTGCCAAAGGAGGAGATTATTGGCCGTTGCCCTGGTATTTCCGGAACTTGACTCAACTTGGATGGTGGACGCACTTGCCGCCCGATCCCTTCGCGCCGATCGTGATCGTAGGATCCAACCTGGGGGCGGAGCTTGACGAACGATCAAACAAGAAGTGGGTTATGACCGGGCTTTATGAGCATCGGCAAGGGGTGAAGGTCTGGTTCGAGATGTATGTCGAGTTTGAGTTGTGGAAGAAGTACCTGTCGTCGCGTCCGCCTCCAGCGGACGAAGATTGATGTGAAGGAGGCCGGATTTCTTGCTGCAATTCACGAGCTACCCTGCTAACAGAGTCTTTTGCATGGCACGGAGCCACAGTTGTCGAACATGTTTTGGACAAAGAAAAACAAAGAAGAGCACCGCTACTATCTGCTTCCCGGGATGGGGAAGAGTAACCGTCGTTACCATCGGCGTGCTTTGTTTTGGAGCTTGGTGGCCGGGGGTCTCGTAGCCGGCCTTTTCGGCTGGCTCCTGTACTGGATGAACCGGCACTAAGTGTGATTCCGTCGCTTTCAGCATGAACAGCTACATGAACCCTCGTTTTTTGCCATGGCTGGTTGGGATTCTGGGTGTGGCCTTGGCTGGCTGGTTCTGGTTTGCCGGCACGGACCGGGTCCTGGTGGAGCGCTTGCCTGGTGCGGACCGTGGCGAAGGCGAGGCGGGAGCTGGACCGGGTGCCAAATGGGACGGCCGCTTGGTGAAGGGGCAGGGGGTGATCCCGACTTTCCCCGGGGTATGGCCCGGTTTTCGAGGTGCTGGCCTCAGCGGTATCAGCCAGGATCCGGTGCCCTTGGCGCGGAGCTGGGGCCCACAGGGGCCTAAAACAATCTGGCAGGTCGGCGTAGGCGAAGGGTTTGCGGCGGCCGCGATTTGGAAAGGACAGGTCTTTGTTCTGGACTATGACCAAACAAATCGCATGGACGCCATCCGTTGCCTCTCGCTGAGCGATGGCCAGGAAGTCTGGCGGTATACCTACAGCGCACGGCTGAAGCGAAATCATGGCATGTCTCGCACGATTCCGGCGGTCACGGAGAAGTTTGTGGTCACGCTCGGACCGAAGTGTAACCTGGTGTGTCTGAACCGGAGCACCGGAGACCTGGTCTGGCAAATGGATTTGGTGCGCGAGTTCAATACCGAAGTCCCGCCTTGGTACGCCGGGCAGTGTCCGCTGATCGACGGGGACAAAGTGATCGTGGCCCCTGGAAACGACGCGCTGATGGCTGCGATCGATTTGGCCTCCGGGACGGTATTGTGGAAGTCGGCGAACCCAAAGAACTGGCAGATGACCCACTCCTCGATTACCCCCATCGAATTCGGCGGAAAGCGAATGTACGTCTACCCCGCGAGCGGGGGTGTTGCCGGGGTGTCCGCTGCCGACGGCGCCATTCTGTGGGACACGACCGACTGGAAGATCAGCATCGCGAATGTGCCTTCTCCGGTTTACGTAGGGGAGGGCAGGATTTTCTTCTGCGGTGGGTACAACGCCGGAAGTCTCATGGGGCAACTCAAAGCAGCTGGCGATCGGTTCGAGATTCAAACCCTGTTTCGGCTCAAGGCTGCCGAGTTCGGGTCCACCCAACAGACCCCGATTCTTTTCCAGGACCATCTGTTTGGAGTTCGACCGGATGGCCAGCTGGTCTGTTTGAACCTCCAGGGAAAGACGGTATGGCAGAGTGGCGCTGCCAACAAGTTCGGCAGTGGACCTTATCTTATTGCCCAAGGCCTGATCTACGTGATGAACGATGAGGGGCTTTTGACGATGGCGGAAGCATCGACCGCGGGCTACAAAAAACTTGGCCAGGCCAAGGTTCTGCCCGGACCCGACTCTTGGGGGCCCTTGGCACTGGCGGATGGTTTCCTGATTGCCCGGGATAATACCCAGTTGGTTTGCCTCCGCGTGAGTGCTCCCTAAGTCAAACTGGCCTGCTCCATTTGGGACTGCCCGTCCTTCCGATCACGGGTCCGTTGAAAGGCTCCTCGCGGGAGTGCCGTCGAGGCCGAGCACACCCAGCTTCCAAGGGATGTCTCCGTAGGACTTGCCTTGGCGATCCTTATCCAGAACGCCCTGGATGATCATCTTCATGTTTGTGGGATCGATGATCAGGCGCTCATCGGTGCCCACTCTCAGAATTTCGCCATGGCTCACTACATCAGTCCATCTTTGCTCGGTCTGGCGGACGTTTTTCATCGAGGCAAACGCGTTGTCCTTCCCTGCGGCAAGCGGACGCCATGGACCTTCAAGGCGGTCAGCTAGGTAGGCTTTAAAATATCTCCATCCGTGGCCGTTTTGCGCCTCGATCAACGTGAAGTAATTGGAGCGTCCTTGGACACGGTAGGTGTGACTGGCTTCGAAAATGTCCCCTTCCAAAGCCAGTTGCGGCTTTCCCCAGCCATGGGGGAATTGGGTGATCGGGGTCTCCATCCTCCACATCTTGCCGTCGAGCGAGGTGTAGAACAGATGGGCCTTGGCGTCGTCGCAGATGACCCAGAAATCCAGCCAAGCTTTGACTCCCGGGTCTTCGCTAGGGAAAAGGGGTTGCAGGGGGCTCCAGGAGTCGGGGTTTTCCAAGTCGGTGGTCTGGGAAAACGCCGGTTGGTAGTTGGGTCTCCAGGCCTCATCGGAGGCTTGGCAGACTAAGTACCATTTCTTGTGCGGAGTGAAATAGAAGACTTGAGGAGCGCAAAAGTACCCAGGGTGACAGCGAAGGATCGAGCGCTTGCCGCGTTTGGCTTCGGGCCAATCGCGGAACGCCAGATAGGCTATGCCGTGCGTGCGGGCTTTACCCCGCACGGTACAGAAGAGGTGCCACCGGTCTTTGTGCCACACAACCGACGGGTCTTTCACGGAATGCCAATCTTCCCCATCAACCGGGGTTGCCTCCAGTACTGGCGATTCGGTCCTCCATTGAAAGGGGCTCTCGAGCAGCGATGGCTGTGATTCCGCAGCGGAGGTCGGCAGGTAACCGGCCAAAACGAGCCAGCAAGCAAGGAGCCCCACAAGGGGGTTGAGACCGCTGTGGATGTCCTTGGGTTGCATTCGTGTTCAGCTGGCCAGCTAAGGTCTAGGGTGCCGCCTCTACGATGGCCCTTGCTCTTCCTAACGAACCCAGGTTGTACACGTTTGTGTAACCCATCGCGCGCAGCTTGCGCTTTGCCATGCCGCTGCGGCCGCCACTCAGGCAGTGGAGCAGGAGCGGTTGGTTCTTGTCGGGAGCAATCTGGGGAATGCGGCTTTCCAGCTCACCCAAGGGTACGTTTGCCGCCTGCTTGATATGGTCAGATGCAAACTCGCCAGGACTTCTCACGTCGATGACTTTGCCTCCGGCGGCTAGCAAGTCCCTGGCTTGCTTTGGACTGATCTGGCCCAGTTGCTTGAAAACGAAGAAAGCCACTACCGCTGCCACAATGACCGCAAGGGTTGCTATGTCCATAGAACGTCGATTTGTCACTTTAGCCGTCACATCGAAACCTACACCTAAGCAGAGCCGAAGCCCGTCGGAAAGTTACACGGAATTTGGCTATTCTCGGCAAATGAGGATGCCGTCCGCCCGAACTTGTGGCAGAATCAGATCACATCTCTTGAAGGCTTGCCGTTCGCCACCACCCAGGGACGGCCTGCGCGGGCCGAATCTCTCAACCATTTCAGGGTCTGCTGATGTTCAACGGCCTGGGTGTTCTCCTCGTGTTGGACGACCCTAAAGCGCAGGCTGGCCGGTTTTGCCGGCCAGCCTGGAGCGAACTCAAAGTGGATGACTTTCGTCTTTGCTGGGTTAGGCAACTTCCCAACCAGGGCGGTAGTTGCCTTTCAGGTACTTATCTGCCTCTGGCGCATTCGTGCATTTCATCGCCTTGGAATCCCAGTGGATCTTTTTTCCCACTCGCATGGCGACCAGGCCGAGCAGTCCGATCTCGGTCAGGAGGGCTGCGTACTGGAAGTTCGCACTCGGAGTGCCCTGTCCCTTGCATCCGTCCAGCCAGTCGCGATGATGTCCTTTGGACCGTGGCAGGGTTTTCGCAGGGCGCTTATAGGTGTCCATTCTGGTTCCAGGGAGCAAGCGAGGATCCCCAGCCCATCCCGGGCAAGTGATCATGCCCTTGTCCCCTACGAAGAGGATGCCATTGCCCCCGTTACCGAGTTGGTCATCGTCCTCGAGCCCTTCGGGACGGGCAGGCATAAGCCCCCCTTCGTACCAGGTGAATTTCACAGGAGGCATCTTCCCACGGGCGGGGAACATGTAAGTATAGATGCCCCCCGGGGGAGCGATCTCCGCATCCACTCCGCCGACGCCATGGGCCTCGATGCTGGTTGGTTCCTTCAGGTCCAAGGCCCAGAGGGCAGGGTCAAAATTGTGGCAGAAGAAATCGCCGATGGGGGCGGTGCCAAAATCCCAGAAATCACGCCAACTCACGGGTGAGTAAATGGAACTATACGGGCGAGTGGATCGGGTGCCTAGCCAGAGGTCCCAGTTTACGCCCTTGGGGACAGGCTCCGCGGGAGGTCGCCCCCCGGTGTGAGTCTTGTTCCACCGACTTGCCCCAGTCCAGGCATGGACCTCGCGGATCTCGCCGATCGCGCCGTCCCAGATCCATTCGCAGGTGGAACGGATCCCATCGCCGGAATGTCCCTGGTTGCCCAGCTGGGTGGATACTCCCGTTTCCTTGGCGACTCGAGCCACGATCCTCGCTTCAGCCACGTTATGGGTAAGGGGCTTCTCGCAATAGACATGTTTTCCCTGCTTCATCGCCGTGACGCAAACATAGGCGTGGTTATGGTCAGGGGTGGCGCAGAGGATGGCATCAATCGATTTCTCCTTCTCCAGCATGACCCGGAAATCCTCGTAGTCGGCTACTTTGTACCCCGGCGTATTCTTGGAATAGTGTTTTTCGATCTCCGCCTTGACCGGAAGCCGCCCTGCGAGTCCCTTGTAGTAGAAGGCGTCCAGGTTGTGTTGCTCAATGGGGTCAGCAATGGCCATGATGCGGGCGTCAGCGTGGTTGACCAGGCTGCGAACGTTGGTACGGCCCTGTCCGCCGCATCCCACGATGGCGATGTTGATCTTGTCGCTGGGAGCGACAAACTTGGCGCCGCCAAGAACGTGGCGAGGCACCACGGTGACAGCAGCCACAGCTGCTGCGGTCTTCCCCAGAAAAGTACGCCGATTGAGGCCCGATGGATCTTCTTTTGTCTTCTTCATGTTCACGAGTGAATTCAAGAAGATCCTGATGCACTTGCCCGGCTTTGGCAAGCGATCGTGGGGAGAACCTGAAGGCGCTGTGGGCGACGGTCACTGAGCCGTTGTGTCCACAGTACATCCAAGACGGAGGCCCTTTGCCCCGCAGTGAGAGACAAGGGGCTTTCCGGCGCTCAAGTCAGCTGGAGACTAGCTGTCGCAGCACAAAGGGGAGAATCCCACCATGTTGATAATACTCCACCTCGATGGGGGTATCGATGCGGCAGCGAACCTGAATCTGCTCAGACTGACCGTTAACTCTAGTGATTTGCACCGTGACATCCTGTTGGGGGCGAAGAGCTTGATCCAGGCCGATGACATCGAACAACTCGGTTCCGTCGAGCTTCAGAGTCTGGGCGGTGGTGCCTTCCTTGAATTGAAGCGGGAGCACCCCCATCCCCACCAGATTGGATCGGTGGATACGCTCGAAACTCTGGGCTAGTACGACTTTGACGCCGAGCAGGTTGGTTCCTTTTGCGGCCCAGTCGCGCGAGCTTCCTGTGCCGTACTCCTGTCCCGCTAGGATGATCAGCGGAGTATGGGATGCAGCGTACTTGATCGCTGCGTCGTAGATGCTCAATTTTTCCCCGGTGGGCTGTAGAATGGTGTTGCCACCTTCCTCACCCTTCAACATCAGGTTCTTGATGCGGACGTTGGCGAAGGTACCGCGAGTCATCACCCTGTCGTTGCCGCGGCGGGAACCGTAACTGTTGAAATCTTCGAAAGCCACCGAGTGATCCAGCAGGTACTTGCCGGCGGGGGAGGTCTTCTTGATGGCTCCGGCAGGGGATATGTGGTCGGTAGTGACACTATCACCAAAGATGGCAAGGGCCCTTGCCTGGCGTATCTCACCGATCACCCCGGGTTGAGAGGAGAATTGCGTGAAGAAAGGAGGCTCCTGGATGTAGGTGCTCTTCTCGTCCCAAGTATAGACTTCGCCGGTTGACGCGGGGATTTCGTTCCACTTGGGATTTTGGTTCGCGAAGTCCTTGTACAGGCTCGAGAAAACCTCCGCCTTCAGGGCTTGGGTTATCTGCACGCGGATCTCCTCCAGCGACGGCCAGATATCCTTCAAATAGACGGATTGCCCACCCCTTCCTTTGCCGAGCGGCTCTTCGGCGAGGTTGATGTCCACTCTCCCTGCCAAGGCGAAAGCGACAACGAGCGGCGGCGACATGAGGAAATTGGCTTTGATGTTCTGATGCACCCGGGCTTCGAAATTCCGATTCCCAGACAGAACACTGGCTGCCACCAGGTCCCCGTCGACCACCGCTTTCTCAATATCGGCGCGTAGTGGGCCCGAGTTGCCTATGCACGTGGCGCACCCATATCCGACCAACTGAAAGCCCAATTGGTCCAGGTATTTCTGAAGGCCGGTCTTTTGAAGGTAGTCGGTCACCACCCGGCTTCCTGGTGCCAGAGATGACTTGACGGCAGGGTGGGTGGTCAGACCCCGCTCGACGGCCTTTTTCGCAAGCAAGCCAGCAGCGATCATGACACTGGGATTGCTGGTGTTCGTGCAACTCGTGATGGAGGCAATGAGGACACTGCCGTGTCCAATCTCCGCTGGGATGGATCCCCCAATCTGCCGCTTGGTGGCGCCGAGTTCCTCAGCCTTCTTGCCGAAGCCATTCTCGTTCACCGGACGGGCAAAGGCAGCCTGAAACTCCTGTTTCAGCTTGGGAAGCTCGATTCGATCTTGAGGCCGCTTCGGACCTGCGACACTGGAAACCACGGAGCTCAGGTCCAGTTCCAGGTCCGTCGAGTAGTCGATCTGACCTTTGACTGGGATCCCGAACATGCCTTGCGCGCGGTAATACTTCTCGTAGATCGAGCATTGCTGCTCGCTTCTACCCGTCGCTCTTAGATAGTTCACGCACTCCTGATCGATGGGGAAGAACCCCATCGTGGCGCCATATTCAGGCGCCATGTTCGCAATCGTGGCTCGGTCCGTGACAGGCAAGGCGGTGGCGCCCGGGCCGTAGAATTCAACGAATTTTCCTACTACCTTGGCCTTTCGCAACATCTGGGTCAGGGTCAACGCCGCATCTGTGGCCGTGACCCCCTCGCGAAGGCTTCCTGTCAAGTGAACGCCCACAACGTCTGGAGTGAGGAAATAGACGGGCTGACCTAGCATGCCGGCTTCGGCTTCGATCCCTCCCACGCCCCATCCCACGATGCCGATGCCATTGATCATCGTGGTGTGAGAGTCCGTCCCCACCAGGGTGTCGGGATAGTAAACTCCGTTGCTGGCGAGCACGCCTTTAGCCAAGTACTCAAGGTTCACCTGGTGGATGATACCAATCCCTGGGGGAACCACTTTGAAAGTGTTGAAAGCCTGCATGCCCCACTTCAGAAACTGGTAGCGCTCGCGGTTGCGCGAGAACTCAAGCTCCAGGTTCTTGCCGTAGGAGTCAGAGGAACCGGCGAAATCTACCTGGACTGAGTGGTCTACGACCAAGTCCACGGGAACCAGAGGCTCGATCAGCTTTGGGTTTTTCCCCATGCGCGCCACCGCCGATCGCATGGCAGCGAGATCCACCAGCAGAGGCACTCCGGTGAAATCCTGCAATACGATCCTCGCGACCACGAAGGGAACCTCTGCCGTTCTTTCCGCCTTGGGGGCCCAGTTGGCCAACTCACGAACGTTCTGCTCGCTTACCTTCTTTCCGTCGCAGTTGCGGAGCACCGATTCCAAAACCAGTCGGATGGAAATGGGTAGACGAGAAATGTTCCCGCCCCCTTTCTTTTCCAAGGCAGGCAGGGAGAAGAACTTGCCGACGGTTCCGCTACCCAAGTCAAGTGTCTGAAGGGATTGGAAAGGATCGTTTATGTTACTCATACAATCAAGTAGTCAAGCGATTGGAAGGGAGGATGGGGAATCCGGGATAGCGTGTCAAGCAAGGCTGGTTGCGCTGGGGATGCCAGCAATGGCCCAATTCTCAATACTGTTAAAAATAGGCTAGGCTGGGAGCTATAAGAGCCAGCCAGGTGGCGCCCCAAAACCAACTCGGGAGGGGTGGAACTAAATCCACTCCCCCCTCTGCAGCGAACATCTTTGAACTCAGCCGAGCTTAGAGAGCGTTGCCTGAATCGCGGTAAAATTCGGAAGATCCTTTGGAGTGGGAGTCTGCTCGCTGTACTGAATGACACCCTGCTTGTCGATGACGAAGGCCGCGCGTGCCGAAGTGGCGCCGAAACCGAGCAGATCGGGCAGCAGCACGCCGTACGCTTCGGCAGTCTTCTTATTCAGATCGCTGGCCAAACGGATGCCGATCTTCTCCTTTTGGGCCCAAGCCTCTTGGGCAAACGGACTGTCCACACTGATGCCGATCACCTCGGCGTTCAGTCCCGCGTAAACCTTCAGGCCTCCCGTGACATCGCACAACTCCTGCGTGCACACGCCGGTGAAGGCCAGAGGGAAGAAGAGAATGAGCGTATTCTTCTTCCCATAATTATCGCTCAACTTCACTTCGGATACGCCTGTGGCGTTCTTGGATTTTAGGGTGAAATCGGGGGCTTTGGAACCGACAGCAATAGGCATATGTTTCGATGGAACAATTAGTTACAACTTCTAACAGGTAAAACAGGCTGTAAACCTGACAATGCGCCTTCTATACTCTTCCTAAGCACTTATGTCAAATGACGGCTCTCGGCTTAGGGTGCAGTTTTCGGCTGTCATGGCCACCGTTTCGGAGCCGGCGCTGTGTGGATTCCCTTGAAGCATCGGAGGGACCCAGCGTTTGCCCGGGTGCGCAAAAGAAAGAGTTTGAATTTCGCCTAGAATCGCTCAGGTTATGGGCAAATCTCAAAAGGGAAAATATGCAAGTCCGTTCCAGCAGTCGTGTCGGCTTTACGCTCATCGAACTCCTGGTCGTGATTGCCATTATCGCCATTCTTGCCGGAATGCTCCTGCCAGCCTTGGGGAAGGCCAAGGATAAGGGACAGCGGATCTCCTGCATGAACAGTCTCAAGCAAATCAGTTTGTACGTGCAGTTCTACACGGACGAGAATAAGGACACCTACCCGGCGCATCGTAATCATGGGATGACTACCGCGGACGCAGGCCCTTCGATGACGAACTGGTGGGGGACGACCATTCTGGGTTACGCAAACAACCAGTCCAATCTGTTCCGTTGCCCCTCGATCAAGGGTAAACGGCTCGATAACGGAGTGAAATGGGAGTGGAGATTCGACCCGCATTTTGTTGGCTACGGGATGAACACCTTTTTCCTGGCCCTCTGGCCCTATGCTGGGGACAGCGTGACGGTGGCTGGAGTGGCCTTCGAAACCAAGCCCTGGTTCAAACGCACCTCGATTGTCCGACCGGCAGACAACATGCTGGTGGGCGACAGTATGCCCAAAGCGGATGGCACCTGGAGCAGCAGCATGTGGTGGCCTGCGTCTTGCATGGATGCCAAACTGAGTACAACGAAGGGATTTGAAGGGATGGATTGCATCCGACATCGCGACACAGGCGTCCTGGTCTTCAATGATGGTCACGCCGAGGCCCGCAAGTCGGCCAACATCAATCCCCCCATGGATCCCTACTCCGGCAACGCCAAGGCCATTATCAACTCCAGGTACTGGGATCCGCTCCAGAGGGGCGGGGATCGGTAGGAACGTTTCGTCTGTCGTTTCGTGTTTGCGTTGGCCTCGGTCTTGGTCGTATTACTGCGGCCCATGAACCAGCATTGCTTTTCGTATCCCTTTCGCCAGAAGTTCTGCAGACTCTCGTGGGCTTCTGGCATCGTCTCGGTCTACTTCTCCCTTCTCCTCCAAGCGCAAGACCTGAGCGTATTGCCGGACCACTCCGACGGCATCTATCAGTCAGGAGAACAAATCGTTTGGAACGTCGAACTCAAAGGCGCTAGTTCCTCTGAGCTCAGCTATGTTGTGAAGCGCGGGGGACTCAATGTGGCGGAGCAGGGGAAATTGGCGTTGCACGACGGGAAGGCTCAACTCGGCACTCGCTCCGATACGCCAGGCTGGCTTCTGGTCGAGGTGAGCGGCCCTTCCGCTGCGAATCAGCCTATGAAGGCTCTGGGCGGGGCGTTGGTCGACCCCTCCAAGATTCAGCCCGCCCGTCCGCGCCCCAAGGACTTCGATGCCTTCTGGAAGGCAAAACTGAAGGAGCTATCTCTGGTTCCGATGCACCCCCGGGTCACTCCCGGTGATTCGGGGAAACCTGGTATCGACTATTCGCAGATCACCATGGACAACATTCGCGGTACCTTGATCCGCGGCCAACTTGCCCGGCCCAAAGAAGGCAGGAAACTGCCGGCGATGCTCATCGTGCAATGGGCGGGAGTCTACGGCCTGCAGAAGAACTGGGTGACCGACCGCGCGGCGGAGGGTTGGCTCGTCTTGAATATCAGCGCCCATGATCTGCCGATTGACAAGCCTGAGTCGTTTTATCAGGAGCAATCCAAGGGCGCCTTGAATGACTACCCTGGCATCGGGAACAGTGACCGGGAAACAAGCTATTTCCTGCGCATGTACCTTTCTTGCTATCGGGGGGCGCAGTATCTGGCAAAACGGCGCGATTGGGATGGCCGGACTCTCGTGGTGACGGGGGGGAGTCAAGGCGGACTGCAATCCTTCGTGACAGCTGCACTCCATCCGAAGATTACCGCCGTGCTCGCGAATGTTCCTGCTGGCTGCGACCTGCTAGGGCCTGAGGCGGGTCGACTTCCGGGATGGCCGATGTGGTATTTCAAGGTGGATGGGAAGAACGACGCAAAGGTGCGGGAGACCGCCAGCTACTTCGACGTGGTGAATTTTGCTTCCAGAGTGAAATGCCCCGTGCTCGTGGGGGTGGGCTTGATCGATACCGTTTGTCCATCGCCGGGCATTTGGGCTGCGTGTAACCAGTTGAAAGGGCCCAAAGAGATCGTAATGCTCCCGAATGGGGAACACGGCGAGAAGAAGGGGTCCCACGCGGCCTACTACGCCAGGTTTGGCGCTTGGAAGGACGCGCTGGTCAAAGGAAAGCCCGCGCCGTTGTCCAAGTAGATCCGAAGTAATCTTTGGGCTGAACTCAGGGCTTCAGGCTCTTCTTCAGGTACTCCAGGCTTCGTGTTGCGATGGCTTGCGGACCCTCTTCGAAGTTGAAGACCTCAACCGAGACATAGCCCCCGTAACCAACTTCACGGAGAGCCCTGAGGATCGGGACAAAATCAACCTCCCCGAAACCCGGCCCCTTCAGGTTCTTGTCATTGGCATGGAAGTAAGCGAAGTCCGGATAGGACGCCCGGATGATGTCAGGAATCGGGGCTCCTTCCGAGGACATGGCTTTGACATCGAGGATGATCTTGAGCGCGGTGGACTGGGCGCGCTTGGTCAATGCTAAGGCGTCTGCGGCAGTGTTGAGAAAGTCGGTTTCCACCGGTGCGAGTGGCTCCAGGCAGATCGTGACCTGGCGATCCTCGGCCTTCTTGATTGCACTTCGAAGGACCTCCAAGGCAAAAGCGGAGGCCTGTTCCATGGAGACCCCCGGCAGCAGGTTGCGCTGTTTGGGGGACCCTACCACGATGAAACTTCCTCCGATATCGGCACAGAAATCGACCAGGTCGACGAAGTACGCCGATGTTCGGTTCCGCACCTCGGGATCTGGAGAAGTCAGGTAGAGTCCTGCCGTTTTCACGAGGACCCAGTGGATTCCTGATACCGCAATCCCCGCTCGCTTCGCCGAATCCCGAATCTCCCTTCGTTGGGAGGCACCCATGAGGTTGACTGAGTCTGCCAGGGTGAAAGGTGCGACCTCCACTGCGTCATACCCGGCTTGGGCTGCGAAGGCGAAGACATCCTCGATTTTCCAGCCCGCGAAGATCTCGTTGCAAATAGCGAATTTCATGGTTGAGACCTAATTGTATCGGACCGATCTTTGTAACGCCAGCTCCGTCGCTTGAGCGTGACATTCGTTCTTGGTCTGTGTCAGAATAAGCGTGGAATCAACGGTAACCATGGCTGATTACTCTGACAACGCCGCGCCGCGGGTGGGGAAGCATGTTTGGGAGACAAGCGGTTTTGCTGCGGTCTACGAGGAGCATGCCCAGGCGATCTACTACTTGACCCTACGCCTGCTGAGTGACCCGGTGATGGCCCAGGATGCCACGCACGACGTCTTCCTGAAGGCTTACCGCAAGATGGGCCAGTTCCGCGGAGATTCAGCGTTGCGCACTTGGCTGTATCGCATAGCCATCAACCATTGCCGGAATCTCCAACAGTCCTGGCATCAACGCACTATGGTGTCCAACGCGGATGAGTCCATCTGGGAGCTGACTCCGGCGAGTACAGACAGCCCGCTGCGGGTGCTCGAGATCAAGGAGCTAGGGGAACGGATCCAGAAGACGATGGAGGGTCTCTCCGAGGAGTATCGGCTTCTGTTGTTGCTCGTGGCGGATGAGAAACTGAGCTACGATGAGGTCGCGGACCTTACCGGGCAGAGTCCTGACGCCGTCCGAGGCAAACTGCATCGGGCGAGAAAGGCCTTTGCCGCCCGTTTCCAGTCTTCCGCTGAAGATCGCATGAACCCAACGCGCCCCAACCTTCGGACCCAACCTCGGGACTTATCCTGAAGATCGCATGAACCCGAAACGACCCATCATCCGGACCCAACAAAAGGCGGCCGAAACGCAACAGACTTCGGCAGGGCAGGAGACGCAAAAGCAATCGGCGCATGTGTTTCAGCAGGCTGAAGACGTCTTGCGCGCGGATTGTGCGCAGATACCTGTGCCGGAGGCGGTCAAGGAGCGCTTGAAGGCATCGATCGAGAAGGAAGCGCCGCCCGCGCCATGGTGGAAGCGAATCTTTGGCGCGTGATCCAACTGAGGAGAGCCCATGACAGGTCGCGAAGCCAGAGAGGAAATCGAATGCCTGATCCGGTCCAGGTATCCGGTGCTGTATATCTTAACCAGCGAGGAGTCCCGGGTGCAGGGTTTTCTGCAGGACATCGCCAGGAAACTGGACAAACGGATCTACGAGTGGACGTGTACTCTTGGCCTGGTGCCCGCAGGAACCTCCATCCAGTCTCAGCACGCCCGCAATTCGCCCACCCGGGAACCGCTGGCTGCCTTAGACCAGGTCATTGACCAGGTCGAGCCCGCACTCTTCGTTTTCAAGGACCTTCACCCATTTCTCGGAAAGAGCCATCATGGGGTGATCCGCAAACTCAAGGAAATTGCGCTCCAATTGAAGAACAGCTTCAAGACGGTCATTTTGGTCTCCCCCGTCCTTGAGATCCCGGCAGAGCTAGAAAAAGAGCTCACCTTGATCGAGTATCCGCTTCCTGAGCGAGAGGATCTGGATCAGCTGTTGAACGAGATCATTGAGGAGGTGCAAACTCAGGGCCTCGTGGAGATTTCCTTGGACCCAACGGGCAGGCAGCGGCTGCTCCAGGCAGCCATTGGTTTGACTTTGGGGGAAGCAGAAAACGTTTTTGCCAAAATCCTGGTGAAGCGCGAACGCCTAACGGGAGACGATGTCTCCGAGGTTTTGCTGGAAAAGCAGCAGATTATCCGCAAGAGCGGTCTCTTGGAGTACTATCCCAGTGATGCCACATTTGCTGAAGTGGGCGGGCTTTGGGAACTCAAGGACTGGCTGAATCAACGTTCCATTGCCTTCACCGACGAGGCCAGGGCCTTTGGGCTTCCCGCCCCGCGAGGAATCCTCCTGATCGGCATGCAGGGCTGCGGGAAAAGCCTCTGTGCCAAGGCCGTGGCGCAACGCTGGCAGGTGCCCCTCCTGAGGTTTGATGTCGGACGGATGTTTGGAAGTCTCATGGGCTCTTCCGAAGAGAACGTTCGGCGCGCCATTGCGGTGGCTGAGTCGGTGGCTCCGGCAGTGCTCTGGGTGGACGAACTCGACAAGGCGTTCGCGGGGCTCCAAGGATCCGGTGTGAGTGATGGTGGCACAACCGCGAGGGTTTTTGCCACTTTTCTTACCTGGCTTTCCGAGAAGGAATCCCCGGTGTTTGTCGTGGCCACTGCGAACGAAATCTCGCATCTCCCCCCGGAGCTGCTCCGCAAAGGGCGTCTCGACGAGATCTTCTATGTGGAAATGCCGGCCCCTGAGGAGCGTGCCGAGATCTTTTCGATCCACCTGGTCAGGCGCGGGCGGGACCCGCAACATTTCGATCTGTCGGCTCTCGTGGAGGCGAGTGAAGGACACAGTGGATCGGAACTGGAGCAGTCCATTATCAGCGCGATGTACGAAGCGTTCTCGCTGGGGACGGATGTGACCACGGATTTGATTCTGAAAGCGTTGTCCCAGACAGTGCCCCTGGTTCGGACCATGGCGGAACAGATTGCCAGCCTTCGAGCCTGGGCGGTGGGCCGGGCTCGAAATGCCAGCCGATGCTCATAGCGGCACTTCGACGTTCAGTGCTTTCAGAAAGGCAGCGCTCTTGAGGGTTACTTCCTCTGTTTCCAGTGCGGGGATGGAGTCAGCCACAATGCCCGCCCCCGCCCAATATCGAATGCAGGTCGATGTGATCAAGGCGGTGCGGATGAGGATACTGAACTGACTTGCCCCGTTAGCGCCAAAGTAACCCAGACAACCGGTGAAAGGCCCGCGGTCGACTGGCTCCAATTCGTGAATCAACTCCATGGCGCGCACCTTAGGCGCGCCGGTGATGCTTCCTCCCGGGAAACAGGCGGCAAGGACGTCGAAATGCCCTCCGCCCGGCGCAATCGTTCCGGTCACGGTCGCGACCAAATGTTGGACGAATGGGTGAAGCTCGACTTGTGCGAGTGAGGGGACTTTTACGGAGCCGTACTGGCAGACTTTGCCCAGATCATTGCGCAGCAAGTCGGTGATCATAAGCAGCTCCGCGCGTTCCTTGGAACTGCCAACCAAGTCTTCGGAGAGTGCCAAGTCCTCGGCATGCGTCCGTCCCCGAGGGCGGGTACCCTTGATGGGCCTGGTCATGACCTGGTCTCCCTGCATCCTGAGAAAGAGCTCCGGAGAGATCGATGCCAGTTGGAAGGTATCGCCATTGAGAAACGCCGAGTAGGGGCTGGGCGAGTGCTCAAGCAGGGTTCGGAATACCTTCCAGGCGTCCATTTGCGCGGATACCTCGAGTCGCCGCGACAGGTTGACCTGGTAGATATCTCCCGCACCGATATAGCGCTGAGCTGCCTTAACCTTGGCTTGGTACGTAAGGGGTGACAGGCTAGCACCTACAGCGACGGCTGAGGCCGCTTGCTGGGGTGTGTCGAGTATGGAAGGAAGCCTCATGATCGACTCCCATCGCACGAGCTCCTGTGCTTGAACTTTCTCGTCAGTTTCAGGATGGAACGTAACAAAGAGCCTCCCCTCCTGGTGGTCCCATACCAGGCATGAAAGGTAGAAACCAAACCACGCATCAGGACCTAGCCGCGGTTCAGGGCGTCGGAGTCCAGCCAAGCGATCCTCCAACTGCAAACCCAGTTCGTATCCCAGAAAGCCGAACCAACCTCCGGCGGGGAATGGGCTGGGTGTCGGCGTTTCACGAGGTAACGTTCCGACAAGGCGTGCCAATTCCTTCCAGGCCCCGAAGCCGTTTGCTTTCGGCTTGCCCGCTTGTTCCAGCCACCATTCGCTCCCCGTCACGGTAAACGCTTGAGAGGGTTCAGACACCGCGACAGAATAGCGGGAGTGAGGTCCTGAACTGGACGAACTGTGAAGCAGGATAAACCCTGGTCGGCCGGCCAGCCTTTGACCCACCTCCAGCGGGCTGAGACCAAGTGCCAACTGAAGAATCCTTCCCCGCATTACTGGAGGCGCGCAGCCTCTTTGCGCAAAAGGTTCTCCACAGACTTCGATGACTTCATGGGGCTAACCATGGCCAGGTTGAGGTGGCCTGGGCGGAAGAAGTCTTCGGCCGTTTGACGGATCTCGGCCGCCGTCACCTTGGCCAGGCGATCCTTGATCGCGGCTGCACACGGGATGCGGCCGTACCCTAATACATGCTCGCCCAGCCACATCATCTGATTCTCGGTGTTCTCCAGGCTCAAATCCATCTGTCCGATCACATAGTCCCGCGCCCGGCGCAGTTCGGCGGCAGTGAGGCGCTCCGTCCGAAGTCGGAGGAGCTCCTTTAGGATCAGCTTGAGGACTCGGCTCACGTTATCGCCCTCGAGCCCAGCGGAAATAGCCAGGTCCCCGGTATCGTCGAAGAAGCTGAGACAGGAGTAGACAGAGTAGGCGAGGCCACGATCTTCGCGGATGGTTTGAAACAGCCGCGAACTCATGTTCTCTCCAAGAACGGTGTTGAGGATTCTCAATGCGAAACGGCGTTCGTCATGACGAGAGGTGGTCCTGATCCCCAGGGCGATCTGGGTTTGTTCCGTTTTCTTGGAGGCCAGCCGGATTGCAGGTTCCTCTTGTTTCCAATGCGCATTGGTGAACTGGGGCTTGGGTCCGTCAGCGAAGAGCCTTTCCATTTTGCTCACGCTTTCCACAATCTCTTTTGCTGACAGGTTCCCGGCCGCCGCCACGAGGATGCATGGAGCCACGTAGTAGGAAGTCTTGTATCCCAGGATCCGCTGTCGGTTCATCGCGTCGAGCGTCTTCTCGGTCCCCGTCAGCGATCGGCCGAGCGGTTGGCCCGGCCACTGAAGATGATTCAGCAACTCCTGTACGTACTGCTGGGGTTGATCCACGTACATGGCCAGTTCTTCCTTGATCACCTCACGCTCCTTGCGGATGTCCAGGGGATCAAATCTCGAGTTGAGGAACATGTCGAAGAGCACGTCGAGGAGCTCCTGGAAACGGTCATGGCGAGCCTTGGAGTAGAAGCAGGTGTGCTCCTCACTCGTGTAGGCATTGAGGTATCCGCCAATCCCTTCCACGGCCTGGGAGATGTCCCGCGCGGAGCGCCGCTTCGTTCCTTTGAACAGCATGTGCTCAATGAAGTGGGACACACCATTCAGGGCCGCAGGCTCGTAACGCCCCCCCACGTTGACCCATAGCCCCACGCTCACACTCGCCATGTGCGGCATGCAAGCTGTGGCGACCGTCAAGCCGTTGGAAAGCCTGGTAATATGGTACATGGCCGGCTTGGTTGAAGTGCTCAAACCAGCGCCGCCGGCACGCCCTCCTGTGGACCCACCTTCCGCAGATAGTCGAGGATGATGTCCACGGCCTCAGTCGGCGTCTCTACCACCGTGACTAGCTCGAGATCGCCTGGGCTGATCAAGGCGTTGTGCTCCACTTCCTTCTCTAACCACCTTAACATGCCGGCCCAGAATTTCTTCCCGAAGAGAATCATGGGGTAACGAGGGATCCTGTGGGTTTGTATCAACGTCAAAACCTCGAAGAACTCGTCGAGCGTGCCAAAACCACCTGGCATAAACACAAATGCCACGCTGTATTTAACGAAGCAGACTTTACGGGAGAAAAAGTAGTGAAAGTGAATCGGAACGTTTGCGTACTTGTTTCCCTTCTGCTCAAACGGAAGCTCGATGTTCAACCCTACCGACTTGGCTTTTCCCTCCGCGGCCCCCTTGTTGGCCGCTTCCATAATGCCTGGCCCCCCGCCCGTAATCACCGCGAGGTTGTGCTTGGCCAGCTCGCGGCCGAGAGCCTCCGCCATCTTGTAGTAAGGATCATCGGGTTTCGACCTGGCTGACCCGAACACCGTTACAGCCGGTCCAACCTTCGACATCGTCTCAAAAGAGTCGACGAACTCGGCCATAATCCGAAAGATCCGCCACGGATCCTCCTTGGTGAAAGTGGTATCATGATTGTTCATTCGCCTTAGTCTAAGTCCCGCAAGCGCTTCTGACAAGCCCCCGACGGAATCGGGAGCCGCATCGCCTGCGGACTTGGGCTTGCGGCGGAATCCGGCACCCGATAGAAGGAGGCCATGCGATTTCCATCCATGCTGGTGCTGGCGTTGTCGATCGCGCTTGGCTACCCCGCTTGGGGCGAGTTCCGTGGTCGGGTGATTCCTCGTCCCCTGCCAAACCACCCTGGCAACGTGTTTCTGGCTGGGGAGGAAGTCGCAGTGGAGTTGCGGCCGACGCAGCCTGGACTGATCTGGGGCCTCTATGACTACGAAGAGACGAGGATTTCGGCGGTGGACTCACGTGAGGGGATCGCAAGGCTCGGGCGTCTTCCGGTGGGTTTCTATCGACTGCGAGCTGAGGGTTCTTCCCACTGGATCTCCTGCGCAGTGGTGAATCCTCTCAAGGTGCCTACGCCAGTGAGTTCGCCGGTGGGATTGGACGTGGCGATGTCATGGTTCTACCCGCGCGAGAAGATGGATGCGGTTTCCAGTTTGTGTGCGTTGGCGGGCATCAACAGGGTGCGAGACCGTTTGTCTTGGGTGGAGTTGGAGCCGCAGGCGGGTAGTTGGGCTGGCCGTGGCCGTTACGATGACGCTGCTTTGGCGCAGCGGAGGGCAGGACTGCAGGTCTTGCAGGTGAACCACTTGTCCCCACCCTGGGCCAATCCCACGACAAGCCGGTTTCCGTTGGACCTTCGCGACGCGTACCGGTTCTATCGTGAGATGGCCCGACGTTGGCGTGGGCAGGTCCCCGCTTTTGAGCCTTGGAATGAGGCGGATATCCCGGTTTTTGGAGGCCATACCGGGGCGGAGATGGCCGCTATGCAAAAGGCCTCCTATCTGGGGCTCAAATCAGGTGCGAAGGAGGCGATAGCTTGCCTCAACGTCTTCGCCCTGCCAGGCCGCGCCCAACTAGCCGACCTCCATGCCAATGAAGCTTGGCCCTATTTCGATACCTTCAACCTCCATCACTACGCACCGTTCGAGGATTATCCCAGGGTTTACGGAGACTTCCGGGCGGTTTCGGCCGGTCGACCGTTCTGGGTTACTGAGTGCGCTTTTCCCGTGTCCTGGACCGGGGACGAGAAACTCAAAGAGCCTACTGATGCCGATTTGCGGATTCAGGCCGAGCGGGTCGCGAAGACCTTCGCCTGTTCCCTACATGAAGGGTCCGCGAACACATTCTACTTCATGCTGCCCCATTATGTGGAAGGGCAAACCCAGTTTGGTCTGCTGCGACCGGACCTCACGCCCCGGCCGAGTTATGTCGCGCTGGCGGCGGTAGGCCGCCTTCTCGCGGACGCAAGAGCTGTGGGGCGATTGGAAACCGCTCAGCCCACAGTGCGTGGGTTTCTGTTCCGTGCAAGGCCTGATGGACGCCGCACGACGGTGCTCGTTGCTTGGACCACCGAAGGTGGAGCGGTGCTGGAATTTCCTGGAAGCCCTGGCGCGGTGTTTGACCATCTAGGGCGTAAGCAGGAACCCGCACGCTGCTTGTCGCTCTCACCCGCGCCGGTGTTTGCGCTCCTGAGCGACACCTGCCTCAAGCAGCTCAAGATCCTACCGCCGCCCACCTCCCCGCCGCGGCTGGGGGGCAAACCGTCCGCTGTGGTCCTTCAAGCCCAGTGGCCGCAGGCAAGCATCAGTCTGAGTCAATCGGCTTATCGGGTTTCCTCAGAGGGCACTGTATCCATGCCCGTGTTTGCCTACAACTTCTCTGATTTGCCGGTAAAGGGCTTCCTCCACGTGGAGGCGCCGCAAGGATGGAAAGTCGCTCTCCCGAGTCGCGTCGCGATCGCGCCTCAGTCCCGGACAGAGCTTCCGCTCCAGTTGGATTGCCGCGAAAGTGAACCCATCTTGCTTGCCACGCTCCGCGTCGAAGGCGATTTTGGAAGGGTTGGGAAATCGGTCCTGTCTCTTCGCTTGGTTCCCGAGCCTAGCCTGATCGCGCGGCAGGTTGGAACACCGATTCCTGAAGCGCAGGAGGCAAGCCGTTGGGAGGGGATGGTTGCCGGGGACGGCAAGGTCCGGCTGGCCCAGCGAAGCGATTGGGTCACCCTGGAGGCTGAGCCCCTTGGACCCGATAAGTGGGTCTATGCGGTGCTCAGGCTTCCTGCTGGTCAAAGGCCGCCGCCGGGGACAGTTGGGCTTGGCTGTACCCTAAAGGTCGAGGAGGGAGAAGGCGTGTTTCGTGCCATCTTCGAAGAGCAGAACGGTAGCAGTTACGTGAGCGATTTCTCGCCGCAGCTCGGCCCGAACGCTCAGGCGGAGGCGATCGCCCTGTTCGACCCGGTTACCTACGGGGCGGGCTGGTCCAAGCCGGATCCAAACGGCCGTCTTGACCCTGAGGACATCGTGGTGCTCAAAGTAGGCTGCAACCTGAAAACGAGCAGGACAAAACTGGCATTCAAGAATCTGAGGTGGTTGCACCTTTGACCATTCCCTTGACGCCGGTGGACGCTATTTCGCCAGAAGAACCCGGTAGAACCGTTGCCCCGCTGATTTCCAGCGTCTGGTTGGTGCGGGACAGACTCGGCTTGAGTTCCAGCCGGATTTACCCTAATCAGATTCCATATGGAATTCGTGAGCGCCTCTCGGCTGATGCACATGTTTGCGGCGGCGGTTCTGTCAGCTGTGTGCACTGGTCTTGCGTCTACGGCTGAAACAAACACTGCGGATCCATCCAGGGGTCAAGCTGCCGAAGCCCCTCCCCTTATGAAGTGGTCGGACAACACTCGGCTGGGGAGGCCATTTGCCAAGGATCCCTCGGTCGTGCGCTTTCAGGACCGTTACCTGCTCTATTTTTCGCTTCCTCCCTTCAGCCCGGCGCTCGCACGGGCGGACTCCCCCCGAGGATGGTCCATCGGGATAGCCTCCAGCACGGATCTGATCAGATGGGAAAAGTTGGGGGAGGTGCTTCCCGTCCAGGATTGCGAAACCAATGGCATCTGCGCGCCAGGTGCGATCGTACTCGACGGCAAAGTACACCTGTTCTACCAGACCTATGGGAATGGCGCGAAGGATGCCATCTGTCACGCTGTCTCCGACGATGGCACTCACTTTCGCCGCAACCCCTCCAACCCGGTGTTTCGGCCGCAAGGGGCCTGGACCTGCGGTCGAGCGATTGATGCCGACGTGATCCCGCTCGAGGGGCGACTCCTGCTCTACTTTGCCACCCGCGATCCCGAGATGAAGGTGCAGATGCTCGGTGTGGCGGGCGCGGACTTGAAGTCGGAATTTGGGCGCCAATCCTGGGAGCAGTTGTCGGGAGCTTCCATTCTTAAGCCGGAGTTGCCCTGGGAAAGGAACTGCATCGAGGCCCCGACCTTGTGCCGTGTCGATGGGGTTCTCTATATGTTCTACGCGGGCGGTTTCAACAACGAACCACAACAGATCGGCTGTGCCATCAGCCGGGATGGGCTGCGATGGAGACGCCTATCCCCTCAACCGTTTTTGCCCAACGGCCAGGCGGGGACTTGGAATTCCTCCGAATCCGGTCATCCCGGGGTGCTCCGCCTCGAGTCTGGGAAGACCGTCCTGTTCTTCCAGGGTAACAACGATCGCGGACAGACTTGGTATCTTGCCGCTCATGAACTGATTTGGCGGGATGGAGCGCCGGTGTTAAGATAGGAACGGCGTTTGACTGGCTAACAGAGTGAATGCGTCGACTCCTCAGGTGGATCACTCTCTTGGGTTTAAATGCGTGCTAGCTAGTTTCCCCCTCCGGGGGTAATTTAAGCAAACCGCTTTGGGTTTTTCCTGCGACGAATCTGAGAATAACCCAGGCCGGCCTAAACACGCATGCTCCTCGACCTTGTAGAAGAACTCGTCACCTCTGGCCTTGCGCTTTGCAGGCAGCGGCAAGAGAAACGCCCCTTGGCATGGGCGGACTCTGTTGAACCAGTCTGCCAGCTCTTCCATAAGGTCCACGAGCAATACGTGGCGAACTTTAGCTATTACCGCTCCCGATTGTCCGACCAAGGCACTCTGGCGGCGAATGTGGCGGGACTTTCGGACCGTCTCACCCAAGATCACAGCTTTTCCGCCGACCAACTGGCGAAGATTATCGCCTTCATGAACCTTGCGCGCCAACAAGCCGCGAGCCACGCGCGCCATGAGCCCCTGGTTCTTTTCATCACCGCCATTCGTTCCTACCTCAGCCGTGCCTTCACTGAAGCTTGGGGAACCCAATACACTGCTCGGACACTCGGGGTGATGTCGCCAGTCTTTCGAAACAGCCTGATTGGACGCCTGAAAAAGACCGTGGGCGAATCGACCCTGAGTGAAGATCGGAAACTGGCAGTGGTGCTGCAAGCCTTCGATGGTATTGTTTCGGAACTTCAATCGGCATCGGAGGCGGTCACCACTAGGTACCTGGAGGCACGAGCCGGGATGGCTGGATAGCTTCTTTCGCGCCTGTTCAGGTGCACGAGAGGTGAAAGCGGGGCAGGGGACCACAGCGCTGGCGGTAGCCGTTGCCAGACTCGCTGGGGCAGCGCGTGCCATGGAATTAGAGCTCGACCGTCAACATTGTGCACACCTCTTTCAGCATTCGTAATGGTCGGGTCGGGACATGCCTAGAGACGCTCCAAACTCTGGCACCTCATCAATTGTAGACTATCGAGATGTGCCCTCTGAGGTCTTCCCTCGTGGATCAGGGCTGAAGTGGGTTTGACAATCAGTCGCCAGTGGCGTCAGATCAGCTATCCGGATTAGGAGAAAAGGAATCTGGCGAAATACTCTTTCGAACCATGAAAAGCGGCTGCGATGAATGCGGAGGGCATCTAGAGTTCGACATTGCCGAGCTTGGAAAACGGGTAAGCTGCCCACACTGTGGACTTGAGACCGAGTTGTGCTCGGGAGTCCAGATACCTACCCCAACCGTCCAGAAAGGCCCGACTCCCGCCTACTACATTCTGGAAGGCCAGCAAACAAACGGGCCGTTAACGCTTCAGCAGTTGCGGGCCATGTGGATCTCAAGGAAAGTGCACATGCGGACGATGCATTGCGAAGCGGGGGACGATCAATGGCGAGCTTTGGGAATGCTGCAACATCTGCTGGAACCAGGCCCCCCAGCCCGTCCCACCCCTGAGTTTATTCAAGGTTCGTTCGGCCCAAGAGTAGTCGTCGTAGCGAAGAGCCGGGGAATCTACATCGTCCTCGGTTTGTTTTTCGGGAGCCTGGGGGTGCACAATTTCTACGCCGGTCGGAATTGGTCGGGTGCTATCCAGCTGCTCATAACCCTGTTCCTGGGTTGGGCCATCCTCGGGTTTGTGATAACGATTCCGTGGAGTCTGCTGGAGATTCTGACGGTAACCCAGGATGCGAACGGAACTCGGATGTACTAATCCTGTGAGAAGAACGATCCAACTTCTCATCTTGACCATGTTAGCGGTCTCGCTTGGACAGGCGGCAGATCCATGCCGTGATCGTTTTCGGAAGCTTGGTGACAAGTACTGCGACTTGCGACCGATCTTTGCGTGGAGGGACTCATCTAATCGGTCACAGACTAAGAATCCAATGTCGACTTGGTTAGAACTCAACGGACTCGTAGATGTCGTCCTGCGACAAGGGGTTGTGGTCGCTGAGGACACTTAGGAGTAAAGTAACACATTCGGGTCGGGGAAGCGAGACTACCTTCACTCTCCTCACGCTGAATCAGCCACCCATTCCTCCTAGACAGCGGAATCTGGGCTACCTAAGCTAATCTCAAGCATTTGCCTTAACTAAGAGTCTGTACACGAATGGTTTAGTTTTGACTGGTGGAGACGATGAAAATGACTCGGATGCATTCTTTGCGAGAAACGGGTGGAAAGGAAATGTCCAAGTCGGCGCCCCTTCGGATCCGGCTTCTATTGCCACTGGTGCTGTTGCTCGGTAGCGGAATCCTTCAGGCGGCGCCTTCCCTCTTGCTGCGGGCAACGGGGATGACGTCGACGATTACGCTGGCCTTGGAACTGGACGGCTTCCCAATGAGTGCGGGTATCGTTCTTGGGCCTAATGAGGTGAAGCGGTTGTTCTTCCCCGTCCCCGTAGACATGTCGACAGGGACTCACGACCTGAAAGTGACTTGGAGCGGATCAACGTCCGGGTCCGGATTAGCGTCCTTTGAGGTTTTGTTCGAGCCAAACATCCTTTTCTTGGCCAATGGGACACCCCGTGTTCGGGACGCGGTGACGCCGGCCAGGAGAGTGGGGAGTTATAAAATTCAGGTGGATCCTCGGCCGGGTTTTGAGTGGGGGGTCCTGGTGCGAGCCGACCTGCCGGCCACGCTGCCGCAGGAGACGATCTTCGATTATCTCGTCGGGGTCTACGACGGGTATCTCGTCTTCCGCTCGGATATCAGCTTCGCGGACGATGGTGGCATCAAAGTCAACGAGCGCCATGCATACGACAACAATGCGAGGATTCGGGTCTACGACGATGGGAACAAGGACCTGCTGTCCATGTTCTACGCTCCGGACTCTACAGACCAGGCGGTGACCAGGACGTATGATCTGTGGCGGCTAGACGGATCGCAGACGCGTTCCGATGGAGATGTCCTTTATGAAGGTGGGCTTTGGAGGATTACACAGCGCTCCAAGGATGGGGACACGGTTTTCTACACCAGCCGGGTCTTCCCGACAAGTTACCTTTACGCCCTCTTTCACACCAAAGGGAAGAAGTACGGTTACAAGGAGGTGAAGGGCATGCTTAGCCGAGCCGCGGGTACTGCTAAGATTCCCCGTCACATACTCTATGGCGTTGCCTATGAGGAGAGCGACTATACCCACCGGTGGCAGCAATTCGACCCCGTTTCTCAGTGGAGTGTCGTTACGGGTGACGGTGGGATAGGATTGATGCAGCTGACCCAGGGCACGGCACTGGCCGGAGCGACAAACGATCTGGCGCTGGAGCGCTTAGCGTTGCTGGCGACCAGCATCCAGGCCAATATCGAGGCGGGTGCAGATGTGCTCAGAAATAAATGGGACGAGCTAGCCAAGGACCATCCCGTCGGAGGGGGAGACCGTTGGATACTCGAAGACTGGTTCTACGCTGTCCGAATCTATAATACGGGGAAAATTTACAGACTGGGTTGGATTGACAGTCAGGGAAGAGGATATGCGGAACGTGTCTATGGGTGGATCAAGGCTAACCCAAGGAAATGGTGGGACGAAGCCAAGGTCTCCCTTCCGAATAAGGAGGAAGAAGCGAAGACACACACCATTCCCTACACGCCTGCTCCGGCCCATGCCGAGGATGCGATCTCCACAACGGTCAACACCATAGAGGCCAAGCTCGATCTTAGCGTGGCGGTCAATCGCTCCACTGGCTCGGCTCGTCTGGACTGGAAACTGACCAATCCAAGCTCGGCTCGCATACCCTTGGGTGGATTGACCATCGCCAAGGCATCTGTCGCCACTTCCTCAAGAGAGGAGGTAGTTCTGCCTAAGTCTTCATTACCTGCTGGTGGACAATTGCTCAAACCCCTCAAACCCGGAGAGACGTGGTCGTTTTCTACCGATATCACGCTGGCGCCTGATGAGAAGGTCGAAATGGCTTGGTGCGAGGTTAATTATTATTCGAACGGGGATAAGGACCTCTATATAAAGACCCCCAAGGCGGAGGTTTCCCCCGGTTTCCTTAGTGCCGCACCAGAATTCGCCCGCGCTCCAGCCAGTCCACCGCCGTTAAGCTTTTCGGTCGTACCGTCGGCGGACGTGGCACTGCCAGGACAGACCGTTGAGTTTACCGGAAGCGTTCAGAACAACTCCAGCCTCCCACAATTGGTGAACGGCTGCACTTTCGACACCTACGATACAAATGCCATTCTAGATGGCGCGGATTTCCTGATGAGTCTTCCCGACTCTGTGCCTTCAGGGGGAGCATGGCAGGGTCATGTCTTTTCGCTGCGCCTTCAAGACAACGCCCCTGATGGCTACTATCAGGGTTCGGTGACCATTGTCGGTGGAGAAACGCCCGCCTCTCGG
Organism: uncultured Verrucomicrobiota bacterium; assembly: GCA_964411985.1. Classification (GTDB taxonomy): domain Bacteria; phylum Verrucomicrobiota; class Verrucomicrobiia; order Limisphaerales; family J093; genus CAYPNF01. Next base: position 187,911 of record CAYPNF010000008.1, read on the forward strand.
GATGAGATTGCGAGCGCGTCCTTTTCCGTCCGTGTCGGACCCGAGCAGACCGGTTTGGCGGTCGTAACCATCTCGCGGCAGGCGAACGGAGCGATCCTGCTCCATTGGAGCGGCGGCTCAGCCCCCTATCAGGTGCAGACAACGGAGTCTATTGTAAGCGAGACCTGGCAAAATTACGGAGGTCCGACGAACGACCAGTCCGTGGAGTTACCGACCGGGAGCGCGTCTGCCTTCTTCAGGATCATCAGCGCGGAGTGAGCACTGCCTCTCGAGACAACACTCGACACCAGAGGCGATCCTTAGCGAAGCGGCGTGATTTGGATCAGGTTGCCGCAATTACCGGCAAGGAAGTTATCCGGGCGTACCGGTGTGCATTAACGGCAACTTTGCTGCTCTTAGCTGCATTCCCCTGCAGTAGAGCGAGAACTCTGAAACACGCCCCAAACCCTTGATTGTATTGGTATTGTGTTGATTCTGAAGTGGTGCCAGAGGAGGGAATTGAACCCCCGACCAAGGGCTTATGAGTCCCCTGCTCTACCTCTGAGCTACTCTGGCACAAGAGTGGGCACGGTTCCTGTTGAACCGAGGGCGCAGAGGTTAGCTTGGCCCCCAGAAACGTGACAAGAAAAAAGGCTCGATCGTGTGGGCTAATAAAGACGATTAGTAGGTAACACCTATCCTTGTCGTAGCACGCCTTGGATCGATTCAGCCAAGTCGATCAGGTTGAGGGGTTTGAGCACCAGGTCTTGGATCCCCCGCCTGCGGATCGCCTCCCGGTCCCAAGTCCCGCTGAAGCCCGTGCAGAGGATGATCGGGATGTCGGGGCGGATTCTGCGCAGGGCGTCGGCCAGGTCGATTCCGGTCATTCCAGGCATGCTTAGATCGGTGATGACCAAGTCGAAGTCTGCGGGGGTAGCGCGGAAAGACTCCAGCGCTTCCTGTGGGCTGTTGAAGACGCAGGCCTGGTAGTTGAGGTGCTTGAGTATGCGGCCTCCAACGATTCCCAAAGCTTTTTCGTCGTCCACAAACAGGATGCGCTCGCCTTGGCCGCGTGGGATGGAGGACGCGTGGGTAGCACCTGCGATGCGCGGCGCTTCGAGGGCGGGTAAGAACAGCTCAAACTCGGAACCTGCTCCGAGTTGGCTGTTTACGTAGATGGTCCCCTCGTGGTCTTGGACGATCCCATGGACCACCGCCAAACCCAGGCCAGTGCCCTCGCTGGGGGCCTTGGTGGTGAAGAACGGTTCGAAGATGTGTTTCAGGGTTTCCGCGTCCATCCCATGCCCCGTGTCTTGGACAGTGAGGCGCACATAGTCTCGCTCGCGCAAATCCGGGTGGCTGGCGATGAAGGCAGAATCGGGACGGAATCGGTGGAGAAGAACCGTCAACTTCCCGGCGCGGGAGCGCATCGCATGGGCTGCGTTGGTGCAGAGATTCACTACGACCTGATGCATCTGCGTCGGATCCCCCAGCACCTGCGGAAGGTTCGTATCGATGCGGTCCACGATTTCGATGGTGGCTGGGAGGGTGGAGCGGAGCAGGCTTAGGGCTTCGAGGACGACCGGCTCCAGGCCGATGGGGCGTCTTTGTTGAGGGTTCTGGCGGCTGAACGCCAGGATCTGCTTCACCAGGTTCTTGGCCCGCTCCGAAGCCACTTGGATTTGGTTGAGTGAGTTCTGGAGGTCCGGGATGGCTTTGGCGTGTTCCAGGGCCAGGTCCGCGTAACCCATGATGGCACCAAGGATATTATTGAAATCGTGAGCGATGCCTCCTGCCAAGGTACCAATCGCCTCGAGCTTCTGGGCCTGGCGCAATCTTGCTTCCAGTCTGGCTTCGCTCTCCTCGGCTCGTTTGTGCTCGGTAATGTCGCGAACGATCACCTGAATGACAGGATGCTGGCCGGGTTGCTCGACCCTGTAGATGGAAACCTCCGCGTCGAAAAGGGTATTATCTTTCCTGCGATGCTGCCACTCGAACCTTTGAGGTTCTCCCGCGAGGGCTTTGGCAACGTATCGATCTGCGAGTTCCTCCGAAGCCATGCCATTGGGCTGGGTTTCCGGTGACATTCGGTAAGGAGGCGCGAGAGCGAAGTCCTCGGCCGTGCATCCGAACAATTCCTCCGCCCGGCGGTTAGCGCGAATGGCCACGCCATCCCGGACGATCACGATCGCATCGTGCGCCAGGTCGAACAACGCCCGGTAGCTTTCCTCGCTCGTGCGGAGCCGTTGCTGGCTCTCCTCGAGCGCAGCGGTGCGTTGCCGGACCAACTGTTCCACGAGTTCCGTGCGACCGAACAAGGCGGAGACGTAGCCCGCGAGAAGGAAGGAAATGAGGGTCCCTGCCACCACGACCAGGGTGGGGCGGGAGCTTGCATAGGCATCCAGCCAAGCTGGGGTGGGGTATACGGTGACCTGCCAGTCGCGTCCCCCGAACCTCACCAACCCCGCTGGAGAGGAGTGCCCGGTTTCAGTTTCCATGACCACCGAATCGATCCCTCGCGAATAGGCGAAGAGAGGCTTCTGGGGATCGGTGATATCGCGGATGGCGATGCCCAGGTGTTGGAGTTCCGTGTTGCTCTGTTTCGGCCACGTGGCATCGAGCATGTCTTCCAAGCGGAAAACTACCTCGAGGAACCCTTTGAAGTCTGGGTCCGCAGTGGGCGAGGTCGTCGTCTTTCCAACCGGAAGAATCATGACGATCCCCAACTCCTTGTTTCGGCTTTGAGCCAGCACGAACGGGGCAGTCACCGTGAGGGCGCCCGTGGCGCGGGCATGCAAAAGCTGATGGGTAGTGGGGCCACCAGCGAGATCATAACCAATCACACTTTCATTTCCTTCGAGGGGTTCAGCGTAGAGGATGGGCCAGTGCCGGACTCGGTCTTGGGCCCGCGCAAAACGTTGAGGTGCAATTTGATCTCGGAATTCGAATCCCGGGCCTATTTCATTGCGACCTCGCTGCTCCCAAGCCGCCCGTTCCACCCCGGGAACCTCCGGCAGCCACTCCAATGCCTGGACCCCGGCGTAGCGGCTGGTAAGATTTGTCGCGGCCTGCGCAAACTGCGCGCGCGTGACTTTGGAGGGGTCGCTGAAATAGAAATGCAGAGACCGGATGAGATCCTCGTAGCGCTGAGTGCTCTGGCGCAGTCGCAAGGCCTGGCTTTCCAAGGATTGAGACAGGAAAGCCCGCTGCCGCTGATCTTCCGCCCGGTGCAGATTCAAAGTCGTCCAGCACGTGAAGACCAGTCCCGCTACCAGGATCAACAAGGTAGCCGTTTTGCGATCTAACGTTTTTTTCATGCGCGCAACATCAAGTTTGAGGTGCGCTCCCGCTGGGTCCGATCAGGATCCGGTTTTCGTTCCGATGCAGAAGAGGTGTTTGAAACCTCGTAGGAAAACTTGTCCATCGCTGATCGCGGGCGAAGCGTAGCAGGACTCGCCGAGTTGATAGGTAGCGGCCTTTACGAGGGTCTTGCCGGGGGTGATCACGTTGATTTCCCCTTCGTCATTGATGAGGAAGACTTTGTCGCCGATCAGCACTGGTGAGGCGTGATGTTTCCCCAGTTTTTCCTGCCAGCACACGGTACCGGTCGCGGCCTCGTAACAGTAAGCGACTCCTGAGTTATTAATGGCCAGGAGCAAATCCCCCATGAGCGTTAGCGACGGAACGTAGGGCGCACCCTTGGTGTCGCGCCAGGCGACGTGGGTTTCGGTGACGTCGCCAGTGCCGTCGGGCCGGATGGCGAGGAGAATGGTCTTGGGCCAGCTGCTGCTCACGAAGACCAGTTTTGCGGTTTCGCTATACACGGGGCTGGCTACGAACTCCTGCGACGGACCGTCGACCGTCCAGAATTCCTTGCCGGTTCGAGGGTCGAAGCTCGCGACGCGGCGGTCACCGCATTGGATGAGTTGGAGGCGGTCGCCGATTTGGCGGATGAGGGGAGGACTGTAACTAATCCCTTTGTTTGTTCGGGACACTTTCCAGGCTTCTTTGCCGTCGGACTGGTTCAGCGCGACCAGGAAGGAGTCGCCTTTGCTGTCGCCGTCCACGATCACTTTGTCTTCAAACAACACGGGCTCGTTGTTGTAGCCCCACTCGCCCACGTGCGTGCCGGGCCGGACCAGCCACAGCTGTTTGCCGTCGCTGAGATTGTGCGCCGCCACGACGATGTCGTCCCCGACCCGGAAGGTCACGAACACTCGTTTTCCATCGGTAGCAGGAGTGCTGGAGGCGTAGCTGTTCTCATTGTGGATCTTTTCCAGCGGGCCTTTGACGACGGTTTGCTGCCAAAGCAGTTTCCCGGTGGCACGATCCAAGCAGAGGAGCACCCTTTCCTCGGTGTCGGGCAGGGCGGTGACGGTGCAGATCCGGTCGTTCCATACGCTGGCGGAAGCATGCCCTTTACCGGGCAACTCGACCTTCCAAAGTGCGTTGGTCGGATCCCAGTTCGAGGGAATATTGCGCTCCAGGCAAGTACCATCTCCGCGGGGGCCGCGCCAGCAGGGCCAGTTCTCGGCCCAAGTGGTGGAGGAAAGAGTCCCGAGCAGCGCCAGTTGTAGCGCCATTGTCCCGAAGGTCCGTCGAATCATGATCATAGGCGTGTATCGCTGAGAGGCTGTCATGTAGGCTAGGAAAGCGAAAGGGAAAAGCGGTGGACCGCGCCTTTGGACTTTCCATGATGCAAAACAGTACTTACATTGCCCGCATTAACACCTTGCGAAGCATAGGGTCTTTGACGAGTCGTTTGTGGAGGGTGGCATTTGCCATCTGGATGTTCTGTGCCGTACTTGGTGCCCAAACCGTCGATTTTGAGGGCACTGGCTGGATCTGGTCTGCTCCGCCCCCGGGCAAGACGGCACTCGACCAGCCGGCTGGCGTCACCTGGTTTCGCGCCTCGTTGGCAGTGACCGAGAAGGCACGGATCCGTTCTGCGGAACTCCTGATCGCCGCGGACAACTTGTACAGCGTCTATCTGAATGGCCAGTTTGCCGGGGAGAGCGAAGCCGATCCCGGTGCCTGGAGCCGTGCCAAGCGGTTCGATGTCGCACGCCTGCTCTCGGCGGGACACAACGTGATCGCGGTGGAAGCGGTGAATACGGCTCCCGGACCGGCCGGGTTGATCGCCAGGGTGGTGGTGGAGTTGGTGGACGGACAGAAAGCGGAGCTGGGAACGGACGGTTCCTGGAAATGCGTCACCCAGGAGCAGCCGAATTGGAAGCAACCGGACCTGAACGACCAAGGGTGGGCCAAGGCCGTGAGCTTGGGCACGTTTGGTGTGGCGCCTTGGGGCAAGTTCGCACTCCGTTCCGATCGGGAACCTGCTGGCTCGCGTGACCAGGGCGACATGATCACCCCGCCCGACGATTTTGCCTGGCCGGAGGCGGTGGCCTTCGTAGGGGACGACTGCAGCCTGTATCGGCCGCTCGTGGGGACCGGGGATCGCTACGACAGTCTTTCCGTGACGATCTTCAACGCGCGGGATTCCAGATCGTTTCCGGAGCACGACCTTCCTGCGCCGATGAAGGTGGGCCACAAGCTCTACGTCCTCAGGCCGGCCAAGCCTGATACCCGTCCCCTTCCGCTCCTGGACGCGGGGAAGGGAGCCTTGGGTTCGCCTTCCGTTTCGTTTGACGGGGAACGGATCTATGTATCCATGGTTCCCGAAGGTGAGTCTTTTTTCCACATTTACTCCGTCCCGGCCAAGGGTGGCCCACCGCAGCGGTTGACCGAGGGTCCGTTCCATGACATCGATCCCTGCGAGCTGCCCGATGGCCGGATCGTTTTCACTTCGACCCGTATCGGGACGTTCGAGGAGTATCATAATCCTCCCTCGCGGTCGCTCTTCACCATGAGCGTGGAGGGGAAGAACATCACGCCGCTTACCCATACGTTGGTGTTTGATAACGAGCCAGAGGTTCTGGCCGACGGCAGAATCCTCTTCATCCGGTCCGACAACTTCTTTGACCGCGGAAAAGTGGAGACCCTGCTGCATGCGGTTTACCCGGACGGCACGACTGGTTACACCGAGTTTGGCCTGGACTTAGGTCCTGAATACGGTGGTCGGCTCAGAGCCTTCTATTGCGGGAGTCCTGCCCCGTTACCCGATGGTCGAGTGGCCTTTGTCACGGGTTCCGGCATTGCCGTAGGGCGTCTGGGATCTCAGGCCTCCGAGCTATACCATCTGCCCCTGGCCGCTGGGGATGTCGCAGCTTTGCCGGATGGGCGATTACTCTGTACCCTGGCCAAGAGGGGGAGTCACACCGATCGGGTGAGAGCCACCCAATCCAGGGCACACGAAGTCAGCTACGCCAAGATCGCCATTGCCCAACCCAACCAAACTGATGGTCGTGTGGTGGTGGTCTACGAATCCACCAATGCGCCGCTGCATTCACCGGTCTTCCTGGGAGCACGGCCTCGTCCGCCGCAGTTGGCCAGCAAGTTGGATTCGCGCAAACTGGCTGAAACCCATCCCACGGGGATTCTCGTCTGCCAAAACGCTCGTCTGACCAAGAACACCACCGCCGGATGGCCCCACGTGAAGGCCATTCGCGTGCTGGCCGGGAAGGGACTTACGTTGCGCTCCTCGCATTCCTATATCGTTCACGCCGGCAGCGACGTCTCGGATCTGGGCACGGTCCCGATGGCTCCCGACGGCTCCTTCGCGGTGGAGGTTCCCGCCGATACACCCATCGCTTTCCAGGCGGTGGATGCGGAAGGTCGCTCGGAGTTGAACGAAATGTCGTGGATCTATGTTAGGCCCGGAGAAACTCGCGCCTGTATCGGCTGTCATCAACCACGCCAGGTGACCCCTTCCTATGCCTCGATGGGTCTGCAGGCAACCCGGGTCCGACCCGTGCGGTTGACGGGGGCAGGGGAACCCTTGCGCTTCCGTGGGAACAACGCGGCCGTAACGGGACTGATGGAGCTCCAATTCGATCGCTATCGGGAAGTGGCCAGCATCAACCGACACGGCAGCACCGGGGAGCCTCTCGCAACGGGGGCGCAAGAGGTGGATCGCTTGATCTCAGTGCTTCAGGGCAACCAGACCGATCTGAAGATCAGTGCCGCATACCGCTTGGGGGTCTTTCGGGATCGGACGGCTGCGTCCGCGCTGGCGAAGAGCCTTGGGGATGAGTCGCGGGAGGTTCGCTTAGCCGCGGCTGTGTCCCTGGCTTCCTGCGGAGACCGCTCTTCGGTGGCACCATTGCTCCGTGCTTTGCTGGACGAAGATCCAGTGGTCGCACAGGCGGCGGCGGTGGCACTCGAGAACCTCACGGGCCACGCAAATCCTCTGGACCCCTTCTCACCGCAGGAGACGCGTCAGAGGCAGGCCGCGGATTGGACTGGATGGTTTCGAGAGAACACTTGGGCTAAGATCGAGCAGGACCTGGTCTCCAGGCTGGGCGGGGGTAATCGGGATGACGTACGGGTCGCCGCGGTGGCCTTGGGACACGTTGGCGCTGACCTCGGGCGCAGGGCCCTTCGGGAGTGTTTCTTGCGCGAAAAGGAACGGAATCCGTTTCCGGAATGGAGGAAGACCTACCGTGGGGATGAAGCGCGGTTCAACTCGCTTGCGGACGTCAATCCACGCACCCTGCAGTCGATTGTGAGGTCCTTGGGCTGGTTGCGTGATGCCGATGCAACGGGGGCTTTGTTGGAAACGTTGCGTCAACACCGTGATCCGGAGAAAGCCAATCTTTTCCTTGCCGAAGCGGCCGTGGAGGCGCTGGGCCGCATCGCCACCCCTGAGGCAGTCAATGGATTGGTGCAGGTTTTTGGGGAGTTGCCGCCCTATCCCGAGTATACGCGCTGGTATGGAGACCACGACGCCCTCATCGCCTGCCACGCTTCGCCTGTTCACTATCTCATCATAGAGGCGCTCGATCGTCTCGCAGTGACAGCTCGATCCCTCGCTTCTCCCCTGATCCAATCAGTTCCCACGGACCCGGACCGGGCGCTTTTGCCAGAGAACGACGACTACGAGACCTTGGTGGGACGACTGCTCCGGCGGGGTGGCATGGAAGAGGCCGTCGTGGAGACCTGTTTGGCACTCCTGGGAGATACGCAGGCGAAGAAAGACGCGGAAATCGAGAAGGCGATCGCCACCACACACCAAGCCTGGGGCGGAAAACCCGATCCCGAGAATCGGGCGGCGCAGATTCTGTCGCTGACCTGCCGTGACGCGGGATATGAAGCGCGCATTCGCGAAGCCTTGCTCCGCTATTGCACGAAACCAGTTGATATCCCTCGCGTTTTTGACACCGGAATTCCGGTGGTGACCCAGTTGCCCACACGGCATTGGGTCAGTTTCTTCCTGGCGCGAGCCTTGGGAAACCTGGGGGATGCACGATCGGTGGACGCCTTGGTGCAAGTGCTGGCGAAGTCGGCTCCGGAAGCCGCCGAGGGCAGGCCGGATCCGCTCGGACCAGGAGTTCTGTTCCTGCACAACGACCTTACGCCCTGCTGGCGTGCGGAGGTGGCCTGGGCTTTGGGCCGCATCCGGGATGCACGAGCCCGCCCCGTGCTGCTGGAGACAGTCGCCAATCTGCAGAACGCCACGGATACTCGCCATGCGGCTGCGGTCGCCCTGAACCTGGTTACCGATGCTGCGGGCTTGGCTGAACTTCGCAAACTCGGCGAGACCTACACCGAGATTTCGGTGCGCCGTGCCCTGCTGGGACCCTGATGTTGTTGTACTGACTTAATGCGCGTTACCATCCTCAAACCTATCTTACTATGAATTATCGACCTCTAGGCAAATCCGGGCTTTCTGCTTCGGTAGTCGGACTTGGAACATGGGTTATGGGCGGGGGCCAGTTCTGGGGCTGCCAGCCTGACGACCGCGAATCCATCCACACGATCCAGGCCTCGCTCGACCTGGGGATCAACCTGGTGGACACCGCACCCGGTTACGGTTTTGGGCGATGCGAAGAAGTGGTGGGGAAAGCCATTCGTGGTCGACGCAGTTCGGTCCTCGTGGCTACCAAGTGCGGCCTGATCTGGGACGACCCGCGCGGTTCGTTTTTTGCGGAGTTCGACGGTAAACGCCTGCACCGAAGCCTCCGCCCAGACACGATCCAGATGGAAGTGGAGAAGAGCCTCCGCCACTTGGGCACGGATTACATCGACCTCTACCAGACCCACTGGCCTTCGACTCTGCCGGACAAGACCCCTATTGAGGACACGGTGGCCTGTCTCATGCGGTTGCAGCAGGAGGGGAAGATTCGCGCGTTTGGAGTGAGCAACGTTTCACTCGAAGAGTTGGAGGAGAATGTCAAGAGCGGGCCCATTGCGAGCGATCAATTCCGCTACTCCATGCTGCATCGCGATGCGGAGCAGGAGATTCTTCCGGCTTGCGCGAAGCATGACCTGGCTACGCTCACCTACATGTCCCTCGAACAGGGCTTGCTCACCGGCAAGGTGGGTATGGATCGCGTCTTCCAACCTTCTGAGATTCGCGGTAACCCCGATTGGAATGAGTGGTTCGTTCCGGAGAACCGGCAACGCGTACTCAACATGCTCACCGGGTGGGGGGACCTGACTCGTAAATACGAATGCAGCCTGGCGCAGTTGGTGATTGCCTGGACGGCCGCCCAGGCGGGGGTGACACATGTGCTGGTGGGTGCACGGAAACTGTCTCAAGTCACAGAGAATGCCAAGGCGGGAAGCCTCTCGCTCGAATCCTCCGACCTCCAGCGCATCCGGCAGAACGTGTTGGATCTCGGGCAACCGGCGAAGCCATGACCGGGGGCAGCGGTCCAAAGTTAGTCTGTTAGGGCTTCTTTTTGAGAGAAGGCCGGGGTGGTTGGCGCGGCGATCAACTGCCCAACCCCCAGTTTTTCGTTTGCGTAATCGGTTTCCCATCTAGATGCCTTCTCCCAATGCGGTTCTGCCTTGCCCTGTGAGACTTGGATGCGCATAGTGCTCCGATGCTTGACATTCGCATGATTCGGGAGAACCCGGACCTGGTCCGGCAGCGATTAGCATCGCGCGGGGCAGGGGACGAGAAGCAGATCGATGAGTTGCTGTCGCTGGACGAGCAGCGGCGGAAGGTGTTGGCGGAGGTGGAACAGTTAAAAGCCACCCGCAACCGGGTTTCCAAGGAGATTGGTGGGCTGATGGCCCAGAAGAAGGCCGCCGAGGCGGAAGCCAAGAAAGCTGAGACTCGCGACATCGGCGACCGTATTACGCTGTTAGATAAGGAAATTGCGAAAGTGGAGGAATCCCGTCAGCAGATCCTGCTCCGCATTCCGAATCTGCCGCACATTTCGGTGGCAGTCGGCAAGGACGCGGCGGACAACCCGGAGATCCGTACGTGGGGTTCCCAAGCCGCCTTTGCTTTTCAGCCCAAGAACCACATTGAATTGTGCGAGAAGCTGAAGTTGGTGGATTTTGCCCGGGGCGCAAAGCTGACGGGGAGCGGTTTCCTGCTGTACACCGGATGGGGGGCTCGTTTGGAGCGAGCTCTGATCCAGTATCTCCTCGACCTTCACACTTCGGAGCACGGTTTTCGCGAGGTCTCTCCCCCTTACATTATCGGGCGCGAGTGCATGGTAGGGGTGGGCCAGTTTCCCAAGTTTGAGGATCAGGCCTATGCGGTGCAGGAGGGTTTGGATACTGGTTCCATGGGGAAACTGTATTTGTTGCCCACTGCCGAGGCGCCTGTAGCCAACATCCACCGCGAGGAAATCCTCAAGGAGAGTGAACTGCCGATCCGGTACGTGGCTTACAGCCCGTGTTTTCGTGCCGAGGCGGGTGCAGCTGGGGTCGGGAGCCGGGGGATGATTCGCGTGCACCAGTTCGATAAGGTGGAATTGATCAAGATCGTCAAACCCGAACAAGGCTATGAGGAACTGGAAATGCTCGTGGCCAACGCCGAGAAAGTGCTGCAAACTCTCGGATTACACTATCGGGTGATTCTGCTTTGCACCGGCGATATGGGTTTTGCCAGCGCCAAGACGTACGATATCGAAGTCTGGGCGCCCGGTCAGGGTCAATACCTAGAGGTGTCGAGCTGTTCGAATTGCGAGGATTACCAGGCACGCCGTATGAGTCTGCGTTACAAGAATGAGGCAGGCGACAACTGCTTCCCGCACATTTTGAACGGCAGCGGCACAGCTCTGGCCCGCCTTTTCGTGGCGCTGGTGGAAACCTGGCAGCAACCCGATGGCAGTATCCTCATTCCCGTGCCTCTGCAACCTTACATGAGAACCGATCGCATCCCTGCTGAATGAGAATTCTCCTGGCCACCGCGGAAGTCCATCCATTCTCCAAGAGTGGCGGCTTGGCTGACATGGTGGCGGCCTTGGCCAAGAGCCTGGCGCGTGCGGGACACACGGTGGGCTTGGTGACTCCGCTTTACCGCGGGTTGCACGAGCGCTTCCAGGATATTCGGAGCCTGGACTGGAACCTTTCCATCCCACTTGGAGGGAGCGTGGTCGAAGGTAAAGTCTGGGGCTTGGACCTGCGGCGGAACCTGACCTACTATTTCATCGAGCAACCCGGCTTTTTCAACCGGGCCGATCTTTACCAGGAAAATGGGGTGGAGTATCCGGACAACGCCGAGCGGTTTGTGTTCTTTGACAAGGCCGTCGTTCAGGTGGCTCGGAAGCTTCCTTGGAAGCCCGAAGTGGTTCATGTGCATGATTGGCACGCCGCGCTGGTTCCCCTGCTCATCAAGCATGAGCTTTGGCGCCACGGATGGTACGATGCCCCAAAGACCTGCCTCACGATTCACAATCTCGCTTACCAGGGCCATTACGGCGCCCCAAGTTACGGCCTCACGAACCTCCCCTGGGACTATTTCCATCCCGATGGTGCGGAGTTTCACGGCGGCTTCTGCTTCCTCAAGTCGGGGATCGCCTACTCGGACGCCATCACTACGGTGAGCCCCTCCTACGCCAAGGAGATCACCACGACGGAGTTTGGTTGCGGTTTGGAAGGAATCCTCCAGGTCCGGCACAACGTCTTGCAGGGAATCCTCAACGGTGTCGACTACGACGAGTGGCGAACCACGGGCAATCGTTTCCTGCCCGAGCCGTACTCAGCGAAAGATCCCGGAGGTAAAGTGGCCAGCAAGCTCGCCCTCCAGGAGGAGTTCCAGTTGGTGCAGGACGCCAAGGTCCCCCTCTTTGGCAGTGTCACGCGCTTGGCTCACCAAAAGGGCATCGATCTCAGTCTGCCGGCTCTCGGGGAGCTGCTAAAAGGCGACGCACAGTTTGTCTTGTTGGGGAGCGGCAGCCCAGAATACCAGGCTGCCTTCATGGCACTGGCCAAGGAATACCCTGGGAAAGTGGGGGTGAAGATCGGCTACGACCATGCCCTATCTCACCGGATCGAGGCCGGTTGCGATTTCTTCCTGATGCCTTCCCGCTTTGAGCCTTGCGGGCTCAACCAGATGTACAGCCTGCGCTACGGCACGATCCCCATCGTTCGCGCTACCGGCGGGCTGATCGATTCTGTCATTGATCTCCGCGAAGATCCGCATCAGGCCAATGGAATCAAGTTCCATGAGTATTCCGTGCCGGCTCTGACCAAAGCCCTGCAGAAAGCCCTTGTCCTCTACCAGGAGCCCCAGTTGATGGCCCATCTGCGCTACAATGGCATGACTGCCGATTTTTCCTGGGAGGAGACCGCCCACAATTACCTGGGTGTGTTTCGCAAGTTGCTGGGACGGAGCTGACAATGTCACGGAGTTGACACTTGTCTTCGATAGAGCCTTGTTTATGTTTTTCTCCTATGTCGAATAGCCGACGCGGTTTTCTTAAGATTAGTGGATTGGCGGCGCTGGGCTCGGGTGCCTTCTTGCGCATGGGCTCAGCTCAGGCCGCCGAGTCGCTGGGGGGACGCCCCCGTCACATCATTCATATGGTGAGCGACGGCACCAGCATGGGCACGCTGACCTTGGGGGATTACTTTTCCCACCTGACCCGCAAACGCGGCCTTCGCTGGCTTGAACTTTCGCAACAGCCAGGTGCCTGCACCGCCTTGGTCAATATGCGGTCCCTTGATTCCATCGTGACCGACTCCGCCGCGGCCTCCTCGAGTTGGGGATCGGGCTCCCGCGTGCGTAATGGGGCTATCAACCAGCTGCCCGATGGCCGGGATCTTCTTCCCCTTTGTTCCGTCTTCGCCGAAGAAGGGTGGAGACGGGGGTTGGTCACTACCACCGAAATCACCCATGCCACGCCGGCCGGTTTCGCGGCCAATGTCGGCACTCGGGATACCGCGGATGCAATCGCGGACCAGTACGTGCGGCGCAAGATTGATGTTCTGCTCGGAGGTGGGAGCAAGTACTTCAGCATCGCTTCCCGCAAGGACAAGAAAGACCTCTTCGCTACGGCGCGGTCGGCGGGCTACTTCGTCATGGAGAAAGCGCAGCAGTTGGAACAAGCGCCCCTGGATGTTCCATGGCTTGGCACTTTCGCTTCTGGGCATCTTCCCTTCACCCTTGATTGGATGGCGGACAAGGATACCAAAAAGAAAGTGCCGCACCTCGCCGAGATGACTCGAGCGGCCTTGAAAAAGCTGGGAAGCTCGGACCATTTCATCCTTCAGGTGGAAGGCGGGCGAGTGGACCATGGCGCGCACAACAATGATATTGCCACCACGATGCATGACTTGGTGGCGTTCGACGAAGCCCTTGACGTCTGCCTGGAATTTGTCGAGAAGACACCTGAGACTCTGCTGGTGGTGACCACGGACCACGGCACCGGGAATCCCGGTCTTAACGGGACCGGCAGCAACTACAAGGACTCCAAGGGAGCCTTTGCCCGCACCCTCAAGGCCCGCCGCAGCACCGGCGAGATTCTGACCCGGATTGAAAAGGACTTCACGGTCGCCAACATCCAGAAAGTGACGGAGAGCCACACCGGCTACAAGGTGCCCGAAGCGAAAGCGACGATCCTTTCCCAGTTCCTGGGTAAGAAGGGCACTCCGCTTTACGACGGCCTGAATTCGGCCTCCTCCCAACTCGGTCAGCTTTTGGCCAACTACTACGGGGTCAGCTGGACCAGCAGTGCGCACACGGCGGATTTCGTGCCCCTCGTCGCGCGTGGCCCTGGCTCGAGCCGCTTCCGCGGGTTCATCCAGAATACCGACGTGTTTCGCGGCTATCTGGATCTGGCCAGTATTGACTTTCGAAACCCCCAAGCGCCGCTCCTGGCTATGGACCAGGCGACGCCAGAGACCCTTTCCTGGGTTGAGCAGCACGCTTGATCGAGTGACCGAGGTTGTTATGCCGATTCTTGGATTCTGGCTATTTGACCTGCTGGATCCGGCGTACCTGCTGAGCAATCCCCTGGTGTGGCTGCTGGGGATCTTCCAAGTCTGGATGCTGGTGGACGCCGTTCGCCGCGAGGAATGGATGTGGGTGGTGTTTATCGTCATCTTTCCCATCCTGAACGCCATCCTCTATTTCTTTCTGGTTTATCGCGGCGCGCCCTCAGCGGTGCAGGGATTCGAGCTGCCGGGAACTCATGAACGCAAGCGCATCCGGCAGCTTCAAGACCAGATCCATCACCTCGACAAACCCCATCATTACTCTCAACTGGCGGACATCTACTTCCAGCAGGGAAAGCTGGCCAAGGCGGAAGAGAACTACCGTGCTGCCATGCAACGGGATCCGGAAGACCTCGACACCCTGGCCCACTATGGCCATTGCCTCCTGCGTCTCAACCGGGCCCAGGAAGGATTGCCTCTCCTGGAGAAAGTCCGAGCCAGTCAGCCTCAACATGACTACAGTCATACCCTGATGGCGCTGGCCGAAGCCTACACCGCTTTGGGGCGGCCTGCGGACGCCCTAGCCGCCTGGAAGCAGGTGCTCGAGCAGCATTCTTACCCCCGCGCCCGCGTGCAATACGCCGAGCTCCTCCTGCGCCAGGGCGACCCTGCCGCTGCCCGGAAGGAACTGGAAGAACTGATCGCCGATGACCAGCATGCCCCCGCCTTTCAGCGTCGGCGCGAGCGGGTATGGTTGAACAAAGCGAAAGCCCTTCTGCGCGGGATTCGTTGACAATGCCTCCGTCCACAGGAGTCCGCTGGGCATTCCTCCCCCTCCAACCCTCGTCGCGAAGCCATTATCTCTGCCCACCCCGCACTTCGGTTTTGCCTTCCAGTGCCGGCTTGCGTAGACTCTGATCCAGAGCCTGTGTAGTAATGTGCCGTGATCAACTGTAGTTGAATCGTTCCCCCTTCGCGCCATGACAGCCAAACCTCCCGCGCAACGGCCTCGGCCACATTGGCGGCATCTCACCGTCAACATCATCTCGCCAGCGATCCTGACCTTCGCGCTCTTTTTCGGTCTGATCTTCGTGGTGATCATTCCCACGATGAAGAAGAATATTATCGAACGGAAAAAGGAGATGATCCGCGAGTTGACCCAGGCTGCCTGGAGCGAGCTGAACGGCTTGTATGAACAGGAGAAACAGGGTGCGCTCACCCGGGCTGCAGCCCAGCAGGGGGCCATTGCCCGCATCCAGAACATGCGCTATGGGGATGACGGGAAAGACTACTTCTGGATCTCCGACACGCAGACGCACATGGTCATGCATCCCTACCGGGCGGAGCTGAACGGTCAGGATGTTTCCGACTATTCCGACCCCAGCGGCAAGAAACTGTTTGTGGAACATACCAAGGTAGTCCGTGAAAAGGGCGACGGTTATGTGGAGTACCTGTGGCAGTGGAAGGATGACGTCAAGAGGGTGGTCCCCAAGCTCTCTTATGTCAAAGGCTTCGCACCGTGGGGGTGGATCGTAGGGACTGGCATTTATGTGGAAGACGTACGCGCGGAGATCCGTCAGATGATCCGCCGGGCTCTTCAGATTTCGGTCGGAATCTCTGTCATTATTGCGGCGTTGCTGGCCTACATTAGCACTCAGGGACTTACCCTGGAACGTAGGCGATGGCGGGCGGAAACCGCGTTGCGGGAATCAGAGGAGAAGTACCGGCTGTTGGTAGAAGGAACGATGGAGGGGGTTCTGCTGGTTTTGCAGGATCACCCAGTGTATGCGAACAAAACCCTGCTCAACCGGTTGGGGTACACCGAGGAGGAGTTGGTTCAGTTGCCCTTGGAGAAAGTCTTGGGATGGGTTTCCAACGACGCTTCGGCGGCACCCACATCGGAACGACGCGCCAGAATCATGAACAAGCAGGAGGAGGCGGTTGATGTGCTGGTGGCATCCGCCCCGGTGACGATCGGGGACAAGGCGGGTCAGATTCTTACGGTGAAGGATGTCGGGGCCCGCAAGAAGACCGAGGAAACCCTGGCTCGGCTCGTGGCAGATCTGCAAAGCATGTTGCCGCTGGCCACGCGGTCTATCAAGGCTTCGACGCTTACCCTAGCCACTTGCGGTTTGGACACGCCGATCGACAAAGCCGCGGCCACCATGGCCCGCGCCAAATCCAGCGCCATCCTCATCCAGTCTCCGGCGGGGGAGCCGATTGCGATTGTGACGGACGAGGATTTGCGCAACCGGGTGCTGGCGGTGGGGTTGCCGGCTACCCAGCCCATCGCCTCCATCATGAGCGCCCCTTTGGTCCGCATCGGGGATCGCGCTCTGCTGTTCGAAGCGGCTCGCCTCATGCAGGAGCGGAATCTGCAGCATCTGGTCGTGACCGACGAGTGCGGCGTAACACGGGGGGTTCTCACGGGTACGGAAATCCTGCACGCGCAGCGCCATGCTATAGGGGCCCTGCTTTGCGAGATTCAGGAAGCCCGATCACCCGAGGAGGTGCGCGACAGCCGTGCCAAGCTGCCGGTATTCGTCAAGGCGCTGATGGAAAGCGGGGCACGAGTGGAAAGTGTCACTCGCATCATGACGACAGTGTCGGACGCGGTGCTGGTGCGGTTGATCGCGCTGGCGGAAGCTGAACTCGGCCCGCCGCCAGTCGTGTTTGCCTTCGTGGTCATGGGCAGCGAAGCCCGGGAAGAGCAAACCCTGGCCACGGACCAGGACAACGCCATCATCTATGCTGATGTCGACCCGGAGAGGAACGAGGCGGTGCAGGCCTGGTTTCTGCGTTTTGGGGAGAAGGTTTGCGGCTGGCTGGATCTCGTTGGCTACCGGCGCTGCCATGGCGAGGTCATGGCCAGCAACCGGAAGTGGTGCCAGCCCTTGTCACAATGGCGACAGTATTTCACTCAGTGTGTGACTGCGGCTAAGCCACAGGATTTGCTGGATGTGAACGTGTTTTTCGACTTCCGTTGTGCCCACGGTGAGGGCGAGCATGTGCGTCAGTTGCGGGAGCACCTGTACCGGCTGCTCCAGGGAGAGGGGAGGAACGCCTTCTTCTTCCACTTGGCGCAAAGCACGCTGCAGTTCAAGGCTCCGCGTGGGTTCTTTGGGAATATCCAGCTCGAATCCTCCGGCGAACGTCCGGCGGCATTTAACGTGAAGGCGGCGACCATTCCCCTGGTAAACTTCGCGCGAATGTACGCTTTGCGGAACGGTTTTGCGGAAACCAATACCCTGGAGCGGCTCCACCGGCTCCGCGACCAGGGACTGCTGTTGCCCTCCAGCCACGACGAATTAGCACAGTCTTACACTGCGCTGATGCAGATGCGGCTCACGCACCAGGCCTCCCAGATTGGCCGAGGCCTCGCGCCTGACAACTTTATCGACCTGCAGGAGTTGACCCAGCTCGAACGCTCGGTCCTGAAGAAGGTCTTTGCTGACATTACCGTTTTTCAGGCTCGGCTGGAAACGGACTTCGCCCGAACCTCCTAAGCCTATGCGGGTTCTGATTGTCGGCGACGTTCACGGCCAGCACCACAGGTTGGCCGAGAGTCTGCGGCAGGCGCAGGCGGACTTTAGGATCGCCGCTGCGATTCAGGTGGGTGATTTCGGGTTCTACAAGAACCTGATGTCCCAGGTCCGTGAAGAAGGAATCCGCTTTCCCGTCCCGCTACACGTGATTGACGGCAACCACGAGGATCACCCATGGCTCCGCCGCGCGCTGCTGACCGGCGCGGGCCGGACGTGGAAACACGAACTGAATCTGGTCTACCAAGCGCGGCCGTCCGTGACGCGGTTCGGAGCGTCCAAGGTCGGCTTCCTTGGCGGGGCGTTGCACGCAGACCGTCCCCAGAAACACAATTGGCTGAGCGGTTTTCCCAACTACATCCTGCGAAGGAACCGGGAGCATGCTGCCAGGCTATTCAATGAGGAGCACCCCGAACTGATCGTCACGCATTCCTGTCCCTCGCGGATCGGCATCGGCATTACCAGCTCTTTGGAGATGCGGCCGGGTGTCGCCGAGCATATCACTGCGGCCGGCTTTGATGGCGGTCCCCAGGACGATTGCGGAGAGGTGGAATTGGGGCGGCTGTGGCTCGACCTCACGTACAAGCCGAGAGCCTGGGTTTTCGGGCATTTCCATCGCGCGCACCAGGCCACGGTGGAGAACACCCGCTTTTTGTGCGTCAGCGACGACCTCGACTCCCCAACCCGCTCACTTGTGATTTGGGACACCGAGGAGAAGAAGGTTCTGATTTGCCCTGCGGACCCAAGCGCCGACCGAGGGGGAGAGCACTGAGGTGCTGGTCCCCCTCGAATGGCACTCTGCTTCAAGCTTGGGCTGGCGCTGTCTTGACCTGCTCCTCGGGTCGCGGGGTAAACAGCGAGACAAGGATTAAGACCAGGAAGCCCAGCGGGATGGTCACGATCGCCGGTTGGCTGAATGGCACAATGGCGCGTGCCGGATCAAGCCCATACACGTCTTTGTATGCCTGAGCGCTGAGGAGAATCCACCCCAGGGACGAGACCATGCCGACAATGATGGCCGCAGTGATGCCCTGTTTGGTGGTGCGCTTCCAGAAGAGAAGCATGACTAGCGCCGGCAGGTTGGCCGAAGCTGCGATGTTGAAGGCCCAGCCGACCAGGAAGTTGACATTCATCTTGGCGAACAGGATGCCCAGGCAGATGGCCAGCAACCCCACGCCCATGGCCGCGATTTTGGCCGCGCGGACTTTCTGGAAATCGTCCAGTTTCATCTTCATGAAATTGGTCATGAGATCGTGGGCGACGGCGCCGCTGGCGGCCATGATCAGGCCGCTCACCGTGCCCAGTACCGTGGTGAAAGCCACGGCCGAGAGCACTGCGAAGAGGAATTCGTTCAAACTGCGCGCCAGCAGAGGCGCGGACATGTTCGAGTCGGTGACATCCAGCGCTCCGCTGGTCATCGCCCCCAGACCCAGGAACAGCGTCAGCACGTAGAAGAAACCGATCGCCGCAATGCCCACCACCGTGCTCTTGCGAGCACTGAGTTGATCCTTGACCGTGTAGTAGCGGATCAGGATGTGTGGCAGCGAAGCCGTGCCACAGAAAAGAGCGAGCATCAGGGAGAGAAAATCGAGCTTATCGAAGAACTTCTCGCTGCGAACTTTCTTGAAAGTCGGACTCGAACCAGGGGCCATGAAGTCCTTTCCCGAGGTCGGCTTCTGATAGTACACCGTGGTGGCGCTGCCGTCGACCTCGGTGATCTTCTCACTGCTCCACTGGATGACTTCGCTGTCTTGCATGGTTTGCAGGAATGCAAACGGACCCAGCGAACCCGTCTTCTCCACCCCACCAGGCAGTTTGGACAGGTAGCCCACGGGCGCGAGGTCGGCTTCCCCTTCCTTTTTGCCTCGAGGCAATCCGTTCACCAGCTTCTTGCCGTCCTTCTGCACGGTCAGAGTCTGCGCTTCGGAGAGGAGGCTACCATCCTTGCGCCAGACGGATACCCCGCCAGCTGCGTTCTTGACGCGCAGATAGGGCTTGCCTTTCCACGCCCCCTCCTCAGGCAGGACGGTGGCATTGGCTGCACCGGTGACCTCCGCCACTGGCACGCCTTGTTTCAGAATCCTTACTTCTTTGCCGTTGGCGTCCAGGGGTTTGGTAGTGAGACCTCGCATGAGGAGCAAAACGGTGATGAACGCGCAGAGCAGCACCAGGATGGTTCCTTTGATGAACTGGACCCAGGTGGTCGAAACCATGCCTGCGGTGGTGACGATCATCGTCACGATCAGCCCCACCACGATGACCCCCACATAATGGGGAAAACCCAGCAACGGTTGCACCAGCGCGCCGGCACCGACCATCTGCGGAATCAAGTAAAAGCAACTCACCACCAGGGTGCTTATGGCTGCCGCAAGCTTGATGCCGCGGGAGTTGAACTTGTTGTCCAGTGCGTCCGCGAACGTGTAGCGGCCCAGTCGCTTCAGCGGTTCGGCGATGATGAACAGCGCCACGATCCACCCGGCAAGATACCCGATGGAATAGAGGAATCCGTCGTAGCCGTAGAAAGCGATCATACCGCAGATCCCCAAGAAGGAGGCTGCTGAAAGATAATCGCCGGCAAACGCAATGCCGTTGACGGCCCAATGAATGCCGCCACCCGCAGCAAAATAGCCGCTAGCAGACTTGGCCTTGGATCCCAGGTAGAAGCTGATGCCCAAGACGGTTCCGGCAAAGACCAGAAAGACGATAACCGCAATCCAGGAAGTTTCGTGAATCATGGAGGCTCCTTATTTCGATTTGCGGCAGATTTTCATGTACACCATCGCGAGCACGAGCGCGGCGATGATTAGCGCAAAGCCATACACCACAGCGAGGTTCACTCCCTGCAAGAACGGCTTGCTCATCACCTCTGGCCAAAAGGCGCTTAAACCCATAAAGCCTCCGTAGAAGAGCACATAGACGACGAAGAGGATCACGCCCATGCGCGTGTTGTACGCGACGACCGCTGCGTCTTCTTGTTCCTTGGCCTCTGGGGCCTTGAAATCCAATCCTGCCATAGTTCTTTGGTTGTTGAGTCGCGGTTCCAATCCACACCAGTGCCACTGATGTTCCAATGGAGTCCGCAGGTTTTTTCGATCCACATCCCCCCCTGCTGTTGGAGGGATTACCCAAAATGGCAACTACCTGTAACGGTTATACAGATGACCGAAGCAAGGTGATGAGGGACTCGTGCCCCGTTGCACCGAGCACTTGTCCGTCTACCCAATCATGAGAGTAAAGCGATCTGAGCACTGAGAGAGTCGAGAGGAATGAGATTGGCTGGCTGAGGGATACCGTTTCCGAGTTGGGCCTGATTGGCCGGAAGGCTGCAACCAAAGCCATCGCGCGTGGGTACACTTCCTCTGCCTAGATTGTTTCGCGGCTGCACTGTGAGTATAAATATCCTTTCAATGGCAGGCGACGCAAGCGCAATCTCGGGCAAACAAACTACACACCTGAAGTAAAGAAGTTGGCAACGCTCCCACGGTCGATTATCCTTTCGGCAGCATCTTCCGGCAAATGAACACGTCTGTCACCGAGTTTCGGCGTAATGCACTCGCGGCCCAAATCGATCGCGTTGTGCACAGTACCCCCGTCATCGACATCCATACCCACCTTTACGATCCCTACTTCAGCAACTTGCTTCTTTGGGGGATTGATGACTTGCTGGTCTATCACTACCTGGTTTCCGAGTCCTTTCGCTATCGATCCGAGCCCTACGAGGACTTCTGGTCGTGGCCCAAGAGTCTCCAAGCCGAGTGGGTTTGGAACACCCTTTTTACTGACCATTCCCCGATCTCCGAATCCTGCCGTGGGGTGCTGACTACCCTGCACCGGTTCGGACTGGACGTGAACCAGCGGGACCTTGCCGCGATTCGGGATTGGTACGCGGGTTGGCCGGCCGCCACCCATGTCAGTCGCTGCATGGAGTTGGCGAACGTCAAAACTATCTACATGACCAACTCCCCGTTTGATACCGAGGAGGCGCCCCATTGGCAGGCCGGATTTCCCCGGGATGAACGATTCCGGTCCGCGCTGCGGCTCGATCCTATGCTCCTCTCGTGGCCAGACGCCGTTCGACGGCTACTGGAATGGGGCTACAACGTCGGCGAGGGCATTTCCTCCTCCACCGTCAGCGAAGTCCGGCGTTTTCTTGGGGATTGGACCCGCCTCATCGACGCACATTACCTGATGGTCTCGTTGCCTCCCGATTTCACGTATCCTGGCAACTCCGAATGCGCCGAGTTATTGGAGAAGGCCGTGCTGCCTCATTGCCGGGATTATGGTCTTCCTTTTGCCATGATGCTTGGGGTGAAGCGCGGCGTGAATCCCGCACTCCATCTCGCCGGGGATGGTGTCGGGCGGAGCGACCTCGAGGCTTTGCGGAATCTCTGCGACGCCTTTCCCCAGAACAAGTTCATGGCCACGGTTCTTGCCCGGGAGAATCAGCACGAACTTTGTGTCCTCGCTCGGAAGTTCCGGAACCTGCACCCGTTCGGATGCTGGTGGTTCTCGAATATTCCACGATTGATCGAGGAGACCACCGCGATGCGCGTGGAATTGCTCGGCACCAGCTTCACCGCTCAACACTCGGATGCCCGAGTGATGGACCAGGTTATCTACAAGTGGGATCACACCCGCCGGATTCTCATTAAAGTGCTCGGTGAGAAATACGGCGACCTGGCCATGACCGGCTGGGAACCCACTGCCGCCGAGATCGAGCGAGATGTCAAGGAACTCCTGGGAGGATCCTTCGAAACCTTCCGCATGGCGTAGCCCCTCCGCCGTCTCCCATTTTGTCAGAGCTCTCCCTGGCCTTCACGTCAGTCTGTTTACTTGGTTGAGTCAACCGCTTAGGATATGATTATTCGTAACGAGAGAGAGTCGGACATCGAGGCGATCTTTGAAGTCACCAAGGCCGCATTTGTGGACTGTCCGCACGGTGAGCACACGGAGCAATTCATTGTGAATGCCTTGCGCGCGGCCCAAGCACTCTCCGTTTCCCTGGTCGCGGAAGCGGATGGAAGAGTGGTGGGTCACGTTGCTTTCTCGCCTGTGACGATTTCGGATGGGAGTACTGGCTGGTACGGGCTTGGCCCGGTCTCGGTGTTGCCTGCATGTCAACGGCGAGGCATTGGATCCTCCCTCATTCGTGAGGGACTATCCAGGCTCAAAGCCATGGGAGGGAGAGGTTGCGTGCTGGTGGGCGAGCCCAAGTTCTACGAACGATTCGGGTTTAGAAACTGCCCTGAGCTGGTACTGGAGGGTGTTCCGCGTGAGTACTTTCTCGCGTTGCCGTTGGATGAAACCAAACCCCAGGGCGCCGTGGTGTTTCACGGGGGGTTCTGCGCGAAAAACTGACGAACTTGGCAGGAGGCGAGACCAGCCTGCCGCGTACCGGGCGCGAGCTATGCGGTTTGTTGGCGATACTTGGGAAGGTACGGACCGTTCCAAAGGCGACGTCCACGATGCGCTTTGCGGGCGCACTCCAGGATGATCTTCGCCTTTCGGCGTGCAATTCCACATACGGTCAGCGCCATCTACTTGCCCTTGTGTCCTACCCGTTGAGAAACGTTTTCTGGCTCGACACCAGGTTATCACGCTTGGAGCACTTACCAGGGGGTGGTTCAGAGTCGCCCTCGGGTCGGAAGCGGTAAAGTTCATGAGGAAACAGGAAGGGAAAGCCTCTTCATGGCCCTTCCTTTCTTCATGGTTGGCTTTACCTTTTCATCCTCCCGGCCGCCGCCGCTATCGTTCTTGTGCCTTTCGGACGAGGACCATGGCGCATTCCCGACGGATGGGGACACGAAGGATCCATTCGCCTTTCTCCTGCCGTGCTACCACGGGGCGGGCCGGAGGGCCTCCTGGAAGCAGGGCGTCGAAGAGCAGGGGGGACTGGGGAAGTCCCTTGGGACGACGGAGCTTGATTGTCACCTCGGGGCCCTGCCCCGCCATCATGACGGGGATCACCCAGCCCGCCGGAGTCTCGAAAATATTCACCAGGGCTGTCCCTTTCACCATCTCTACGCGGCGCGATTCCAGCACCCACTTTCTTCCCCGGAGTTGATCAAAGAGAGGACCGTAATCCTGGTAAAGAGCGTCGACACGAGGGCTCGGGTGGATGGTGTGGTCATTGGCGGGAAGCGGTGCGGTGGGGAATACTCCCAGGTACAAGTGGCGCTGAAAGAAAGCGTCGGGGTCCGGGTTCAGGGTTTCCTCCGAAGGGGTCCAGGCGATGCACGGTTTCAAAACAGTCTGCAGGGCTGCTCCATTCAGGTCTGTGCCGTCCTGGCCGAACTCGTGGTAGATGCCGTCCACGTGCCGCAAGGTGTCGGTGCGGTTGACCAGGGGATTCACAAAGACCACTTTGCCGCCTTGGTGGAAGATGGGGCCGAGCTCGCCCATCAGGCTGCGCCAGGAGTTCAGGAGTGATCTGGAGGGGCGGTCCGCCTTCCAGCTCGCTCCGTCATCGGCCTCGAAATTGTAGAGCCTCAGCCAATCCAGGCGGTCGATGCAAATTCCAGCGGAGTCGGGGAGTTTATCGACGTGGTGCCGCGCCTGGTCCAGGAGAAAGTTACGGTATCCTGGCGCTCCGCAGTCCATGACGATGCACCCTTCCCAAGACGGGTGAGTGCGGCCTTGCAGATCGCGGAGAATGCCGTCCGCCACAGGCCCTTGGAGCATGTTGTGCGGGTTTTTCCATTGGTCCGCCGGGGTGAGGGATGGGTCCTTCTCCTTGGGTAACCCGGTGACGCCTCCGAATTCGGTGACGTTAAAGTAATTCAGAACCTGGAATCCCATGGAGCGCATGCGCCGGGAGTAATCCGCCAGCTGGCGGATTGAAGTCGTGTTGCCTTTGAGGAAGCGCGGGTACGGTTCGGTATCGGAAATCTCGGGCAAAAACATCCCCATGTAAGGGAAGTCGTAACTGGCCTTCCAATTGACGCGGAATCCCATGCGCTTGAGTTTGCGGGCGTCCAACTCTCCTTCGGAATCCGAGTAGGCGCCCAGACCAGCCACGTCAAAAGCCTTGGAGTTGGGTGGAATGAAATACTCGCGGTAATTACGGGTGAGCCAGGCCAGGCCGGGCCGCCAATCGGCCTCGTGAGGCACCAAGTGGGTCACCAGTCGCACTGGACGATCGGCAGAAATGCGCAGGTCATTCCTTGAGACCAGCAGATCTCCCGCGGGAGTGGTGGTCAGTGACACTTCCAGCAGGGGATCTTCGGGCGATAACACCAGGCTCACAGCGGAGTTCGCTTTGGGATTGAGCACCGTTGCCACGGGAACGAAGAAGCGGTTGGGATCATTCGCTTCGTATCCTCCCGGGCTGACGTGTTCGGACCAGGGCACGGTTCCGTAGTACCACCTTCGGGCCTGGAAGGGGCGGGGAGTCAGCGGGTCCCTCCATCCGTCACGGCGTCCGTCCGGATCCGCCCAAGCAGTCCAAAACTGCAGGCTTTCGGCGGCATGATGCACGAACCGGCTTTCGATCCCGGTGCTCCACGGTTTGCCAGTGCCGAGAACCTCGATCTCCCACCGGACGGACTCACGCACCACTTGAAAACGGTCCACAACCCATGCCGAACTTCCTGAACCGCGGTGGGTCACTTGCCTTCGGAATTCAATGCTACCATCGGCAAGCAGGGAACTCGTCACCGGTCCCGAATTGGTGCAGCCGCGGAGCAGGGTACGGCTGCAAAAGGCGGGTTGAGAAAGGCTCTTCCCGTAGCCTCTCCCGGTCAGCGTCCCATCCTCTCCAAGGGCCAGGTCGAGGTTCCCCGCTCGGATCTGGTATCGCGCCGCGGTCGATTCCTTTGGAACGGCGGTCAGGGAACCACCGGTCAGAACGGGTTCCGCCCAATCTGCGTGATCTGCGTTGATTCCGTCGCCTGCATCGGTGGCCAGGAGCTCCAATTCTTCGATCCCGGTGATGTCTACGTCGATCCGCTTGGCTGTCATGCCTGGTCGCATGACGCCGCTGTTATAGAGCTCAGTTCCGTCTGCCAGGACTTGGAACACGACGCTGCCTTCCGGGTGGTTGACCATGGCGTCGTCGACTCCGACCCATGCCTCTAGCCTCTGGTATCGCTGCCCGAGCCAGTATTGGAGATGGCTGTTCGCATGGGTGCCTAGCCCGTGGGAAAACTCTCTGCCCGCAATCCGCAGCCCTTGGCTTGTAACGCTGAGGTTGGCTTGCAGGGAACCCCAGCCTTGCCTGCTGGAGATCGGCGGGAGATTTTGCAGGGGGGTTCGCAATACCGATGAGGATGGTTCGGCTGCCGAACACGCAAGCCATGCAAGAACAACCATCGCCAGCGAGAATCGGTGTTGGATCAGGGAAGAGCGCATGGTGGTTGGGGTTTCCAAGAGTGGTCCAATGGATCGGGGGGAATCAAGGACCGAGCTGGACGCGATAGAAACGCTGCGGAAGCGTGCCCGAGTGCCCATCGCTCCAAGCGAAAGGCAAAAGTGTGCCGTTGGTGACGAAGACTGTCAGCCAATCCGGGGAGGGCGCGAGCCGGTTGGCAGCTTGGATTTGGAACGAGGCGGAGGTGGTGTCCGCTGGGTCGCTGCCCACTACGAAAGCGTAGCGTCCGTCATCGAAGCGGGTGCTGTGCAAACGAGGGGGTGAACCCGCAGTTCGGAATTCGGCCGTGGTCGGAGCCCAAGCTTCGGCGGTGGCGCTGTGGGCGCGATAGCGATAGAAATACGTTGTGGACGTCTCAAGCTCCGATAATGCGAACGGAAACCGCGAAGGGGCAAAGTGGGTGTTGAGACCCAGGTCCACACTATGCTCCCACGCAGCGGTATTGGTGCCTCCATCCGTCTTTCCCCAGTAAAGCCATACTCTCGCTTGTTCGTCGCCGTAAACGCCTTGGACGAGTGTGCCGTCAACGTTCGCCCCCTTTTCCGTTACCGCAGAGGGAGCCTCGTTCGAGATCGAGAGGCTGATAGGGCTGGGGATGGTTTTGATCAAAGAAGGGGAGAGCAGCGCGCCGAACTCGATTTCCGTGGGCAATCGTCCCTTTTCCTCTCGGAACCTGGCTATCTGGAGACGAGCCAAATTGGCATAACGAGCGTGGAGCTGAAAGCAGGCGGTCTTTTGGCCGGATGAGTCGATCAGCCAATAGGACCGGTTTGGCTCATTATTGTAGATCTCCCAGAAGAGAATGAACCGAGGCCCCCAATGGAGCAGGTTGCGGATGTAAGAACGTGTGCGCGGTTCTTGTTGGGCCGAACTGAGGCTGCCGCCCCAGCCATATTCGCCGATGATGACTCGCCGTCCCGGAATCACGCCCGCCTTGTTTGTGGAGAGTTGGGAGTCAATGTAGTCCAATGTCCGTACCAGTTCCGAGGCGGTCAGGTCTTGACCATCGTAGGAGGACCAGGAGACGAAATCGAGATTGGTGACGGCGGGCAAAACCTGGTTGACCAATCGCTGGTTGTTCTTGGGGCCGTTCAGCATCGCGTCCCGGACTCGGTTGACTTCGGCGTAGACATAGACGTTGACGTTCGTATGCGGCGTGGTGCGGTTCGCATCATCCACAGCTTGTTGCCGCGTGTTCAGCCAATCTCGCATGCCTTGGATCGCCGTGGGGGAAGGATTGGTCGTGGTGTTGTAGTTGGGGAGAAGGTACCAGTCGCCTTCCCAGTGTCCGAGGTAGAAGTTCTTCCCTGTCCCTTCATACGTGAGGAGCAAATGGCGGGTGAGCGCGTAAAGTTCATCGTATTCCTTTTGACGTTCAGAGGCGGACATGCCATCCGCCCAATAGGTGTCGCCGCCGGTGGTGAGACCGTAAGCCCACACCAGGAGGTGGCGAAAGGGCATGTCCAGCACGCGGCGATAGGAAGGCTCGTCGCGAGCGAGGGCGGTCAGACTCTTGATGTCCGACGGCAGGGTGATGCGGTATTGTCGGCTCGTGTCGCGTCCCAGATAGAATTTGATGATGTCGCTTCCCGTGCTTCGGATGGCTTCGGCCGTTTCCACGAGGACGGTGTTGGTGGTAAATTGGTAGAGTGCGCCAAAGGTCTGGGTGCCCACCCGGATGTTGTAGGCATCCACCTCCGGAGTGGAGAGCGATGCGGCGGTGCAGAGGAGTGTTGTGTTGAGGAGCAGGGCTAGGCCGGCCAGAATGGAGCGCCCTT
Source organism: uncultured Verrucomicrobiota bacterium (assembly GCA_964411985.1). Lineage (GTDB taxonomy): Bacteria > Verrucomicrobiota > Verrucomicrobiia > Limisphaerales > J093 > CAYPNF01. Next base: position 215,816 of record CAYPNF010000008.1, read on the forward strand.
GCCTGCCAAGGAGCGTACCAGAGTCCGCCAGGTCTTGGAGTACGGCGGGAAGCGAAGCGCCACGCCGGCCATTTCGATCTTGGTTCAGGTTCATCTTCTATGGACCCTCCAGCCCTCTCTACTTGGGGCCGAAATCGAAGTCATCGAATAGCGTGACACTATCCGCTTTGGTCCAGAGCCCCACCATGCCGGCATCGGTGAAGGTGGAGTCCTCGACTTCGAACAGTTTTTCCCCGTTGAGCGCGACCTCAAACTTCGGGCCGTTGAACGACACGCTGAGGGTCTGCCAGACGCCCGGCGGGACCTCTTTCTTCACACCGTACCCGCCTTTGCGCCCGACAATGTCGAGCGAGGAACGTTTTCCTTGTACCGTTTTGTAGAGGACAACGTTCCCCTCAAGGGCATTGGCTCTGCTTACATAGTAGTTGTCGGCATCCTTGGCTCTCCAGATAACCCCAGCGGCCTGGTCGTCCTTTCCTGAGATGGCCTTAAAGCGCACTTGGACGTGACCGTCTCGAAGGGAAGCCCCCTTCAGCAAGCAGAGGGGATAGTCGGCGACCCCCGACTGTTCCAGCACATTCTTGCCTGAAGGGGCTGAGGAGTCGGCTTTGACCTTCCAAACTGGAGTGCCTTTGCCGGTTTGGGTGGAGAGCCAGCCAGTGGGAATTTGTCCGACGGCAGTGGTATCGAAGTTTTCGAGAGCGAGACTGGGCAGAGTACCGCAAAGAAAGCCCGTCCCCAGCAGCAAGAGGCAAGAGAATCGCATGACTCAAATTGTGGTATGAGTCAGCGGGGAAAACCAACGAAAAAGTTGCGGTGGGTCAGGGCAGCGAGGGTTCCCCCACTGCCCTTTCGAGGTTCGATGAGCTCGTGAGAGCCTGCGCGCCAGCCCTCCATGGTTGGACAGACCAGAGATCGATGGCTCAACGAGGAGAAAAACCTAGCGGTGCCAGCGCCTGCCCGACTTCGAGCTTGGGTGGCGATGGACCGGTTGGTGCTGAATCGCGCGTATGGAGCGGGCGTTGGCCTCGGCCGGGCTGGTACTCCGTCTTTTCCCGGTGTTTCTAGAGGGGCGCTGCTGCTGCCTGCCGCTTTGCTGTCCCTCTTGCTGGGGTGGGGCGGGGGCGGAGTAGTCAAACCCTTCGGCGCGCTTGCGCACGATTCCGCGTCCGATGAATCTTTCGAGGGTACGCAGGGCACTTTGGTCCTCGGGGGTGACGAAACTGATGGCGTCCCCCACGGCGTGGGCTCGCCCGGTGCGGCCAATCCGATGGACGTAGTCCTCCGAGTGAGCCGGGAAATCGTAGTTCACCACATGGGAGATGCCGTCCACGTCAATGCCGCGTGAGGCGATGTCGGTGGCCACCAGCACCCGGGTGAGGCCTGATTTGAAATTCTTGAGCGCCTTGAGTCGCTGGTTTTGCGAGCGGTTGGCGTGCATGGCCTCGGTCTTAATGCCCTGGCTCTCCAGGTTCCGTGCGAGGCGGTCAGCACCGTGTTTCATCCGGCAAAAGATGAGCACCATGTCCAGCTTCTCGTCGCGCAGCAAGTTCACCAGCAACGGAAACTTCAAGTGCTTGGGCACCTCGTATACGAGTTGCGTCACGGTTTCCGCCGGGTTGGCGCGGCGCCCGATCTGCACGATCCGCGGGGCATGTTGAAAGTCGCGAGCCACGGTTTCGATTTCTTTGGAGAGCGTGGCGGAGAAGAGCAGGGTCTGCCGTTTCGACGGCAGTTGGCGCACGATCCGTCGAATGTCGGGAAGGAACCCCATGTCGAGCATGCGATCGGCTTCGTCCAGCACCAGGTATTGCAGGGCGGTAAAATCAGCGACACCACGGTTCATCAGGTCCATGAGCCGTCCGGGCGTGGCGACGACGATTTCGACGCCGCTGCGAAGGGCTTGGATTTGAGGTTGTTCACCCACGCCGCCGAAAACTTTGGCGACCTGCACCGACAGATACTTTGAGTAAATGCGGATGTTTTCCTCGATTTGAACAACCAGTTCGCGGGTGGGAGCCAGGATAAGAACCTGGGTGCGATGCTGTCGGTGAGGGGACGGTTGACTCGTGAGGCGGGTCAGGATGGGGAGAACGAAAGCGGCGGTCTTACCCGTGCCCGTTTGGGCGATTCCGATTAAGTCGTGACCGGCGAGGACGGGAGGAATGGCGGACGTCTGGATGGGAGTCGGTTCAGTGTAACCGGCATCCTGAACGGCTCTCAGAATGTTACTTCCGAGGCCTAAATTGCGAAAAGGCATGATTTGCGAAAAAGTGACTTGGGATCCCGAAGGAGCAGGGGAAGAGGAGGGGGACTATTTCAACCGCCACGTAATCCGAGCCTTGTTCAGGTCGTACGGCGACATCTCCATCTTGACGCGGTCACCGACGGCAATGCGAACCCATCGCTTGCGCATCTTGCCGCAGATGGTGGCAAGCACGAGGTGTTTATTGCTGAGTTCAACGCGAAACATCGTGCCGGGGAGCACCGAGGTTACGCAACCTTCTACTTCTATATGTTCTTCTTTCATAGGTCGCTGGGGAATGGCTTGTGGTTCCCTTGAATCCCGAAAATGGGATGAAACAAGTCTTTCCGCAGTGGCTTCCCGAGGACGGGAACGAAGCGATCAGGAACAAAACTCCTGAGTGGCTGACCATGCCTTTGAAAGAGACAAGCAATCTTACAGACGGTTCTATTATCTACGGTTTTGGGAAGATAGCAACAGCTATTCCTGGTACGTTTTATCGGCGATTCCTACCCAGAAACCTCCGATCCAACAGTGAATTCGCTATAAGTTTACCCATTTCTTGTGTTACATAGATTTCCTCTAAGGAATCTGGGGTTGGCGTGTCTTAGAGTACGAAGCGCAGGTTGGCAGTGTAGCTGAGTTTGGCATGGCTGCAAAACCCTCGGAACACTACACCGAAGCATGGCCTTGGTAAGACCAGAGATAGGCGGCAAACGACAGTCTGAGTCGATCTCAGACCTGTTCGAGGCATTGGAGTCTCCTCTGCTTGGGTATGCGATGCGTCTGGTATCGGATGTAGAAATGGCACAAGATATTGTCCAGGAAGCATTTATGAAACTGCACCAGCAGTCTCAGGAAGTGCGCGAGCCCCGGAGTTGGCTGTACCGTACAGTGCATAACCTTGCCGCGAACCAGCTCCGCAAAGAATCGCGGTTGGTAAAACTCCCGGTCGCTGCTGAAGGGGAGGGGGCGCAAGGAGGACAGGCCGGGGACCCGGTCGACCTTCAACCCTTGCCGGACGAGCAGATCGCGCGTTGGGAAGGGGTGGGTTTGGTGCGTCTGGGGATGGCGAGCCTGGATGCCCGGAGCCGGGAGTTACTGAGGCTCAAGTTCCACGAAGGGCTCTCCTACAAGGAGATCGGCACGAAGACGGGGCTCAGCGTCGGCAATGTGGGTTTTCTACTACACCATTCACTCAAAGCGCTGGCAGCCGAGCTTCAGAAAGCGGGGTTAGTACCATGAAACCGGACCAAGACCTCCCTGTTCCTCCCGATCCGGAAGCGCGTCTGACTGCCTTCTTGCTGGGGGAGTTGTCGCCCCAGGAGTCGGCGGACCTACAGCACGCCCTCACCCAAGATCCCGAACTTGCGAAGCTCCATGACCGCTTGGCTCGTACGATCGGTTTTCTGCGGGAAGCCGTCGCCCAACCGCAGAGCGGGGTCGCTTCCCAGCCGGAATTGCCAAAGTTGTCTCTAGCGCGCAGAGAGGCGTTGCAGGCCCAGTTTAAGACGGTGAAACCGCGATTCCTCGGAATGCCTTCACTGAAGACACTGCAGGATTGGGTACCTTGGGTGGCCGTTGCCGCAGCGGTTGTCCTTACCGTGGCGGCTTTGCCCAGTTTTACTGCCGCAAAGGCCAAGTCGAAGGGCATGGCCAGCCCTGCCGAGGCCCGCCCCGGCATACGAGCTATCCGTGCCGGTGTGGATTCTGCAGCGACCCTGCCTCTGGAGCCGTCCGTCCAGAAGCTCGACCTGCAACCCGGTACCGAATCCCAGCGCTCTTGGGCTGATTATAATAATGACGGGGCGCCTGATTCGTTCATCACAGCTCAACCATCGAGCTTGGGCAGCTTTTTCTATGCGATGACCAACCATGCCTTGCCGCCCGAGGTTGCGCCTGCGTCACCGGCCATGGGGTACGCCCCTTCAGGACAAACTGTGGCTTCTGGAGGAATGGGCGGAGGCGATGCGGCAAAGGTCGTCTCGGTCGTCCCCCACCGCTCGGGTCCAGCCCGGCCCTCGAGACTCAACGAGACCGACGGAATCGCACCTGAGCAGCTTAGATTTCGGGCGAAAGTGGAGCAGACCGCTCCCGGCGTCGCCGAAGGAGAAGCCAGGAGTTTGATGGAACGAGTGGACGAAAGTAAGGTCCCTGTCCTGGGTCAGGCTGGAAACAGGCTGGAAGCAGTGGCACCGTCCTCCGGCGAGAAGGTCGCCTTGCGGCGCTATGGCAGGGTTGCAGCCTCGCCTTCAGCAAAAGCGGCAGACAAACTGGACGCAGGTGTTCCGGTAGCAGGCGACGTCCCAACGCTGGGCAAGCTATTTCGAGGTGCGGAGGTGAAGGACGAGGCGTCGAGCGCCGTGGCTGGGCGGCGATTTACTTCTCTGGAGCTCGCTCAGAAACCCCTTGCGGCACTCGCCCCAGCGGCTGCGGCCCCTCAGGGAGCCACAGCCGAGCGTTACCAGGAAGCGGATCGAGAGGTCGTGGCGGGGGCCTTTGCAGCAACTCCCGTTGAGAGGGAACTCCGGAGGGCGGAAAGCCCAGCTGCGGCGGGGTACGCCTTTGGAGTCACCGTCGGCGATTCGGCTGTGGAGGGAAAACCTGCGGCGGACTTCGATGCGGCAGTTCCCAACCTGGCGGCAAAAGACCTGGCCCCATTGCCCGTTCAGTTGCCGATTCCCGCGTTCATGGGTACCCCTGCCGAGACTGCCGGGACGCGTGAATTCGATTTGTGGGTGAAGCCAGCTTCCTCCGCTACGGCAGATGCATCGTCGCTCGTCGAGCTTGGGGAGGTGAACGCCAACGGCCAAGTAAAGATCCATCTGAATGCAGGGCGAGGGGAACTTGAGCAGCTTGGCCGCGACGCCAAGGAGAAGAAGGTGGTGGAGGCGATCGCGAGCAACTCGCCGACACCCGCCACTTTGGCGAAGGAAGAGGCAGTTAAGCTTCAGGATGCTCCGCTTGAGCCCCCTCAGGCTTTGCCTTTGCCGCAGGTGCAGCCCGAGGTAAACACCGCTGAGAATCGGTTCTCGACCTTCTCCCTAAACGTGGCGGATGTCTCCTTTCGGTTGGCTGCCGCGAGCCTGGAGCAAAACCAGCTTCCCAATCCAGCCACCATCCGAAGCGAGGAGTTCATCAATGCTTTCCAGTACCGGGATCCCGAACCTGCGGCAGGCCGGCCAGTTGCGTTTGCCTGGGAGCGGGCGCGGTATCCTTTCGCCCACAACCGGGATTTACTGCGGTTTTCCGTTCGGACTGCTGCCCAGGGGCGGGAGACGGGGCGCTCCTTGAACCTGGTGCTGGTGGTGGACAACTCCGGTTCCATGGAAAGAGCCGACCGAGTGGCTACCCTTCGTGAGGCGTTTCACGTGCTGGCCGCGCAGCTGCTGCCTGCGGATCGGGTGAGTGTGGTCACTTTTTCCCGCGTGCCCCGGCTCTGGATGGACGGAGTCCCGGGCAACCAGGCTGGAGAACAGCTGGATCGGCTCAGCTCCTTGACTCCCGAAGGGGGGACGAATCTGGAGGACGCCCTCAAGGCCGGCTACGAAACCGCTCTGCGTCACTTCAACCGCCAGGGAGTGAACCGGGTGATCTTGCTCACCGATGGGGCCGCCAACCTGGGGGATGTCTCCGCTGAGTCTTTGAAGAGACAGGTGGAGTCGAATCGGAAAAGAGGCGTGGCGACCGATTGTTTCGGCATCGGCTGGGAAGGATACAACGATGAGTTGCTAGAAAACCTGGCTCGGAACGGAGACGGCAGGTACGGGTTTGTGAATACCCCTGAAGATGCCGCCTCCGGCTTTGCCAATCAGCTGGCGGGAGCGCTGCAGGTCGCGGCGGCTGACGTCAAAGTGCAAGTGGAATTCAACCCACAGCGGGTGATCTCGTGGCGCCAAGTCGGCTATGCCAAGCACCAGCTCACGAAGGAACAGTTCCGTGACAATAGCGTAGACGCGGCGGAGCTTGGGGCCGCTGAAGCCGGCAACGCCGTCTATATCGTCCAGCTCAACCCGGAGGGCAATGGACCGGTAGGCATAGCCAGAGTGCGGCACAAAGTGCCTGCTACGGGAGTGTACGAAGAACAGGAATGGCCGATGGAATACCGGACCTCAGCCCCTGCCATCGAGCAAGCCAGCCCTACCCTGCGGCTGGCGGCAACGGCCAGCGCTTTCTCCGAGTTGCTCGCGAACAACCCCTACGCGGCGGAAGTCACGCCGGATCGGTTGGCGGCGTGGATGTCGGGTGTCCCGGAGGCATTCGCACCCGATGAGCGGCCCAGGATGCTCCTGGAAATGATCCGCCAATATCGGAATGTGCGAGGACAATGACGGAGAACCGATCGAACAACCTGGGCAGAGGAAGAGCCTTGAAAAGCGTGAGGGCAGCGGAGTCAACAGCAAGTGTACAAAGGGTCAGTATGAGAAAAATACAGCGTCTTATCGGTTGGTGTGGAAGTGTCATGGCCTCCGCGGTCCTGCTCCAGGCAGCCGAACCGGGATTTCAAGCGGAGGTGAAGAGCGCCACGGTGGACGGACAGCTGGATGGCGACAAGGCGCGTCTGGTGATTCAAGCCGACCTTCGCGGTTTGGGCGAGGGGAGAGAACGATCGGTCTATGGAGCTTCCCTCGAGCAGACGATCCAAGTGGGCCGGGAGAAAGTGGTCAGTACCTTCGGCCTGAAAATCGAGTCGATTCAGGGTGGGTTGCGTGACATTGTCTTGGCCCTTTCGGGGGAGGGAGTGGTCAAACAGGTCTCGGGCGAAGGTTTGGAGGACTGGGGTGTGCGCCAAGGGGCAGGGGGTGCACGTTTCCTGGTACTGCGGCTGAAGAAGACGGACAAACCAATCAGTACTTTCACGGGTCAAGTGGTGGGGGAAGCAGCCTACCAGGAGCTTCCAACGACGGTGACCGCTCTTTCTTTGAGCACAGAACAGCCCACCCTGGCCAATGGGTATGTTCGGATCGATACCGGGCCCGAATTGAGTGCCCAGTTGACCAATGTGGTTGGATTGATCCCCATGGAACCGAAGTACCTGCCCGCCGGCCTCCGTCCGCCAGACGGGAGCTTGGAACCCCAGGCCTTTCGCTTTCACGGAACGTCTTACCAGGTGCCGCT
>CAYPNF010000009.1:0-197667 GCA_964411985.1 uncultured Verrucomicrobiota bacterium
GGCGACTCCATCACCGTGGCGCCGATCCAGACCCTGACGGACAAGGAGTACCAGATCATGCGAGACGCCTCCTTTGCCGTGATCCGAGCTGTGGGTGTGGAAACGGGCGGTTCCAACATCCAATTCGCGGTGGACCCCGACACGGGCCGCATGGTGATCATCGAGATGAATCCCCGCGTCTCGCGCTCCTCCGCGCTGGCCTCGAAGGCGCCCGGTTTCCCGAGCGCCAAGATCGCCGCCAAACTGGCTGTGTGATACCTGCTCGACGAGATTCGCAACGACATCACCCGCGAGACGCCTGCCAGCTTTGAACCCACGATTGACTATGTCGTCGTGAAGATTCCCCGGTTTGCCTTCGAGAAATTTCCACAGGCCGACCCCACCCTGAACACTCAAATGAAGTCGGTCGGGGAAGCGATGTCCATCGGGCGCACTTTCAAGGAATCACTCCAGAAATGCCTGCGGTCACTCGAGATCGGGCGAAGCGGGTTGGGTGGCGACGGCAAACCTTGGCGTGTCGGCACCGAATTGTATGGTGACCGCGATATTCTGCCCAGGGACCTGATCTCCCGCAAACTGACCATCCCCAACGCGGAACGCATTTTCTTTGTGCGGCATGCCCTGCGTGCCGGTTTCACGGTCGAAGACATTTTCCAGCTCACCAAGATCGACCGTTGGTTCCTGGTGCAGATCCAGGAGATTGTTGACTTCGAGGAAGTCCTGGCGGCGACCAAGGCGAGTTAGGCCACCCTCCGGGCCTCGCAGCCTGGAGAAAGCAGCGGCGCGCTCCTTTCAAGCACACCATGTTTCGTCCCTGCATCGATCTTCATGCCGGCAAGGTGAAGCAAATCGTGGGAGGCACGCTCGGCGAACAACCTGGTGCGCCCCGCACGAACTTCGTTTCAGACCGGCCCGCGTCGTGGTTTGCCGACCTCTACCGCCGCGATGGTCTTCGAGGCGGACATGTGATCCTGCTTGGAGAGGGGAACGAGGCTCCGGCTCGGGAAGCGCTGGGGGCGTATCCGGATGGACTGCAGGTGGGGGGTGGGGTGAACGCTGAAAACGCGAAAGCATGGCTGGAGGCCGGCGCCAGCCACGTCATCGTGACCTCGTGGGTCTTCCGCGAAGGCCGCTTGGATTGGGATCGACTGCGCCAGCTCCAAGAGATCGTCGGGACCTCCCGACTGGTGCTGGACCTGAGCTGCCGGTTGCGCGACGGACGCTACTGGGTGGTCACCGACCGGTGGAAGAATTTTACCGAGATGGAGGTAAATCAAGTGACCCTCGTTACCCTGGCTAAGCACTGCGACGAATTCCTGGTTCACGCGGTGGATGTCGAGGGGCTCTGCCAGGGGATTGACTCCACTCTGGTGGAACAACTAGGCGAATGGACCCCGATCCCCACCACTTATGCGGGGGGAGCCAAATCGCTCGAGGACTTGGTTCGCGTGACCGAACTGGGAAAAGGGCGAGTCGATCTTACGATCGGATCGGCTTTGGACATTTTTGGCGGCACGGGAGTGCGTTATGAAGATGCCGTGGCTTTCAACCGACAAACGAAAGCGCTTGAGGGAACAGAGTCTTGACGGAAACAAAAACAGCGATTATCGGAAGAATCGATGAGCACAACAGAAAAACACCATTTTCAGGCGGAAATCCAGCAACTGCTGGATATCGTAATCCATTCTTTGTACACGGATCGCGAGGTTTTTGTACGTGAACTCATATCCAACGCGGCCGACGCCTGCGAGCGTTTGCGCTTTCTCCAGACCTCAGGCCAGGGCGAAGTGTTCGATGGCGACAAGCCGCTCGGCATTACCGTTACGGCCGATGAAAAAGCCGGTACCTTGTCCATCACCGACACCGGGGTGGGGATGACGGCAGCGGATCTTCGCGAAAACCTCGGTACGATCGCCCATTCCGGCACCAAAGCCTTCCTCAAAGCCCTGGCGGAAAATCAGAAACCGGATGCTCACCTCATCGGGCAGTTTGGAGTCGGGTTTTACTCCGCTTTCATGGCCGCCAAGAAAGTCACAGTGCTTACCCGATCCTATCTTCCAGGCGAATCGGGATGGCGCTGGACCAGCGAGGGCGCCAATGGATACGAAATGGAGCCCGCCGAGAATTTGCCGCGCGGGACCCAGATTGTCTTGGAATTAAAGGAGGACGCCAAAGATTTCGCGAAGGGGTTCTCGCTGGAGCATATCATCCAGCGTTACTCCAATTTCGTGCAGTTCCCCATCGAGCTCAATGGCAAGCGCATCAATAACATTCAGGCCATCTGGGCACGACGAAAGAGCGAGGTCAAAGACGAGGAGTACAACGAGTTCTATCGTTACCTCGCCCACGACCACGAACCTCCCCTCTTCCGGCTCCACTTCTCCGCCGACGCCCCGCTGAGCATCCAGTCTCTGCTCTTTGTTCCGGCGATGAATTTCGAAACCCTGGGCATCTCCCGTACCGAATCGGAGGTGCACCTGTATTGCCGCAAGGTCCTGATCGAGTCCCGGGCCAAAGGGCTCCTGCCGGATTGGCTCCGGTTTCTCCGGGGAGTCGTGGACAGCGAGGACCTGCCGCTCAATGTTTCTCGCGAGCGGATGCAGGACTCCGAGCTGCTCAAGAAACTCAATCGCGCGTTGACGGGTCGATTCCTCAAGTTTCTCGATGAACAGGCTGAGAAGGAGCCAGCCACCTACGAGAAGTTCTATGCGCAGTACCAACGCTTTCTGAAAGAAGGGGTCTTACACGAGTACGAACACAAGGAAGCCCTCGCCAAACTCCTTCGGTTTGAGTCCTCGAGCACGGAGGCCGGAAAACAAACCTCGCTCGCCGAATACGTGAAGCGGATGCCCGAGGATCAAAAAGAGATCTACTACCTGCTCGTTCCCGACCGGGCAGCGGCCACCACCAGCCCCTATTTCGAAGTGTTCCACGCCCGGAAATACGAGGTGCTTTTTGTCTATGACCCCATCGACGAGTTTGTGCTCGACCGACTGGTCGAGTTCGAAAAGAAACTCGTGTCGGCCGCCGAGAAGGCCAGTCTGACCGCTCCGGCAGAGGCCGCCACCGGTGAAGCGCTTCCCGAGGACTCCGCGAAGGAATTGGTGAAGTGGCTCAAGGAAACACTCGGGTCCCAGGTGGAGGAAGTTCGTGTTTCCCAGCGATTGGTGGATAGCCCCGCGGTGCTCGTGGAGAAGGACAAACACATGACCGGCACCATGAAGAAGACCCTGAGGATGCTCGGCCGGAACGCGGACGCGGCCCCACCGGTCACCCAAGACCTCGAGATCAACCCGCGTCACGGTTTGATCGTCCGCCTGGAGAAACTCCGGCAGAGCGATGCCGGTCTCGCTGCGAAAGTAGCGGCGCAGTTGCTCGACAACACCCGCATCGCCGCAGGGATGCTGGATGACCCTCGCACGATGCTCAAGCGCATTAACGAGCTCTTGGAGCAGGTGATGTCCAAGGCGTAGTACCCACGCCCCGGCTCATTCTCTCACTTGCGCTTGCTTAGTTCGGCCTTCACCCGCAAGAGCGTGAACGAATACGGCGCGAACTCGTGGGTGAACCGCGCACTCGGGATCAGGCGGCGACTTGACAGAGGCACGATCCTGTAAGGTTCGGCCATCGAGTTGTTGTCGTCGAGGCGGTCAGAGCGCAGCACCGTGAGCCTGACTTCGCTGTCGAGCTTTCCTGTGCCAGCCAGGTTGATGCTGCCCTGGACAGGACGTCGGGAGGTGTTGATGACCCTCACGACAACATCCCCTGAAGCCTCATGAAGTCCGGCGGAAGCCAGGAACTTTTCCGAACTCGGCGCGGAGACGTCGTGGATGAGCTTGCCATCCAGGGAACAAAGGATGCGGCTGCCGCGGAGTTCAATTTGGATGTCGTACCAGCGATTCGCCTCAATGGTGCCTGCCACTCGCTGCCCCACGGCGGAACGATTGAACTCGACGCCATGCTCCCGGTTGCCCCAACCACCCAGGTTCCACCAGTATTGATCCGTACCCTTGCGCCCAAACGAAACCAGGAAACCTTCGGGCCCCTTCAACTTCCGGGCCTTGACTTTTACCGTGTAGTCGGTCCAGTCCCGGTCCATCAGATGCGCGATCCCCACCACGCTGTCCTTTTGCCTCCATGCACCGTCCTCCGCCGACCAACTGCCACTTTCTTCCGTCCACCCCTGCGGCTTGGTCCCCAGATTGGCTTCGTAAATCACCTTTCCATCCCTCTCCACGCGGAGATCTTTGAATTCGGCAGAGGTGTCCCATGTGCCTAAGCCGATCGACCCGCAGATGGGAGGAACTGGCGGTGCCTGGAAATCGACGAGGGTGGACACGGTGTAGTCCGGTCGGTTCGACCCAAACAGTCTCCAGAGATGATAGGAAACGGTCCCGTAGGAGTGGGTGCTGTCGAAGTAGATCATGCCGTGCCAACCGCTGCGCCCATTCACGTGGGCTAGGAGGGGGGCGTAAGAGACCATCTTGACGACATCCGCATTTCGCTCCTGCCCCATCAGGTAGGCCCCTTCCCCTAGTGCGGAGTAGATATTCCCCTTGTCTGGCCCGCCCTCTTCTGAAGTCACCGCCACCTCACCCAAGTAGACCGGTGGCAGTTGACGGTCGCGCTTTGCGTACATGTCCGCGTTGGCCAGGAACCACTGCGGGGTGTTGTAGTAGTGGTTGTCCTCGATGTCGAACTGACACCCCTTCATCAGATCTCGGCTGATCCACGACAGGTCCGCGATGTAGGAGATGTCCGGATACCTGGCCTTGAGGACCGGATGGATGTACTGGTAGCGTTCGGCAAACTCCTTGCCGCCATTCTCGTTGCCGATCTCAACCATCTTGAGCTGGAATGGTTTTTTGCGTCCGTCCCGGGCCCGGGCCTTGCCCCAAGGGGTGGCCGTGCTCCCATTGGCGTACTCGATGGCATCGACAAAGTTCGTCAGGACCCAGCCCATTTCGGGCATGGGTAGGTTTTCGGAATGGCGGAAGAGGCAGCTCTGGCCTGCGAATCCTACATGCAAGGGTTCCGCACCCAGATCTTCGCAGAACTGCAGGTACTCCAGGAAGCCCATCCCGTGGGTGTGGCGATAGTTCCAGGCGCTCCACTTCTCTTTCCTTTGTTCCAGCGGCCCTACGGTGTCCTTCCAATTGTAGGCCGTTTCAATCGTGCCTCCTTCCACCTCGCACCCCCCCGGGAACCGCACAAACCGAGGCTGTAGGTCGGCGATCATCTGTGCCAGGTCCGCCCGCAAACCGTTAGGACGATTCTTCCAGGTTTTGGCGGGGAAGAGGGAGACAAAGTCCAGCCACACTGTTCCAGGCGACGAGGCGCTGAGCACGAGCCGACACTTTGGATCAGTGCGGGTTGCGATCAGGGTGGCCTGGAATTTCTTCCAATCGAGTCCCAGCCCCTTGACCTCGACCGGCGTGGTGCACGGTTGGGCCGAGCTATCCTCCAACGTAACCCGGATGGAGCCGGCGAAGCCATCGGCGCACCGCGCGTAGAACGAGAGCTTGTAGCGATCTTCTTCCGAGGCGGCGATCCCCCAGTAACCTTCATTGGCAATCGCTAATCGACCTCCGGCCACCGTCTCGATCCGCCATTCCAGCGAGCGTGGGCTGGCGGAGCTGAGAGGTTTCTCGAAGCTCAGTTTGACACTGCCCTTGGCCGATCCCTCCTGTACCAGCGACCAATAGGGAAGCCCATTGGTGTCGTGAGAAAAACCAGCGTCCCATCCCATGCCGTCCGGCCCACTCCCATCAACCCATCGGCCTTGCTTGAAGACGCACCCCTCCGGCGGCGTGGCGTCCTCGAAGGCGCGGTTACGCACCAACTCCGCGTAAAGGCCGCCATCGACCCCATGGTTGATCTCCTCGAGGAATATGCCGTAGAAGTTTGGATGAATCCGAGGCCCCGCCTTGGACGCATCAATATCGATAACAGCAGTAGCAGCACAGAGGGCCGGGGCGAGTAAGCCAATACAGGAGAGGCGCAGTAGCGGGCAAAACATAGGGTGGCTGGTCAGCTGAAGGTTCAGTTCAAGTCGGCGCGCATTCGATGGGTGCCAGCATGGCGGTGGGCGGGGCGGGAGCTCAACGCCATTTCGCGAAAAAGAAACGCCAGAACGCGAACGGAGCGGAGGTAGGCTCTCGTCTCCCGGTTGTCACGGCGTGGGCCTACCGACAGTGTCTGGGACGCTCACCCCTTCGTGGCTCCGAACCAAATCTCGATCTCTGCCTCGGCGCAGGCCTGGCTCTCAGCGCTGTGGAGCAAGTTCTGCGTGGTGCGCTCTTCCAGATTCGCCAGCTCCGCGGAATCGCAGCTCAGATCCCCTCGCAGAGTGCCTGGAGCCGCAGCCGTCGGCGAAGTGACCCCCGTGAGCTTGCGCACGATTCCCACCGCGTTCCTGCCGCTGACTTCAACGGCGATCACGTTCCGGTTTGCCATCCATTTCCGATTTCGCTCCGCTATGACCGGGAGACGCTCCTCGAGGTCGGCATAGTGGGCACGCAGTTTTGCCTCGGTTGCTTCCACCGTGGCGATGCGCTGAATTCGCAGTCCAGTAGCCTCAATCCTGCGGAGGATCTCGCCGATCAATCCGCGCTCGATCGCATCCGGTTTCAGAAGAATGAGAGTTCGCTCCATACTTGGATCACGCCCCGTTGCGCACCGCTTTCAGCCAGAAGTGGGCCATGAGGGCCGCGCCGGCTGCGGAGGGATGAACTCCATCTCCTGCCCAGTGGGCTGCCGGCGCATACTGAAGCGCTTGATCGAACATCGCCTGGAAAGGGACGAAGACGGTCCGAAAATCGGTCGCAACCCTTCGCGCTGCTGCTTGATAGCCGTTGAATTCGGGAAACCACTTTTCGTTGACCGCGCCACAGCGAAGGACGAAAGGCTCGCAAAGGACCAGGCGCACCTTGGGTAGGGACTTCCGAGTCCGTTCCAGCAACGCGCGGAGGTCGCGTTCGTAGATCTCCACGGTGCCTTTGTATCCTCCGTCCAACGTGTGCCAGTAGTCGTTCACCCCGATCAAGAGGCTGAGCACGTTGGGTTTCAGATCCAGGCAATCCTTTTGCCATCGCTCCGCCAGCTGACACACCTTGTGGCCGCTGATCCCTCGGTTGTAGATCTTCAGCCCATCCTCCGGCCGATCCACCAGCAGCTGCGCTGCCGCCAACCAGGCATAGCCATTTCCAAGAGCGCTCTGTTTGTTAGGCAGAGCCCCCTCCGCCCGGTTCCACCCCGCATCCGTGATGGAGTCACCTTGAAACAGAATCACGTCATTTCGAGCGACCCGGACGGGTTTGGTCACTTTCACGGTTTCGGAAGCCTGAACCGATTGCCACTGAGAGACCCCGGCTAGTCCTGCAGCCGCGATGGCGGCTCCCGAGGTCTTTAGGAACCCCCTGCGGCTGTGGCTGTCCCGGCCCGAGCAAAGCGTCTTATGTGTTTCCAGCATAAAGATGAGAGTAAGTGATCCATTCGCAGCAACGCAACTGGATTTCTCTGGGTCTGGTCACGGAGACTGTGCCCCGGACGGTGACCGATGGCGGTGGCTGGACCAGCCTCGTCACTCCATGGAACGCTTACTTGGTCAAATGATGTACCACGGGACCAATGGATTTGGCTTCGGGGGCAATGTTCTCCATCGCCATTCCGGCCGCCCCAAGGAAGAAAGCCAGCAGTAGCGCGGGGATCCAGGTGCGTCGAAAGGCGCCTAGCACCCAGAAGGATCCGTCTGTGCGTTTGAGTTTCTTATAGACTCCAGTCATGACCGCGGCATCGACCAAGATCTCGGCGAAGAGGGCCGGTGCGGTCCACACGACGTAAGCGCAAGCCACCAGACCGGCACAAAGCGCCGCCAGCGCGATGCCCACCAAGATCCCCTCGTCCCAGTCTAAGAGCGAGGTTGCTTTACTGCCAGCATCGATGCCCGAGTGGGTGCCATAGCTATGTCCTTTGAGGGGCGCTGACCAATCCAAGGCAGCGTCAAGTGCGTCTGCGGCGTCTGTTGGGGTGGCGAACGGCTCCTTGGCCAGATGAGAGCCCAGCCAACACCTGAGAAGCCCGAAAAAGACGATGTAGGCCAAGGCGACAGCGATTGGGTATCGCAAGGACATCCTGCCGATTCCGATATGCAGGAGGGCGTACGAAAAGAGGAACCCGCAGGCACCCGTGGCCAGAACCAGGAGAAACATCTGGCACCGAGGGGAATGGCTTTGCTCGAGCCACTCCTGTGTCTTGACGATGGAGCGTGATCGGGTCTGATTGTCTGCAGTCACGATGCTATCGCATAATTGTTCAGAGCCTTTCTCGAAGCTCGTTGGGGTACAGACTGATTTGTTGAACTTAATCTCGGACTGCGCAAGGCGGCCATTACACTCTGGACTGTCGTTTGGAAAAGGGGAAACAGGCTTTCGACCGGTGCAGGAAAGACCAACCGAAACACGCCGATGGTAAGGCTCGCACTTCATCCATAACTGAGTTAGCTTGAATGCCATGAAATCGGTCTGGCTCAAACGGTTTGCCCTCACCCTCGTTGCGTCTGTCGCCTTCCCCGCCTTGGCTGCGGGCCTGCGTGTCGGCGTCGCGGTTCGTGTAGTGACTCCTGATCCGCTGCTCCCCGTGTCCGGCGGTGCGGGCCCCTCTGCCCCAGCTGGCACCAAGCAGGGCGATCTGACCGTGCGCGCCCTGGTGTTTGAGGAAGGCACCAACCGGGTTGCGATCGTGGGTGCGGATTTCTTAGGCTTCCCCGGCATGCTGGGTGACAAAGTGCGGGCTGGCGTCACCGCCATTCCGCGCCAGAACATCCTTATCGGCGTCACTCACACTCACAGTGCTCCGGATTGCTACGGCTTCCCGGATGGGAAGGGGGGAACTAGTGCGGATCCGAAATACCTGGAATCGGTCTGCGTCCGCATGGCTGCGGCGATCAACGAGGCGGCAGCGAAGCTCCAACCCGCCAAACTCAAAACCGCGACCGGCGAAGCTCGGGGGAAGATCGCTTACAACTACTATGCCGAGCAACTCTACGATCCCCGCTGCCACGTCATCCAGGCTCTGGATGACTCTGGCAAACCCATCGCTACGCTCATCAACTACGCCATCCACCCGGAGGTCATCGGCAATGAACGAGGCATCTGCAGCCCGGACCTCGTGGGTCCGCTCTACGACCGCATCGCTGAGCAAGGCGGCGGCACGGCGATCTTTATGAACAGCGCGCAAGGCGGCATGGTGACGGCCGACAACCGCCGAACCGGCGGAGGTGAGGCCAACGACTGGGCCGAATGCACTCGCATTGGGCGGCTCCTTGCGGACGAGGCGTTGCGCATCGTCGCGGATGCCCCCGTGCAAAACGCTCCGAAGATCTTCTGCGCCGCCCGGTCCCTGACTCTACCTGTGGATTCCCCGCTGATGCGCCAGCTCCTGAAGAGTCTGCCGGACGTTCCAGGTGCCTCGGCTTCCGGCGATAGTATCACGACCCAGCTTAACCTGCTCAACCTCGGTAACGCCCAGATCCTGACCATCCCGGGCGAGGCTCTCCCGAATATCGGGTACTACCTGAAACGAAAAATGCGTGGGGAACAGAATCTCCTTTTTGGCCTCACCAACGACGCGTTCGGCTACATCCTCACTCCAGAGGACTACGGTAGCTTCAAACGCTACGAATACATATCTCGTACCAGCCTGGGTGAGCGTACTGGCCGGATCTTCGTGGAGGAGGCCCTTCGGCTGGTCAACGACTGCCCCCCTCCCCAGAAACTAGCGAACAATTGACCAGGCCGTTGGCTCGCGTCTTTTATCGTCTCGTTTCTGCGCGGTGAGTCTTAATCTCCTCCAGGAAGTCGGCACCAAATTGCCGCAGCTTCCTCTCGCCCACCCCCCCAACGCGACTTAATGCTCGTTCGTCATCGGGACATTCGCGAGCCATCTCGCGCAACGTGGCGTCAGAGAAAACCATGTAAGCGGGTACATCCAGCGAATCGGCCAGGCGTCTTCGCAGCTGCCGCAGCCTTTCGAACAGGGCCTCGTCGCAGGGCAGATCCCCGGGAAGATGCGCCGCTGGCTTCGGAGCCTGAGTCGGCTTGGTCAGGGAGATGGACTTTCGCTCGGAGAGGGCTGTGTAGCCCTCGGGACTCAGATCGAGTGTGGCGAATTGGCCAGGGTCCTGCCGAAGCAGCCCCAAACGCAACAGTTCGCGGCCGATCGCTGACCAGGTCTCACGCGAATGCTCTTTGCCGATCGCATACGTAGAGAGTTCCTGATGCCCCCACTTACGGATTCGGTCCGTGTCCGCGCCGGTGAGCACTTCGACGACATGGTTCAACCCTACGTTGAACCCGCTCCGTTGACGGATGCGATACACGCAGGAAAGAAGCTTCTGCGCGGCGAGGGTGCCATCATAGGTCATGCGCGGGGACGAGCAATTGTCGCAGGCCCCACAGTCCGCCTGAGGATACTTCTCACTGAAGTAGGCCAGCAAAGCGGCGCGGCGGCATCCGCCTTCTTCGCCATAGCGCACCATCTGGTTGAGCTGAGTTCGAGCCACCGTGCGCGCTTCCTCGTCCGGTTTCTCATCAATGAACCTCTGTATTTTGACCGCATCTCCAGGACTGAACAAGAGCAGGCAATCGCTGGGCAACCCGTCGCGTCCAGCCCGGCCCGTCTCCTGATAGTAGCTTTCGATGTTCTTGGGCAGGTCGTAATGAACCACGAAGCGGACGTTCGATTTGTTGATGCCCATGCCAAAGGCGATGGTGGCGCAGATCACCCGGACCTCGTCGCGCACGAAGCGTTCCTGGTTCTGCGTTCTTTGCGCGGCTTCCAGGCCGGCGTGGTAAGGCAACGCCGGGATGCCGTCCTCGGTCAAGCGGCTGGCAACGCTCTCAGCGGACTTCCGGCTATGACAGTAGACAATCCCGCTCTCTCCGCGCCGGGCGCCTAGAAAATCCAGCGTTTGGTCGTAGGGCTTGGACTTTGGCATCACCCGGTAATACAGATTGGGACGGTTGAAGCTCGCCACAAAACTTTCAGGCGCTCGCAAGCGCAAGGAAGCGATGATGTCCCCCCGGACCCGTTCCGTGGCGGTGGCGGTCAAGGCCATCATGGGGACCTTGGGAAACAGGTCACGCAAGCTGGCCAGTTGGCGGTATTCCGGGCGAAAGTCATGGCCCCATTCGCTCACGCAGTGCGCTTCGTCGATGGCAAAACAGTTCACCTGCCAGCGTTTCAAGTCTTCCAGGCATCCGGAAAGCAGCAACCGCTCCGGGGCGAGGTAGAGGAGGCGGTGCTCCCCATTGTGCAGGGAGCGCATTCGAACCCGCGCTTCCTCCGGGGACAAGCTGGAATTGAGAAACGTGGCGGGGATTCCGCCGGTCCGCAAGGCGTCCACCTGATCTTTCATGAGGGCAATCAAGGGCGATACCACCACAGTGAGCCCGGGCCGCAGCAGGGCCGGAAGCTGGAAACAGAGCGATTTTCCACCTCCGGTCGGCAGCAGGGCAAACACGTCCCGTCCGGCCAGCGTCGCACGGATGATGTTCTCCTGCAGCGGCCGAAAGGTGGAAAAGCCAAAGTGTCGTTTTAGGACCTCCGAGAGGTTAAGCGATCCGCGGTCGACCGTTTCTGCCCTCGGGGTCGGCTGTTTTGGGTCATGCTTCATGCTGAATAGGGCTAGGGCCTGCTGTTTGCTACTCCTTTTTGTGAGAAGCCAGGGTCCAGCGATCCTGACGCGCCCTGGCTATCGAGGAGAGCGTACCTGCACCCCCCTCCCGGGTCAATCTCCGGCTAGGCGCCCATCGAAAACGTGTGCTTCCAGGGGATTGGTGCTTTTCAGCCGGGAATGAATAGGTAGCATGCCGTCTGACGTTCGGATGACATGGACTGTTTAGACGATGCAAAAGTTACCCGACCCCTTCTTCAATCTCGAGCTGTTCGTGCCCAGCCTGCGGCAGGCCTTCCAGGAGAAGGCGATTGCCGTGAAAGGAGTGATCCTGGTGATGGTTCCGGTCAAAGACCCCAAAGCCGCGAGGTTGGAGCCTCCGGCCGGGGCGGATCGGCGCTCGCTTTGTTTCACCGACGGCAAGTCAGTTTGCACTTGGCAGGCCGATTCCTTACGGGCCCTGTTCCGGGGCAACAACCAGCCTCCTGTTCTGGGGGACTATCCGGAAGCCTATAATGATTCCTTTGTCCTGCTGGATATGCACGCCTTGGAAATCAGCAAGGTCTTTGGCGACCGGCGTGACGCGGAAATGAGGGAGATCTTCTCAGCGCTGCGAAGGCGCCCTGATGGCAAAAGCATGGGTTTCGTTCACGATTACATGTGGCAAGCGGCGGCCTTCGTGCTGGCAACCCGACCTTTGAGTCAGGCGGAGTTTGAGGCCATTCTGGCCCGCCTAGAGCGCTCCTGCCGAACCTTCGAAATGGGCCCCTCTTCCCGGAATTACATCGTGACCCTGCGGACAACCTTTGGCAGGGAAGCAGGAGCAGACTGAAGAAAGGGTCTGCATCAAAACGGTTCCTGGTGTTGCTCCTGTTTCCTAGAGTCAACCTGAGATCCGTAAGTCGCCTTGCGCAAGCTTTCAAACTGCGCTAGACTTCTCTTATAACTCCTATGCACTACGTCGCGATTGCCACTTTTCCCCGGGACCATTCCACCGCCAAGGAAATCGTGTCACGTCGACGGAACTACACTTACCCAGCCGGGTTTAAAGACGTACAAAGTTACCTCGACGTGCAAGGCGGGCGCGCGGTGATCCATTTCGAAACCTCCACCGCAGAGTCGATTCTTCGGTACACGGCAGACTGGCCGGAACTCACCTACGACATTTTCCCGGTCGTACCTTCGGAGAAAGCTTGGGAGACGTACTTGGGGGCGAGCCAGTAAAGTCGGTGGTGGAACTCTGTACTGCGTTCCTGCGGGGTCTCTTTCAGATCCTCCTTGCGGAACGATCCTCCTCCTTGTCCTTTTGTTGTCGATCAGGGACAGGTCTTTGACCAGACCTTCTTCATCAACGTTCCGCGCTGCCTAAGTCGCCTCAGCAGAGTATCCTTGAGGGCCTGTCCCTTTCCGGTTGTCCAACAGGGACAGGTCTTTGGTTCAGGCCTCTGCAACCTGCCGTGCGCGAGTGCGGAGTCCAACCGGGTCAGTAAGTCGCCTCGGGATCAAAGCAGAATTGGGGACAGACACTTTAATCTGAGGCTTGCAGAGGCGAGGCGGAAACAAGCGACGGAGATGACCATGTCATCTATCCTATTCCTGAATAACGCTTTGCACGCGAATTAGGACGCTGTAGCCAGGAGCCGATCCCCCTCCCCCAACATGCCTGTCCCTGTTGAAGGCACTCGGAGACTAGGGGGCGTACCTGCTGCAGAATTCAATGCCTGTCCCCGGTGGTTGCCCCACTTGTCCCCCGGGGGGTAACACCAATCACCGATTGCACTTCTGCAGTCGGCCTAGGACGATGCGTTCCTCGCCCGTCGGCGCCTGGACTTCGATCCCGCCTCTGCCAGGCACCGCGACAGTTACTGGTCCATCAGTGAGTGGCTCATAGGAGAAGGTCCGTGCCACACCACCGGGGCGGAGCAGGGGTATCTCATGGGCCAGCCCGAGGTCGAGGATCATCCGGTCGCGGCGGCTGACCAGCTTCTCGGTGTAGAGGCGGACGGCAGCCGAGCCGTAGCCGGAGGCGACAAGCGCCTGGACAAGCTGCCGCTCGGTAAGTTGGCCGATGAGCCGTGCCATCCAGCGGGCATCGTCGACGGTCATTTCCTCGAATGCCTGAGTAGGTGCAACGGGTTTGTAGCCCTCCAAGCGCAGGGGAACCTCCAAGCGGTGCGGCCCCTGCCAGAGTGGCCGACGCGTAAAGGTCCAGGGGAAGAGGTTAGGCAACTCCCCGCGACAATAGAGCAGACCCGAGGTTTGCCCCAAACCGCCTCCCAAGTCGGCAAGGTAATGGAGGAGTTCGGTTTGGTCCTGGCGTTGGAATGCGCGGAGGGAGGTGTTGTGGAAACGCGTATCAAACCAGCCAAGCCAAGCGGCCAACAGGCCAGCCCCCCGAAGCTCGCGCCGGTCCGCGTGGTCAAGCTGCCCGAAGTCCCAGAGGCCGAGGCTCTTAAGATTGGGGTTTCGGGCCTGAATGTTGGCGGGAACGGTGATGAGGTAGTCTATGTTGGTTTCGACCCCCTGGTTAAAGTCAGCATCGTGGTCCTCGGGATGAGGCCGGTTTGGTCCACGAAACAGGCGGGCCTTGAGCTCTTGGCCAGACCAGCGTGTCCCGTCGCGGAGCACGGCCCAGGCGATGTAGGCGAAGGGATCGTACCGCTGCTGCAATTCCATAGTATGAATAGGGATGACGAAGAGGAAGGTGAACCGGGTATGCATCGGCCTGCGCGAGTGGAACTCTTGAAAGAGCCGCCGGTCGTAACGCACTCTAACTTCTGGTGCGTAATCCGTCGGGTCGACGTGGAAGCCCAGGGCGTCGAAGATGCGAGTCAAAAACGCCTCCGAGGAGACTTCGGCAAACTTCACTTTGATGGACAATCCCGAGACGCTCACCTCGAAGCCAGGATTCAAACCGAAGCTCCTCTTGGGCGCCGAGTAATCGCATATTACGTTTTCAAGGTGGAGCCAGCTGGTGCGACCGAAACCATGGTAGACATCGATAGCGGAGATACCGGAGGGTCGACGCCAAAACGTGGACGGTAGCGGGTCGAGGCGGCTGAGGTCAGGGTGTGGACCGGGGGCCAGGTTGGTCGCTGGAGTGCGACCGGTTCCAACCGGCCGATGCGTCTGGCGCAGGAACAACCACGGCATTTCCAGAAAATCAACCTTAGCTGGGATGGGTGGGCGCTGGTCGTTATTGAGGGCGGCCACGGTTTCGAGCAAGAGCGCAATGCCTTCGCTTCTCTGCGGCTCGCTCGGCGAGGCGCGGACGGCTCCGATGAGTCGCTGAAGCTCCTTAAGGCCTCGGTGGCTGCGTTCTTGGTGAGCGTGGGAGCTGAGTTTGGAGTCTTTGGGAGCGAGGGCGGATTCCTGGAAAAGCGCTTCGACCGCAAGCTCCAACCGGTTTAGGTCGAGATCCGAGGACGGATCGAAACTGCACTGTCCGAGGTTGAGCCGAAGCTCGAATCTGGTGGTCGGGGCGGTACCGGCAACGCCGATGGCACTGAAGTAACAGGACGCCAAGGCAAGCAGGACGACCGCCCATCGATCAGCCATACGCATCTACGATAAGTCGGAGATTTGCGCATCGCCATGGGGTGAACACCTTACTCCGCGCTCTGGCCGACCTGCATGATCTGTCCCCAAAGAAAAGGAGTTCTGCTCCCTGGTGGTGGGGCGCACGATCCGACCCCGTCCGGACAGGGGGCTTTTGAGCAGTCCAAGGGGCGCTACTATCACAGGGGTTGTTCCAGCGTTTCACGGACTTTTTCAGCCAGGCTCTGGATCGTGAAGGGCTTCTGAAGAAACTGCACGCCGCCCTCCAACACACCGTGATGGGCGATCACATTGGCGGTGTAGCCTGACATGAAAAGGCACTTGAGCCCCGGATGAAGGGTTCGCAATCGCTCGCGCAGCTCCTTCCCATTCATCCCCGGCATCACTACGTCGGTGATCAAGAGGTGGATGGGCTCCTGATACTGCTCCACCAGAACCCGCGCGGCTGCCGGCGTGCGGGCTGTCAAGACGGTGTATCCATGTTGCTCAAGAATCCGCCGGCCGAGGTTCAAGATCTGTTCCTCGTCCTCGACCACCAATACCGTTTCCGTGCCGCGCACCGATCGGCCAAGCGGTTTTGGCTCGGCCACCACCGAACCTGCCTCCACTCGAGGGAGGTAGATCTTGAAAGTCGTGCCTTGCCCCGGCTCGCTGTAAACACTGATCACTCCATGGTTTTGCTTCACGACGCCGAAGACCGTAGCCAAACCCAACCCGGTTCCTTTTCCCGGCTCTTTAGTGGTGAAGAAGGGTTCGAACAAGTGGGACCGCGTCTCTGCATCCATCCCTTTGCCGCTATCACTCACGCTCAGCAACACATAGTCGCCCGGCAAACATTCTGGGTGAGTCCCGGCATACGTGTCGTCCAAGAACATCCTGGCAGTCTCAATCGTGATCGTGCCCACGCCGCTGATGGCATCACGGGCGTTGACGCAGAGGTTGGCGAGGATTTGGTCCAGCTGACTGGGGTCCATCATGACCAGCCCAACGTCAGCGCGGGGCATCCAGGCCAAATCGATGTCCTCCCCAATGAGGCGGCGGAGCATCTTGAGCATCCCCTCCACCGTGTCGTTGAGATCGAGCAGTCTGGGGGCAATGGTTTGCTTGCGGGCAAAGGCCAGCAGTTGTCGGGTGAGGTCGGCGGAGCGGTGGGCGGACTTCTCGATTTCCTCTAGACTCTCGCGAACGGGGCTATCGGGCGGAAGATCCTCCATCGCCAGGGACACATTGCCCAGGATGGCTTGGAGCATGTTGTTGAAATCATGGGCTACACCACCCGCCAGCCGCCCCACCGACTCCATTCTTTGAGCCTGGGTAAGCTGCGCCTGGAGCTTCTCCTTCTCCTTTTCCGCCTGCTTCCGCTCAGTGATATCGGATATGACACCGGTGACCCGTGTCGCGCGACCCTCTGCGCTCCGCTCGGTAACTTCGCCGCGATCCAAAACCCATATCCACCGGCGCGACTTGGTGAGGAGGCGATGCTCGGATTGATACACTGGCAGTCGGCCTTCGACATGTCCTTTCAGACGATCCAGAACGGCGGGTAGGTCTTCGGGGTGAACGTGCCGCTCGAAAAAGGCCACCGTGGGCTCGATCTCCTGTGGGGAATACTCAAGCATTCGAGCCCAGAGACCGCTATAGAGAACCGCTCCAGTCTGGGGATCCCAATCCCATATCCCTAAATGGCCCCCTTTCAGGGCAAGTTCGAGCCTGTGGTGGCTCGCATCCAGCTCCTGCTCCGCCCTCTTGCGTTCGGTGATATCGCGAAAGAACACGGTCATCCGTTGCGCGCCGGTGTGGAACGCTTGAATGGCGAAAGCGCCGCGGATACGCCCTTCTTCGTAAACCACCTGTTCATCGTCAAGGATACCCTCCTTCCCCGCCAGGCGCCGATACGCGTCCGGAATCGTCGTTCCGCGCAGTGCTGGAAAAGCTTCCTCGATGCTTCGGCCAATCAGTGGGGCATGGTCAATCCCCAGGATCTGGTCGGCTGACCGGTTGGCTGCGGTCAGTACTAGGCGATCTCCCGCCTGAAGCTCATAGGAATGAGCTCCGAACGGTGCCTGTTCAATGATCGATCGGAGCCGGCCTTCACTCTCGCGCAACGCCTGCTCCGCTTGTTGTCGCCCCCCCAGTTCGCGCTGGACAGCCTCAAAGAGTCGGGCGTTCTCCAAGGCGACCGTCGCGCTGGCCGCCAAGCCCTCCAAGAGCTCCAGATCCTGGGGGGTAAACGGCAGACCATTCGCCTTGTTGTGGATCTCAAAGCACCCCAGCAACTCACCAGTGCGGGTGAGGATGGGAACATTGGCCAGCGTGTGGAAAGCCAGCGACTGCTGGATTTCCGGGATCACGTGCGGATCGTGCTCAGCGTCAGCGCAGAGATACGGCGCTCGGGTTTCCATCACCCACCCGGGCACACCCTGGCCGGGAGAAAACCGGTAATCAACCGGCAGCCACCGGTCTTGCCGGTAGTATTCGGTGAAGACCATCCGATCCTCCAGCACCAAGCCCGCACCTCCGCTTTCCGCGTCGGTCAGGTCGAGCGCCGCGGTGACCAGCTGGCGTAGGATGGCCGGAACCTCCAGGTGGGCATTGATCTCTTGTGCCGCTCGGGAAAAACCTTGGAGTTGCCGGCGGAGTTGCTGCACTTCGACCACCGACCTCTCGGGTGCAGCGACGCCTCCGCCGAAGGCGGCACCTTGGGTGTCCACGGTCCCAGCGTCAAAAGCTGGCCCGCTCTCCGACCCTAGAGCCTTGGCCTGATCGCTTTGATCATGCGGTTGCATATACCTGCCCCAACTGGATTTGCCCGAATGGGGTATCAGGTTGTCGATGCGATGACCAGCCCGAATTCGCATCCGTGTTTCGTCTGAAACCGCCCAGTTCCAGGATCGCGGCAGCTGGGTACCGCCATGACCTGTCCCCTTCCGAGAATCCCAACAGGGGGACAGTGGAGACGGTGTCAGCGCCGTTGGTAGGTAATCCAAGCGGAGCCGGGACGCTCAGCGATGGGGACGAGAAGCCCTTTCTCCACCAGTAGACGCCCCTCGAACTCCTGAGGTTTCTCTTCATCAAGGTTCCGCACGAGGTAAATCGCCTCGGGATCAAGGCCTTGGAGGCGAAGCCGGGCTGATTCATAGACGCACTCCTGGCGTCGGTACGCTTGAATGGCCCCTCGACCTTCCTCGGGACGATGAAATTGCCAAGCAATCCAGGAGTCTTTCGTGAGGCTGTAAGGGGTAAGAGGATAGTAGTCCCCGTAGAATTCCTGGGAGATTTGGCGCCATTGGCTCAACACGCCTCGCAACATGCGATAATCAAGCGTCTTGTCGCGTAGGTCCCAGCATCCAATCACTCCTGAGCACATGGAACTGCGAAGGGTGTAGACATCAAGGGCCTTCGTTCCGGTTCCGAAGAAGGGGAGCCAAAAGGCGTGGCCGTAGGTGTGTCCCTGCTGGCCGATCGGTTCAAAAATGTAGTCGCTCCGGAGCATCGGCACGGAACGGCGCATGGTTTCGAGGTCGTTCCGATGTCCTCCTGAAGCGCAGGAGTCGATGAGGAGGTTTGGGTTCTTTTTGAGCAGTGCATCCCAATAGGCCAGATACCCCACCACGTAGCGATTCTCGGTGATCCCTTGGCGGTTCTCGGCATCGTTGTTTCGCCAGAAACCGAGCGGCCCTATGTTGTAATCTTGGCGATAGAGGTCGATGCCCTGCGACTTCAGCAGACCGTCGACGTGATCGGTGACCCATTGCAGGGCTTCGGGATTCCCCAAGTTCAATAACCGGTCGCCGCCGGTCTGGTTGGGAGAGGATTTCAGGAGCCACTCCGGGTGTTTATCCGAGAGCCACGTATTGGGTGCGACGCGCTCTGGTTCGAACCAGACGATGATCTTCACCTCTTTTGGGTGAGCATGGTCGCTGACCGCCCTCAGCCCGCGAGGAAACCGCGTCTCATCCACCTCCCACGTTCCGGTCTTGGGCCAGCTTCCGTCGCACTTGTACCACCCCGCATCCATCCACCAATAATCCGGTTTCATGCCTTCTTCGATATAACGGTCGATGAACATCTTCTGGCTCGCCTCATCCGCCTTGGTCATTTCGGCGTATTGATGAGAGCTGCATGGGGTAAAGATGGGCTGCGGCAACCGCCCTCCTGGCCGAGGGAGGTTGTGAGCGATCATCCAGCGGCGCCAGAGATTCTGGGATCGGATCCAGTCGCCATTGTGGAACTGCAGAACGATCAAGGGGGTTCGCACTTCCTCCTTGGGGTGAAGCTGGAACCGGGTCCTTTCTTGTCCGGCATTGATCCGTAAGCCCGTTGCGCTGTCGCGAGCGAGTTCGGCCGCCCACTGACCCGGCCAGCCGACGGCGACGATGACCCCACTACCTGGCGCTACAACGTTGAAATAAGGGAAGGTCGTGCTGCAGGGACGCCCATCCACGGAAGCGAGCCGTTTCTGTGTGCCTGGCCCCAGGGGGATTTCGAGTGGTTCGAGGTCTTTCGCCTCCACCGTAGTACCGCGGGAGTGGTGGAGCAGGAACTCGCCGGATCGCCCCCTCTGAAGCTCCGTATCCAGCCCCTTGAGGTTCTCGATCAGCGCCGAGTCCTGTTCGCCCATGTTTACCAGATAAACTGTCCATTCCACCGTAGGGAAGTCGTTGTATGCGAGGCCTTCGCACCGAGCCACCAAGCCCGATGCCGGATCGCTATAGGTGACTCGATGCTCAGTCCTTGCTTCATCCAGCTTCCGATGGGACCTTTCCACCTTCCAGTTCCTGACCAGTTCTGCGAAGGGCTTGCCCCCATAGTTGAAGGAAAAGGGGGGTTCGAGCCCAAAGTCTTGTTCGCGGTCCTCGGCGAAGGGCAGATCTCCTAACCACAGCGTGCTGCCATCACGCATGAGCACCTGGGCATCCGCCCAGTCGGCCTGATCGCATGAGATTCCGTCGCCGGCGTCGCCGACCTCCAGAATGAACTCGGAGGCCCCATTCAAGTCGACTTTCACCGGAATGGCAGGGCGCCCCTCGCGAATGATCTCGGACTGGAAAGCTTGTTTTCCGGTGACACTCACTGAAAAGACGACACTGCCCTTGCCCCCGGCTGTTCCGACCGTGTCGGAGTTGGAGTCCACACCCACAAAGGCGCGGAAAACATCTCCGGGGCCGGCCAGTTTGACCATGACTTTGCTTTTAGCATGGCAGTACAAGCCGCGGGTGTAAGCTTGGCCGCTGATGACCATGGGTTGTCCGGCGCGGGAGTTGCGCTGGACGGGATCATTGTTCTCTACGACCACCAGTTCAGGCCGGGCCTTTTGAGCCGTTTGTCTCCCCTCCAGTTTGGCTTGCGCCCACCGCGAAGCCCGGTCCATTTCTACGGCAGTGGGGCGAAGGGCTTGCCCCCAAACCACGCTGGTTTCCAGCGCCAACGTCATCAAGAACAGGACCCGAACCGTGCGCAGAGTTGTTTGCATGCCTTTCTCGTTACCAGACCCTTGCTCCGGTTACCAAGCCCTTTTTGTTTTCCTCGCATCCCCCGGTGTTGATCCATAGAGTACCCTGAGATCATGAGAACTGTAAGAAACTGGATCCTTCCCGTCCGTCTGGCAGGTTTTGGACCTTCGCGGCCGTTGAGCCTGACACGGCTGCTGCTCGCCGGTCTCCTGTCCATTCTGCTTCAGCCCTGTTCCTGGGCGTCTTTGCAGGTTACGGCATTGCGATGCGAGTATCTCGAGAATCCGATGGGGGTGGAGGATCCCGCTCCAAGACTTAGCTGGAAACTCACCTCGAAGATGCGTGGTGCGCGGCAGACGGCCTACCAGATTCTGGTCGCGTCCACCGCCAAGAAGCTCAAGGGCAACCATGGGGATCTCTGGGACAGCGGACGGGTGACCAGCGATGAGACCGTGAACATTCCCTACGCGGGAAAGCCCCTTCCTTCCGGCCAGGCCTGTTTCTGGAAAGTTCAGGTATGGGACCAGGCGGATCAGACGGTGAAGTGGTCCGAACCGGCGCAGTGGTCCATGGGGCTGCTTCACCCGCAAGATTGGAAAGGGCGTTGGATCAGCTACCGCGACACCTCCCCTGTCCACGCAAGCCGTGAGCAACTCTACCTTCCGCCCACACAGATGTATCGGAAAGACTTTAAGGCTCGAAAGAACGTCGCGCGCGCAACCGTCTACGCCTCGGCTTTGGGGATTTACGATCTCTATCTCAACGGGCAGAGGGCGAGTGAATCTCTCTTCTCCCCGGGTTGGTCCGATTATCTGCGCCGGGTCTACTACAACGTATTCGACGTGACTGACCTTTTGAAGAAAGGCGAAAATACCATCGGTAGTGTCGTGGCCGACGGCTGGTATGCAGGCTATGTGGGATACGGTCTGCTGGTCGGGTACGGCCCCAACAAGGCCGGGCGTTGTTTCTATGGCAAAACTCCGGCGTTCCTAGCGCAGCTCGACGTAGAATACACCGACGGCTCGCATGAGCTCATCGTGACGGACAATACCTGGAAGACCTCCAACTTGGGACCCTGGCGTGAAGCGGACCTGATCATGGGGGAAACCTACGATGCTCGCATGGAGCAACCAGGATGGTGTCGACCTGCCTTCCCGGCGAAAGACTGGCAAGCGGCAATCTACGCCGAGGAAAACGGCAGCAGTCGGGCGGTCTTCTCCGACACCACCGGAAATCGGGAGGTGGAGCTTGGCTTCGTGAAACCTCCCCAACTCCAGGCCTATCCCACCCAGCCCATTCGCGTGATTCAAGAACTTCCGGCCCAGGCCATGATCGAATCCAAACCCGGCGTCTATATCTTTGACCTGGGGCGCAATTTTGCCGGCATGATCCGCCTGAATGTAGCCGGCCCAGCGGGGACTCGCATCCAGGTCCGGTACGGGGAGATGCTCCACCCAGACGGACGCCTCATGACCGAGAACCTGCGCCGCGCTCGTGCCACGGATACGTACATCCTGCGCGGAGACTCACAGGGCGAGGTTTGGACGCCACGGTTTACCTATCATGGCTTCCAATACGTGGAACTTTCAGGACTTGGATACAAGCCCGGCAAGGAAGCGGTGACGGGTCTGGTGGCACACTCGGACACGCCTTTGACCTCCCGGTTTGAATGTTCGGATACCACGGTCAATCAGCTCTTTCGCAATATTCTCACCACGCAACGCGCTAATTTTGTGGAAATCCCCACCGATTGCCCGCAGCGAGATGAACGGTTGGGCTGGATGGGCGACGCGCAGGTCTATGTTCGCACCGCGACTTTCAACGCCGATGTGGCCGCGTTCTTCACCAAGTGGATGTATGACGTTGAGGAAGCCCAGCGCCCCTTCGGCGCTTACCCGGACTATTGCCCCTACCCCATGTCGCACGGCGAGCCGGGCAAGACCTTTGGCACGGCATGGATGGACGCCGGGATCATTTGCCCTTGGACCATTCATCGAGTGTACGGAGACACGCGAATCCTGGAGCGCCATTGGAACTCCATGACGCGCTTCATGGAATTCCGTCAGACATCCAGCCCAAATCGCCTGGGGGTTTCCATCGGCAATCCGTGGGGCGATTGGCTTTCGCTGAACCAGGTTACCCCGGTGGAATACGTGGACATCTGCTACTTCGCCCTCACTGCCCGGCAGATGTCCGAGATGGCGGCTGCCTTGAACAAGCCTATCGAAGTCGCCAAATATGACCGCCTTTTTAAGGAGATTCAGGCTGCCTATACCAAGGAATATGTGCAACCGGACGGCACGCTCAAGATCGAGACTCAAACCGCCTGCGTGCTCGCCCTATGGGTCGGGCTGATCCCCGAATCGGGCGTGGCCAAGGTGGCTGCTCAACTTGTGGCCAACATCGAGAAGAACGACGGGCGCATGGCCACCGGCTTTCTTGGCACCAAACCCTTACTGACGGTCCTGACCCGTACCGGGCACCATGACCTCGCGGTGCGGCTCTTCCAAAGCAGAGAGTTCCCCTCGTGGTGTTATGAAGTCGTGAACGGTGCCACGAGTGTCTGGGAGCGTTGGGATAGTTACACGAAGGAAGACGGGTTTGGCCGGCATAACGCCGCCATGAACTCATTCAGCCACTACTCCTTCGGCGCCGTTTGCGAGTGGATGTTCCAATCACTCGCAGGCATGGATACGGACGGCCCCGGCTACAAGCGGATCGTGATCCGTCCTGGCCCCCCCAAGTTCGGCGACGGCAAGGATTTCAGGGGCATCGACTGGGTGAGGGCCTCGTACGATTCCATTCGTGGTCCCATTCGCGCGGAATGGCGCAGGGGACAGAAGCGCTTCGAGCTTCATGTCACCGTTCCTCCGGGAAGCACCGCCACGGTTTATGTGCCAGCGCTCGCGCCCGAGTCGATCACTGAAGGCACCCGACGTCTCGATCAGTCCCCTGGGGTGCGATACCTCCACATGGAGAATGACCATGCCATACTGCAACTGGAATCGGGAGACTACGAGTTCGCGAGCGTGGTAGCAGACTGGTGATCAAGTTCCCTGCGGTCTGTCCCAGAGCCAGAAAAACTCAAAGGGATCCGATGTGTGGCTAAACGCTCCTTGCGCACATCCTCCAGCCTGACCTTGGGCCACGGGATTCTGACAGGATGTACAGGATTTGCAGGATGGGATTTTTGATGCGGGTGGATGCTCGCGTCTCATCCTGCCCATCCTGTTCATCCCGTCATACCTCCCCATTGAGTCCTTGGCGAACATGAAGAGTGCCCCCTGTGCCTGGTGAGGACAGGATTTACAGCAGTTACAGGATGAAGTCTTTGGGTAAAGGTTTGGGGCGATACGTCTTGGATTTGCGTTTGAACTCCAGTCGTTCCGCGCCGAAATTCAGCAGCAGACCAATCTCAATCCCGGTGGCGGTCAGGTAATTCACCAACTGCACCTCATTCGCAAGCACGAGTGCCTGATTGGCCTTCAATTCCAGTAACACCCGGTCTTCCACGAGCATGTCCGCCGAGAATTCGCCCACAATGATGTCCTCGTAGTGAACCGCGATGGGCTTTTGACACTTGACCGCTAGTCCCGACTTGGCCAACTCGTACGCCAGAGCTTTTTGGTATACGGCTTCCAGGAAGCCTGGTCCGAGCGTAGAGTGGACTTTCATCGCACAGCCAATAACCCTCTCCGTGAGTTCTTGATCCTCCATTGCACCAGCCTCCACAACTTTCTGGCGCTCAGAATATCGACGCTCGACTAGATTCGTCCACCGAAAAGTAAATCCGTTGGGGACGGGGGTGGGACAGGATGCACAGGATTCTACAGGATGAGACTCAATGGAATCGGTTCATTTCCGCTTTATCCTGTCCATCCTGTTCATCCTGTCCCACCCGAGGCTCAACGCTGCGGTTTGTCCCAGAGCCGGTTGATGACCCAGAGCAGGATGAAGCCGCAGACCACGAAGACGGCGGTGAGCGCCAGGGCCATGCCAGTCCGGCCGTACAAAAAATTGCCCACGGCAAACAAGGACGACCAAACAACGGCGCATCCGGAGCTCCAGCCGACGAGGGCGAGGGGGATGTTCTCGTGCGTGGCGGCGGCTTCGGCCTCCGAAATGCCGGCTTCTTCACGGACCCGACGCCAACCCGGCCCGAAAGGACGCACTTTCCGGTAGAAGTCGATCAACACTTTACGATCGTTCTGCGGACCAAGGAAAGCGGTCAGGATCCAGCACACCGAGGTGAATGCAATGGTGACGAGTAGCGCCTGATAGGTTGAGAGGTTGAGCACGGCCTGCTTTTTCAGCACCAACAGGACGGCGGAGATGCCAAACGAGCTGACCATGGCCGCCACTTCGCACCAGGCGGTGATGCGCCACCAGAACCAGCGTAGCAGGTAAAGCAGGCCCGTGCCCGCCCCGATCTGGAGGATGAGGTCGAAACTATCCTTGGCGGAATCCATCAAGTAGACCGTGCCCGAGGAGGCTAAGAACAGGAAGATGGTGGTGAGCCTCCCCACGAGCACGTAATGCTTTTCATCGGCGCCCTTGCGCACAAAGCGTTGGTAAAAGTCGTGCACCAGGTAGGAGGATCCCCAGTTGAGGTGCGTGAGAATGGTGGAGGAATTCGCCGCGATCAGGCCGCCCACCATCAAACCTATGAACCCCACCGGCAGGAACTTGAGCATCGCCGGGTAGGCGATATCATGTCCGAGCAGGGTGGGGTCGAGGTTAGGAAAGGCCTTCTGGATGTCCGAAAGCTGCGGATAGACCAGCAGCGAGCAGAGCCCGACGAGGATCCACGGCCAGGGACGCAGGACGTAGTGAGCCAAGTTGAAGAAGAGGACCGCGCCCAAGGAGTCTTTTTCGGACTTGGACGCCAGCATGCGTTGAGCGATGTAGCTGCCACCGCCCGGTTCCGCCCCGGGATACCACGTGGCCCACCATTGGACGGCGATGGGCATGACGAATACCGCCACCGCGATATCCCAGTTGTTCGTGAAGTCCGGCAGGATATTCAGGTATTCAATCATCGATTTGCCATCAGGACTTGCCATCGGCGAGGATAGTTTCTGGACCAGGACGTCGAGCCCGCCCACTTGCTTCACTGCGAAATAGGCG
This sequence comes from uncultured Verrucomicrobiota bacterium, assembly GCA_964411985.1. Classification (GTDB taxonomy): domain Bacteria; phylum Verrucomicrobiota; class Verrucomicrobiia; order Limisphaerales; family J093; genus CAYPNF01. Next base: position 25,813 of record CAYPNF010000009.1, read on the forward strand.
GCGGCGGTCACGGCGGTCATCTTGATGAAGAACTGGATCATATCGATCACCAGCACGCCCCAGAGACCTGAATGTGCCGCAAAAGCGACGTTCAGGAGGCCTACCATCGTGAGTGTCTGCCAGCGAGGCAGGCCGAAGAGGACATTGGCGATCTTGCAGGCGGCGAGGTTGACGGACGCCATGATGACGCAGTTGAAGAACAGGCCCAGATAGATCGATCGGAAACCACGTACGACACTGGCCGCTTTTCCCGAGTAGCGGATCTCATAAAACTCCAGGTCGGTCATCACCTCAGAGCGGCGCCATAGCCGCGCGTAGAAGAAGACGGTCGCCATGCCGGTGAGCACAAAGGCCCACCAGACCCAGTTCCCCGCCACGCCGTTGCGTCGCACGATATCCGTCACCAGGTTCGGCGTGTCGCTGCTGAAGGTGGTGGCCACCATCGATAGTCCCGCCAGCCACCAAGGGACCGAGCGCCCGGAGGCGAAGAACTCCGAGGTGTTCTTTCCGGCCCGCTTGCCAAAGAACAAGGCAGGGACAAAACAAACGAGCAACGATGCCAATACAATCAGCCAGTCGACAAGTTGGAGTTTCATTGGATGGTGAACATCGATCGGTTAGTCGGACCAATAAGCGCCAAAACGAGCCAGGTTGTCTTCACCCAGTGAAGGGGGCGGCGGCTCCTGCGGCCGGCCCAGGACGTTACAGGCGCCTTTCCAAAGATCACTGCGCGTGTAGCGTTGATGCTCGCGAGGCCAGGGGGTTTCAGTGAGCAGGCGCAAGGTCTCTTCGGGATGACCTGTAAGGAGCGCAAAGTCAGCCCGCCGCTCGATCACCAGCCGGTGTTGGGAAGGGCGGGAAAGCAGGGCTTGGCGCTTCTCGGTCAGGCCCAGTTCGGCATAAAGCGTGTCCAGCTCCGCCAGTGCCACGGGGTCCGACAGCGGACCGGCTTCCAGGTGTGGCAGTGCCGAGGTTGGATCCGACAGTGCCTTCCAGTGCAGCAAACCTGCCAGTCGTCGTGCGGTCGGAGCCTTGTTTCCTTGAAGAACCTGCAAGGCCTCGCCAGCTCGACCGCGGAACGCGAGCCACAGCGCCAACGGCTCGGCCGCGTTCGCATTTCCGCGTTCTCGTTCTCGCCGCAGGCTTGCCTCCAATTCAATGCCTGTGGGAATCATGGAGATGGGAAGCCCGCCTTCTCCGTCCCGAAATGCCTCCCATTCAGTTTGCCACGATGAGTGTTTCCAGCCCAGCCAGGCATCCTCCATAGAGGGCAGGTGCATGACGGGACGCTTCACGGAGTCACAGGCTTCCCGGGAATGGACAGGGATCCAAAACTCCTCGGAGTGTCGGGCAGTGCCAGCGGGGAACAGCGGCTTCTCCCCTTGGTCGATTAGGGGGCCACTCTCGATCTCGCAGTAGCAAAGCCCTCCTTCGGTCGAAGCTCGTCCCCACTCCCGCTGTGGGCCATGGCCATAGGTCCATACCTTCTTGCCGGGAAGCTGAGAAGGATCTGCCCAATGCATCAGGCCAAACCCCAGGTCGTGATGAAACGCGCCAAAGCTGGGGAAGCCCCCGGGTTTCCAGAAGAAAGCGGTCATTTGCCGTGCGTTCCGGTCCCAACTCAGACCCTCCCCCGGCCAGTCCAGTTCCACCAACCGGTCGTCATGCACCAAAACTCGGTGCGGGGCGTGCACAAACTCCGTCTGCTCGGTCGACCTCACCGCCGTAATGGTCCAGGACATCCAGGGATGATCCACCCCGGTTTGGTTCCGGAACGCGGATCGCTGCACCAATACCGGCTCGTCTCCGGACAGACCGAGCTCCACCACCCATTCCATCCCAGTCCGCGCCTCCCGCTCGCCGATCCGGATATAGCCGTAGTCTCCGATCTGCCCGGTGGTGCACCCGACGGTGGCGATGGAGGTGGGGGAATGAGCGATGGGGAAGTTGAACTCGATCCCGCCCGAAATGAAACCCCAGATCGGCAGGATGCGCACTGGCTTTACCGCGGGATTACTGAACAGGATCTCTTTTCCAATCCGTTTATCGAAAAGGCTGTAGACCCGTCCTCCCAGCTCCGGTGCCACCTCTACCCGCAACGCATCATTTTCCAGCACCACCATCCGAAACGATCGCGGAGTAGGGGTGCATTCTGTATCTCCGTAACTCGCGTAGGGGAACAGATGTTCCCGATGAGAGAAGAGCGGCAGAGAAGTCAGCGGCAATGGCCGGTAGAACGGAAGGACCTTAGTCGTTTCGAAAATCCGTATCATGGCCATGGCAGTGAGTGGAAAGGAGGCTAATGTTCTGTCCCGGAAAACGCCACACCTTTGTTGGTTCCTGGAACCGGAGCCCCCAAGGTGGTCGACGTCTCGCTGAGACGTCGAGTCCAACTGCACAAAGGCCAAGTGGGCAAGAATGCACAACAACGTGGGAATGGAGTGTGGCTGACTTTTGCCCCTCATCGAGGGGCAAACCACCCGGTGGATTCATGAGCCTCTCAAGGGAACATGACCACTCGATAATACCTCTGAGCCGCTCCATTCAGGCTCTTGTCCTCAAACCGCAGCTGCCCGGCGCCCTGCTCAACCGGCGCATCCGGGGCATCGGTCCAGGCTAGGTCCTCGAGGCGGTTCTTAAACTGCACGCGGTAACTCTTCCCAGGCTGCCCTTCCCAGAGGAGAGTTGGATTGGCTCCAGTCACCAGCGGGAGGAGGTTCACCCGAATCCCGGGCTCGTTTGGCAGAGCGAAAGCGTACACTTGGGGTAGAAGGCTTGGGTGCGAGGAAGCTGGGGTGGATAGGCTGCTTTCGAGAAAGAGGGTCGAGACTGTGGCATCAAAGTGCGCGTTGAAGGAGAAGCCATGGATTTCCTGCCCTGAGTCATCCACTTGGGTTGCCAATGTAGTTCCCGTCTTCAAATCCCTGATGTAGACGTTACCCCTGCCACTCATGGCTCCGGCAACCAGGTCTGTCGCCAGGCTCTGAAACGCGACATACCGGCCATCGCCGCTGATGTTCGGGGATCCTGAGGCTCTGTTCCCCGCACTGGTGCCAGCTTGATTGACGCTAACGAGCATGACCGTATCAGGCTGGCCGGCGTCCACCAAATACACGTCCGTAGCGTTGTTGGTGTCGGCGCTGGCCGTGCGGTTGCTTGGGCTTGGGAACGCAATGAGCCGCCCGTCTTCACTAATGCAGACCGCTTGCTCAGATTCCGAGATCACCGCGCCAAAAGAGGGAAACAGAGGCTGGAGCTCATTCTGATCTCTGGCGTAACGCGAGACGCCGGGATTGAGGGAAGAAAAGGCTTGGATGGCACAGAACCGACCGTCTGAGGTGACCGCCGGGCGGGTTGCTGCGACGGCGATGGGTTCGAGTGCCCCACTCCCCAGATCGTACCGGTAGAAGTTGGGTTGCTCGAGCACCGGTGCAGCTGGGCAGCGATACCAGAGGTCGCGTCCGCCGGTAATGGCGATCACGTCCAGGCCGGCTGTTCCCATCCAGTTGGTGACCTCTATGGTCCTTTGCAGCTGTAGGTCGCGCACCAGGATGGCACGACCCATTGCCCAGGCGGTGTAACGGCCATCATCGCTAATGACCGGGGCTACGCCGGGAGCCAAAGCCGATTTGGCGAGCTGCTCCGGCCGCACACTTGCCAAGGCTGTGGTCTGCTTTGCCAGATCACGCACGAATACGTCGGCGATCTGGTTGGTGTCCCCCTCCACTAAATCGCTCGCTGCGCTGACAAAAGCTGCGAACCGTCCATCCGGGGTCAGAACCGGCAGCTGGGAAGCACCATTTCCTCCGCCGGTCCCAGTTTGGTTCATGCTCACCAGCAGGCTAGTTCCGAGCTGCGCGTCGCGGACATACACGTTTTCCAGGCCATCGGATGAAAAGGGTGTCAACCCTTTGGCACTACTGGTGAACAATATGTATCGTCCATCGGCACTGATGCCCGAGGGCGCCAGTGTTGCTGGCATGTTGGGCGCGGTTGGCGGGAGTGCCGGATCTCCCACTGAGACCGCCTCCGCTTCTGCGAGGGAGGCCTGTCGGACAAAGACGTCCATGGTCCCGTTGTCGTCTCCGTCCACAAGGTCGCCGTCCTCAGACTGAAACGCCACGACCCCGCCATCTTCGCTTAGGCACAAACCCTCGCAATCGCTTGCGCTACCTGCGGGAGCATGCTGGGTCGCGCTGGCCAGAGTGGTCTGGCCCGTTATCATGTCACGAAAGTACACTTGGGCACGCCCATTCGTAGCCTGGGGCGCAAGGTCGGTGGCATCGCTCAAAAACGCCAGGTTTCTGCCATCTCTAGAAAGCACCGGTGAGAAAGCGTTGCCCGAACTGGGTTCGCCAAGGCCATTCGTGGTCATGAGCCGGGACTCGCCTATCCCTCCCTCCCAAAGGTAGACTTGACGGTCCGCCGCATAGACGACTTGCTGTCCATCGGGAGCCATCCAAGCTTCGATTTGGCCTACCCGATTCGAAGCAATTGCCACGGAGGATGTCGCTTGGAGATCCCGTCGGTAGAGGATGGAGGGACTGGAAATGGATCGAAAGAGGACGTATCGGCCATCTTCGCTGACGTCCAGGGGCCCGGTGGATATCGTTGCGGCGGGGCCCGGCGGCTTCGCACTCGCCAGGTAGTTGGTGCCTAATTGCAGGTCGCGGACAAAGACTTGCGCGTAATTTGCAGGAGTCCCCGTTTTGATGACATTAGTCGCATAGCTTTGGAAGAGAACGTGGCGCCCGTCGGGGGTGACCGTCGGAGCCAAGGATACAACCAGAGAGGACCCGGAGCTAGCCTGGATCGCGCTCGCTTTGCCCCGCCAGTCGAGGCTGACAAGGGTAGTAGTCTCCAGCAGGAGGTCGCGGAGATAGATGTCCGTGTTAGCATTAGTATCTTTGGTTGTCAGGTTGTTCGCCAAGCTTTCAAAGACGACAAACCGACCGTCAGGCGTGATGTTTGCCGCTGTGGAGGCCCTGTTACCGCCCAGGCCATTGGTTGCCACGCTCACGAGTTTTGTGATCCCGGCGGCTAGGTCCCGAACGTAAATGTCGCCCACTCCGTAGGTGACGTTCGTCACCAGGTTTTGGGCTCGGCTCTCGAAAACCACATATCGTCCGTCGCCGGACAGCGAGGGTGCCACGGAATGTTGGTCTCCACCCGATGCTCCATCCGCACTGGCGCTGACCAGAAGCGTCGTGCCTGTTTTGCGATCGCGTAGATAGACATTCAGGGCCTGATCGGTGTGAGTGTTGGTAACCAGATTCGCGGCGGAACTGGTGAATGCAACCATGCTCCCATCGGTGCTGAGCACTGGACCCGTGGAGTCGCCACCATGACCCGTGACCAGGACGAACTTCGGATCGAACGCAGAAACCAGCCTGAGTCCTCCGGCATTCTGAGCCAGCAGTGCGAAAGGACCGCATGACAACAACGCCATCCAGAGCCAAAACTTCGTTCGCCTGCCCCCATTCAGGGGGGCAAGAGCAACCCTTGAGTCCATAAGTAATACTATTTCGGCAGAGTGTGGTTTTAGGGTTGCCTTGTTCGCCCCGATACGCAAACACTTTCTGGTAACCTGACTATGCAGCCACCCAGTCGTCGCCATGGAGATTCGCGCCCCGTCGACCCCGGCTCCCCTCAGATTGCCGCAAGGGCGGCGGGAGGCTCCCGGGCCTTCACCTTTCCCGAGTTGCTTGTGGTCTTGGGCGTAGTCTGCGTGCTGGCCGCCCTACAGGTGGCGCGAGCTACCCCGGTCCGGGCCCGGAGCACCCAGGCGGTTTGCCTGGATAACCTACGGCGGCTGACCGGAGCCTGGCTCTTGTTCGCTCATGACCACGGCGGCACGGTCGCTGGGAATCTGGACGGGACCCAGAGTGCCAAGAGCACCAACAGTTCGTGGTGCGCCGGATGGCTGGATTTTGCCTCCAATCAGGCAAACACCAACACGACCTATCTGCGGGATGCACAGCTGGGGAGGTACCTCAACGGCGACACCACCGTTTTCAAGTGTCCAGCGGATCGTTCCTCGGTCCGGATGGGTGGCACGATCTGGCCCAGGGTGCGCAGCGTCTCGATGAATGGGTACCTGGGCGAAAAAGCCTCCCCCTACACCCAAGGTTACTACCAGTTTCGGAAACTGGGCGACTTGGTCACCCTCGCGCCCCGTGAGACATTCGTTTTTGTGGACGAGCGGGAGGAGAGCATCAACGATTGCGCCTTCTTGGTGGACATGAGGGGATTCGATCCCCAGAACGGCAGCCCTCTGACCATCGTGGACTTCCCCGCCAGTTACCACGAGGGAGGAGCGGGTTTCTCCTTCGCTGATGGCCATGCCGAGACCTGGCATTGGAAGGATCCGCGCACGATGCCTATCCTAAAAGCGGGCCAGGTTCTTGCTCTCGGTGTCGTTTCCCCCAACAACCTGGACGTGGAGCGAATGCAGAGCCATACCAGCCGCAGAATCAGCAACCCTACGCGGTGACGGTGGTCGATGGATCGATGAGCCGGAGCCACGATCTCGCCCCCCGGCGACGGGCGGGCCACCTGATATGCCGACTACCTGGAACCAGGGGTGGCAGCGGTTCTTGGTCCGCGTTGGATGAACCTGATTGCATCCAGGCGCAAACGGGCTCCGGCGATGTGGTGAGCCAGGGCCTTCCGTTGTTCTACGAGCAGGGCGATTTCCTCGTCGCGCACACTTCGGTTAAGTTTCTGTAATTCCTGCAGCCGCCGGATCTCAGCATCCAGCTGGGTCGACATTTGGTACTGTGCTCCGGCAACGATCTCCGGAGCCTTGTTGGCCGCAAATCCTTGTGCTCTTTCCAGCAGCGCCGGGAGGAGTTCCTCTCGCAGTCCAGGGAGACTCCACAGCACTTGAGGATTCCCTTTCCCCAAGTGCTGGCGAAGGGCGGCGGGGGGAATCGATTCCCCCACATCGTTGCCATGCTGATCCACCAGCACCCGCACGGGTGTGGACGGGAGGAAACGGTCCACATGCAGACCTGGCGGGGCGACGCACTCCAAGAGATAGACCATTTCCAAATAGAGTGCCGTCACCTTCGGATCGAGCCAATGAGCGAAATTGCTGTTGCCTTGCTCCGACCCCAGCAGCAGGTCGAGTGCGCCCGTAACGAGGGGATGGTCCCAGGTGAGGAACTGGATGTCTTCACGGGCTAACGCGCGTGCACGATCACACGTGACCGTAAGTCCTTCCGTCGGCAGACCTGGAAAGACGTCGGCAAACACTCCGGCGGAGCCCAAGCGGTAGGTGCGCGGCCCCACTTCTTCGACCTGGATAGAGTAATGATCGAAAACCGCGAGCATGAATTGGTCGAGTGCCAAGTCCAGATCCCGTCTCTGTATCTCTTCCACCAGTCTCGCGCCTGCGGCAGGGTGAAATGAATTCAGCTCGAGCAATCGGTCGCGACCTTGCTCCAACTGTACAGCCAGTTCCTTGCGGGCCGAGCGTGTTTCCTCGATCAGACTTTCCAAGTCGGCTCGTGAAGTCTCCTCCGTTTCGTGGAAGTCCTGGGCTAGATCATGCAACCTGGCGCCGAAGCGTTCCCGGAGTTCGCGGCCTCCATGGAGATTAGTTTGCAGGGAATCCAGGCCCTCATGGTACCAACGGGCAAGGACCTCTTGGGGACTTCCAGCCACAAAGGGAACATGGACTTGGATGGGCGAGGTCTGCCCGATCCGGTCCAGCCGACCGAGCCGCTGTTCCAGAAGTTCCGGATCCAGTGGGAGATCGAACAACACCAAGTGGTGTGAGAATTGGAAATTCCGGCCTTCACTCCCGATCTCAGAGCAGACCAGAATGCGTGCCCCGTCTTCCTCCGCGAACCAGGCGGCATTCCGGTCCCGTTTCACCAGCGGCAGGCCCTCATGAAATACTCCGATCTTCACGTTGATCTGCTGTCGCAGGGCTGCTTCGATGGCCTCGACTTTCGCTTGGGTGCGGCAAATCAGGAGCACTTTCTCGAGTGCCAGACTTCGGAGCAGGGCCGCGAGCCATCCGATCCTCGGATCTCGGGAGAAGTCCGGTCGGAAGGTCCGGGCCACCGTAGGGTTGGTATCCGCCGCAAATTCGTCAGCCAGTGCTTCAAACAACTTCTCCGCACCCCTAGGGACAGACGATGTGGATGAACGCGACGTATCAGGGACAGGCAATGGACAAAGGTGAGCCGTGCGACCTGGAAACCCCGAAACCGTATTGCGCGTGTTGCGGAACATGACTCGGCCTGTGCCATGGTAGTCCAGTAGCGCACCTATCAATTGCCGCAGGCTGGGCTCAACTCCTTCAGCAACTTTACTTAGACGGGACGCAACGCTCACTTCCGATTCCTGAAGGATGTGACTCAGCATGCTGCGTTCGGTCCTGGAAAGCGTTTGGTGGGCTTGGAGACGGTCGGCCAGTTCTGCGACCTCCCGGTAGTGGCCGGTTTCCTTGACGAATTCTTCCAAATTGTGAAATCTTTCTGGGTCAAGGAGTTGCAGACGGGCGAAATGGCTTCCAATCCCCAGTTGCTCCGGAGTCGCCGTCAGGAGCAGGAGTCCCGGGCTTTGCCGTGCCAGCGCGGCGACAGTGGCATACTCGCGGCTTATCACTTCTTCGGACCAACCCAGGTGATGGGCTTCGTCGACGACGACTACATCCCAGCCGGCTGCGAGCGCTTGCTGTAGCCGCTTCCCATCGTTGCTGAGCAGGCCAATCTTGCTGATCACGAGTTGATCGTCCAGAAACGGATTGGTGTCCGGATCGACGGCCTCTAGAGCTTCGCAGCGTTCCTCGTCGAAGATATGGAACCAAAGATGAAACCGGCGGAGCAACTCCACAAACCATTGATGGACAAGCGAATCGGGTACCAATACCAGTACACGTTGTGCACGCCCTGTCAGCAGGAGTCGGTGCAGGATCAGGCAAGTTTCGATGGTTTTGCCCAACCCCACCTCATCGGCGAGAAGCACGCGGGGCACAAGGCGGCCCGCAACTTCGGATGCCAGGTAAAGCTGATGAGGGAGGAGGTCAATGCGCCCGCCGGTAAACCCTCTGACCGGCGATTTACGACGTTGATGTTGTTGCTCCAAGGCAGACACTCTCAGCTCAAACGCCTCCAAGGAATCTAGTTGTCCTGCGAGCAGTCTCTCCTCGGGTTTGTTGATGCTGATAGAGCTGCTGAGTTCCGTTTCGCACCATGCTTGTCCGCCACCATGGTAGTGAAGCAGGTTGCCTTTCTTGGTGACGGACTCCACCGTCAGATGCTCTCCATCCCGGCTCAGGATCTTATCACCGGGCCGAAAGCTTGTCCGGAGTAGCGGTGCGTTGTCGCAGGCGTATTCGCGGGTCTCTTTGCAGGCATCAAACTCGACCGTGACGGTATGGGCACTGACACACAGTACCGAGCCCAAGCCGAGTTCGGGTTCGCTTTCGCTCGTCCATCGTTGACCTTTATAGAAAATCATCAGCCTGGAGTGCCACAGAGCTGAGTTTTTGGGGGCAGACAGTTATTTGCAAGCCCTCCGGAACCAGATCTGCCTCCTTTTTCGCTTCACGGGAGCAGGTCATGCTGCTCGCCTTCCCACGCCTCAGGGACAGGCGTTGACGAGCACACGACCTGAGGTGAAGGATATTATCCTTCCATGGCAAGGGGAGCTGATCATCAGGGACAGGTCTTTGGGAGGATGAGTAGCCTCGTTCCATCCATTCTGCATCACTTGGAATACCGAACGTCTCCGAACCTATCCAAAACGAAGGACCAAAGCCATCCGAGGTCCGGAATCAGGAGGATTTTACCACTCTCATTTAGAAAGACGCCTCCTAACACAACACCCATTCACTGCCAACCCAACGTCGGCGCAGATGCGGGAGGTTTTCGAGCCTGGGATACCGTTCTAACTCTGCTCAGCCTCTCGGCGCATACCGGGGCCCCTGGAAGCTGAAGAGGTCCTCCTCCACCCCCACCATGGATTGTGCACCTTCCATCTTTCTCACCAACCGGTTCCTCTGCCGGTACTCTCTCCAGAGTTCCTCCACAAATCCCTGCGTTCCCAAGACTCTTCCTTGGGCAAAGTAGCTCACTCTTAACCGCACATATTCCCACACCGGCAGTTTCCCTTTAGCCGCCAGCACCCCTTTCACCTCATCGGCTGTGAATCCCAGCCGCTTAGGCTTTCCCTCCTCCGTGAACCCTTCGTCCATCACCCCATAGCAGTACATCCAGCTCCGGTACCCCTCCAATCCCTTCTCCCCCATAACTTTCTCCAACCCTTCCTGAGCATCCCTGCATCCCGCCACAGCCTCTCCATACCCGCTCCAGCGGTAGTCCTTGGGATCCCTCAGAATCCCCGCCCGAACTGGGTTCAAATCAATGTAGGCTGCCATCGTCTGCAACACCTTTCCCACGCCTTCCACCAGCACGCTCCCGAAGCGCGATTCCCACAGCGTGCCTTTGCGATCGTGAAGTTTGTTGAAGTACTGGCTGAAGCGTTGCTTGAGCAATTTCATGTACGCGCTCACGTCCCACATCAGCCGACAGACACGTTGCTTGAGGGCCTGGGCCGCCTCGGGCTGGGCGGTGTCCAGGAACCGTTGGAATTGGTCCCGGATTGTAAGGGCCCAGACCGAGTTCTTGAGACCTTGGAGCCGTTCCAGAAAATCGGAGTCACTCAAAGGCGCCGAGGGAGGAGTTGGTACTTCCAGAAGAATGTGGAAGTGGTTGGACAAGATGCAGTAAGTAATCACCCGTACACCGCAGAACCTCTCATAGTGGCGCATGTAGGTTCGGAAACGTTCCTTCTCGAGCACTCCCAGCACAGGGTCCTTGTTCACGATCCGGGACGTGCAGTGATAATAAGCGACAGGAAATGATGGGGGAGCTTTGATCCGGGCGGTCCTCATGGCGGGAAGACCCTTACCTGCCACTTAACCCAAATGCAAGCCAGAACTATCACCTAGCATCCAGTGTCTTTGTCTGTCCCTGGAACGCGTGACGGCAGAAATAAAAGGACCTGTCCCCGGCAAGACCTACGACTTGAAGTCGAGCACAGCATCCTTCCCACAGAGCCTGTCCCTGTTGGCAGGGAGAGCAGGGGCTCAGGAACATTTGTCTGTCCCCATAAGCCGCGGAGACCATCGGGGCCGTTCGCCTGGTTCGAACAGACTCGTGTGCTCTACTTGGCGCTGGCGCGGGGGGCGTTGACCGGATTCCCAGCAGGGTCAATGATCCGGGCGGTGACGAAGACCAGGAGGTTCTTCTTTCTCGTACTGGTACTCTCGGTCCGGAAGAATCTACCAATGCCCGGTAGGTCTCCCAACACGGCCACTTTGTCGAGGGTCTTGGTGACATCCTCAGCCATGAGTCCCCCTAGCACGATTGTCTGGCCGTCCTCAATCGTGGCCTGGGATTCCATCTGACGCACGCGGAAGTGCGGCAGCGGCAGCGGGATGTCCTCTGCCTTTCCTTCCCGCCAAACCCGAGTGGTTGCGCCCTTGGGTGGCTCATCATATCCAAGGAACTCCGTGAGGCTCGCGATAATCCTGAGGTTGATCGTCCGGCCATCCGCCGAAACGTTCGGTATCAGGTCAACCACCGGGCCAAGGGGAACCTGCGCTGTCAGGAGGCTCGAGAGGTTCGTAGGCGGTGGAGTGGTTTGGTTCGGCTGGATGAGTGCCGCAGGATTTGCCCCCGTCACGATGGTTTTCAGGTCGACGACTTGGATCTGGGCCTGCCTTCCGCTCACGGTCGTTACTTTGGGCGCCGAGAGGACATCCACGCCGCTGCGTTGCTCCAGGGCTCGCATCAAGACTGCGTACTGCTGCTCCGTAAAGATACCCAGCAGGCTGCCGTTTTTAGCCGCGCTCACCCGCGCATTCTGGCTGCCGGGAAGGTTTCGCCCAGCCCAGTCCAGTTGGTCCCCGCGAAGTTCCTGGGTTCCCCGATTGGTACTCGCAGGGTAGCCCTGAGCAACGTTGGACCCAAGGGATGGAAACACCCCCCCCGATGGGCGCAGGCTGGATGAAAGATTACTCTGACCTCCCATCAAGGTGTTTCCCAGGTACCAATCGAACCCTATGGCTTTCGTATCATCCATCGTGATCTCCACAAACTTGGCCTCGATCAGGACTTGCGGCGGCACGTCGTTAAGGGCCTGGATGCCCGCCTCCAGCGTGTCGAGATCCTGCAGCGTGGCCCGCACTAGGAGCATTCCGGTGCGATCATTGTACAGCATGGCCTTTCCGCTGGGGGGATTGGGATTCTGTAGCACTTCGCTAACGAGGGGGATGTCGAGGCCGGTCGCCGCCACATAGCGACGCAGGAACTCCTGTGCCGAAAGGTTTTCGTTGGTCTTTCCAAAAGCTGACTTCAGGTTCTGGGACATCGTATTCGGATCCAGCTTAAACATCCGGGTGAACAAATTCGTGGACGCCGTCATGCTCGCGGCGGGCGATGGTATTTGCACAACGTTTGTACCCTTGAACCATTGGTAAGAGATCGGAGCGACCGACTGGGTCGAAAGCGGCTCCGGTTGCGCCGGAGAAGGCTTCGTGGGAGGTTCGGCGGAGGGCGATTCAGCAGCAACCACCTGCTTGGCCATTGCCAGTAGGCTTGGTGGACCGGAGGCATCCTGGGGCCGAACCAAGACGGTGCCTACCTCTACCAACAAGCCTACCGAGATAGAGGCTCCCAAAAGCCCCAAGACTCCCAAAGACGAACCGCGGCTCCATTGATGAGTGGAGGGCAGACCCAACAAACGCTCCACGCGCTGACCTAAGCCCGACCGGAATCGACTCCCCGTCACCCCCAGCCATCCGGCAGCATCCTGACCCTGAATACGAGAGGCCAGTTCCACGAGGCAGGAAGCCAGAACTGTCGGACCTCCCTCCACCACCAGGCTGGCTTCATCAGCAGCGAGTTCGCTGGAGGCCAGGAACTCGCGCCGCGCCCACCAGACCAGCGGATGCCACCAGAGCAGCGCTGCGACCACGTCGACGACGGTGTGCCACAGCGGATCTTTGGATGCGAGGTGAGCCAGTTCATGGGCCAGCATCGCCGACTGTTCCGCGAAGGAGTGCCGTTTGCAGAAATCCACGGGGACTCCCACTGTGGGGCGCAACCATCCGAACGCGATCGGGCTTACGAGGCGCGGATGGCAGATCACTCGAATCGGATGGGGGATCCCTAGGTTTTCCGCCAAATTCTGGACTTGCGCCTGGCAGAGCGCGACGGGCGTTTGCTCCACGGAGCGTCCCAGCCACCGCAAAGCCACTCGGGAAACCAGGGCCCGACTTATGAGAACGCCGGCCCCTGCCAACCATGCCCAAGCCGGCCACCAGCAGGGTCTCGGTAGGTCCTCTACTCTCGGCGCGACAGATGTGTCCGTGGGAAGGGGATGGGTTGCCTTGGATGTTTCCGAGGTGGTTGGTGCATCGGCCACGGGCAGATTCCCGCGCGCGATCACGCTCCGCTTGGCTGGCGCAAGCCCCTGGATTCCGGCGGTCACGAGTTCGTCCATTCCTACCAGGCTGGCGGTGGTCAGGCCCGCAGCTGCGACGAGTGCCGCGAGCCAAAGCGCCCGCTGTCGACGTGCGGTGTGTACGAGTCTTTGGGCAAGACCCGCCAGAGCCAGCAGGAAAGTGATTTGCAGAGCCAGAACTCCCAGGGTCTGCAGCCAGTAAAGGGCGCTTGGCGTGTTCACGACTTCTTCTTCCTTTCTGAGATCATTCGCTCCAGCCGGGTCAACTCCTCCTTGCTCACCTCGCGCGAAGTCAGAAGGTGGCTCACCATGTTGGACAGGTTTCCCCCAAAAATACGTTCCAGGACGTGCTCTGCCATGCCCCGTTCCACCTGCTCCTCAGCGATTCGTGACCGGTAAATGAAAGTGCGGCCTTCGGTCCGATGCTCCAGCAGCCCGCGCGCCTCCATCTTGCGGAGCATGGTGGCGATGGTGGTGTAAGCGAAGCGCGTGTCGCGACACAACACCTCGTGGATTTCGGCCACGGTGGCTTCACCGCGAGGCCAGAGAACCTTCATGATCTGGAGTTGCAGATCACCGAGCCGATGCAGAGCAGGGGTTGTCATTTCTTATACGACCCAAGTAATACTACCACGGTAGTAGTACGTCAAGAAACATTTTGCCGACGCACTCTACGACCTCCTTTTGGTCACTGTCCTTTCGGTCGCGGGTTCCAGGCCAAGACCGCCCGGCATATCGGCATCTTACCTTCCCCCTTCGTGAGAGTGTGCCGATAGCGAAGCGGCTCGGTCTCCTGGGTGGCGATGGAGACGGAATCCCCTTCGGTGGTTTCCTCTACGTAGTTGATTTCGAGCGAAGCAGGGGTGTGGCGGCGATGGAAGGCGATGGGGTAGGAGTCGAGGATCCAGCCGATGTACCGGGCGCTGTTGACGTGGTTGTTCACATCCAGGTCCGAGTAACGCACGGGAAAGGTCTCTTCGCGGTCGGCAGTCTGGCCCTCGGCAACTTTCTCAGGGTCACGACTCAGTGCGCGCTCGTCCCGGGTTTGAGGCAAGGCGGGCTGCAGTCGGTCCAAGCGTTGGGGACGCCGGTTGGAGGAGCGGAGCACCAGCCAGGCGCTGGAGCCAGCGGCGAGGCGAGTTCCCTTGTCGGACAGAATCTCAAAATCACGGAGAGCCAGCAAGGGGCCTGGGGGCCGCGGCCAGGTACGCAACGTTACCCTCTCGCCCCAGCGCGGGTAATCGCTAATCTCGACGAGTAGCCGAGAGAGGACCCAGAGGCAATTCTGGCGCTGGAGGGCATGAAAGCCAAGACCGAGCGCTTCGGCGTGGTTCCATGCGGCTTCCTGGAAGTAGCGGCACAAGGCCTCAAGCGTGCCCAATCCATGGAAGTCCGCATCGAAGGACTGCACGGAGAAACATCCTTCCCAAGCGGGCGGCGGGGCCAGGTGAATGGGCGGGTTCATGGCTGGTATTCAGGATGAGATGCTCCCTCGCACCCGCTATTTCTTCATCATGCGAACACCGAACACTCCGCCAGCCCAGTTGTTGGGGTGGGCTTGGAACTTGATGGTGACGGACTTTTTGCCGCGCGTAAGTTCCTCAGGCAAGGGGGTGATCTCTGTGTAGAATTTCTCCGGATGCGCTCCCGTGAGACGCTGTACCACAAGAAGTTTCCCGTCCACGAGCACATCAAACTCGCGCGAAGCATCGCTGCCCCAATAAGTGACCCAAAGTTCCTGGGGCTGATCCGGCAGCACTGCGAGGTCATAGGAAAACCAGCCGTTCTGAGCGTGACGATACTTGCGGTCGCCAAAGTCGCCGCTGGAGGTTTCCTGACCCTGCATTTTGTGGTCGCGTTCGTTCTGTTCATGTCCCGGGGTGACGAAATCGATACTTCGCGCTTCGATCACTTTTTGTCTCGCCAACTCTTCCTCGTATTCTTTCTGTTTCGCTTTCCATTGTGCCTCACTGAACTGGTCGAAATAGACCACGTAATGGCGCTCCCCATGCATAGTGTAGAACGGTTCGAGGGTGATGCCTCCTGAGGAAGAGGCGCCGGAACTCCGGAAAATGTCCGTTGGCCCCTGGAATTGGTTGGCCTTGCCCGGGATTGCCTTGAGGCTTGCCAACGTCGTTGGAGTGTCAGCAACAATTGCCGGGAATGGCTTGCTGGGGTCCACCTCGGAGCAAAGGACGACGGGACCGTTTAGGAAGGCGAAGCGTTTAGGATTGTCGCGAAACCCCTCTGTCTTCAACATGAAGGGCATCTTCATTTCGACGAGATCGCCGTCCTTCCACTCGCGTCGCAGGTCCACGTAGGAACCCGGCTTGCTTTGGAGATCCTGCTTCTGGCCGTTCACGGTGATCGTGATCCCTGCAGTCGCCCATGCAGGGTGACGAAGCTTGAGGGTTCCTTGAACGGGCTGTTCCATTTTGATCAGGAAACGGGTGGAGTCTTCATCGGGGAACTTCGTTTCCTGGCGCAAGGTGATTCCCGCTTCAGGGATGCGCAGTTCCGAGGCAATGAACAGGTTGACGTACAGAGTCTCCTGGCCATCCCAGAAGTAGATGCTATCACCGTACTTGGCATGATTTTCCACCCCCGTGCCGGTGCAGCACCAGAAAGAGGCCTCCGGGGTGTTGTATCCATAGCCGCGGCCGCCCTTGGCGGATCCGGATCGCAGGGGCACGTAGTAGCACATCATGCCGTCCGCGGGGTTTTGGGAGCAAAGGATGTGATTCAACAGGGCTCGTTCGTAGTAGTCCGCATACTCGGCTTTGGGATCCCAGGAGAATAGATGCCGGGTCAGCTTGAGCATGTTGTAAGTGTTGCAGGTTTCGGTTGTGGAAGGCCCGAGCGCTTCGCTGAGTTTCTCCTTGGGGGAGAAGTGTTCGCCATCGCTGTGCCCTCCGATGACGTAGGATCTTTCGTGCACGACGTTATTCCAGAAGAAGAGCGAGGCTGCCTTGAGCGAAGGTTCTCCCGTGAGTTCGTATTGCAGGGCGGTACCCACGAATTTTGGAATCTGGGTGTTGGCATGCAACCCGGTGAGCCGATCCTGCTGTTGTGAGGCGGGTCCGATGACCGCCTGGTGGTTGAACCGTTTGGAGATCGCGAGGTACTTCTGCTCTCCGGTCACTGCGTAGAGCTTGGCGAGGGATTCGTTGATACCCCCGTGTTCCGCTCCAAGCATCTTTTGCATCTTGTCTTCACTTAAACGGGCGTTGCGGGCAATGGCCCAGTCACCGAACTTCCTGCACACCTCAAGCGCCTGGGTGTTATCGCAATACAGGTAGGCGTCCAACAAGCCAGCGAAGATCTTATGGAGGGTATAATAAGGAGCCCAAACCTGCTGCTGATTCTCAACACGGTCAAAGAAAGACTCCGGATACGCGCTCAGGTATCCACTGCCTAGCTTTGCCTGGCACTCTGCCATGCCCGCCACCACCGCTGCCGCCTTCTGTTTCAGTTTCTCGTCCCCGGTGCTGGCATACATGAGTGCGCAGGCCGTGAGATAGTGCCCTGCAAAATGTCCGCGCAACTCTCCCTTCGGCTCTTCCCAGCCGCCGTAGGGTTTGGCGCTTGAGGAAAGACCCGCGTTCAGCCGGAACGTGTGCAGCAATCGATCCGGGTCAAGCGAGAGAAGGTACTGACGGTCGAGTTCTTCCGCCTTCTTGAATGGGCCATCGAGGAGCCGGACCTGTTGGAGTGGAAATGCCTGAACCTGAATGGGGACGACCGGTTCCACTTTCAGCTTTCCGGTGGCATCGAGGCCTGCGGCACCCATTGCGGCGGGGGCGGTGCCCATGATGACTGCGATGCTGAACCAAGAGCGGAACGCGAGCGAGAGGGGTGGCCACGATTTCATAGTGCTTCGTTTTATGGGGACATGATAACGCATCTATCCGCGCGCCCAACGCCAAATTGCGGAATTGGCTCACCATTTTGCGAACCACTCCGAGGCACGGCTCCGCAGGCAATGGTAGGATTCACGGCCATGAC
Source organism: uncultured Verrucomicrobiota bacterium (assembly GCA_964411985.1). Classification (GTDB taxonomy): domain Bacteria; phylum Verrucomicrobiota; class Verrucomicrobiia; order Limisphaerales; family J093; genus CAYPNF01. The sequence continues at coordinate 43,303 of CAYPNF010000009.1, forward strand.
TACGGTAGCGGATAGAACTGATAGGACCAGGACCAGGAGAATTCCTTGCCCGGATCGAGGTTCATGGCGATGAACGGTTCCACCGACATAACCCGGCACATCGCCCAAAGCGCGTTGCGGTGCAGCGGTCGGTCACCCTGGATCTTCATCCCCAACCCGGTTTCCTGGTGCTCAATGCGGATCTCGTGATCGCTTCGCTGGGGACCGAATCCACCCAGAACGGTGTAAACCCTGTCACGACCCTCCAGGGTCTTCGCGAAAGAGAGCCGGTTTCCGCGGATCTCCACGAGCGCCGGATCGGGAGCACGTTCCGAATGAATGGGATAGGGGAGCGTCAGGACAAAGCTGGGCCCGGGAGGGCGCCGGTCAAGCACCAGGAAGTTGTGGTTGTATACCGAAGTCTCGATCGGCCGATTCCCGGTATTCTTTAGCCGGTGTTGGATTTGCATTTCGGCTTTGTCCCCTGCGAGCCGAACCGTTTTGTGATAGAGATAGGCGTAACCTGAGGCGGGATCGGCGAGCTTCTGGGTGAAATCGACCGCGCCTCGGCGGTTTCGGACAGTCCATTTCCCCGGATCCACGATTTCGTAGAGTTTGGCGTAGGAGTAGTCCGCCACGTCCTTTCTCAGCACGCCTACCCCGATCTTCACAAACGTTTCGCCCGCCTTGGCTTCGTCCCATCCCAAGGCGGTGCCGCGGGTCTGAAACTCCTCCGCCGGGCCGGTGGCCGCCGAGCTGGGTCCGGCTATGACCTCGTCACCTTGATGGACGTAGTCCAGGACCTTTGGGTCCACGCGGTCAAACCAAGGTCCGTAGAAGTCATGTCCACGATACTGGAGACTCCCAATCATTCCGGACCAATCGAACCGGGTTCCCCGGTAAAACCCGTTCTCAGCGTCGGGGAGGTACAACTTAGCCCGGATCTGGCGGTTGGAGATCTCCACTTGCGGAGCCTCGGCTGCCTGACCGCAGAGAGCTGCCAGGACAACCGCGAGCCCTGCAATCTGGCCCCGGAGGCGTGGCGCCAGTTTTTGAGAGAAGGCCATATTGGGCGTAATTGGCCCCTAACCTTGGAAAACTTGGCGCAGGTAACTACAGTTGGCGACATAGCTCGGAATGGTCTCCGCGCCCGAGGGAACCGCGCCCTCAATTTGCATCCAACCTTCGTATCCAATATCGTTCATGGCATCACGGACCTGTTCCAGGTTTACCTTGCCCTTGCCGAGCAGGAAGCCATTCTCCTTCATGTGGAACTCGCAGATGTTCTTCTTCCCCAGCTGCCGAATCTCCTTGCAGATATCGTAGCCCCGCACGGTGGAGTTGCAGACGTCATAGTACATCTTCACGGCGGGTGAGCCGACGCGGTCCATGATGCGCAGGGTATCTTCGGCACTGAGCCAGGATTCAAGGCCAAGGATGACTTTGGCTTTCTCAGCTTTTGGAGCTACTTTCTTGAGGCGCTGGACCACTTCGTCGATGCCGGTCTTGTCGTCCACCAAATCCCCATTTCCAAAGAAGGCCAGGAGGACGACTTTGACCTTGAGCGCCTTCATGACGCCGACGCAATCCTCTACCCACACCTCGGCGCGGGGATCCCGCTTGTAGGGAATTTCATTGAGTTCGCCGATGGCCAGGGATGCGATCTCCACACCCGCCGCCTTGGCTGCCTGCTGGAATTGCTGTTGCACTTCAGGCTTGCGCAGTTTCATGTCATCAGCCGCAGAACCCAGGCTGACCTGGACGCCATCAAGACCGATCTGCTTGGCCACTTCGAACGCTTTCACGTTGGCCATTTGGCCGATGGACCAATCGCAGGCGCCGATCCGGAAGCGGCGCTTGCTTGAGGCGCCAAACACAGAAGCGAGCTGATTGGCAAAGGCGAAGGTGGCCGCCGCCTGGGCGGACCGGGCGAGCATCGTGCGTCGAGAGATCAAGTTCATAAGAGGATTCGGTTTGGCGCCTTGCGCTTTCGGGGCCATGGTTCGGTCCAGGAACGCATCGGCGGTCATTGCGTCTGGGCTACGACTTCAGGCCGCGGGTATCGAAGGTCCATTTCTCGTTCGCCTTCATGAGATCGTTCCAGGTGACCTCGGCCTTTTTGTAGGCGGCGGTGCGGCCGAGGATGGTGACGAGATTGCTCCGTACGCTCTGGGGCACGGTAGGATTGGTGAAATCCCCCTTGGTAATGGCGTCGTGGAAAGAAGCGATGTTCCTGGTGGCCCCTTCCTGGTAGATCGGACCGGTGTCCCCGCTGAAGCCATCGTCTTTGCCCCGAACCCAGACCTTGCCTCCGTAGTGTGTGTCCGCCGTGCCGGTGGTGCCGTACACTCGGCACATAATGTCGTCGTAGGTTCCGAATTGCTTGGAGCAGAACGTGAGAATGACGTCGTTCGGAAACGTATAAATCACCGAGAAGTGATCCCAGCAATCCCCCAGGAAATCGCGGGCGCGCCCGCCCGTTCCCACGGCTTTGACAGGGTCGGCGTTGAGGAACCAGGCAGCCACGTCCAGAGCGTGGATGTTCTGTTCGGTGATGATATCTCCAGAAAGCACACGGTCAATCGCCCACGCGCGAAGGCGCGCGGAGGCGTCCTGATTAGATTTGCGGAACTCCTTGTCCATACTCTCAAAGTACAGAGGGCACTGGTAGGCTGCTTCCGCCGTCTTGATCGGACCGATCTCGCCCGCCTGGACCCGCTTCACCACCTCCTGGTAGGCCGGCATGGCGCGCGTCTGGAAATCGACGTAAAACGCAAGCTTCTTCTCCGTGGCCTTGCGTCCGCTTTCCCCTACGGTGGTGCAACCGGGAACATCCACCGCAATCGGTTTCGCCAGGTAGACGTGCTTGCCGGCATCGACTGCGATGGCCGCTTGTTCCGGGTGGAAATAGGGAGGGCTTTCGATCGCGACGGCATCCAAGCCCGACTCCAGCATTCGTTTATAGCCATCCATCCCCGAATAGCGGCGAGCTTCCGGAACCCCAAGTTTGCTTCCGGCATTGTCCGCCTTGTCCTGGAACACGTCATGCACCGCCACCACCTGGTATCCGCTGTGCTTCTTGAACAGCTCCGCGATCCAGGTGCCACGCCCGCCGCAGCCAGTGAGTCCGACCCGGATGCCTGCGCCTGACTCAGCGGCACGGCCGACACTGAACTGGGTCAGGGACAGCCCTCCCGCCAGGATGCCGGAGGTTTTGAGGAAGCCGCGGCGTGCCAGGGTGGATGCCGGAGTCGACGAGACAGGAGTGATCGGTTTCATGGGATACGTCAAAGCCTATGGGCGTTCTCGATTGTTTGCTTACTGTGAAAGAGCTTAGGAGATAGGGCGCAAGGCGCTTGGAAGGGTGTGCTGTTTCTGTGTATGATTTCCGCATCGATTGATTCCCAAGCGCCTTCGTTTCAGTCGACCCCGTCGCCAGCCATCTGCGGGAAAGGCTGAGGGCTTGGGGCTGCCTGAGAGCGAAGTTCACGGAAAGGTTCATCGATACGCCCGGGGTTCAGGGACTTCGGGCTCCGAGCCAGTCAACCCACACCCCAGTCGCCCGCACCCCGCGCACCCCGCCGCCCCCTTCGTGTTGCTGAGCGAGGACATCATGCGTTCGAAGTGGAAGGGACGCCGTGGCTTCTTACGGACCCCGATCTCATTCATCGTCATGGAGTCGTAAACCCGGCCGTTGAGGATCGTGTACCTCACGGAGTCCGAGTTGTGGATGTCTTCCAGGGGATTCTTGTCCATGACCACGAGGTCGGCCAGTTTCCCCACTTCAACTGACCCGATATCGCGATCCAAGCCTAGGTACTGCGCCCCGCTGATGGTCGCACAGCGCAGCGCGTCGATGGGGCTGATCCCGCTCCGGGCGATCAGCCAAAGCTCCCATTGGGAGCCCAATCCCGCCAACTGCCCATGCGCCCCCAGGTGCACCGTTGCGCCCACATCCAACAGCGCCTTGCAGATTGAGGCACTCTGCAAGACGTTGTAATCCTCTTCGCTGGCCATCGTCCGCCGCCGCGATCGCGGATCGATCACTTGTCGTGGCGTAAAGTTGAGAAGTTTCTCGTGTCGCCATGCATCCATGTGCTGGTACCAGTAGTGCTCACCGTCCAACCCGCCGTACCCGACGATGAGCGTGGGGGTATAGCCGGTCGCGCTCGCACCCCAGAACTGCTGCACGTCCCGGTAAACGCGTTCGGTGGGTAACGAATGTTCGACGCCCGTATGGCCATCAGCCACCATCGTCAGATTATGCTGCAGGAGTGACCCTCCCTCGGGCACGACCATCATGCCCAGTTGGCGCGCTGCCTCGATCACTTGTTGTCGCTGATCGCGGCGAGGTTGGTTGTACGATTTCACGCTGAACGCTCCCACGGCCTTCATCCGCTTGAGGTGGAAGAGCGCGTCGTCCAAACTGTCGATCTGGGCTTTGAACGACCCCGCCGCACCGTAGAGGATGGTTCCGGTCGAGAATGTGCGGGGCTGCACGACCAGGCCGGCGCGTTGCATCTCGCTCGCGTTGAAGATGCTCTCCGTGTCGTTCGATGGGTCGTGGACCGTGGTAACGCCGAACGCGAGGTCCGCGTAGCGCCCCCAGTTCTGCTGCGGGATAATGCCATCCCCGCCCTGAGCACCGTGTGCGTGCACATCAATGAATCCGGGCATGATCGTCTTGCCTGCACAGTCGAGAACGAACGCCCCGGCAGGAATCCGGACTGATTCCGAGCTGCCGATCTCAACGATGCGATTCTGGCGTACTACTACGGTACCGGACGGGAGGACCTCAGCGCCCTTCATTGTGACGACCCTTCCTCCCACGAGCGCCACCACACCTTCCGGAACGTCGGCCTGGTATCGAAAGGAGATGTTCAGGCCCACGGGTTTGGGTTCCTCCTTTTTGTCCGATTTGTCCTTCTTCGCCTCGTCCTCAGGCCGGCCAGGGGGCTTGTTCTTTTTCGCGAGTTGCTCAAAGTGTTTTTCCTCGGCTTGTTTTTCAGCCCGGCGCATTGCCTCGTCGAGGCTTTGCGTGAACAACTCCGGCCCAAGCGACCAATGCAGATTCTTGGAATTTCCCGACCAGGAAAGGTTGGAACCCGCCTCGCTGGTGACCTTGTAGACCGGCACATTCGATGACTTCGGACCCATTTCGATGGTCCGTCCGGTCATCAGGAACGGAGTCATGTAAACATTGAACCGCTCCGCCCAAGCCACCCATGTTCCGTCGGGGGACACTCGAATCTCCGTGGCGTTGGCGCTCGAGAGGTGCGTCCGTTCCTCCGTTCCGTTAAGTCCGATGCTAAAGAGCTTGATGTTCTCATTCTCCTTGTCCGGGTCACTCGTCACGAGGAACACGCGATCGCTCTCCTTCCCGAACTGGGGATTTGTACCTTTCTTGGTGATCCGCGTACCCTCGCCTCCGGCGGTTGGTACCCAGTAGACGCCAGGCTCGGCTGAGTGAATGCCAGCGGTCAAGTAACCCCCGCTGATCTTGCCGTAGACAATTTTGGAGCCATCAGGAGTGAAGACCGGATCGACATAGTGCCCTGCTTGGAGGGTTACGCCGCGGTTGTCACCGCCATTCGCGCTGACCACGCGAACGCTGGCCAGTTCTTCATCATCCCACGCCACATAAGTGATCGATTGTCCATCGCGCGACCACGACGGCATGAATTCGAAGTGTTTCTCATCGGTCGTGAGGCGCTTGGGCTGGCCGTCAGGCAGGCTGCGGACGTAGAGGTGGCCGAGTGCCGAATACGCCACGGCATCGCCCTTGGGGGATACGGTCACTCCGCGTAACATCTTCACTTCGAACTCGGAGGGGGCGACTTCGATTGGAACCCTCACCGCCGGCATGATCTTCCGCTCCCCCTTCACGTGGAAAGGGATGTCCGAGACCGTCTTGCTGGCCACATCCAGCCGGTGAATCCCACCCTTGGCGTAGAAGACAATGGCTTTCGAATCCGGCAGCCAGGCCATCGTTGGGTACACACCGTGGATGGCCCAGGTCTCCTGCATGTCCCGCTCCAGGTTGTCATAGAGCTTTTGGATCTCACCGCTCGTGATGTTCTGTACGAAAAGGCAGGTTCGGACGCCGTCCCGACGCACAAACGCAAGGCGAGTGCCATCTGGGGAAGGGGTGGGGCGTACCGCGCCGCCTGGTCCGGTCACCCAGTTCTCCGTCTCGCCTTTCACGCGATCCAGGCGCGAGATGATGTAGATCTGCCCGTGGCTATCCTTGTTATACTCCCAGGTTGTCCCCGGGGTCGCATCCCACGAATAATAGAGGTAACGTCCGTCCGGAGAAAAGGCAGGCTCGCCGACGTCCTTCTGCTCGGTGGGTTTTACGGTCATCTGCAACCCATCGCTCGCTCCTGAATCCACGCCCGCAACAGAATAGAGCCACATCTCGCCTGCTCCGAGTGACCGGCGCGATGTGAAGTGTTTGCGAGCGACAATGTACTTCCCATCCGGCGTCCACGCGGGGGAGTTGAGTAGCCGGAACGACTCCTGGGTGACCTGGCGCAGACCAGATTCCTTTTCGTCCTGCTCGCTCGTCGCCTTGGCTCGGATCATCCAGATGTTGTCGCCGCCGCCGCGATCGCTGGTGAAGGCAATCCATTTCCCATCCGGACTGAACCGCGGCTGCATGTCCCATGCCATCCCGCTCGTTACTGCCTTAGCCTCGCCTCCCGCAATGGGGATTGTGTACAAGTCGCCAAGCAGGTCAAAGACAAGGGTTGCGCCGTCCGGCGAGACGTCGACGTTCATCCACGTCCCTTCCGTCACATCGAGTAGCGCAGACTTCGCGGTCTCCATGCGCGGCGGCTTCGAGATATCCCAAGTCTCAGGCTTGACCTCCTTGGCGGGGGCTCCGAGGGCGACCTCCGCAGCGGAGGTGCCGGAGCTCCCAAGGCAAAGAGCGCAAACCATCAGCAGCCAGAGCCGACCCAAACAACGTGCCAGGTTGAATACCATGCGAAGTTGATGCACGGTTTTTGGACGTAAGTCGAGCTTGCTGTCATCTCTACTTAGGGCCAGATGGCGAACGCCGTGCCGATAGTCTGGGAGATCCCAGTTCCACAAAACAAAAGGAAAAGCGAGGGCGTGTTCGCTGCAACGGGGGAGGAAGCACGCTGGCCTCATCTGCTGAAGCTTTGGCCGCAACGCAGGACAATCCGAATTGACTACGCAGGCAACTGTAAAGCATCCTAAACCCTCGCGAAGGCGGAATCGCCTAGAAACAGGAGATTGACACAGTGAGATGCCCCAATGCCATCGGGCCAAGTGAGTCAGACAGGCCGCCGATAGTCCGGGCTTCAGCGCAGGTGAGCTGTTGCTTGGGGTGCCTGGAGTACGCCGCTCGTGTCGTCAGAACCGTTTGGCCAACGAAGACCCTATCCCCATTGGAACCATGATCAGGATCGATGAGATTGCCGATTGGTTTTGCAGAAACCCATTGCTCGCGGCTGCGCTGGGATTGTCCCTAGTTGCGCCAGGGCAGGCGGCCGAAATCGGCCAACTGAAGTGGAGGTTTCCAACCACGGAAATGCCTATGCGGTCCTCCCCGGCTATTGGCACGGATGGCACGGTGTATATCGGGTCGTGGGATCGCAACGTCTATGCATTAGATGGAAGGACCGGAGCTAAGAAATGGAGTTTCGCCACAGGTAACGTCGTGGATTCGTCCCCGGCGATTGGCGTGGACGGCACGGTGTATATTGGGTCATGGGACGGTAACGTCTATGCATTAGATGGAGCTACAGGGGCCAAGAAGTGGAGTTTCGGCACTGACCATGACATTTTTGATGTTCAGCGGTCCTCCCCGGCGGTTGGCTCGGATGGGACGGTGTATATTGGGTTGATGGACCACCGCGTCTATGCTTTGGACGGAGTCACCGGAGCCAAGAAGTGGAGCTACCTCACGGATGGGGAGGTCTACTCATCCCCGGCGCTTGGTACGGATGGTATGGTGTATATTGGGTCCTGGGACGGCAACGTCTATGCATTCGATGGAGCTACAGGAGCCAAGAAGTGGAATTACACTACGGGCGGCATGGTAGACTCATCTCCCGCGGTTGGTTCAGATGGAACGGTGTTTATCGGATCAGGGGACGGTAATGTCTATGCCTTGGATGGCGCCACAGGGGCAAAGAAGTGGAATTACACCACGGGCAGGGCCGTGTCCTATTCGTCCCCGGCGATCGGCACGGACGGCACGGTGTATATTGGATCCTGCGACGGCAACGTCTACGCGTTAGATGGAGCGACCGGGGCTAAGAAGTGGAGCTACACCACGGGCGGCATAGTGGACTCCTCCCCCGCGATTGGCATGGACGGCACGGTGTATATTGGATCTGGGTACGAAGACAACTGCGTCTATGCGCTCGATACAGCGACTGGAGCCAAGAAGTGGAGTTATGGCACCAGCGGTAATGGGGTGTGGACCGGTGGCGTGTCTTCATCCCCGACGATTGGCGCGGACGGCACCGTCTACTTTGGGTCTAACGTGGGGACATTGTATGCTGTGCAGGGATCCTCCGGATTGGCAAACTCTCCCTGGCCCAAGTTCCGTCGAAACGCACGGAATAGCGTGTGTTCAGCGTATGCCCCTTTGGTTCGCCGTGAGCCTGTGCGAATGATCGTGAACGAGGGTTCAACCTGCCAGGTGGAAGTGGAGGCTTTCGGCGACCCCACGCCGAGCCTTTCCTGGTTCCACAATGGATTGCCGATTGCCGGTGCGACCCAAGCATCCCTGACCATCTCGTCTGCAGCCCGCACTGCCGACGGAATCTACACGCTACTCGCCAGCAACACCGTCGGACAGGCGACAAGCAAACCCATCATCGTTCTCGTCAGTAATGTTAAGCCGCAGCAGTGGATGGGACTGAAATGGGAAAGCGGGACCAACGGGCTGGTGACCCTGGAAAGCGCCACGCAACTAGGAGCGTCCGCCTCGTGGCATTCGCTGAGCAATTATCCATCGAACGGCACCACCCAGACCTATGTGGAGACAAGTTCTGCTAACGCCGCCCGTTTCTATCGGCTTAGCAGTGCGGAGGCGACGCCGATCAGTGGCGCGGGCTTCGTGAATGGCTGGTCGATGACGGAGCCTGCAGGAACCCGGCTTCTCGTGGAGGTGACTTCAGAGGTCAGTGGCTGGACCAATTGGGAGGTCTTGACGAATCTGACTCTGCCGGCCAGCCCGCATCTGTTTCTGGACCTGGAGAGCCTGGGTGCGCCCGAACGAGTTTACCGTACTACCGTGGTGCCCTGAATCTGTCGTTCGGGGAGGGCCACGGTGCCCGACCGTGTATCGCAGCCTGCCAGGCTGCTGTATCGCAGGTCGCCTGACCTGCATCGTGTGGAAAAGCAGGAGGCCAGCCGACTGGGCAGTCGGCGATACGGCAGGCAAGGCTGCCTGCGGCACGAACGCGCGCTAATCCACTCCCCCGGAGTTGGGCCCACTCCGCGCGGTTCCCTCGGGGTTTTTGGCTGGCCAAGGCCTCATTGTGCGAGGACTATCCATTCCACTTATGAGCGAACAGCGTTCCTATCATATGACGCCTGAAGAGTTCCGCCGGTACGGTCATGCCGTGGTGGACTGGGTCGCGGATTACCAGGAGCGGGTGCAAGACCTGCCGGTATTGTCGCAAGTCAAACCAGGTGAGGTGCGGTCCATGCTTCCCAAAGACCCTCCAGTGAAGGGCGAGTCGATGGAGTCCATCCTGGCGGACCTGAACCGGGTGGTGCTGCCGGGGGTTACCCACTGGCAATCTCCGAATTTCTTCGCCTTCTTCCCCGCCAACACCTCCGGGCCTGCGATCCTCGGCGACTTGGTCTCGTCGGGTCTGGGAGTGCAGGGGATGCTCTGGGCCACCAGCCCGGCCTGTACCGAGTTGGAGACCCACGTGATGGATTGGGTGGCGCGCATGATGGGGCTGCCCGAGGTTTTTCTCTCCGGATCTCGCGGCGGCGGAGTCATTCAGGATTCCGCTTCCAGCGCGGTCCTCTGCGCCTTGTTGGCCGCACGGGAAAAAGCGACCGGCTGCAGAGGCAACGAACAAGGCGCGGACGGCAGGCTCGCAGTGTACGCGTCTTCCCAGACGCACTCTTCCTTGGAAAAGGCGGTGAAGATCACTGGTTTGGGGCGGCAGAACCTTCGCTTGCTTGGAGTGAACGAGGCCTTTGCCCTGCGGCCAGAGCTGCTGGCGGATCAGTTGCAGCGGGATCGTGATGCGGGCATGGTCCCCTGCATGGTTTGCGCTTCCGTGGGTACGACTTCCTCCAATGCCATGGACCCCTTGCGGGCCATTGGGGAGATATGCCGGAGTCAGGGAGTCTGGTTGCATGTGGATGCCGCCATGAGCGGCACCGCCGCCGTATGCCCTGAGTTCCGACACCACCTGGATGGTCTGGAGCTTGCGGACAGCTACTGCTTCAACCCGCACAAGTGGATGTTCACGAACTTCGACTGCAGCTGTTTCTTTGTGCGCGAACGAGGCGATCTCATTCGTGCTCTTTCAATTCTGCCGGAGTACCTTCGCAACCAGGCCACGGAGTCAGGGGCGGTGATCGACTACCGGGACTGGCAGGTCCCATTGGGCCGTCGGTTTCGATCCCTCAAACTTTGGTTCGTGCTTCGCCACTACGGGGTGGAAGGACTTCAGTACCACGTCCGACGCCATGTGGAGCTCGCCCAGCAGTTTGCAGCGTGGGTCCAAGCGGACGAGAGATTTGCGCTCGCCGCTCCGGCGCCTCTCAACCTGGTCTGTTTCCGGCATCGTGGCGGCGATGCAGCCAATCAGGCGCTCCTGGAAAGGTTGAACGCCAGTGGCAAACTCTATCTGACCCACACCAAACTCGACGGGCGGTTCACCCTCCGCATGTGTATCGGCAATCTCTGGACCGACCAGGCACACGTCGAAAACGCATGGAAAACCATCCAACTTTATGCCCAAGACCTCTAAGAGAATCGTTCGACGCTCACGTCCTGCTCCTTGCGCTCTGACCATCGCCGGATCCGACAGTGGTGGCGGGGCGGGGATTCAGGCGGACCTCAAGACTTTTAGCGCGTTGGGGGTGCACGGCACCTCAGCCATTACCTGTTTGACCGCGCAGAATCCAGAGGGAGTACGCGGGATCCTCGCCTGCACTCCGGGCATGGTGCGGAAACAGATCGAAGCGGTCTTGGAGGAACTCCCGCCCGGAGCGGTGAAAACGGGGATGCTCTACAGCGCTGCGATCATCCAGGTGGTGGCGGAGTGCCTGGCCGGTGCCGGGGAAATCCCGCTGGTCGTGGACCCGGTGATGGTGGCCACAAGCGGCGCCCGACTGCTACAACCTAAAGCCATTCGGCTCCTGGAAAACCGGTTGTTGCCTCTGGCCGCTCTGATCACCCCGAACCTGGAGGAAGCGCAGATCCTGGCCGAATGCACTATCGAGGAGCCGGAGGACCTGCGCCTGGCTGCGGCCGTGCTGCACGATCGCTATGGAGGGGCTGTCCTTGTCAAAGGCGGCCATCTGAAAGGCCTCCGGGAGGCAGTTGACGTTTTCTTTGACGGGGAGACCGAGCTACTGCTCTCGGCCCCGTTTGTGAAAGGCGTCTCCACCCACGGAACCGGATGCACCTACTCGGCCGCCATTGCCGCTGGCCTCGCCAGGGGGTTGGGAATGATCGAGGCAGTTACCGCTGCCAAAGAGTACGTCACGGAGGCAATCGCCCGCTCCATCCGGGTGGGCCAGCACGACGTGCTGGGAACTCCTGCTCCCTGAAGGGCCGCACAGGTTGCGCTTGCCTGAGCCGGGCCATCTGGCATGGTGACCGCCATGCGCGTGCGTGGGTTCTTCACTCTTCTGGGCCAGGCGGCCCTGGCTTTTCTCTTCCTCCTTGCTGCCACAGGGATCCAAAAGGCCCATGGGGCCGACAGTGCTTGGCTGGCGGAACACTACACGAAATATGAGTACCGCATTCCCATGCGCGATGGGATCCGCCTCTTCACCCACGTTTATGTGCCCAAGGACGATGCGCAAACCTGGCCTATTCTCCTCACGCGCACGCCCTATTCTCTGAAACCCTACGGTGCCGACAACTATAACGATGCCTCGGGTTCGTTTGGCGCCTTTGCCAAGGACACTTTCATCCTGGTTTCCCAGGACGTTCGCGGACGCAACGGCTCCGAGGGGGAGTTTATGGAGGTGCGGCCTTATAATCCATCCAAAGGACAGAAAGACATTGATGAAAGCACCGATGCTTGGGACACGATCGATTGGCTGGTTAAGAACGTGCCCGGCAACAACGGCAAGGTGGGCATTACCGGCATCTCCTACCCGGGCTTTTACGCCTCGATGGGGATGATCGACACCCACCCTGCGTTGAAGGCCGCTTCTCCTCAAGCGCCGATCACCGATTGGTTCGTTGGCGACGACATCCATTACAACGGTGCGTTCCTGCTCTCCCAGAATTTCGGATTCTGCTTCTGGTTTGACCAGAAAATCGAGGACCCAATGCATGAAGACGGGCGTGATTTCCACTTTGGAACTCCCGACGGTTACGATTTCTTCCTGCGAATGGGGCCGCTCTCCAACTCCGACACGCTCCATCTTCGGGGGCGTTCTCCTTCCTGGAAGGAGATGCTTCGGCACCCGAACTACGACGCTTATTGGCAGGCTCGAAACATCCGTCCCCACCTCAAGAACGTGCGTTGTGCCGTCCTCACCGTGGGTGGTTGGTATGATGGCGAGGATCTGTTTGGCGCACTGGAAACGTACCGCTGGACCGAGAAGCTCAATCCCGGAATTACGAATACGCTCGTCATGGGGCCCTGGGTACATGGCGAGTGGGGCGGTGGCTCCGGCGAAAGCCTTGGCCCGATCCGTTTCCGCGCCAAAACCGGCGACTTCTTCCGGGAGAAGGTAGAATTACCTTTCTTCAAGTATTACCTGAAAGGAGACACCAATTATACGCCTGCCGAGGCCCTGGTGTTCGAGACTGGGACAGACCAGTGGCGCCGTTTCGATTCCTGGCCGCCGGCCCAGTGTGTCACTCGGGCTCTTTACTTTCACCCGAAAGGCACTCTGGCCTTGGAAGGTCCGGTTGGATCCGCTGACGCATTTGATGAGTTTCCCAGTGACCCCGCCAAACCAGTGCCCTATAGCCTTGACCCCTCCACCAGCTACTCGCGTTCCTATCCGGTCGAAGACCAGCGCTTTGCGGCTTCACGACCCGACGTCCTTGTCTACGAGACCGACCCCCTTCCGGAAGATCTGACGGTGGCGGGGCCACTGACGGCGAGTTTGTATGTCTCCACCACGGGGACGGATGCGGATTGGGTGGTGAAACTTGTGGATGTGTATCCCGGGGCCGCCCCCAATCCCGAGCCGAACCCTGCGCACGTCAAAATGGGTGGCTACCAGCGACTGGTCCGTGGGAACGTAATCCGCGGCCGGTTTCGGAACAGCCTTGAGCGGCCCGAACCCTTCGAGCCTGGAAAGAGGGCCAAAGTCGAGTTCACGCTGCCCGATGTCCTGCACACCTTCCGTTCGGGACACCGGGTGATGGTGCAGGTGCAGAGTTCCTGGTTCCCGCTCGTGGACCGTAATCCGCAAACCTACGTCGACATTGCCACCGCAAAGCGTGAGGATTTCCAAAAAGCAATGCATCGGGTCTATCTGGGTGGTGAATCTAGCTCCTGTTTGAAGGTGGGGGTGTTGCCTGCAAGGAAGCCGCCAGCGGAGCCCCATGGCGAGTAAACCAAAAAGGGATCCATCGACGGTGGTGAGTTCTCCGGATAGGCAGTGAAGACACTCCGCTAGGCCGATTTCGGCGCTGGGGGGTTTCGCACGGCCCACCAAGTGACGAGCGATCCCGTCACGAGACACACACAACCTAGCCAAAGCCGGGCGGTAGGGCGCACCCCCAGATAGACGGCGCTCACGAGCGTGGAAAGCATGGGGGTGAAGTACGAACCCACCGCGACGAGGAGCACGTTCCCCTTCCGCATAGCGGTTTCCCAGCAGCCGTAGGCGAGCGCCGTAAAAGCCCCCAATGCCAACACTTCCCCAATGGCCTTGACCGTCCAGATGGACTGCTCCGGCTTGAAGAAGCGGATGACCAGCAGCACCAGACCCGTCGCGGGCACAAACCACTCGACCGCCCCACCCGCACCGCTCCACCGGCGCGTGAGATTCGAGTAGAGTGCCCAGGTCATCGCGGCTACCAGAGCCAGCGCGTGAGCCCATGGGTTGGCCTGCAGGTTCTGGGAGAAGGACTCCCAGGAGATGGCACCCGATGGGGTCATTACCACGAACACCCCCGCTGTTGCAGCCATCACGCCTGGCCACAACCATCCGCTCGCCCGCTGGCCCAGCAGCGGCAAAGACAAAAGAACTGTGCCCGAGGGCCATAGGTAGTTGATCAGCGCCACTTCCAGCAGCTGGCTTCGGTCCGCCGCCAAACCGACTGCAGCGTAGATAGCTACCCCATAAAGGACGAAGAGCGATCCACATCCTACCAGATAACGGGCTGTAAGACCGGCGAATGGCTTCCCGCTTCTGCCTGCCAACCAGAGACGGGGCAGCGAGAACGCCGCAGCCGCAAAATACACCGCCGCCCCAGAGGTAATAGGCCCGAGTTGCTCCGATAGACTCCGCGCCAGACCGAAAGTCGTGCTCCAAAGGAGGATCGCCAGGAATCCCAGCCAGGTGGCACGATTCTCGGATGCTGAAAGCACTTGCACCCAATCCCTTTAGGGGCAACTGAAGCCAGATGCGATCTATTTTCCTCTGATCACGCACCCAGTTTTGACTGGCTTCCCGGGTTGCTTCCCCCCAAACTGACGCCGGTTTCTTAAGGGCACTTACGCCCACATCACGATGAAAGCAAAGATTGTCATCACTCCGAAAAAGGCCGTTGTGGATCCTCAGGGCAAAACGGTCCAAGGTGCCCTTGAGCACATGGGCTACCAGGGAATCGATGGAGTCCACGTCGGCAAATACCTGGAAGTGGACCTGACTGGGATTGATAAGGATACGGCGCGCAAGCAGCTCGACGAAGCCTGCCACCGCTTCCTCAGCAACCCTGTCATCGAAGATTACCACCTCGAGATCGTCGACTAACCGCTATGTTCTTCGCCGTCCTCCAATTCCCTGCCTCCAACTGCGACCAGGATGCCGTCCACGCCCTCCGGGCCATGGGCCATCAATCTGACCTGCTCTGGCACAAGGAATCTTCCCTCGGTCGGGCGGATGCCGTGATTGTGCCGGGCGGCTTTAGTTACGGCGATTACCTGCGCTGTGGGGCGATCGCCCGGTTTAGCCCGGTGATTCAAGCTGTCCAGCGATTCGCGGCGGAGGGTGGCCTGGTGATTGGCATCTGCAACGGTTTCCAGATCTTGTGCGAAGCAGGCTTACTCCCGGGCGCTCTGGTCCGGAATCGTTCCCTTCAGTTTCGCTGTGAGCACGTCTACCTGAAGGTCGAAAACAACCAGACTCCCTTCACCTGCAAAGCCCAGCCCGGTCAGATCCTCCGTATCCCCATCGCCCACGGCGACGGCTGTTATTTCGCCGATCCCGCCACGCTCTCCAGGATGAAAGAGAACCGACAAGTCCTCTGGCAGTATTGCACTCCAGAGGGTCAGCTCTCCGATCGCTCGAATCCGAACGGTTCCTTGGAGAACATTGCCGGGATCTGCAACGAGCAACGGAATGTCGCAGGCATGATGCCTCACCCGGAACGAGCCTGTGAGTCCATCCTTGGCAGCACCGATGGCAAGGTCATCTTCGAAAGCATGATTCATACGCTGCAAACCCGCAAAGCCGCTGCCTAGCCAACCCTCCTAGCCTATGTGCGGAATCGTGGGGTACGTCGGGAAGAGGTCGGCTGTCCCAATCCTCTTGGAGGGACTGCGCCGCCTGGAATACCGTGGTTACGACAGTGCTGGCATCGCTCTGGTGGGGTCGAAGGAGATCCTGACCCGAAAGAAGAAGGGGCGGATCGACGCCGGGCTCGGCAGCCTGATCGCTTCCTCTCCCATTGAAGGTTCCTGCGGCATTGGCCATACTCGCTGGGCCACCCACGGCCCCCCGTCGGATGAGAATTCCCATCCTCACTACGATCGCTCCGGGACCATTGCGATCGTACACAACGGCGTCATCGAGAATTTTGAAAGCCTGAAGGAGAGGTTCATTCGCGCCGGGCATACCTTCCATTCTGCTACCGATACGGAGGTGCTCGCCCATCTGATCGGTGAGCATTACGAAAAGCTCCAGGGCCAGAAGACGGAAGTTCACCCCCTTGCCCAGGCAGTATTCAACGCGCTCAAGGAGGTCATCGGCACCTACGGGATCGGCGTTGTCTCCGCCCATCATCCCGGCGTTCTTGTCGGCGCTCGGCGCGGATCCCCGCTGCTCGTCGGAATCGGCCAGGGAGAGAACTACCTCGCCAGTGACGCGGCCGCCATCGTCGCGCACACCCGCCAGGTCGTTTACCTGAACGATTACGACGTTGCCACGATCACGGAAGACCGTTTTGACGTGCAGAATCTCGGGACCGGAACAGCCCAGGTGCAGATCTCGCAGCTCGAGTTCGGGGCGGAAGCCGCCGAGAAAGGGAGTTACCCCCACTACATGCTCAAGGAGATCTTTGAGCAGCCCCAGACGGTCCGCAATGCGCTTCGCGGTCGGCTCGATACCGACGAAGCCACCGCGCGCTTCGGCGGCCTGAACATGGCCACGGCGGACCTGCGCGCGATTGATCGCATCGTGATCTCCGCTTGCGGCACCAGCTGGCACTCGGGCCTGGTAGGCGAATACCTCATGGAGGAATTTGCGCACGTGCCTACGGAAGTCGAGTACGCCAGCGAATTTCGCTACCGCAACGCGCCGCTGGACAAGAATACCCTGGTTCTGGCGATTACCCAGTCTGGGGAAACTGCCGATACCCTCGCTGGCTTGCGTGAGGCGAAGAGGCGCGGCCACAAAGTGCTGGGAATCTGCAATGTGGTCGGCAGCACCATCGCCCGCGAATCCGACGGTGGCATCTACCTGCACGCCGGACCCGAGATCGGTGTGGCCTCCACCAAAGCTTTCACCTCGCAAGTCACCGTGATGGCCCTTCTGGCCCTGTTCATGGGTCGGGTGCGAATGCTCTCCCATCTGCGGGGCACGCAGCTCATCCGCGCCCTGGAGGCCATCCCCGATCAGATCCAACGGATCCTCGACCAAAACGAGGGGATCCGCCGCATCGCGCTCAAGTACGCCGCCGCCACGGACTTCCTCTTCCTGGGCCGACAATACAACTTCCCCGTGGCACTCGAGGGCGCGCTCAAGCTCAAGGGGATCTCCTATATCCACGCGGAAGGTTATCCTGCCGCCGAGATGAAGCATGGTCCCATCGCGCTCATCGACGAGAAGACCCCCACCGTGATCCTTGCGCCCACCGACGCGCTCTACGACAAGACCCAGAGCAACCTGGAAGAAATCAAGGCACGCAAAGGGCCCGTGATTGCAGTCACCACGGAGGGAAACACCCGGTTGGCGGAAAAGGTAGAGGATGTCTTCTACATTCCAGCCACCATCGATCCCCTCTATCCGCTCCTCACGGCCATCCCGCTCCAACTCCTCGCCTACCACATCGCCGTCGCGCGCGGTTGCGATGTCGATAAGCCGAGAAACCTCGCGAAATCGGTGACAGTCGAATGAGGCTCAGGGCCAAGTTTAGGTGTTGGTGTGGAGGGATATAAAAGGTGTGAACTGGAGAATAAAGTCGCAACTTTGACCAGGAACAGACACACGATCATGTCGGCCACAGTGCCTTGGATGATGCTGTTATGGGGCTAACTATTGGACGTTCACTTCGCGGCAGCCTCTGAAATCTTGAAGCCATCTCCCCACTGATTCCGACATCAGCTGGAAACCGGGGCGCCGCTTTTCCGAAAGACGTTCATTGCCTTCGATGGCGTCCCGGAAATCCACGTTTCCTTACTTAAGCACACGGTTTAGACGCGCAAATTCAACCCTTTGCAAGATAGTGTTCATTACATTCCACATTTTACGATTTAGCACACGACTTCAACCGCCTTGAGCGTCACGATATTAAGTCTTAATAAGTGGAATATATGGTTGCTAGGTCAGCATAAGTGGAATACAGTGGTTTGCAGATGACGCTAAAAGGGAAAAAGTGGATTTTTAGATTGGATAGCCTGCCAGAGGTTTTGGTTTCCAACAAGGCTATGGCATCTACCGTTTCCAAGGCCGTAAAAGCTGGGCGACTCCGCAAAATCGGTTCCCGGCTTTACACGCGGAACATGACCGAGGCCCCTGATGCGATCGTCAAACGCAATTGGCATCCACTACTCAAGAGTTATTTTCCGGATGCCCTGATTGCTGATCGAACAGCGTTGGAGAATCATCCCGCACCCGATGGTTCGGTTTTTATTGTCTCTTCAGGAAAGCGAACCGTGGAATTGCCAGGCATTGCGTTTCGCGCCCGCAAAGGGTCCCCTCCGTTGGAGAACGACCTGCCGTTTCTAGGCGGCCTCCACATTTCCTCACACGCGCGAGCTTGGTTGGAGAATATGCGACCGACCCGCGCTCGCGCAGCTGAAGTCGCACGGACCTTATCCAAACCAGAACTGGAGAGCAGGCTTGACTTGTTGCTGCGACAGGGCGGTGAAGCGGCACTTAACCGACTGAGAGACGAGGCCCGTGAAGTTAGCAAGCAACTGGACATGGCCGAAGAGTTTCACGAACTGGATGAATTGATCGGCACATTTCTTGGGACGCGTAATGCTAAACTTGAATCTTCCGTGGGCCAAGCACGACTCAAAGGCTTGGCATACGACCCGGATCGATTCGATCTATTCAAGTTACTGTTCGAAGAGTTGCGGTCGAGGGGGCCAATCGCCAGGATCGCAGAGAATATGGGAGATTCGGCAAAGACCAACCTCGCGTTTTTTGAAGCCTATTTCTCAAATTACATCGAGGGAACGGAATTCCCACTCGATGAGGCGGTTGACATCGTATTCAAGGGCGTAATACCAAAAGAGCGCCCTCAGGACGCTCACGACGTTCTTGAAACATACCGAGTCGTGGCTGATTACGAGCAATTGGCGCGGACGCCGCGTCGTTTTGATGACTTTCTTGCGTTGCTTCGGGAACGCCATGCCATGGTCATGGCAATGCGGCCAGACAAAAACCCCGGTGACTTCAAGTCGGTGGCGAATCGTGCCGGCAACACGAGTTTCGTTTTGCCAAACCTCGTTTTGGGGACCTTGGAGAAGGGATTTGAAGTTTACCGAGGAATAGAACCACCACTGCACCGGTCGGTGTTTATGATGTTTCTGGTCAGCGAAGTCCATCCCTTCGTCGACGGAAATGGCCGGGTCGCAAGGATTATGATGAATTCTGAACTGGTCGCGGCGGGCGAGCAAAAAATCATCATTCCCACCATTTATCGAAACAATTACCTTGTGGCCCTAAAAGCGTTGTCACAGTCGGGGAAAAGCGCTCCGATAGTTCAAGTTCTAGATTTTGCTCAGAAATATACCTCTGCTATCCGGTGGGGGGACTTCAATGAGGCCAGAACAGATTTACTGTCAACACATGCATTCTCAGATGCAAATGAAGCGGATGATCAGGGGATTCGTCTGATTTTGCCGAAAAGTGTAATTTGACCTCGAGCGCAGCCGTAACGCTGGGCGCCTCTTCAGCGTCAGCGTGGCGGAAGCACCGCCCACTATTTGCGGGATGGTTCATTGCTCCAGTCGACACCCATCTCTTCACGGATGAATTCCGCGAAGGGACGGATGTTTTGATCAGCTGACACCGCATCCAGCGCCGTTAGATACTCTCGCCTTCTCGTATTGCGGACGATGGTCCAGGGAAACAGACCCGCTTGCACGGATGGGCTGAACAAGCCACGGTACCACACCTGATAATCTTGCCGGAACACCAAGCCAGCGTTTTCACCAGCCAAAACTCGGGCCACGCTCTTTGTCACCCAAGAATGAGGGAGCCGCGGTTCAGCAGCGATTCCCGATCCTTGCGCGGGAGCGAAGACGATTTCGGAACATGCTTACGAGCGAGTGATGTCGCTCGCGGTAACGAGGTCGATAAGCCGAGAAACCTTGCGAAAGCCATAGATCTCGGCTCTGAGAAAGTGGGCCGACTTCATCAGCGGTTTGTCTTCATCTCGCTTCCACTCGCAGCCTGACCTCCGTCTACCGCTCCGGTCCCTGCCAGGGTACATGGCCAGAGCGTTGGATTTGCTGGCGGAGCGCGGCGGCGAGTTCGTCGAACACCTGGGGTTTGCTCTTGGCGAGATCCACCCTCTCCTGTGGGTCTGCCTTCAAATCGTAGAGCTCGAGGGGCGCAAAGGGGCTGTCTTGAAGCAGTTTCCAGTCGCCACGCCGGAAGGCTTCGATGGTTTTGCCCGCGTAGGCGGCACCGCCTTCGCGGCGGACGAAATAGAGGTCGCGACGCGGGTCGGATTCCGGTTGACCGCGCAAGGTGGGCAGGAAACTGATGCCATCGATCTCCCGAGGTGGCGTGAGGTTGGCGGCGGCGCACGCGGTGGCGAAAATGTCCATGGTCAGCGTCGTGCGGTCGGTGCTCGAGCCGGGTTCGATCACGCCGGGCCAGCGCGCAGCACCGGGAACGCGCAGGCCGCCTTCGTACACGTGGCCTTTCTCGGCGCGCCACGGGCCGTTGTTGGCGCCATTGGCAAGCAGTCCCCCGTTGTCGGAGGTGAAAATGACAAGTGTGTTCGTGGCAAGCCCGGTCCGGTCGAGCGTGTCAAGCACCCGCCCGAGCCCGGCATCGAGATGTTCGAGGAGGGCGACGAGCTGGACGCGCTTCGCAGAAGCCCCCGGCTCGCGTCGTTTCACTTTGTCCAGCCACTCCGGCGGTGGCTGGATTGGATCGTGTGGTGCGTTGTAGGCGAGATAGAGGAAGAAGTTCCCGCCGGCCTGGGCTCGTTCGGTGAGATACTCGCAGGCCCAGCTGGTGAAGAGGTCGGTGGCGTGGCCTGACGGGTCAATCTCCGTCAGGTTGCGCCGCATGAAGTTGTGGCCATGGCGCCGGTGTGTCCAGTAATCGTCCATCATGTCGCCAAGAAAGCCGTGGAAGAAGTCGAAACCTCGCTCGGTCGGCGTGTTGGGAGAGCGGATACCGAGGTGCCATTTGCCGATGAGGGCCGTGTGATAGCCGGCAGGTTTGAGCAGCTGTGGCAGGAGCTTGGCGCCAGGCGCGAGATATCCCCAGGAATTGTCCGGGGTCTCCTCACGGATCACGCCCGGCACCCCGACTCGGTCAGGGTAGCAGCCGGTCAGCAACGCGGCGCGCGTGGGCGAGCAGATGCAACTGTTGGCGAAGAAATTCCGGAACGTCATGCCTTCCCGGCACAGCCGGTCCAGGTTCGGTGTGCGAAGGTCTTTCGTCCCAAACGCGCTGTAGTCGCCGCGGCCTTGGTCATCCGTGAGGATGACGAGCAAGTTCGGCGGTGAGGTGGCAGCGAATGACGAAAACCAGGGAATGGAGAGAAGCCACAGGATCAAGAATTGGCGGACCAACGTATTCATAGCTGACGTGCCTTGCGCGTGGACAGGCTCTTTGGCCCCCCAGGAAAAGGAGGACTTTGCCGACCGGCGAGAGCCGGGTTGAAGCCTCGGCCTCACTTCCATACTTCCTCCAGGATCTGGAACAGTCCCGGATCGTGCTGCTTCAACTCATCGCGCGTGAATGGATAGTAGTCATTCAGGCCGAAGTAGGCTTCGCAGGCTTCGGCGAAGTACTCGTGTTCATCCGTCAGGGCATAGGCCTGCTCGGTCTGGCCGTTGTTCCGCGCCACGGCGGCGTAGTGTCCCTTCACCCGGGCGCCCTCGTAAGCCGCGTGGATGCGCTGGTTTCCGAAACCCAAGACCTGATCGTGGTAGGCGTGGGCCAGCTCGTGCAGAACCATCATTGGTTGTTTGGGCGACCAGTCGATGAACCGCCCGGCATTGCCGATTTCCACGCAACGCGCCTTGTCAGGGTTGTAACCGTTCTCCGCCAGCCAGTCCTTGGACGGATGATACTCCGCGCAGGGCGCGTGGCCGTCATCCACGCCCAGCCAGATGGGCACGCGCTGCAAGCCCTCACACGCCCGCGGCGGGACTACGTTGGTGATGCCGCGCAAATGAACGGCCAGCAACGCCAGCGCATTGCAGCCCAGCTCGCTCTTGGTGGTCAGCAACTCGCGGTTCACGCGCACCGTCCAGCCCGCCACATTGGTGGTGGCGTAATTCGTGGTGGATACGAAGGGCGGCTTCGTGCTGGCGGCCTCGGCGGAACCGGCCGAGATAACTCCGACCAGCTTCACGGGCCCCATCAATCCTGACTCCATCAAGTTGGTCTCGCCACTGAGTCTGCGTATGTTGGTCTTCGTCAGGCGCTCCGTCTGGGGGAGTGAAGCGTCTCCGAGGATCCGGTTCGGCCAGAAGTTCACCACCTCGACCTCCAAAGCGTTGGTCCCCGCCCGCACAGCTTGGCTCACATCCAGTCGGAAGGGAGGGCACCAGGTGATACCACAGGTTTGTCCGTTTACCCTGATTTCCGCCAACTCCCGCAGATGGCCAAGCTCAAGCCAGAGAGGCTTGTTCCTTTGGGTTTCGGACACTACGAAGCGTTTCCGGTACACTGCGGTGCCTGAGTAGAATCTTATGCCGGGCTCTGGCCGGGAAGTCCAACTGACTAACGAGTCAAACCGCACCGCTTCCGGGCCTCCCCACCTGGGATCGAACGCGACATCCCACGGTCCCTCCAGGTCCGCCACCGTAACAAAGCGTTCGCTATTGTCCGCAGCCACCGCCGGGTGTTTTGCCGTGGGCTCGCGAAACACCACAAACCACGAACCGCAGGGTGCAAAGCTCAGCAGTACCGTGGTGCGACCCTTTGACTCCCGGTAGGCACGCGCGAACTGGCGCTCGCCTGTCACCGGGTCCCAAAGTTCCGGGGCAAGCCCCCCGACTCGGAACGTGCAGTCCACGGTGGCCGCAATGTTGGTGCGGTTTGCCACGAAGTAGATCTCGGCGCCTTTCGCTCTGCGATGGATGTAGTTCACCGGCCATCCCTCCTGGCCGCTGATTTCAAAGTCCGGCAAGACTCCATGTTCAGCCAGCACCTCTCTCGCGCTCTTGCCAGAAAGCACGCGTCCCTTGCCCACTTTGCGGCTGACAGTCACCTGTCCCGAGGCGGGGCCCCACAGTTCATCCGCCAATTGATTGAGTTCGACGTCGCAGCCAGGATACCCGGCGAGCGAGGTGGTCTTCAGCGGCCTCGGTCCAATGGCCGTCACTCCTCCGACAACCAGCTCCTTGAGCTTGCGAAGCACCGGCAACGAAATCACCGCCCGGTTTGGCAGCACCAGCACGCGGTAGCTCATGCCGTCGGGCAGGACCAGGCGTCGATCCCGCACCGAGGCCCGCTTGAGGATGGCCTCCGCCGTCAGCACATCGTAATCGTAGCCCGGGCCAACTCCAGCCGGGTCCGTGCGGCGAAGCTGGGCGAAGTTCGGAACGTGGTCGCCGTAGTAGTATGCGGCGTCGGCCACAAACAAGCCTTGCTGCAGCATGAATTGGGCGCGATTGAGGTAGGCAAAGAAGGGCGCGGATTTCTCCCACCACGTGACGAGCGGATTGAGGTGCGTGCCCGCAAAATACTGCTGCCCGGGAATACCCTCCTTCTCGGGTGAGCAAACAAAGGCATGCCAGACGAGCAGATTCAGACCTTCGGTGCAAGCGAGGTCGAACGAAGGCTTGAGGTTGTCCCACAGGGTTTCCTGCCAATGCGGCCCGATCGTGGTGAATCCCTCCGCAAGCACAAGCTTCCTCCCATAGACGTGAGCGGCCGAGGCAGGTTGTTTCACGAAGAACCGGTTCTCGTCCCCGATCCTATGCCGCCAGGACCAAGCCCAAAACTCGCTCATGGGCGCGTCGTTGAGCCCCAAGCACTGTTGCGCGTCGATAGGCACCGCGTGGGGACCGCCCGATTCAGGATGAATCAGAAGGCCGTGCTTCCGGGCGTTGGCCTTGAAAACCTTAAAGTGGTTGTCCACCGCGAGGTCGCCCATGGTACGGCGGAAATCGTTCAGGAACCGGTTGCTTTCGTCGCGGCTGT
Source organism: uncultured Verrucomicrobiota bacterium (assembly GCA_964411985.1). Lineage (GTDB taxonomy): Bacteria > Verrucomicrobiota > Verrucomicrobiia > Limisphaerales > J093 > CAYPNF01. The sequence continues at coordinate 67,444 of CAYPNF010000009.1, forward strand.
TGATGATCTTCCCCGTAATCACGGGCAGCCAGGACAGCAGGTCGTAGCTACGCCGTTTCTTGAACTCCGAGCGTACAGTGGGCGTCCAGTTGGCCACCTCGACTTCCCAGCTGTCGGTGTGAAGGTATTTGAGCGCCTTGCCCGCAAGCGGGCCCGCATCGCGAATCAACGGTTCGACCACGGCTTCCCAATACCGGCGAAACGCCCCCGCATCGAAAGGGTCGAGCGCGTAACCGTCCCAACCCTCGCTGCAGGTCGACACGCGGCAGTGGTCATTGAGAGTGCAACCCAGGCGAATCACCTGCCACTCTCCCGCAGGAGGCGTCCACTGGAACGTTCCATCCCGGTTCATCCTCCCGGTCAAATCCAGAATCGCGTCTGCCTGGGCATCCTGCTCCCCGTCGGTCGCTGGAAATTCCTGGAATAGCGGGGAACTGTCTGGCGCAGAGAATGGGCGCAGGGGAGTGAGCAACGCCTTCTGCTCCTGGTTCTGGAGAGGACGCCTCCCAACCGTTTCTCCTCTTCCGATTGGATAGGCCAGCACGAATAGGTCGCGGTAAAAACCATCGCGCATCTTTGGCTGCTGCAGTGGGCCGGAAAAGGCGGCCCCACCCACAATGCGCTGCTCCGTCCAGACCAGCTTCTTTGGCGCGTCCTCCGCCGGAACCATGGGGCCTCCCAGATTCCATCCGCTTTGTATGTTGAGGCTCATCTCCAAGCCAAGCCGATTGGCCTCCCGCAGCGTATGCCGATACAGCTCGCGCCATTTGGGCGAAAAGAACGTGGGGCCATGCGGCACGCGCTGGTTGCCGTCCTGGCTGGAGCCGTCCGCATCGCAGATGAGCGCGCCCCCAAAGCCCTTGGCCTTCATCTGCTCCAGGTCACGGGTAATCGCTTCTGCTGTGACGTTGCCGTTGAGCCACCACCAGTAAGCGCGCAGGCGGGCGTCCGTCGGAGGATGCTCCCAGCCCCGCTCCAGCGCCCCGGCTGCGACGACGCTACCGTGCTCGGCCGCGGTCGCCACGGCCAAACCTATGGCAGCCAGGCAACACGCTCGCCGCAACCCGGCTCGAAATGAGGATTTCATAGGCGGGAACTTCTGAGTCTCAATTACATGACATTACCAGAGTGCCATCCGGCATCGCAACAAGCGGTTTTTTGCCCGCTTACGCGGCTGGGCTTACCGCGCTTGAAAGAGTGTTGGACTCCTTCCCGATCACCCTGCCTTAACTCATTGTGCCTGATCGGATCGTAATGCTTTATTTGCCCGAGAGCAGAGCCTTGCGAGCAGTCTCTCGATAGGTGGTGGGGGTTAACCCCATGGCAGAGTGAAAGGCCCGGCTGAAGGCGCTGTGATCGTAGAAGCCGCATTCATGGGCAATTCCAGAGACGCTTTGGTCGGTCTCGCGGAGCAGCCGCGCGGCAGCGGCCAAGCGGGTTTGGGTGAGGAATTGGCTCGGGGTGAGATCGAAGAAACGGTGGATGAGTCGGGCTAGTCTGGGTGGCGTTAGTCCGGCCCGCCGCGCCAGGTCGGCGGGGGTGATGGACTTCGCCAGGTTTCTCTCGAAACTCTCCAGTGCCTCCGCCAACTCCATCGGAATGTTCCGAGGATCCACCGGAGCCCGTACGTCGCGCGAGATGCCGATCAGCCCAATGACCTTTCCTGCCGCGTCTCGGAGTGGCAGTTTGGTGGTCAGGCACCATACGGGTTTTCGCGGCAGATACCATTGCTGTTCGAGATGGTCGATGAGCGGCTTTCCCGTGCGCAATACTTGGGCATCTTGTTCGGCAGGAAGGCGGCCAAAGTCCCCCGGGCAGATGTCGCAGGGGCGTCGGCCGATGACCTGGGCCTTATGGCGCAAGCCATGGCGCTTGACCAACGATTCATTGACCGCCACGTAATGACCGGCCGCATCTTTGACAAAGAAGGCCATGTCGGGCGCATGGTCGAAAAGCTCGGCCAGCGCCTCCGGCTCCAACGCCAGGACACTCTTGTGCCGTCCGGCGGCGAGAGGCCCAATTGTGCTCAATTTCACGCTGAGATGTGAAACTAAACCAAGACAACCCCGGCGGCAATCACGTAGAATGCGCGCGGATGTTGAGTGGCAAGTCAGAATCTATGAACAACGATCTCCACCTGAACCGCCGCCAGTTCCTGCGCAGCACCGGTCAGGCAGCGACCACGCTGGCTGCCGCTTCCACTTTTGCCCCGGCGATTCTCTCGGCCGAATCCCCCCCGAAGACGATCGCCGTGGGCTGCATCGGCATAGGTACGCGCGGCGGGGACCTGATCAATCTTGTGGCGAATGTGCCTGGCGTGAAGGTGACCGCCGTGAGCGATGTCTACGCGCCCCACCGCCAAAAGGGAATGGAGCGCAGCCTCAATCCAGAGGCGAAGGCCTACGGCGATTATCGCGAGCTGCTCGCCGATCCCAACGTCGAGGCCGTGGTCATCGCCACGCCGGATCATTGGCATTGCCAGATGGTGCTCGACGCGGTGAAGGCGGGCAAGGACATCTACTGCGAGAAAGGCTTTTCCCGGACTCTGGCGGAGGCAAAGCTCATGCGTGACGCGCTGAAGGCGAGCAAGGTGGTCTTCCAGCTCGGCCATCAGGCCCGCCAAGCCACCTGCGCGTTGCAGGCGAAGGAACTCATCGCGCAGGGCATCCTTGGCCCCATCACCTTGGTACGAACCGGACGCTTCAAGTCCCTTGAGCCTGAGCACCCGAACTGGCGCTGGTATGGCTACTACGGTCAATGGGACCGCCCCGACCCCGCGCAAGTCTTGAAGGAGGTCAACTGGGAGCGCTGGCTAGGCTCCGCGCCGAAGATTCCGTGGAATGAACGGCATTTCTGGCATTGGCGATGTTACTATGCCTACGGCACCGGTTACGCGGGAGACTTGCTTTCACACGAGATGGACTTCGTGCAATACCTCCTGGGTCACGGCATCCCCGACAACTGCGTTTGTTCCGGCCAGATCGCGCTGCTCCGCGACGATCGCGAAGTGCCCGACACTTGGATCGCCAGCTACCAATTCGAGAAACTGGGCCGCACGGTCACCTTCGAGGGCAGCATGAACACCACCGACAGCCAGCCAGTGACCCTCTGCGGCCATGACGCCACGCTGCGCTTCGATGACATTGCCCATAACGTCAACACCTTTGAAATCATTCCCGCCGAGCACAACCAGAAAGCCGATTTGCCGAAGGGCTACGCACGAGGCAAGACACCGAGTCAGCCGAACCACATGGTGGATTGGTTGAATTGCATCCGTACCCGCGGCACCCCCAAGTGTTCGACCGACGAGGCGTTCATCGAGACCGCGACGTTTCTTATGTCGCTGAAGGCCCAGCAGGAACGGCGCATGGTGCGCTGGGATGCGGCGCGGGAAGAAATTGTCTAGGCCGAAGAACGAACTGACAAGAAACGATGAAAGCAGAACGAGAGATGACCAGGTGCTTGACGACCGCAGCGGCTGTCGTCCTGATGTCCGCCGTCGCGGCGCCTTGTTCGTCGGCGGAACTCAAGCGTGGCGAGATGTTCGGATACCTGTTGTTCAACGGCGAACGGGTGCCTCAAGAATTCAACAGGGGCTTCTCGCTGTATGCCGCCGCCTGGCCGCTTGTGGACCACTACCCCGGGCACGACTTCCAAACCGGGCTGCTTGGCACCTGGATGCATCCACTCTATGAGCCCAACCAGAAACCGAAGGAAGAATGCTACACCGACATCGAGGGTGGACTCGGCTGGTGGCGCGACACACACTTTCCCACGATCACGCCGAAGTTCATCATGGGCGGCGTGGGCCCGAACTTCTCGGTGATCGCCAACGGCCCCGGATACGGCGCGGGCACTTGGGAAGACGAGCGCGGCCTCTATGGCGTCGCCCAACTCAGCCCCTGGTTGCTCTTTCCCCTCGACGGCCTTAACCTGAAGCAGGGCACGATGGGTGAGCTTTTCGGCTACGGCTATCTCCCTCTGCCGCTCACCGACCCCAAGCCCACCACCGCAGGCGCCAGTGTCCCCACTGGCAACCAGTGCTGGACGCTCTTTTTGAACACCGCCAACTTCAAGGGTCCTGCCGCCTTCTTCACACCCTACTTCTGGTCCCGTGCCTTGCTCAAGAACCCGCAGTGGGCGGGCAAGTTGCTCGACTCGGCTCCGTCCGACCCTAACAAGGCCATCCAGATGGAGACCCAGCATATCCCGGCCGTCTTCAGCACGCCCGAGGATGGAACATCGTTGGCTCGGATGGCGCGGACTTCATTCCCGATCGCGCCGGATGGGCACTCCGCTCTGCTGCACCGGCACACCGTCTATACCAAAGCCGCGCTGTGGGATGACGTGGAACGCTGGTTCGCCGGTGGGCCGCCCGCCGATGGACTCATCAAGCCCTCCGCCTCCACTACGCAGCGATTCAAGGCTTCAGGCGGCTCAAGCTGGAGCTTCTTCCCGCCGGGCGTTCCCCGCGAGCAGGCCGCGTCGCTGGCGTGGAAATCCTTTGCCACTTCCATCACGCCCGACCCGCTGACGCTCGGCTTTCGCTGGAACGAGGAACTCACGCGTAAGAGCGGCTCGCTGGTGACGCTTCCTGAGTTCTTCCGCCTTGGAAAAGAAGGCGACAAGCCGCGGTGGCTGGTCGCCGCGGCCAAAGACCTGCCGGATGAACTCGGCTTGGTGCAATACCGCTTTGAGACGCCGAAGGAGGACCCGCAGGAACCCCGCACAACACCGGACGATCCTGCGAGCTGCTGGAAGAAACCCGGTCCGGCCGCCGGCCCTTTCCAGGCGCACCTCGGCGATGGCAGCGTGGTGACCTACTACTGGTATCGGTTTGCCGATCAACCCGCGATGCTCAATGCCGACCTCACACCGGAGGAGCGCGAGATCGTGCAGAAGCGCGTCGAAAAGCTGCATCGCGCGTGGACCAAGGACCGCAACTACCTCGTCCCGCCCGACTTCGGTACGCTTGCGAGTCTGGACCCGGCCCTCATCCTGACTCCGCCGCGCGGCATGGAAGCGGGCTATGTTCCCATCGCGACCCGACAGGAATTGGCAAGTTCGGCAAATCGTCCAAACGGTCAAGGAAAGGTACGACAATGAAACGCAAAAACCCCCAGTGGCTCGGCTGCCTGCTTGGCGCAACCGCATTCGCGGTCACGAATGCAACCGCAGCGGACGAAGCAGGCGTCATCACCTCGCACTCCCAAGGGTTGCATGGCTACATTGGCTTTGGTCACGAGAAGTTGCCGAGCCAATCGGCCTACAGCGCGGGGATGGGCTTTTACGCCGCGGTCTGGCCGTTGGTCGATCAACCGTTGGCCGATTTTCAGATCGGCCTGCCCAGCTCGTGGATCCAGCCGGACAACTCCGACAACAAGGACAAACCACTGGCGCCGGAGGGTACGCTCGCGCGCACCTGGAAAGAGCGTGGCCCCACCTGGAGCAGCGTGTTCCAAACCGTGGAAGGCGGCCTGGGTTACTGGGCTGGCAACCATTTCCGTTACGGCCCGCCGAAGTTCAGCATGAACGCCACACCGCAATGCTACGACTACGAGGTTGGCTCGCCCGGCTGGTCTTTCTTTTACCACAACGAGGCGCTGCCGGACCACCAGTTAGGCATCGCGCAACTCAGCAATCGCCTGCTCATTCCTCCTGACGCGCTGCCGTTCCAGGGCAATCCCAGCGGCGAGTTCCTCGGTTACACCTGGATGGCGCTGCCCTTTACCGATCCCACCACCGGCGATCCGCCGACGGGCGACCAGAGCTGGACCTGCTTTCTCAGCGCTGCCAACTTCAAAGGCCCCATTGCGTACTACATCCCGGAGACCTGGAGCAAAATCGGCAAGCTGTTTAACTATCCCTTCCTCCACGGCCGGGGACTTGACGCCCGCCCCGGCATCATGGGTGGCGGTGCGATGGAGATTAACACGGTGCCGCGCTTTGACGCCAAGGACGCACAGGGCAACGCCTACTCGAAGTTGCCCAAGCTGCAGTTCCCGGTTGATGCCGATGGGCGCGCCTTCCTCGTCCAGGACGTCACGTATTACTCGAAGGCAGCCCTCCGTGACGCCTTCAAGTCCTGGCGCGACGGCGGCCCGGCGTGCTCGGGGCGCTTCGATGAAAAGGGTGCGTGGAAACCCAAGCTCAACACGCACACCACCAGCTACGATCAAGCGGGCAAGAAGATGGTGGGCGTGGAGCGCGCCTTCGACACTCGGGTCTTCGAGGGCAACGTGTGGGGCTTGCAGTGGTTCACCAACGAGGTCAGCGCCAAAGGGCTGTTCCCTCAATACTACAAACACGTCGGCGAACAGCGCGTCGTCGTACCGGCATCAGAGGTGCCAGCGGAAACTAAGTTGACTGCGCAGGAGTTCAAGCTCGCCGAGATGGGAGTGCCCTACACTTCGCCCACCGTCGGCGCTTGGTCGAAGCCCGGCCCGAAACTCGGCCCCTTCACCGCCAAGCTCGCGGATGGCTCAGTGGCAACCTATGCCTGGTATCGCTTCGTGGATCAACCGTCGTTCCAGCAATACAACTGGAGCGCGGAAAAGAAAGCAAAACTGCAGTCCTTCGTGGAAAAGCTCCACGCGCACTGGCCGGTGGATCGTGATTACATGGCCCCACCCACGCGCGGACAACTGGTTAAGCTCGATCCAGCCTTGCTCGTGACGCCTCCCGCCGGTTTGGAGGTCGGCTATGTCCCCATCGTCACCCACCAAGCCAGACAGTGACAGGCCGAGGGAATCTTCTTTCTCATGAGTACGAAGCCACCGGTCAGCATTTTCAACGACGTGATTGGCCCCGTCATGCGGGGGCCGTCGAGTTCCCATTGCGCTGCCGCGCTGCGGATCGGGCGGCTGGCTCGCGATCTGATGGGCGGCGAACTTGAGGAAGTTCTAGTCGAGTTTGATCGCAACGGTTCGCTGCCGACCACCCATGAATCGCAGGGTTCCGACATGGGACTGTTCGGCGGACTGATGGGTTGGGATGCCGCCGATGAACAACTGCCCAGTTCGCCAAGCGTTTTGCGTGATCTGGGCGTGCAAATCCGCATCGAAACGGTGGACGCCGGGGATCTGCACCCAAACACGTACCGCCTCACGCTACGCCACGGGGAGGAGCGTCACTTCGTACGCGCGATTTCCACCGGGGGCGGCATGATGGAGGTGCTGAACGTGGATGGCTTCGCGGTTTCCATGTTCGGCGACTGCTTTGAAACCCTGTTGTGGGTGGGCCGCGAGGGGCACAACCTTGCGCAAGAACTGGCCAGGTTGGTTTCCGCCGATGCCATCCTGGTCCACGAAGCCATGGACGAACAACTGGTGGAGGTCAAGGCGGGCGAGTTCGTGAGCGAGCAGGTGATCGCCAAGCTGAACGGGGATTTCGCGATTCGCGCCGTCAGACGTTTGTCTCCGGTGTTGCCGGTACTGTCTCGCCAAGACACGCGCGTGCCCTTCACGACCTGCGAGGAAATGCTGCGGCATGACCAGGGGAGAAATACGGCGCTGTGGAAGCTGGCGGTGGAATATGAAAGGGCACGAGGTGGTCTGACCGAGGCGGAGGTCATCGCCAAAATGCTGGACATCATCCGCATCCTGCGGCGGTCCATCGCCCAGGGCATCGCAGGCACAAGCTACGACGATCGGGTGCTCGGCCATCAGTGCGGCCAGTTCAACGAGCTGATGAAAGCCGGTCGACTGCTGGACGGCGGGGCCTTGAACCGCATCATTCTCCACGTCACGGCGCTGATGGAGGTGAAGAGTTCCATGGGTGTCATCGTGGCGGCGCCCACGGCGGGTGCTTGCGCGGCACTGCCCGGGGCGGTGATCGCCATGGCGGAGACGCTGGGACTGGGTGAGGAGGAAATGGCGAAGGCGATGCTGGCCAGCGGTCTGATTGGGGTGTTCATTGCCACGCGGTGGACTTTCGCCGCCGAGGTCGGCGGCTGCCAGGCCGAGGGCGGTTCGGCGGCAAGCATGGCCGCGGCCGCGCTGGTTGGCATGGCCAACGGCACGTTGGCGCAAACCGTGGCGGCTGCTTCGATGGCGTTTCAGAGCATGCTGGGATTAATTTGTGATCCCATTGCCAACCGCGTGGAAGCGCCTTGTTTGGGCAAGAACGTGATGGCGGCGAGCAACGCGCTGGCCTGCGCGAACATGGCATTGGCCGGCTACGACCCGGTCATCCCGCTCGACGAAGTCATAGAGACCGCCCGGCGCGTCGGCGATCAGATGCCGCGCGAGTTGCGCTGCACGGCACTGGGCGGGCTGTCGATCACGCCGACATCACAGGCTATCGAGCGGCGGTTGTCGACGAAGAGAGCGGCCTCCTGCGGCAGCGGGTGTGCCTGCCACTGACGATGAATGACAACAGGAAGCAAGACCATGCCTCCTTGAACACGGAGGGGCAGTCGAAGGAAATTCCCAGGGTGGGACGCCAAGCCTTGCTCAGAGCCTTCCTGCTACCTGCTGTAGCTTTGGGGCTTCTCACACTATGCCTCAGCTGTGCCCATCTGCCGGCAAAGCCGGTCTGGGTGGTCTTCGAGACCAGAGACATCTCAGGTTGGACGGTGCATGTCAACAAGCAGCTTCTGGAACACGAGCCGAAGGACACGGCACGAGCCCTTGACCTTCTCGAGAAGCAACTGCAGGAAATCGTGCGCGTCGTGCCCGTCGACGCTGTGGCGGAGTTGCGGAAAGTGCCCCTCTATTTCTCGCCCGCCTACCAACCGGGACGGAGTGGTGCCGAGTTTCACCCCGATGCCGGTTGGCTCCGCGAAAACGGACGCGACCCTGCGATGGCCCGCGCCGTCGAGTTTTCCGGTGTCTCCGACTTCGAAGCCGAGATGAAGCGCATGCCCAACTTCGCCCTGCACGAGCTTGCCCATGCCTACCATTTTGGTGTGCTCGAGGGCGGCTTCGCCAACGCGGAAATCAAGGCCGCCTACGACTGCGCCAAAGCCAGCGGCAAGTATGACCGCGTCGAGCGTTGGAACGGGCCCGACAAGCCGGTGACGCACGAGCGGGCGTACGCCATGACCGATCCGCAGGAGTATTTTGCGGAAACGACCGAGGCGTTCTTTGGGACGAATGATTTCTTCCCGTTCACCCGTGCCGAACTCAAGCAACACGATCCGGAGATGTCTACGCTGCTGGAGAAGCTATGGATCGTCCCTCCGAGATGAAATCAGATATGAGTGACATGTCAGCCACCCCAGAGAATGCCATTTCGCGGCGTCACTTCTTGCGCTCCGCTTCCTTGGCGGCAACTGCGCTGGGCTTTGAACCACTGACGGGCGTGGGTGCGGTGGCGCAGGAAAACCGTGCCGGGGCGAACGCCCCGGGAAGACTGTGCCTGTGGTATGACCGGCCGGCGAAAGTGTGGATGACGGAAGCCCTGCCAATCGGCAATGGACCGATGGGGGCGATGCTTTTTGGTGGCACCGGGATCGAGAGGGTCCAGTTCAATGAGATCAGTCTCTGGTCCGGAGCCCGCATGGCGGTCGAGGGCCTCGATGACGAAGGCCAGGACCTGGGGGCCTATCAGGCGTTCGGCGACATCCTCATTCATCTCGGCCATGACTTCTCTAAGGTCACCCATTATCGGCAGGAACTCGACATCGACCGGGCCGTTCATCAGGTGACCTATGAATACAACGGCGTGCGCTATCAACGCACCGCCTTCGCCAGTCATCCCGACGGAGTCATTGTAATCCACCTGACGGCGAACAAACCCGCCGCCTACACCGGCCGCATTCAGCTTGCGGACATGCACCAGGCCCGGATTGCCGCCCATGGAAGGAAGCTCAGCTCGATGGGCAAACTGCAGAACGGTTTTGAATATGAAGCCCAGTTGCTCGTATTGAACAAGAACGGCACCTGCGCAGTGAAAGATGACGATGCCTGTGCACAGAATCCCTGGAACATTGCCGTACCTGGCACTAGTCTAGCCGTCGACCAATGCGACAGCGTGACCTTGATCCTCGTGGCGGGCACGAACTTTCTCCAGGATCCTACCCAGCAGTGGCTGGGCGCGCACCCCCACGCCGCCGTCACCAAGCGGGTGGATGCCGCCTCGCGGCAGAGCGTGGCGAAACTGCTGGCGCGGCATGTCAAAGACTACCAATCTCTCTTTCGCCGCTTTTCCCTCGATGTCGGAACCACCGCCCCGGATCTGCTGGCCAAGACTACACTGGCACGGCTGGAGGCCTATGCCAGGAACGCGACGGCTGATCCAGACCTCGAAGCCTTGTTTTGCCAGTTTGGCCGGTATCTACTCATCAGTTGCTCGCGCCCGGGATCTCTGCCCGCCAACCTCCAAGGGGTCTGGAACGACAGCAACGAACCCGCCTGGGCCGGCGACTACCACTCGAACATCAACCTCGAGATGAACTACTGGCCGGCCGAGCCGACCAACCTCGCCGAATGCCACCGGCCATTCATCGACTATGTCACGAGCATCCGCGAGGTCAGCGCGAAGAACACGCGGCGAAACTACGGCAAGGTCCGGGGGTGGACCGTCCAGACGATGAACAACGCCTGCGGCGTTTCCTATTGGAAATGGAACCCGCCCGGCAGCGCGTGGTATGCGCAGCATCTGTGGGAGCATTTCGCTTTTGGCCGCGACCAAACCTATCTCCGCAAGACAGCCTATCCCGTGCTCAAGGAAGTCTGCCAGTTCTGGGACGACCACCTGAAACGGCGGTCGGACGGCACGCTTGTCACCCCCGACGGCTGGTCCCCCGAGCACGGACCCGCCGAAGAAGGCGTGACTTACGATCAGGAGATCATTTACGACCTGTTCACGAACACGATGGAGGCTGCCGATGTCTTGGGCGATGACAAGGAATTCCGCGATCACATCGCCGGTCTGCGGGATAAGCTGCTGAAACCGAAGATCGGGCGTTGGGGGCAATTGCAGGAATGGGAAGCCGACAAGGACGATCCCAAGGATGATCATCGCCACGTCTCCCATTTGTTCGGCTTGTATCCTGGCCGCCAGATCACCCGGGCAACCACACCCAACTTGGCGGAGGCCGCACGGGTTTCCTTGCAAGCTCGCGGCGATAAGAGCACCGGCTGGAGCCGTGCCTGGAAGATCAATTTCTGGGCCCGGCTTTGGGACGGCGATCACGCCTACACCATGTTGCGAAGCCTCTTGAGCGTGGTCCACGAAACGAAAACCATCTACGGCGAAAGCGGCGCCGGCGTCTATCCCAACCTGTTCGATTCCCATCCGCCGTTCCAGATTGACGGCAATTTCGGCGCTACCGCCGGTTACTGCGAAATGCTCGTTCAAAGCCACGCGGGCCGGATCCATCTGCTGCCCGCGCTGCCCAAAGCGTGGCCCAGCGGCAAGGTCTCCGGCCTTTGTGCGCGGGGCGGCTTCGAGGTGGACCTCTGTTGGAGCGACGGCCGCTTGACCAAGGCCGTGATCCATTCCAAGTCCGGCCTCCCCTGTAAGGTCGTTTGCGGTGACAAAACTTGGGAATTCAATACCAAAGCCGGAAAGTCCTATCCGCTCACTTTCAGCCGGCGTAATTGAGCATGCTACCTCAGGAGAGTTGAATATGATGAAACACGCTCTCAAGTTACTCGCCGCCTTTTTGCTCGCGACGCCGGCGGCCCTGCACGCGGCGGCGGTCTCTCCACTCGCTGCAGGGACGGTCCCTTTTCCTGATGCGCTGGATGCCGCGGCGGTCGCACAGGGCCGGCTCGACGACATCGAAAGACGCGCTCTCGTGCTGGGCAATGGCGACCTGTCGGGATTGCTGTGGGAGCGAAATGGGGTGCTATGTCTCCGCGTGACCAAGAACGACGTGTGGGATGCTCGCGTGGACACGTCCCAGGATCCGCCGATGCTGCAAGTGGATATCCCGAACCAGAAGTGGAAGGGCGGCAGCAGTAGTCCGCCCAGCTATGCCAATCCCTACCCCCAGCCCCGTTGCGCCGCCATCATCCGGCTGGGCGCCCCCGCGGACGACGGCGCATGGCAGAACATGCGTGCCGAGGGGAAAGTGAATGAATGGCGGCGGCAGGGCGATGCGGGCCTTATGGTCGTGGAAGGAGCCGGCACCGTATCCGCCGGCTACCGATTCAACCTTCCTTCTGCGCTCGAGGCGACGTTCAAAGCCTTGAAGTTCCGCATTTCCGGCAATGCCCCGGCGCAGTACTACATCAACATCTACAACGGCCAGGGCAAGGAGGTCGTGGCCACCGGCTGGACCGATTCGCCTTCGGAAGAAAAGGAAGTCTCCCTGGCAATCCCCGGCGACGGCATGGTCGGGGCTGTGGAATTCTACGTGCAATCGAAAGGCGGTACGCGGGCCCAGAACCGGATCAGCCAGATCCGGCTTGAAGGTGAGGCTGCGCCTTTTGTTGTTGCCGCAGGAATGTTGGACGCAGGCATCAAGTCCGCCCGGCTCGATCTGCGCCGGGCCGTGGCACAGGCTGGTGACAACGCAGTCCGGGTGCTGGCGGACCGGAATGTGTTTCTCATCGAGACGGACAAGGAGGTTGTCCTCGAGGAAATCAAGGCATCCGAACTGCCGGCGGCCGAGCAAGGAACCAACAATGGCGTCAAGTGGCTGCACGTGAAATTGCCCGGCGACCTGGATTACGCGGGCATGGAATATGCGCTGGCCGTCGCGTCTTCGGAAAAGTGGAAGGCGGTGTCGCTGGTGACTTCTCGGGACACCCGGAAGAACTGTTGCGACGAGGCTATCCGGCTGGCGCGTGAAACCGTGGCGACGCCATTGGCCACGCTCCTGTTGCAGCACGAGACGGTGTGGGCGCAATACTGGTCGGCGAGCGGCGTCGAGTTGGACGATCCTGATTTCCAACCCTGGTGGTATCGGATGGCGTATTTTCTGCGGTGTTTTGCCAAACCCGGCGTGGTGCCGGCGGGCTTGTGGGGCGTATTGCCCAACGACACCCCGGGTTGGCATGGCGATTATCACCACAACTACAACGCCTGGCAGCCGTATTGGACGCCGCTCGTTTTGAATCACCCCGAACTCGCCGATCCGTGGGTGCAGTACATGAACGATCTGCTGCCCCGGATGCGCTGGTTCGCCAAAGCCACCTACGATTGCGAGGGCGCGTGCGTCGGCATTTCCTCGTTCGCGTTCGAACCCGACCCGGCCCACTGCAAGAGTGTCAACAGGCGTCACTGCGCGCTGACGCCATGGAGCTACACGATGGGCATGGCCGGGATGTCGGCGCAAATTCTCTGGTATTGCCATCTGTACCGCCCCGACCGTCAGTACCTTGAGGAGAAGATCTATCCCGTCGTCCGCGACGTGGCGTTGTTCTACAGTTCGTTCGCGGAGCAGTGCCCGCGCGACGCGAACGGCAAAGCCAGGTTCGGCCCGAGCTACAGCCCGGAACACGGCGAGTTTGGCGTCGCCAATGTACCGTTTGACATCGCCTATGCCCGCTACACCCTTAACGCCGCCATCGCAGCCGCCGCCGAACTCGGCCGCGATCGGGAATTAGCCGCGCGCTTTCGCAAGTCGCTCGACCTATTGCCACCGTATCCCACAGCGCCGGATGCCGCCGGCCGGCCGATCGTCGTGGACTGGGTCGGCTGCAAGTTTCGCCAGATCGAGGAACACAACATCACCGTTCCCGCCGTGCCGGTCTTCCCGGCGGATCAAGTGACGTGGTTCTCGCCGGAATCGGAAAAGGACTTGTTCCGCAACACCCTCCGCCAAACCCGGCATCGCGGCTGCAATTCCACCGTCATGTTGAGCGTTGCCAAGGCGAGGTTCTCGATGCTCGAGGCCCTGGAGGACGCGCGCAATTACTACCGGCCGGAAGTTCAGCCCAATGGGATGTTCCACTGGCCGATGCACGGCTTCTACCTGAGCGAAAGTGTCGGCATCGCGGCGATGATCTCGGAATTCCTGATGCAGAGCGTGGACAACACCATCCGCGTCTTTCCCTGCTGGCCCAAGGAGAAGGACGCGAAGTTCACGCACCTCCGCGCCCAAGGCGGTTTCCTCGTCAGCGCCGAGCAGAAAGCCGGGAAGATCGTGAAACTGGAAATCACCTCGACCGTCGGCGGGAAGTTGCGGGTGTTGCATCCGTGGACCGGAAAGTTCATCGAACGCGAAACCCAACCGGCAGAAACGGTCGAAATCAGACCATGAAAACACTCAGAGTAACCGCTCTGGTGGCAACATCGATCATACTACGGGCGCTCATCGACAAGGAAGTCTTTGAGCGCAAGGGCAAGTTCGAGGGCGACGCCTTGAAGGCTGCGTTTGAGGAGTTGACCCGGATCTACCATGCGGAGAACGCCCATAGCATGCCCATCAAGCCGCCACAGATCAGGTGATTGAAGAATATGATCCCTAGACTGAATCACTTCGGACTTTCACTTCTTGTCGTGCTCCTCTGCGGTCATGGCTCAGTCGCGGGTGAATCTTCGGTACCTCGGGCGAGCGTGGTGATCGATCCGGGCGCTCCATCCAAAGCCTACGACCCGATGATCTTCGGCGGCTTTCTGGAACATTTCGACAACCAGATCTACGGAGGAGTCTTTGAGCCGGGCTCGCCTCTCGCGGACCAGCAGGGATTCCGCAAGGATGTGATCGCAGCGCTGAGGGAGATGAAGGTCCCGGTGATTCGCTGGCCCGGCGGATGTTTCGTGGACAGTTATCACTGGGAAATGGGAGTCGGCAAGAACCGAAAGCCTCATGGTGATTACCGCTGGGGCGTGATGGAGCCCAATACGTTCGGAACGGATGAGTTCGTTGAGCTCTGCCGGCGGTTGGGAGCCCAGCCCTACATCTGCCAGAACGGCCTCACCAGCATCCAGGAAATGACCGACTGGGTGGCTTACTGCAACGCGACCGAAGGTGAATTCGCAGAACTGCGCAAGCGTAACGGCCACCCGGAGCCGTTCAAGGTCCGGTTTTGGAGCGTTGGCAACGAACGTTATGACGAGGCCTACATCCGCAGGGTCCGTGACGGCGCGATGGCCATGAAGCAGGTTGATCCTGGCATCCTGGTCACTTGCGCCGGATCGCAGGATGGGATGAAGGTGTCCTCGAAGCTGCTAACGGTAGCGGGCGATCATCTGGACTATATCTCCATCCACAACTACTGGCTTGATCGCGGAGAGCAGCTGCCGCGATACGATTACCTGACTGCCATCTCCAAGTCGGGAGCACCGGAGGACTACATTGCGCAAGTTTGCGGTTCCCTTGATGAGGCCGGCCGGAAGGGGCGCCTCAGGGTCGCTTTCGACGAATGGAACCTGCGTGCCTGGCAGCATCCCGGATTCCCGCGCGATGCCGTGACGGATTATGAGGATCCCGGAATTCGGAGATGGGTGGAGCAAAGAAGGAAGGAAAACGACCTCGCCTCCCAATACACCATGGCCGACGCGCTCTTCGCCGCGTCTTTCCTCAATGCCTGCCTCCGTCATTCCGACCACGTGACCATAGCCAATATCGCACCCCTGGTGAACACTCGCGGCCCGCTCTTTGTCCACCCCGGGGGAATCGTACGGCGCACGCATTTCCACGCCCTGGCGATGTATGCCAACTTGCTCCGGGAACGGGTCGTCGGCACTCAAGTCATCGCGGACAAACTTACCCAAGCCAATCCATCGGTTTCCATCGTCGACGCCATCGCCACCACAGATGAATCGGGGAAGCGTTGGGCCATCGCCGTCGTGAACCGGCACCCTTCGGATGCCGTGGCTTGCACCGTCAGCCTGAAAGGGGTACCGCTAGAGGGCCCCTACCAGGGTACGATCCTCACCGGCGAGACGCCTGATTCTTTCAACGACATCGAGCACCCTGACCGGGTGGCACCAAGAGGTCACCAGATCACCTTCAAGAACGGCAGCGCGAACCTGACTCCCCACTCGTTGACGATCATTCAGGTGAATGTCCAGTAGCGCCCCCAAACCATAAGCAGCTCCATGAAATGCATCTTACTCAGCGCCATGGCCGCCCTGATCGCCTGCTCCGCCATGGGTGCGGAGCAATGGGCTGTCTTTGAAACCTCATTCACATCCACCCGGAAGTATGACAATCCATTCCTGGACCTTCAAGTCGATGTCGTCTTTCGCAGTGGTGACCAGCAATGGCTGGTTCCTGCGTTCTGGGCCGGGGGCGACCGGTGGACAGTTCGCTTCGCACCACCCGTGCAGGGCGATTACACGTTCCAAGTCAAGTGTTCGGACCCAGCGAACCAATTGGTGAACGGGGTCTCTCAACCCCTGCACGTCACGGCCTACACGGGCGACAATCCGCTGCTCCAACACGGCTTTGTCCGCGTGAGCGATGACCGGCGTCACTTTGCGCACGCCGACGGCACGCCTTTCTTCTGGCTGGGCGATACGTGGTGGAAGTGCCTCTGCCAGCGGATGACTTGGGAAGGCTTTCAGGAACTGACCGCCGACCGCAAGGCCAAGGGCTTCAACGTGGTGCAAATCGTTTGTGGGCCCTATCCCGACGAAGGGTTTCTCGAACCACGTCTCGCGAATGAGGGTGGGCTTCCTTACGAGTCCATCAAGTTGGACAAGGTGAATCCGATGTATTTTGATTACGCAGATCGCCGCTTGAAGCATCTGGTGGACGCGGGCATTGCCCCGGCGATTGTGGGCGCCTGGGGGCGTGGAGACTGCAACAGCATGGAGGCGATTGGAGCGGCCGGCCTGAAGCGGCACTGGCGGTATCTGGTGGCGCGCTACAGCGCCTTTCCGGTGTTTTGGATACTGGCAGGTGAGATTCCGGAAGAAACCAAATGGGGGCAGGGCCCCTGGGCCGAAGTGGCGACGTATCTTCGTAGCATCGATCCCTATCATCGCCTGTTGACCTGCCACACGGGCCATGGGCGGCGCGGCGCTCCAGGGGATAGCCACGTGATTGACTTCGACATGGTTGGCGGAAACCACGACGAGCGAGTCGCGGTGGAGGCGAAAACGCTGGCGATTGTCGCCACAGCCTATGCGAAAGACCCGCCCATGCCGGTGCTGGTGGGCGAGACCTGCTATGAGG
The DNA here is from genome assembly GCA_964411985.1 of uncultured Verrucomicrobiota bacterium. Classification (GTDB taxonomy): domain Bacteria; phylum Verrucomicrobiota; class Verrucomicrobiia; order Limisphaerales; family J093; genus CAYPNF01. The sequence goes on from CAYPNF010000009.1 coordinate 84,467, forward strand.
GGCACATGCAGCAGGGCTTCGGGGATGTTCAGCGCCGCATGTTCTGGGGAAGCATACTCAGCGGCGCCGCAGGCCACACCTACGGCGCGGCCGGCATCTGGCATGCCAGCGTGGAAGGCGACCCTGGCTGTGCCTCCGCAGCGTTCGGAGGCACCAAGGTGTATGACTGGACCACTTGGAAGGAAGGCATGAACTATCCGGGCGCCACTCAACTCGGGATCGGCAAGAAACTGCTGGAGCAATATCCCTGGTCACGCTTCGAGCCGCATCCGGAATGGACCGAGGCGAACTGCATCGCGGCCGGCATTCCGGGCGAGGTCCGTTTCATCTACCAGCCTCGCCGCGGTATTTACAATTGGGATGGGACCGTGGTGAAGCGCCTGGAACTGGACGTGCCCTATCATGTCTTCTACTTCGATCCGGCCACCGGCCGACGCTTTGACCAAGGGACGGTGATGCATGCCGGACCCACGGCTCCGCCTTTTGCCGGCCACACGAAGCCGATGCTCTTTGAAGACCGTTTTGAGGGCCCCGATGCCGCGGCCTGGAAGGATTACGGCACGCCGACGCGGCGCGGGAACTCCCGTTTGGTTGGCGGCAAAGGCATGGTCACCGTCGCGGAAAGAATCAGCGAACTGGATCTGATGGCCAGTGTTGACGCCAACAGCGATTCGGAGGCGGGCATCATCCTGCGCTTCCACGACGCGGACAACTATCTGGTCGCGCTCTACAGTCCGTTACTCAAGGCCCTGTTTCTGCATGACCGCAAAAACGGGCAGTGGGGCGAGATGCTGGGCAGGATCGACGTCGCGGAGATCGGACCCAAGATCCAACTGGTTGCGGCGGCGTGCGGCGAATTCGCGGCCCTAGTGCTGACTGACGGCCAGCGCACCTATGCCACGCCGGTCGTCAAGGTCGGAAACGCGACGCGTGGCAAGACCGGGCTGTGGCTGTTCCAGATCGGGGAGCGGCAGGAGTTCGGTCGCTTCGCGGTCTCCTCGACCCCGTTCGATCCACCGAAAGGCCCTGTCGAAGCGAGATTGCCGGGTGTCATCGGAACCGACGAATATCCTGCGCCCAACCTGCCTTCGCCCCAAGACTGGGTTCTGGTGCTCGAACGATTCAAACCATGAAAACGCGCGCATTTCTTACCCTCACCGCCCTGCTGCTCGCTCCGCTGGCTGCCACGCAAGCCACCGACACGCCAAGGTCGACCCGCAAACCCAACATCCTCATCCTTCTCGTTGATGACCTCGGCTATGGCGATCCCGGTTGCTACAACCCGAAATCGAAAATCGCGACGCCCCATATCGACCGATTGGCCAGGGAAGGGATGAGGTTCACCGATGCTCATGCGCCCGGGCCGCTCTGTCACCCTTCGCGCTACGGGCTGATGACCGGGCGGTATCCGTTCCGCACTGACATCTCACGGTGGCCGAAGCAGCCGTTGATTGAAGAAGGGCAGATGACCATCGCGTCGCTTCTCAAGTCGCAAGGGTATCGCACCGCGATGGTGGGGAAGTGGCATCTCGGGTTTCGGGAGGATGGCTACGACAAGCCGCTGCCCGGCGGACCGGTGGCGTGCGGATTTGAAACTTATTTCGGGCTGCGCGCCTCCACGGACATCCCTCCTTATTTCTTTATCCGGGGCGACCGTGCCGTGACACCACCGACGGAGCGCATCGAAGAACACCACTCGGAGGGCTGGTCACCGATCCAGGGGGAATATTGGCGGGAAGGCGGCATCGCACCCGGCCTGGCTCTCAAGGATGTGCTGCCCCGATTGACCGAGGAGGCCCTTCACGTTATCGACTCGCAGGCCCGGGTAAGCCAGGACAGCCGAAAGCCGTTCCTGCTCTATTTCGCCCTCACCGCCCCGCACACCCCGTGGCTGCCCTCGCCGGAATTTTCGGGCAAAAGCGGCGCCGGCATGTACGGCGAGTTCACCATGATGGTGGATGCGGAAATTGGGCGTATTCTTGCGGCATTGGATCAGAGCGGACTGGCTGAGGATACGCTCGTCATTTTCACTTCGGACAACGGTCCCGTCTGGTATGAAGCCGACGTGGAAAGGCTCGGACACGCCTCCGCCGGCGGATGGCGCGGCATGAAGTCGGATGCCTGGGAAGGCGGCCATCGCATGCCCTTCCTTGTGCGGTGGCCGGGGCGGGTCAAAGCCGGAGCGGTGAGCGCGCAGACGATTTGCTTCACGGATCTGCTCGCGACTTTCGCGGAGATTTGTGGCGCAAGCCTTCCCAAGGATGCGGGGCCGGACAGCTTCAGTTTCCTGCCAGTGCTGGAGGGAGTGCAGCCCGCCGACCAACCCATTCGCGCGCCCATCGTCATGCAGGCCGGAAGTGCTCCATCCATGATGATGATTCGATCGGGCGATTGGAAATTAATCAACGGGCTCGGCTCCGGCGGCTTCACCAAACCCAGCTCAATCAAGCCCAAGCCCGGCGAGCCAGCGGTGCAGCTGTACAACCTCCGCACGGATCCTTCCGAGACAATGAACCTTGCCGCCAAGCACCCGGACAAAGTCAAAGAGCTCCTCTCCACCATGCAGGCAAACCTGGTACGCGGGAGGAGCCGCTGAATCCCCATTACCCTCCTGCTCCTGGCTGGCAGGTCGGCCTCGAGAAACGTTCCTGAGCCATAGCAACCTCCCCCCAATCCTTATCAATAACGTGGGCTATCTGAAGTTGGAGACCCCCGACGGCGCGTCGGGAGCGGTGATCGTCCGTTACGATTCCGCGAGCGGCCAAAGCACGGTCGCGGCTGCCAGCGAGAAGCTCATCATTCGGTACCTCATTGAACACCTGCCGCCGGGGCCGTGCTGAGTGGATCCTCGGATCGCCAAATGCATGCCTTCGAGTGGGTGCTGACAGTGAACAAGGGGAGCATTCCTGTAACTGGAGTACCCAGGCGACCCGCTCGTTCTGGTCCGCTCTCCCAAGCTCCACTGGGTGACGGCCTCGTCCTTGCCGGGAGTGGTCTCACGGGAACTTCGGGTTTGATGCTTCCTCGAGATGCAGGCGAAGGATGCGGCGCACTTCTTCAATGGTGGCGGGATGTTTGAGGCAAGTATGTTTACCGCGCACGATGAACTCCGACTCCACATAGTCCACATGCGCGCTTTGGTAGGAAACAAGGCCGTCCTTCCCCTCACGATAGTCACCATTACCCGATACAGGAATGATGGAATGCGCTTTGACCGAGGGTGCCACCGGGATCTCCGCCAGGGTAAGCAGAGCTGGATTCTTGGGCGACATCCCATCCAGACTGGTGGGCATCTTCCCCCGGAGGAACTTATCGAACTCCGAACCCGAGCTAGCCCGAAGCAGATCCGTCCCCTGGGAGACCAGATTACCCGGCAGAGAGACAACGCGCCGTCCGAGTTGGCGGACGAATCCGCTGGCGAGATAACTTCCACGATGGGGGGTAGCGACGAACACAACCCTTTTGACGAATGGCAACGGTTGAAGGAAGATAGCTCGCTTCAGTTCGGCACGCGTTTCTTCGCTGACCTTTAGGTCCTCGAAGCGGTTGGTGCTGATCAGGGGCCATAACCGGTCGCCGGTGTCCACGGCAGTGCACTTGGTGAGCAAGCCGCCCTGGCTGTGACCCAGGATCACCATCTGGCGCAACGCGGCGTTGGTACCCTCCGGGTCACGACGTTGGACCTCTTCTTCCAGCGCGGTTCGCAGGTCCGCGATGGATCGCGCCAGTGGGTTTCCGCTGCCGTAGACGAAACTCCAGACCTGAAACCGTTGTCGGAGGACTGGATCCGCCGTCAGTGCGTTTGCCATCTCTGCCCAGGTGACCGGGCTGGAGAAAGTGCCGTGGACGAGCACGACTGGGATGCGGTCCGGTTGATACGGCTGGTTCAGGATGAGCTGGTTGCGCACGCGTTCGGGCGCGAGAAAATCAAGCTTGCCGAACTTCCAGACGCGAGATTGGTTCAGGGTGTAGGCACGATACGTGGTGAGATCGACTTCCAGTGGCACCGTTGCATTGCCGATGTCAACGGTGGCGCGGTCAAAGGCGGGGTAAAGTTCAAGCAGACAGGTATAATTTCCGGCGGAGAGGTCAGACAGGGAGTGGGGTCCCCGCAGGAGCGCGGTGGCCGGCATGCATGGGTGCAGCTGAAACTCCTTATTCAACGACTGAACGCACACCAAGGGGGCGCCCAAACCCGGCTGTCGATTGCGCACACTCAAGCCGCGCACTCGAAGTTGGTCGGCCAGCAGCACCTCTTCAAACTCATCCAACCGAATCTGTACATTCGGGGAACCGAGTTGGACCTCGATTCTCCCGACCGGCAGCTGACGAACAGAACCCTGCAACCGCACCACCCCGTTCGTGCCCTTTTTCTCCGCCAACAGGGCTAGCCCTAGGCTGTAGTTATAGAAATTGCAGGCCTCACGGAAGCGGCGGTCGAAACCATTCGGGGGTGCATCCTTCCCCTCGCCAAACAGGAACAGCCACGCATAGACCGCTGAGCCCAGGTAGTAATCTCGCGCATCGTGGGGGTTCCAAGGCTTCACGTCATGGCGGATGTTTTCAGCTGCGACGTAGCTTAGCTCGGCGAGCGCAAAGAGCAGGGCCCGTTCACCGCTGACCACGGCCTGTTGATGAAGCTGGCGTAGGGCCTCGTGAGGTTGCCGGGCAGAAAGACCCTTCAGGTCAAAGCGATGCAGGATCGAGAGAGTCTCCGCGCTGGGTTTGCCGGTGCCGAGGGCGCTGGCCTCGACCTGGGCATATGCCTGCCGGGTGGTCACTCGATCCGCGCCAATCGGAGCCGTGCAGCTGCAAAGGCTCAAAGCCCCAGCGGCAAGGCAAAGGAGGATTGTGATTTTCTGTTTCATGCCTTTGTGCTCTCGAGATGGCGGTGATTTAGGATGGGGGAAGGGGATTCATGGTCAAGCCGCCTAGTTCGTGGGAATGGTCAAGACAGGCGCGGTCTGTTTGCCACTGTTGTCGAGAAAACTGAACAACATGGTCACGGCGCTCAGGGTGGTTTTGGACATCAGATCCTCGCGTTCAATCCAGAACCACCGATCCTCGTAAGGAACGGCTACAAAAGCGGCGCTGGGCCTGGTCTTCCCGCTGTGGACTTGGATTACCCGGGGATTCGGTGAGACACCCACTGCCACGGCGCTGCCTCTGGCCAGATGATCTTGGGGAATGTCCACGCCGACTCCTAAAGTGCTTAGAATTTGCAGCAACGAGCGTGTGCGAATTCCCACCGTCCCGGGTTCCGGAGACACGGTGTCGAAGACCACGCGCACACGGTCCAAGGCGGCTGGAATTCCCAGTAGGCCTTTCAGTTCGGCCAGGGCATTCGCCACGCCAGCCCTGCCGGCCTGGGCGGAGTCGAACTGCAGCCAGTTCTCCGCGCGCTCCTCCCGCTTGAGCACTTCTATTTCCAAGGCTTTGGCTTGCTGAAGAGTACGTGCGAGTTGGAGCACCTTCGGGAAATTGGCGTCACCTGGCTCAAACCGCCCCCCGTAGATGCCTTGGTTGTAGTAGCCTTCCAAAGACTGCACCGTCAGTCCCCACAGAAAATCAATGGGCGCTCCGCCCTGCACGATGAACATCAGTGCATCCAGAGGCACGGGAGCCAAGAGGCTGCGGGCGAACCTCTCGCCAGTCATCGGGGTGTAGCTGATGGTGGGGCGGTCTGTGAACTTGCCGGAAAGCTCCCCACCTGCGAACGAGTCACCGCGCAGGTTCTCCGGCGAGAATTGGCCATTCACTGTCACCCCCGTTTCCAGGCTGTAGCCGCTGACCAGCGAGGAAACCTCAAGGAACGCCGGTGCGTCCCCATAGCGTGTCTTGACGATGTTCAGCAAAAGCTGTTCCTTCCAGGACTCCGCCACGGCCGCGGAATAATGCAACCGGTCGCGCTGGACCGTGGACGGCCCGATGGAGCGACAACCAGTGACGCTCAGGAAGATGAGCATCATCGCTATCGTACGGAGAAGGGGATTCATGGGGAGTTAGTCAGCCCTCACTCAGTGGAGGGCCAGATTACTTGCCAGCGGCTATTTGAGATCATGGATCAAATTGGGAAAAGGCGGTTCAAGGACCACCCTGTAGCTTATCGTCTTTCCCTGTGGCTGTTCCCCCGTAGAGTTTTGGAAAGAGACCGCCCGTGCGGGAAAGGTAATCGCGGTACACGGTGCCATGCACTCCAGCAAGAAACCTCTCCTCGTCGGCCGCCTTGATGCGTACGCAAAAGAGGTGAGTCAGCAGGGCGGCCAAAGAGGCTGGCGTAGGGAGCAGCAGAGCAGCCCCGGCCAGCATCACAACCTGCAGGGAATAGATCGGGTGGCGAACCCACCGGAAAGGGCCCACGCTCACGAGCGAAGTCTTTTCCTTGGCGTCGATGCCGATGCGCCAGGCGTCCCCCATGGCTGCATAGGTCCAAAGGGTGCCCGCATATCCAAGGACGATCAAAGCCAGGCCTGCAGCGAGTCCCGCGGGATTGAGAAGGCCGGGCAGCAGGGCGAGTGGCATGCTCGTCACCGTTGCTCCTACCAGAAACGGTTGGCCAATCCAGACCAGGATCACCATAAACCAGCCGAACCAGAGCGCCTTCTCCTTCGGGCCTTTGGGTTTCAGGTTGGGGGAGCGGCCGATGTGCCTGCGGATGCGCCGAGCCTGGACTACCACCCCGCCCCAATAAACCAGGCCCGAGGCACACACAACGATACGGCGTAGGATCAGTTCTTCAGTTGTCATGATGCTGGGTCTCTTGAGACCGGATAAGGCGCTGCAATTCGAGGACCCAATGCTTCTTGATGCCGTACCAAACTTCCGTCGCCCAGACCATCCGGGCGGTCCTGCGCCCGAAGGACGAATCCGAGCCCGTGACGTCTCTGCCTTCAGCGCCCGGCTTATAGTTGGCGATCCACTCCTTGACCTCCGACTCCTCCAGCAGGCCGCTGGCGTAGGGAATGGTCGTGTGCGAGCCGGTGGCCGGCAAACGCACATTCCGAACCTTGGCACTGCCCATCGCGCGGTAGTCGTTGGCACGCCCGTATCCGAGGAAGTCACCCCCAAGCACGTCCATCCCTTTCTGAAAGCCAAGGAACTCCTCAACGGAATCGGGGATCCTGCGAAGCCTGCCGTTCATGTCCCACTCGTTAGGCAAGAGGCGGGCCAAGCCCCCGGAGAGCGCGACCGTGGCGAACGAAAGCCGCAGACCAACGACTGGACGCGTTTTCCCGGTCAGGGGGTCGGCAATCTCGTACCGGTTTTCGCTTGCCTGGGTCACAGGGTTCCATACTGCCAGTTTCTCCCGAGGATTACCAGCCAGCTTATGAAGCACCCGGATAACCTGAATCCCGCCCTGGCTGTGCCCCACGAGCATAGGCCGCAGGCCGTCGCGCTCCCAGTACCAGGCCAAGGCACCTGCGAGCTTGTCGCTGCTGTCGTAGTATCCGTAAGTATAAGAGCCGTCCCCGGGATTCTTTAGGCTGGCTCTGGGGTAACCCATGCCAATGAGAAACTCCGCGAAAGAGTTCATGCCGGCTTTGATCGGCAACACCCCGCCATGGACGCAAAGGATCTGCGGGGCCGGACTCTGCGCAAGCAACCCTCGCACATCCCAGTCTGGAACCCGTTCGGGATTCAGCGCCAGGATTCTGGTCTTCACCTCAGCAGAAAGCTCCCGCAACCGGCTGCAACCGGCCGACTCAACTGGGGCGGAGCACGGGGAGCCATGCCCAGGAGTCTGTTCCGTTACCCCGAGGGGCATGAGCAAGCCGGCACAAAGCAAGAGCCTGAGCGAAGATCTCCTCAAGGGCGCTCCTCCGGGGCTCGCCGGGCACGGATCCCACGCTGCAATTCAAGCACCCAATGCTTCTTGATGCTGTGCCAAACATCGGCTGCCCAAAGAATATGGGAACTGTCGCTGTCGAAATCCGTGTCCAGCTTGGGCCTGGCAATCGCATCGGAAGGTGGCCGATATCGGTTGATCCAGTCCACCATTTTGGGGTTTTGTGCAAGATGCTTCGTGTCTGGAATCGAGCCGTGCTTATACTCCGTTGGCAGCCAAACGTTGCGGACTGCCGCAGTCCCGGAGGCTTTAAAGAGATTTGCGGGGCCGTAACCCAGAAAGTCGCCGCCCAACAGGTCCATACCCTTGCAGAAGCCGGTAAATTCCTCCACGGAATCGGGGATGCTTCGCAGCCGGAAAGTCATATCCCATTGATTTGGCAGCACCCTGGTGAGTCCGCCGGCGCCAACCGAGGTGACGTACGGCAGACGGAGGCCGGCCACCGGACGCTTCTGCCCGGTTAGGGGGTCGAGAATGGTGCACCGGGATTCCTTTTCCCAGGTCAGGGGATTCCAGACGTGCAGGGGGTAGGCTGGCGACTGCGCGAACTTGTAGAGGACTTTGACTGCCTGCATGCCGCCCTGGCTGTGCCCCACCATCATTGGGCGCAAGCCTTCTTTTTCGTAGAACCAGGCGATAGCCCCCGCAATCTTGTCGCTGCTCTCATAGCAACTGAAACTGTAAGTTCCGTCGCTTGGGTTGGTCAGGCTGGCGGCTGGATATCCCATTCCGATGAGGAATTCAGAGAACGAAACCATCCGCGGAATGACGCGGGCCAGACCGCCATGGATATTGGCAATTCTCGGCGCGGGCGCGCGTGAGAGCACGTCTCGAATGTCCTGCGTAGTGACGTTCGTGGGATTCAGCAGGAGGATCCGCTCTTCAAGGTCCAAAGGCAAACGGAACCTGTCTGCGGCAAAGGTGCTTTCGACACGATGAAGTCGCTCTCCTGCAAGTCCCTGACGATGGTAATGGCCGCATCCCGTCAGCAGCGCCGCGACGCACAGCAGGAGGAGTTGAATGAATCGCCTTTTCAAGCAACGTTTCGCGTTTCGTCCAAGTGCCTTAGAAACCGGCCCTGCAGTTCCGCGATATCGGCCTTCGAGAAAACGGAGGTCCGGTAACTCAGACCAAGGTTCGCATGGCCACCGAAGGTGGTCACGGACAGCGCCAGCGGTGTAATCGGGCCGGTGGAGACACCGCGGAAATAGTCCATCGGTGCGGCCTCATCGCCTTTTTCCCAGATTGACTCGAGGTTCATGTTCGTGATGCCGCCCCAGAGCGGGTAGTGCTTATTGTAGAACCTTTTCCGTCGCGTCGGCGAGAAGAAACTGAGCAGGAATCGAGCAAAACCAAGTTCGATCGCCGTCCCCAGATACAGCTTCTGTCGTTTGATGCGCGAGGTTTGCCGACAGATATCACCCGCCAGTTCGCGGAGGCTCAACTCTGCCGGAACCCGATGCGACACCGTGAACGAACCAAGGAAAAGCCCAAAGCCACCTCGGTTGTCCAAGCCGAGATCCTTGCGCAAGTTGATGATACATCCGATGGTCATGTTTCTTCGTTTGGCGGCTTGCAGCCGGGAAGCCGCACAAGGCGACAACGCTTTCATCAGAAGCGCGATGAATAAATCGTTCACCGTGATCCCCCAGGACTTGGCCGCTGTCACTACCGAACGCAGCGCGTCAGGGTCCAGGGAGAAACAGACAAAACCGTTCGCTAGGTCGTCTGGGTCCTTATGGCTGGGGCGATGCGATCGCCGCATAGCCTGCATCTGCAGCGGCCAGGTCAGGACCTTGCGGATGAGGATCATGGGGGGGTAGCGGCGCAACAGGGTAGCACGAGTGACGCCACTTGGGTTCAGCGGAGAAACGGGACCAGGCGCCATTTGACCCGAGTACCGAGCCACGATGTCTTTCAACAGGTAGACTACTGATTCCGCATCCGCCACCGGATGGAAGTAAACCAAGCCTAAGAGGAAGGAACCCGATGACGCCACGACCGGAAAGCGGAAGGGGCAAAACGGTTGGTGATCGGGAAATCTCAGGTTCAGCTGCCGTTCCATCTCGGTGACCAAGACTTGAAACGGGTCTTCGCCGCCGGGGAGAGTTTGGAGCTCCCAGTCCGCCTGATCGCCTAGATAGTGAAAGGTAGATTCCTCGCGATTCAGTCTCAATTGGGCGATACCCCGCTGCTCCAGCGTGTTTTTGATGCTGGTTCGCAGGCGTGTCGCATCAAGAGCACCCCGGATCTGCACCACGTGGACGGCACTGTAAGGATGCATCTCATTCCAGTGCAACATGCTCTTCTGAAAAGAGTTCAGTCGGCCTTGCATATAGGCAAATTGCTGCGACACACGCCAAGTGTCCCTGCCTCACTATGTAGCGAACGGAAGGAAATACTCCAGAACGATTCCATCGATGAATAACGCTTCGTGGGAAAGGTTTCAGAGACGCGGAGAAACCCTTGTGTGGCCGCCTGGACAGCAGGCCTGCTTGTCAGACATCACATTCCGATCTTCCCGCCCGCCTTTGGAAAGCGCAGAATGCGGGGAACATGAAAAGGCTTCTGTTACTCGTGTGGCTAGCGCCGTTAGCCCTGGCGAATGACTCATTGGCGCAAGGAGTTCCGGCCACGAAATCCCTGACTCCCGCGCCTGCCCCACTTTTCAGGGATCCTGTCCACGATGGCGCGGCGGACGCCACGCTCATTTGGAACCGGGCGGAGAAATGCTGGTGGATGCTCTACACCAACCGCCGTGCCGATGCCGATGCCGAAAAAGGGGTAAAATGGGTCCATGGCACGGACATTGGCATCGCCTCGACCCCGGATGGCGGTACGACTTGGAAGTACCGTGGCATCGCGCGCGGGCTGGAGTTTGAAACCAACGGTACGCGCAACACCTTTTGGGCGCCTGAGGTGCTGGATCTTGGCGGAAAGTACCACGCCTTCATCTCCTACGTGCGCGGAGTGCCCGAAACCTGGGCGGGCACGCGCGACATCCTGCATTACACCAGCGCCAACCTGCTCGACTGGAAGTTCGAAAGCATCGTGGTGCCCGGCAGTATCGACGCCTGTATCCATCGCCTGCCCAATGGCCGCTGGAGGATGTGGTTCAAGAACGAGCAAAAGAAGATTCGTGGCACGGTGCTCGATAGCGATGACCTCTATACCTGGAAGCCGACGCAATCCGAGATGCCTGATCCCGATCCAGGCAAAGGGGAAGGTCCGGATGTCTTCTTTTGGAAGGGCAGTTTCTGGATGGTCAAGGACCTATGGCGCGGTCTGGGGGTTTATCGCTCTCCCGACCTCGAATCTTGGAAGTTTATGGGTGTTATTCTCGACAAGCCCGGCAAACGTCCAGGCGACGGTCGTATCGGCCAGCACCCGGGTGCTCTGGTGCAGGACAACGACCATGCCTACCTCGTCTACTTCGTGCACCAGGCGGAAAAGGAGCCGGCTTATCGACACACCTGGCTGCAGGTCGCCAAGCTTGGTTTCGACGGCAACACCCTGACTTGCGACCGGGATGCCGAGTTCGATTTCAAGCTCAAGCAGCCGGCTCCTGAGTTCACGCAGGAGCACACTCCGTCACTGGCGAAGTAATGACGGACTATCTCAACGGGATACTGAAGACCGCGCAACTCAGTGCGGGCACGCGAAGGCCGGAGGAAACCGGCATGCCATCCGTGCGCTGAATGTCCACTTCTCTCGGTTTCCCAGGCGTGTTATGGGCGGAATGCGATGCCCCGGTGATGTGCCAGCGAGTCGCTGAGCTGCCGATTGTCGTCCCGGAGACGGAAGGGCGAAGCTCAACCTCGGAATCAGTCGGATTCATCACTCCGACAGTGAGCGTTCTCGCGTCCTTGGACAAGGCGGCGGCCACGTCGCAGGAGCCAAAGCTCTGTTCGAGGTGCAGGGGAATCTGCCCGTAGTGTGCGCGGTAGAGTTGCAGCACCAGGCCAGTGGTCTCCATCTCGGCCGCAGTGCGGGTGGTCTTGATGGCGCCGATCACGTTCACTGTTTGGGCGTAGTGTGCCATCTGGATGAGATCACTGTTGCGGAAGTACTCGTGCAGCCCCGCAGACACCCCCAGTCCATCCGCCAAATCATAGACACAGCCGAGTTCACCATAGACGTAGTCCCGGTGCCAATAATTCCACTCATCCATGGCGATGGGAATGACGCGCCCCTTCAGATTCGGCAGGCTCGCCTGCAGCTTGCGGTGCCCCTCCGCCTTCTTCCGGATAGAATCCTTCAACATCCCGACATGAGTAAGCAGGTCGGTCCGTTGGTCCCCGGTCCAAGGCACACGGCCTCGGTAGAAGTGTTCGGAGAGCATGTCCATGTGATCCGCGCATTCTTCCAGCATGATGCGCGAGCAGGTCTTTCCCGATTTCACTTGGTCGGGGTCATGGTCTTTGTTGATCGTATCCAGGTCGCCTACCGCTGTCAGGGTTACCTTGGGATCGGCTTTGCGCATGGCCTCCACCACGAGGTTGTTTTTAAGCGTGTAATGCTGCATCTGCATGAAACCAAGCTGCCACGGGCCAAACATCTCGTTACCTACGCACCAATACTTCACGCTATAGGGCGTCTTGCTGCCATTCCGGGCCCGCCAACTGCCGCCAAGCGTCGTGGTGGCTCCGTTGCAGTACTCCACCCATTGGCCCGCGGAGTAGGCGTCACCGAAACCGGTATTGACCGCAATCATCGGTTCCGTGCGAATCTCACGGCAGAAAGTAATGAATTCGTCCGTGCCGAAGTCGTTGTGCTCCACGCCCGTCCAAGCCGGGTTCTTCCGAGGAGGTCGCCGGTCGCGGTCGCCAATGCCGTCGCGCCAATCGTAACCGCTGACAAAATTTCCTCCCGGCCAACGGTACACGGTGCCACCAAGTTGTTTGAGCAAAGCGAGTGTGTCTGGTCGCATACCATGGATGTTGTCGCTCGGCATGAGCGAGGGCGGCCCCAGCAACGCGTCCCCACTCAGTACACGGATTTCGAAAACCCCATTGGTTTCCCCACCCACCCGTGGGGTGAAAGAGAATGCCTGCTTGGTGTACCCCCCCTTTTTGAAGGTTACCACCTTGGCATCACGGTCAGCCGGAGCGGTTCCCCAAACCAAGGCCACCTCCACCTCGAGACGACTTCCCAGCGGTTTAGCCCACACGTATCCTTCATACTTCCTGCCCGCCACCAACCCAAGATCGCGTTGCCGGATCCCCGCACCCGCGTTGATGCGCGGCGAATGATCGCCAACAAAAGCATCCTTCTTCACCATCCTCACTGCTGCGGGGTTGCCCATCACCTGCCAGGGTGATGCTCCCACCACCGGGAAAGCCGTGTTCGTGAGGCTGCGATAGGGAGCGTAATCCGCTGTAATCGGGAAGTAGAACTTCCGATCCTCGAGCATTTCCGCCCAAACGCCGCCGTAGATGCATCGGCCCAAGTGCTCAATGAACTGGCCATAGATATAGGGGCTGATGGGTGCACCCGTCTTACCTAAGTCCAACTTCAAGTCCTGCGACGCCGCAAAAGCGTTGGAAAGGGACAGAAATCCCGCCGTAAGGAGAGCTAAGATTGGTTTCATGCTGTGTTAAAGGTAAATGTAGTAGAACCGCGTCTGCGTGTCGAGCACGCTTCCCCAGGGGAGCCAAGCACCGTTGCGCTCCAAGTAGATCCGAACTGGTTAGGGTCCAAATACTGGCACCAAAATCAGAATAGTTGATTTAGGTGCCAAACTATCTAGCATATTCTCTGGCACGTAATTGACTATTTCTTATTTAGGTGCCAAATTACGGAACGGTGTTTCTGGCACGAAAGTTGGCTTTGACCTGTTTTGGTGCCAAATTGAAAACGGAAAACTTTTCATGAACCCACCGAACCTATGGCTTTGTTTGTTGGACGAGAGAAGGAACGAGAGGAGTTTCGGCAACTTCTCCGAAAAAAAACCGCGTCGCTGGTAGTTTGCGAAGGCCGCAGGCGAATCGGGAAGAGCACCTTTGTAAAGGAATGTGCGCGGGATGCGGATCACTTTTTGGCCTTTGAAGGCTTGCCTCCCCGGCCGGGCCTTGGCGCGAAGGAACAGCTGGAGGTCTTTGCCCAAAGACTGGCGGAGCAAACCCAGGCCCCCAAAGTGGGTTTGGAGAGCTGGCCGCAGGCTTTTCAGCTGCTGGCAAGTCTCTTACCCGCAAAAGGGAGGACGGTTCTCTTGTTCGACGAAATCTCCTGGATGGCGATGGGCGAACCCGACTTTGCCGGGCACCTGAAGGTGGCCTGGGACAACCTATTTTCACGGCACGAGAACCTAGTCCTGTTTCTGTGCGGCTCTGTATCCTCGTGGATCCAGGACAACATCCTGAATCAAACGGGCTTTGTTGGACGATGCTCCTGGCAGTTTCACCTGGCTCCATTGGCATTGCCCGCGTGCAACCTATTCTGGCGTCGCAAGCCAGTGAGTGCCGCCGAGAAGGTGAAAATCCTTTCGGTCACGGGAGGGGTTCCCCGGTACTTGGAGGAAATCGATCCCGCCCAGACCGCGGAGCAGAACATCCAGCGGCTTTGCTTCAACCCGGGCGGGTTGCTCTTCCGGGAGTTCGACCAGATCTTTCACGATATCTTCTCCAGGCGCGCCGAAACCTACCGCAAAGTGGCGTCTGCTTTGGCCGATGGACCCAAGAGCATCTCTGAAATCAGCGTTGCTTTGGGTCAAACCCGCGGCGGAACTTTGGGGGGAGTTTTGGAGGATCTAGCGGCGGCCGGGTTTCTCAGCTGCGATTCGAGTTTTCATCCGATCACTGGCGGCAGCTTGCCTCGAGGCATCCGCTACCGGCTGAGCGACAATTACCTCCGGTTCTATTTGCGGTACGTGGAACCGGCCCGCGATGCCATCGAAAAGGGGTTCTTCCAGTGGACACCCCTGGAATCCATACCCGGCTGGGAAAGTTGGATGGGGCTGCAGTGCGAGAACATGGTGGTGGGCAACTTGGAGACCGTGATGGATCGAATTGGCTTGGGCAAGGTGCCGATCCTCAACGCCGGACCCTATTTTCAGAGGGCCACGCCGCAACGAAAAGGCTGCCAGGTGGACCTGCTCCTGCGCACTCGGGAGGCAATCTACCTTCTGGAGGTGAAGCTGGCCCGGCAGATCGAGAATTCGGTCATTTCTGACATGAAACAGAAAGTGGAACGACTCGGCATTCCCCGTTCCCTTTCCGTGCGGACCGGCCTGATCTTTCAGGGAACGCTGCATCCGGACATTGAACCGTCCAACTACTTTGACTTCCTTGTGCCCTTGGAAAAGTTGCTGGAATAGAGCGTCCAGGCCCCGGACGGTTTCCGTGCTGTGAGAAATGCAGGGGTTGTGGCCTGAGAAAATATCGTGCAAAATACAACCCATTCATGGAACCCAATCGCAGCCTTGCTATGAAACGATGCCAACGGACTTTCCTGGGAACGGCTCTGACGCTGATCCTCACTTCCCTTTGTCCGCTCGCTGACGCGGGCGATACCAAGAATCCCGCCAACTACGCGCGCCCGTTTGAGCCTGCCACGCGTCCCGCCTTCCTTCCTTTGCCCCCGGGCGCGGTGGAGCCAACCGGTTGGCTGCGCGATTGGTCCCTGGCCGCCCGGGATGGTTATACGGGTCACATGGATGAGTACGATCCGGAGTTTCAGCGGGCGTGGTCCCCCGACCACCAGATGCGTGGCGAAGGGCTGCTCTGGTACAAGGGCGCATGGCCTTACGAAGGGGGCGGTTACTGGTTCGACGGCTTGGCACGCCTGGGCTATGCCTTGCATGACGAAGGGCTCATTGCGCAGGCCCGCAAGCGGTTGCACGCCGTGGCCGACCACATGCACCCAAACAGCCTGCTCTTTCTGTGGTGGCTCGACCGCAATAACCCTGAGGACCGCAAAGCCGTCACCGCCGCGCTCGACGGTTGGACGCTCTGGGCATCCGGTTTGCTCGGGCGTGCTATGGACGGCTACTACGCCGCTTCCGGAGATAGGGCCATTCTGGACGCACTCGTGAAAGCCTATGGCTCGGACCCGGATTGTCTTTCCTCGATCACCGGCAGCCTGTCGAATCCCTGGCCGGCCTACGACACCTTTTGCTGGACGGGCCATCGCGGAGTCGCCGCCGCGTTGGATGCCATGTTCAAGCAGGACCGAACCGCACTCTCGCCGAATCTGAAGCGTTACCGCCAGGCACCTGACCTGACTCCGGGAGTGGCCGTAGATAACGCCCATGTGGTCGAGTTCCTGGAAAGCACCACGCCGTGGGTAGTCGGATACCTTTGGACAGGGGACTCGCGCTACCTGCAGGCGGCGGTCGGTTGGCATGACTTCCTGGAGCGGGTGGCCATGCAACCCTATGGGGTGCCGGTTTCCGACGAGTGGTATGGCCCTCCCGGAGCCTTTCGCGGCAGCGAGACCTGTGACGTGGCCGGATACGTTTGGAGCCAGGTCAGCTTGCTCTCCGTCACCGGCGAAGGCCGGATGGGCGACCGTGCGGAGCGGGCTTTCTTTAACGCCGGGGCTGCCACCGTGTCGCGTGACTTCAAGACCCATGTCTATTTCCAGAGTCCGAACCGTTTCGCCAATTTGTCGCCCGATTTTCCGCACGGCCCTCGGGGTGGTGGCGGAGCCTATCAGGCCAAGCACTCGCCGCTTTGCTGCACCGCCGCGCTCAACCGCGTCGTGCCCTGGTACGTGACGCACATGTGGATGGCCACCTACGACAACGGTCTGGCGGCCACTTGCTATGGACCTTGCAAAGTAAGCGCCTTGGTCGGCAAACGCATACCCGTCGTGCTCACCTGCAAAACGGAGTACCCTTTCAACGACTCGATCGAGATCACGGTGCAGCCTGAACGGAAGACCGCTTTTCCCTTGAGTTTCCGGATCCCCGGTTGGTGCCAAGCACCCAAGCTGGAAGTGAACGGTTCCGCGATCGCCCTCAAGCCGACCTCCTCCGGATTCGTCCGGGTGCAACGGACCTGGAGGCCGGGGGATACCGTGCGTCTGCACTTGCCGATGACGGCCACGGTGCAAACCGGGCGCGACGCCGCAGCAACTGAACCCTACGACGGCGCGCATCGAGCCACACGGGTGGCTATTCCCGAGAAGGACAGCACCCTTGGCCGCCCCTGCGCATCCGTCTCGTACGGCCCCTTGCTCTTCGCTCTGCCCATTCCTGACACCACCGACGCGAACACGCCCGATCCTGCCGCCCGATGGCAGTTCGCACTGGACGTGCAAAACCCAGGGCTGACCGTGGAACGATCCTCCATGCCAGGTAAGTGGAACTGGCCCCTGGCAGCGCCCTTGAAGCTTCAGGCAAACGCGGTCGCTATTCCCTGGAATCCCGATCCCAAGAATCCCCAACTACCCGCGTTGCCGATCGCGAAGAAGCAAACCCCAGAGCGGGTCACTCTGATTCCGTATGGTTGTACTAAGTTCCGAGTGTCCATGTTCCCGGTCACGGCCGGACCTGCAGTCGAGAGCGCGGCAATCCGCCGGATCCTGTTCCTGGGGAACAGCATCACCCTGCACGGGCCCAATGCCGAGATCGGTTGGGCAGGAAACTGGGGGATGGCCGCCAGTTCGGAGGACAAAGACTACGTTCATCTGGTCACCAGCGCCGTCGCCAAGCACACCGGGATCACTCCGCAAATTAGGGTCCAGAACATTGCCGACTTCGAGCGCAATTACGCAACCTACGACGTGGATGGACAAATGAAGGAACTCTTCGCGTTCGATCCGGATTTGGTTGTCCTGGCCATCGGGGAGAACGTTCCGGCGCTGACTTCTCCGGAGTCGCAGACCCAATTCAAGCAAGGCGTGACAAAGATCCTCCAGTGCGCTTTGGCCAAACGTCATCCGCTTGTGGTGGTGCGGAGCTGTTTCTGGCCCGATGCCGCCAAAGACCAGATGCTCCGCCAGGCCTGTGAGGAAGCCGACGCCCGCTTCGTCGATGCCGCGCCCCTTGGCGCCGATCCCGCCAACGCTGCGCGTTCAGAGCGGGCGTTCCAGCACGAAGGGGTCGCCGGGCATCCGGGTGACCGCGGCATGAAAGCCCTGGCTGATGCCATCGTTCAGGCGGTGCTGAAGTGAGCTTGAGAACCTGAGTACACGAGGCGACCGGCGCGGAGTCTGTCCGGTACCGCAGGCAGCCTTGCCTGCCGTTTCGCCGACTGCCGAGTCGGCCGACCCTTTCCCTCTGCCCGGGACGCAGGCATGGCAGCCTGCGATACAGCAGCTTGGCAAGCTGCGGTACGACGCAAGATGCTACTTCACCTAAACTTTATGTAGTCCCGGAATGTGGCTTTGGCCAAGACCTCGGGAAGGTGCCAACCAGTTGCATGGTATGCTCTGCATACCACTGCCAATTCCTACTCCTCGATCAAGGTCAGATCCGTGGACGGTTTGCGGTAGTGTTTCTTTGCGATGTAGGCCTTGGTCTCGTCCACCATCTTCTGGGTGATTTGGTAGTTGTACTTGCTGTAGTCTTCCAGCGCCAACGTCCCCACCCAGAAGAAGCCCCACTTGTCGAAGAAATCGGTCAAGTCGAGCTTGCCCACCTCGCAACAGAGCTTCACAAACTCAAATTGGTTGCGGATCGAGTTATCTCCAGTCCCGGCGTCAGGGCTTCTCCGCATTCGCTCCATCACATCTGCGTAAAAGTCAGGCCGGCCGTTGCGGGCGAAGTAGAGGTGCAGTTGCCAGAACGGAACCAACCGATCGAACACATCGTTACACGCGAGGTACGAAAGCCTTGGACTGGCTTCCACGATATTCTTATGCGCGGACGCGTAGTTCTTCTGCGCCTTGAGGCGGCTCTCGTTGCCCATGGCACCCACCGTGTACATGGAGAAGAGGTTGCAGCTTACCTCGGTCATTCCACCCCACGTTAGCTGCGGGATCATCTGGAGCACATGCCCGGTTTCGTGGGAAAAGCCCCAGCAGGGATCGCCCTTGATCACCACGTCGGGGTTCGCCACCATGCGCATCACATCCCGATCCCCATAATAGGCCACCCCATCTTCGTCCCGAAACATGTAGTAATTGAAATTCACCCGGGCCAGGAGGTGGTTCCTGGGCACCTTCTTGTACTTGACCAGGCCCATGAGGGTGTAGTGATGGTGGAGCAGGGTGTCGTAGTTGCGGATCAACTCCACGCCTCGGCTCCGCGTGTGCACCTTGAACCACTCCACCGGGTAGGCCACCTGGATATGTTTCCCGCGCGCATCCAGGATCGGACTCACCGCGTGATCCAGCAGCCGATCCCAGTCCTGGTTGGTGTGCTTCGAGAGATCGAAAAAGCCATTCACCTGGCCCGTGAGAAAGTGGACCGAAATCTTCGGTGCATGTCTGGCGTCATCGTCGAAATAGCTCACATAGGCGTTGCCTCCCTTTTGCACCTGGATGACGTTGACCCCCTCCTCCAGCGGAATCTCCTGTCGTTCCAAGCCCCAGCCATTGGGGTCTTCGGTAGGTTTCACTCCTTCGGGCGGCTTGCGCATCCAGTTCGGAACCAGGAGGGAAATCTTCTTGCCTGCGGTCTTCCCCACGAGCACCACGTGCTCACCCGGCTTGAGGTACATCCCGGTGATGTTCTCGTAACGGCTGAATCCCTCCCCCAGTTTCAAGGTCTTTCCCAGCTCACGCGGTGAGGAATACGCCTCGTAGTAGGCCACTCGGTACACAGGATCGTACACCCCGCCCAACATGGCCTTGGCCACAGCTCGGAGCGCTTCCGTTTGGAAGACACCCAGATCCCGTTCCTTGACCCCCCGCTTGAGTTGACGGCAACTCGGGTCGGTAAAGAACTTCAGGTCGGCCTGCAACGACTCCTGGGAGTCTCCTGCCAAGCCGTGGGCCAGGCAGTTCATCAAGATCGCTATCCAGAGGGCTATTCTGCGCATAGATCGTCAAGTTATCCAGTTCCGCGAACCCAAGCCGGTGAACCCATCACCCGGTCCCTGCGGCCCATTCGTTGCGGAGATTGAAACAGGAAAGGAAGAGAAACTGCAATCAGAGAGAAGCCCAATCCCGTACCGCAGGCAGCCTTGCCTGCTGTTTCGCCGACTGCCGAGTCGGCCGACCCTTTCCCTCTGTCCGAGACGCAGGCATGGCAGCCTGCGATACAGCAGCTTGGCAAGCTGCGGTACGGTGCAAAGGGACGCACCGAGTACTCGATGCGAATGCGGTATCGCGTGCTTGGGATGGAGCTGATGATGATCACGATGCCGATACAAGCGGTGGTGGCCTGAGCTCCGGCATCAACGCGGATCCTTCTCATCGACCCAAAACCCCGTTGGTGGTTCTTTACTCCTGCGAGCTTGAGGTCACCAAACAGAAGGTCCTGCAGGCTGGAGGCTCCATTTCCAGAGACATCTTCTCCTTTCCCGGAGGGCGCCGCTTCCATTACGTCGATCCAGCCGGGAACGAGTTGGCCGTGTGGTCGGGGAAGTGAGGCACTCGCGTGCGTGCCCGCCTTGTAGCCGTCGCCGGAAGGCGGCGCTGGGATCCTCCCCCTTTCCCTTTGTATTCGCCCTCGGCAGAGGGCGAAGTCCGCGCGTTCTTCCGAACACGGCTACAGAAAGGTCCTTGATGGGGTTGGCTCGAGGGCTGAAGCACGGCCGCGCCTCTATCGTGCAATCCTGGGGGGGGAGGAGGGTCTGCGCGCTTTGCCAAGCGCGGCTACACAATCTCTTTGTAGCCGTCCGCATAACGCGGCTGGAGTTCTCTCCGCTATTGTCTACACTCGCTCCACCGGGTATCAAAGTCAGCGCGTTCTTCCGAACGCGGCTACGGGAAACGGTTTGGTGGCATGGACACGATGAAAACCAACGGTCAAAGCTTCAAATTCCTCCTGGTGCTTTGGAGCCGTCCTACCCTGCCACCTAAGGTCAGCGGTTCCTCCTCAGAAACACCGGAGGAAACCGTCCGACAGCTATCTGGGCACGAATCCGGATCCCAGCCAACTTTACCATATTAGAATCACCAACTCCTTGCGAAACACGATTGCTTTGTGGTTCCTAACGTGAGAAACATCGAGGCAGAATAGGACGACGTACTATGAGAACAGCCACCGGACTTGGTTTGCTTTTTGTTGGGGTGTGGGGGATTGCCTACTACATTAATCCGCATGCTTTTGGAAGCTACGCCCGCACTTCGGTTGGCTTTGCCATACTGTCGGCGATGCTTACCACCGGGGTCGGCTTGATTGCGGCGAAAAGGGATAAGCGAGAAGAGGAATAACTTGAGAGTGCTGTTTCAAGGACCGACCAAGGCCACGCACTGGGATCCAATGTGAAGAACTCTCGGTACCTAACCCTGATGAGGCTCCTCCTTGGAGTCTTCGTGACTGGGGTCGGTTTCGTTGGGTATGCTTGGCGGCATAACGAGGCTCTGTTGGGCGTCCTTGGTCAGCACGCCGCGAGCGGCACCAGTACGGTAACGCGAACAACCGCAGCCGCCGCCGTCGACCCGACCTCCCTGCGCGGCAAGGTACTCTGCGGCTATCAAGGCTGGTTTCGCTGCCCGGGAGACAATGCCCAACAAGGCTGGGTGCATTGGAGCCGCGATTCGCGACAATTGAAGCCAGAGTCACTTACTTTCGAGATGTGGCCCGACATGACTGAATACCCGGTGGAGGAACGTTTTAAGGCGCCAGGTTTCACCACCACGAATGGACTTCAAGCCTCTTTGTTCAGCGCGGAACAGCCAGGAACGGTCATGCGGCACTTCCAATGGATGCGGGACTATGGAATCGACGGCGCGTGGGTGCAGCATTTCCTGGTGGACCTGCCGGGTGGGCCGGTGTCGGATCGGTTCTCTTCCCGTCTTCGCGTGCTGAACAACGTTCGATCGGCTGCGAAGCGGACAGGCCGCACATGGGCCATTTCATTCGACATCGCCGGCATGCCCACGGAAAGGATCTATGAGACCTTAACCAAAGAATGGAAGCGCCTCGTTGAAGATGGGGTGACGCGGGATGACCGTTACTTGCATGAGGCTGGAAAAACCGTGGTGCAGGTGTGGGGGTTCTATCACCAAAATCAGCAGAACGCCATGACCGCCGAGGTGGCGAATCAACTCATTGATTTTTTCAAGGCGCCCGGGCCCTATCATGCCTACCTGGTGGGCGGTGGCGATTGGAACTGGCGGCGCAACCCGGATCCGGAGTGGCAGAAGTTCCTTCGGCGTCTCGATGCCTATTCCCCCTGGAACGTGGGAAACTACAGTCGAGACGAGCAGCGCGGTACGCATGCCTCCACTGGATACTGGGCGGAAGACAAAAAGGAGTACGAGAAGGACGGCAGGCTCTGGCTGCCCGTCGTCTATCCGGGGTTCAGTTGGGATAATCTCCAACGGCTATCGCCAGGAACCTCCTTGATCCCACGCCGCCGCGGAGCATTTCTCTGGGAGCAGTTCCACGAGCTATCCAAACTGGGAGTGGACTCGGTCTACGTGGCCATGTTCGACGAGGTGGACGAAGGGACGGCGATCTTCAAAGTGACCAACGACGCGCCCACCCAAGGGCATTTCGTGACTTACGAGGGGCTGCCGAGCGATTGGTATCTTCGCCTGGTGGGGGAAGGGGCCAAAATGCTCAAGGCAAAGCAACCGGTGCCGCTGGAGATTCCCATCCGGCCATAGAGATTTCGCGTATAGCCATCGTTCCCTGTGGGTAGGTTGCCCCTCGCTGAGGGGCAACATCTTCCGAACCGGAGGAGAATGGGCGCATTTGCCGAGGGGTGGGGGCAGAGGAGCACGTTCTCTGATTCGGGCGGTCGGCTGCGACGGCTCGGCGAGCCATCGCCCACCTTGATGAGTATTGGGGTGGTTCGCCCTTCGCTGAAGGGCGAAAGTCAGTCTCCCGGCCATGCCTTGGGGTATTGTGACGTAAGAGGACTCTGTGAGGTTGGACTCGACGCCTCGGCGAGGCATCGACCACCTGCCATCGCCTACGCCTGTTCTTGAAAATCTCATCCCATGTAGCACAATGGGGATCATCCAATGAAATTGTACCAACATCTCGCCCTCGTGGCGGCTTGGGGCACGCTCATCCTGCAGGCAGGGGAAAAGAGTCTCGAACAGTCTTTTGTCACCCCGCCGGATTCGGCCCGGCCCTGGGTCTATTGGTTTTGGCTCAGTGGCAATATCACCAGCAACGGCATCACCGCCGACCTTGAAGCGATGAAGCGCGTGGGGATTGCCGGCGCGCTGATTATGGAAGTGGATCAAGGAGCGCCAACGGGACCAGTCGATTTTATGAGCGACCGGTGGCGTGGCCTGTTCCGGCACGTGGACACGGAAGCGAAACGCCTCGGGCTGGAGATCAACATGAACAACGACGCCGGCTGGAACGGCAGCGGCGGGCCTTGGATCAAGCCCGAGCAGGCCATGCAAAAGGTCGTTTGGAGTGAGACCAACATCGTCGGTCCAGTACATTTCGAAGGACTCTTACCCCAGCCCGAGACGGTCGCGGGCTACTACCGCGACATCACGGTCCTTGCCTTCCCTGCGGTGGGTGATTATCGGATCGGGAACGTGCGAGGCAAGGCTGCTTACGAAGTTGGCTCACCCAGCCACATTGACACCGCGCAGATTGCGGCCGATAGGGTGATCCAGCAGGCGGGCGTCCAAACCCTTTCCTTGAATTCCCAAGGGCGTGTCGGATGGGATGTCCCTGCGGGGAAGTGGACGATTCTCCGTTTCGGCCATACCTGCACCGGTGCCGAGAACGCGCCTGCGCCGACCTCCGGACGGGGACTGGAGTGCGACAAGCTGGAGAAGCAGGGAATCGAAGCCAATTTCGCGGGCATGATGGCTAAGTTGTCCGGCGATACAGGCGCGTCGAGCCGCGTTCCACGCGTTGGCCTCACCGCGACCCATATTGATAGCTGGGAGAACGGTTCTCAGAACTGGTCGCATTCCATGCGCGCGGAGTTCCAGAAGCGGCGCGGCTATGATCCCCTCCCGTTCCTGCCCGTGATGACGGGACGGGTGATAGGAAGTCTGGAGATCTCGGAGCGATTCCTCTGGGACCTCCGCAAAACGGTATCGGAGATGGTGATAGAGAATTACGCCGGGCGGATGGCCCAACTGGCTCACGCGGCCGGACTCCGGTTTACCGTTGAGGCCTACGGCAGCCCGTGCGACTCGATTCCCTATGCCGGTCAATCCGATGAGCCGATGGGTGAATTCTGGACTCCGAGCGGAACGATAGAGACCTGCAAGACTATGGCGTCGGCTGGACACGTGTATGGCAAACGGATCATCGGAGCGGAGGCGTTTACGTCTGGTGATCAGGAGCGCTGGCGCGAGCATCCGGCGTTGCTCAAAGCCCTGGGCGACCGAGCCTTTTGCGAGGGGATCAACCGATTTGTGTTTCACCGTTACGCAATGCAGCCCTGGACCGACGGACGTGAGCCTGGGATGACCATGGGCCCGTGGGGACAGCATTACGAACGCACGCAGACGTGGTGGAACTGGACGCGGCCCTGGCATGACTACCTTGCCCGATGCCAGTTGTTGCTTCGGGAAGGTCTCTTTGTGGCCGACCTCTGTTACATTGCTCCCGAATCTTCACCCCAAGGACCCAACGATCACTCACGTGAGGGCTACGAGTGGGATGAATGTACGGCCCATGAGGTATTGACCCGCATGTCGGTCAGGGATGGCCGGATCGTTTTGCCCGATGGAATGAGTTACCGGCTGTTGGTGTTGCCCCACATGACCACGATCACTCCTAAGTTACTGCGCAAAGTCAAAGAACTCGTCCAGGCGGGCGCGGTCGTCCTGGGGCCCAGGCCCAATGCCTCTCCCAGTCTCGAAGGCTACCCCAGCTGCGATGCGGAAGTGCAATCGCTGGCGCGCGAGTTGTGGGCCGATTGCGATGGGACCCGGATCGTCGAGCACGTGCTGGGCAAAGGCCGGATCTTGTGCGGGCTGACTCCCGCCAAAGCGCTCACCAGGCTGGGCGTGCGACCGGATTTCAGTTCGGGACGTCGCCTCCGTTACCTTCATCGGACCTCGGAGAGTGCCGATTTCTATTTTGTGGCCAATTCACAACCCTTCCCGGTCGCGACGACCTGCTCCTTCCGGGTTGCGGGCAAGGTCCCTGAGTTTTGGTGGCCCGAAACCGGCAAGCGGGAACGTGCCCCCGTGTGGCGTGAGGATGGCGGGCTGACACAGGTTTCGCTGCAACTTCCCCCTACAGGATCTGTGTTTGTGGTGTTTCGTGAGGCTGCCAAAGGGGATCCGATTGTCGAGGTCCGCTGTAACGGCAAGCCGGTCATCGCCGCTGTCCCTGATAGCCTACCCAAGCCGGCTATCATTCGAGCCACCTACGGTGTACCGGGCGACTCGGCTCGCACCCGGGACGTAAAGACGAAAGTGCAGGACAAGGTCAACGCGGGCGAGAGCGCCTTGGAAGTCAAGTCCATCGCCGAAGGAGATGACCCGGCGTTGAACGTTGTTAAGACCCTGACTGTGGAATACACGATCGAGGGCCGTTCCTTCACCGTGTCCGGGCGCGACGGGGCGACCGTACGCCTTGCCCCGAACGTGGTAGGTACCGTTGTTCAGGAGGCGCGCTATGGCGTTCTGGACGACCCGGCGCGCACCCGGGATGTGCGGGAGAAACTGCAGCGCTTAATCGACTCCGGTGAAACCGCGTTTCCAGTCGCGCGCATGGCGGACGGCGATGACCCCGCCTTTGGAGTTGTCAAGACCTTGAAAACATCTGTGACGATCCAGGGTCAAACACGCCAGATCACGGGAATCGATCCTGATCCGATCGAACTTCTGCAGGCAGTGGCACCTCCGATACCTGGCGCTCGCCTCGCATGGGATCCAGCCGGACACCTCTTCCTACAGGGCGCAGAGCCGGGTAGGTACCAACTGGTGACCGCGTCGGGCCGGACCAGGACCCTCTCCGCAAAAACACTACCGGAGCGGGTTGAAGTTGCAGGTCCATGGCGGGTCCGCTTTCCGGTTGGGAGTCGGGTCAAGGAGTCGTCGTTGAACCAACTCGGTTCCTGGGCTGATTCATCGGAAACCGACATCAAGTACTTCTCCGGCGCGGCGATGTACACCAGTGAGTTTCAGCTGCCCAGAAAACTGGTCGGCAAGAACAAGCGCATCGAACTCGACCTGGGTGAGGTACGGGTCATGGCCAAGGTGCGGCTCAACGGACAGGACTGCGGGATCCTCTGGAAACCGCCTTTTACCGTGGATGTCACTGGGATCGCCCGCCCTGGAGCCAATTCGCTGGAGATCACGGTCGTGAATCTCTGGATCAACCGGATGATCGGCGATGAACAATTGCCGGAAGATTCCTCGCGGAATCCGGATGGCACCCTGAAGTCCTGGCCCGAATGGTTGCATGAGGGCAAACCCAGTCCGACGGGCCGCCAGACCTTTACCTCGTGGCGTTTGTGGAAGAAAGACTCACCACTCCAGCCGTCAGGATTGCTCGGACCGGTTACGATACGCGCAGTCGCGCAGCAGCGCCTACTGTAGCGATTCAATTCCAATATGGACCATTGTGCCATTTCAGTAAGCGTGTTTCATAAACTCGCGGACCTGTATCGAGACAAATTCGCGGGCCTGACCCTGTACTATGACTCTTACCGGGAGTTTTGTGAGTTGCTCAGTCCGGGCCGTGCTCGAGTGTTGGATGCGGCGTGTGGCCCAGGAAATGTGTCGCACTACCTCATGGCGCAACGGCCCGATTTGGATTTGCTCGGCATCGACCTTGCACCGCGCATGGTGGAACTGGCCCGTGAGGCAGTTCCTTCGGCCCACTTCGCCGTGCACGACTGCAGGCAGTTGGCCGATCTGCAACTGCGCTTCGACGGCATCATCTGTGCCTTCGGCCTGCCTTACCTCTCAAGGGAGGAGACAACAGGTTTCATCCGAGCAGCAAGTCTCGCTCTTGAGCCGGGCGGAGTGCTCTATCTCAGCACGATGCTGGGCAAGAGCGAGGACTCGGGTTTCGAGCGCTGCAGCACTGGCGACCAGGTCTACGTCCATTACCACAGCGAGGATGAGGTGATAGGTTCACTCGAGAAGTTTGGCTTTACGGCCCTCAAACAGCGTCGAGTCCCCAGTCCGAGCGAGGCAGCCAAGAAGACCACAGACCTAATTGTGATCGCAAAGAAGTAGGTTACGACCGGCAGCTCTGAGGTCTGTGGATAGTGCTATCCCAAGTTCTCGTCCGCAGATGGCGCCGATGCTCACAGAGGAGCAAGACAAAAGGTTCCAACGGTGCCAGCTAATCCAGGCTCAGCAGACGATCCTGGCGGATGCGCCAGACTTGTCGGCGATGTCCGCTTTGGAAGCCCACGGCGCAAGTATAACCCTGGCGTGTAACTTTGAGCACCGGAGGTTCAACGCCCGGCGGGAGTTTCGATCTGTTCAACCCGAGCTCGACCAGGTTGGCAGCCCAGCGCTTGTGTGAGCTCTTGAAGTCGCGTTGAGCGTAGTAGATCTCCAGTGCGAGATCGCGCGCGGCCTTGCCGTGCAACGGCGCAACGGCGGACTGGCCATCGCTGGCTTTCCGGGTGAATTGAAGCACACCCCACATTTCGGGGCGATGCATGTCAACGACACCCTGCGGCGACCAAACCCAGTTGTCCTCAGGCGTTTTCGGCACCTTTTGGTATTCACCACCGTTCATGGTGATTTGCCATTCAACCCGGGAGAAGTTGATCCGCCACTGCTCTG
The DNA here is from genome assembly GCA_964411985.1 of uncultured Verrucomicrobiota bacterium. Classification (GTDB taxonomy): domain Bacteria; phylum Verrucomicrobiota; class Verrucomicrobiia; order Limisphaerales; family J093; genus CAYPNF01. The sequence goes on from CAYPNF010000009.1 coordinate 112,056, forward strand.
CCTCCGACGGGTGGCCGCCGTGCCGTGCATGTTTGGCAAGAACCTTCCAGGGGAATGCGAGTTCGATGGTCCAACCAGCATCAACATCAGCCGGACGGTTGAGTGTGCCACGGACATGGATGGCTGTTTTCAGGCCAGGTATCTCCCATTCGTTGTGCGCTTTGCCCCCATCCTGGTAGGGCTTGTTTAGCAGCAAATCCCAGCCGGTGTTGAGTGCGTTGATCTCGAACTCGTAGTAGTTGTGGGTATCGCCATCGGGATCGATAAAGACTTCAAAGTCGGGATCCTGGAAAATGATACTGTCGTGGTTGGTGAGCGTAGCCCAGACGTGCGGCTCCTCGATGTCGGCAGCCACGTAAAGGTAGTGTTCGTCCCAAAGCAGCTTGGCGCGGGTGCGGAAGCGAGGCCGTGGTTTTCCCGTCCCTTGAATGTCGTTGAAGTCATCGGTCCACGGAGCCGTCGTCCAGGCCCCTTCCTCCAGCTTTCCATCGATGGTGATGGGGCTGCTGGTGAAATGGCAAAGGTAACCGCGCGGTACGAGCGGCATCATCTGGTTCCGCCATTCGTCACGTTCGCTCGTGCGGGCTGTGGCGGCCATGAGCATCGTCAGGCCAAGACTGAGAATGGCCAGTGTTCGGAAGCAGCGGCTATGTCGAAGCAGGTCACTTGTTCTCATCGAGTTCGGATGTTGTGATTGCCAGCATTGTGAGTAGGAGTCCTTCCGCTGGCAACACATCTCCTCTGGGTCTCTTATTGACTCCTCAACGCGCCCGCTGAACAAAAAAGCGCTGGTTTTTCACGTGAGTTTCCTTACCGTGGGAGTGCCATGAACCGACGATCATTCATTGGAAAGGTAAGTCAGGGAGCGTTGGGTATTTCCGCTGCAAGTGTCATTTTGGACGGCCCCCAGCTCTTGGGTGCCAGCGCAAAGCTCCAGCCAAAGAACTGGATCTGGACCGATGGCGGGGAGCGTTTGAAGCCGGCTGAGCAGAAACGGAGATTCAAGGAGTTCCGGAAGGCGGGGATTAATGCCGTGCTCTTCAGCAGTTTCAACGGCGATGTGCTTGCCTGCGCCAAAGATCAAGGACTGGAAACCCATGCCTGGACATGGTCGCTTTGCCGCGGTGACAAAGAGCTTCTCCAGAAACATCCGGATTGGTATGACGTCAACCGGCTTGGCGAGTCGGCGGCCGACAAACCCGCTTACGTCGACTACTACCATTTTCTCTGCCCTTCCCACGAGGAAGTCCGCCAGCATCTGGCGAAGATCGTTTCCGACCTAGGCGATACCGCCAACCTGGATGGCATCCATCTGGATTACATCCGCTATCCAGATGTGATCCTGCCGGTGGCCTTGTGGAAGAAATACAACTTGGTCCAGAACGAGGAGTTGCCCCAGTTCGACTACTGCTACTGCGAAGTGTGTCGCAACGCCTTCAAGCAGCAGACGGGCGAGGACCCGTTGAAACTGCCGGATCCACCGTCCCACGCGGCTTGGCGTCAGTACCGTTACGACAGCGTAACCAGACTGGTGAATAAGCTGGTCGAGGTGGCCCACGGAAAGCAAAAACAGATTACCGCCGCAGTGTTCCCCAGCCCGAGCCTGGCCAGGAAGCTGGTCCGACAGGATTGGGTCCACTGGAACCTGGATGCCGTGCTCCCCATGACCTACAATAGTTTTTACAACGAGAAGCCGGAATGGATCGAGCGCGCTGTGAGGGAAGGGGTCGAGGCGCTACCAAAAGAGCGTCCCCTCTATGCGGGACTCTACCTGCCGGATCTGAAAGGCGACGAATTCGATCGCGCCGTCAAGTCTGCGATGGCCGGTGGCGCCAAGGGGGTTTCCCTGTTCGGCGGAGTGAAGACAGTGAAACGGTTTCCTGTGGAGGGGTAAACATGAAGTCTGCGTGAATCTGTGAAACTCTGTGGATAACACTCTCGTGTTTTTCATCCGCAGATGTCGCCGATTTTCGCAGATGACGAATCCAGGAGGTGAGTGTTCCTTCTTGGCTCCCAAAGAAAAGGCCTTCGTTTCAGGCCAAGTCCTGGAATTGCAGGGCGGCAAGGCGTCGGTAAACGCCGTCCTCCAGGGCCTGGAGTTCGTCGTGGGTGCCAGATTCCACGATCCGTCCGGCAACGAGGACCAGGATGCGGTCTACGTGGCGGACGGTGGCGAGCCGGTGGGCGATAATAAACGAAGTGCGTCCCCGCATCAGGGTTTCCAAGGCTTCCTGAATGAGGCGCTCGCTCTCTGAATCCAGGGAACTGGTGGCTTCATCCAGGATGAGGATGGAAGGATTCTTCAAGATGGCACGGGCGATGGCAATACGTTGGCGCTGTCCGCCGGAAAGCTGGATGCCACGATCGCCTACCAGCGTGGCATAGCCTTCCGGAAAAGTTCGGATGAACTCGTGCGCGTTGGCCTGTCGAGCGGCGGCTTCGATTTCTGCCGTGCTTGCACCAGGTTTGCCGTAGGCGATGTTCTCCGCAATGCTCCCACCGAATAACAAGACCTCTTGGGGTACGATGGACATCTGACCACGCAACTCGTTGAGCGGGTACTCGTGCGCATCTTTTCCATCGATCAACAGCCTTCCGCCCGTGGGTTCGTAGAGGCGTAGCAGCAGGGAGATGAGGGTGGATTTACCGGCACCGCTCGGGCCTACGAGAGCAATTCGTTGCCCGGAAGTCGCTGCCAGATTGATGGCCTGAAGGACTTTGACGCCGGGTCGCGATGGATAGGTGAAGCAGAGGTTCTCCATGACCACATCGCCTTTGAGCCGAGGCAAAGTCAGCGGCGGTGTGGGGCCCAGATGAGCCTCCACCTCTCCGGTTTCCCGGAGCAGTTCCCGAACGCGCTGAGTGGCGCCGATGGCCTTTTGCAGCTGACTGTACAACTCGGCAAACTGTCCCATCGCACCTGCGACGAAGGTAGTGTAGAGCCCAAAGCGGGTCAGGTCACCAAAAGTGATCTGCCCCTGCTGCAAAAGACGGGCGCCCGACCAGAGCACCAGGACGATGAACCCAAACAAGGCGAAGATGATAAAGGCAATGAAGGCCGCACGCAGCCGGGCGCCGCGCAGGGTGATGGTCAGGAACTTCCCCAGACCTTCGTCGTAGCGATTGAGCTCATAACCCTCGTTGGAAAAGGCCTTCACGTTCACGATGCCTTGCAGCGTCTCCTCGACGATCGTGGCGGTGTCGGCGAGGCGATCTTGCGCCTCCCGATAGATCTTTCGCGTTTTCTGGCCGAACAGCACGGCCACTACGATCACCAAGGGCAGGCTCGCCAACATGATACCGGTCAGTTGGAGCGAGGTGACCGCGATCAGCGTGATTCCGCCCACCAGCAGGGTGCTTTGCCGGAGAAATTGTGGCAGAACCGCGATGAGGGTGTCCTCGATTTGGATCAGGTCGGCGGAGAGCCGGCTGGCCAGCTCGCCCACGCGGCGTTGGGCGAAGAACGCCATGGGCAGCGAGATCAATCTCGCGTACGTGGCGCGACGCAAATCAACGAGGCTGCGCTGTCCTACGGTGGCGAAGGAGAGCGAATGGAAATAGGAAAAACCGGCCTGGAGCGCCAGGATTCCCATCAACAGGAGGGCTGTGTGGTTGGACCCGGTCACGCTGCTGCCCCCATGCGTCGTCGGCAAGGCAGCATCGATGATGCTCCCCGCAAGGTAAGGGAACGCAAGGCTCAGCAAGCTGCTGGCGAACATGGACACCAGGGCTGCCCCAAACCGGGCCCGATAAGGCCGCAGATACCGGAATAGCTCCAGCGCCTGCCGGAGAGATTCCCGGTCGAGCTTGGCCTTGGGTAGCTCCACCCCGGCCTGGTCGTTGCGTGAATAGCGCGCCATCCCATGATCCGCCGGGTTTCAAGCCAGGCTGAATCCAGCCTACCTCTTCTCCAAATGAGCACGCTGCCTGGCGGCAAGGTATTCATCCATTTCCGCAAGGTTCTTGAAGATCGCAACCCCCGGCAGGGATTTCATGATCTCGAAGACCTCCTGGATCTGCGGTTGCAGATTCACGAAGGACGCCTGTCCTCCCCGCTCCTTGAGGCTCTTGCGGGCCACGCCAAAGACCCGCAACCCGGCACTGCTGATGAATTTCAAAGAGCCCAAATCAAAGACAAGGTCCTTGACCGGTCCCGCTAGCACGGGGGCCAGTTGTTTTTCAAGGTCGGGAGCCGTTGCGGTATCGAGGCTTCCGGCCAGTTTCACCTTCACTGTGCCGGACGTTGGGGAACTCGGGTTCTGCTGGATTTGTATTTCGAGTGACATAAGCGGAGTTATCTTGGGTTCTTCATCGACGAAAGTCATCCTGGGTTGGGTGAAGGCGAGAGTTGCTTGGTCAAGCGCAGGATATTCTCGCCCGCCTCTCTGCGGTAGCAAATCTCTTTCATGTGACGACGGACCAGATGGATGCCCCAACCCCCCGGAACATCATCGTCCTCCATTTGCAGCTCCCGAGCCGGGATGGCTGTGGGGTCAAAAGCCGGTCCTCGATCACGCAACTCAATGACGAATACATCCCCGGTCTTCTCAAAGGAGACCTGGAAGGTCTGGCTGGCATCGCGTCGCAAAGCATGGTTCACGATATTGCTCCCGCATTCCTCTAAAGCAAGAGCCAAGGCAAAGCTGGTCTGATCCGGAATACCCTGGGCTTTCGCGTAGTCCTGCAGCGCCTCCACAGCGCGCATGACTTCTTCGGGAGACGCATGCAGTTCCAGGGTCATGGGGCGCTCTCCCTTCGTGGGGGGCTCGAACCTGCCTCGCTTACCTTCAGGGTCAGGATCGCAATGTCATCGGACTGCGGCGCAGTCCCGGCGAAGGCTCGAACCTGCCGGAGCAGACTCTCCGAAATGCTGAGGGCGGATTGGCCTGCTAAGCCGCTTACATCCGCGAGGAGTCGGTCGTTTCCGTAGCATTCCTCTTGTGGGTTGAAGGCCTCGCTGACTCCGTCCGAGTAGAGAACCAGGGTATCGCCTTTTCCCAGAATCAGTTCGGTTCGTTCAAAAGTGAGCCCGGGCTCAAATCCCAGTGCGGTGCCGAGGTGAGGTACAGCCCAGCGGGGCGTGCCGCTGACAGGCAGGAGGATAGGTCGGCAGTGTCCTCCGTTGGCCAGAGTGAGCCGTCCCGAGGCAGGCTCAAACAAGGCGCACAGAAAAGTGACAAACATCCCAGAGGGGTTATCGGCAGACAACTCGTCGTTCAGGCGCGCCAAGATGCGATCGGGGCTGGCATCCTCCCGTGCCATTAACCGTGCCAGGCTGATCGCACGCACCATGAACATGGCGGCAGGGATGCCCTTGCCCGAAACATCTCCCAGGAAAAACACCAGCCGCTCCGTGCCGGAGGCGCAGACGCCGTAGAGGTCCCCACCCACTTCGCGGGCGGGTTCGAGCACTGCCCCAAAACTTACGCCGTAGGATTTCTCCACTTCGGAAAAATCGTGGGGCAGCATGCCCATCTGGATCTCCCGAACGATGCGCAACTCGCTGGCGATCTGCTCCTTCACTGCGTCACTATAGGCCTTCGCCTTCAGCAGCGACCGGACCCTCGCCCGTACCTCGAGCATGTCAAAGGGTTTGGTGAGGTAGTCGTTGGCGCCGGCTTCAAATCCGCGCGTCTTGTTCTGTACTTCTTCCAGGGAGGACAAGAACATGATTGGAACCTCGGCCGTTTCGGGCATCTGGCGCAGGCGCCGACAGACCTCGTAACCGTCCATCCCGGGCATCATGATGTCGAGCAGCACCAGATCCGGGGGCATGCGAGCCGCCACTTGTAGCGCCATCTCCCCGTTGAGCGCCAGGCTCAGTTTATGGTCTGCTTTGAGCCCTTCAATGAGGATGTCCAAGTTGGCCTTGGCATCGTCCACCAGCAACACACGGCAATCAGCAAGGTTTTTCATGGGGGAGGAGCGTGTTGGGTTGTCTGGTTGAGGCGAGCCAGCGCTTCAGCAAAGGCGAAGTTCTCGACAAGATTTGTAAATTGGCGCCAGTTTTCACCGGGAAACAAGGGTCGCAAGGCCGACTGGTTGGACCTTACGAAATCTACTGCACCAGGGTCGAACTCGCAAAGCAAGGCGGCTAAGCGGTCGGCCACCCTTTCTTTCCTGCGCCCGCTCACGTCAACCATGGTGCCAATCAGGCCACCCGGCGAGCCGTCGGGTCTGCGGAAACCACGGACTGAGTACAAGACATCGTGAACCCGTCCATCTACCATCGGGATGGCGATCTCTTTTTCCACGGATCCCGCCGATGCGACGATGGCCTCATCCTCGGCCTGAAACGCCCGGCGATCTGCCTCCGGCAGAAACTCCAGCTCGAGCACCCTCTTGCCAACGAGTGCCTCGCGTTGAATGCCGAAAGCCTGTTCATAGGCCCGGTTACAGCCGAGAAACCGCGTGTCTGGATCCCGGTAGAACACCGGGTAGGGAAGGGTGTCGATCAGGGCCTGCAAAAAACCGGCCTGATCCCGGGCTCGGTCCTGCGCTAGCACCCGGTCAGTGATGTCGGTGAAGCTCACCACCGATCCCACGAGAGCCCCGTCTTTCCAAATGGGCGTGGCCCCATACTCTACCGGGAAGCCAGTGCCATCTTTGCGCCAAAGGAATTCATTATCAATCCGGCTGGCCTTGCCCTGTTTGAAAGCGGCGTACATCGGACAGTCCTGCTGCGGATAGTCCCTTCCGTCCGCATGGTACTGGTGAAACGTGGCGTGCGACGGCTGGCCAATCAGTTCGGCGGCGGAATACCCGAGCATCTGGCACGCGGCCGGGTTGACGAAAGTGACCTTCCCCTCAAGGTCTGTCCCGAAGATGCCTTCGGCAGTTGAATCCAGGATGAGCCGGGAACGTTCCTCACTCTCCCTCAGGTATTCCCGTTGGGTGGTGAGCTCTCGTTGCTGCGCCGTCAGCTCTTCCTGGGACTGCGTCAATTCCTCGGTCTGCTCCTCGAGTTGACGTGCTTGTTCCTGGGTATACGCCAGCAACTCGAGGGTTCGCAGATTGCGTTGGAGGATCTCCAAGTTCAACGCCACCATCGGTAGCACCTCTCTGAGCAAGCCCTCCTCGCGGGATTGGAGGGAACGGAACGAGGCCAATTCGACGACACCCACCAGGACATCCTGACATAACAGAGGGACGGCGAATGCCTGGGTTGGGTTGGCCACACCTAGACCGGAGGCAATCCGCAAATAGCCAGGCGGCAGATGTGTCAAGGCGACGCGCTTCCGATCTCGGGCGCATTGCCCCGGAAGTCCCTCACCGACGCGGAGAGTCCGGGCCGTATCTGCTCCATCCGCCAGGCCGTAAGCCGCGAACCTCTTCAACTGACCAGAATTGTCCTCGTACACGTAAAACCCTGCAACCCCGCCACCCAGGAACGGCACGAGACGGGAGACAAACCTCTGCCCGAACTCCTGTAGGGTGGCGGCTCCCTGAAGGTCGGCGGTGATGCTGTTCGCGCTGGCCTTGATCCAACGCTGTTCGTCCATGGCCATGGCACTCTGTTTCAGCACCTCAATGGAACGGGCCAGACTACCAGTTTCATCGGTCCCCCCGGTGAAGGGGGTCGCCTTTGCGTAATCGCCAGCCGCGATCGCTTTGACGGAGACGTCCAAACCCTGGATCGGCTGGACGATTCGACGGAAGGTGCGAAACCCCAGCAGGCCAATCAGGATCAGGCTTGCCGAGTTGACGATGGTTATGTTTCTGCGTGCACGTTCAATCCCCGCCAGGGAATCCTTGCCTGCGTTACCCGCGAGTTCCTCGTTGTTTCTGACCCATTCGGAAGCCGTCAGGTTCAGCCGATGAGCTACTTCTGCAAGCCTGCCATCCAGGAGAGCGGCTGCATCCGCTTGGCGCCCCTGGTCTGCCAGGAGCATCGCCTCTTTGGCTCCGGCTAGCCATTCTGTGCTCAGAGTCCGGTATTGGCTGAGCAACTGGCCGCCCTGTTTAGTCACTACGAGCCCGTCGGCATACTTCTGGAGCAGTCGGGACACTTCTTGCTGGTACCTGGTGAAATCGCCGCGGGCCACTGCCCGCTGCGCCTCATTGGTCGCCAGAAGATGGCTTCGCACCGCGATGCGGACCTCGGAAAAGCTGCGCGACAGGCTTCCCAAGGTGACGAGAGCTTCGACTCGCGATTCCGCCACGAAGCGGCTTTGGCCCTCGATCCTGGAAAGCTGCAGGCGGGTGAAGAGCCCCAGCGCAAGCAGGGCAAACACCGGCACGGCAAGCAGGACGAGCAAACGCTTCGCGATGGTCATAGATCGTTGTCCGCGATCTTATGATAGGACAGCATGTCACTGTAATGCCTCCGATACGGCGTTTTGGCAATCACGAACCCACCTTGCATTCGGCTCGGGCGGCGTCCACCGCGTCGGCCACGGTGGTGAACCGGTCTATCCCTCCCAACTGCTGCTCCAAACCTTCAGCCCGCAACCGCTCGCGCACTGCCGCCCGCGCCTCGACAATCTGCAGGCGGACGCCGGAGGCTTTGAGTTCCTTGGCCAAACCCGCCAAGGTGTGCGAACTCTGAAGGTCCACATAGGGAGCGGCGGACAGGTCAAGGATAGCGATCTTCGGGGGGGTGGCCTCGGCGCGGATCCTCTCGGCAATCGTGTCGCGGACATGGTCCACATTGAAATAGATGAGGGAGGCTTCGGGCCGAAAGAGCAACACACCGGGGATCAACTCGTTATCCTGGTGCCGCTCCCGGTCCGAGAAGCGGCGGGTGCCAGGGATGCGTCCCAGCAACGCGACATGCGGGTGAGAGGCACGGCGGAGCAACTGGACCAGAGATATGACGGCCCCAATCATGACACCGCGCAGAAGTCCGGATCCCAATACGCCCAACAAAGCGGCCATGGCCACGACGAATTCGGGCCGGTCCTCGCGCCATAGCTGCTTCAGCGCCGAAAGCTTGAAGAGACCCGCCACCGCCACCAGAACAATCGCGGCCAGCACGGGCTGCGGCAGCGCGCTCAGCAAGTGGGAAAAGAAGAGCACTACGATGAGAATAAACCCCGCTGCGAGAGCTCCTGATACGGGTGTGCGTGCCCCGCCCCCTTCGTTGACCAGCGACTGTGACATCCCCCCACTGATCGGGAAACCGCGACCGAGGCTGGAAGCGAGGTTCGCCGCCGCCAGCGCGAGAAACTCCTGGTTGGCATCGAGCCGTCCGCCGTGTTTGGCGGTGAACATGCGGCCAATCGCGGCGGTTTCAACGGCGCCAAGGAGAAAGCAGGCAAAGGCCAGAGGAAGCAGTTGGTTGAGATCAGACCATTGGATGGCTGGCAGACCGAGCGTCGGGAGGCCCTGGGGGACTTCGGGCAGCAATTTCACGCCGCGGGCCTCGAGGCCAAGCCAGGTGGAGGCAGCAATTCCACCAATCACCACCACGATGGCCACCGGCTTGTTTTTCAAGAACACTTTGCCCAGAACGAGCACTGCCAGCGCCGCCAGACCGATACCCAGCGAAGCATGGTTGGTTTCGTGGAGGTTCTGGAGGAAAGTGCCGGTGTTTTCCCAGAAATCTTCGTGCGCGCCTTTGACGCCGCACAATTTCGGGAGTTGCGTACTGGCGAGAAAGAGCGCCACGCCACACTTGAACCCGGTCATGACGCTCTCGGAGATGAAATTGACGATCGCACCTGCTTTGGTGAGCCAAGCCAGGAACGAGATGAGCGCCACCAGCAAAGCGGTCCCAGCCGCCAGGGCCCCAAACCGGGTGGTGTCGCCTCCGGTCATTTCGCTCAGCGAGGCCCCGATGAGCAGAGAGATCGCCGAGGTGACGGTAACGGTGGTGTGCCGGGAGCTACAGAAGAGCCAGAAGATCAACCCGCCGAACAGGCAGGCGTAGAGGCCGGCTTGGGGAGGCAGGCCGGCGAGTGACGCGTCTCCCAGCGCCGCTGGTAGGAGGTAGGCAGCCAGGGTGAATCCGGCAAGGATATCGCCGCGGAGCCAAACGGGGTCATAGGCGCGAAGCCATTGGAGGGCTGGGATGGGGATCTTCATAAGCATTCGCGTTCCGACAAATCTGAACTCCGATTGCACTGCGACGAAACCGTCACGAGTGGAACCCATTCTTTCCACCCTGGTTGACTCAGGGCGGACAAGACCAAACCGATGGGAACTACGACCGGGTCGGCGGTCCCATGGCGAATCACGCTGCCGGACCCGCTGCCTGGTCGCGTGCAGCCTTAAAGGCGGCCGCCATCTCGTCACCCTCGGCATTGGCCACTGGGTTTGCCACCTCCCCTCCAGGTCGGAAAATCTTCACGGCGGTCGGCAGGTCTTGCATGACTTGCATGACTTCGGCTGCTGTGCCAAAGAGGAATTCGGCCTGGCGCTCCGGCACCGGCATCTGGAAGAAATGACCGAGTGAAAGCCACCGGCCCGACCGCCCCAGAACAAACTCATCCTGGGTCACCTTCATGTCTTCCGGATCATAACCCTCTTGCATCACTACGTAAGGGCCGTTTCGATCCCGGGGCAGGATCTTGCTGGCCGCAGGCCAGGAAGCTAAACTGATGAGGCGCACATCGAGGAAACTGTTGGTGATTTTCTTGAGGTCTTTCTTGCTCATAAGAGGAGTGGTTGGGAAAGGAGCGAGTTCTAGAGAAGGCGAGGTTAAGAGCGCCTGGATGTAGCGGTTTGCATGGTTGACGACTTTGATTTCCCTGCCCTTCGGCCGCTTTGAGCCGACTCATCGGCGGCCCGAAGGCCTTGGAGCGGAGGGAATCGAAGGCATGGGTGTCGGCCTGGGACTCGGCGCAGGCAGTGGTCTGGCGATGGGCTGCGTCGGTCTCGGGGGAGGCTCGGGCCTGGGTGGTGGCGTGACGATTACATCAGGGGGGTAATAGCCTCCATCGTAATACCACGGGTCGTAGAGGCCGACGCCATAATACATGTTCCCGCTAACCTGACTGCTGCCACCGCTGTCGCTGCTGGCGCAGCCCGCCAACCATCCCAGGATGGGCAACAACACCCCACAACTCGTGAGCAAGGCTTTTTTTGTCTTCATGTCAGCGGTCTCCTTTCAACATACCATCCTTCCACTCCATGATCCCCATAGCCGCCCCGGTGGGATCGGCGATCACGGCCAACTTACCCTCAAACAGTTCCGCTTTGGGCTCGATCAGCACCTTGCCGCCAAGCTCTTTCGCTGTCTCCACCGATTGGCCAATACTCTTCACCCTTACGAAGGGTAGCCAGGTGGGCCGCACCTTTTCCTGAGCCGACCGCACGGTCCGCACCGCGGCACGTGCGTACCCTTTGCTGGACAGGACATAATCACCCACGGCGTTGGTTGTGGTGTTTTGGAGGACCTCATAGCCAGCTACTCCGCGGTAAAACTCCGAGGCCTTGCGCCCGTCATGGCTAATCAGCAGCACCCAGATCCAGTCTCCTGGCTCGGGCAGGAAATCCTCCGGATCTCCCGAACTGGATTTGATGACCCCAAACAACGCCCCCTCGGGGTCGGCAAAGACCGCCTGCTCGCCACGTTTGGGAACTTTGCTCAGCGGAGCCACCACCCGGCCGCCTGCTTGGGTCACCGCCTCCTGTGCCCGTTCCACGTTGGGCACCGAAATGTAACCGAACCAGCGCGGCTGAGCCACTCGATCCTTGGGTCGCGGGCGCTGAAACACTCCAGCCAAAGGGCGGTCCTGGTTGGCGGCGATGAGGTAATCGCCGTATCGGAAGAATGTCCAGCCGAACAGCCGTGCGTAAAACTGCTGCGCCACCGCCGCGTTGTCGGTGGCCAAATCCGCCCAAACGAATTTACCAGGAAGTCGGGGACTCCCAGAAACTGTGGTCAAAGGCGGCAGTTTGGGGCCGTCGGCGGCGTGAGAAAGACCGCACGCGCCGGTGGCTATGACCAGGGCCATCAGCCAGAGCTGGATCGACCTCGGGAAGCTTCGGTCTCTTGGGAGGAATGTGTTCATGGACATTGTATCAAAATGGACGCGCAGTGTGCCTCAATTCTTGAGGCGCTGGGGGATAGGATACCCATCTTAGTACTTCTCGGGTACAAACTTCCGACCCTGGAGCGAGGCTCGGTCGTCATAGGCACCCTTCATGGATCGCTTGGGAAGTTTGATTTTCTCGCGGGCCATTTTCTTGTGAGGAATCAGACTCAGTATGTGCCGGATGCAGTTCAAGCGGGCTCGTTTCTTGTCATCCGAGGGAAGGATGTACCAGGGAGCCCACTTGGTGTCCGTCGCCTTGAGCATCTTATCCCGCGCTCGCGAGTACTCAAACCACTTGCTGCGTGAGGGGAGGTCCATGGGGCTGAGTTTCCATTGGCGCACCGGGTCGGTGATGCGCGCTTCGAACCGCCGCTTCTGTTCCTTGTCGCTGACCTCCAGCCACAGTTTGATAAGGATGATCCCTCCCTCCACCAAGTACTTTTCTATCTCCGGACAGCGTTCGAGAAACCGTTGGTGCTGCTCTTTGCTGCAAAAGCCCATCACGTGCTCCACCCCCGCGCGGTTATACCAACTGCGATCGAAGATCACCACTTCGCCTGCCGCCGGAAAGTGAGCCATGTACCGTTGCATGTACGACTGGGTCTTCTCGCGGTCCGAGGGAGCCGGCAGGGCCACCACGCGAAACACCCGCGGGCTGACGCGCTCGGTTAGGGCACGGATTGTCCCGCCCTTGCCGGCCCCATCGCGACCCTCGAAGATCACGATGACCCGCAAACCCTTGTGTTTGACCCAATCCTGAAGATGGCAAAGCTCCGCCTGGAGCTTGCGCAACTCCTTCTCGTATTCCTTGGCCTTCAGCTTGGGCGTTTCACCGGTGTCCTTCTCGTGGTTTTTGCTCATAAATCAGATCTCCGACCTCATCGGGCCTTGCTCGGGAGGGCCAGGGGGATAACGGAGGCCAACTGCAGGCGTAAGGCCAGGTCCATCCTGTTTTCCAGCTGAGCCAGGCGCAACGCTTTGGCCGCAGGCAGTATCTTGGCAGCCTTCTTCAGATAGGCAGCCCGTTGACTCGCCAGTTTCTGCTCTAGTGCCAAGTAGCGCTCCAGCATTTGCCGAGCCTGATCCTCCGATAACGTGGGATAGGCCTCTGCATACTCCAGGATCAATTTGGTTAGGCTATCGCCGAGCGATTTCTGGGCCGCTTGATGTTGCTCGTATACCGGCCAGAAGGCTTTGCCTGTCGCTTCGTTCAGCTGCAAGTTCGCATCCACGAACGTCTGGCGATCGCTTGCGTAGGTCTTACGCAAGAGCTCAATGGCCTCATTGACGTTTTCGGCCGCCCCCGAGCGCACCGGTCCCAGAGCGATCGCGATTAAGAGCACCAGAAGTGTTGCGGTCTTGGAAGCAAGAGGTCGTATCATAGAGAAAGTGGAAATAGCAGGCTGTGGTTCAGAGTGCTGGGCTAATCCTCCAGACCTGCTCGCAGTAATCGCGGATGGATCTGTCGGAGGAGAATTTGCCCATGCGGGCCACGTTGAGGATCGATTTCCGTGTCCACTCCTGCTGGTTGCGCCAGAGAGCGCTCACCCGCTCCTGGCATTCGACATACGCCTGAAAGTCGGCCAGCACCAGGAAAGGATCATGCCGGAGCAGGTTTTCCACCAGCGGACGAAACAGGTTCGCGTCCCCTCCTGCAAGCGCCCCGGAAGCGATAAAGTCGAGTACCTGCCGCAGGCCCTCGTTCTGTTCATAGTGGTCAAGCGGCCGGTAGCCTCTGGCCTTCAACTCATGAACCTGGTCTGCATCCAGTCCAAAAAGGAAGAAGTTCTCCTCACCCACCTCCTCACGGATCTCCACGTTGGCGCCGTCCAGCGTGCCGATGGTGAGCGCGCCATTGAGCGACATCTTCATATTTCCCGTACCGGAAGCTTCCTTGCCGGCTGTGGAAATCTGCTCCGAAAGATTGGCGGCGGGAAAGATATGTTGCGCGTTCTTCACGTTGTAGTCCGGGAAGAAGACCACCTTGAGGCGGCCGCGCACGACTGGATCCTGGTTCACCACCTCCGCGACCGAATTGATGAGCTTGATGATCAGTTTCGCCATGTAGTAGCCAGGGGCGGCTTTGGCGCCAAAGAGGAACGTCCTCGCCGGAAGGTCCGCTTCCGGTTGATCTCGGAGATGCAGGTATAAACGAAGAATGTGAAGCACGTTCAGATGCTGCCTTTTGTACTCGTGAAGGCGCTTCACCTGGACATCGAACAGCGACTCTGGATCCACCTGAACTCCCACTCGCTCTTGAATCAGCTTCGCGAGGCCTCGCTTGGCCGTGAGTTTTACCTCGCGCCACTGCTGCTGGAATCCTGCGTCGTCCGCCAAAGGTTCCAGTTGCCGGAGCTGACCGAGATCACGGAGCCATCCTTCGCCGATGCGGCTGGAAATCAGGCTGGCCAACGGCGGATTACTGACCGCTACGAAACGGCGTGGAGTGACTCCGTTGGTCACATTGCAAAACTTGTCCGGCCATAGTTCCGCGAAATCGTGCATCACGGTTTTGACCAAGAGCTCCGAGTGCAAGCGCGCGACGCCGTTGACGTGATGGCTGCCCACTGTGGCGAGATTCGCCATGCGCACGTAGCGTTCGCCCCCTTCATCAATCAACGACATCCGGACCACGCGGGCATCGTCACCGGGGAACTTCGAGCGCACCTCGTCGAGAAAGTGCCGGTTGATTTCGTAGATGATTTCCAAGTGCCTGGGAAGAAGGAAGGCGAAGAGAGGCACGGCCCATTTCTCCAGCGCTTCCGGGAGCAGGGTGTGGTTCGTGTAGGCAAAGGTGTTCCGGGTGACGTTCCAGGCGGTATTCCACTCGACCTGGTGTTCATCCACCAGAAGGCGCATCAACTCGGCGATCGCGATGGCCGGATGCGTGTCATTCAGTTGCACCGCCCACTTCTCGTGGAAGGTCTCGAGTTTTCGCCCCTGCTTCAGGTGAACCCGGATCATGTCCTGCAGGGAGCAGGTGACAAAGAAGAACTGCTGCCGGAGGCGAAGGTTCTTGCCCTGCAGCATCTCGTCGTTCGGGTAGAGCACCTTGGTGATGTTCTCCGAGCGCATCTTGTCCTCCACAGCGCGGTAGTAGTCCCCATGGTTGAAGGCGGCGAAGTCGAAGGACTCTACTGCTTCGGCCTTCCAGAGCCGCAACGGGTTACAGGCACGGGTCCCGTATCCAGGAATCGGGGTGTCATAGGCCACACCTTTCACGACGGATTCAGGGATCCACCTCACGCGATAGCAGCCTTGGTCATCCGTGTAGGATTCGGTGCGGCCGCCAAATTTGACATCGTAAGTAATCTCCGGTCGGGGAGTCTCCCACGGATTGCCGAAACGGAGCCATTTGTCGGTGATCTCCACCTGCCAGCCGTTGTGGATGGCCTGGTCGAAGATCCCGAACTCGTAGCGAATTCCGTAACCGACGGCAGGCACAGCGAGGGCGGCGAGGGAATCCAGGTAGCAGGATGCCAAGCGCCCCAGACCGCCGTTTCCCAAACCCGGTTCCTCCTCTTCCTCCACCAATTCATCCAGGTCCAGGTCTAGTTCCGCCATGGCCTGACGGGCCTGATCGAGGATCCCCAGGCTGAGCAGGTTGTTTACCAAGTGCGGGCCGGGCAGGAATTCAGCCGACAGATAGGCCACCACGCGCGCGTCTTTCGCCCCGTAATCCTCAAGCGTCTCCACGCTTCGATGAAGCACACGGTCACGCACGGTCAACGCCAGGGCCGTGTAGGCGTCGTTAGGAGTGGCTGCGGTGGGCGCACGGCCCAAGCCGCAGAAGAGATTGTCTAGGAAAGCCTGCTTGATTTCCGCCACGCTGGGGCCGGTCCGAACACCGGACGAAACCGTGGATTTGGTGGTTTTCTTGAGTGATCGGTTAACGTTCTTTTTCATAGACCGAAGGTTTCACGGAACGGTTCCGGGGTAGGAACGAGCGGACGGATCTTACCGATTCTCCGCTACAGTTGGCTCCTGCGGTACATTGGCAGTCCAGCCGCCCCCGAGTGCACGATAGAGCGAGACGACGCTGAGCAGTTCGTTTAGCCGGGCCTGGGCCAGGTTCAGCTCGGCGGTGAACAACTCCTGCTCGTTGTAGAGCACCTCCAGGTAGCTGGTGACACCGCCCTCATAGCGGGTATTCGCCAGGTCCGTCGCTTTGCGGTGAGCCTCCGCGTTCTCTTCCTGTCGCGCCCGATACTCCTGGGTGCGTTGGTAGGCGATGAGGCCGTCCGACACCTCGCGAAAGGAGTTCTGAACCGTCTTCTGGTACTGGGCGAGCGCCGCATCGAACGCCGCCTTGGCCAACTTCAAATTGCCTTTCAAGGCACCGCCGGTGAACAGGGGAAAGCTGACCGCCGGGCCGAACTGCCACGTCTGGGACCCGCTCTTGAAAAGATCGGAGAGCGCCACAGACTGGAACCCATAGAACCCGGTGAGCGTGACCTTGGGGAAGAAAGCGGCCTTGGCCTGGCCGACGTCGGCGTTGGCGGCAACCAGTTGTTGTTCTGCGGTGCGGATGTCTGGCCGACGATCGATCAAGTCCGCTGGTAATCCGGGGGGCACAGTGACTCCCAGTTTCTGCTGGAGGAATCCCGCTCCGCGCTGGGGTGAACCCGGATTGCGACCGAGCAGGATGCTGAGTTCGTTTTCCTGCTGTTCGATGCGACGATGAGTGTCGGCGATGGACGCTTGGGCGGTCGCGACCAAAACCTGCGCCTGGTACACGTCCTGCATCGAGGCGACCCCGCCTTCCTGGCGTGCCTGAGTGAGGTTCAGGGAGTTGGTCCGCACGCTGTAGGTGTTCTGGGCGATCTCGAGTTCGTGGTCTAGTTCCAGCAGGCTGAGGTACGCCGTGGCAACCTGGGCGACCAGCGTTTGGCGCACGGTCTGTTGCGCGGCCTCGGTGGCGAGCAGTTGAGCGCGAGCGGCCTCGTTCGCGCGGCGAATGCGGCCCCAAAGGTCCACCTCATATCCTGCCATCGCCCCGTAAACACTCCCATACTCCTTCTGCGGATTGACCCCCGCTGGAATGGGGGTGGGACCGTTCTCCGAGGCGCGCGTGGTGGACCAGTCGCCTCCGACGCCCACCGAGGGCATGAACTGGGACCGGGTGACCCGTGCCACCGCCTCGGCTTGCAGCACGCGGGCAGCGGCGATCTGGATGTCCCAGCTATTGGTTAGCGCCTCAGCAAGGTAGGCCTGGAGTTGCGGGTCGTCCATGACTTGCCACCAGCCGAGGTTGGCCAGCGACTCGGAGGCTGCAAGGTCGTTGGTATTTGGCGCCGACGCAGCCGCCCGGAAGGTGGCGGGCGTGTTCAGTGCGGGGCGTTTGTAGTTTGGGCCAACTGCACAGCCAGCCAGCGCGACTAAAAGAGCCAGTGAGACAAGCCACGCAGCCTGGACCCTAGAATGGAAACCTGACATGGCGCTGAAGAGCGGACGCGGGGTCGAGAACCTCTCGCCTGTGCTCGCACCCTGCTGCTGCTGGACCTTTGTTTCTCGTCTGTTGCCTTCCATATTAGTGTCCTCCCCCTTTTTCCGGGTGCTGGGTTGCGATTCCACTGGAGGCGGCCGCCGCCTGGGTTTTTTTGGATCGCTCTGTGAGTCGCTGGACGAACACATAACAGACCGGGATGAGGAACAGGCCCACCACGGTGGAGATCCCCATGCCGTAGACTACGCCCGTTCCCATGGTGCTGCGTGCGGCAGCCCCGGAGCCGGTGGCGAGCATAAGCGGAACGCATCCGAGGATGAACGCGAACGAGGTCATGAGAATCGGCCGCAGCCGGAGTTTGGATCCTTGTACCGCGGCGTCGAGAATCTCCACACCTTCATCCCGTTTCATCTTGGCGAACTCCACGATGAGGATGGCGTTCTTGGCGGCGAGTCCGATCAGCATGACCAAACCGATCTGCGCATACACGTTCAAGTCAAAGTGTCGGACGAACATGCCGACCATCGTGCCCAAGATCACGGTCGGTGTGGCCAGCAGCACCGCGAAGGGCAGACCCCAGCTTTCGTACTGGGCCGCGAGCAGCAGGAACACGAAGAGCACCGCCATGCCGAAGATGATCGGCGCTTGGCCCTCGGATTTCTTTTCCTGGAGTGTCAAGCCGGACCATTCGTAGCCGGTCTCGCTGGGCATCGTCTTCATGACTTCCTCAATGGCCTTGATTGCCTGCGCCGAACTGTAACCCGGCGCGGCCGCACCCATGATTTCCGCAGCGTTGAACAGGTTGAAGCGGGTGACGATGTTCGGACCGGACATTTTGCTGACTTTGACCAGCGTGCTCAACGGCACCATCTGCCCGTCGTTGTTCCGGACGTAGAATTGGCCGATATCGTCCGGTTTGCTGGTGAACTGCGGTTCGGCTTGAAGGAAGACTTTAAAGACGCGACCGAAGCGCACAAAGTCGTTCACGTACAGTCCACTGAGATAGGCTTGCAACGTCTGGAACACGCTGTCCACCGGCACGCCCAGGGTACGGGCCTTCTCGCGGTCCAACTCTACCTTTACCTGTGGCGTGGCTGGGTTGAAGGTAGTGCTGACGCGGCTGATCTCGGGGCGCTTGGCCACGGCGGCCGTGAGTTGCTTCACGTAACCGGCCAGTTGCTCGATGCTCCCGCCGGAAGTGTCCTGCAATTGCATGGTAAACCCGGACACGTTGCCGTAACCCGGCAGCGGGGGCGGGCCGAAGGCAAACGCGCGTGCGCCGGGGATTCCGCTGAACTTTTTGTTCCACTCGCGGACGAGGGCGCTGGCCTGCAACTCGGGCGCTTTCCGCTCCTCCCAAGGTTCCAGACCCACAAACATCATCGCCGCATTGGGGAAGTTCAGCCCGTTGAGGATGTTATAACCGGCCAGACCCACCGCTGAGCGGACGCCCTTGGTGTTACCGACAATGCTTTCCACTTCCTTGAGGATGGCATCCGCCCGTTGTACCGACGCGCCTTCGGGCAGCTCGACGGCGACGAAAAGGTACCCCTTGTCCTCGTCCGGAATGAAACCTCCAGGCACGGCCTTGCCGAGCAACCAGATGCACCCGACCACGGCCACCAGCAAGAGCATCGAGCGAGCCGCCTTTCGGGTCAACCCGCCAACAATGACACCGTAGCGCTCGATCACCCAATCAAAGGCGCTGTTAAACATCTTAAAGAACTTCGCAATCGGGCCGCGTCCCGGTGTCGGCTTCTTCAGCAGCATCGCGCACAGAGCGGGGCTGAGGGTAAGCGCATTGATGACGGAGAAGACCACCGCCACGGCAATGGTCAGAGCGAATTGCTTGTAGAGCTGGCCGGTCACGCCGCTCATCCCCGCAACCGGTACGAATACCGCACACAGGACGAGGCCGATCGCTATGACGGGCCCTGAGACCTCCTTCATGGCCTGTCGCGTGGCCTCTACCGGAGTCATGCCGTGCTCCAGGTGGTGCTGCACCGCTTCCACCACCACGATGGCGTCGTCCACCACAATGCCGATGGCCAGCACCAGCCCAAACATCGTGAGGACGTTCACACTGAATCCCAGCACCGGGAACATGATAAACGCGCCCAGCAGGGAGACGGGCACGGTGCACATCGGGATGATGGTGGCCCGGAAGCTCTGCAGGAAGATGTAAACCACCACGAGCACCAGGATGACGGCCTCTTCGAGCGTGCTAACAATCTCCTCCATCGAAGCTTTGATGGGCAGGGTGGTATCGAGCGTGATGTCGTAGACCATGTCCGGCGGGAACTTGGTTTCCGCTTTCGCCAGAATCTCCTTCACCTTTTTTGCGGTTTCGAGGGCGTTCGCGCCGGGCGCGAGGAAAATGCCAATGGCGCCAGCCGGGGAGGCGGGTGCCGCAGGGCTGCTCAGCCGCGCGCGCAAGTCATAGGTTTGCGCACCCAATTCAACGCGGGCCACGTCTTTGATCTTCACCTGCGATCCGTCCGGGTTGGAGCGAACGATGATTTCCTCGAACTCCGTCGGATCCTTCAACAGCCCCAGGGCGCGGACGTTGAATTGGCTCTCCTGTCCTGGCGGGGCGGGTTCCGCACCAATTCGACCCGCCGGAGCTTGGGCATTCTGCTCCTTGATGGCGTTGGACACGTCGGAGGGCGTCACGCCCAGCGAAGCCAGTCTGTCCGGCCGGAGCCAAATGCGCATCGAGTAATCCTGGGCGGTGAAGTTCTTTACATCCCCCACACCCTTCACGCGCTTGATGGAGTCCACCAGATTGATGTCGCAGTAGTTACCCAGGAAGACCGCGTCGTAGGTGTTGCTGGGTGAAGACAGCGCAATCACCATCAGAATGTCCGGGCTGGACCGGTTGACGACCACACCCTCCTTCTTGACCGCGTCCGGCAGCTGCGCCTCCGCCTGGGAGACACGGTTCTGCGCGTTGACCTGCATGATGTCCACGTCGGTGCCAACGTCGAAGTAAACGTTCAGCGTGAGCTTTCCGTCGTTGGCGTTGAACGACTGCATGTAGAGCAGTTTGTCCACGCCGTTGACCTTGGACTCGATCGGAGTGGCCACAGATTCCATCACGGCTTCCGCAGCGGCGCCACGGTAGGTGGTCGTCACCTGGATCATCGTGGGGCTGACGGGCGGGTATTCCGCGATGGGCAGCCGCAGAAGGGTGATTGTGCCCACGATGATCGTCAGGATGGCGATCACCATCGCGACAATGGGGCGTCGAATGAAGAAGTCAGCCATAGCGCCTATTCCTTTTCGGTCTTGTGGGTGGCTGGCGCTTGCGCGGCCGCAGCTTGGGCCTGGGCCTCGGCCATTTGCGCGGCGGTCATCGGTTGCACCGGCGCGTCCTGGCGAGCTTTCTGAACTCCTTCCACCACGATCCGCTCACCCGGCTTGAGGCCTTCGAGGACGAGCAGGTTTTCCCCGAGCTGCTCTCCCACCTTGACTCCGCGCTGCGTGCTCTTGTTGTCGGGACTAACGACCCACACGAAGCTCTTGCCCTGAAGCTCGGTCACCGCACGCTCTGGCACGAGGATACTATCCGAACGGACCCCCAAATCCACGATGATCCGGGCAAACATGCCCGGCCGCAAGGTCTTGTCCGGATTTGGAAACTCCACGCGGGCACGGATCGTGCCGGTCTTGGTGTCCACCGCACGGTCCACGAAGGAGAATTTCCCCTGCTGTGGATGCGGCGAGCCATCCGCGAGCACCAGGGTCACCGGCAGATCGGCCACTCGCTTGCTGGAGCGACGGGCTTCGGCTGTTGCTTTCTGGTAACGCACTTCGCTGATGTTGCAGTAGAACCAGATGGGGTCGAGCGTCGAGATGGTGGCCATGAGCGTGGGTGTACCTTTGCCCACCAACTCACCTATCGATACCTGCTTGGCCCCAATCAAGCCGCTGATCGGCGCCCTCACATCGCAGTAACCCAAGTCAATCTGGGCCGCCTCCACCCGTGCCTGCGCTGAGAGCACGCTCGCCTTACCGACCTCGACCGAGGCGAGGGCGTTGTCCAGGTCCTGCTTGGGGATGGCCTGCTTTGCCGCCAGTGGGGTGAGGCGAGCCACATCCTTTTCGTACTTGTTCAGAGAGGCTTTGGCTTCAGCCAGCATCCCGTTGGCGGCGTTGAGCCGCTGTACAAAAGGCTTGGTATCGAGCGTAAAGAGCGGATCGTTCTCCTTCACGTCCCTGCCCTCGGTGAAGTTCATCTTTTCCACGAAAGCCTCGACCCGGGCGCGGACCTCGACGTTTTGCGGCGAGTCCAATTGCCCGATGAACTCCGTGGACATCGGCACGTTCGTGGGTGTCAACTCCATCACTTGCACGATCGGAGGCGGCGGTGGTGCTGCGGCTTCCTTCTTCTTGCAGGAGCAGGTCAGCATCGCCGTGCCGGCTGCGAGCAACGCCACTAGGGTCGGGCCGGTGGATTCAAAACAAGTGAGTTTCATAGATGGGTGGGGAGTCGCGGGCGGGGCCCGCCCTGACTACTGCTTAAACCGCACGTCTTTGAGGATTTCGTCCACGGCTTCCTGCACGCGCGTGGCCCGCTCGTCCGCCGAGGGATCCTTCAGCAACGGCCGGGTGGCATAGCCCCGCTTGAGCAATTTCCAGGTCTTGGAATCGACGATGTCGATCAGCAAGGTTCCCGCCTCAAAGTAATTGGGGTTCTTGTTGCCGCTGTATTTGTTATGCGCTTTCTTGACCAGCTCCGACGAATCCCGGCCATAGCCAAAGTAATCGCTGACGGAGGTGACAGCAGCGTTGTTGCCCAGGACGATCAGGTAGGCCACGGTGACGTCCCCACCTTGCTCCACGAAACTGAGCTTTTTGGCTGCCAGGCCCTGGGTGATCGCGCTCTTGATCACTCTATGGACCTTCTCCTCGCGCTCGGCAAAAGCGGGCGGCTGTTTGCCTTGAATGTTGACGAAGCTGAAAGTGCTGGCCGGGATCGCTGCGGCCTCGGCCTTGGTGGAGGTCATGGAGCAGCAGGCCAGCGCGAGGAGCCACGCAGTGGCGAAGGCGGAGGTAAAGGTTCTTTTCATGAGATGGGTGAAGGAATCAGATCAGTCTGTTTTCGTAACGTCATTCTAGTTCTTAGTCCACAGCGCGGAAAGCGGTTTCCGCCGCGGCAAAACCGGTTTCGATGCATCTAGTTGTCGCCGACAAGTTAAACTGTTACCCGTCCTGTTCAGTCAATGCAACCACCAAGAAATGGGAGATCAGTGCTGGATCGTCCGGATTCTGGGCAGGGCGCAGCAGTTGTTCCAGTGACGTTCTCTAAGCCTGGTCTTGCTCATGGCTTTCATAAGCCAAGCTGTGTGTGTTTGTGACCCACTCAATAGCTGGTACTAGCGACGTCTGCCCGCACCGCCGCCACCTCCGCCACGGCTCATAGCCCCACGATCGCTGTAGCTCTGGTGGTTCGACCCGGCATCGACGCCGCCAAAAGCGCTCGGGCTCGGACCTCTTGGAGCTGAACTCGGCCCTGCGGCGGGTGTGACCGCGCCAGGCGTCGCAGGCCGCCCCCCGCCCCCGACGGCCCCCGCAGAGGTCTTGGCACTCGGAGAAACGTTTCCTGTCGAGGGCCTGGCCCCCACCGCCCCGGTACCGGGCGCGGGTTCCCTGCCAGCGGGTGCCCCGGCTAATCCCCAGCCCCTGGCTTCTTGTGTCGAGGCACCCGCTGTGCCTAAGCGGGTCTGGTTTGCCTGCCATCGGGTGGAATGCGTCGTGGTTGCGGTGGAAGGACGAGCCCCCGGAGGAGGATACCCCGGTGGGCGAATCCCAGGCGGCGGCGGTCGGTAGCCCGACGGCGGATGATAGGGCGGTGGGCGATGCCCCGGTGGCGGCGGGTAGTAAGGTGGATGACCACCTCCACCCCACATCACCAAACCACCTCCACCCACATAAACGCCGCCATAGTGCCAGTCGCAATTGTTGGCGATGATGGCCCCGACGGCTATGCCAACGCCAAAGGTGACCAGAGGCGCCGCCGGATCCACATACACCGGGGCGGTGGAATAGACGATGGCCGGGTCGTATTCGGGAACATAGATAACCTCCGGATCCGAGGGCTGGATCTCCACCACGGTATTGGTCATGTAGACCACCTGCTGCTCGTAGACTCTTTCCACCACGGCGTTGGTAACCACCACCACCTGTTGAGGATTGCTCACAAGTGTGCCGGCAGCTTGAGCTTTGCCTCGGAGCGCCTGGATCGCATCCATCAACTCCTGGTCTTGTTGCAGGAAAGCCAGGCCCAATTCACTCGTCCAATTCAGGTCGGTGCTCATCTCCTTGAGCACTTCAGGGATCTTCGCAACGGCCTTCACGTTGGGATCCCAGGTTTGAGCCTCGATTTCAGAGGTGCTGTCCGTGTTCTCAAGAAGGCGTCCTGCCAGAACGATTTCCATCGGGTAGACCGCCGCTGCCAGAATGGTCGCGATCAACGGGTCCGGGTAAAGTGCGATCGGAGCAGCCAGCTTTTCCAAATCCGCGCTACTCCTCCTCGTGGCACCACCGGTAGGTGCCGCCGGCGCGGGTTCATCGACGATTCCGTAGCTGCCGGAGGGTTGCGCCAACGCCGACGTGATCCACGCGATACTCACAAGGACAGCGAAGGAATTCACTTTCATGAGTTGAGGCGGTAAGGACGACTCCTGGATTGGACCGGCGTTACTATTGGGTGCCTTTGAGCCAGGGACAGGGGAGGGGGGCCTGTGGTTTCCGGGCCGAGAGAGGACTCAGGCGAACGTTCCGCAAAAAACAAACCTGGTGTCACAGACTGGGCTGCGACACCAGGTCGAGCATTCGGAAGAACGCGGAGATCCCGTGGTATGGCTCAGCCTACTTCTTGGCGGTGGTGGTGAGTGACTTCTGCATGCCATCCAACTCTTTGATGGCATCGAAGAGGTGGCTGCGCACCGCCTGCAGGTCAAATTTGGCCTTGCTAACTGTGCCCTTGATAGCCTTGACGCCGCCCGGGGTCAGGTCGTTGGCTAAGATCTTCTTGACGTCAGCAAGATCGGAGAGGAAAGGTGCGAAACTGGTGCTCGCTGCTGAAAGCTCAGCCGTGGCTTTCCCATAGCTTTTCTGGACTGCCGCGAGCCGGGTTTGAGCCTTCTTGCGCAGCTTCTCATTGGCGATCCCGTCGATCTCCTTCTGCCAGGTGGAGAAATGACTCTGAGCGTCGGCCTCCATGGTGCCAGCACGCTTCGAAGTCTTATCGGAGTCGGCCTGGGTCTTTGCTACGTCCGCGACAAAGGCATTATAGGTGGGCTTCATGTCGCCCTCAGTCTGCTTCACCAGGGCGTCCAGGCTGTTGACCGTAGCCTGAAGTTGATCACGGGTGGCGATCACTTCATCGCGGGTGGACTGGATCGAGGCTGCCAGCTTCTCCTGGCTGGCCGAGGCTTCGACAGCCATGAAGGTGAGGGCTAGCATGAGTGCTCTGGCCCAAGCATGCGTGAAGAGGGACTTCGTGGTTTGCATAAGAATGATAATCGCTTCTGTAATATAAGATTCAGTTACTCCCCGACGATAGACTGTGCCTTCTTTTACTGCAACCCTGAATAGAAAGGAACGACCAACGGAGACCTTAGAATTTGAACCGTATGTCGATGCCTGCACTCCAACCGCTTATGGTGTCGCTCCAAAAGTAAGAGGAGCCCACTCCCAGCCAACGTAACTTCCAGATCTTGCCCAGGAAATCGAGCACAAACCTGCCGTTGACCGTATAGAGGTAACTGGAGTTCAACCCCGTCTCAAGGTCGCCAAATAGCTCCGTGCGGCTCAAGAAACCGCCCGTGTGCAGTTCTCGTCCAAAAACCATGCAGCCGAGTGGGACATCGACATCCAGCTTGTTCTCCCACATCTGTGAGTGTCCGATAACATTGACCAGTGGCGTTGAGGTATCGAAGGACTCGGTATAGAAATAACGGAATGTGGACTGAAAGTTGAAAGCCACCCGGCCCCAGTTCCAGAGATACTGGGCGTTGACAGAGGGAACCACGGACCAGGTGTCGGCCGTCCAGTTCACCCAGCCTGCCTCCGTCATCGGCCCTTCAAATTCCTCGCCGCTGGGGGTCAAGGCATGGAACTCGTTTTCTATGTGGCCGTACATTCCGCTCACCTCGGGAGCCAAGCTGAAATGCTCCGTGAACCAGAACCGGGCGCCGGTGCCCAACTCCAACCCGAACGTCGACACCTCCAGGGTATTCCCCGTAAGCGGTTCCCGCTCAACAGTTCCGTCTGCCGAGATGTAACCGATGTTCCCGCTGAGAGTCGGATTCCACTTCAGGTTGCCCAACCCGGTCGGCATCGGGCTGGAGATGTCCCCGCCACCACCAAACTTGGCCACGCTGAGATCGGCTCCGGTCCCGCCCCGGAAAGTGTACGCCCCGCCGGACGCGCCGTAATCACCTCCGAGGATCGCGAGCGCCTCCACCCGGTCATTCAGCAAAGACAGTGTCTCCGGTGGGATTGCGGGAAGTCCTTGGGCTAGAGCGAGGGGTGACTGCAGGACGAAGGCGCAGAGCCCGGTCAGGGCGACGGCGGCGAACGAGCTGTGGGCTGGGTAAAGGCTGGGTTTCATGAGCCGGTAGTCTTGGGCATTTCACCTGTTGGAGGTGACCCTGCCTTTCCCGAAGGGACGGTCATGGCTGGGAGTCCCACTCGTCGGTACACGAGCCCGAGGGCGAAGGCAAGCAACACGAGGGCTGTGCCCAGCAAGAAGGCATGGTTCAGGATCGACTTCGCATCGGTCTTGGCACGTTCGGTGACGAGGGCCAGCTCTTGCATCCGCCGCTGAAGCGCGGGGGAATCCAGCGTGGCCCCGGTGTCCTTGAGCAGCACGTCCAATTCCTTCGCCATCAGAGTCAGTTGATCGGCGGTGCGGGCATAGTCCAGAATATCGAACCTGGTTGTGTTCGTTGTCCCAGGGGCGCTGCGTGGTTCGCCGACTCCGAAACGCTTCATGAGCGCGCCGAAGGTGACCAGGGTGGTGTTGAGCGACGTGGACATCTTCTCGCCGGCGATGAGCGTGCGGCTGACTTCGGCGGAGAGTTCGCGCAGGCGGCCTTCCTGGGTTTCGAGCGCCCCCAGGATCGCCGCCCGCTCGGCGCTCAGGCGATCGGGTAACTGTGCGGCCGTTTGGCTCAAAGCATCCGAAGCGCGGCTGAAACGATCCGCGCTTTGGCTGAGAGAAGCAGCATTGGACAGCACCAGGGAGACCTGAGGATCATGGAGTAGGTGCCGGCTCAGAAGTTCCAGGTGCCAGCGGAGCACGAAGGGCATGTACCGTGCGGTGTACATGGCGCGCTCGGCGAAAAGGCGCGCGCTCGCCACCTCCCGTACTGCGGGATCCAGGCCCGCCGTCGGATCCAGGCCGAGCATACCGAACAGGCTCCCTGGCGCAGCGGCTTTCTGCCCAGTCTGCCGCACGTCCGCAGCAATGTCTTGTGGCCGCGCAATGATGGCGCTCCGTTCCCCTGAATTGGACTGCCACCACTGGGTGATGCCGTCCCGCAGTTCCTGCTGTTGCGCGGGGGTCAGGACTCCTTCGGCTAGTCTCCAGCTGTTGGTCTCCAACGCCCGACTGGCCTTGAGCCAGGGTTGAAACGATTCTCCCTGGGGCGTCCTGACCCAGTACTCCTCCAGCGAGGTCCGAGTGATGGTCGTTAGCGCTAGAAGGTCGACCAGGTTGGCTGCGGGATTGGGCCCGCTGACGATACTCACTATCGTGGACGAGATGGTCACTTTCCACGTCAACGCCCGGTCTTTGGCTTCGGCGGTGTCAGATACCCGGGCATACTCATCCAAAGCCTCTGTGGTCCTGAGGAGATACTCGTCCGAGTAACGCTGCAGTTCAGCCTGCAGCGCAGCGGGGTCAGACAGACCGGACTTCGATGCGGAGGTAGAGCCCGGCTTGGAGTTGATCGGCCTCCTCGCGGTGTTTTCGACCATCCGGCATCCGGCAAGGAAGGCGACTATGGACGCGAGAAGTGTCAGGAGCACGACTCGGAGCCAGTTGTTGAATTGACATCTCAGATTCATGATTCACCCCGTAGGCACCGGGAAGAGCGCTCTGGGGCACACTCCTCTCTTTTACGTGGCCCGGGTGGTGCCCTGCAAGCCTCAAAACCGCCTGACCGACATTCCCATACGCCCGCGTTCGAGGAACGCTGACCGGCCGCCGAGCTTGTTCCTTATGGTTCGCTTCGTTTTGATCTATCTTGCTAAAGAAAAGTGGTCCCAGCTACTGTTCGAGAGGCCGACGCAACCGTCAGAATCTGGGCAGAACCCATTGCCTAGGACCGCCGGAGCTCGGTTCAGAACATGGTTTCGTACAGCATAGGAAAACCAAGGTGGCTGGCCAATGCGCCTCTACCCACCGGCACATAGAACTCTATGTACTTGCCCAACCACAAAACCAAGATCGTTGCCACTATCGGACCCGCCTCGGACTCACCCGAAATGCTGGAGAAGCTCATTCATGCCGGGCTGAACGTGGCGCGGCTGAACTTTTCGCATGGCGATTTCGCCGGTCACGCGGAACATATCGCCCGCATTCGCGCGGCGGAAAAAGCCACCGGCCGGCGCGTCGCCATTATGGCCGATCTCCCCGGTCCTAAGATGCGCGTCGGCAAGATCGACCCAGAGCCAATCCAGCTGCGCCCCGGTGATACTTTCACGCTGACGAGCGACAGCGTCGTTGGCAATCAGCAACGCGTCTCGATGAGCTTTGAGCGGCTGCCGCAAGTAGTCAAACCGGGCGACCGCCTCTTCCTCAATGACGGCTTGGTGCAGCTCGTTGTCGAAAAGGCGACCGGAGCCGACGTCCAGTGCAAGGTCGCGGTCGGTGGCGACCTGCGCTCGAGGAAGGGTCTCAATCTCCCTGGTATCCATCTCGGGATCAGCGCCTTCACCGAACACGACCGCGCCTGCTTGGAATTCGCGCTCCAGCATGGGGTCGACGCCGTGAGCCAGTCGTTTGTGGAGACGGCGGCGGACGTTCAGGCGGTGCGCGCAGCGGCGAAGGCCATGGGCAAGAATCCCTTCATCATTGCCAAAATTGAGCGGTCGGATGCTCTCACTCATTTTGAGGAGATCCTGGAGGCGGCGGACGGCATCATGGTGGCGCGTGGTGACCTGGGTGTGGAGGTGCCGATCGAGGAGATGGCCATCCTGCAAAAGCAACTCATCGCCAAAGCCAGCCTGGCGGGCAAACCGGTGATTACCGCCACCCAGATGTTGGAGTCAATGAGCGCAAGCCGCCTGCCCACGCGAGCGGAATCGACCGACGTCGCAAACGCCATCCTCGACGGCACCGATTGCATCATGCTCTCCGGCGAATCGGCAATGGGTAAGTTCCCTGAGGAGGCCGTGGCTATGCTGGCCAGGATAGCAGCCTATACCGAATCACACCGGCCGCAAACGCAGCAGGAAAGGCTCCAGGCCATATCCTGCCAGCACCGGCCCAGGAACGCCGCCGAAGCGATCGCTTCAGTGGTGGCGCACGCGCTCGACACGGTGCCGTGCGCTGCGGTTTTTGCTCCCACGCACACTGGGACCACGCCGCGAATGATCTCACGTTTCAACCCATCTGTTTGGATTTTTGCCCTGGGCCAGGATCATCAGGTCTGCCAGGGCCTCGCCTTCTCCTACGGCGTGCATCCCATTCAACTGTCCGAAGATCCCGACGATTGGCGCGAGTTCGCAAAACAGCGGCTCGTCGAATATGGGCTATCTGGTACGGTTGCCATGTTGGTGGCCGGTCCTTCCGCGACGAATCCACACGCCAACCATCGCATCGAGTTTCTGATCGTGGGTGAAAGGAAAGGGTCCAAGTGAAAGCCGGTTTGCCGAAAAAGAGCCAGGCTGAGCCAGGGGGCAGCCATCCCCTTGGCGCGAGCCTCCGCCACGGGGGCGTCAACTTCAGCCTCTTCTCTCGCTCCGCTGCCCGCGTGGAACTCCTGCTCTTTGACCGGGTGGACGACGCCCGGCCTAGTCGTGTCTTCGAGTTGGATCCGTACCTGAACCGGACCTATCATTACTGGCACGTGTTTGTCCCGGGCGTGAAGGCGGGCC
The DNA here is from genome assembly GCA_964411985.1 of uncultured Verrucomicrobiota bacterium. Classification (GTDB taxonomy): domain Bacteria; phylum Verrucomicrobiota; class Verrucomicrobiia; order Limisphaerales; family J093; genus CAYPNF01. The sequence continues at coordinate 141,597 of CAYPNF010000009.1, forward strand.
AGATTTATGGCTTTCGCGTTGAAGGGCCTTTCGACTTGGGGCGGGGCTTTCGATTCGATCCAACCAAAGTGTTGCTGGACCCGTATGGCCTGGCGGTGATGGTGCCGCCCAAGTATAGCCGCGACGCAGCTACCCTGGCTGGGGACAACACGGCAGCCGCCATGAAGAGTGTGGTGGTCGACCCTGCTGCTTACGATTGGGAAGGCGATGAACCCCTGCGCCGCCCCTGTGCGCAGACTATCATCTACGAGATGCACGTGCGCGGTTTCACTCGCCACCCCAGTTCTGGTGTCAGCGAAGGCAAGCGCGGCACCTACGCCGGGCTCATCGAGAAAATTCCCTACCTGCAAGAGCTCGGCATCACGGCGGTGGAACTGTTGCCGGTCTTTCACTTCGATTCCCAGGACGCTCCGTCAGGTCGTTTGAACTACTGGGGCTATGCCCCCATTTCCTTCTTCGCACCCCACGCCGCCTACAGTTCCCGCCAGGACCCGCTCGGCCCCGTGGATGAATTTCGCGACATGGTGAAGGCCCTCCATCGCGCAGGTATCGAGGTGATTCTCGACGTGGTCTTCAACCACACCGCCGAAGGCAACGAAGAAGGGCCCACGCTCTGCTATCGCGGCCTCGCAAACGACCTCTATTACATCCTCGAACCCGACCGCGCCAAGTACTCCAACTACACCGGTACCGGGAATACCATCAACGCCAACAACCCCATCGTGCGGCGCATGATCGTAGACAGTCTGCGTTACTGGGTAGCGGAGATGCACGTGGACGGTTTCCGCTTTGACCTTGCCTCCATCCTGGCCCGCGACGCTCGCGGCCATGTTCTCCCCAACCCGCCCGTGTTGTGGGACATTGAATCCGATCCTCTGTTGGCGGGTACGAAATTGATCGCGGAGGCGTGGGACGCCGCTGGGCTCTACCAGGTGGGCAATTTCATCGGAGACAGTTGGAAAGAGTGGAACGGTCGTTTTCGCGACGACACCCGCGACTTTTTCCGGGGTGAGAAAGGGGCGCTCCGGCGTTTCGCGGACCGCATGATTGGCAGCCCGGAGATCTATGGGCACGAAGATCGCGAACCAGAACAGAGTATCAATTTTGTCACCTGCCATGACGGGTTCACTCTGAACGATCTTGTTTCCTACAACGAAAAGCATAACGAGGCGAATGGTGAGGGTAACCGCGACGGCGCGAATGACAACCGGAGCTGGAACTGCGGCGTCGAGGGGCCGACCGAGGACTCTGCGATTGAGCGACTCCGCAACCGGCAGGTGAAGAACTTCTTGAGCGTTACGCTACTTTCGATTGGCGTGCCGATGCTCCTTATGGGAGACGAGGTTCGCCAAACCCAAGGCGGCAATAACAACGCCTACTGCCAGGATAGTGAAATCAGTTGGTTCGACTGGGCACGGCTTCAGAAGCACGCAGATGTACACCGCTTCGTGAAGCTACTCACGGCGCGCCGGTTGTCGCGCGGGTTCGGGCACGAGCGCAAACGGACGAGTCTGAACCGCCTGATCCAGGACGCGTCGAAAACGTGGCACGGGGTCCGCCTGAATCAGCCTGACTGGAGCGACCACTCACACAGCGTTGGGTTCACGGTGGAACTGCGTCAGGAAAAGATCTTGCTGCACCTCATCTTCAACGGTTTCTGGGAACCCCTCGACTTTGAGCTGCCCCCAGCCGGCAAGGATCCCTCGAACCACTGGAGGCGATGGATCGATACTGCGCTCGAGTCGCCCAACGACATCTTTCCCTGGCGGGAGGCTCCGCCGTTTTCGGGTTCTACCTACCGGGCTGAAGCCCGCTCGGTTGTGGCCCTTTACGTTCCCACCGACTGAAGCCCGAGATGGATTCCACATCCAAAGCGGCTGGAGTTGGATATGTTGTATTCAGTGGCTCCCCTCTTTTTTGGGAACTGGGGCGAAACGGAAAACCATGAAGATCGCAACACAGAATGGCACTTGGATAGCGCGTCTGGCAGCCGCCGTCTTGAGTTTCACCCTCGGTTCCGGTTTCGGGCATGCCGCTATCACGTTTTTCTTTAACGGTTCCCAAACAACGAACCTGGTGGACTCCGCAACCACCTCGGATACCCTCAGCAGCCAGGGATACTTGTTTACCCTGAGCCGTGACAAACTGTTCACCGGCGGGGTCGGGATGACCAATCCCATCGGACGAACGGTTCGGATTCCCTGGCCAAAGGGACTCGAGGCCCAGGCGGTGACTGCCGGGCCATCCCCTAGCGGGGCGACGATCACCATCAAGCGACAGGATGGCCAACCGTTCAGCATCGAGTCCTTCACCGGCAAACTCCTGGCCAACACGGCCGGTGCCGGCGGATCTTTCGAAATCATGCCGATGCTCAACGGGCAGGACGGTCTGCAGGATCCGCTTGCTTTGGATGCCACTGGGTACGCCGGAAACACATTCAGCTACGCAACCCCCTCGCTCACCGGCTTCGACACCTACACCATCAAGCTATACGTGGACTTTGCTCTCACCGCACTTACCGTGGTGGACGCCAGCCCGCCTGATCCCGTGCTGTCGATCTCAAGAGCCGGTGCCGGCTTGGTTGAAATATCCTGGCCGACGAACGCTGTTGGATACTCCCTCGAAGCGGTGGCCCGCCTGCCGGCGACCCTCTGGCGTCCCGTCACCAATAGCCCATCCGTTAACGGCGACCTGTTTACGGTGCAGATGGAGACAACCGAATCGTGCCAAGTCTATCGCCTGCGGAAATAGAGCAACCTTAAAGCGACCACGGCCCTCGCATCGCCCGCGACATGCGGCGTGCTGCCGCTTCATTGCCCAAGATAGTCTCTTTGGCTGGATCCCACCGAATCTTACGCTCGCTGCGAATGGCGATGTCACCCAGATGACTCATGAAATCCGACTGCACCGCGGAATCAATGTTGCTGACCGGGGTGCGTCGCGTGCGCACGCAGTTCAGAAAATCGCGATAATGATGGTTTTCCTGCAGCAGATGCTTATCTCCGGGCTTGATCTGAACCTGGAGAAGTGACGCCGGTTCAGCCAGGATCCCGCCTCGCGATGCCGCGACCCAGCCCTCGGATCCGACAAACTTGGTCTGGTCGGAACCGGTCTTCATCGTGAACTCGACGCCGCTCGCGTAGCGGCCGCGGATATCCCAGTCCACCACCGTATCGAAGAGACCCGCCGCCGAGATGCGACCGGTGCCTTCGTATTCAACCGGAATGTGGGGATAACCCCAATGGGCAATATCCAGAGGATGAGCTCCCCAGCCGGCGATGAACCCGATCGCGTAATCATAAATGTGCCATCGCCCGGTGCCAAAAACCCGGTCGGTTGTGAAAGGAGCGAAGGGTGCGGGCCCCAGCCAGAGATCATAGTCCAGTCCCTCGGGCACAGGTTGGGGAGTGGCACGCCCGCCGGTCTCCCCGTTGGGCGCCAGGACGTGGATGGCCTTCAGATCGCCCAGATAACCGTTGATGAGTAGTTCGCAGGCAAACCCGCAATGCTGGTTGAAGGAACGTTGCTGTGTGCCGTATTGGAATACCCTCCCGTGCGAATGAACGGCGGATCGCAGCACCTTGTTTTGCTCCATGGTGAGCCCTAGCGGCTTTTCCACGTAGAGGTCCTTTCCAGCCCGGATCGCGGCCAACGCCAGCGGTACATGCCAATGGTCCGGTGTGGCAATCACCACCGCGTCCACATCCTTTCTTGCCAATAGCTCCCGGAAGTCGTTGTACGTCTGGCAACCTTGATATGTCTCCTGCCCACGCTGACTTGCGTAGTACTCATTCACCGTTCGAGCTGCGCCATCACGACGCTCGCGGATCGGATCACACACCGCCACGGTTTGTCCTTCCGCGAGTCCCATCATTCCCTGCAACAATCCTCCTCCCTGGCCCCCGACTCCAATGTGGCCAAGGGCCACCCTGTTGCTCGGTGCAGTCGCTCCGAACACGCTGGCGGGGACAATACTGGGCAACAGCAACCCGGCTCCCCCGCCGGCCAATGTCCGCTTTAGGAACTTCCGTCGGCTCGTGGTTATCATGGTAGTCATTGGTTCTTGGGTGGATCGTTCAAGGAAGGAATTGGCCGCGAATCTCCAGTTCGCGAATGGCTGGGCTGGACCCATAATAGCCCTCGATCTTGAGTTCGAGGGTCTGGCATTCTACCCCGTTCAGCCCGACGGTAAGCCAGTTGTTGCGATACTCCGCCGACTGGACTTGTAACGCACGCTTTCCATCGCAGAGAACCTCGAAGTCCTTAGGGGCATAGTTCTGGTGCTGCCAGCCTTGAATTCTCAGGAGCATGACCTTGGCCCGTCTTTTCAGCTGCACTTTCAGAGCGTAGAGCTTTTGATTGTCTACCTCATCCCAATACGTTTGGGAATTTCCATCGATTGCGTTCGGCGCAGGCCCGCCCTGTCCGTCAGGAGACAAGCCGGTGGTGCTCGTCGCGGTGGCTCCTAGGCTCAGGTTCTGCAGGTCACTGAACTTCCACGTCAAAGCGGCGAGTCGGCCGGAGAGTGTCGGGTCGGCATTGTCCTTCATGAGCTTCTCCACCGCCGTTTTGGCAAGGCTGTTTTGACCGGCTTCCATGGCTTCCATCGCCTTCACCGCGGCGATCCGCGCCTCGCCCACCGTTTCGCCGTCACTCAGAAAATCAGTCAAGGCCGGGAAGCCGGCTCCTTGGGGCACTTCCCCCAAGGCGCTGAGCAGGATCCGCCTTTCAGCGACACTGGTTCCGGGCAAAAGTTGGGCGATTGCGGTCGCCACCTCTTTGGGGTTCTCTTTCGCCTGGGAGGCCAGGCGGAGCATTCCACGAAACGCCAGGGTACGCGACCGTGGGTCCTTCGTTTGGGAGGCGACCTTGCTGAGACTCTGGAATGCCGAGGGGTCAGGCCACTCCGCCAGAAGCCGAAGAGCGGCCAGAGCCACTTCCTCCTTTTGCGAGCCTACCTCCGATTCAATCAACTTCAGGCCCTGGGCTCCCCCTGTCATCGCCGCCACGCTGAGCAGCCTCACCTTGACGGAGGGCTCCGCCTGCCCAAGCTCGACTTCCAAGGACTTCAAGTCGCCTCCTCTGCGGTAGATTTCCGCGAGTGCAGTCTCGATCGCCGTCGCTTCCGGCTCGGCAGCGCTGCGCAACGGATGGAGCAAGGTCGGCGTGGCCTCGAGAGTTCCCACCTTGGCTAATCCCTGGGCCGCTGCCGTCCTGACCGGGCTGGAATCCGACTTCAGAGCGCTCTGCAGCAGGCTCGAGAGTCCTTTCGGATTCCTTGCCACCAAGGCATCCAGCAGCACCACCTGCAAAGACGGTCCGGCTCGTTCAAATTCCTGCTGGAGGACAGCGTCCACGCCCTCTCCGGGGAGCCTCGACAGGGCTCGGATAAGCTGGCGCCGGCTGTCATCGAGCGAAGTTCCCAGTGCCTGGAGGAGGGGGAGAACGGCCGAACCGTTCCCCAGGGAAGCTGCTGTATCTACGGCGACCACCCGCAACTCACCCGTGCTGGAGCGAACTAGTTCAAGAACCTGGGGCAGGGCTTCTTGTGCGCTCACCTCTACCAGGGCCGTCAGCAGGGCCACCTGGGTCTCGGGCGACAGCTGTGCCAGTTTGTCCACTGCCCGCAGGAGCGCCGCGCGATTGCAGCCAAGTTTCAAACCGCTTAAAGCCGCGTGCTGGACCGCCTCCTCGGGGCCCGAAAGCGCCTGAATCAAGTGATCACCCGTCTCCGGCCCAGGAACACTGGCGTCCAGCAGGAGAGCAGCTGTCCGGACTTCCACTGGTTCGCCGGGGGCAAGCCACTGCGAGAGGAAGGCGCGCATGTGGGCCGCCTGACCGTTGGATGCCATCGATTGTGCCGCCGAAATCTGCGCGCGGCGCAACTCGAGCCGAGCCGGCTCAGCTATTCTCGTCTCAAGGGAACACAGCGCATCCAAGGCAGGTTTGCCGCCAATGCGGCCAAGGGCACGGCAAGCCGCTGTGCTGACCTGAACGTCAGTCGATTTGGCCAATCTTGCGATCGTCGCAACAGACCCTGGTTCACCCCGGGCCGCCAGGGAGTTGAGAATGCTCACGCGTTGGCTAACAGAGTCACTGTCCAGAGCCTGGATCATGGCTCTTCGCGCCTCGGCTCCTGGAATGCGCTGCAGGGCTAGCAAGGCTTCCCCAAAGAGTTCGGGCGTGGAAAGTAGAGCTGCCAGCGCGGGAATCTCCCTCTTGGTGCCGATGAGGGACAACTGCTGGCAGAAGAGTTTCCTCGCTTCCAGTGTCGCTGACCGACTGGAAAGGCGCTTGGCAAGCTCCCTGCTGAGCGCGGGGGATCCTGCTGGACCCGTGCCTGCCACGAGGGACTCCAATTGCATCACATTCGTGCGATCCTCACCCCAGCGATAACCCTCAACGGCATCCAATGCAGCGCGGAACAGAGCTGAATCGTCTGAGGCTTTTGCCGGGATGGTTACTTTACCCCGAGCTGCCCACTCGGTGCCACGGCGCAGGAGAATCTGAAAACCGGCAGCTTCCATCGCGCGAGGGTCATGTCCCAGCACGAGGTTGAAGCATCGACCCTTCCCAAAGGTCGTGGTGAAGGCGACAGGTTCCTCCTTGCCACTTCCCCCCTTGGCCATATCGGAGAAGGCGGCTGCCAGGACATGGGGCGACCGAAGGGCCATTCGATGCCAAAGTTCGTCGGTGATACGAAATGGCTCGATTCCTCGGGTGATGGGGTGGGTTGGATCGGCCAGCCGCACTTCAAAAGTGTGCACCGGCCCGTGGCCAGTCTCCTTGCCCCAGGTTCCACCAATCAAATTGTGGTAGTCATCCCAATCGGGAAAGGAACTCCCTCCCGCATGCACGACGACCAACCCGCGTCCCTGGCGCACAAAGCCCAGGAAGGCCTCACGTGCTTTGGCAGGCCACTCTTTGACGCCGGAGTCACCCCAGCTGTTCCAATTGCTCAGGAGCACGTCGAACCGATCGCCTGTTGCTGCATCGAAGCGTTCCGGATGTGGGTCCACCTCGACCGTAAAACGCCCATCCCTCCTGAGAATCGATTCGAGCTGCGTGGTGGTCGCTGCCCAATCATGATTGTTCTGCCCGGTTTGAATGAGGACGCGGATCGGTCTTTCGGCGGCCTGCGAGCTGCCCGCCCCAGAACCAACGAAGATCCACGCACAAACCGCAATCGGGACCGCCCAGAGCCTCTGACACAACATCAGTTTCATAAAGGAAAGGTCATACTCCTGAAGTTCGAATCCGGCGCAGCAGCTCTTTACGGGCTTCTACGCGCATCTTGGCATTCTCATATCGCCGCACTTCATCCGGGCTTTCAGGCTGTAACTGCGGGAGAGGTGTTGGACGTTCATCCTCTCCCAACGATACGAGAGTGACATAGGCGGTGGTGGCCCGGATCGATTGGCCCGTGTGCGGGTTCTCCCGGGTTACGAGCACCCCGACTTCCATGGAGGTTCGCCCTACGTAATTCGCCGACGCCTTGAGCACCACATGCTCGCCGATGTGAATGGGGGCCAGGAAGGAGATCTGGTCGATGCCCACCGTGACCACCTCCCGCTCGCAGTGTCGCTGGGCCACCATCGCTGCCACCATGTCGATAGACGAGAGAATGTGACCGCCAAAAGCAATCCCCGCAGGGTTGGCATGATGGGGCATGATGATGAAGCGGGTCTCCACCTGGCTTGCCCTTGGAGTTTTGATGCTCATTCAGTGCGCGGTCTCTGCCGCGAGTGCCATCGTAGCGCCCCCGTCGGATTAGGGCAACCTCGGACGTTTTGCCAGGACCCGAAATCGCACTTCACGGTTGCCACGGAGTCCTGGAGGGATTAAGCCTTCCGTCCATCCACTTTTACCAATGAACTATCGGGCGAACGACTCTTCACGAGTGAACCATCCCCAATCCATCTTGGGATTCACATCGAGACCTTGGGGCCTGCTCGCGCTGGCTTGGTGGGTCACCCTGTCCCTTATGGCTGGGCAGCCAGAACCCGGATCTACCCCAACCGTGAGGCCTGCCGAAGTGCGGCATGCAGCCGGCTGGTTCACGCGACACCTCTATGATCCGCATCAGCCTCAACCGTTCTCCTTTTGCTATGGCGGCCGGCCTTCCGCTGAGCTGCTCGCTCTTTGGCCAGGCAACCGGGAGCGCGCTGTCTCGGAGAAGGGCCTTAAGCAGAGGATCCAGACCTGGGAAGACCCTGCGACAGGACTCCTGGTGCGGTGTGTAGCCGTGGAGTATGCCGAATATCCAGTCATCGAGTGGACGGTCACGCTGAAGAACCGTGGCCTCAAGCCTACGCCGATCCTCGAGAGCCTCCAGGCCCTGGACGTGTCGTGGGAACGGAGTGGGGACGAGGAGTTCCTACTTCACGGGATCAAAGGTGACTCCTGCACTGCGGACAGCTACGAGCCTTATCAACTACAGCTTGGCCCTAACGTGACGAAAGCGTTCAGTCCACCCGATCATTCGGGCAAATCCTGTGATGGCCCCCTCGGCTGGCCCTATTACAATCTCCAGACGCCTGGCGGCGGAGTGATCCTCGCTATCGGTTGGCCGGGGCAGTGGGCGAGTTCCTTTGTGCGGGATGCCCATCGAAGGCTTCGCATTCGGGCCGGGCAGCAGCGGACGCACATGGTGTTACATCCCGGTGAGGAGATCCGCACACCGCTGATTGCGCTCCTGTTCTGGAAAGGGAGTAGCCCGGTGAATGCGCAGAACCTCTGGCGGCGTTGGTACGTGAAACACAACTTGCCTCAGGTCGAGGGCCAACCACAGCCTCCGATCGCTCAGATCCAGGTGGAAGGATCGGAAGCCAATATGGCTGCAGTGAGAGCTTTCCTGGATGCGGGCATCTACCCTGATCTCTGCTGGCGCGACGCGGGCGGCGCCCACACCTGGTATCCAAACCAGACGGGTCCCTACCAGGGCAACGACGCCTGGCTCAATACTGGGACCTGGGAGGTGGACACCTCCCGCTACCCACAGGGATTCAAGCCTTTCAGCGATTGGGTGCGTTCAAAGGGAATGCAGTTCCTCCTCTGGTTCGAACCGGAGCGGGTGGGGGATACCAATTCCTGGCTTGCCCGACAGCACCCTGAATGGCTCCTGCCCGGCTCTTCCCACGGTTCCATCCTCAACCTCGGCAACCCTGCAGCGCTCCGGTGGTTGATCGACCACGTGGACGGACTCATACGGTCCCAGGGCCTCGATTGGTATCGGGAGGACATGAACGGTGGAGGGCCGCTCCCAGCTTGGCGAAAAAATGACGCACCAGATCGACAGGGGATTACGGAAAACCTCTACGTGCAGGGGCACCTGGCCTTTTGGGATGAACTCCGCCGAAGACACCCCAAGCTGCGTATTGACTCCTGCGCCTCGGGAGGGCGGCGCAATGATCTGGAAACCACGCGGCGAGCGGTTCCTTTGCTCCGCAGCGATTTTCAATTCCCGGACATGAAAGGTGTTGTTGAGGGCAATCAAGGGCATACCTATGGACTTTCTTCCTGGCTGCCATTCCAGGGCACCGGTTGCTACATCTACACCCCGTACGCGGTGCGCAGCTTTTACCTACCCTCGTTTGGTATGAGCGGTTTGACCCCGGAGAACATTGCGGTCCAACAACAAGCGTATTTCGAATGTGCACGGATTGCTCCTCTCATGTTGGGCGACTACTACCCGCTGACGCCTTATAGTCTGCAGGAAGACCAATGGATCGCCTGGCAGTTTCACCGCAGGGAACGAGGTGACGGTGTGCTCCAAGCTTTTCGACGTGCACAGTGCGACGACGGCAGCCGGACCTTTCGTTTGCAGGGTCTTGTTCCTTCGGCCCATTATGAGATCACGAACTTGGATTGCCCGGGCAATAAGGTTCGCTCCGGCCGGGAGCTGATGAAGCAAGGGTTAGTGGTGCAGATCTCCGAAAAACCTGGCGCGGCGATCATAACCTATCGGGCAGTGCGGTAGGGCAGGGTAAACCCCGCCTTCAATGCGGTGCGTTCTGGAGTTGACGGAAGTCCAAAAATAGTCCAATTTTAGACTGCATGAAAACGTGTAGTCTTAGCGAAGCAAAGAGTACCCTTGGCAGATTGGCCGACGAGGCACTGAAGGGAAGTCCCACCGTAATTGTCCGCGGCGGGAAGTTACTGATTTTGAAGGCCTATGATCCGCCCGCCCCGGACGCATTTGATGCGTTGATCGATGAGGGAATCGCCAGCGAGCACTTGGACCTCACAGACAAGTTCTGGGAGGGAGTTCGCGTGCGAGGACGCAAACTGGGTCGAAATCAGAGTTCCCGATGAAGGCTCGGATCAGCGTGCGGGCGCGCGATGATCTCGACTATATCTTCGCGTTTCTAACTGCCCGACATGGGACCGAGGCGGCGGACCGATTCCTGAGGTTCGCGCAGGAGGCAGTCTCTTTTCTCATTCGAAACCCGGATGCTGGTCCGCATCCAAGATGGGCGACTCGGCACAAAACGTTGCGCTTCTGGGTGATCAGCAATACGAATTACCTGATCTATTACTTCCCTGGCGAGGATGGTGTGAGTATCGAACGCGTGCTGGATGGCCGACGTGATGTGAGACGTATCATGGAGCAAGGCTTAGAAACGCCTGAGGACTAGGATGTGCACTCTAGCCCCAATGCACTTCCCCACCGCTCTGTAGTCGCTACCGGAAAGCAGCGCTGATTTGTTACCTCCAATCCCGCGCTTTGCCAAACACGGTAACGTAGTCCATTCTAACGCGCTGGTTATGTGCCCCTGCCCTTGAGGCGATTTCAGGCTGGCATAAGACCTTCCTTCGTGGTTTCATCGAGTTGTAATCGGTTTCCGACTCGAGAATCTTGTCCACAAGAACCGAGGCTCTGTATGGATGCGAATCCTAAGCGCAAGGCGCAGGAGCGGGCAGATCGAATCACTGCCTTTCGGGCGGAGCTCACTGAACTCGAGCAGGAGAACGGTTTGGTCCTTTCCCCGGAGCAACGCTCGAAACTGGATTCTCACCTGGAAGGAGTCCTCGCCAACCTTGCTAAGCAGTTCGGTATCGATATCTCCGAATCGGCCAAGCGAATCTCCTGGGGAATGCGTATCACCACTCTCTTGGGTAGTGCCGCTTTCTGCGCCGGCATCGTCCTCTGTCTCCATCGCTTCTGGGGATCCATGCCCACGGCTGTCCATGTTTGCCTTCTTACTGGGGTCCCGCTCCTGTTCCTGTCCGCGGCGGACCTCGCGTTCCGTCGGCAGGCTGATCTCTTCTACCCTGCGATCCTGGCCCTGGCCGCAGGAGTGGCTTTCGTGATGGAGTTGAACGCCCTGGGGAGCATTCTGAACCTGGTTCCCACCCCCAATGCGCTGCTTGCTTGGGGGATTTTCGCCCTCTGCGTGGCCTATGCCTATGGTCTGCGCTTGATCCTTGCGGCGGGCCTGGTGTTGGTTACCGCGTACACGGCCGCCGTGTGGGCGGCTGCCACGGGCGTTTTTTGGGGAGCCTTCTTTGATCGGGCTTGGATGCTCCTACCAGCGGCAATCGCCCTCTACTCCTTCCCCTGGCTCAGGGCACACCGAGATCATCAGGATTTCCATTTTGTCTACCGCCTGTGTGGGGCCTCGATCACGCTCCTCGCCCTCCTGATTCTGTCGAAGCGCGGCGACCCTTGTTGTTCCGCATTTCCCGGTCGCACTTTGGAGTCGATCTACCAGTTTGTCGGGTTGGCGCTGAGCGTGGGAGTGGTGTTTCACGGCCTCCGATTGAATAGAAGCGGGCTGGTGAACCTGGGCGCCGTCGGCTTTCTTGTTTTCCTCTTCATGCGGCTCCACGCCTGGTGGTGGGAGTGGATGCCCAAATACCTCTTCTTCCTGCTGCTGGGAGCGATCGCCATCCTGCTGATCTTTCCGTTCCGGCGCATTCGCAAGCGCCTCTCTGAAGGAGGTGGGTCGTGAAACGAGGGCTCATCCTGGCAGCAGCCCTGGTGGTGGTTGTGTCCAACCTCTGGGTCGTCGTCTCCGTCAACCGCAACCGGCGGACCGTCACCAATGGCCCGGTATCCTTGACCGAAAGGGAGTTGAGGCTGTCTCCCATGATCGGTGAAAGCACCGCCACCTTCCTGGACCTGAAATGGAACGTCCATGCCGGGACCGCGGAGGAAGGGATCCCGGCCGAATGGTTGAATGCTGCCAAGTTGGCCGAGCTGGGTTTCGACTGCCATGTTGCTGCAACCAATGCCACTGCACGCGACCATTATGAATCGTTGTCATCGATGCCCGTGTACATCGTTCTCGAATACGAGGGCGACGCGGAAAAGGCCTTCAGCGGGATTTCCGAGAAGGACGCACGGTCCGCCCTCCGAACCCACCTCACTGCCGTGGACGCCGCGAAGGATCCGGCCCAGTTGCGGGTCAAGTACCCTGATCTCACTCGATGGATCCTGGTGCATGGGCTGATCCGACCCTTCGTCCAGGACCGGGAGCGTTGGGATCGAAAGCCTTTGCCCGAACCAAGGCTCCGAGGGTGGATCGAGGTGTTTCCCAGTCAGATCTTCGTGCCGAAACCCCACAATCAAGTTCTGCAAGCCCTCCGTCGCGATCGCAACCCAGCTGAGAAGGAACAGGAGGCAAAACCGCGCTTCGCGGTCACCGTTTGCTGGGGCGCTGGGTACGAACCCTGGGTGCAGTCCGTCCGGCTCTTGCCCTCAGGCTCCGAACCCGGCTCGAAATAGGCAGCAGTTCCGTCCGCTCCCAGCTTGCAGGTGAATTGCTATGCGAGGGGACCCCATTATGTCTTCTCTCACACGGAGGCACGGAGACACGGAGGGTTCGAAATCTGATTCGTTTAGATGACGATGAGTGTCGTTATCCCGTTCCAAGCGCTGTTCGCATCGCTCGGCGTCGTTCAGTTCCAGCAAAAGGTGGTGATGATTGTTCATCAGCACGAAACCATGCAGACGGACGCGAAAACGGGTGACCCTGTTGGTGAGAAGTTCCTATCCTCTCATCGCCCTCCTCGTGGTAGGGACGGACCGCTGGGCCGTCCGCACCCCCCCGGACCTCGTGGCGCGATGTCCCTACCTGAAGAAACCAGACAATCCTAATCCCAGACCGTCCCTAATCCCTCCCGCGCCTGCGTAGAGTGATTCGTGTCACGGTACTGTCACAAATCCTTGCGATCCCGGGGGTGCTCGAAAACAGCCCCGCAAGGACCGCCTTGGGAGCGCCCGCCCGCGCGATCCCAACCCCGCGGGTTCTCAATCCGTAACAGCGGGGACATGCGCGCGAGCCCGCCCCCTCCGAACCAAAGCCCAAAACGGCAAACGGAAATTGACATACGCGCGCGGAACGTGTCTCCCTTGGGTATGAGAACTCTCCTGCAGATTGGCCCATGCATTACCCACGGGTGCGAAGATCGAGTCCTCGCCGGCACGCCGCAGCTCGCATTCCTGCTCATGGGCTTGCTCGTTGTGTGCGGGAGTGGGCATGCGGCGAGTGTGAAAGTGGCTCCGGCGCCAACCGGGGAGGAGCTTTCCAAAGATTACGAAGTGCGGGTAGAGGGCCAATTAGTGCCGGTCTACTCCGCGAAAGTGGCACCTGTGGAACCTGAGCGCCGATGGAAGGCCATGGACGACAAGGCCCACTCCGCTGAGTTTTTTACAAAGGCCTCGTTTGCCTCTTTCGACCTGCCCGGGGCTGTTTCCGTCACGGTGACGTGCCCCGATCCAATCCGTTCCGTCAAAGTCCTTCCATCCGCCTGGAACATCCGCCCCATGGTTCAAGGAAACCAACTGCGTTTCACTTTGAACGAACCGAGGATGCTCACGTTGGAGGTGAACAGCAACTGGGTGGGAGCCCTGCACCTTTTCGCCAATCCAACCGAATCGCCCGCCCCCAAGCAGGACGACCCGAACGTGATCTACTTTGGGCCCGGGATTCACGAAGTCACCCACCGAGTCGTGACCGACAACCAGACCGTATACCTTGCCGAGGGAGCGGTGGTTCGGGGAGTGATCGGCCCGGAAGAGCCTTCCCAGATCAGCAGCTATAGCCGCTTGCGCACTTATTCGCCCACCTTTCTGCTGCGGGGCACCAACATCACTTTCCGCGGCCGAGGCATTCTGGATGGGAGCCGGTGCTCCACCCACGCCAGAAACCTTATCGTGATCCAAGGCCGGGACATTACCCTGGAAGGGGTCATCTTGCGCGACTCCAGCACTTGGAATGTCCCCATCCGGAAATCCGACCATGTGACCGTCAAGAACCTGAAGATTCTCGGGTACCGGGCCAATTCGGACGGCGTCGATATTTGCAGCAGCCGGGATGTGATCGTCGATGGCTGTTTTCTGCGCACGCTGGACGACCTGATTGTGGTGAAGACGGACAAGGGCCAAGGTGAAGCCAAACGCATCGTGGCCCGCAATTGCGTGCTCTGGAACGAGGTCGCTCACGCGTTGAGTGTTGGGGCTGAACTTCGGGAGAACGTGGAGGACGTGCTTTTTACCGACTGCGACGTGATCCACGACAAAGGACGCGAATGGAGCCTGCGGGTCTATCACTGCGACGCGGCCCGGGTCAGTAACGTGCGGTTTGAGAACTTGCGCATTGAGGAAGCTCCTCGGCTCATCTCGCTCTGGATCGACAAGGCGTTTTGGTCGCGGGACAGCGAGCGCGGGCACATTGATGGGGTGGTGTTTCGGAATATCGAGGCTCTCTCCGATCCCCTGCGCGTGGAGCTAAAAGGATTTGATGCGACGCACCAGATCGAGAATGTGCTGTTCGAGAACGTGAAAGTGAACGGGAGACCTCTTCTCCCCGAGCAGGTGAAGACCAACGCTTTTGTGAACGGCGTGACCGTCAGATGAGCAGGCTCCGCAGCGGTAGGGCGGCGCTCTCCGAGCGCGCCGTGGAACCGCCCGGAGGGAAGAGTTACGACAGGATGCGCAAGATGTACCGGATGGAGACCAGGACTGCCTTTCCCAAATCGGGGATCACCAGCCCCATCCTGCCCATCCTGACATCCTGTCCTGTTTCCCGCCTCCGCCTCTTCCGTTTGAGAGGCCCAAGCAACATGAACTGCTATAAAAGGGGCTGACCCCACTGGCGTTCGGAGATAGCAGTAGCCACTAGGACGACGACCCCACTGGGCTCGATGATATCCAGACGGTTGGTGACTGCCAGGAAACGACTCTCACGAGAAGTCGGTACGGCGAAACCTCAACGGGATTACGTGTCCACATTATGTAATCACGAGATGCCCCCCTCAAGCGAGCCTCCTGCGCAGATAGAACGTTCCAAGGACTCCCCCTGTGACGAGACACAGGGACAGTACAGATGGTTCAGGGATGATCGTGCCCCCGATTTCACCGTTGTGGCCCCATGGGTACTCGTCGGTGTACAGCGACAGAGTCGCTCTTCCTGCATGAATAGCTTCTAGGACGCTCAGGTCGATGAACGGTCCCGATCTCGAGAAAGTGTAGACGCCAGATGACGGCAGGTAACCTGGACCTGAATTGAAACCGAAATCCATGCTGCTGCCATTCTGGTTGAAGAACATCGCGCTGATCTCATGGACAGGCGAGCTGACGCCGTAGGTGATGCTCAGAGAGCAGGAGCCCGGACGGTAGGTCAGCGTGCCATATGCCCATCCTCCACTTGGCGTCGGGTGCTCGGCGTGAGCTCCGTCGAGATAGAAAGGGAAAATACCGCCCGAGCCGTGGGCATGAACAAGAAGGGGACACAGTACTGGGACGCACAGGCCAAACCCGAGCGCTCGGTTTGCGGTTTGAAACATGAACAGCCTTTCAAAAGATGTGGTTGTATGATGACAAAGTGGCATGCCGGCCACATTCCAAATCGTCCTCCGTATTCGGACAAGCCCTCGTCGCGAGCCAGCACTCAGCGAGTGCGGCGTAACGCTGCAATACCCTTGGGCCGGAGCACCTGGATCGGGCTCGAAAGAGTGAGCTTGAAGGCGCGAAGCGTCCTTTTCCTCCCCTTCCGGACCTGTGCGGCGAAAACCTCCACGCTGCCCACCAATTCCTCGGCATCAAATTCGATTTCTTTCCGTTTCATGCCTTATCCAGCTTGCCGCGAATTTCGCTAAGCACCTGTTTCACGGGGCGGCCGGCCACTTTTCCTTCCGTCATCTCGCGCGAGCGGCGATCGATCACCCCGCCCCATTGAGTTTTGGCTTCTGCCCTGGCTTCGCTGAGGTCAGCGATCCGCTTGGGCCTTCCCTGGTAATACCGGCGGTACAGAATCTCGACCGCATCGGAAGTTGGGGTACTCTTGTGCTTGGCGTGGCTGTCCTTCACTTCCCCACTTTTCACCTTCTTGCGAAGCTCGTCAAGTAGGCGGCTTTGGCCAAGCACCGCCTTTGGCTGGCGCGCTGGCAGTCGGACTGGCCGCAGAAGCTTTGAAGGCGAAGGTTGCGATAGTAGGACCCTTACCAAGAATCGACCCTTTGGACGGGATCGAAGCGTTGTTCGTCCCACGCATAATCCTGAATGGCGCTCCAGGGAAGGTAGGTGACGCCATTGCGTTCCTGTTTGTCCGCGCCGCCATACACCACCACGGACGCAGCCGCCTCTTTCACTTTGGCAAACATCGCGCTGATCTTGTTTCCATTATAGTCCGAAGGTAGGGTCGGGCGCTCCGCAGCGCAACCTCCGCAACCTTCCCCATCCCACGTCGCGGTGGGAGACCGCGGCCTCACCGTGGGGACTTGGTTTTGAATGCTCAACCATGAAGCCGCCGGAAGACGACGTAAGTGACAAGTGGAGAAGGTTTCTCAATTCGATCTCGGTGGCTCCTAACGAGCTAACTCCAGCTTGAATTCCTTCTTCCCAGGATTGGCAAAAGGTCCGGGAGTTGGTTTGGATGCGCTCTGTTTCTTGCCCGACAGGTCTCTGTCGATCTTCAGCGGAGTGCCGTCTGCATTCTCATAGGGTAGGCCTGGGATCTTCGCCTTGCCAAGGGTTGCAGTGGTGACCAGCTTGGTTTTGGCCTGCTTCAGTTCGGTGCCGAAGTTGTGGCGCAGGTAGAACTGCCCACCCCGTTGCACGACCTTCACCTGAGGATCCTGCGACGCCAAAACCAAAGGATCTGACTCGTTGCGATAGGGGTGGGCTCCGCGATAGTAGACATTGCCGCCCGTTTGCAGTGGGTAGGGACGGGCATCGTAAACATGCAATCCAGAGCTGCCTTGCCATCCCGAATCCTTCCCAATCTCTACCGGTCGGCCTTCGCCCACAAAAATGTTGTTATAGAACCGGTCGTCGCCTCCCAGGATCTTCACCAAGCCCGCCACGGTCGTTGAGTGGGCCGGATGATAAGGAGTCTCGCGGTTGGGTTCCGGGGAGCTGATGATCTTTCCCAGGAATAGGTTGTGCGCATACGCGCCTCCTTCCGACACGTCCAGAAGGCTTACCTTAGACAGGAAAAGGTTGTGATCCACCATGAAAGGGCCGTGATTCACCTCCACGAACAGGTCTTGTCCGAGGTTGTCATGGAAACGGTTTCGGGAAACGCGTGTGCCCTGGGCCATCCAGTCCAGCCAAAGACCCAGACAGGTGCGATAGATGTGGTTGTCACTGATCACGGAATCGATCGCTGCATGGAACTTGATACCCGCCATCTCCGCGCCGGTGAAGAGCCTGCGGACGTGGATGTCATGGATCGTGTTACCGGTCACGGTGCTGAAGGCAGCCCCCAGGCTTCCCACCACTCCTGCTTGTTCGCAGTGAGAGATGGTGTTGTTGCGCACCACGTGGTGACCGATTTTCTCCTTGGTCCACGGGATGGGGAAAGCATGGGCGCGTTCGATCGTTTTCACGTACCCTTCGGCGGTGTCAGCCGAGGTGTTGTCGTACTTGTCGCCGTGTTTGCCCAGCGCGATGCCGGAACAGACCGAGTGGCTGACCACGTTGTTTTCAATGATCCACCCCTTGCTCCAATGCGTGCCGATCAAACCGACCTGTTCCGACGTGGGAGGCGCCCACTGTGTGGCAGCGTGACGCATCCGGAAGCCACGGATCGTAATATAGTTCCGACCGGGCTGATCGGGATAGAACACTGCGCGCCGGACGTTGATCTCCACCAATTGCTCATTGGGATTCACTCCGGGAAACTGAGCCCAGATCGTCGTGTTGGAGCCATCCACCTCAGCAAACCAAAGGGGAGCGTCGGAGCCAGCCATCTTGGCGGCCTCGGAGGGAAGGTTCTTGAAAAGGAGGCACAGCGTTCGAACCCCGCTCATCGGCTTGATCTTAGCCTTGTACGAGGACCACGACTGCCACCCTCCGGTGTTGGGCACCGTGCACTTGCCCAGCAGTTCACCACTGGGGGAATCCAGGCGCACTTCAATGATGCCACCGTCCGTAGCCGAGGCGGAGCGGAATTCAATCTGCCCATTGCTTTGGCCTAGGTCCACATTCTCGTACTTGACCCAATCACCATCCTCGATCCAGCCGATGCACTCGCCTCCCTCGGTACAAGGTGCCGTCTGAATGCCTTCCTGGGCGGAGAACTTGTTCGCGGGGACCTTTTGGCCGGAGCCTGAAGCCTCTCCTGGGCGGAGCCAGGCTACGTTCAGAAGAGTCGGCCGGCCGGCCTGGTTGAGCCAGGCGAACGGCGTTCCGACTGGCATCATGACCTCCTCCAGCTTGGCAGCTTCGATGAGCCATTCTCCATTCAGATAGACCGCGCCCGTGTGATGCTTGCGCCCTCTCCCATCAAACCAATCCCCGTGGATCACTTCCTGGTAAGGGTTCAATGAACCGAAGAAGCTGTTTGGGATCGTCGCTTTCCAGACGTTGTCCTGCACTTTCACCCAGTTCTTGATGACTTCAGAACCTTTGATGTCTACGACTTCGCCACGAGCCGCCTGGTAGACGATTCGCTGCTTTTCGGAGCTGCCGCCGCGTGGAGGGTTGATCCTCTCCCGATACGTACCCGCATGCACCGTGATCACATCCCCCGGCTGTGCCAGGTTCGCGGCTCGTTGAATCGTGCGGAAGGGTGACGACCGAGTTCCGCGCTGGGAGTCGCTGCCTTGAGGCGAGACGTGGTACTCCACGGCCTGGAGCGCCATTGGGGCCTGGGTCAGCAGAACTGGGATGACGAGGAAAGAAGAGAGGAGGGCTTTGTTCATGCGTGGCTTCCATTCTTGCCGGATCGGCGCGAGTTTTCAAGCTCTACGGTTGGATTGGGACCCATCCCCAAGATCAGCCCGGAAGAGGGGAAAGAAAGGCTCTTCGGGGGGTGTCGAAACCACCCAACCTGTCGGCGACTTTTCACTCCCTCCTCGCCTGAGCCTTTGCAGGGTGGAATGCCGAACACCAAAGGGTTGCCAGGGAGAAGGACCGAGACTACCCTAGTGAAATCAGCATGGAAGAACCGCAGGGCACACGCCGTCTGCAGATCCGGACTAGGCCGAATGATGAAGAAGCATACTTCCCCCAAGGGGCACCCGGGTTTCACGCTCATTGAGCTCCTGGTTGTCATCGCCATCATTGCCATCCTCGCGGGCTTGTTGCTCCCCGCCTTGTCCGGAGCCAAAGCCAGGGCGCAGCGGCTCAAGTGCATGGCCCAGCTCAAACAGCTGGGTCTGGGCTTCTCGCTGTTTGCGAGCGACCATTCCGACCGTGTGCCTCCTACCGCCTTTTCCACCGGGGACTATCAATACCAGCTTTCGTGGGACGATTACATTCACCGCTACATCGGTGGAAGCGCACCTGAAGAAGACCTGATCCTGGGCATCTCGGGGGTGATTGCCGACCCGTCCTCCATTCCCGCCATACTCAAGTGTCCCGCCGACCGTATTCAGATCGGGATCGACTACGCACCATTCACAAAACGAAGGACTTACGCCATGAACTGGGCCGGGCCTTCCTTCATCCTCTCGTCCCGCACCGCCGCCTTACCCACTCCAACCCACGGCGTGGGGATCTACTACAACCTCCGAGGTCCCGAACCGGGAAAAATCCCCGATTGGGACCCTCCCGGCTTCAAGGAGAGCGTTGTGGGGGATCCCGCCGGGACCATTCTGCTCGCTGAGCTTCCGAATGGAAGAAACGCTGCAGGCAATGATTGGCCCTCCTTCTGCGCGGGGCCCGGACCCACCTTTCCCAGCGGAGTGACTCCCGATTGCGTTCAGACGGGCAAAGGCACGTTCAACGGTATCGACTACGGTTCTGTCGCCTATGGACTGCACGCCAAGCGTTTCAACTACCTCTTCCACGACGGCCATGCCTCCATTCATCGCCTTACTGAGACCGTAGGTAGCGGCACGGCGACCTCCCCCAAGGGGATGTGGACCATGGTCTCGGGCGACTAACCTTCCGGTGAAATGACTCAGGAAAACAGCCTGCCCTGGCGCTCCGGCGAGGGGGCGAGTCCTAGCTTCTTGTAGCTCAACTCCGTAGCGACACGACCCTGTGGGGTGCGTTTCAGATACCCTTCCATGATGAGGTAAGGTTCGTAAACCTCTTCCACCGTGTCGGGTTCTTCGCCCACGGCCACGGCCAACGAACTGATTCCCACCGGGCCGCCCCCGAACTTAACAATGATCGCCTCCAGAATGCGCTTGTCCATCTCATCCAGCCCATTCTCGTCAATCTCCAGCATGTGGAGCGCGGCGTCCGCAATCGCGGAAGTGACCCGACCATCGCTTTTGACCTGCGCATAGTCGCGAACTCGCCGAAGCAGGTTATTGGCAATGCGGGGGGTGCCACGGCTGCGGCGTGCAATTTCGAACGCGCCGGCGGGGTCCATTTCCACGTTCAACAGTTTGGCCGCGCGCACCACGATCGCCTGCAATTGCTCTGCGTGGTAGTAGTCCAGCCGTTCTCGCAGGGGAAACCTGGTCAGCAGCGGCGCCGTGAGCAGGCCGCTTCGGGTGGTGGCCCCGATCAGAGTGAACTTGGGTAGGTTCAGCCGGACACTTCGTGCGTTCGGGCCCTGGTCGATGATGATGTCGAGTTTAAAGTCCTCCATCGCCGGGTAGAGATACTCTTCAATGGTCTTTTGGAGCCGATGAATCTCGTCGATGAACAGGACGTCGCCTTCCTCCAGGTTCGTCAGTAAACCAGCCAAATCGCCCGCCTTCTCAATGGTGGGCCCGCTGGTGTTCTTCAGACTGCTGCCCATGGCTTTGGCGAGGATGTTCGCCAGCGTGGTTTTCCCCAGGCCGGGCGGGCCGCTCAGGAGGATGTGATCGAGGCATTCCCCGCGCTGCTTCGCTGCCTGGACAGCGATCTCCAGCCGTTCCTTCACCTTGGCTTGCCCGGTAAAATCGGAGAAAAGCGAAGGCCGCAGGGTCAGCTCGAGCGCCGCATCCGGTTTGGTCAAAACACCTGAGATCATCCGTTCAGCCATGGTGCGCGAGGATGGTCCAAGGCAACCCTGTCGACAAGGCAAAAGGACACTCCGAGGCAGCGCTGCCGCTCAGGCTCGAAGTGGCTGCAGCGCGGCTGGTTAGTAGAGAAGGTGCTTGCTCCTGCGGCGTTCGAAGGCTCTCAGCTCCTTCTCCCAAATCGTTCTGGTTTGCGCGATCGTCTTTCCACCGCGGATAGACTCCAGAGTGTCAGGGTGTTGCAGCAGGCGGTTGAAGGGCTCCAGCACGAACTCTTTGGGATAGAGCCGGGTCAAGGTTGCGGCGAGCCCGATGCCAATATCCAAAGCCCGGCACTTCTCACGGTCGAGCAGGAGGATCTGCACCCCTCCACAGGGCTGCCCTTTGTACACACTGCTCTTGGGGGTGAAACGCACCGGGACGAAGCTAACTCCCGTCAAACCCAGTCGATTCATCTCCGCCGCAAGCTGCACGTCGTCAACGTAGGGAGCCCCCACCAGCTCAAAGGGGGTGTCGGTGCCGCGCCCGACGGAGAGGGCTGTGGTTTCGAGGAGCCCTACTCCAGGATAGAGCGTGGCTTCGGTCAGGCTGCGCATGTTAGGGGAAGGATGGGTCCAGGGCAGGCCCGTGCGATCAAACCAATCCTCGCGGTTCCAGTTCTGCACCGGGATGACTTTGAGCCGGCATTTCCAGCCACGCTCGGCGTTGAACAACTGGGCCAATTCGCCCACGGTCATGCCGTGTTGAATAGGGATGCTGTGGAACGCGGTGAAACTGGTTTCCTTGGCGGTCACGGGTCCATCCACGCCGGCACTGGCGATCGGGTTGACTCGATCGAGCACGAAGAACTGGAGGTCGGCTTTGGCCGCCGCTTCCATCGCCAGCCCCAACGTGGAAATATAGGTGTAGAATCGGCAACCGATGTCTTGAATGTCAAAGACCAGCACGTCGAGTCCTTGGAGTTGAGCGGCTTGCGGCTGGCGCGACTCCCCATAAAGGCTGAACACCGGCAGTCCGGTCTTCTCATCCACACCATCCGGCACCTTTTCGTCCACGACCCCGCGAATGCCGTGCTCCGGACTGAACAGAGCCACCAGCTTCACCTCAGGCGCTGCCTTCAATAGATCGATGGTGGAGTGCCGTTCGCGATCGTGTCCCGTATGGTTGGTGATCAGCCCCACCCGCAGGCCGCGCAACGGCGCAAAGCCTTGCTTGGCCAGGACGTCGATCCCGTTTCGCACCGGCCCCTGGGGTTCCTCGACAGCCTTGGGGGGAAGAGGGGCCAAAGTGCCCGGTACTCCAACAAAGTTGAAGTCGGCGATAGCCTCTGCAGCCAGGGTCCCGAGGCGATTCCTCAAAGGTAGCACGTTCCCGTTCTCGTCCGGATGATTCCGGTTGGAGAGAAAGATGACAAACGATTGCGAGAAAGGGTCGATCCAGAGCGACCCTCCCGTCCAACCCGTATGGCCATAGCCGCCCTTCG
Organism: uncultured Verrucomicrobiota bacterium; assembly: GCA_964411985.1. GTDB lineage: Bacteria > Verrucomicrobiota > Verrucomicrobiia > Limisphaerales > J093 > CAYPNF01. Next base: position 164,434 of record CAYPNF010000009.1, read on the forward strand.
GGAAAACCGCCCCGCGCTGCCCGCAGTACGCCGTATCGATATCCCAGCCCAAGCCGCGCCGGTCCTCCACCCCGGACGGACTCTGTACCGAGGTCATCAGGCGGACGGTGTTCGATTGCAGGAGGCGTGTTCCGTCCAGTTCTCCTTCTCTGAGCATCATGCGCGAGAACCGGGCCAGGTCCTGCGCGGTCGTGAACAGCCCGGCGTGCCCAGCCACTCCCCCCATCCGGCTTGAGGTGGGATCGTGTACCACCCCGCGAGTGGGCTTGCCATCTACAACCGTGGTGGGTGCAATCCGAGGTTTCAGCGATTCCGCCGGTAGGAATCCAGTGTCTTTCATTCCCAGCGGCTGGTAGATGTGTTTGGTGCAGAAGGTATCCAGACGTTCGCCACTGATCCTCTGCACTAGTTCGCCGAGCACGATGAAATTAATGTCGCTATAGCGAAAGGCCGTCCCTGGCGGCGTGACTGTTTTCTCCGCACAGGCAAGTTCGATTGCTTTCGCGTAGCTTGCCCCCTCAGCACCCAGCGCAATCCCCGGGCGTAATCCCGAGGTATGGGTCATGAGGTGCCGTACCGTGATGCTCTCCTTGCCGCCGCCTGCGAACTCTGGAAGGTATTCGCGAACTGGGGCGTCCAGTTTCAGACGCTGCTGTTCCCAAAGCAACATGATGGCAGGCGTCGTGGCGAGAACCTTGGTAAGCGAGGCTGCGTCGAAGAGGGTGTCTTCCGTCATCACTTCCTGAACCGGGACGAGGGAACGGTTTCCGTAGGCGCGATGATAGACCTGCCCCGCATGCTCCAGCCAAAAGACCCCCCCAGGACAGCGGCCCTCCTGGATGGCGGCCTGGATGGCACCATCGATCTCGGCCAGCTTGGCGGGCCTCAGTACCTCAACACGGTGGTCGAGGGTGGCCACCGGACGAGTCTCAACCCCGGTAGTCCCTGGAGCCGGTGCTTGGCAGCCGGAGGTTCCAACGATCAGAGCCAGCACCGTCGCTAGGCGAAGCTCCTTGCCCAAGGCCCATGAATTCATGGGGTGCATTCTATCAATCAGGAAGCGATCACGCCAGCCGGTTTATAGGCCGGGACACCGCAGAACGCAAAAGGGCCTGGAAAGTCCGCCAGGTCTTGGTAGGGACGGACCGCCGGGCCGTCCGCACCCCCGGACATTGCAACGTGATGTCACTATCTTCCATTCCTGCCGGACACCCCTCCCCACGAGTGCGCGCTTTGCTCTTCCAAACCCTATCGGCTCGTAAAGGAGTAGACTCCGGACCCGGCTTCGTACACCACATAGCCAGGTTCAGTTCGCAAAAACTGCAACCCTGCCACCCGATCGGCAGGACGGCCGCCTTCCCGTACACTCGCTGGATCTGTGGCAGGCACGTACAAGGTAGCCTGGGTATTGGGCGGAACCGTTACCTTAAAGGTCACGTCCGATCCATCCATCCTCCATTCGCTCGCAATCCTTCCGCGAATGGAATCATAGGCTCCCCGTGCGCTGGTCAGGCCTTGACCGGATCGAGAAAGAACCGGTCGAACCCTGATCTTGGCAAAGCCGGGTCCGTCGGTATCAATCCCCGCCACCGAGCAGTAGAGCCATTCCCCAACGCATCCCAACCAGTAGTGGTTGAAAGAATTCATCCCGGGATCCTGGTAACCCTTGTCCGGCAACCATCCATCCCAGCGCTCCCACATCGTGGTGGATCCCAGTTTCACCTGGAGTAACCATGAGGGAAAGGTCTGGTTGAGCACCAACTGATAGGCGAGGTCGCTCTGTCCGGCTTTTTCGAGGGCAAACAAAACGAAGGGCGTGCCCAGGAATCCCGTGGCTAGATGCCAATCCTGTTTCTTCACCTCTTCGACAAACTGACGCGCCACTGCTTCGCGACGGTCCTGCGGCACCAGATCGAGTCCAAACGCGAGCGCGTAGAAAGTCTGACCGCTCTCGCCTTTGGCATCCACGATCCGGCCATCTGCCTGGATGAAACGGCTCACGAATGTCTTCTTGATCGCTTCAGCCAATTGTCGAAATCGAATCACGTCGTTGCTCTGTCCCAGTGCATTGGCCAGCTGAGTCATCAGGGTAGCCGAGTAGTAATAATAGGCCGTGCCGATGGCTTCGGAGTGCTGGGGACCGGCCAGACGCAGCCAATCGCCGTAGGCACCCGTTCCTCGGACATAGTTCGTACTCGTTTTCGAGAGGTAATCCATGTACCTGAGCAAAGCCGGATAGTGGCGCCGGACGACGGTGGTATCGCCGTAGAGTTGGTACATCTGCCAATTGCAGACCACGCCGGAATCCGCCCAGCCGGTATTGCCGAAGCTCACGATGTTGAGGTGGGGAGCCACGTCGCCAAACCCGCCATCGTCGCGCTGCGAATCCGTGCAGAGATCGGTCAGCCACTTGGTGAAGAAGGCTGGGGAATCCAGGTTCATGCAAGCCGTCTTCATGAAGACCTGTGCATCACCCGTCCAGCCCGCCCGCTCGTCCCGTTGCGGGCAATCGGTGGGCACGTCCAGGAAGTTCCCTTTCTGTCCCCAGATCGTGTTCTCCACCAACTTGTTCACCAAGGGTTCCGAACACTCGAAGGTCCCGGTGCGCGGTAGATCGGAGTGCACCACCACTCCGGTGACATCGGCCAGCTCGGGACGATAGTCCAGTCCAGTCACCTCTACGTATTGAAAGCCATGGAAGGTGAACGAGGGTTCGTAAGCGCGCTTGGAGCCGCCATCCAGAATGTAGGTATCCGTGGCTTTGGCGGCGCGCAGGTTCGTTACGTAGAGTGTGCCATCCGGGTTGAGCATCTCCGCGTGGCGCACCGTCACTTTTTGCCCTGCATGACCTTTCGCCCTGAGCTTGACCCAGCCTACCATGTTCTGCCCCAGGTCGAAGACATAGACTCCGGGCTGCGGTTGGGTGATCTTCCGGGCAGGAAGTTCCTGGATGCGGCGGATGGGCGCACCAGGATGAGCTTCCAGGTTCGCCTGAATCGTTTGGTCGGGAATGGCATTGGACCATCCGGAATCATTGAAGGCGGGCATGTTCCATCCGCGGATCTCCTTTCGAGCATCATACACCGAGCCCATGAGCATGTCTCCTTCCAGAACCGCTCCGTAGTGCGCCTTCCAGGTTCCGTCCGTCGCTACGGTTTCGCTGGTGCCATCGGTGTAATCCAACTGGAGTTGGGCCAGGAAACGGGTCTGATCGCCATAATAGTTGCGCCTGCCGGTAAACGCCAGGTATCCAGCATACCAACCATCTCCCAAGATCGCTCCCAGCGCGTTCTGCCCTCGTTTCAGTTGGGCCGTAAGGTCGTATCCCAAGTAGTGAACTCTTTTGCGATAGTCCGTCCAGCCAGGCGACAACACGTCCTGCCCCACTGGCTTGCCGTTCAGGTAGAGTTCGTAGACACCCAATGCGGACGCAAACAAGACGGCCCTTTTCAAGGGTTTGGACACCGTGAATGTTTTGCGGAAGTAGGGAGGAGGCAGGATCTGAGCTTTGGTGAGGCTGAGTTCGCCCCACGGCTGATCCCCATTCTTGGCGATCTCGCTTGCCGATGACCAACCGCTCTCAACGTAGTCCACCCATTTCCATCGCTCGCCCGGCGCAGCACTTGACCGCCAGTTCGCGTCCACGGGTACGATCAACAGACCGCCGTCCTCAAAGAGAACGACCAATTTCCCCATCAGCCCAGCCGGACTCGAGCTGCCGTTGGTGACGCGAACACCTATGGCATTCTTGCCCGGCTGCATCCGACCTGTGATGTCGAGAGAGGACACATTCTTCCAGCTGGTGCCGTTACCCGAGTCATGGCCGTTGATGTACAGGGTGAAGGCGTCATCGGCGGCGACCAGGAAAGTGGCCTGAGCCAGCTTGCGGCCGGCCGGAATCTCCACCACGTTCCGGAAGAAGGCGTCTCCAGCCGGCTGATTCCCCATCTTTGAACCGCTCATCCAAACCCAGGAAAGCCCCTTCAGATTCAGGTTCTCTTCGAGGAGCTTTGCCCGGGGATCCGCCGTGGTGGTGTCCCCTAGGTACCCAATCCACTGCCCCTTCCAACTCGCCGGGCCGAGTAAACCTACGGTCCAGTGGTTGACCGGACTCCATTCCGAAACCTCGGCATCCTGGTTCCAGACCCGCACTTTCCAGAAACATTGCTGGACTGCACCCAACGGCGCCCCGGCGTAGGCAACATTCACCGACTCGCTGGAAAGCAATTTGCCGCTGTCCCAGAGGTCTGCCTGCCCTACTTTCAATGCCCCAGGCGATGTTGCTACCAGCACTTGATAGGCAGACTGGCTCAGGCCGCGCTGATGAGGCAAGGTAGCCTCCAACACCCAGCTGAAACGGGGTGTGGTCGTGTCCACGCCCACAGGATTGGTTCGATACTCGCAACGTAGATTGGCCAGCCTGGCTGGTGCCGCCTCCACCTCCCGACTCAGGGAGAGGATGAGGGCGACCGTGGCCATCCCGATTTGGGAGCGGAAGGAGCGTGTTTCTATCTTCATGGTGGACTAGTATCTTAGGCGATCTTAGGGCAAAACCCTACCTTTTCCTTCACAATCATGCCACCAATAAGGACGGAATTGCCAAGGACCCACCTCAGAACTTCTGCCAGGCTCAGGGCTCAATCTTCCTGGAAATCTGCCGATAAAGGAATTGCGATCGGTTATGAAGACACCTGTATCCAAAGCCGGCGTGGTACTGACCCGCAGCCGCCCCGAAGGGACTGAAGTGGTGCTGGTCAAGAACCGTCGCGGCCACTGGAGCCTCCCCAAGGGGAAGCTCAGAGCGCGGGAATCTGCTAATCAAGCCGCCCTGAGGGAGTTACACGAGGAAACTAGCCTTGAACCTTGCTGGCTGCACGACGACCCTCCGGTGGTCCTCCGTAAGAAAGGGATGACCTTGTTCATTTGGTTCGGCCAAGCGGTCGATCCTGAAGCCCGGCCCAGGGGCAAAACACCCGAAATCCTGGAAGCCCGTTGGATGCGAGTTCAGGAAGCCCAGGAAGTCCTGCCGGGCTGGCAGAAACGAGTGCTGGATAGCTACTCGTTCATGTTCGAAGCCCACGCCTGCTGAGATCGAAAGTCAGCGGAGAGGTGAGGGTCACCGTGAAGACCGAAGCAAGCAGGGAGGAGGACAAAGTTACCCCATCTTGCCTGATCTGCCAATCTGTCATCTGCGGATAACCCCCCTCGGATCGGTCGGTGCCTTAGGGCCTTTGAATACCCTGATTACTACCCTCACTTACGAGTTACTACCCTTACTCCCCAAGTGTTCCGGAAAGAATTCGCGGGTGAATTCATCCCCGGCGGCAGCGATGACCTCAACACGCAGCGCAAGCTGCGCACCCTGCCCCCCGGGCCCTTCCCCCACTGGGAGCCGGGTGACCGAAAGGCTGGGTTGAGGGTTCGGCACCGCCGAATACCCCGTCTCACGCCATCGCAAAGCAGACATCCCAGCCCTGCTCTCTTAACCGCTCCCAAGCCTTGAGCAGGTGCTCCGTCTTCAAAATGCGACGTTTTCTGGGACTCCATTTGTGGACTGCCGCTGCGGCTGCTGCAGGCGATTCTCGCGCATCTGTATTTTCGCGCATCACCCAGTGAACCGAACTGAGCAGCTCCAAACCGTACGGGTCTTCAAATCCTTCGATCAACTTCGCCACGCGATCCATGCGCTGACGAATGATCTCGTCGCCTTTGAGGAACACTTCCGCCTCCTCGACCGCACCGGGCAGCAGTTCGATCGTCTTGGTTGGGTTGTCCTTGCCGTCGCCGTAGCCCTGCGTGTAGTGCCGCTCCAAACGGATGAGAACCTGCCGCAGATTCTTCGCATATGGGCCGAATGCCTTGGCCTCGTATTGCAGCCGCAATGGCTGACCGGCTGCCTGCAGGAAATACATCAGCTTGTGAATTTCCAACAGGCTGACAAATGGGTCTAGAAGCCCTTTGAGATACCTGTCCATCAAAGCAATCAACGCGGCTTGTCCCATCGTCATCTTCGGGCGTTCGGTGCGATTCGGCATGGTGCTCGCCGCAGGAGCACCGCCCGGCGGGAACACCAACACGCGAACATCGGGTAGTTCTGCGAACGCCGACTCGATGCGCGGGCGAACATCGTTCCAATCCAGCCCGCCGTTGCCGCAGCCGAGCGGAGGAACCGCGATGGACCGGATGTGCAGGCGTTTGAGGGTCGCAACCAAGTCCCGCAGACCCGTCTCGATGTCCGCCATCCGGCTACCCGCGCGCCAGTGTCCCTTGGTCGGAAAGTTGATAATCCAGCGCGGCCCTCCCACCAATCCGCCAAGATCAAACACCCGCACCTTCCCAAGCTGCACCTCACCTGCCTTGCACGCCCGCTCATAGTCGCGGAACATGGGCGGGTAAGCCTGTTTGAATTGCAGCGCGATGCCCTTGCCCATGATGCCCGCAGTGTTTACGGTGTTCACCAGCGCTTCCACCGGCGCTTCCAGCAAATTGCCTCTGGTCAATTCAATCATGGTTCAATAATACCAACCCGGCTCGATGGACACCGCCGGACGATGGTGTTGATGGTTTAACAGATCCTGCACCTCTTTGGCGACACTGTTGTTGTGGCAACCAACGGCTCGGAATCCCGTCCACGGGAAGAAATCCGCCACCAGAAACTCCGCCGTCTTTTGACTCGTCTTCCCCCGCCAGTCCGTAGCGCGGATGGCGGTCCAATCCAATCCGTTCAACGCTTTGACGTCCGCAAAGAACGAGGCATAAGACGATCCGGCGTTTCGGTCGCTGATGGCCCACGCCCGGCCCAGCCCGATGCCTACCGCAACAGTGCTCACCAAATGCACGATGCTTCGCTGACAACCCGATGGCAGCCCTGTGCTGCCTCGATTGATGGTGTACAGCATTGGCGACCGCGGGCAGTAGTAGAACGGCACGAACTCACCCACAAACCGCCCGCCGCAGCACGGAACGCGAATCTGCTTCATCCGCCGCTCTTTGATGTGCGTGTAGCCGATGACCGTTGGATTCCGCTGCGCCATTGCCACATCTGAACGTAATCCACCTTCGCCAAGAAGGCCGGGCAAATTCGCCACATCCGTGATGTGGTACACCAAAACCTCTTCAGGACGAAGGCTCATGACGTTCGCACTCCTCGCGTAAACTGCCCAATCCCACTTGAAACGACGAGTATCATCTTAAACTCATCCCCGGCGGCGGCGATGGCCTCAACACGTAACGCAAGCTGCGAAGCACAAACAACCTCCCTTTCCCTCCCCCGCTGGAAGAGGGCCAGGGCGAGGGTGTCCCACATAACTTCGCGGGCTGCTCGACAAGCTGGTGGACTGTGTAGGCGTGGGGCACGGGGGACTATTCAAATTTCCAGAGCTTCGCTGCGACCTCGAGCAAGCGCCTCTGCTGCCGGAAGTCCCGGTCGCCCCATTCTTCAACGCGGAGTACTCTTGGGCTTTGAGGTCGGAGTTGGCGCGGAACTGGTCGGCGGCATCCTAGAGGCGTTTCTCCAGCGCGGCGTTCATCAGCATTCTTCTCCGATGGGGCGATCCCGTGCATACACATTATCCCGCGCGACTAGGATGTAAGAATATCTAAATCGGGCTCAAACGCAAACCAGAAAGCAGGAATCTCAACCACCACCTGCCGCGACCGAGTGGGGTTTACAGTCTCAACATCCTTGGATGCTCAAACATGAAGAAAAGGAAGCAGGCAGGAAGAGAGGGTCTTCCGTCTGTTTCCTTCCATCATCTGCGAAAATCGCCGCAAATCTGCGGATCACTTCCCGACGACCCTCGCATATCAGGCAAACCCATTGCCAGTAGCGTACGCTCGGAGCGCCCCCAAAGAAGAGTTCTATGGTACTTCGACTCGCAGGCCTGGAATGGGAAGACCATCCACGCCTACGATCCTGGCACAAGCCATCCATCCTCCGCCCCCCTGGCTCACTTTGAACATCAGCTCATTGGCGCCTTTCTTCAGTTTGATCGGGGCCATATCCTGATCCACCACCGCGCCACGGTCGACGTTGTTGCTGTGGACCACTACCCCGTTGAGCCAGGCTCTGATCCCGTCGTCGCTAGCCATCAACAATGCACCTTCCAGATCCTCCGCAACCACGATTCGTGTTCGCAGGTAGGCAGCGCAGTTGTCTTGCCCGGGGAACATCACGGAAAGGTTCACCTGATCCCCGCGAGGTGCAGGTTTCCACTGGGCCTTTTCGCCTTCCTTTTCCGGGGCGAACGCAATGTTGAAGAGTGCTTGGGCTCCGGCCGCACCCGCCTGGCTGTACGGACCGCTCACCAGCCAGTCCTGGATGAAGGCTCCTCCGCTCTGGGGCTTCGCGCGCAGCGCCCAGGCGCGCTTTACCATCTCCGCCGACTTGCACCGGGCCAGTACCTTTACCGCCACTTCATCAGCGAGCTTCGGATCCGCAACCGCCAGTTTCTCGGCGATGCTGATGGCCGCCAACCCCGCCTCATTCGCCAGCGTGGGATCTTCCAAACCGGGCAAAACGATCTGGAGCGCCTCCCGAGTGGGGATTTGGCCGATCTGACCAAATGCCTGCTTCCTCTCCTCGGTCCGTTTCGCGGCCGCAACCGCCTCCTGAAGCAGCGTCAACCGGCGTCCTGGATCGGGCTCCTGGGCGGATACCTCAATCGCCCCCCGCAAAGCCAGAGTTTGCAGTGTGCCTTCGGAAGTCGTGCGAGCCATTTCCAACAGGTAGGGCGCAGGAAGAGCATTGGGCCATTGCGATAAGACGAGCACACCCTCCTTCGCAAGTTCCGGATCCTTGGATTGGGTTGCGGCTCGGACTTCCTCCAAGGCGGCGGGAGTTGCGAGTTCCCCGAGCACTGGCAGAACCAGCCTTCGTTGGGGAGGTGCCATTTCGTGGACAGCTCCTACGACTTGTCGACTGGTCGCCTCCTTGTCTTTGCTGGTCTGACAGATGGCATAAACGACTCTCAGCACGGGTTCGCGTGCCGCGTCCGAGGCCGTTTTGGCGGACAAATTCAACAGCGGCAGCAAAGCCTCGGGCGGGGCCAATCGGCGCAACGACTCCAGGGCGGCAGCGCGCGCCAAGGGTTCCGGAGAGGTGGCATTTTGCAGCAGGACACTGCAGGAAGCCATATCCCCACGCTCGCCCAAAGCGCGCAGGATCTCGGCCTTCTGGCTGGCCTCAGCGCCTGAAAGGGTCGCCAGCAACGCTTCCCGCACCCCCGGGCCGTGCAGGCGAGCCAGAGTGTTCCGAGCCGCTTCTCTTTCCGCGGGCTCAGCCTGAGCCGCGGCGCGGGCGAGATTTGACATCGCGGAGGCGTCATTGAGCGTGGCATAGGCCTGCCAGGCTGCCACACGCACACTCAAGTGTGGGCTCTCGCTGGCCTTGCGGACGGTTCCGAGTGCCTCTCGACCTCTTTGGACATCGGCATCCAACACTGCCAACTGCGCATCAGCCTGGAGGGAACTCCAGTGACGGAGCAAAGCCTTGATGACCTGCGTATCGGGCCATTCACGGATCATTTTTAAGGCCACCGGGCGGAGCGAAGCTCCTGGGGTGATCACTTCCTTCGTAATCAACTGCGCCCGCTGGCCAGCATCGGACATGGCCATTCCCCGCCAGGCCGCCGCATGGATCGGTGCCGGAGCCTTGGATCGATAGACATTCCCATAGAGTCTCAGAGCCCCCTTTCGATTCCCTTCTGCCGCCAATGCCTCGGCGCACCGAAGCAACGACTCAAGGAGTGCCGTTTGGACGGCCTCCGACACCTTGTCGCGTTTGGCAGAGAGTGCTGCGATCGCCTCCTTGGAGCCAATCCTTCCCAACGCCGTTGCCGCTGCGGAGGCTATGGGCGCCTCCGAACTGGAGAGCAAGGGCACCAAGACTGGCGCGGCAGCCACGTCCCGCCGCCACCCCAGTGAATCGATCACGCCGACCTTTAGCAGCCCGGACGTTTTTCCCAAGGCCTCGCGCAAGGCGGCTCCCGCTTCCGGACACGGCATACCTTCCAGGGCATACCGCGCCGCCTGCGACAGCCGCTCATCCCCGAGCAGGGCTGCGAGGGCCGGAACGCATTTTGCCGTGCCGATCACTCGGAGCTGCTGGCAAGCCGTGCTTTTCTGAGGCGCGGCAGCCCCCGACCGGAGAACATCCATCTGAGTCTGCTCAGCGTCAGCGCGGAGATTCGGCGTGGCGAAGAGGATCAAGGCGCCGAAGAGGAGGTTCTTCACCAAGTTCGTTTTCATGCTGTCGTTGTGCATGGTAGACATTGTAAGATGCGTCATGGTGAGTTCAGAGAGTCCAAGGAGGTCGAGGTGTGTAGGATAGCAACCGGTTGGCTTCGGCATCGCCAGGGAACTCGCCCTTCGCAGGATCCCATCGCACATTGCGTCTTAAGGCCAGAGCGATCCCGCCGATCAGGATCGCGTTCATCGTGTAGACCGCAGTCTCCGGGTTGCAGATGGTGGGACGTCGGCTTCGTACGCATTCGAGGAAATTGCCCGAGTGGCTGTTGGCAAAATAGACCCGCTGATCCTCCGGTCGGAGCGGCTCTTTGATGATGTTGCCCGGATACGAAACGATCGCGCCGCGGTCGACGGCGATGCGGCCTTGGGTCCCCACAAACACAGCTCCACCATCATTTCCGATGTTTTCCCCGGGGTAAGGAATCGAGTGAACCACCACCCCATTGGAATAACGGTAATGGACCTTGGCATCGTCGGGCTTTCCCGAGCCGGGATCGAAGTTCACCTCAATCGGGGCGTTTGGATCCGGGTTCACGGTCCATTGGATGATATCGTAGTGGTGCGGAGCCCAATTGACGTCTCCGATGAAGCAACCGGAAAGCGCATGGCCGGCTTCGCCGTTGAACGGGCGCCACGGGAGGGGCCCCAGATAGAGATCCCAGTCCAAGCCTTCGGGCACTGGCTGGGAGGCGTCGGACGTCCACCCAGTGGGGTAGAAGGCACCTGGGGAACGGTAGGAATAGACCTCCTTGAGCTGCCCGATGCGTCCGTTGCGGATCAGCTCGCAGGCCTGGCGGAACTTGCCCTGGTATTCCGAGCGCTGCTGCATGCCGGCCTGGTAGATGCGTCCAAACCGCCGACTCACCTCGATCAGGTTCTTCCCTTCACGGATTGTGATGGCGATCGGCTTCTCGCAATAGACGTCTTTGCCCGCCCGCATGGCCAGTGCAGCCATCGGCGCCGCCCAATGGTAGGGCAAGGCCAGAAGCAGCGCATCGATGTCGGGTCGGGCAAGCACCTCGCGAAAATCGTTGTAGGCCCGGACGCCATCGTAGTTCGGCTGGGTGTACTTTTGTGCGTACATCTGGTTACAACGTTGCCGGGCGCTCTCCCGTCGCTCTTTCCGTACGTCACACACCGCCAGCACCTGCACATCCTCACGAGCGACGTACCCGCCCGGAACGTAGGTCCAGGCCCCGCCCAGGAGGTGGCCCGTGCCTTGTCCCCCCAGCCCGATGAATCCCATGGCGACGCGCTCACTCGGAGCGGTGCCCCCATCTCGACCCAGGACTGCCGCAGGGACGAAGAGAGGCGCGGTCAGTGCCGCACCCGCCATTCCGGCCTGTTGCAGGAAGCGGCGGCGTGACACATTCGGAGTCCCAAAGGGTGATGGTTTCTTTTGCATAGGCAGATAGACGTACAATTCAGTTGCTACATTCGCATGGGGCCGAGAATTCAGGAGACCCTAGAGCGATCCAGAACGCAACGAAAACCAATCGTTGCACAGCGGTCCAATCCAGGCCACATCAGAAGGAACTTGGCCGTGAATTGGTTCGTCTGGGGTCCTCCGTCAAAGTACCAGTCCGAGCCTTTGGCCCGGAAGAATGATCCTCCTTTCAGCAGACAGAACCGGGTGCGCCCATCGCTCCGCTCGCTCTCGGTCCATTGCCAAACATTGCCGCAAAGGTCATGAACCCCGAACGGAGAGGCTCCATTCGGAAAGGCATCGACGGGGGTTGTATCCGCGGAATCACCCGTATTGCAGCGGCCAAGCTGCATCTCGTTACCCCAGGGGTATCGGAATTTCTGAGGTCCTTCCGCGGCATACTGCCACTCCTCCTCGGTTGGCAGTCGCTTGCCCGCCCAAGTGGCATAGGCGCGCGCATCCTCGAGACTCACGTAGACCACCGGATGCCGCTCCCATCCCTCGGGGACCCGGCCATCACGCCAGTGGCGAAGAAAGTTCTCTGAGTATTTCGGCCGATAGCGCGAGGAACGCAGGAAACGAGCGAAATCTCCATTGGTGACCGGAAACTGGTCCATACTAAAGGCGTGGAGAGACGCTTTGCGCACGAAGCTCCTCGGTCGATGGAGGTCTGGGAATCCGAGTCCCCTGGCGGCGGTTGACTCGTAGAAGCCACATTCGCGTGCCCGAAACTCAACGGTGAGCTCAACGGTCGCAGCGGGGATTTCTACCATGCCTGGCGGCCGGGAGCGGTGGGGGGTGCGTGGGGTGCTTCGGACCCGCCTCGTCGCCACGGGAACAACCTCGAGGCTCCCGGAGGCGCGGGCAGCGTTTCGGCGCATGTTTCTTAGGAAAACAGCAAGGCCATCCTCCCTCACCCTAGAACCGACCGCGAGAAAACAGCCTACTCCTCTTGAGCCAAGATGGCCGGAGAGCTCCAATTGGCTGCCCAGCCTTTGGCCATGGACTTCTACGCCTGCCATGAGGTCATAGAACCGATTCCCGGAACCTCCCTCGACTTCGAGCAGAGGTCCTTCGCAAGGCTGCTCCTTTCGGTTAACCAGGGTCCATAGTCGTAGGCCTTCGGATTCCCAAAGCGAAGCATACACTCCTTCCTGGAGCGTCGGCACCAGGGGCGTCCAATTCTCCCCTGAAAACAGACCGGCGTATCGCCGCTGAATCGGCAACATGGCGCGAAGGATCGATTTGTCGCGCTGAGTCCAGCCGACCCACGAACCGAACACGTTCTCCCACACCATCATGCCGCTACCGTTCATCCAGGCCATCTGGAGTTCGGCGCTGTGATCCGCGTCCCAGCGCCGGATCTGGTGCTGCATGTGGCGGCGTTCAAACCACTTGTTCCGCAAAACCCCCGGCGCGGGACTATCCCCCAGCCACTGAGCCCATTCCATGTGGTGGGTGCCGACTTCCGACAGGGGAAGTGCCAGCTCCCCTTCCAGCACCACACCCGGGCGCATGGCATCCAACTTGGTGCGGAAATCGGATGCCCCCTGGCTCAGCGTGTCCAGGAAGATCCCGTCGGCTCGCAACGCCCCAACCAGTTCCGCCAGAGCGTCGAGATCCGGCTTCGCTTCGCGTCGTGTTCCGGTATCCCACGGGTTATAGTCGACAAAGACTTTTACCCCCGCCCCGTGGAATTGGTCTACGACCCTCCTCAGGCCAGGTAGTCCTCCTGGCATATCCCTATAGAAATCGAACTGGTTCCGGTCGTCGGTGCCAATCCTGGGGTAAGCCTGCCAGAGTACGACCGCGTCATAGCCTCCAAACTCCCGGGTTTCCTCCTTCAGGAAGCGAGCGATTTGGAACCGGCCTCGTTTCGCGTCGAAAAGCCTCTGGTCGCACAGCATGAGGAACCCGCAGGAAAACGCGGTGGTGACCCATCGGAAGTCCGCTCGTTCATAGAGGGCGTCTTGGTACTGGAGTTGGGCCTTGGTCCCCCTCCGGAACTCCTCTAACTCGGCGCGCCAGGCCGCCCATCGCCCCGGATCGGCGGGAGCTGGCAGGACGTCAGGAGGAAAACCATCACTCGCCAGGGGGATTAGGGAGGACCGTGCCGTATCGGCCTTTGGCAACCTGCCGAGGACCGGCATTCCCAGGAGAAGAAGTCCCTGGGCCAGGCGAAGGAGGGAGCGGCGCCGGGAGATTCGGGACTCCCCCACCGAGCCACCCACGGGTTCACCTTTTGGTTTTATAAATGCCTTACGCATGCCACTTCCGTTCAACGGAACCACCACTCTGCCGAAAAGATGCGAAGGGAAGGTGCCTGAGGATCCTCTTCTAGGAAAGGCTATTTGGCGGGACAGCTCCACAGAGATCCCTTCATGCCCTCTGGCACAATATGTTTGAATAATCGCGCCTGCAAGGCAGTCTAATCGTATCTAGGTACGATTCCTGCGGTAGATTAGCGCTGGAACATGAATTTGGCGAATGGTGCATGAACGAGGTCACACGCATTCTCTGCGCGATGAACCAAGGCGACGCGAAAGCCAGCGAGGAACTCCTCCCGCTAGTATACGCGGAATTGCGCCGTGTAGCGGCTCACAAGATGGCTAACGAGGCCCGGGGCCACACGCTTCAGGCTACCGCTCTGGTTCACGAAGCCTGGCTCCGGCTCGCGGGTTCAGCGCAAACCGGATGGGAAAACCGTGCCCACTTCTTTGCTGCTGCCGCCGAAGCGATGCGACGCATCCTTGTAGACCATGCCCGCAAGAGGCAAAGCTTGAAGCGCGGGGGTGGAATAGCCCACGAGGAACTCCATGACTCCATCCTCACCCTTGTTGCCCCGCCCGACGAGTTGCTCGCCGTGAACGAAGCACTCGACGACCTTTCGGCCCAAGACCCGCAAGCGGCGGAATTGGTGAAGCTGCGGTACTTTGTGGGCATGACGATGGAGGAGGCTGCCGCTGCGATGGGTCTAGGCAAGAGGACCGCGGAGAATATCTGGACCTACGCCCGCACCTGGCTTCATCGCAAGATACGCAATCGGAATTAGTTAGCCTACGACACCTTTCAGGGACTGCAAAACCTAAGAAACTGGAAGTTCTTTGCGGATTCCAGCCGAGGATTGCGCATTCCAAGGATAGAAGCGTGGTATACAGCCCTCTTTCATGCGTTTTGCGGCCCTCGGCGAGGGCGGAGTTCAGTGCGCTGAATTGCTGGCTTTTGCCTACGCCTTGAGTGCTTATGATAGATAACCGACTTATGATCATTGACTTGTCGACTGGCAACCTGAGGCCTGGTGTGGATCGGCAACCGGTCTTGTCGAGTTCGAGCCAGGATTGGAAGGGATTCTTGCTGGAGCAACACGCCGCCGGGCCCTTGGACAATTACAACATCGCCCCGGCCGCTCATACTGTCTGCCTGCAATTGGAAGGCCGCGCCACGATTGAGGTCATGAACGGTTCGGAGAGCCCGACCGCCGTGAGCCTGTCACCTGGACAAACCAGCATTTTTCCTGCGAGCATACCCGTGACTTTGCGGACGCGCGACACAGGTGGCTTCCTGGCGTTGACTCTCGACCCCAAGTTTGTTGCCTGTGCCACACACGAAATTGCCGGGCCGGGCCAGCTTTGCTTTTCCACGCAACTAGGCATCGCGGATCCGCTGATCGTCGGGGTGCTAATGGCTTTGAAGATCGAAGCGGAGACCAGTAGTCCCAAAGGCCCGCTCTACGCCGAGACTCTGGCCAGTTGCCTCGCCATCCATATTGCTCGACACTACGGCTCCAACCGCGCGGCAGTCCAGAATCCCGGCCATTTCCCGGCTCGTAACCAGATCCGGCGTGCCATCGAGCACATCCATGAACACCTCGCGGAGGACCTGTCGCTGGCGGGTCTCGCCCAAGTAGCAAGCCTCAGCCCCTACCACTTCGCCCGGTTGTTTAAACAGAGCACCGGTCTTGCTCCCCATCAGTACCTGGTGCGATGTCGTGTGGAGAAGGGGCGTCAAATCCTGGTCAGTTCACGGTCCTCGATCGCCGAAGTGGCAGCCCAGACCGGCTTCTGCGATCAGAGCCATTTCGCGGCGCATTTCAAACGCATATACGGTCTTGCACCCAAGACCTTCCTGCAGCAGGCTCCCTGCGGCTAGGCATTGTTTGCCTCCGGTGGGTGTCCGCAAGCCCGAGAGACATGCTGGAACTGAGTTGCGAAGCGGCAACCCGGATGCTTTCTCCTGACCACTCATCATGCGCACGCCATCCGACTCCTCCGCCACCACCCGGGAACGGAACGTCTTTCTGCAAGCCCTCGAGATTTCCGATCCCGTCCGGAGGGCATCGTTTCTCGACTCGGAGTGCGGTGTTGAAACCACCCTGCGCCGGCACGTCGAAGAGCTTCTTCAGGAACAATTACAGCTGGGGAGTTTTCTGGAAGAACCGGCTCTCGGTAACACATCCCTTCATCCGCTGGGAAGCCTCGGGCCAGAAGGCACGGTAGTGTTGCCTGCGGGAGGGGAGAAACCAGGTGACCGTATCGGTCGTTACCGGCTCCTTCAGCAGATCGGCGAAGGCGGCTGCGGCGTGGTCTACATGGCCGATCAGGAAGAACCGGTGCGCCGGCGCGTTGCGGTCAAGGTTATCAAGCTGGGCATGGATTCCCGGAACGTGATCGCCAGGTTCGAAGCGGAGAGGCAGGCCTTGGCGATGATGGATCACCCCAATATCGCGCAAGTCCTGGACGCGGGTGCTACGGACGTGGGCCGCCCCTTTTTCGTCATGGAACTGGTGAGAGGAGTGCGGATTACGGAGTACTGTGACCAAAACCGCGTCACGGCCAGGGATAGGATCCAGCTCTTCATCCAGGTCTGCCAGGCGGTTCAGCACGCACACCAGAAAGGCATCATCCACCGGGACCTGAAGCCGTCCAACATCCTCGTCACTCTGCACGACGGAGTGCCGGTGCCCAAGGTCATCGATTTCGGGATTGCCAAGGCCACCGAACAGCGCCTGACGGACAAAACCTTGTTTACGGCCTTCACTGCATTCATCGGCACGCCGGCTTACATGAGCCCAGAACAGGCCGAGATGAGCGGGCTGGATGTGGATACCAGATCGGACGTCTATTCCCTCGGTGTCTTGCTCTACGAGTTGCTCACCGGAAGAACCCCTTTCGATCCGGAAGAACTCCTAAAGGGGGGCTATGATGCCTGTCGGCGGACGCTTCGTGAAGAGGAGCCCGCACGCCCCTCTGCCCTTCTCACCACTCTTCAGGATGAAGAGCTCAACACCACTGCCAGCCAGCGCCACACCGAGGCTCCGAAGCTGATCCACTTGCTCAAAGGCGACCTCGATTGGATCATCATGAAGTGCCTGGAGAAGGACCGTACCCGGCGCTATGCCACCGCGACAGCGCTTGCGGACGACCTTCAGAACTATCTCGACGACGAGCCGGTGATTGCACGGCCCCCCAGTAACTTCTATCGTTTTCAGAAGTTGCTACATCGTCACCGGTTGGCGGTGACAGCTTCGGCAGTGGTGATTCTAACCCTCTTTCTTGCGGCCTTAGTGAGCACCTGGCTTGCGGTTCGAGCCACCCGCGCCGAAGCGGTCGCCCGCGATTCCCAGAAACAGGAGGCGAGACTGCGCCGGGAGGCCGAGTTGGAAAGTGCTGCCGCACGGCTGAACGAGTACATTGCAGACATCAACCTCGCCCACCAATCGCTCGCAGCCGGCAACTATGGCCGCGCCTCCAGCCTTCTTGAGAAGCACCGTCCCCAGCCCGGGAATCCCGACCTGCGCGGTTTTGAATGGCGGTATCTCTGGCGCTTGTGCCGGGGCAATGAACATGTCTCTTTCCCCAATCAAGGGTCGCCGGTCCTCTGCCTCGCGTTTTCTCCCAATGGATCCGAGTTCGCTGTTGGACTGCGCGATAGTCTCCTGATCTATCAGGTCAAGACCCAGAAACTCGTCGCCAGGATGGAGAAGAGTGCACAATCTGCAGTCTACACGGCGGATGGTAAGGCCTTGATCACGGCTAGCCGTAATACCGTGCGGGTCTGGCGAACGAGCGACTGGACCGAACAGGCCTCCTTCCAGGATGAATCCGAACCGGTCACGCTTTCCCACCAGGGGCACCTTCTGGCGTCGCAGACTCGCGAAGGGGTCTTGCTGCGAGACACGGACTCCTGGAAGCCGGTGCGCACACTGCGGAATGCTTCAGGACCGATGGCCTTTTCTCCGCAAGACAACCTGCTCGCCACCGACAGTCGCAAAGGCATTACGTTGTGGCCGTTGTCCCCCGACGGCCTTGAAGTGATTCTGGAAGATTCTACCAACCTGTTTCACCGGGGAGGCCCCTGGTTCCGCCAGAACCATGGCATCGTCTTCAGCCCCGACGGCAAGACGGTCGTTGCGGCCCGGAACACCCCTTCGACGCGGGGAGCCTTCATTCTCTCAGCTTGGAATGCATCTTCGGGCAGAGAACTTGGCTTCTTTCCTTCAGACCCGGAACACCCCGAGCACACGAGCGTGATTTCATGCTTGATCGCCTCACGGAATCAACCCCTTCTTGCCACGGGCAGTTGGGATCACTCGATCCGACTCTGGGATCTTTCCGCTCAGAAGTTCGCTGGGGTGCTTCAAGGCAATCTCAATGAGGTCTGGTGTATCGCCTTGGCTCCGGATGAAAGCTCGCTGGTGAGTGGGGCCAAGGATGGTGGCTTGAACCTCTGGCCGCTCCCTCCCAGGCGGAGCGAGGAGGAACTCCCGGGAGATTGGATACCGCTCGCCTTTTCGGCGGACGACCGCACGCTCGCAGTCCTTGGCCCGGACGGCAAAGTGACGCACTATGACATGGCCACTCACGAGATTGATCACCAGATCCAGCTTCCCCTGGACCGCTCATTTCCCTGGTTTTTCGCCTCCGTTTCCTCTACTGAGAACCTAAGAACCCTGGCCTTCCGGGACGGAAGTGGGCAGGTTTTTCTCTGGGACGACACCGATCGCACCAATCGAGTCTTCGCCGCGGCCGGGAGTCGGAACGATTTTGTTACCCTCTCTCCCGATGGACGGAATCTGGTCGTGGGGGCACGAGACCGACCTCTTCGCTGGTTCCAGTTGAACAACAGCACCAACCCTCCTCTGGAGATCGAGGCCTTTTCGGCCCTTTTCTCAGCTGACAGCCGCATCCTCGCTGCTTTTCAGCGGGACAACCAGGTGCTCATTTACAACGTTTCCTCCCGTTCGCTTCGCACCAATATCTCCGCTAACGTCCCTTTCTTCGCCACTTCCACGCTCTCGTGCGATGGTCGCCTGCTTGCCACCTCTTCCGGGCGGGAGGACCCGGACAACGCCATCCACTTATGGAGTACCACCACGAGCCGACTGATCGGCACCATTACCGGCCATAAGCAACCGGTCTCGGCACTGGCAATTTCTCCTGACGGACAAACCCTCGCTAGTTCCAGCCCTGACGGCACCCTGCGGTTTTGGAACATCCCTACCCAGCAGGAACTCCTCAGCATAAGGAAGATCGCCGAATCGCCCCGAAAGCTGCTTTTCTCCTCCGATGGCCGCGTCTTGGTGAGCGCTGAAGGGTACTATCTTCGTAATCCGCGACTCCACTTCTTCCGCGCTCCCTCGTTTGCGGAGACTGACCTTCTTTCTCCCCAAGCGATTCAAGAACACACCCTGACTCCCGCGAAGACTCCGTCCGCACCCACCCGTCCCCGTTGACCCTGGCGTAACCTGGAGCCTTAACCGGGTGTCACCTCACCATATGCAGATCATGCCAGCCATTTCGTCCTGCCCGGCATCCCCGATGTCGTGCTCCAGGCTCGGGAGTGCTTCTGCTGGTTTGACGAGAGTGCTTTTCGTCATCTGTTTCCTTCAAACCTTTGGTCTGGCCGCGACGGAGCCTGGGCCACCCCTTGCGTTCCCCGTGGATATGGCTGCTCTATACAAAACCACGAATGTCTGGAACCTGCACCTTCGCTTCGAAGCGGGGCAATGGGAAGCGATGGAGCCGAAGGGGGGGCAGGGTTTTTTCGGAGGCCCACCGGGTGGACCTGGCCCTGGCCGGGGTGGCCCAGGTGGGCCAGGCGGATTCGGGGGGCCGCCCGGGGGAGGCGGATTCGGCCCGGCTATGTTCATCGCACCTGCCTTTCTCGAACAAGGGGACACGGATCATGATGCCCGGCTCTCCCAACGCGAGTTCGAGGCACTTTCACATAAGTGGTTTGCGACCTGGGACACCAACCGGTCTGGAAAACTGAACCTTACCACGCTCCAGGAAGGGATAAACACCAGTTTCATGCCCCAAGGCTTCGGCGGCCCTCCTGTTGGCGGACCGGGAGCCAGAGGGGGTGGTCCGGGAGGTCCCCCGGCAGGCCTTGGGGGTCCAGGAGGTCGTGGTGGTGGACCTTCTCTGCAGGGACCAGAAGGGAAAAGAAACGGTCTGGCTTCGGCCGCGGGTATGGAGTTTCTCAGCGTGAAAGCCGACCTCGATTTTAACGGTAGGTTCTTTCCTCAGGTCGATGTCCGGTATAAAGGCAATGGCACTTTCATGGAGTCACGCCAGTCGCTGAAGAGATCTCTGAAGATTGATCTGAACGACCGAGTCAAAGGCCGGAAGCTAGCCGGCGTCGCAAAACTCAACCTGCACAATTGCATCACGGATGCGAGTTGGATGAACGAGGTCCTTTCTCACCAATTGTACCGGGATGCGGGAGTGCCTGCTTCGCGAAGCACCTATGCCAAGGTCTATGTAACGGTCCCAGGCAAACACGATCACCAGTACCTGGGGCTCTACTCGATGATTGAGAATCCCGACAACAATCTAGCGGAAGACAGGTTCGGCACCCGGAAGGGTGCGCTTTTCAAACCGGTAACCCGTCAACTATTCGAGGACGTCGGTGACACCTGGGACCGGTATCGCCAGGCGTACGATGCCAAGACGCCGGTCACGGACGACGAGACTGGCCGGGTGATCGCGTTCTGCAAACTAGTTTCCCACGCCGACGACCAGGAGTTTGCCACCCGGTTGCCCGAATTTCTCGAATTGGAGAAGTTCGCCCGTTACATGGCGGTCACCACCTGGCTTAGCACCCTGGATAGCGTTTTAGGGGTCGGCCAGAACTTCTTGATGTACCTCCACCCCAAGACGCGCCGTTTCGAGTTTCTGCCTTGGGATCTCGACCATTCGTTTGGGCAATTCCCCATGATTGGCAGCCAGGAAGGTCGGGAGCAACTCAGCATTCGGAAACCTTGGCAGGGCAACATCCTGTTCCTGGAGCGGGTCTTCAAGGTCCCCGCCTTTAACAAGCTTTATCTCGCCCGCATGGAGGAGTTTAGCCGTACCATTTTTCGCCCCGAACGCTTCCACTCTCAAGTCGACCAGCTCGCCGCCACCATTCGCCCAGCCGTCGCCGAAGAGTCGCAGGACAAGTTGGCCCGATTCGATAAAGTGGTGGCTGGCGAATCAGCTCCACGTGGGGGGTTCGGAGGATTCGGCCCGGCTCCCAAACCGATCAAAGCTTTCGTTACCGCGCGTGCCCAATCGGTGCTGGACCAACTTGCAGGGAAGTCGGAAGGCCAAACCTTGGGGGGATTTGGTGGACCCGGAGGTCCGGGGGGCTTCGGAGGCCCGGGTGGGCCGAGAGGGGGTCCCGGTGGCCCAGGTGGACCGGGAGGGCCCAACGGGGTGCGTTTCGGTCCCGGCATGTTCCTGGGACCTCCCTTCATGGAGGCTCTTGACGCAGACAAAGATGGTTCCCTAAGTTCCGAGGAGTTTTTCCAAGGCTTCAAGAAATGGTTCGCGGCCTGGAACACAGACCAGTCCGGCGTCCTTACCGACGAACAGCTTCGTGCAGGGATTAACAAAGATCTCTCGCCCTTCCGAGGTGGCTTCCCCGGCGGACCGGGTTTCGGGCCGCCTCCCGGTGGAGGTCCGCCCCCCGGCATGGAGCCGGACGACGATGTCCTGCATTGATCTCGAAATGGTTGGAATCCGTCACAAGTCATACTATCATCACCGCATAACTCTATGCCCACCGCACAGTCTCTGAAAAACCTATTCTTGAACCCGACGGAAATTGCGTCGCTGCCCAATTTCGCCATTAGTCTCGCGATTTCCGCCCTGCTCGCGTTCCTGTTGGGGCTCGTCTATATCAAGTTTGGCCACTCTCTTTCCAACCGCCGCGTGTTCGCGCGGAATTTTCTTCTACTCACCGTCGCCACGACACTGGTCATCACCATCGTAAAGTCCTCCCTGGCCCTCTCGCTGGGGTTGGTGGGAGCGCTTTCGATCGTGCGGTTTCGCGCTGCGATCAAAGAGCCCGAAGAGCTCGCCTATCTTTTCCTCGCCATCAGCATTGGGCTCGGATTGGGTGCTGGCCAGGCGACCCTGACCGCTGCGGCCATGCTGGTCATTTTCGTGATCATCGCCATCCGCCACCTTGCTCATCAGGCTCCTCCCACCGCGAATCTGTACCTGACGGTCTCCACGCCCAAACCCGGCACTCTGACCACTTCGCAGATCCTTCAAGCCTTGTCCGATGCGGGTGCCGCCGCTTCCCTGCGCCGTTTTGACGAAACGCCGGATCTGCTGGAAGCCTCTTTCCAGGTCGATTTCAAAGACGCAGGGAAACTGGAGCAGTTCAGCCAGAAACTCCGGGCGCTGAATGAACAAGTGCGGATCAGCTGTCTCGATGACCGTGGCCTCTCCGCTTGATCTCTCCATGGCGCCCCACCCCAACCATCGGTACGAGCGCAAATTCGTGGTGCAGGAGGGCCACTTGGCAGAAGTTCTGGCCGTGGTCCGCCATCATCCCGCCATGTTTCGGGAGATCTATCACCAGCGGGCGATCAATAACCTCTACCTCGATACGCCCAGCCGCGCCCACTACCACGACCACGTGCACGGTGTCGCCAACCGCCTGAAAGTCAGGATCCGCTGGTACGGACCTCTTCACGGGCACGTCGATCGCCCCGTTCTTGAGCGGAAGATCAAGGTGGGGTCAGTCGCTACCAAGGCGTCCAATCCGCTCGCGCCGTTTACCCTGAACGGCACCTTTCCGGTACAAACCATTGCGAACGCTTTTCAAAGCAGCGACCTTGACCCTCATCTGCGGCATGGTCTCGGGCACCTGGATCCCAGTCTCATCAACCGTTATCAGCGACGTTACTTCCTCAGCGCAGACTCCCATTTCCGGCTGACGCTGGATGCGGGGTTGGAATGCTATGGGCTCAGCCATGCAACCGGACACCTCTTCCCAATCCCCGGTTCGTACCCTAGCGTCATTCTCGAACTGAAGTTCGACTCAGAACACGCCAGCAAGGCCGCCCAGGTGACGAACGCGTTTCCTTTTCGCCTCTCTCGTTGCTCTAAGTATGTCCTTGGCATGGACGCTCTCCACGCCATCATCTAGGGAGTGGCAGAACCGAACCATACCCGTCGCGCCGAGCAACTGAAGGCCGCCGCCGCCGCCCTCGAGGCGATTGTCCAGGACCGTTCGCTCTTGGCTGAACTATCGGTTGAGGACCGCGCCCGGTTGTTGAAGGCGGCTGGTGAAGTCTATTGCCCCGACACGGCGCACCGGCGGCACCTCTACAAGGCCAAGGAACGTAAGCTTAAGGCGGCGCAATCGCGCCAAGCGGATACCGTTCGTGAAAACACCGGCATCCGCAAACTGCGCCAGGCCAGAGTCTTTACCACCCCGAACCTCCCGCCACCGCCCCAACTCGAGCTCGAGCCAGCCGAGGCTCCATCCCCGAGTCTGGAGGTTCATGAGTCCGAATACTGCTATATTTGTAAGCGGCCCTTCACCACTCTTCATCACTTTTACGACCAGCTCTGTCCTCCGTGTGCGGAGTTAAACTATCGCAAACGGACGGAACTTGCCGATCTCCGCGGACGGGTGGCCCTCCTGACGGGTGGGCGAGTGAAAATTGGCTATCAAGCCGGGATCAAACTCCTCCGCTCTGGCGCCAGTCTCATCGTAACCACCCGGTTCCCTCGCGATTCCGCTCTCCGCTATGCCCAGGAACCGGATTTTGCCGAGTGGGGTCACCGCTTGGAGGTCTTTGGTTTGGACCTGCGGCACACTCCCAGCGTTGAAGCGTTCTGCCAGCACATCCTCCATACCCGCTCCCGCCTGGATTTCATTGTGAGTAACGCCTGCCAGACGGTCCGGCGCCCGCCCGATTTCTACCGACATATGATGGAGCGGGAAAACGGTCCCTTGCAGCACATGCCCGAGCCAACCCGGAAGCTTCTGGGCGCTTACGAAGGTCTCCGCGGGTATAGCCTCCTGCCCTCCGGCACTCCCTCCCCCTCCGCGCCCGCGCCAATACCTTCCCTGGGGCTGCCCCATGCCGCTGCGTTGTCCCAAGTGCCCCTGCTCGCGGAGGAACTTACGGCGCAGCGCGATCTCTTTCCCGAAGGACGGCTGGATCAGGATCTGCAACAGGTTGACCTTCGCCAGCAGAATTCGTGGCGGCTGACCCTGGCGGAAGTCTCCTCGGTAGAGTTGTTGGAAGTCCACCTGGTGAACGCCGTGGCGCCGTTCATCCTGAATGCCCGGCTCAAGCCGCTGCTGCTCCGCACCCCGGAACGAGATAAGCATATCGTGAACGTCTCTGCGGTGGAAGGTCAGTTCTACCGGAAGTTCAAAACCACCCGCCACCCCCACACCAACATGGCCAAGGCAGCGCTGAACATGATGACCCGCACCTCCGCTGCTGACTACCATGCTGACGGCATCCACATGAATAGTGTGGATACCGGATGGGTCACCGACGAAGACCCTCACGAGATCGCGCAGCGCAAAACCCGCGACCATCAATTTCATCCTCCGTTGGACATCGTGGATGGCGCAGCGCGCATCGTGGATCCCATCATTTCCGGTTTCAACACTGGCAAACATGTCTGGGGCCAGTTCCTGAAGGACTACCAATCTGCGGATTGGTAGCTCATGTCTGCTGTTCCCTTCCCAGATGGAAAGGGAGGGAAGTTATTCTTGCACCTCCCCCTGCCATGCGTGATTGAATGGGGCATGCACACCACTTCTGTAACCTTTCCGGGAGGGCGCCGTCGCCAAAGCCGATTCTTCACCCTGGCGGTTGCTTTCGTGACGGTGATAGGGCATTCCCTCTTTGGACAAGAGTCTCGTGGCGCCGGCATGATTCTCAATGGAGGATACGAGCAAGGGGCTCAGGGTTGGCGCACTTGGGCACGCGCTGCAGGCACCCTGACGGCTGGGCCAAGCTCCGACGCCCACACGGGGAAGTCCTCCCTCCTCCTGAAACACAGTGGGGCGGAAGAATGGAGTCTGGAACCGGAAATCCGGATCCCGGTTCAGGTCGGCCAGATGTTCGAACTGGAGTGTTGGGTGCGACTCAGGGGGACTGGCAGTGCGACGTTGTGCTTTTCCACCTGGGATGCAGCGGGCAAGCCGACCTCCTGGACTTACGGTTCTCGCATTGCGCAGGAGCGAGAAGGTTGGCAACACCTCGTGAGCCGGATCGTAGTACCTGCTGGCGTGGTGCAAATCCAACCGCGCTTGATCGGATACCGCCCGTCCCAGGTATGGGTCGATGACTATTCCCTGGTGACCCGCGGAAATGTGGGGGACATGCGCCGGCCGGATCTGCCAACAAGCCTGAAAGTGAGCAACCGTTTTCTCGAGGTGACTCTAGACACCCGGGAAGCCTGCTTCGCGATCCGCGACCGGCGGAACCAGAGGTCGTGGCTGCAGAAACCGTTTGCTCCGGACCTGATTCTCAAGGATGCGCGAAAGAAGAAGGGCCGGCTGGAGTGCCTGCTGCTTCAGACGTCGTCGGGACTCGATCTCACCGCCTCGCTCTGGCTGGAGCCAAACCAGGCAGAGGCGGTGATGGAGTTGAAGGGCTCGGGCGAATTGGAGGGAGCCATTCAGTTTCCCCATCCCTTTGTGAGCCCGCCGGGGCATTACCTCGTAGTGCCTATGAACGAGGGGATCTCGTATCCGGTGGAGGATGCCTCCATTCCGCCGATGCATCTGATTGCCTATGGCGGGCATGGGATTTCCATGGCCTTCTATGGGGTTACAGATGGTTCGCGTGGCCAAATGACCATCCTCGAGACTCCCAACGACGCCTCGATTCGGATCGAGCGTCTCGAGGGTCGGTTGACGGTCTTGCCGCAATGGGATCCAGAACTGGGCAAGTTCGGGTACACACGGAAGGCCCGGCTCGTCTTCTTTGAAAAGGGAGGACACGTTGCCATGGCCAAGCGGTACCGGGCCTACGCCAGGGAGATTGGCCTACTGAAGACCTTGACCGAGAAGCGAAAGGAGAATCCCAACGTAGACCTGTTAATCGGGGCCGTGAACACCTGGTGCTGGGATCGGGATTCGGTGCCCATCGTGCGTGAGATGCAGTCGGCGGGCATCGACCGGATCCTGTGGAGCAACCAGCAATCGGAGGGCAATCTGAGGGCGTTGAATGAGCTGGGGGTCCTGACAAGCCGCTACGACATCTACCAGGATGTGATGGCAGTGACCAATTTCGCGCGCCTCCAATGGATCCACCCTGACTGGACGAGCAATGCCTGGCCCAACGATATCATCCTCGACCCCTGGGGTCAGTGGATCAAGGGATGGGGAGTGGAAACGCGGGATGGCGGCATGATTCCGTGTGGAGTGATCTGCGATCGTCAAGCGCTGCCCTACGCTCGCGAGCGAATTCCCGCTGATCTAGCCACCCGACCGTATCGTTGCCGCTTCATCGATACGACCACTGCGAACCCCTGGAATGAATGCTATCATCCCGATCATCCCATGACTCGGACGGAGAGCCGGAAATGGAAGATGGAGCTGCTGCGATACGTTTCCGCAGATCAGAAACTCGTGACGGGTTGCGAAACCGGGCATGATGCTGCAGTCCCTTTCCTCCATTATTTCGAGGGGATGCTGAGCCTTGGGCCCTATCGGGTACCGGACGCGGGTCGGCGCATGCAGGAGATATGGACGACGGTTCCCGAGAACGTGGCGAAGTTTCAGCTAGGGCACGCCTACCGACTCCCCCTCTGGGAACTGGTTTACCACGACTGCGTGGTGGCTCAATGGTACTGGGGTGACTACAACAACAAACTGCCGGCACTTTGGGATAAGCGCGATTTGTTCAACCTGTTGTATGGAACACCCCCGATGTTCATGTTTCACCGTCGTCTCTGGGAGCAGAACAAAGATCGATTTGTGCAGAGCTATCGCAATACCTGCCCTCACATTAGGAAGATAGGTTATGAGGAAATGACCGATCATCGGTTCCTGACGAGCGATCGTGCCGTTCAACAGACGGTATTTAGGAACGGGACACAGATCACCGTGAACTTTGGCTCAGTTCCCTTCCGGATGCCGGATGGCTCACAACTTTTGCCGCTAGGCTTCCTGGCGAAAGACCGACGATGAACCAAACCGTGGGTCCGAAAAGGGACTATGTGCTGCTGGCGGCGCCGCTACTGTTCTTTGGCGGAGGCTGCGCCGCGCTTCTCTACGAAATCATCTGGCTTCAGTTGCTGCAGTTAGTCATCGGTTTGACCACCGTATCGCTCGCCCTATTGTTGGGGGTGTACATGGGGGGAATGTGTCTTGGAAGCATGCTGTTTCCGCGTTGGGTCTCGGCGCGTCAGCATCCGTTGCGCGTCTATGCCTTGCTGGAGCTGGGGATCGGCATCATGGCGCTTCTGGTCTGGTGGGGGCTTCCCGGTTTGACGGAGTTGTACGTGGGCAAGGGTGGGGCGGGTGTGGTGGGTTTGCTGTTTCGCTGCTTGGTGGCAGCTCTATGTCTTTTGCCTCCGACGGTGCTCATGGGAGCGACCCTACCGGCGGTGTCGCGCTGGGTGGAGTCGACTCCGCAAGGCATTTCCTGGCTGGGGTTTCTTTATGGCAGCAACATCCTGGGAGGTGTCTGTGGTTGTTTGCTCGGAGGCTTCTACCTGCTGAGAGTCCACGATATGGGGACCGCGACCTACGTTGGCGCGGCGATCAACGGCCTGGTCGCCCTCATGGGTCTTGCTTGCTCGATGAAGATGCCTGGGGGCGGGGAGAAAGCAATGGCAAAGCAAGGGGAGGGTGCGCGGATTCCTGGCAACTGGGTGGTCTACGGGGTCATTGGCCTCTCGGGTTTTACTGCCTTGGGGGCGGAAGTGGTCTGGACACGGGTGCTTTCGCTCAGTCTCGGTGCGACCGTTTACACTTTTTCAATTATCCTGGCGGTGTTCCTGGTGGGGTTAGGGCTGGGAAGTTGGGTGGGTGCGTCCCTGCTGCGGGGGGTTCTTTCCCCAAGGGTGGCCCTGGGAGTTTGCCAGGGGTTATTAATCTTGGCGGTCGCATGGGCGGCGTATGCCATTACACAGTCCTTGCCTTACTGGCCGGTCAACCCGGCGCTTTCACCGAGCCCCTGGCATATCTTCCAGTTGGATATGGCGCGCTGTTTCTGGGCCATCTTGCCAGCGGCCGTTCTGTGGGGGGCCAGTTTTCCCCTTGCCCTGGCCGGCGTGGCGGGCAGCGGGGAGGACCTGGGGCGTTTGGTGGGGAATGTCTATACCGCGAATACGGTCGGTGCAATCCTTGGGACGCTGGTGTTTAGTTTAGTGGTGGTGCCCGTTGCTGGGACGCAGTGGGCGGAACGCGCACTCATTGCTATCCCGGCGCTGGCCGCCGGGGCGATCCTGGTGTGCGGCTTTCCCAGAAAGGCAGCACAACCTTCAACGGCTGTTGGGACGCCTGGCGGTGGGCGTGGGGTTGGTCTGGTTGGCGGTCTAGCTGGCCTGGTGGCGATGGCCGCTTGGCTGGCCTGGAGCACCCCGGTGCTTCCTTGGGGGGTCATCGCACACGGGAGGTATCTGGCGACCTATGGCAACCGGCTGGCGCCGGGAATCATCGACGAGCAGGATGTTCCGCGCGGTGCGGGCCGGCCGGACACTTTCTGTACCTACATGGGAGAGGGCTTGAACGGGTCGGTGGTGGTTAGCTGCACCAGTGCGGGAGTGCGGAATTTCCATTCGGCCGGGAAAGTGCAGGCATCCAATGATTCGCGTGACATGCGACTGCAGCGCATGTTGGGTCATCTCTCGGCGCTGGGCCATGCCCGGCCCGAGTCGGTGCTGGTCGTGGCTTGTGGGGCAGGGGTGACGGCGGGGTCGTTCGTCCCTTATCCAAGCATCGAGCGGATTGTGATCTGTGATATCGAGCCCTTGGTCCCGAAGTTCGTTGCGCCGCGGTTCGAAAAGGAAAACCATGCCGTGATGAAAGACCCGCGCACCGAAGTGGTCATCGATGATGGCCGCCATTTCGTGCGCACGACCCGGGAGAAGTTCGACATCATCACCTCCGACCCGATTGATCCGTGGGTGAAAGGATGTGCCTCGCTGAACACCGTGGAGTATTACGAGGCTTGCAAGGCCCATCTCAAACCGGGTGGGGTGATGAGTTTGTGGATCCCGCTTTACGAGTGCGACCAGCAAACCGCCAAGAGCTTGATTGCCACCTTCTTTCAAGTGTTTCCCCATGGCATTCTCTGGAGTAACGACAACGATGGGGAAGGTTATGATGCGGTCCTATTCGGCCAAACAGATCCAATCCGCATGAATGTGGAAGCCCTGCAGACGCGGCTCAAAAGGACGGACTACTCTGGAGTGAGACAATCGTTGGCGGACGTAGGCTTCCATTCGGTGGTCAGTTTGCTGGCGACCTACGCCGGGCGGGCGGAGGATCTGGGGCCCTGGCTCAGCGGCGCCCAGATCAACACCGATCGCAACCTGCGCCTGCAATACCTGGCGGGGATGTGGTACAATTCGTATCAGAGTTCCGACATCCTGGACGGAATCCGGAAACACTACACGTTTCCGGACACGGTTTTTGTGGGGGCGGACTCCGCACGCTTGATGGTCAAGTATGCCATCGAGGGCCCGCCGTCACCTTGAGAGAACGATCCGTTATGCGACGTAGGCGCCATGCCGCGTGCACCGGAACGAGTACCAGAGACGGCGCCGAGAGATGCCATGGGGAAATGAAGAGTTTTCGTCATTGGGGTCACATCCCACCATTATACTATTGCTATTGACGTCGCAACGCCCCTTTTGTGGTGGTGGTTTTCTCGCGGAGGGCATGCACCACCTCACGACACCGTCTTGGCGGCGGGGCCGCGACAGCATGATTGACCTCGAAACTGGCAATGGTAGCGTTTGCGCATGGCACGGCACATACGAATTCAGTCGCGGGGCGGAAGGCGAGACTGCGAGACTCCGAAGGGACTACGCGTTTACATTGTGTAATAATGAGATGTGACCCTAAAGGCCTACGAAGCAAATAGATGACGCACCTGCATGTTCGAGTGGCTTGAACAGGAAATGTCCTCGATTAGGACGCCTCGGTTCCACGTCGTGGATGGTCCCGCCGACGCGAAGCTGCGAGAGGCTGTGGTTGGGTCTGGCTCTGCCGTCCCTTCGGTGTACAAGGAATTCGTTCTGAAGTTCGGAAATGCGAAGTTATATCGCAACGCTCGAAACAACAGCTACCGCGTGGGTGTGTTTGCCGGGCCCCGGGGGGCGGTACTGGCTGATGGGACTCGCATTTATCATATCGGCTTTCACGACGGTGCAAGCGTGTATGTGAAGCACAAGTCCGGCTCGGATCCCTTCCCGATCTATGAGTGGGAGTCTGGGGCAGAAGAAGAGGTAGCAGTTAGTTTTGAGGAATGGTTATCAGCGAGTTGTACCAATGCGCGGAACAGTTATAGCAAAGCAACATGGGCTGAGATACTGCGCGGTCCGAAGCCTTTTACTTGTGAAGAGGAAGAAATAATCGAAGCCAGGAGATCCATGCGCTGGAGAGTGGTTGGGATTGACGCCGATGGGAATCACGTTTTTGAGGTTACGAACGCCGCCCGACGTTCGTTGGCCTCTCTAACGGTTGGAGCTCGTTCCAAAGACGGGCGCTTAAACGGCGCCATTCGCTTGAGCGTCCATAGCGTTCGTCCAGGCCAGACTGCCCTGCTGTGCGCAGGCTGCTACAAGAATCTCGTCCCGCCCCAGGAGGTGGAAGTATTTGCGCTGCCTGATCCTAAGCCGGAAGACCGCAGTCTCTATTGGGAGTTTGGAGACCCAACGTGACGCCATCGGGCGAAAACAAATGCAATGGGGTCAGGTCCATATAGTGGACATAATAGGAACGAGCACTCAGGATAGGGGCCTATGGCTAGACCGTTACGAGTTGTGATACCTGGGGGATGGTACCACGTGATGAGCCGGGGCAACCGGCGGGCGGAGCTGTTTCTGAACGACGACGACCGGCGAGGTTTTATGGGTATGGTCGCGGAGTTGCCGGATCGGTTTCGGATGGAGATCCGTGCGGTGGTGCTCATGGACTACTGGAACGCGACCGAGGGTATCGATTCGCGGAACTGATTCCGGAAATCCTCGGGCTTCAGTATCAGGCGGCCGCGCAGGGGGTGCGGAGGTTCCAACGAGGGCTTTCAACCGATTCGCGCAAGCAGCACTTGGTCAAACAGCTAAGATCCTAGGTGTCGACAATACGGAGCTGAGCCCATTGCCCTTCTTCGCAGGCCTTGGAGCCAAATGAAGGAAGAGCAGGAAAACTCTGTCGTTCTCTGAACAAAGGGACGGTGGTGGGACTTGTTGCCACCAGCGGAGGTGGATCACGGGAAGTGCCTGGCTTGGCGTACCTTGACTTGCCTTAGGTGGGACGATAGGTTGCTGCTGTGAAGCGTGAGAAGACGAGCTTCGGGGATTCCCTTGGATTTACCCTGATCGAGCTACTGGTGGTGATTGCCATTATCGCCGTCCTGGCTGGCTTGTTGCTGCCCGCGCTCAGTCAGGCCAAGTCCAAGGCCAAACAGACTCAGTGCTTGAGCAATCTGAAACAGGTCGGGCTCGGCGTCATGCTCTACACGGACGCGAACAAGAACCGCATCAAGATTTCCTCAATGCTCGACAACCAGTTCACTTGGGGTGGACTGCTCTATTCCAACCAAGATGTCGGCTCGCGGACGGTGTTTCTTTGTCCCGCCTATCCGCCACGCGAGTCTACGAACTGGTTTCGCACCTACGGCGTTTGGTCGGATCCACCCGAATCGGTGACGTCGGGTGAATTTAACGAAGAGCTTGTCGTCACGGCAGTGTCCACTCCGGTGGATTACGTTCATCTCGCAGACACGACCAGCCGAGGCCGCATGGGGATGGGTGCCATGCAGTTCCACAGTTTTCACACCAACGCGACCGGGGAAGTGCATGCGCGCCATAACCGCTCGGCCAACGGGTGGTTCCTCGACGGGCATGCCGAGGGGATGAAGAAGGTTCGACTGGAAACGCTCCGTATCAACGCGCTTTTCGGCACGGACACGATCCCCGGTTACTTTCCGTGAGCAAGCAGAGGAACATCCTACTGGCTGCCGTGGTGGAGGATTTGCAGTCCGGCGCTCCCTTGGTCGTCACTCGCGACAACGTCGCGGAAATCCTCAAGTCTCAACCGAAAACCCTGGGTTACTGAAACCAAACCACATGATTCCTCTTCCGCGCCTTTCTTCGACGCTGTCGCTCTTTTGCCTGGCTCTCTTCGCGGATGCGTCCTTTGGCCAGTCGCTCTCCATCGTCAAGAAGACCGAGAGTGAGTTCAGGATCGATGGTACCGCCCCGGCCGACACCCGGTACGTGTTGCAGGCCAGTCGGGATTTGCAGGATTGGGAGGACGTTAAGGACGAGGTGTGGGGCCAGGTGGAGTATACGTTCACCAACACCGGAGTGACCCCGCGTTTCTTCCGGCTGGCACCCTGGGTGCCTCTCGCCCCCATCACCGTTCTGCTCGTCGGTGATTCGACCGTCGCGGATCTTGCCAGTAATGGCAACTGGTTCAGCGGCTGGGGGCAAGGGATCTATGGCTACTTCAAACCCGAGGCTCGAGTTGTCAATTTCGCCGTCCCGGGTTACGGCACCAAGAAATTCCTCGCCTCGGCCGAAAAGACGAAGATGATTGCGCTCAAGCCGGACTTTGTACTCGTACAGTTCGGGGTCATTGATGCCTTCTACTGTGGCGGAGAACCGGAGCAATGCTTCACCACCTATCAGGAATACACGGATAATCTGAAGAGCATCGTTCAGACCATTCGCGACTTCAACGGAACCCCTATTCTGGTAACACAGCCGGTCATCAAGAGGTTCGATGACCAAGGGAAGGTGATTGCTTGGGTGAAAGATCGTTGTGACATTGTGAGGACTTTGGCGCCTGAATTGAAGACGGACCTGGTTGACCTCAGCCAACTGAGCATGGATCTGTTCAACCAACTGGGCGAAGCCGGGTGCGCCTATATCATCTCTCCCGTTCCTGGTAACGAGGCTCATTATACGCTGGAGGGTGCGCGCGTTATGGCCGGACTGGTTGTCGGTGCTCTCCCCAAAAGCCTGAGACCCTACGTGGTGAGGGACGGCGGGGCCGCACTGAATCCTTGACGTAAGGATCCGCGAAAGAATAACATGATCAATTAGGCATTGGGCCTGATGTCGTAATTC
>CAYPNF010000010.1:0-98251 GCA_964411985.1 uncultured Verrucomicrobiota bacterium
TCCCCGTGGCCGACCTCAAGGTGGATATCTTCCAGCACGTGGACTGCCTCGGAGCCCCGGTGGTAGATCTTCCCCACGCCCTGAATCTGAACCAATGGTTGCGAAGAAGCCATGCGCTGCCTACCGATTCGAGACGCGCGCCCGCCCACCTTCTTTCAGCGCAGGGCTGGGATTCAACACCACGGGGTCGCCCGCCGCAACCGCTCCTTCGACGATCACCTCTTCGCCTTTGCCTGGGTGGGTGGTCACGATGCGTTTCTGGACGGTCGACTCCTTCATGACCCAGAGCGCTTCCTTGCCGTCCGACTTCACGATACTGGAACGGGGCACGACCAAAGCCTTGGTGGGTGTACCTGTTCCCGCCATCTCCCGGAAAGCCACCTTGACCCCCATCTCCGGCAGGATCCGCGGATCCAGTTGATCAAAACCCACCCGTACCCGGACCGTCGATTTCTGGCGGTCCGCGCTCGGGATGATCGCGATCACCTTGGCGGGAATCTTCCAGTCCAGGTAGGCGTCCAGCGTGGCCTCCACGGGTTGGCCAGTGTGGACCCGGTTGATATAGCTCTCATTCACATCCACTTCGGTCTCGAGGGAACTCATGTCCACGATCGTGCAGATGCCCGTGCGGGTGAAGCCGCCACCTGCGGAGACGGGGGAAATCATTTCCCCTGGCTGAGCGCTTTTGAAGGTGACAACTCCGGCGAATGGAGCCCGGATAATCAAGTCATCCCCAAGTTGGACCCATTGGGCAAATTCCCGTTCCAAAACCACGATGTCCGCCTTCTGCTTCTCCAAACGCGCCGCTAGTGACTGGGCGTCGGCCTCGGCACGATCCAGGTCGGTCTGGGTCGCGATTCCGGCTGTGATGAGTTGCTGGATGCGGGCAAGCTCCTTCTTGGCTTCGGTCAGGCGCACCTCGGTCTCGGCGAGCCCAGCACGGCCAGCGGCGAGTTGAGCTTCGGACAACGCCAGGGAGGTTCTGATGTTCGTGTCGTCCAGTCTGGCGAGCACCTGTCCTGCCTCGATCTTCATGCCCTCCTCGATCAGCACTTCCACCACTTTGCCAGTCACCTTGGAGGATACCGTCGCTGCCCGTCGAGCCGTCACGTAGCCCGAAGCGTTGAGTAGGGTGCGCGGGCCGCTCTGGTCCACTTCCCGGACAACGGTGGTTTTTACCTCGGGCATCCGGTTGCGTAGGAACAGGAAGCCGACAAGCCCGATGACCATGAGCGTGACGGCGGTCTTGCCCCAGGGAAATCCGGGGTGGCTTTCCTCTTCCTCCGCATTGCGTGGAATCCGGAGACCCTCCAGGGAGGGCTTGGTGGAGTCACTCATACCTCGAATAAGCGTTCATGGTCTTGGTGCCGGGCGGCAGCCGAATCGCCCTGCTCATTGGACGCCTTGTTTCCTACCCTGATTGCTTTGCTGAAGCAATCTCGAATCGGTCACAGGTTAGCCGGGCCCCTCTTTGAGGACTTCCTGCACTTTTCGGATCAGTGCCTCGATCCGGAACGGTTTCTCCACGAGTCCCTCCACTCTTTCCTGGGCAAACCTGGAGGAGACTTCCTCTTCGCTGTAGCCGCTACTGAGGATCACCGGAGTATCGGATTTTAGGCGGCGCAACTCTCGCAGGGTCTCCACCCCATCCATGCGAGGCATGATGAGATCCAGCAAGACGCAACGCACTCGCTGGCCATGCGCGCGGAACAGTTCAATGGCCTCGAGTCCGTCCTTGGCTGTCAGGACCTCGAAGCCGCAGCGCTCCAGAATTCGTCTCGCGACGAGAGCTACAGGGACCTCATCATCCACCACAAGGATTAGACCGGAGCTGCGCCATGGCAGGGGGGACGGTCCTCGATGTGAGGGTATGGATTCCTCAGGGGAGGCCGGCAGGTAGATCTGGAAGCGGGTGCCTTTGCCCGGAACGCTGACGAGGCCCAGCGACCCGGAATGGGCTTTGACTAAACCGATGACAGCAGATAAGCCCAGGCCCCGGCCGGTGAATTTCGTGGTGTAGAAAGGTTCAAAGACCCGTGCTTGCACCTCCGGGGTCATGCCACACCCGGTGTCGGCCACCTCGAGCAGAACCAGCCTGCCGGGTACCAGAGGGAGCATGAGATGTTTTTGGCGGACAAACTCGAGGTCTGCCGTCACCGCGGAAGTAGTGAAGGAAATCACTCCGGCCTGGTCGCCAATCGCCTCGGAAGCATTGATGATCAGGTTCATCACGACCTGGCGAAGTTGGTTGGCGTCCGCCTCCACGAGCGGAAGATCCTCGGCGAGCTGGTACTGGAGCGTGATCTTCTTGGAGACCGAGACCTGGATCAACCGGGCCATTTCGGATACGAGTTGGTTTAGGTGAAGCGCTTCGCGTTGGAGGCGCCCTTTCCCGGCGTAGGCCAGCAATTGCCGGCAGAGGTCCGCTGCGCGGGAAGCGCCGGTCTCGATGTCCTCGAGACCTTGGTTCAGTGGGGATTGCGGGGGGAGCTCGGCCTTGATCAGGCTGGCATTTCCCAGGATGGCGGTCAGCAGGTTATTGAAGTCGTGGGCAACGCCTCCGGCCAGGATTCCCAGGGACTCCATCTTCTGCGCTTCCCGTAATTGGCGCTCCCAGGTGCGACGCTCCTCTTCCGCCTGTTTTCGGGCCGAAATGTCTCTTACCGCAGTGATGCGCAGGTTTCGGGCTCCCACCGTTGCGGTCCGAACTCGCACCTCCATCGGAAAGTGACGGCCGTCTCTGTGCAGGCCAACGCATTCGTACGCTTCGACGGACTGCTTGCGAACACGCTCTGACACTTCCTCGCGCGATTCGGGCGCCACCAGGTCCAGGATGGGGCGGCCAACGACCTCCCGGGTTGCGTAACCGAACATACTAGCGAAGTTGTCACTCACGTCTACGAAACGCCCTTCTGTGGTGAAAGCGAGTCCTTCGAAAGAGGCTTCGGCCAGCATGCGAAACCGCTGTTCGCTTTGCCGCAGGGCCGCTTGGGCTTCCTTCCGTTCCCTCACCTCGCGCTGCAACGACGCGTTTGCCTCCTCCAGGCTTCGCGTACGCTCCGCCACTTTCTGGTCCAGCCCCACATTCGCATCCTTCAACGCTGCCAGCAGCAGCAGATTCTCTCGCCGGGTGGCGATCATGGCCCCGCATCGGGTCAGAAGCTTGTCCATTCTGCGGAGCCTGTCTTCGCCCCGGGGTTCCGCAAGCAGGACAAAATGTGACTCAAGCGAAAGCGAAGGCAGTCGAAGGAGGAGGGCACCCGCCGCATCCACGCCTCCAGCGAGCACCAATCTCTGGAAATCGCTCCCGCTCCATTCGGTCTCCGTGATCCAGTGGGCGGACGGCCCTGTGGTGTTGAGGAGTTGCGTGGGAGGGACCACCGTCCAGGCGCCCATGGGTGTGCCAGTCTTGGTGCAATAGGCTTCCACGAGGAATGCCTGGTCCGCGCGGACGCTCCAGAAGGAGGAGAAAGGAATATCTTTGAGGATGGAAATCTGCTCCAGGCCGACGCGCGTAACCTGGCTCAGGTCGTCAGTCAGGTGTATCTTCTCGGCGATCAACCCCAGGAGAAGCGCTTCCTCAGCCTTCTCCGAGAGTTCGTCGTTCTCCAACGTCAAGAGTCGGACCTGCTCTTCGAGTTGCTGGATCTGGTTCTCTTGGTCACTCATGGGGGGTGAGGAAGAACTCGAGCATGGCAGCAGCGAGACCCTCGGGCTCGTCCTCTTGCATGAAGTGGCCACCATGAGGGAACCGCACCAGCCGGCTTCCGGGGATTTCCTGGTGCAGGCGTTCCGAGATCGAAGCGCTCAGGTAGGGGTCGCTGTCCCCGCGCAGAATGAGGACGGGCAGCGAGAGTCGGCGTAAGTCTTCCTCTATCTCCATCAGATTGTGGTTGTCCAGGCAGCGAGCAAAATGGAGGAACGCCTTTCGCCCCTCTTCGGTGGCCAGGGGGGCCTGGAACAGCTCCATCAACTCCGGGGTTAGCCTTTCCTTTCGACCCAAACCCCGCTTGACCACCCACTCCAGTGCCCCCCAGTCCAGGCAACCCATCAGAAACTGGCGGATCACGGGCGTCCGCATCGCAATGATCGGTTGGACGGGCCAGAAATCGTAAGCCACGCTGTTGATCAGGGTGAGGTCCCACAGCTGACTGGGGTGTCGGACGGCGAACAATTGGCCCATGCCTCCCCCCAGGTCGTGGCCCACAAAGTGAACCTTCGGAATGTTCAATGCCTCCAGAAATCCTGACAGGTACTCGGCGTGGTCTTTGATGGCATAAGATAGCTCGAGCGGTTTTTCTGAGGCCCCGCACCCGAGCAGGTCTGGAGCGATCACCCGGTATTTGTGACTCAGCAGAGGAATCACTCGCCGCCAGATGAAGGAATACGTCGTAATGCCATGAACCAGCAGAACCGGCTCCCCTTCACCCTCACTCAGGTAAGCCATGGTGTGCCCTGCGACCTTTACGCGATCGGTCTTCATGGTTCGTCCACCGGTTGTCCGCTCTCGGCTGATTCGAGGTCTTCGTCGAAGCATCGGCCGTTGAGACGCATGAGGGAATTCTAGGAGCAATCCTGGCTGAAGAAAAGCAATTTTCCCCGTTCTCCCCCATCTTTGCTGAGGGACCGGCGGGTTCGCGGCTCGTCATTACCGCGTTTCAGGTTGACTTGGCTGAGGAAGAGAGGTGTTAATAGGCTACTCAGTTATAGGAACAACTCCTCTTTGGAGGCAAGCGCCTCAGGGAGGCTTGCCAAACATATCAAAACAGCCATGAAAACGATAGCAACTCACGT
The DNA here is from genome assembly GCA_964411985.1 of uncultured Verrucomicrobiota bacterium. Lineage (GTDB taxonomy): Bacteria > Verrucomicrobiota > Verrucomicrobiia > Limisphaerales > J093 > CAYPNF01. The sequence continues at coordinate 4,795 of CAYPNF010000010.1, forward strand.
AGGCGGTCTCCTCTGTGGGGCCGCGTGTCTTGTCTCGGTCAGTGCTCGTGGAGAGATCATCGCCAATTCGATCGCTGAATTCTCCGACACGCAAGGGCAGAACGGGTGGTTCTTCGGATATCGAGACCTCACCGTGGACGGCAAGGGGGCGGAGAGCTACGATGCGAATGCGGATTTCCTCCCGTTCGACGCATCGTTGTGGAACGGCACTGGTTGGGATTTGGACGCTGGGGCCGGGAATGCACCTTGGACGATGCTGGATAACGAAGGTGTCCACCCCAATGGCAGCAATAGCGGCAATCTTCAGTGGGCCATTCGCCGCTACGTGCCCAGCGAGCTTTCCGCCTCTGCTCTGATCGGTGTTACTTGGAACGTGCGTAAGCAGAACGTTGGCGGGGGCAACGGGGTCACTGGGGCTTTGTATGTCAATGGAGTCCGGGTGCAGTCCAAGACCATCGCCTTCAACGACGCTGTTGGGGTCACCAACACCTACAACTACAAGGCCAACCCCACCGACAAGATCGACCTGGCCCTGAGTCCGGTCGGAACCGACGGGGCTGACACGGACGCCTCTGACGGATCCCTTACCTGGATGAAGGTGGAAACTTTGGTGGATTCGGATACGGATGGGCTGCCCGACGTATGGGAGGAGAAGTACTTTCCTGGCGACCTTACCAAGCTGAGCGGTACGGGCGACTTCGACAAAGACGGCTTGACCGATGCGCAAGAGATGGCGCGGGGCAGCGACCCCACCAAGGAAGACTCGGACGGGGATGGCCTGAAGGATGGAGCCGAGACGAACACGGGAACATGGGTGAGCGCCACCAATACGGGAACCGACCCGATGAAAGCGGACACGGACGGTGACGGTCTTAAAGATGGGGTGGAAACGAACACGGGAACGTGGGTGAGCACCACCAACACGGGAACGAACCCGCTGGATCCAGACAGCGATGACGATACCTATCTGGATGGCGACGAAGCAGCGACGGGACATGATCCCCACTCGGCTGCCGACAATCCGGATGCGACGGCCATCGGCAACTCGGAGAAGGAGTTCTCGGGCGTTCAGGGCCAGGACGGCTGGTACTTCGGATACCGTAACTACACCAAAGATGGCGGCGGGGACAACTATGATGCTGCGAATGGGTTTCTACCGTTCGAAGAGTCAAGTTGGACCGGTGCCTATTGGAATTTGGATCCGAGTGGCGCCGCGCCTTGGACCGAAATGTATGGCTTGGACCAGCACCCTAACGGCAGCAACAATGGAGATGTTCACTGGGTCGTTCGTCGCTGGTCGGCTAGTGAACTAACCCAAGAGACGCCACTGGCCCTCCGTTGGTTTGTGCGGCACTCCAACTCTGGCTGCGGGGGCAACGGTATCACCGGGGGACTCTACATTAATGGCATCCTCAAGGACAAAGTGACGATTGCGGGGCCCGATGGCGTGGGCGTGACCCACACCTTCTTTGCCAACGTCAAGCCCACCGATAGGATCGACGTCACCCTGAGCCCGCGCGGGACGGATGGCGCCGACGCCGATGGTTGTGACGGAAGCCAAACCCGATTGATCATCGATCCCGTCCTGCCGGAGATCGCAGTCCAACCCGACGGCACGGTCTTCATTCCTGTCGGGTCGGGCGATTCCGACCATGACGGCATCCCGGACGCGTGGGAGAAGATCTACTTTCCTGGCGACCTGACAAAACTAACTGCTGCCGGCGACTACGACAAAGATGGTCTGAAGGACGTGGATGAATCCACCAGGGATACCGATCCTACCAAGCCGGATACCGACGGTGACGGTCTGGGTGATGTCGTGGAAACCAACACTGGCAAATACCTCAGCGCGACCGATACCGGCAGCAATCCCAAGAAGACCGACACTGATGGGGATGGACTGAGTGACTCCACCGAAGTGGGTCGAACTCCACCCACCGACCCGAACAAGGTCGACACGGACGGCGACACCTTCAGCGATCCCGATGAGATCGCCGGTGGTACAGATCCGAACAATCCTGCTGACAATCCGCTTACCTACGTCATCGCCAACTCCCGCAAGGAGTTCTCGGGCACGCAGGGCAAAGACGGCTGGTATAACGGATACCGTGCCTTTGACCCGGTGGCTGGCGTGGTGGACTATGACCCCAACGCGGACTTCATCCCCTATCCGGGTGGAGAAGGCCAAGGCGACTGGGACGGAGTGGGCCAGACATGGAGCAGCGGTTCGTGGGACCTGAATACCGCGGGAGCCGCACCCTGGACCTGGCAGGATGCGATTGGTGTGCACCCGAACGGGACTAACAGCGCGCCGGTTATCGGTGGTGAACCTTCGGTGAACAATGAGCACTGGGCCATACGGCGTTGGAAAGCCGCCGAGTTGACGAAGGACACACCCGTGACCGTGATCTGGAGCGTTCGCAAAGCGAATACCAGCTCTGACGGCACCACTGGGTTCCTCTTCATCAACGGCAAGTTGGTGGACTCGAAGGCCCTCGCCGGTACAGACACGACTGGAGAGGTGCGACGTTACCGCACAACCCTCAAGAGCACGGACGTCGTCGACCTTGCGCTCGCCCCGGTGGGTCTGAGTGGTGCTCGGGAAGATTGGTCTGACGCATCGGAAACCTGGTTCTGGGTGGATACCAAGGCGCAAGCCACGGCGCCAGCCACCATGCGCACCGCCACGGTGGACGCCGTGCAAGGCAAGGTCACCGTCACATGGTCCTCCGTCGCAGGTGCCAAGTACAGCGTTCAAGCTTCGCTTGATCTCAAGACTTGGAGCACCATTGCCACGGGGTTGCCGAGCGGTGGTGAAACGACCTCATACACCGAAACGCTGGGGTCGCCTCGACCGGCGTATCGTTTCTACCGAGTGATCAGCGAGTAACTGACCTCCAGGCTATTCGGTGAATCAACCGTCTACAGAGCCGCGCTCGCTTCGGTGGGCGCGGCTTTCTTGCCCTCGTGATGGCTCTGCGAGAGGCACCAGCGATTGGCTGTCGGCCGACCGCAACCCCCAGCGCGCCCGCAGATTCCCAGCCTTTTCGCTGGCTGCTCTTCCATTTGCCGCAGTCCTGTTCCTGAGTATCTCGGGATGTGGCCGATCCCCAGTTCCATCCCTCCAGCCCGCGAATCCCTCCTCACCCGCAAGGCCGGCCCTTTTCTCTTTGGTCAATGACAAGGTGGGGCTGAACTTCATCCACGACTCGGGCGCGCGCGGAGAATACATGATGCCGGAGCATATCGGCTCGGGGGCCGCGCTCCTGGATTATGACAACGACGGGCGACTGGATCTGTATCTCGTCCAGAACGGCGGGCCTGACTCGGGACATCCCAACCAACTGTTCCATCAGGAGCCCGATGGCAGCTTTCAGGACGTGACCGCAGGCTCAGGCCTGGATGTCACCGGGTTCGGCATGGGAGCCACTGCAGGCGATGTGAACAACGACGGCAAGGTGGATCTCTTCCTTACGGAGTATGGGAACGTGCGCCTGTTCCTCAGCCGAGGCCAAGGACGTTTCGAGGAGGTAACCAAGACGGCCGGAATCGATAACATCCGCTGGGCCACTGCTGCGTCCTTCGTTGATTACGACCGTGACGGCTGGCTGGATTTGGTGGTGGGTAACTACGTGGACTACAATCCCACCCAGAAGTGTTTTGATCCTGCGGGTGCGGCGGAGTATTGCGGCCCGCAGAATTTCCAGAATACGGTGAGCAAGCTCTATCGTAACCGGGGGAGGGAGGTTGGCAGCGGCCGGGTGGCTTTTGAGGACACGACCGTGCGTTCCGGCTTTGCCAAAGCCCAAGGAAAGGCTCTGGGGATCCTTTGCGCCGATTTCGATGGTGACCGTTGGCCGGACATTTTTGTCGCGGACGACGGCATCCCCAACCGTCTTTACATCAACCGGCGGGATGGGACTTTTGTCGAGGAAGCGGCCCAGCGTGGCTTGGCCTATAACGCGCTGGGGTCTGCTGCCGGCAACATGGGGATTGGCCTCGGCGATGTCAACGGTGACGGGCTCTTTGACCTCTTTGTGACTCATTTGACCTTTGAGCAACATTCCTTGTGGGTACAGGGGCCGAGGGGGCTTTTCAGTGATCAGGTGGCCATGTTGGGGCTGGCAAGTCCGCTCAGGCGGGGAACTGGCTTTGGTACCGTGCTGGCGGACTTTGACCTGGATGGCTGGCCGGACTTGGCGGTGATCAACGGCACCATTCGCCGAGGTGCTGCCCATCCCGGCGAGCCGTTCCCAGGGCTCATTCCCTTCTGGCATCCCTATGCCCAGCACTACCAGCTCTTCCTGAACACAGGCAAAGGAGGCTTCGCTGAAATCTCCAACGAGAATCCGGCGTTTTGCAGCCCGGTGGGGGTGGGGCGTGGTCTGGCGAGTGGCGACCTCAACAACGACGGTGCTGTGGATTTGCTCGCCATCTGCGCAGGCGGTCCAGCTCAGCTGTTCTACAACGTCGCGCCTCGCCGCCATCATTGGCTCACAGTGCGGGCTCTCGATCCGCAGCGGGGCGATCGTGACGCGATTGGGGCGGAAGTCGGGGTGCTGGTCTCGGGACGGGAAAGGTGGGGGTTAGTGCAGCCTAGTTGCAGCTTCCTGGTGAGCAATGATCCGCGCGTCCATTTCGGTTTGGAATCAGCGACCCAAGTCGACTCCATCCGCATCCGCTGGCCGGACGGTTCCGACGAAGTGTTTCCGGGCGGGCCTGTGGATCGTTTTCTGGCCTTGCGGCAAGGCAGCGGGAGAAAACCATGAACCGCAAGAAGCAGCACGATGAGGATCGATCAAGGCAAGCAAGGCCCGCTGTGTCTCCGACTGTGACACGAGCATCACCGAAACGGCTCTGGCTGGCTGGTGCTGTGGCGGTCTTGGTACTCCTGGCCGGATGGTTCTGGTGGCTGAACCGACCGATGGGCCCGCGCCTCCCCCTGCCAGCGGTCGATCTCTCCAAGGCGGACCCGAGTGTGGCGCAGACGTTGCAGGCTCATATGGATAAGGTGAGGAAGGATCCAGAATCGGGGGTTGCTTGGGGGTGGCTGGGTGCGCTGTTTTGGACCTATGGAGACCGCGCCAACGCCGGAGTCTGCCTGGAGCAGGCGGCCCGCCTGGATCCATCCAACCCTCGCTGGCCCTACTATCATGCGTTGGCTCTCCTGGCGATCGCCCCCCCTGAAGCGGTTCCCAAGCTGCAGCAGACCGTTGCCCTGTGTGGCAGTGAGCCTCCCACGCCTCGGTTTCGACTGAGCCGCGTTTTGGCGGAATTAGGGAAATGGGACGAAGCACAGAAGGAGTTGGCGCTGCTATTGAAAGCCAAACCGGACTTTGCCCCAGCACGGCTTTTGACCGCCCGCGGCGCTCAGGCTAGCGGGAAGGCATCGGAGGCAGTTGCGCTCGCCCGAGCCTGCACAGAGGACCCAAGGACTGCGCGTTCCGCCTGGATCTTGCTGGCTACACTGCAACGTCAATTGGGTGACGCCCAAGGCGCCGCTGAAGCCTCCCAGAGAGCGGCCGCGGCCCCTCCAGACGAGGGCATTCCTGATCCCTTTGAGGCCGAGGTTGCGTTGCTGCGAGGAGACCCTCGAGGGCTTACGGAGCAGGCGAACTCCTTGCTTGCGGGTGGCCATCTCAACGAAGCGGCCAACTTGATCGACCGTTTGGCACGCGAGCACGCGACGCACCCCGGCACATGGCTCCTCCTTGGGCGCCTTCAACTGTTGCGAAATGACGCGGTATCCGCCGAGAAATCGCTGCGTCGATACCTGGAAATGGGGGCCGAGGCGGTGCAGGGGCATTTCCAGTTGGGCTTGGCCCTGATGGCACAGAAGCGGTTTGCCGAAGGGGCGGATTCTTTTGCGAAGGCGACCCAACTCAAGCCCGACTTTGGCCCAGGCTACTACAACCAAGGCTTCTGCCTCGCCCGGGCAGGCCGTCCCCGCGAGGCAATCGTTCCCTTCACGGAATCGCTCCGGCACAATCCCGAGAAGCTCGAGACTTACCTACTGCTCGCCGATCTCCATCTCCAAGTGGGAAGCAGGGAGTCCGCCTTCAAGCTGCTCGATCAAGCGAAAGCAATGAGCCCCTCCGACCAGCGCGTACGTGATTTGCGGCGCCGCGCTGGCATGGCTGCTCCCTGAAACACGGGCAGCGATCTTCTACGGTTCGATGACGCGATAGAACGCGCCTTCCGAGGGAGGATTGCTTTCCACGTAGTCCAAGTAGCCATGTGCGGGCAATGGAGCCGCCTGCAAGCGGGTCCAGTTGGTTAGCGTTCGGGACCGCTGAATCTCGCATAACCGCCCTGGTGTCCCCTGGTACCGCAGGCGATAGCCGCCGGAGCTCGGGGCTACCGTGAGTTGATGAAGTTGCGGCAAGGTTCCATCGTACACCAGCAGTTCCACCCGTCCTGTGGCAGAATGGCCGTGAGAGTCGGACAACTGATAGCGGAAGGTGTCGTTGCCCAGAAATGATCCTAGTGGAAGGTAGGTGATCTCTTTGCCGGACAGCGCAACTTTGGCTCCGGCCTCGCTGATCGGATCGACAGCGTTGATCGCCAGCGTGGCACCGTCAGGATTGGAGTCATTGGCCAGCAGGCTGGAGAGGGGTACGGAGGTCACCGTGCCCCCCAGTGCGAGCAGTCCGTCCACCCCAGCAATGGGTGGCTGGCCGGCCAATTCCAGGACACAGGGTTCACTGAGCGTCTGGCCAACCGAATTGGAGACGATCACTCGATAGGTTCCAGCGAAGGACGCTGTGGCGTTGGTGATCGTATAAACCGAACCGGTGACCCCGGGGATGGGCCGGCCATCAAATTGCCAGAGGTAACTCAGGGGTCCAGTCCCTCCTGCGGTTACCGATAAAGAGATGACATCTCCTTGGCTGAATGTCCTGCTTTGCGGCCCCTCAAACAAAGCCGGAGCCAGCAAAACCTGCTTCCCGGTGAGGGAAAGGTCGAAACTCAGGTCGGAGCTGTCGGCGGCGGATTGGTGAACTTCAACGGCCACCAGGTTGACACCTTCTCTCAGATGGACCGGGTTGATGGCCTGGGAGAAGAAGGTGCTCTCCTCGGCGCCCGAGACAGCATACTCGGCCGTGGTTAGGTGATTTGCACCTTCGGCCAGGTTGCTGCGGAAGACCAACTGGTCATTCAGGTAGACCATTGCGCCGTCGTCTCGCAGGAGGTTTGCCGAGAGATTCTCGAAGGAGGCAGCATTCGAGAGGTTGAAAGCAAGGCGGAAATAGTACGTGATATGCTTCTTGGCAGAATCGGTCCCGTAGGAGATCAGAGTCGCTTCCGGCCGTCCATCGTTGCGGTCCCCGTAGCCCAACTCGGCGGGTCCGCGTTTCCAGCCGGAGTCGGAGAAATTCGCGCCTCGCCACGCGGTGCCTTGGTTCGAGCCATCGTCCAGGAATCTCCACACCGAGCCGGTGGATACCAGGGTGACGTCAACCTGGGTACCTGGGGTGAAAGCGACCTGGACGACCGACGAGGTGCTGACGGAGCCGGAATTGTCAGTTGCCAGGGCGGACAGGGCATAGACGCCCGGCACGGCAGGGGTCCAGTTGATCGAATAGGGAGGCGCGAAGACCTCGCCCAAGATCTGGGTTCCCGCCAGGAACGTCACTCGGTCCATCTGGCCGTCGGGGTCTTCTGCGCTGGCCAGCAAGTCCAGGCTTGTGCCAGCCATGCGCATTGTACCTTGGGTGGGCGTGAGGAGTTGTACCTTGGGTGGCTGGGAGAGTACTGTGATCGTGACGGTGGGGGACGTGGCAGTTCCCAAGCGGTTGTCGATGGCTACCGCCGCCACCTCGTGGACCCCGGGAGGTGGGTTGGTCCAAGTAAAACTGTAGGGAGCAGTGGAGACGCCTGTCAGCTTCTGACCATCCGCGAGAAAATCGAGTCGCTGGATCTGGCCATCAGGATCCACCGCAGTGGCTTGGAACAAGATATTCGTAGGGTTGTTGAACACGCTGCCCGCCACGGGAGAGGTTAGGAGCACTTCCGGAGTATGGTTGGGCACGTTCGGAGCGCCGGTGGTGGGAGGGGCTGCAAACCAATTCGTTGGTTCGTTTGCGTATCCAGCCAGATCTCGCCGTTGCAGGGAAGCCCCCTGACCATCTGCGGTCACGGGCCAGGGCGCTTGATCGGAATACCGCACTCTTTCCACCAACACGTAAGGCACACCGTTGCTGCCGGAGAAGTCGGGACGCTTCAGTTCCAGGGTCTCGTCACCATTGCCCAGCTTGCCTTGCCAGGGACCGAACACGGGTGTCTGTTTGGAGAGTCCGTAGAGTGTTTGGAATGCCGTCAGCGCCATCGTATTTGTGGTAGGATCAAAGCCCACTATCAGCAAGTGGCCATGGGGTGGAATCAAGACTCCCTCAGGAAAATCGAAATCGATGGCGTTCCTCAACCGCCAGGTGTTGGTCGGTTCGGCAGGTTGGTACAGTGGCGCGTTGGTGCCGGAGAAGTTTGCCAGTTCAATGTAGCTGAAGGACGAGTTGGGGTCCGCGGATGACGGCGGATGATACATGATCTCGGACACCACGATCGGCCCCACGATCGGTCTGCCGTTGTCTTTCCCCAGGGTGAGCGTCGCTTGCGCGGGGTAGTCGATTTCACCAAGGCTATTCGTGAATCGTCCGAAACTGACACCGTTGGCGGAGGCGCCGAAGTCGAGCCCTTGCGCGTACCCCGTCAGATTGCCATCGGGGTCCGCGCTGAACAGCCACAACTCGTCGCCTTCTGAGTTTAGACCGAAACTAGTCCCAACTCCCGGGTTGAACTGAGTCTCCGCGAAGTTGACGTAACCACGGGCTCCAATCGGGGTCGGCGCAGGAATCCGGAACTTCTTCGGGGTCGCGAAATCATCGCTGAGCCACCATCCCCCTACTTGGACGGTCTGGTCAGTCGGATTGTGTAGCTCGATGCTATCGACCTGCGGCAGATCCGTGTGCGCCAGCAACTCGTTGATCACGACGGGGGTCAGACTCGGCAGCTGTGGGTCGGATTGGCCAGGAGTGCCGTTACGCTGCCCATTGGGGCGCCAGCTCGTCCGCAGGCCCCAGGAATCCCACGGCGCGGCGTCGTCCACAATCACCAGCGAAAAGCCATGTCCATCCGTGATGGGGTACCATGCATTGTTGTAACTGAAATCGAGGATTTTCTCGCCAAACGCATCCTCCAAGCGCAGGCGTTCTCCGGCGTTCTCCAGGCTTCCCAGGTACTGTCCCGCAAGTGGGAGAGTCGTGCCGTATCGTGCGTGGAATGCGTTGGTGTTCCGAGCCAGGATGACCCGGTCGCCGGACGCCAGGTTGGTGATGCCAGCGGTGGAGAAGTCAAACAGCACGCCTTCGGTGAGTTTCACCCCTGCCAGGCTCAAAGAAGCGGGCCCTATGTTGCGGAGCTCTATGAATTCGAACTGTTCCTGATCCCATCCCTGAACGGTGGGAAATGTGTCCGGATGGTAGAAGAGTTCTGTGACCCGCAAGAACCGTTGCACCTCGCTGGGGGTGCCGGAAAAGGAGCGCGCGCTGACGACCCGGCCCGTGGCGTCGGACAGGGTCAGGCTTTCGCCCCAGGCGGAGAGGTTTCCCTCGTAGGGACCGACAACAAACCTCCGTTCGCCTCCCTTGGGGCTGATGGTGCGGGCGCGAAAGGCCCTCGTATTGGGGGAGACATACAACGTCGAACGAGCGGGAATGACGGTGCCCGGTTTGAAGGTGAGCCGGACTCCCCCCTCCAGCCTCCAGCCCGAAACATCCACGGAATAGCTGTTGCCGTTGGTGAGCGAAAGCCATTCCTGCAACGGGTTGCCGCTGACCGCACGATACTCAAGTGCGCCAAACTGGATGACCGCGTTGGTGGGCTGAGGCAGCGGGATTTCGCCACGGTTGGTTACCGACAGGGTTTGAAACATGTAGGCACGTCGACCCGGAAGAAACTCGTTCCAAACACGGTTCACGGCTTGCGTGATGGTCTCCCGGGTACCCCAGGTGCCCCACGCCGCCAGGTCCAGCGCGGCATCCGGAGCGATCTGGTCCCGGAGCGCTTGAGTCTTGAGTCGATAGAAGTCACTTTTGGCCGGGGTGCCAGGTGGCTGCAGCAGGGAATCCATCAAGGTGCGTAGCCGGCGTAAGAACATTTGCCGCGTAGCTGCGGTGTCATAGACCGGCGTGATGACGCGGTTTCCGTATCCCACAAACAGGCTTTGGTCGGTGTAGATGGTTTCGTCAAAGTAGGCCAGGCAAGTCGCTCCGCAGGTCCAGACCCGTCCGAAACTGAGGTCCACATCCCAGGGCATCATTTGCCATTCGCCCGTGCCTTCGGTGTCTCGATACAAGTAGTAATTCTTGTGGCAACAATCGACGTCTGCGGTGATGATTTTGGCCGCCAGGAAATCGATTACCTCGGGCAGGTTGAGGTTGTCGTAGAGGTACGCTTCGCGTGCGGAAGCGGACGACTGGCTCATACCCGTGATCAAAGCCTGCAAATCCGCCGTTCCTTCCTTCTTCCGCGTCTTTTTCTCGGCTCCTGAGGTGCTTTCGGCCAGGTTGTACATCTTGTAGTAAGCTCCCTTGGGGTCCAAGCCTAGCCGTTGGAGTTGATTCTCATCACCGTTTTCCACCAGGTTTGCCACGCTGTAAAACGCCCCATTCCGCTGAACGCGCACAGGGAAAGCAAAGTGATGTGGAGCACCTGCGTCCCGGTAGGTGTCGTAGGCCAGTACATGTCTCATATGCGACTTGTCGGCCCAGGTGGTCAGCAGGTTCAGGTCGTCTACGCGTGGGGCGTCTTTGGACCAACGAAAGGTATAGCCCGGATTGAAGTCGAGGTCGTAACTCTTCTTCGGGAAACCGCGAGTGGACTGCCCATGGAGGTTGGCACCCGTGTTGTCGTAGAACTCGCCGTCGAAAAACAAGGAACAGCGCGCCGTCGTATCGGAGTCAGCCGTGGATGGGTTGGCGATGAACCAGTGCAGCACCGGCAGCCGCGAGTTGGTCAGCGCGGGGTCCCACACCACCGTTCCGTGGTATTGAGGGCTGCTCGTGGTGCTGGCGTACGCCGGCGAACGGGTTGCCTGGCCGAGTGTGTCAGTGGCACTCAGATAATAGCGCACCATTTGGCCGACCTTGGATGCACTGGCCGGAATGCGCGCAGCATAGTAGCTGTCTCCTGCGGTCTCATCACCCTGAAGGCCATCATCATGCATCGCCACCGTTGCTTCCGCTCCGTACATGACCCGGTATTTCATCGTGACGCTTGCCACCGGGCGAAGCGTGGGAGTCACTCGCGCCGAAACGGTCAGATCGTCCGCGTCCCGGGGAATCTGTGGAAGATGCTGAACCTCGCTGAGAATGGGGCCGAGGTTGGTGGAACCGGGTCCATTTGGCGCCCTGGGGGTTGGTTGTGTGAAATAGACTTGGCGGTTGGTCTCCAGCCTGAGGTAGGTGCCCACTATTTCCGGGATGAGCAGGAAAGTAGGATCGGCCGCCGAGGTGTTGAGGCCTTGCAGAGCCAGGACGTTCGTGCCCGGCAGGAGCAGGTCCTTGACTGCGGTGAGCGAGATCTCCTGGATCGTGGCACTCTCCTCGCGCGAACGGGCAGAAGTTGCAGCTGAGTTCCATACGGCTCCCGGCGATGGACTTTGTTCGATGATCGTCTCGAAGGTGCAGGAATCGCATGAATCGCTGGCGCTGCCATCCGTCCCCAGAGGATCCAGGGCGAAGTCCAGCAGGTCGCCGGCTTGAAGGTCCGGCAGGAAGAGGTTGGTCGTGGTCCCGGCAGGGTCATTGTAACGGAGCGTATAAGTGAAGCGCTGAAGGCCGTTCTGGAACACCCGAAGAGTTGCGCCAGAGCCACAGGTGACGTTGTCCTTGGCGAAGGCGATTTGGCATCTCGCAGGGCCCGTGGCCTCACAGATCCACCGGCGGATCACCCAGTGAACCCCACCGCTGTTGGTGCCGTTGGGCTGCCATCCGCCAGCGCTGATCATGTCCCAGGGCGGGTTGGAAGGCCCCAACACCCACGCGCCCCCATTCCACGTCCACTGGTCCAGGTTAGGGTGGAAGTCGGTGAACGGATCATAACTCGCGTCGGGATCCGCGCCGCGATTGTAGCTTCCATAGTACCAGTTGTTGAAGCCTTGCTGACCTGCCGCTGACCAGTCTGAGATGCTGTCAGCCTGAACCCCGCCAGGGGACTCCACCGGAGCGTTGCGGGTGGCGACAAGCCGGCCGTTCAGGTAAGCCAGGAAACCGTCGTTGTAACGTACTCGCAATTGCAGTTGGTCGAGTTCATTCAAATGTTCGACCCGAAACGGAAACCGCAAGTAGGCGGAGGCGTTCGCTCCTGCCATGGCCGAGGAGACGTCACTGCGGAGTGCATTCGTCAGGGTGGAGATTCCCGTGAAACCAAACCCCACCCCGTTGGTGATGGCCAGCCAAGCTGCGTCGTCAAAGGAGGCATCGATCCAGTTTGTGGAGAGACTGTCATCCCGAGGCACGAGGAACTTTCCGAGCGCCCCGGGGGACAGTAGAGACTGGGCTTCGGCTACCACCGGCAGGCCATAGGAGGCGTCCGCTGCTTGCACGGGGTATTGGGGTGAGTAGCGGGTAGCGATGGTCAGGCCGTCGGGGGCGACCAACGCCAGATACTCTCCCGTGTCGCTCAGTTTGAAGTTCGTATGCAGTGGGCGACCAGGGACGCGGTGGTCCTTGTTCGAAGCGAACACGACCAGGAACTCGCCCGGCCCGAGGTTTGTCGAGGGGAATTGCCACTTCCTAAGGTTGGCCACCTCGTCTGTCAGGTGCCATCCTGCCAGGTCCACCGCCGCTTCACCGCGGTTGCAGATCTCTACCCAGTCTTCGTTATCGCCATCCTCATCCTGGAGGGTCTTGACGTTCGAGGCTTGGAACTCCGTGAGAGCCAGCTGGGCTTGGACCTCAGGGTGAAGCGTTGCAGCCAGAAGGAGGCCAAGGGCCAAACCCGCGGCCTGCGCAAATGCTACCCGCAACAATGGCCACCGTGCCTCAGGCGACCTGATCCTACCCATCCTGGCTAATCCCGGGAACGATCGGAAGGCAGCCCCCGCCCTGGGGACTTCCTCGCGGCCCGCACCGCCGCAACCCTCAATCCGATAGTGCCCGTCTTGCGCCATGCGTGAATCTCGGGAAGGGTCTCCCCTTGTGTCAATCACAATTCGGCTAAACCATTGCTTGACCGTTGCTTAGAACGAACATTCTCAAGCCTGATCTCGGTCACACGTTTTGAGTCTCCCGATTTCAGAAGCGAACCAGAAGCGTGTGGAGAGGATGCCCGGAAACTTGGCGCACAACTCCATCAGATGTGCGCAGATTTTCAGATGGCGGGAAGAAGAAGCCTGGTCTTCATAGCCGCCAGAGAGCTTGGAGAATACGAGGAAGACGGGTTCACCGTGAAGCCGACGGAAGAGGACGGAAGGGGAGAAAAATGAAGGCTTCTCCTCCTGCCTGCTTCGGTTTTCATGGTTGAGTATCAACCCACCCACGACTTCAGCCTCTGCTCGTTTAGTATACGGGCCTCTGCATTCAATCTAGACCGGCACACGTCGCTGCTTTTCCCTTGAGCCAACTCGTTTGCGGGCTTACAAACGGCCCATGCGAAGGATAGGATGGGTGGGGTTAGGGTGCTTGGTTTGGGCCTCCCTGATATCGAGGGCCAGTGCGGCTCAGTTTGGAGATTTCACCTACACCAATGACGACGTGGCGGTCACGATCACCAAGTACACAGGATCGGGGGGGAATGTGGCCGTGCCAGGCTCGATCGACGGCCTTCCGGTTAGGACCATTGGAGTGTTGGCTTTCGACAGCGGTTACGGCAGCACCAAGCTGACCACCGTCACCATTCCTGTAGGCGTTGTCACCATCGGTAGGTCGGCCTTCAATGAATGCCGAGGCCTCACGTCAGTACAGATTCCAGAGAGTGTTTCGGCCATCGGAGCAAACGCCTTCTCCTGGTGCACCAGTTTGACCAACATTGCCATCCCTAAAGGCGTGACCATTCTATCTTGGACATTCTACGGCTGCCGCAGCCTAGCAGAGGTCACGATGCCCGATACCGTAACCAACCTCAGTTCAACGTTTCGCAGTTGCTCGGGCCTGACCCATATTACCCTGCCCAATAGGGCCGCAACGATTGATGAGGCTTTTGCGGATTGTACCAGCCTGAGGAGCGTTCGCATTCCCGAGAGCGTGACTAGCTTGTTCATGGCTTTCTATGGATGCACGAATCTCACCGACGTAACCCTCCCCGCCCAACTCACGAATTTGAGGGCGACTTTTAGTGGATGTGCGAGTTTGGCTGGGATCTCCCTCCCGAGTTCTTTGAGAGATATAGGCGGCGCCTTCTATGGCTGCACCCGGCTCACCAATATCACGATCCCTGACCAAGTGACCAATCTGGCCGCAACGTTCCAGGGCTGCACAAGCCTAACAGCCCTCTCTATCCCCAGTGGGGTGGTCAGGATGGATGGTACCTGTATCGGTTGCACCAACCTCACCCAGGTCAACATTCCGCAGGGTGTTTCGGTTCTCGCCAGGACTTTTGAAGGTTGCTCGAGTCTGCGCACCATCACCATTCCTACGAACATCAATTACATCAACTATCAAGCGTTCATGGACTGCAAGAGTCTCTCCGAGATTGAGATACCGAATAGTGTGACCAATATCGATAGCTTTGCTTTCGCAGGATGCTCGGGCCTGACTTCTCTCCAGATTCCGGACAGCGTCAGAGCGCTCACCTACTTCTCGTTCAATGGATGCACTAGTCTGGTGAACGTCACGGTTGGGAGAGGACTCGATATGCTCGGGGACGGGGTGTTCTCCAACTGCCGCAGCCTGACAGGCGTCTTCTTTCGAGGCAATCGGCCCATTACCTACGAGACTGAGGTGCCTGTTTTTGTTATTTCCACTCCCACGGTCTACTACCTCCCTGGGACGACTGGCTGGGAGAGTACATTCGCCGGTCGGCCCGCGCTGCTTTGGAATCCGACCATCGACGTGGCTTCTCCGAGCTTTGGCGTGGGAGACGATGGCTTCGGGTTCACCGTCACCGGGACGGCGAACATCCCCATCGTGATCGAGGCTACGAGCGATCTCACCAACCCGGTCTGGATCCCGGTGCTGACCAACGTGCTCACGACAGGTTCCCAAGACTTCGCGGACCCAGAGTGGACGAACTCCCCCTCCCGCCTCTACCGTATTCGATCGCCGTAGTTTCTTGGCCAGTCAGGGGAGTCGATCACCCGTCGCTGAGGGGCGGAAAAGACAGGTGGGTTCTGACACGATGAACAAGATTCACAGGATGGGATTCCATTGCGTTCACCATCGTTTGCTTTTCATCCTGTGCATCCTGCTCATCCTGTCTCAGTCCCCTTCCTCCTACCCTGGGGAATTCCTATGAGGAACTACACATCCCAGTCCTCTTCCCAATCTGCGGCAATCTGCGCAAATCGGTGGATCACACCGTCTCTTCCAATGAGGAGAGGGAGTCATATCCGCAGATGGCACCGATGTTCGCAGATGACACGAGGAGTCAGAGAGCCCGCTCCTGTGCCGCAGGCTGCCCAAGCCTGCCGTATCGCAGGTCGCCTGACCTGCGTCGTGTGCGAACAACAGAGGCCTGCCGACTCGGCAGTCGCGCCTGCCCCCCGAACCCTCGGCGAGAACGGGCGATCCGGCAGACAAGGTTGTCTGCTGTACCCTTAGATTTCCCAACCTTTGCGGTATTGTCGGCGCACGTAGGCGTTGGCTTCTTTGCTGTTCTTGACCTGCATGCCCTCCCCGTCCCACTGAAGCAGTTGGTTGGGGAAACGCACCGCGAGGTTGCCCATGAGCACCATTTCGGACAACGGACCCGAGTAATCGAAATTGGAACTAGCTGGTTTGCCGCCTTTGCAGGCGCGGATCCAATCTTTCTCGTGTCCGTCCTGCCCGCCTGGGACGCGATCGATCTTCTGGGGTGTGCGGGGCAGGTCCTTCATCCGGTCACGGGGGAATACCCGTGGGCTGCGGCCGTAACAGCCGCAGATGAGAACGCCTTGATCTCCACGGAAGATGAGTCCGCCGTCCTCGTCTCCCAGCTCCTCTTCGGCATCGAGGCCTTCGGGGCGCGAGGGCATCATGCCACCGTCCCACCAAGTCAATTTTACTGGGGGCAATCCCTCCCGAGCTGGAAACTGGTAGCGCACGATGGTCGAGCGCGGATAGGTCTCGTTCTTGGGATCCGTCTTCTTCCAGAGTCCTTGCCAATAGGTAGAGATACAGCCTTCTACGCTGGACGGGTAGCGGAGCTTCATGGCCCAGAACGCGGCGTCAAGGATATGGCAGCCAAGATCTCCGAGGGAACCGGTGCCGAAATCCCACCAGGCTCGCCAGGTACCCGGAATGTAGGTGGGGTGATAGGCGCGGAATGCGGCCCCTCCCAGCCAACGCTCCCAATCCAGTCCCGCGGGCACGGGCGGTGTTTCCTTGGGACGTTCGACTTCCACGCCCTGGGGCCAGACCGGACGGTTCGTCCAGGCGTCGATCTCGCGTACGGTGCCTATCGCTCCCGCAGCGATCCACTCGCATACCAGCCGGGTTCCATCGCCAGAATGGCCTTGGTTGCCCATCTGGGTGGCGACCTTGTACTCACGCGCTGCCTCAGTCATCAGCCGGGCCTCCTGCACAGAATGGCTCATGGGCTTCTGCACGTAGACGTGCTTCTTGGCCCGGATAGCAGCCAGGGCGATGACCGCATGGGTGTGATCGGGCGTGGCCACGATGACGGCATCCAGATCTTTTTGCTGATCGAGCATCTCCCGGAAATCACGGTAGGTCTTGGCCCTGGGGTACTCAGCGAAGGTCTTGGCGGCGTACTCCTGGTCCACATCACACAGGGCGACGATATTCTCCTCACTGCAGCGTTTCAGGTTGCTCTTGCCCATCCCACCGACCCCGATGGCACCCAGGTTCAGTTTGGAATTGGGAGAGGTTTCTCCTGCGCGGGCCAATACCGACGCGGGGATGATGGTAAAAGCCGAAGCTCCCAGGGCCGTGGTGCGCAGAAAACGACGGCGAGAGGGGGCGCTGGTGTCTTTGGTGTCTTCCCGGTGGGGTTGAGGAGCATTATTCATAAGGGTGCGCGTCTGCTTGGATTGATAGGATTAGGAGGGTCCTGCTCTCTCGATCCTCGGGCAAGCAAAAAAAAGAGCACAATCAGCAGCGCGGTGGCGAGTAGTTCGGCCGTGGTCGATTCACCCCCGGGTTTTGCTCCAGGCCGGAATCGATTACCACAAGATGGTTGAGAAACCGACGGTGTTCTGTCAGAACAAGCTCTTGATGAAGACACGGATGATTGAAGGACCTTACCTGCTGGATGTTCTTGCGCAACCTGCCGCCCTGAGGGAGACGGAACGGGCGCTTGAGTTGCCGGCCTCTCTTCGGGAACTTGGCGAGCGAGTCGAGGCGGGGAGCTTCTCTCGCGTCGTTTTGACGGGCATGGGTTCGTCCTATCATGCCTTGCACCGTTTGCACCTGGACCTCGTCGCGGCGGGGAAGCCCGCCATCATGGTGGAAACGTCGGAACTGATCACGCACATGCCAGGCTTGCTCCGGTCGGGAGTCCTCCTGGTTATCGTGTCACAATCGGGCGCGAGCGCCGAGGTTGTCCGTTTGTTGGGGATGATTCCTGAGGGAGTGCAAGTGGTGGCTGTGACCAACACCCCAGAGTCTACCCTGGCTTCCAGGGCGCATGCGATCGTTTTGACGCACGCGGGGCAGGAGTCTACCGTGTCCTGCAAGACTTACCTGGCTGCGCTGATGGGCTTGGCCTGGCTCTCCGGAGTTCTGCGCCGCTCGGATCTCTCCGCGTGTCGGGCGGATCTGGCCCAGGCCGCGCCGCTCGTTGCTTCCTATCTCGATGTGTGGCGTCAGAACGTGGAAACTCTGCGAACGCAAATGGAAGGGGTGAGGAGCATGTTCCTGGTGGGGAGAGGCGCTTCCCTTTCCACCACGGGCGTGGGTGGGCTGATCATCAAGGAGTCTGCCCATTTCCACGCGGAGGGGATGAGCAGTGCTGCCTTTCGGCATGGACCCTTTGAGATGCTCAGCAGCGCGGTCTACGTGGCCGTGTTGGAGGGCGATGCGGCCAGTTCAACCTTGAACCGCCGACTGTATCAGGATGTGCTGCGTGCTGGCGCCAGGGGGTGTTTGGTTACGGAGAGTCATCCCGCAGGGCCGTTTCGACTGCCCGCAGGACCTGAGTTGATCCGGCCGATCCTGGAAATGCTGCCGGTGGAGATGTTCTCTTTTGCTCTCGCCGCCCTGGCTGGCAGGGAGGCGGGGAAGTTCGAGCTGGGATCCAAAATCACGGTGGTGGAATAGCCTTCCTCGGTCTCTGGTCGAGTAAGACCAGCTGCTGTTGGCCGGGCTTCCCCACCAGGGCTACCCGCCGCCCACGGAACATGTCCAGTAACTCATCGTCACTGAGCATTCGGACGCCATTTCGCACGACCGGCGCGGATTTGGCCTGGGTGGGCAGAGAGGTCGGCGAGGGGGTGTTGTCTGCCGTTGCGACCTGGATTTGATTTCCCTTTCGCACCGTTCCTGCCCCCAGCAACAAACCGAGCAAAGCCACGACTGCCACCGAGGTCGAGAATACCGAATGTCTGGCACTTCGGCGTCGCCGCTGTTGATCGGCAGCTCGGAGAAAGTGTTGCAGCGATGAAGCGCGGAATGCCTCCGCCTGGTCTCCAGGGAGGATCTCCCGCAGGAGAGAATCATTGTCAGGAGGGTTCATGTCTGGTCGTATTTTAATCGTTCAAGGAGCCGCGCACGGAGTTGGCGTCGCAGGCGCAAGAGCCGTGACTCGACGGCGCGCTCCGAAAGCCCAACGCTTTGGGCGAGGTCGTACGTGCTGATTTGGTTTAAGTATTTCTCCTCCACCAAGGTTCGTTCATCCGGTTCGAGTTCTGCCAGACAGTCTTCCAGATGGCGATTCAGAGACTCGGCTTGGTTCCCTTCCGGCTCGGCCTGAAGCGGCAACCAGCGGCGTGCATAGTCTTCCAAGAAGGCCCAATACCGATGATGCTTTCGGCCCGCATCCCGGATCGCGCTTCGTGCCAGCGCAATGAGCCAGCACCAGAACACCTGTTCGTCGGTGAACACACGCGCATACCTAGCCACTCGACAGAGGGTCTCCTGGAGCGCATCTCTGGCCTGGCCCTCTGCACCGCGAGAGAGACCGAGGAGGAGCCGGTAGAGTCGGTCGAAATAGACTCGATGAAACTCCCGGAAGGCGGCTTCTTCCCCGGCTGCCAACCCGCGGGTGAGGGCTGGAATGCCCCAAGCGGGCGACGGTGGACTGACCGTCGTCCGCTCAGGAAGGGTGGCCACAGGCAGGGGAGTCATCGCAGGCCCGCAAAACGCGAACTTGAGATACTACTTGTCGGACTCAGCCGAGGCGGCCGGTTGCGCAGGTGAGGCGGGGGTAGCACTGGGTGCTGGGATGGCGGCTGGAACCGGACCTGAGTGGCCACCTCGGAACTTGCCCATTGTCGATTTGCGGAGATTACTGACAATCTCCGTCACGAGGCTGATCGCTTCCTTTTGCCCCACCAACACGAGCAGACCCGATCCTTCGTGGTAGCTCAGTTTTGGGGCTTGAGAGCCCGGCCCGAACTGTGGCCCTGGATGCAGATTGGCGAGAGTCTGCTGCGTGATTTCCTGGATCGTCTTCAGCACTTCGTCCGCCTGTTGCTGAGTCGTGATCTGTAGATCTTCTCGCAGGTTGAGGATCCGATAGACCGGCGCGGGGAACTGTGGCTGCGGAGGAGGCTGGTTGTCCTGGGCGCGCTCTACAGTGGATGTCGTCGCTCCAGAAGGCATGCTGCCTGGAGGCTGGGGAGACATAGGCGTGAAAAAGGCTACAAGCGAGGTCCCGCGCAGCTCATACTCGATCGTGCCGTTGGACGCCACTTGGATGGCGTCCAACACATCCTCCAATCGTGCCTGCCGGAGTTTCAACGTCAGGCTGGGATTCTGCCCCGCGATATCCTGAGAGCACACGAAGTTGGCTTTGGAGAACTCCTTCCGCAGGGTCTCAACCACCTCCGTCAACGGCAGCCCCTCAAATGCGACCGTGATCCGCTTGCCTTCGGTGAATTCATCAAATGTGGGGCCTGGAATTGGCATCCCCGTGGTGGGGTCGACCGCAAACCCCTGGCGGGAAGGGCGTTGTGATTGTGCCTCGATCGGATTGTTCCCGCACCACAGCCACCCCGCGGCGACGGCCAACAAAATCATACTTCGCAGTTCAGTTTTCATAGTGTCTTGGACAGATTCTATTCTACTCTATCCTAGACACGCCTGCCGAATGCAAATCCCGCAATATTTCTGCAAGTATTTGGACCCACGGAGCCCCAACCAAGCTGGATGACCCTCGCTCAGTTCTGCGACGGTGCCGTTTTGAGAATCCTGGCCCCATACAACCCGCCCGCCATCTTGCCAGGGTGCGCCTGAAAACGGATTGTAGCCTTTGCCTTGCCCTGGATGAAATCGGTGGGGATGGGGAAAGTCACCTCGTAGAACTGACCGGGTTTGTTATTTTCCAGCGTTTGCGTCGCGATTTTCTGGCCGTCAACAAGGATGTCGAAAACGCGGTTCCCGGCGTCACTGCCCCAGAAGGTGCAGACCAAGCTCTGCGCTTGACCTGCGGCTACCTGGACATCAAAGGAAAACCATCCCCCTTCACTTGCATGTCGCCATTTTCGACCCATGGCTTCCCCAGAGGTGGTTTTCTCACCCTGCATGTTGTGGTCGCGCTCTGGCTGCATCTCGCCTGGTTGGAAGTAATCCACTGTCCGAGCCAGCAGATCCTTCTTTCTCGCCTCTTCTGCCTTGTACTCAGCCTGCCTCGCCCCCCACTGCCCTTCGGTGAAAGTATCGAAGTAAACGGAGTAGCGCAGGTCATGAACGCGGAAGAAGGGCTGGAACGTAATGTTGCGAGGCCTTCCCACACCTTCGGTGACGAAGGTGCAGGGTTGGCTGGGGACGGGCTTCAGCCAACGGTTCGGGGGTCGGTTCGCGGTCACCAACACCGGCACGAAGTCAGGGTTCTTCGCCGCAGGGGCATCGACTGCGCCCAGTACGCCAGCCAAAACAAGGGGACCTTGGAGCACCGCTACGCGGTTCGGGTTGTCGGGCATGGTCTCGAGCCGCAAGGATCGGGGCATGGTCAGCTCCACCCGGTCGCCTTCCTTCCACTCCCGAGCGATCGGGATCCAGGACGAGGGCGATGAAGTCTGGGACCAGCGTTTTCCGTTCACTTTGACCACCACTCCCTTCTTCGCCCAATAGGGATGACGGAGTTGCAGGGCGAACGGCGTGACCTTCGCGCAGTGAACCTGAAAACGCACGGTGTCTTCGTCCGGGAATCGCGTTTCCTGCCTGAGGGTGACCCCCTTTTCACGCCAGGAGACTTCGGAGGCAAGGTAGAGATTCACCAGCAGGCTGTCCTGATTGTGAAAGTAAACGGCGGTTCCGTATTTGGCGTGGTTCTCCATCCCGCTGCCCACACAGCAAGTAAAACCATCGAATTGAGATTGGTACTCCTTGGCCCCTCCCATCGCGAGGGAGAGGTTGTAGATCACGCGGCCATCCCCCGGATGCTGCGAAGAGAGAATGTGGTTGAACAACGCTCGCTCATAGAAATCCCCCGCTTTGGCATCCGCTTCCCATTGCAGGAGGTGCTCGGTGAGCTTGAGCATGTTGTACACGTTGCAGGTCTCCGTCGTGAGAGGACCCAGCCGGTCATTCAGCTTGTCCGGGGCTCCAAAGTGTTCGGCAATGCAATGACCGCCCGTGACATAGCTGTGGTGGTTGACCACGCGTTCCCAGAAGAACTCGGCTGCCGCTCGATCCGACGCATCACCTGTGAGTTCATAGCGCCGCGCTAAGCCGACCAGCTTGGGTATCTGGGTGTTCGCATGAAGGCC
Source organism: uncultured Verrucomicrobiota bacterium (assembly GCA_964411985.1). Classification (GTDB taxonomy): domain Bacteria; phylum Verrucomicrobiota; class Verrucomicrobiia; order Limisphaerales; family J093; genus CAYPNF01. The sequence goes on from CAYPNF010000010.1 coordinate 26,822, forward strand.
GTTTAGCTGATCCACCCCTTTCGCCAGAGGGCCTAACACCGCTTCGTGGTGGAAGCGCTTGGAGAGCGCCAGAAACCTTTCGTCACGCGTGTCCGCATACAAGTCGGCAAGGACCTCGTTCATTCCCCCGTGCTCGCACCGAAGGATTCGCTGCATCTCGTCGTGGCTTAGCTTCGCAAGAGTAGTGTCGATCCAGGCGGCAAACTGCTTTTCCACTTCGAGCGCGTTCCGGCTGTCCGCTAGACGGTAGCTGTCACGCAGCCCTGCCAGCACCTTGTGGATGGTATAGAAGGGAACCCACCCCCCGTTGAGGTCAAAACCTTGGGAACGGATGTCCCCTCGGGCGACTTCTGCAAAGATCGTTTTCCCCTTGGGAAAGGCACACAGGTAACCGTTGCCGTTGGCTTTCTGACACGCAGCTAGCTCCGAGACGATGTACTCGATCCGATCCCGGAAGCGGGTATCGCCGGTGGTTTGGAACATCAGGGCGCAGGCGGAGAGATAGTGTCCCAGGCAATGGCCGGCTACTCCTCTCGATTCCCAGCCGCCGTACACTTGCGCCTTTGGCTCCAACCCGGCCTCCCGGCGAAACCAGGCGAGGAAACGGTCCGGCTCCAGCTTCAGCAGGTACGCCCGATCCAGTTCAGTGGCATGCAGGAAAGGTCCCTCCAACAGCCGCACGTCACGGAGGGAGAAGGATTGCACCGGGCCCAACCGGCTCCGACTACCAAGATCAGCCCCCAGAGCCGAGCTGCTCAGGAGCAGGGAACCGCCGAAGCAGGTGAACACCAAGAAACCGAGAACCCGGCTTAGGGTAGAGGAAGTTGGAGGATTAGTAAACATAGTTAACAAAGTCTTGGTCTTATCTAGGCATTTTTGGTGGCGGTGTCGACTCAATTTCACCTGGGTATGGCCTTTTCCCGGCCTTTGCACTACGTTCCCCTGGTGCAGAACGATGGAAGTATATCCTCCGCCTCTTTGCCTGCCGTGCGTGATCATTCCCGCACCTACGAAGATTTTGTGTACGTTTATCCCGTCATCTCTCGCCGCTCCCGCGGACTGTCCATCGGCGTGAACCTAAATCCGGACAAGGTCTGCAACTTTGACTGCATCTACTGCGAGGTGGACCGAAAGACTCCCGGCCGTGCGAAGGAGGTCAAGCTGCCCCAAATCCGTGAGGAGCTTCAGACGTTGCTGCGTCTTGCCAAGGCCGGGGAGTTGGCCGCATATCCCAGGTTTTTTGGCACCGGAGACTTGACGTGCCACATTCGAGACATTGCCTTCAGTGGCGACGGGGAGCCGACGATGATCCAAGGGTTCTCCCAGTGCGTTCAGGTCGTGGCTGAGGTCAAGCGCGACGAAGGATTGTCTGACACCAAGATCGTGCTCATCACCGATGCTGCGGGGTTGGACAAAGCTGACGTTCGGCGAGGGCTCGAGATCATGGACGCCAACCAAGGCGAGATCTGGGGCAAGCTCGACGCTGGCACGCCCGAGTACTATCGTCTCGTCAACCGATCTCCCATCTTCTTCGATCGCATCCTCAAGAACCTCCTGATGACGGCGCAGGTCCGGCCGATCATCATCCAGACTCTCTTCCTGCGCGTACACGGCGAGCCGATGCCCTCGGCTGAGCTGGAGGCCTACTGCGGGCGACTCAAAGATTTGGTGCGACAAGGTGCGCAGATCCGTGAGGTCCACGCTTACACCGTCGCGCGTCCCACGCCGGAGACCTTTGCCACCCGCTTGGAGCCCGAGGCACTCGAGCAGATGGCGGCCCAGGTCCGAAGCCGCACCGGATTGCAGGTCCGCACCTTCGCTTGAGAACCCGGCCCAGCCATTCCCGGCATCGGACGTTTCCTCTGGAGGGACGCGAGTTCCGTTCCGCTCTTTCGTTCGGACATCCACGCACCACGCTGGCCTTCTGGCGGGGATTGGCCGCTGCGGCGCTCAAGCATACCCCTACGCCCTTCTACCTCTTCGCGCCCGAACCAGCCGAAATTCCCCTGGCGCGACTACGGGAACTGACGAGCGGGATGGGTATCCCTGTACGCCATTGGCTCTCTTTCAAAACGCAGCCACTCCGTCCTTGGCTCCAATGGTGGAAAGCTCGTTCCGGTATGGTGGAGGTGGTGAGCGAGTTTGAACTCCGGGCAGCTTTGGCCGAAGGCTATCGCCCCAGCCAAGTCCTGGTGAATGGCCCCGCCAAACACCACTGGCTGGTTCGACACACCTTGGGCGGCCTCCGGGTGAACCTGGACTCCCTCGCCGAACTCCCGATCCTGATGCCGTTGGCAAAACGGCTCAGGTGGACCCTGGGGATTCGGATCCGGACTCGCGAGGAGTGTGACTCTGAATCTCCTGGCCTTCCCACTCAGTTCGGCATGGAACCGACTGAGGCCGCCGTCGCCCTCCGTGCCTTGAAGAAACGCGGACTTGAGGCTCAGATCGCGCACTTTCACCTGCGAACCAACGTTCCCTCAGCCGGCTGCTACGAGCGTGCGGTCTCCGAAATCGCTCGCGCTTGCCGTGATTTGGACTGGTCGCCGAAATTCCTTGATTGTGGCGGAGGCCTGCCACCCCCACACGTTCTCACCCGCGACGGAGAGCGGGTGGATGCCGGATTCGATTTCGAGGCGTGGAAGCGAGGGTTCGAGGGGATTCGCAAGGGGATGCCGTTCCTGGAAGAACTGTGGCTGGAAAACGGTCGCTTTGTTGCCGCCGGCTCCGGGATCCTGGCCGTGCGCGTGCTGGATCTTAAGGACCGATCCGGGATGCGATTCCTCATCTGCGACGGTGGCCGAACCACGAATGCCCTAATTTCTACCTGGGAATCCCATGCGCTGCTGACCGTGCCGTCCCGCAGGGGGAATCCTGTGCCTACCACTGTCTGCGGTCCGACCTGCATGGCGTTCGATCAGTTGGCTCGCAGGCTTCTTCCCAGCACGATTCGTCCTGGGGACGTCCTGCTCTGGATGGACGCAGGCGCTTATCACCTGCCTTGGGAAACTAGGTTTTCTCACGGACACGCTGCCGTTCTCTGGGGAGCAGGTGGAAAACTGCGCCAGGTGCGACCCGCCCAATCCTTTCACGACTGGTGGGGCAGAGGGTGATTTGAGCCAGTCCAAAATCGTAGCCGTCGAGACAATGGAGTCTCAGGGGCTCACGATTCACGCTCTCCCCGTCGCCTTCCTCACACTCGGCTGAACTTGGCCACGTAGGCACCGTCCACTTTATCCAGGAAAGGAATCAGCACCCGCTCGCCACAGAGTCGAAAGTCGGGATGCCGTTTCACAAACTCCGAGACTACTCCCTTGTTCTCTTCGGGCTCCAGGCTGCAGGTGTTGTAGACCAGTACACCACATGGCTCCAGGTAGCGAACCGCTGTTTCCAGAAGATCCTGTTGTACTTTCACCAACCGCGCGATCTCATCGTGATGAATCCGCCACCGCAGTTCAGACCTGCGTCGCATGACCCCCGTGTTGGAACAGGGGGCATCCACCAGCACCCGGTCAAAATACTGTCCGTAGACCTTGGCAGGGTCGGTAATGGTCTTGACGCACTCCACTCCAAGCCGCTTGCAGTTCTCCGCCACAAACCTAAGTCGTTCCCCAGAACTGTCGCACGCCACGATTTCCCCCTGGTTCTCCAGTTTCTGGGCGATGAACGTGGTTTTCCCCCCCGGCGCCGAGCAGAGATCCAGGATCCGGTCTTTGTGCAGCGGATCTAACATCCGAACGGCCAGGAGCGTGCTGGGGTCCTGAAGATAGAACCAGCCATTCTGGAAGGACTCTAGTTTTGCGAGCGGTGGATAGCTCTTCAGTTGGAAAACGAGGTTTTCGTCCAGCCAGTCAGCCCGCACGAAGTCGTATTCCACGTTTTCTTCGCGCCACTTCTCCAGGAGTTTACCCGGATCCGTGCGGAGGGTGTTGACCCTGGCATAGTTTTTTGCGGGCGTATTGTCCCACTCCAGGAGTTGGGTGGTCGACTCCGGACCCCATCGCTCGGTCCACCGCTGCACCAGCCAATCGGGATGAGAGTACCCCAGTGCCGGTTGGGTCTTCTTCAGCTCCGCGAGCATTTGCTTGGTGGCATCTTTTTCCCGCGCATAGTTGCGCAGCAGGGCGTTGATGAAGCCGGATTGCCCCTCAAAACCCATCAGGCGGGCTAGGTCCACGGTCTCGTTTACCGCCGCGTGATCGGGAATCCGATCCAGCCAGAACATTTGGTAAAGCCCCATCCTCAGGAGAATCTGCAATCCCGGCTTGTCCGGTGGACGTTCCGACTTCTGTCGAATCAGCCAGTCGAGGGTCGCTTCCCATCTGGTAATACCCAGGACGAGTTCATGAACGAGGGAGCGGTCCTGGCTTGAAAGACCGACCTGGGTGAGTTCCGAGTCCAGCAACTGTTCGACAAACTCGGAGCCGCGCCCTCGTTGTTGCAGGACGCGGATGGCAATTTCTCTTGGTTTTTGGGACCGCACGGCATAATAATGGCGAAATCTGAGACGGATTGCTAGTCTTAAGCGACTATGAGAGAAGAATTTGAGAAGCTCGTTGCAGCAGGTAAAATCGGCCGCCAGCATGTTGAGGCCTTGGTAGCGTTGGCCGAGAACGGGTTCTGCCAACACCGCAGTTGGGGTTTTGGCAAGATTACCCAGGTCGACCCGGTTTTTGGCCGGTTCATCATCGATTTCCAAGGTAAGCCGGGCCACGCCATGGACTTGTCGTTTGCCGCTGATTCCCTCAAGACCATCCCCCGCGACCATATCCTGGCACGAAAAGCCGAGAAGTTGGACGAATTGCGCAAGATGGCGGCACTCCATCACCTGGAGTTGATCAAGCTGGTGTTGCAGAGCTTTGGCGACCGGGCCACGCTCGAACAGATCCAGCAGGTGCTTGTCCCGGATGTGATCACCGAGGATTGGAAGAAATGGTGGGACGCCGCCAAGAAGGAGATGAAACGGGATGGTCACTTCCAAGTGCCTATTAAGAAGAATGACCCCGTCATCTACCAGGCCAAGGAAGTGTCGATGCAGGATCGACTCATGGGCGAGTTTCGTGCTGCGAAAGGGCTCAAAGCCCGTTTGGTAGTGGCGAGCGAGTTACAAAAGAGCCTTCCTGATTTAGGCGATGCCAAGGGGGCTGTGGCGGAGGTGGTGACGATGCTGAACACAGAGATCGGGTCCCATCAACGCACGATGGCACCGCTGGCTCTGGAAGCGATTTTCATGCGCGAAGAACTGCAGGCGGCCGTGGGGGGCGGCGGCGTCGAAGGCGAAGTGGGCGCCAGGGAAGTCTGGAGCCAGGTGGACAACATCGCGAAGATCCTGGAGTCTGTCTCGGGTCACAAGCACAAGCGAGCTCTCCAGTCCTTTCGGGATGCTCATGCGCAGAGCTGGATCACTGTGCTGCTCAACACCATGAACGTGGTGAGCGCCAAGCTTTGCGGTGAGTGCGCGGAACTGCTCGTCGAGGAAGGTAAACTCCAGGCGTTGAAGGACACTCTGGCTCGGCTGATCAGCCAGCATCTCGCGAGCAGCGACCTCCTGCTCTGGCTCGCCAAGGAACGTTCGGACCAGTACGCTGATATTCTGGGCCCCGAGGTCTTCCGCGCCATGCTCTCCGCGATCGAGCGCGACCAATTCCTGGAAAAGAAGTCCAACAAACTGCGCGACTACATCTTGGACGACCACGAATTGCTCGTGGAATTGATCGAGTCAGCAGACATCGAAGTGATCAAGGACTTGACTCGTGCCCTGCAGCTCTCCCCGAGCTTTGACGACATGGACAAACGGTCCTTGTTGGCGCGCATCGTAAAGCACTTCCCGGTCGTTCAGAGCATGATTTCCGGCGACCACACCAAACAGGAGAGTCACTTGGTGGTGTCTTGGCCGAGCCTGGAACGGCGCAAAAACGAGTACAACGATTTGGTGCAGAAGAAGATTCCCGCCAATTCCCGCGACATCGCCATCGCCCGAAGTTACGGGGACCTGCGGGAGAACCACGAATACAAGGCCGCCAAAGAGGCGCATCGGTTGTTGATGCGTCGCAAGGCCGAACTCGAAACCCAGCTGGTGCGCGCTCGCGGATCCGACTTTGCCAATCCACGCGTGGATGTGGTGAGTATCGGCACCCAGGTTACCGTAACCGAGTCTGGCGCGAGCAAAGCGGAGACTTTCACGGTTCTTGGAGCTTGGGACTTCGACGCTGAGAAGCATATTATCAGCTATCTGAGCCCGATCGCCCAATCCCTGCTCAACTGCAAGGTGGGCGACGAAGTGGAATTCGAACTGGAAGGGATCTCCCGCAAGTATCGGATCGATAGTATCGCCCCGGCCGCCCTTCCCCCGCCTCCTGCTGCAGAGCCAACGCCGCCGGCCGCATCCGCTTAGGCTCGGCCGTGAAGCCGTGGCACCCATGACCGCTTTCCCCAGTGGCATGGGCTATGCAATCTGAGCCACGGACCCGGCAACTCCGGCATGAAGAGGTGGGGATAGTGACAACTGGGGATCTCCCCCGAGAGCAATCGCGTGCAGCTTCATGAGGCCCAGGCCCCGTCGGCGAGGGATGACATGGGAGGTTACGTTCCAGGGGGCCCTTCTTTTTCACGATCAGCAGTGTGTTGACGAGAAGGAGAGCCGCATCAACCTCAGATCGCAGCGCAACCGCTTCGGCTGTCGGCTGAGTTGGCGTCTCGCCTCCAGGCCCCGGGTCTGTACGCTGAAGACAGGCCACAGTCTGCCTGCCTGGGGTGTTCGACTCGCCGCGCTCATGCAATGTGCGGAGGGCATAGTGGGCCTGACGACCCTGTGTCTGCCCGACAAATCTGTACGAAAATTGGTGCGGTTTCCCAGCCAGCTAGGCTAGGCTGTCGCCTGCGTTTTTATCCGACCAAGCCAGAATGTCTTCAGGGTCTCGACAGCTTAGCCAGTCTCAGCGCTCTTGGCGGTGGCGAATCTTCGCCATCACCTGGCTGGCCTATGCCGGCTTTTACCTTTGTCGGAAGAACCTGAGCGTCGTCATGCCGCTGATGGCTGCCGATCAGGGCTACACCAACCTCCAACTCGCTGATGTTTTGTTTGGGTACAGCCTGCTATACGCCTTGGGGCAGTTCGGTTTCGGCGTGTTGGTGGACCGGTTTGGCAGCCGGGCGATCGTGGGGATCGGACTGTTGCTCGCCGTTACGTCCAACCTGCTGATGGGTTGGGCTTCTTCGGTGGCCTGGCTGACCTTCTTTGCCTGCCTGAACGGGGCCGGCCAATCCGCTGGTTGGCCCGGCTTGGTCAAGAACATGGCACCCTGGTTTGGGCGCCGCGAGCGCGGCGTTGTGATGGCGTGGTGGACCACCAACTATGTGGTCGGTGGGCTCATTGGGACCGTTTTTGCCACGTTTCTGGTGACCAATCCTTGGTTGTTTCCCCAGTGGGGCTGGCGGCGCGGTCTATGGATCCCTGCTGGCGTCCTCCTGCTTGTCGCGCTGGTCTTTGTGGTGTTCGGGCGAAACCGCCCGGCGGACGCCGGCTTGCCAGACATTGTCCAGAACGATGGTGAAATCGGGTTGGCTCCGGCGAATCCGGGCAAAGCGGCGCCGACCCTTGCAGACGCGCAGATTGTGATGCGTATGCTGGTGGATTGGGAAGTCTGGACGGTGGCCCTCGGAGCCCTGTTCTGCAAGGTCACGCGCTACTCTTTCCTGTTTTGGTTGCCGATGTATCTGACCCAGCGGCTTGGTTACAGTCCAGGTGAGGCGGGATACACCTCCTCGCTCTTTGAGCTGTTTGGTTTCGGTGGTGCGTTGCTCGGCGGTTACGTCTCGGACAAGGTGATGCAGTCCCGGCGGCTCCCGGTGGCCGCGATGATGATGTGGGGCCTCGGCATCGCCTGCTGGCTCCACCCTACCTTTGCCACGTGGGGGCACTTGGGGGTTGCGGTTAGCATTGGCCTGATCGGCATCATGAATTTCGGCCCGGATACGCTGCTGCAGGGAGCAGCCGCGCAGGATATCGGCGCCCGGTGGGGGGTGGGCAGAACCTCGGGATTTGTCGACGGAGTCAGCTCGGTCGGCCAGTTGTTTTCGGCCTATCTGGTTGGCTATGTGGCTCAGAAGTACGGATGGGATCCGGTGTTCTATCTTTTCGTGATCATTGCCTTTCTCGGCGGTGCGGTCATGGCCACGCGGTGGAAACACCAGTCGGTGTGATCCTGCCGGTTGGCTGCCAAACCCAGGGTGGCCCGCAGCGCCTTTCGGCACCCAAGGACTCAGCTGGCCGGTTGGGACGCTGCGATTCTTGGCAACACCTGGTTCACCGCGAAGTCGATGTCCTCGGGAAAATCCAGCTCGGTCCACGGCATTCCGGTGATGTCTTCGTATCCGAACCGCCCCTGGACAACCAGATCCCGCAACACTTCGTCGTAAGAGGACTTCCGGGCCTCTCCGACCGTTCGCCGGAGGGTTGCCTGCTCGAGGGCGGGCAGGTCCGATGGATCCACTTTAAAAAAGCCGACGGATTCTCCAACCAGATCCGCCTCACCGGTCCAGCGCTTTCGAAAGTCGAAGGGGCGACCGTTCCGCACGGGGACCAGAACGGGATCATCGTCATCGGTGGAGTAGGCCCGGTCGATGAGGAGGGCGGTGGGATGAGGCGAGCGCAGGAGTTGTCGCAGCATGGCGGCGGGATACAGGACGTCACCATCCATGATCAGGACGGGCTCGGTCTCCTGCCGGAGCTGGGAGAGCGAGGCCTGAAAACTCAGCACACTCCCCTCCGCGTACTCGGGGTTGTGAATGGGCCGCAGACTCAGCCCGTATTTCCGTTCCAGGGCTGGCAACTGGCAGCTGACGGCTTCAGACTGGTAGCCGACGATGATGGACACTTGCCCGATCTCCAATTCGCGGAGCCGGGCGGCATGCCACTCCAGAAGGCTGCGCCCCCCGATTTCGAGTAGGATTTTGGGTTGCTGACCCAGGGCAGCACCGAGGCGGAGGCCCTGGCCGGCGGCGTAGATATAGGCGTTCACGGAGACGAAGTATCGTTCTGTTGAATCTTGAGTTTGAGAAGCTGGAGGCTGGATTTCTCGCTCCAGAGGAAGGCGAGTCCCAGCAACGCATAAACGAGTTCACGCCCGCGACGCAACAGGGCATAGGCGAGGGCCTGGCTGGAGGTCAGCCCGAAAGCCCGGAACAGCAGTACCACTCCGGACTCCTGCACCCCGAGCGAGGCCGGGACGAAGGTCCCCAGCGCCTTGGCCACCCCGATGAACGCTTCGATCGTCACGGCCTGCGACCAATCCAGCGGCCAGCCCAGCCAGGTGCTCACCAGCCAGATCTCGAGGGTATCACACAACCATCCGAGGAAATAAGCAGAGCTGGAGAGGAGAAACCACCGGGGTTGGCGCTGGTAGAACGATCGGATGCCGGTATCCATCTCTTCAATGCCGTGGCGGTGCCGTTCAAACCAGCCACGCCATCGGCGGGAAAAGGAGGCCACCCGGTTGATCGACTTGAAAAATCCGTAGTATTGTGCCCCTGCCAGGAAGAGAAACACCGCGACCACCATCCCGGTGGTGCCCCATAACGCCGGGCGAAGCGGCGATTCGCTGGGAAGGTTCACCGCGCCGAGCAACGCCCCCAGACCAATGAAGAGGACTTGGGCCAGCGTTTGCACGGTCTTGCTGACCACCACGCTGGTGCCGCCAGCCCAGCCCGATACCCCGGCCTGGTGAAGCAGGTACACTTTCACGGCTTCGCCGCCAAGATAACCCGAGGGCACGAGGGTGTTCACTGATTCTCCCGCCCAGCGGATGCGGATGAGCCGGGCGAAGGAGAGCGACCGCGGTAGGTAGCGTCCAAAAGTCAGACGCCAGCCCAGCGTGTCGATCACGTACACTAACGCGTAGGGGCTGAGCAGAAGGGGAGCCCAGGGCCCCAGCGACTTCACCACGCGCCATACCCCCCCGGAGTCTGCGTGCCAGAAGAGCCAGGCCACCATTCCCAAGCCCAAGGCCAGCAGCAGAGGCTTAAGCAGTGTTCGCATGGTCCCGAACGTTCCGGTTTGCCTGGAACTGCAGCGCCACCGCCACTAGCCAGAAGACATGCGACCCCACCGCGGCGAGCCACAGGAACCAGTCCAGCACCTGGAACAGTGCGCAGAGGATGAGAAGCACCGAAAAGTCGCGGTTGGTGGTGGCGTCGATCAGCTTCTGGAGGCGTCCGGCCCCGCGCAGGCCAGGCTTCAGCAGCGTCCGCAATACCACCAGAAAGGAGAGGACTACCCCCACGCCGGCGACGATCCCCAGCACGACGACTGGTGCCGTTGAACCCGAGCGCCACAGGCCGATCCCCAGGCCCAGGAACACCGCGATGTGCACCACCTGGTCTCCCACAATGTCCAGCCATTTCCCCAAAGCCGATTGTTTGTAGAGCGCCCGGGCGAGGTCCCCATCGATGCAATCCAGTATAGCCGACAGTTGCAGTACGATGGCGCCGCTGAGCGCGGTGCCCACGGTGCCCGTGGCGAACAGCCAGGCCGAAACAAGACCCACGAACGTGGCGAACAGGGAAACTTGGTTGGGACTGACGGAGGTGGCGGCCAGAATCTTGGAGAGCCAGCGCCCGGCTGGCCGGTTGAAGTGGCGGTCTACGAAGCCGTCGCTACTGCTCGTGAGGGAGGCCCAATAGGCTTGCTCAACGCGGCGCACCGCATCACCGCTGGTGACCAGGGCCGCCAGATCCGTGGCACCCACCTCGGGGAGCCGGTCCAGGCGCGATGGCCAGTCTGCCGACAACTCTTCCACGATTCCCAGCGGCAGGCGCTGCCCCTCACGGGTGACTAGACGTCCGTGGCCCGTGATCACCTTCCGTAGGTCGACCACGGCCGCCAGGACGTTTCCGGATGCGACCAAGACCGGGCCGGCCAGCGACGGGAGAAGATCTGCATGTTCTACAACGAGGCCCATGGCCGTGGCACGGGAGAGGGGCGGCGGCGTGGGGCCTACCAGGATGATGCGCCGAACTCCAGCCCGCGAAAGCGAAACCACCAGGCGATCCAGGACGGTGAGGGATGCGATCGGAAGATCACTATTCTGAGGATCCACCACGATGACGGCTGGGGGAGGCGCGGTGGACAACGGGGTTTCGCCCCGGGCAGCGGAGGAAGACTGGCTGTTCGCCTGGGGGTAGCAATCCATGGTCAATGGCCGGTGGTCACAAGCGGCCAAAAGCTGGGGACCGATCGACGTCCAGCAAGGAGCCCGAGGCAAATAGTCGCCGTCATGCGTTGGAAAGGTGAACGAACATCGCGACATTGATACCATTCACGATCTCCGAGCGCAAATAATCCGTCGCAGCATCGGCTGCGCCTTGACGAGACGGGGCAAGGAATGGGGTTTGAAGTGCATCCCTATTGCCTCATATCCAATCACTTTCATCTGATGGTCGAGACGCCCAACTCAAATTGGGTGGCGGCGGCCAAGGTCGACCTGGCTCGGAACACGGAATGAATGACTGATGGACCACACTATGGGTTGACCCTCAAGATGAGCGGGCATGTGAAAGCGGCACCTGAGGGCGCACTCACCCTCCAAGACCTGGCGGACTTCCACAAACTGCTCCATTCTGGCGTAGCTTCTGGAGTGCGGTGGGGAGCACCTCCTCTTCACCCACCCGGGCAGGTTGACAGACACACAGCGCCATCGGCGTATCCAAAGACACGGGGAAGCCCTTGGGTGTTGGGATACTGTGGCCTTCCACCTTTCTCCGGCGTTTCACCTGCTGATGCCTTCCATCGTTGTCTCCTTCCTCTTTGTCGATGCGTTTGTCGCGACCTTTGTCGGGTTTGGGTTGTCTTGATAATGCCATCGACGAAGGCTGCGATTAGGGTTGCGATCAGGGTATCAAGAAGGTGGGGGGAGCGGATCGTTGTGTCTGCGGATCACTCTTTTGGCTGCGCCAGTCCGTCCTCCCCCTGTCGAATTCTAGGCCTGACATTTGCGCTTTGCCCCCGTAGACTGCCGACATGATTTCATCCTTCAGCCGCACCATCCGGCTCCTGCTGAGCTGTCTCTGGTTCCTCCCCTTTGCGGGACAGGCTGCGACGTCGACCCACTCGCCTGCGGTGCGGGAGGTGATCGTGGTCTTCAAAACCCATTTCGACATCGGATACACCGATATGGCCAGCAACGTGGTCCAGCGGTACCGCACCTCCATGATCGACCAGGCCCTGGAGGTGGTTCGCCAGAACGAAGCCCTGCCTCCGGAGCAACAATTCGCATGGACGCTCCCCGGTTGGCCTATGCACAAGATCATCGAAGACTGGAACGGGCAGACCGCCGTTCGCAAGACGGGAGTGGAGTCCGCTCTGAAGGCAGGCCGATTCGTGATTCATGCGCTTCCCTTTACCACGCACACCGAAGTACTCGAACCAGAAGACCTGGTGCGTGGGCTGGGGTATTCGACCCGGCTAACGCGCGACGCACATCTGGAGTATCCGCGCGACGCCAAAATGACCGATGTTCCTTGCCACTCATGGATTATTCCCACGCTTTTGCATCATGCTGGCGTGGACTTCCTCCATTTGGGCTGCAACGCCGCCAGTGCGTCCCCGAAGATCCCCGTGCTGTTCTGGTGGGAAGGAGCGGACGGATCCAGGGTTTTGACGATGTACACGGCCGAGAGCTACGGAACGGGGCTTCAACCGCCCGCCGATTGGCCGCATCAAACCTGGCTGGCCCTGATCCACACCGGCGACAACCATGGCCCCCCGACCCCAGAGGAAGTCCGGAAGGTTCTCGACGATGGCAAGAAGCTGTTGCCAGGCGTCCGGGTCCGGATCGGCCGCCTTTCCGATTTCTCCGATGCCATTTTGCGTGAGAAGCCGAATCTTCCGGTTGTGCGCGGTGACATGCCGGATACTTGGATCCACGGGCCGATGTGCGATCCGGCCGGGGCATCCTTAGCGCGGAATACCCGCCCTTTGATCCAAGTGGCTGATACCCTCGGGACGCAGCTTCGTGCCTGGGGCGTTGAGACCGCGCCGGCTTCCGCTACCCTTGCCCAGGCTTGGGAACAGAGCCTGCTCTACGGAGAACATACCTGGGGAGGGGCCTTGTATTGGGTCTCCCAGTATAGCGGAGGCAAGAGCCTGGTCTACGGCGACTCCTGGAAGCAGCTGCGCTCCGAGGGTAAGTACCGTCGCCTGGAGGAATCCTGGGACGAACACAGCTCTTACATCCGGAACGCCGCGAAGCTGGTTCAACCCCTTCTCCAAAGCCGGGTGCAGTCGCTGGCAGACTCCGTGAAGATGCCGGGCGAGCGCGTGGTTGTGTACAACCCACTTCCCTGGGCGCGCGACGGCGTCATCAACGTGCAACCGCCGGGTGCCGTTTCCCCGGTAGCCTTCCTGGCGCGCCAAGTGCCGCCGATGGGATACCGCTCCTACCGTTTGAACGAGATCCAGAACGTGCAACCTGCCTCGCCGGCTCCCTCCCTAAACGATTCAACTCTCGAGAACGAGTTCTTGACGGTGGAGATCGATCGGCAAGGAGGCGTGATTCGGTCGATTCGAGATCGGGCGACCCGACGCGAACTCGTCGACCCGAAATCGCCATACGGTTTCGGGCAATTCGTGTATGAACGCTTCTCGCGCGACGAAACGCTGCGGTTTGTCAAAGATTACGTGAAGATCAGTGCGGACTGGGCCACGAACGAACTGGGCAAACCCAACCTGCCTTCCTCTTCGGAGGTGCCGTACCGGGCTTTGCGACCTGGTGGATTTACCACCCGCTTCGAAACGAGCGGTGCGGGCACAGCCATGGTTCTCTCTGCCGAACCCAGGGAGGGTCTGCCAGCGGTGGTGACTCGGGTGTTTCTTCCGAAGGGGCGGCCCTATCTGGAACTGGAATTGACCCTGAAAGAGAAGCCTGCTGATCCGTGGCCGGAAGCTGGGTGGATTTGCCTTCCGTTCCAGGTGTCTGCGCCCAGCTATCGGTTGGGTCGTCCTGGATCCGTGATCGATCCTCTCTGTGACGTTGTGCCGGGTGCTAACCAGCACCTCTACAGCGTGAACACTGGAGTTGCCATCGTGGATCCCGCTGGTGCAGGGGCCGGGTTCTGTTCCCTCGACAGCCCGTTGATCAGCCTGGGTGTTCCTGGCTGCTGGAAATATGCTCCATCCGGGGAGTTTCGTCCGAGTACCCCGACTGCTTGGGTCAACCTCTTTAATAACCAATGGACCACCAACTTCCGGCTCTGGAATCAAGGGACATGGACCTGGCGAGTGCGGGTCTGGAGTGTGGGCAAGTACTCCGCCGACTCCGCGATCATCACGCCTTCTCTGGAAGCCCGATATCCGCTTCTGGCCGCGACGTCGGCCAAATCGGGCGGCACTCTTGCCACGCATGCCGCAGGTCTCCAAATCTCGACGCCCGGAGTGTCGGTCTCGGCTTTTGGAGAAGATCCTGACGGGGCGGGACTCGTTCTGCGGCTCTGGGAACTCGCAGGGCATTCCGGTCCTTGCCGGGTTCAACTTCCGGTTGGAATGCGTGCCACATCGGTACAACCCGCCGACCTCCGGCATCGGCCGATGGGGTCTCCCATTCCGGTAAAGAGAGGGGCTTTTGAATTCGCGGTGAAGGCGTTTGCGCCTGCGACGTTTCTGATCTCCGACCCCACACCGAGAAAGTGATTCCTAGGTTTCCGGAGGCGCCGCCTGCAGCTCAGCCGCCAACTCTTGTGCCAGAGGGGCGAGTAGTTGGGCAAGTGCTGGCGAAAGCGCACATCCTGGCTGCAGCGTCGCCGGGATGACCCCGATCAACGTGATCTCTTGGGGACAACGTCCTCGTAGTTCGCTCACGAGGAGCATTTCCTGGATGCCGGCTTGGTGTTGCGAGAGTTTGATGGGGATGGTTCGGAACAGGATCTCGTCCCGACCGTAGCGCAGGACCTTTCCCGGCGCGCCCTCGGCGAAGACGGTATCGATAATGTACACCCGGCTCGCCTCTTCCAGCTTGTGGGCGATCATCAGGCCCAGGGTTCCGGCGTCCACCACCTCCACCCAAGAGGGTAGGGGATGGTGCTTCTCCAGGTGACGCACGAAATGCACGCCGAATCCTTCGTCTGACAGGAGGAGATTTCCCGCTCCGAGAACAAGAGTCTTCGCCATGATCAAGGCACAGGCTACATTCGGGAACCGCGAAGGCCTAGACCACTTTGACTCGGGTGATCTCCTTCCCCTGAGGGTCGACGGCGTGGACCGCACAAGCAATGCAGGGATCGAAGGAATGGAGGGTGCGGAGGATCTCCAGTGGCTTCTCCGGGTCGGCCACGGGATTTCCGATCAACGACGCCTCGTAGGGCCCAGGTACCCCTTGGGCATCCCTCGGCGACGCATTCCAGGTGGTGGGCACCACCGCCTGATAGTTGGCGATCTTGCGGTTCTTGATCACGATCCAGTGGGACAGGGCACCGCGCGGTGCTTCGTGGAATCCGACGCCCTGAAGTTCCCCAGCGGGGATGGGAGTAGGATTGGCATAGGTCTGATCCCCTGAAGCGATGTTTTCCGTGAGTTTGTCGAGATAGGTGAGTGAGAGATCGGCCATCAAAACCGCCCTCATCCCGCGTGCCAGCAGGCGCCCCATCGTGGAGTGGTACTGATCCAGGTTGATCCCGAGCCTGGTGTTGCTGTCGTCCACCAACTTCTTTACCCTGGCGTCTCCGGCACCGTAAGCGGCGAGGATTTGTGCCAGCGGGCCTACCTGGACCGGCTTGCCGTCCAAGCGTGGTGCTTTGCACCAAGTGTACTTTCCTTCTGCCTGGAAACCGGTGTAATTGGGCTCGGTCTCCCCCTTCCACGGGTGCAACGGACCCGATTTCTCGTACCAGGCCCGAGCGGAGCATTCCTGGATGCCCTGGAGAAGAGCGGCATCCTCATGATTCTGCAGCACCCGGGTGCCGCCGATGTTTCCTGCTTGAATCGTCCCGCCAGGAAGGCCGAACTGGGTTGACTTGGTATCCTCGGGGAACTCCGGGACCGCCAGATAGTTCGTGACCCCCGCCCCCAGGAAAAACCAGTCCCGGTAAGCGCCTGCCAGCGCGAGGAGATCCGGAAAGTAGACTTTGCGCACGAATTCGCGCGATTCCTCCATCAGGGTGCGGAGATAGACGAGGCGCTCGATGTTGAGGGTGGCCAGGTTCTCCGTGTTGATGGCCGTGGCCACGCCACCCACGACGAGGTTCTGAATGTGAGGGTTCTTGCCGCCGAGAATCGCCACGGCCTGGCTGGCCTTTCGCTGGTAATCGAATGCCTTGAGGTAATGCGCTACCGCCAGCAGGTTCATCTCCGGAGGAATCTGCATGGCAGCATGTCCCCAGTATCCCGAGGCGAAGAGCCCTAGCCGTCCGCTGTCCACAAAGGTCTGGAGGCGCTGCTGGACGGCCCGAAACTCCGTCTCGCTGTTCCCTTCCCAGTCAGAGAGACTCTGGGCGATTCTGGCAGTCTGTTTCGGGTCCGCCTTGAGCGCAGACACGAGGTCTACCCAGTCCAGCGCCGCCAGATGGTAGAAGTGCACGATGTGGTCCTGGACCGAGTGCTGCGCGATCATGATGTTGCGCACGTACTGGGCATTCAGGGGAACTTCCGCCTTGACGGCATGTTCCACCGCGCGAATCGAACTGATCGCGTGAACCGTGGTGCAGACTCCGCAGAACCTTTGCACGAAACTCCAGGCGTCCTCGGGCGCGCGTCCGCGGAGGATTACCTCAATCCCTCGCCACATCTGGGCGGAGGACCAGGCTTTCGTGACGCGACCTCCCTCCCATTCCGCGTCGATGCGCAAATGACCTTCGATCCGGGTTACGGGGTCCAGGGTGATGGTTCGTGTTGCCATGAATCTTGCAGTTACGTGTGCGGGTTGGTGGGTTGCGACTTCTTCTCTTCCTATTCCTCGCGCTGTGCTTTACGCTGAAGCTCCTTCCAATCCAGCCGCAGCGTTTCCCAGTTTCCTCGGCGGGTGTCCGGCATGGAGCCCTGGGCTATGGGAATGGATCTTGGGAAGGATCGGGAAGAGCTTCACGAGGACCTGGTATCCCAGCAACTCCAAGGACACGATGCCCACCGTGATCATCAGTTCTGCCAGCGATGGGAAGTAAACCCAGCCTTGGCCCGGGTTGAACCCGATCAGGTAGACATTGAAGCGGTACAACGCCCCGCCCAACACGATGAGGGTTGCCGACACGAAGAGCCAGCGCGGTGATTGCCGATTCGGTTTCCAAAACAGGATCATGGAGCCCGCCAACAGCAGCGCGAACTCCACCAGGAAGGCGCAGGAATAAATGTCCAGACGGATTGCCGCCCCGAGTTGACCTCGGTGCGACAGATCCCCGACCACGACCGTCAGCCAGATCACCGCCAGCCAGGGGACTAGCCCAGCCAAACCGGACAACTCCTTGACTTCATAAGGCCGGTTGAACGCGTAGGAGGAAATGATCGATTCCAGGATGGCGATGGCGTACCCGATGTAGATGCAGTTGATCAGAAAGAGAAGCGGAAGAAACACCGTATGCCAGAGCGGGTGCAGCTTGGTGGAAGCGATGAGCAACATGGAGCCGAGCGAGGATTGGTGCATCGTGGGCAGGGTGATCCCCAGCACGATGAAGAAGATCAAGGCCCGATCCAGCCGGGGGCGGAGCCAGACGGCGGTTGCGCGGACCCATTCCATGCGGCGAAGCGACGCTTCTTGGACCGCAGCGCTACCGGGCCGAAACCAAGTGATGACAGACTGCAGCCTCTGCCAGCGGGTATGCTCAATGGTATGGAGAATCGCCGGAAGAAACTCAATCACCAGCACGGTCGTATAGGCCATGACGCAGAGGGCGACCTCGAACATCACCGAGTTGAACTGCCACTTGGATGGCACGAAGAAGTTGTAGGAGTTCCAGGGCCGGCCTAGATCCACCATGACCGAGAATCCCGCCAGACCGTACCCGAACATGCTGGTCAACACACACGAACGGATCAGAGGGTGGTAGTGCATGTGGTGGCGGATATAGACCAAAATGGCCACCGCGTAGCCCCCGCACGCAATCGCCGTCCCCGTGGCCACGTCGTAGGTGATCCATATCCCCCAAGGATAGCCGTCGCTCATATTCGATACCGCGCCCAATCCCTTGACGTACCGGATCACCACCAGCACCATGCCCACGAGAGTCAGGGTCAGCAGCGTGTAAAAGGACCTGGTGAAGATCCTCCCGTCCTGTTGTTGAAACTCGTCGTGGCCCATCTAATGCCCTTTCTTTTCGGGATGCGGCGGGTGGGGGTGTTTGTGCGGCTTCCTGAGATTTCGCCGCGCAATGTAACAGAGAACGCCGTAGAGTGCGACCGGAGCCACGAAACCCTTGTAGATCGTATGTTGGATCTTCTCGGAGAACTCCGCCGGGGCCTGCTTCGGCAGACCGGGCAAACCCAGTCTTTCAAACGGAATCCCCGCGAGGAGAAGATGATTGGTGCCGCCAACCTCGCTTTCTCCGTAGACTTGGGGGTCATACCGGTCGGCGTGCTGGGCGATGCGTGACTTTGCTTCGGTCAGCAGGTCCATTCGCTTGCCAAAAAGGATGGCGCCTGTTGGACATGTCTCGGCACAAGCGGGAAGCCCCTTTTGTTTTAGGTTGGTTTCCGAACAGAAATCGCATTTCACGATCTGAGGCAGGGCTTTGTCCCACTGAAACCTGGGAATGTTGAACGCGCAGGCCACCTGGCAGTACCGGCAGCCGATGCAGGTGCCCTTGTTGTAGTGAACCACTCCTGTGACCGGATCCTTGGTCATCGCGCTGACCGGGCATGCCGAGACGCAGGAAGGCTTCTGACAGTGCATGCAGGAGTATTTTACGTAAGACCAGCGGTGTTCATCCTTGAAGAGCTTGATCAAGGTACGCGTGTCGCCGGAAAGGTCCTCGGGCGCGTCCCACAGCCCCTCTTTGTCAAACCGTGCCTTCTCAAAGGAGAGGCTGCCATAGTCTCCGTTCACGCGCTTGCACGCACTCATGCAGGCTTTGCAGCCCACACACCGGGTGGCATCGTAGAGCATCCCCAGTTCCGCCTGGTTCGGGATGAAGGTGGAGGCAGCCGCCCCTTCCAGGGGCATACCCGTCATCCCGACCCCCGCCATCCCTGCCAGCTTGAGAAACCCCCGTCTATCGTGGCTTTTCATGCTTGCCTTTCGGTTCCACGCGGTCGGGAAGCTTGCCAGCCAGCATGGCGGCAGCTCCCAGAGCCGCCCCTGCGGCCAAACCTACGATGCCAGTGGTCAGCGGATCGGGCCCCTTGCCCTTTGCCTTTAGCTCCACCGGAGCATAGCTGTCGAAAGGCGTCGGTTCGTGGATTTGCACCTTGTCGGCGATGGCGGTCCGGAAGAGCAACTCGGGTTCCGTACAACCCAGGCACGGGTGTCCGACCGATACAGGCCAGACTCCTACGTCGTTGAACCTTTGAACGGAGCAGTTGGCGTGCGTGGCCGGACCCTTGCAGCCCAGTTTGTACAAGCAATGCCCATCTGCATGGGCCGCGTCCCCGTAGGCTTGAGCGAACCGCCCCGCATCGAAATGGGGGCGTCTCTCGCAGTGTTCGTGGATCCGGCGCCCATAAGCAAATTTGGGCCGCGCCATGCTGTCCAATTCCGGTAGCCGGTGGAAAGTGAGGTAGTAGAGAACTGTCGAAAGGAAATTGTACGGACTGGGCGGGCACCCCGGAATATTGACGATCGGTTTCCCTGAGACCAGGGTGCCTACCCCCACCGCTCCGGTGGGATTCGGAGGTGAGGCTTGGATGCCGCCGTAACTGGAACAAGTCCCGATGCAGAGGATGGCAGCCGCTCCCGCAGCAGCCTCACTCAGCAGTGCCTGGGCGGTTTTGCCCCCTATTTGACAAAAAACCCCTCCGAGCTTGGTGGGGATCGCACCTTCTGCCACCAGGATGTACTTTCCTTGGTTGGCTTTCATGGACTCCTGTAAGGAGTGCTCTGCCTGGTGGCCTGCACCTGCCATCAGGGTCTCATGGTAATCGAGCGAAACTAGGTCCAACAGGAGGTTAGCCAGGGTGGGATGGGAGGAACGGAGCAGGCTCTCGGAACACCCCGTACACTCCTGAAAATGGAGCCACAGCACCGGAGGGCGAACCTTGCTTTCGGCCGTCTCTATCACCTTGCCCCACAGGGTGGTAGGAATTCCCATCAGGGCAGCGGCCGCGGTGCAGACACCAAGAAAGTCCCTTCGGGAAACCGGGGCTCCAAAATGACTGCGACCCAGGACGGATCTTGGTGATGGCTTATGACATTGATTAGATATCACGGCTTGGAATTAATAAGTCTTCAGAAAGACTAATACCAAGCCATCACCGACACAAGCCCCTTGTTTGAATCCAGATTCTCTTATCCACAGCGTCACAAATACTTGCGTGTGATCTGGGTGTTTCCCACGGGAAAGGGTGCGACAGCCTCCGCCGTTCATCAGGACCAAAAGACTCCAATACGCCCTTGTACAGGGGCTCTCTTCCGTCCCTTTTGGCGCTGGTTTGGGGCCAAAGGACAATAGCCCGAGCAGAACTCGTTTAGAATCAGAGCTTTCGAAGTCTGAAGTAGGCTGATGGGGCGGATGGCTCCGCAGTCCACTCGTTTCCTGCTGGGTTGGGGACCACGTTTTGCCATACCGCCTCGCCGCCTAGCACGGGGCTGGACTCAAGCTGGTACCCGGACGGGACCCACCAAATCCGCACCTTCCCCTCCACCGTGAGAGCTACCCTGAGCAAGGCATCCCCGGTTGGCGCCGCGTAGAGGTCGAAAACCCCACAGACTAGTGTCAGCTCGCCTCCGCTGGAAGTGCCTGCTCCGGACGAGGCTATCCACCCATTGAGGGAGTAGGATCCCCCCGTGGATGTCCCTCCGCTGGCGCTCGTAGCGGAGAGCACGTAGTCCCCTCCCGTCGATACGTCTGCCATTCCACAAGTTGGGGAAGTAACCTGAGCCAAGGCAACGAGTAGCGCGGAGAGGAGAGGTGCGTAGCGATTGCGGGTGTGGCTACTCATGGGAGCTTGGTTTGGACGGAGTTGATGACCTGGCGCATTTGACTACGGAGCTCGGCCAACTCCGACTCCAGCCGCGAGATGCGCTCGTCTCGATCCTGCAGCGCTTTTGCTTGGCCCTCCACCTTCCGGTTGAGCCCTTGGATTGCTGCCAGGGCGACTCCGTCAGCATCGACTGTGGCAATGTGTTTGTCATCTTCGCCGAGGCCAAACGCTGCGCGGAAATCCTGTGCCATGGGGCCGACGTGCTGGCTGGTGGGGTCCTGCTTGTAGTTCCAACGGCTGATGGGTAGGGCAAGTATCCTCTCCAGCACCTCCCCGGGATCTACGGTTTCGAAATTTTCTTTCAGGTTCTTGTCCGAGGCACTCACAAAGGTGCCATTGACCCGAAGCCCCCCCGAGTTCAAACGCATCATCTCCACTCCACCCGTGCCTGGGGTGTTGGCGCTGTCGGAGTGCACGCCACCCCGGAACCAGGAAAAGCTACCGCCGCTGTCAGTACGGGAATAGTGAGTGGACGATTGCACCCCGATGCCGTAGGCCGTTCCCCAGAGGTTCAGCATCTGACGCACCGAACTCCCGAAGAACTGGGATGTGTCCCCATTGACATGAATTCCTCCCTCAGCGCGTACGTTGAAGGTGTTCAATCCTGCCGAGGGGAAGCTAGCATTCTGACTGTCCGCCCACACGAAGGCCCCCATGTGGTTCACTCGGCTACGGCGGCCTGCGGCGAAGGAAAATGCCGCGCTGTCTGCGATCAGATTGTTCGTGCCGCCCGCAATCACCGCGCTTGCGCAGTTTGTGCCAATGCGGTTGTTGTCCCCTCCCAGGATAACCGCCCAGCTGCTTTCGAGTCCAATCTCGTTATCAGAACCTCCGATGAGGATCGGAGCGATTTCCCGCCGGTTCGGGTTTGTTGATCCAAGGATATCGTTCCGGAATCCCCCCACCATGAGGCCGCCGTCCACGTTGTTCGCTATCCTGTTCTCTCCTCCCCCCACCACCACGGAGATGACCGTGTTCGTCCCGATTCGGTTGTCACGACCGCCTGCGATGACCGCGTGCTGGTTATCCATCTGGATCTGGTTCCGCGCTCCTCCTCCAATGAATGCGGACCGCTGATCGCGCGCAATGACGTTGTCCAACCCTCCTGCGATCACGGTTTCGTGGGCGGAGGCGGCGATGGTGTTCTCACGTCCGCTCAGTACGGCGGAATTGGTGCTCGAACTGTCGATCGAGGTGCTGCGGCCTCCAATGATGCGGAGCCCGGTTGCCTGACCCTCGAGACGAAAGACCTGCTGGTTGCCTGCTTTCATGACGAACGCCGCGGCATCGGTCGTCCCCACGAAGTCGGAGGAGGGGTTCGTTCCCGCATTCCCGGTCCGACTCCAAGCATCCGCTGATCCGGGCGGCCCTTGGGGGCCGGGATCACCTTGGAGACCTTGCGGACCCGTGTCTCCCTTAGCCCCGGGTGCCCCCGGCAGTCCCTGCGGGCCTGGGTCACCCTGGACGCCTTGGGGACCTGTATCTCCTTTCGGGCCGGCCGGCGTCAGCGCGTACAGGGCATAGGGAACCGCTCCCAGTACCTGTCGCGGGGTCAGAGTGGTGAAATCTGTTCCGGAGGTGGGACGCACTCCCACTTCGAGCCAGCGGGGTGTTCCAGTGAATATACCTGCACCAAAGTCCAGGGAAGTTGTGAAGAGACCGTTCTTAACCGGAACCGCCAGGTTGGTGACGATTGGTCCCACCTGTGCACCTCCTAGTTCGGCATCGTAGAGGATTGCCCTCACGTCGTAGTCGCCGACTGCCGGCTTCCCGGAGTTGGCGAGTTGACCTTGGTAGACGAAAGCAGTTCCTTGCGCGAGACATTGGACAACGGAGAGAGCAAGGAGCAACGGAATGAACAAAAGTTTGCGCATCATAAGTGGTAATCTACATCATAATCCTCCCCAGTCCAGCGAGTAGGTTCTTCCCCAGGTCTGTCACGTTCGTGCCTAGGATTCGCTGATATCAGCTCAAAAGCGGCACCTTTTTGGCGCCGCACTCCAAAACCTGGCGGAACGCCACGGACCTTTTGCTCTGGCGAGGCTCTGAGTGAGCAGAACGGCTGACCGGTTGTGGCGTACGGTCAGTTGAGTCGCAGTACGGTGATCGAACGCGGCGGAAAGGTGTAGCTGGTTCTGGCATTCTTCAGACCATGCTGCCACGGGCGCTCTTGCGGTACGATCGCTTGGGGGTGGAGGGCGGTGTTTCTCGCGTCCAAAGGACCTGCCAGTTCCGTGACCTGCGCCACCGGCTTCCTGGGCGTGAAGCCAGCAATATGAATCTGCGCAGACACCCCACCATCCGAGGCGTTCACCGCCTGCAGAACGATCGTTTTCCCATCTTCGCTGCGCTTGGCGTTGACCTCAAGCGTGCCTTTGGCTCCGGTAACCTCGCATGGCACGAGCTGGGGCAAGTAATTGCGGGAGAACATTTGCGTAACGTAGCCGGGAGGCTGTAGCCAGACTTGGGACGGGTTCAGGAAAAGCAGCCCCTGATTCCAGTCATTGTCGTTCTGGCCATCGGGTTGAAGACAGTTGGCGGAGCAGGCGACGGGCATTCGTCCGTCACGTTCGGCGGTGAGGATCGCCATTGCGTTTGCTAGAGCCCGACGTTGCGAATGGTTGCCGGCGTTGAATTCGAAAATGACCACGCGATGCTTGGCGCCGTCGGCGATGCGATCCAAGGCGTCGATGTACGAGAGCGTGCCGCCCCAATCAGGGGATGGTCCGTCGGTTCCAATGTGGACATCGAACCAGACCTCACGATGGTGTTGTTTGGCCAGATGCAGAATCTTCTGCTGAACCGCCAGACTGGTGATTCCGCCCGCCGCACCCTCGAACTTGAAGGGGTCGGTGATGGGCTGACCATAGGCAAAGTCCCCCACCACGAGGATGATCTCCGGGTCGGTGGCCCAGATCGCTTCCGCCATCGGCCGGAACTTCTGCCAATACTCCTCGTTGACCCGCTCCTCATTGCCGAGTTGGAGGTATTTTAAACGATACGGCTTCGGATGCCCGTCTGCGGCTCGCCGCCGGCCCCACTCGGTGTCCTTGGGCCCATTCGCGTACCTGACAAAGTCGGCCAAATCTTGCGGTGTCTCACCCATGTTCACATCTGGAATCGCGAGAAAGCCCGCGGCCTCGCAAAAGTTCAAAAAGTCGAAAATTCCCCAGCCGTTTGAGGAGTATGGATACCACCAGCCCGCGTACGGCGGACGTTTTTCCCGCGGTCCGATCATCTTCTTCCAACGATACTCCGCCGCGTTGGCCATGCAGCCGCCCTGGCGGAGCACGGTGATGCCTTGACGGATGAGTTCCTCCGCCACGTCGCGACGCGTGGGCAGACCCTTGAAGCGTCCCCACTCGCCTGGTTGGAGGAAGGCGTAGCCGACCATCAGCGAGCCGGGCCGCTTCAGTTTGAGGGCAAAACGTCCTGCCTTGTCCGCACTGGTCGGCGTAAGGCTGAAGTTCAGGCGCTGCCAACCACCTTCGGAGACCCTCAGGCGCTTCTCGGCATAGACCTTCGCGCCGTCACGGCTCTCCAGCGCGACGAAGACTTCAGTCCGCCCGGTGGCCTTCACGCAAAGGAAGCCCTCGTAGGACTTGCCTCGAACCAGGTTCATTCCCCAACGATTGAGGCTCTGGTTCTCGATGCCGATCTCACCTTCGCCGCCGGTGAAGGTGAGACGCTGACTCTGGCGCCCCGAGTAGGCGCCTTGCTCAATGATACCGAAGCCGCCGTTTGCGGTGCCATGCCTAAAGGCCCGCCACATGCCGCTAACGCCATCACTCCACCTGCCTTGAACTTCGTAGACGAAGTCGTGCTTCCGGGTTTCCCCTCCTGCGTTGATGGTCAGATTGCGAAATCGAGCCTCGCGCTGCCAGGTGCGCAAGCCGATCATGCCGGTTTCCAGCGGATGCTCCAGGTCTTCGTAACGGGTGAGGCTGTGGTCGTTTACCAGCACCTCGAGTGAGTTCGTTGTGGTGCGCACGGTGAGCTTGATCCACTGGTGGAGCGGGACCTCGCAAGGGAGGTTGCGAATGGGTTCCCAGTTCTGGCGATGGCGGCCAAGCACCAGTCGGCCAGCCGTTTCGAGAGAGACTTCGTAACCGGTGAAACGATCCGCGCCGACTCCGGGTTGGCTGAGTTTGACGATGAGTCCCGCGTTGCCGCTTTTCTGCTCCGTGAAGAGCAGTTCAACGCTGGCTTCGCCCTCCCGAAAGCCTGGCGTGTCGCATACCAGTTTGGGGCCTTCGCCGCCGGAGGCATGCAGCTCTCCCTCTTTCGGGACCCAGTTCCCTCCATAAGCCGCAAAGCCTCGGATGGGTGGCTGGGGGGCGGGTTCGGCAAAGCTTTCGCCGAAGATCATCTGGCTGTCGATGCCTCCATAGACCTCGTGGTTGACATCCTCGATGCAGGCGCCGGTGAGGAACTGCGAGACAGGGTGGAGCACTCGGTCAGCGCTGACATCAATGATGGCGTCTTGGGAGGCTGCACCGACCAGCGTGGCTACGGTGGTTGAGAGGAGGACGGAGTTTAGGATGGAGTTCATGATGGGTTCATTCGAACGCACGATCTCGCTGGCGTAACAGGACAGCGAATCATTCGACCCGCCATTCGAGGATGCCGCCAGACCAACCGGGTTGCAGTTGAACTTCAAGGCGCAGGGCCTTAGTAGGAATCGGATCGAAGCTGGCGCGGTTCATGCAATCCATTTGCGTGCCGTAGATCGAGGCGCCGGTGACGGGCAGCCACTCGTCACCCTTCTGGTAAAGCACGCGCCACGATTGCGGAACGCGGCAATGGGCGTTAATGCGGCGCTCATCCCACCAATACACCTCGACTGCGGAAACCTGGGTAACTTGGTCAAAATCGTACTGAACCCATTCCTGGCTGCCCCGGTGATCCCACCAAGTGAAGCGGGGGCTCTTTGTGTCGTCCGATGCGGTTGGCTCGGTTTGGTCGTGGAGCGCCGACAAGGTATCGCCCGACCAGCAATGCGAGGCGGACGGTTTGGCTCGGGAGGCGGTGGTGGATAATGCCAGCGGCTCGGCCTGCGGGATCATCTCGGCAATCCACACCTGCATTTCACCAGGATGGCGATTCGCGTTTGCGAAATAGGGAATCGCCGTGAACTGCGTGGGGGTGATGCCCGGGGCTTGGGTGTGGGGTAAGTAAAGCTTGTTTGGCCAGGGGCTTCGATGGATCCCCAGAGCCGGACCCTCGACGATGGTCACGCCTCCGAGCAGGTCACTGCGGTGTCGTGCGGTGAGTGGAGTGTTCAGGGGTACGACGAGGTTCTTCACTTGGCCGTTGTGGTCCTCACCCTCCAGGCAATAGATCAGCGGCCCTCGCTGGAGTGCCATGCGCCCTATGTTCGCTTCGACTTTGGGATGGGCCTTGAGGCGTTGTACCGGCATCGGCATGGAAAGCTCAACCAGATCGCCACGCTTCCATTTTCGCTGGAGGCTGGCATAGCCATGGTCTTTTTTCATGGAAGCGATGGACCGTCCATTCACCCGCAACTCCGGCTGGCTGCACCATTCGGGCAGGCGGATCTTAAGGGTGAATTCCGTGTTCTGCTCCGGCTCCACCTTGAATTTCACGGCGCCGTCCCATGGGTACCGGGTGGTTTGCCCGAGGGTGACCTTGACTCCGTTGAGGGTGAGGTCCGCCCGGCTGCCGACAAAGAGGTTCACATAAACCGAGCCCGCATCCTGTGCGTAGATGTAGCCAGGCAACGCCCCCATGATCTTGAGAAACATCGGTGGGCAGCACGGACACCCATGCCATTCCCAGCGGGTGCGCTGAGGCCCGGCCGCGAGGGGGTTCTCGTAGAAGTAGGTGTTCCCCTGAATCGAGACCCCGGGCAGGACCGCGTTATAGAGGACCCTTTCCAATTCATCGGCATAGCGGGCGTCAGCCAACGCGAGGTTCATGTTGTGGTGGAAGAATCCAGCACCGATGGCCGCGCAGGTCTCGAGATAACCGTTGTTCGGCAGGAGGTAATCGGGCCCGAATCCCTCGTGGCCGGCCACCGCACCCAAACCGCCGATGACATACATTCGCCGCTCCACCATGTTTTCCCAGAGCCGACGAGCGGCAGTCAGGTAGTCCTCCCGGCCATTCACATTGGCGGCGGCGACCAAACCGGCGCAGAGCAAGGTAGCCCGCACGGCGTGGCCCTCGATGGTTTCCTGCTGCAGGACCGGCCTATGGTCCTGGCCGTAGGGTCCGTAGCTCTTCCGGCCATCATGGTTGCCACGATTCTCGATCCAGAATTCGGCCAACTTGAGGTAGCGTGGCTCGTCCACCAATGCTGGCATCTGGGATTTGAGTTGCGGTTGCTCCCGGAAGAGGAGGTACAGCTTCACCATGGCTTCCTCGCCCAGCGAATGACCGGGTACGATATTCCGTTTTGGGGGCGGGCCCATGACGTCCTCCATGTGATTGGCGAGCTTGGTCGCGACTTGGAGTAGTCGCGTCTTTCCGGTAGCCCGGTAATAGTGAACTGCCGCCTCCACGAGTGCCCCCGCGTTATAGACATCGTGTTGCCAGTTGTCGTCGCCCCCGTTCAAGCCCCAGTGTTGCGTTGGACGCTCCATTTGGGTGTAGGTGTTGAGGTAACCATCCGGATCTCTTGCTTGGGCGCTGGCAATACGCTCAATATAACCATCCAGCCGTTTCTCGAGCTGGGCGTCTCGTTCCGAAGCCAGGAAGTCGGCACAGCCGCGAATCATCTCATAGATCAAACCGTCATACCACGGCGGGCCGCTGTGCTTACCTCCGATCCCGTCGCGAACCTTGTCGAAGTTGGCCAGCGCACCGTCCTGCTCGAATTTTGCGAAGCAATCGGGAATGGTGACGTCGCGCCACACTTTGAGCTTTGGGGACCAGAAGCTGTCCTGGATGGTGACTTGCTGAATCGGGACTGGAGTCAGTCGATGGGGCTTGGCGTCTGCGGCGGAAGCCAAAATGACAAGCACCGTCAGGATCGTGGCGATGATCAAGGGTCGTTTCATGGCTCCCCGCCACTTTGGAGGGCTGCCGTCCCGCTGGTCAATCTGTATAGCTCGCTTGGACCTCTAAGCCGTGTCCATGCATTTGAACAGGAGGCAGCAGAGAGAGCAGAGCCGTCAGAAGGAGTCAGAATCGCTCCTCGCGGTCCGTTCAAGCGTTCACTGGACGGTGAAAGTGATACGTCCGTCTCGATCGTCAGACCGCTCAAGCCCGATCTCTGCTATCTCCGCTGACTCCTGTTCTTCATTGAATTGTTACGGCTAAGAGGGGGGCGAATGCCCCCGTGACCTGCGGAGTTTGAGGCCGCAGCGGCGGGCAGCATTCCTTGGGCTCTTGCTTTTTTGATTCCCATTTCCTTGAGGACGTAGAAAATGCCCTCCTGTTATGGAAGGACCCAAGAACGAGTTTGAACGTAAGTCACTGGATCAGCGAAACCAGATGAGTGACTTGGAGCGGCTTCGCCACTCCTGCGCCCACGTCATGGCTACCGCAGTGCTCCGGCTCTGGCCGGATGCCCTCCTTGATATCGGCCCGCCGACAGAAGAGGGGTTCTACTATGATTTCGATCTCGCGAGCCATCGTTTCACCCCGGAGGATTTCCCCCGCATCGAGGAAGAGATGCGCAAAGTGGTGAAAGAAAACCAGGTTTTCGAGAAATCGATCAAGACTCGAGAGGAGGCCAAGGCGTTCTTTGAGGCGAAAGGGCAGCGATTCAAAGTGGAACGTCTGGCAGATATCCCGGAAGGCGAGCCCATTTCCTTCTACCAGAATGGCGAATTCGTGGACTTGTGTGCAGGACCTCACGTGATGCGAACCGGTAACGTGAAGGCTTTCAAGCTTTTACGGGTTGCTGCCGCTTATTACCGAGGGAATGAGAAGAATCCCCAGGTACAGCGCCTCTATGGGACCGCCTATCCGAACAAGACCGAGTTGGAAGAGTGGGTGAAGGCTCAGGAAGAGGCCAAAAAGCGTGATCACCGCAAGATTGGCAAAGAGATGGAGTTGTTCACCTTCGACGAAGATGTTGGCCCGGGCTTGCCGCTTTGGCTGCCCAAGGGCGCTGTGCTCCTTGAAGAATTAGAAAAGTTGGCCAAGGAAACCGAGTTCGAAGCGGGTTACGTGCGCGTCCGCACCCCTCATCTGGCCAAGGAGTCCCTGTACAAGACCTCCGGCCACCTGCCGTACTACGCCGAGAGCATGTTCCCTCCCATGGAGCTGAAAGAGACCCACCTGGAGGGTGGGGAAGAGGTGGTGGAGCGCTATTACCTTAAGGCGATGAATTGTCCTCATCACCACAAGATCTTCGCTTCGGTACCAAAGAGTTATCGAGACCTGCCGCTGCGTTTGGCGGAGTATGGTACCTGTTATCGCTACGAGCAGTCCGGGGAGTTGATGGGCCTTATGCGGGTACGGTCGATGCAGATGAACGATGCTCACATCTACTGTACTACCGAGCAGTTCGCCCAGGAATTCCAGGCCGTGAACGAAATGTATCTTAAGTACTTTAAGATCTTCGGTTTCCAAAAGTACCGGATGCGTTTCAGCACCCACGATCCGGCGAAATTGGGTCAGAAGTTCGTGAACGAACCTGAACTATGGCTCCAAACTGAGGACTTGGTTCGCCGGGTATTGGACAGTTCTGGCATTGACTATGTCGAGGTGGCGAACGAAGCGGCGTTCTACGGCCCCAAGATTGACGTTCAGGTCTGGAGTATCACGGGTCGCGAGTTCACCATCGCCACCAACCAGGTCGATTTTGCGGTTCCCAAGCGATTCGGTCTGGTCTACCGGACCCGTGAGAACAGCGAAGGCACTCCACTTTGTATCCATCGGGCACCGCTGGGAACCCATGAGCGCTTTGTTGGATTTCTGATCGAGCATTACGCTGGAAACTTCCCATTATGGCTTGCACCTGAGCAGGTTAGAGTTCTTCCTATCGGCGAGGAGCCTTTGGTGTACGCGGAAGGGATCTACAAAGAACTCCGAGCGCAGGGCGTTCGGGTTGAGATCGACCGCAGTGCCGACAAGATCAACGGAAAGATACAGAACGCCGAGCGGGAGAAGGTGCACACCATGCTCGTGGTAGGGCAGCGGGAAATGGGCCAAGACCAGGTGGCGGTTCGGCTCCATGGCAAGGGGCAGGCTGGCACCAAGCCGCGGGCGGAAGTGATTGCGGGTATCTTGGAAGCGATCAAACAGCGCGCACCCTGAGCCAAAGTGCTTGCCAAACTTCCCGGCATCCTTAGATTGTTCGACTCTTAACGCGAAGCGAAATCGATGAATGTGATTTTCTTAGGGCCCTTGCTGGCGCAAAACACCGTGCCGGATCCCAAGGCTCAAATGCTGCAAATGGTGGGCCTGTTGGTCTTGATGGGCGTGATGTTCTACTTTGCCATCTTCCGTCCTCAACAAAAGAAGGCCAAAGAACACGAGACCCTGATGAAAGCCCTGAAAGCCGGGGACAAAGTGGTTACGAATAGCGGCATCCTCGGTATCGTGGTGAGCATCAAAGACAAAACCGTGACTCTTCGTTCGGCGGACGCCAAGTTCGAGATCCTGAAAGGCTCTATTTCCGAAGTCGTGGAGAAAGCCGAAAGTTCCAGTTCTTAATACCGATTCCTCATGAAAAACCGTAGATTCTGGATTCTGGCAACCGTATTTGTGGTTGCTTGGGCCCTCTATTCGCTTTACCCGCCCACTCCCCGCGACCTCATTGACACTTTCGAGAAGAAGGCCGAGGCCACTGATACCAACTTTACCGCCATCGTTGCGAAGGCACGTGCCCTCCAGAAGCAGAACTCCAACCAGCCTTTTGCGAATCTGATCGAGGCGACCGGGACCAACAACCTGGCATATTACTTCCCTTCGTTGGTCGATGATGAGGATGCCGATATCAACCGCGGGATTCTCAATCGGGTTCAGACCCTTTCCGCTGGCAAGATCAAGCTTGGCCTCGATCTCCAGGGTGGCACCTCGTTCCTGGTTTCCATGGATACCACCAAGTTGGATGCCTCTGTGGACAAGAGTCACGCCGTGCAGCAGGCGGTGGAAGTGCTGCGCAAGCGCGTGGATCAGTTCGGTGTGGCCGAACCCATCATCCAGCCGGCGGGTGAGAACCGGATTCTGATTCAGCTGCCTGGGCTTTCCGAGGCCGCCAAGGATAGCGCCAAGAGCCAGATCCAGAAGGCAGCGTTCCTGGAGTTCCGTCTGGTGCATCCGGAGAGCGATACGCTGGTCCGCCAGGAGATCGTCGAGCCTGGGTACGAGATCAAGTTGGAAAAGAAGCGCAAAAAAGGCCTGGATGGCGGTCAGAGGGCTTACCTTGTCAAGAAGGCCCCCGAGAAGGGGCTTACTGGGAAGTACGTCGAGCGTTCTCAGCCGTTCCCCGATCCGGTCACGGGAACGCCCAAGATCAGTCTTCGGTTCAAGTCAGAGGGAGCCTCCCTTTTCGGGGAGATCACCAGGGAAAACGTAGGCCGTCAATTGGCCATCATCCTGGACGGTGAACTCTATTCGGCTCCCAATATCAATGAGCCCATCCTCGGCGGGAGTTGCGAAATCTCGGGCAGTTTCGATTGGAAAGAAGCTTACGAGTTGGCCAATGTCCTTCAGAATCCCTTGGAAGCCCCGGTCCGGATCGAGGAAGAGCGCGGTGTGGATCCCTCTCTGGGTAAGGATTCCATTCAGAGCGGTGTGAAGTCTGCCGTGATCGGCACCGTGGGCGTCGCCCTTTTCATGCTCGTCTATTATATGCTGTCCGGCTTGGTAGCAAATGTTGCTCTTTGCCTGAACATCATCATCCTGCTTGGGGTCATGTGCTCGGTCGGCACCACCCTCACCCTCCCCGGTATCGCGGGTATCGTGCTCACGATCGGTATGGCAGTCGACGCCAACGTCCTGATTTTTGAGCGTATCCGAGAGGAGGCGGAGGCGGGTAAATCGGTGCGTGGCGCGCTGTCCGCGGGTTATGACAAGGCCTTTAGCACGATTTTTGACTCGAACCTGACCACGCTCATCTCGTCCGTAATTCTGATCTTCATGGGGACGGGTCCAGTGAAAGGCTTCGGTGTCGCACTCACGATCGGTGTGAGCGTGAGTATGTTCACCGCCTTGGTGGTGACGCGCATGATCTTCGACTTCATGCTGGAGCGGGGCATGATCAAGTCCTTTAGTATGTTGCACCTGATCCGTGGTGCGAAGTTTGACTTCATGAAGTACGCCAAGGTCGCTTTTGCCGTTTCGTGGTCTCTGATCCTGGTCGGAAACGTCTGGGGGATTATGCGAGGCAAGGATGCACTCGGCGTCGATTTCCGCGGTGGCGATCTCCTTGGCCTGCGCTTCTCCCAGAAGGTGGATGTCGAGCAGTTGCGTAAGTCGTTGAGCGATGCGGGTCTGAAGGATACTTATATCCAGTACCAGAAGGATCTCGCGACCGGCTCGGAGACCCTCAAAGTCACAACAGAGACGGAGACCGGCAAGAAAGCCGAAAGCGTTCTTATGTCGAGTTTCCCGAATTCGAAGTTCGAGAGAATCTCGCTCGATACGGTGGGAGCTACGGTGGGAGCGGAGATTCAGAAAACGGCTCTGCTGGCCTCATTCCTTGCCTTGTTCGGTATCTTGGTCTACGTGGCGTTCCGGTACGAGTTTTCTTTCGCCGTGGGTGCCGTGGTGGCCATCATGCATGACATCCTGATGACTCTGGGATGGTTCTTCCTCTCGGGCCGTCAGTTGAGTGCTCCGATGGTCGCAGCGATTCTGACCATTATCGGATTCTCCATCAATGATACCATCGTGATCTTCGACCGTATTCGAGAGGACTTGAAACTTGGGTTGCGAGGGACCTTCACGGAACTGATGAACCATGCGCTAAACCGAACGCTAAGCCGAACCATCATCACCTCTGGCACGGTCTTTATCGCCACCCTTTCGCTGTACCTCTTCGGTGGGGGAGTGATTAACGATTTTGCCTTCACCTTCCTGGTGGGTATCGTGACCGGCACCTACTCGAGTATCTATATCGCGAGTGCGTTGGTGCTCTGGTGGCACAAGGGTGAGCGTCCGCAAATCGGCGCCAAAACCAGTGCCGTCTCCGTTCAGGAAATGGAGGGAGGCACGACTTCTCCCAGCAAGGCCTGATGTCTGTTAGGGGTATCTGGTCAGCCCGATACCTGTTTGACTTATTTTCACATGGAGGGGTTCCATTCCTGGAACCCCTTCTTCTTTCTTTCCTCCTGTCTTGGTCTGCTCTAAGCTGGGTCGAATAAGAGGTACTTTGGGCGTTGTGCCCGGGCCTCGTTAGCCTTGAAGTATCGAGCCTATGCCCATTCACCCACTCGCGGGCAAACCTGCCCCCAAGGACCTTCTCATTGATTCCAGCCGCCTCGAGCGCGAGTACTACGAGCGAAAGCCCGATCCGGCCAATGCCAATCAGTTGGTTGGTTTTGGGACCAGCGGTCATCGCGGAACACCCTTGGATGGTTCCTTCACGGAGCAGCACATCCTGGCCATCACTCAGGCCATTTGTGAGTACCGCCATGCTCAGGGATATGAGGGGCCGCTCTTCATGGGGAAGGATACGCACGCGGTTTCCTACGCCGCCGAACGCACTGCTTTGGAGGTCCTGGCCGCCAACAGTGTGTCCACCATCATTCAAACCGGGGATGGCGTCACCCCCACGCCCGTGATCTCTCACGCGATCCTCGCTTACAATCGTGGCAGGAAAACTGGGCTCGCGGATGGCCTCGTCATCACTCCGTCGCACAACCCGCCCGCCGATGGTGGGTTCAAGTACAACCCGCCTGAGGGAGGACCGGCCGATTCGCATATCACCAAGTGGATCCAGACTCGCGCCAATGAACTTCTGGTCAACGCGAACAACGGAGTGCGGCGTGTTTCGTACGAGTCAGCCCGTAAGTCTGCCTGTGTCCAGACAACTGATTTTGTTCCCGCCTACGTGGAGGACTTGGCATCTGTCATCGATTTCGACGTGATCCGGAATGCCGGGTTGCGCATCGGGGTCGACCCGTTGGGTGGCGCGGCCCTCTACTACTGGGAGCCGATTGCCACCCGATATGGTCTCAACATCACCGTGGTGAACAAGAGTCTTGATCCCACCTTCCAATTCATGACGCTGGATCATGACGGGAAGATACGCATGGATTGCTCCAGCCCGTTCGCCATGGCGGGTTTGGTTGGATGGAAGGACCAGTTCGATATCGCCTGGGGCAACGATCCCGATGCGGATCGGCACGGTATCGTCACCAAGTCCGCAGGGTTGCTGAATCCAAACCATTATCTCAGCGTAGCCATCGATTACCTTTTACGGAATCGACCACAGTGGCCCGCAGCGTCCGCTGTGGCCAAGACCCTCGTCAGCAGCAGCATGATTGACCGGGTCGTCGCCAGCCTCGGCCGCAAGCTTTGCGAAGTGCCCGTCGGTTTCAAATTCCTCGCCCCCGGCCTCTACGACAGTTCCTTCTGCTTCGGTGGGGAAGAGAGCGCCGGTGCCAGTTTCCTGCGTCGCGACGGGACTGTATGGACCACTGACAAGGATGGGCCGCTTCTGGGATTGCTTGCGGCGGAGATCACCGCCCGCACCGGCAAGGATCCCGGCGTTTATTACGCTTCGCTGACCCAGCGTTTTGGGAATCCTTGCTACACCCGCATCGACACCCCTTCGTCACCGGAAGAGAAGAAGGCGCTTGGCCGGCTCTCTCCCGACGCGGTGCGCGCCGATGTTCTCGCGGGCGAAAAGATTGTCGCGCGGCTGACTCGGGCCCCTGGGAATAACGCGGAGATCGGCGGCCTGAAGGTGGTTTCGGAACAAGGTTGGTTCGCGGCTCGCCCCTCGGGTACCGAGAACATTTACAAGCTCTACGCGGAGAGCTTCCTTGGTCAAGCCCACCTCGAGCGGATTGTGAGTGAGGCGCGGGAGATCGTGGCGGCCTCGCTGCGCGCCGGATAGATAGATCAGCTCCCCTTGCGGAAGCCGGCCGAGCGGCAGGCTCTCCGCTGGGGTAGGGTGTCTGCCTTGCGAAGTCGGTGATTAGGCCGACTCGAGGATCATGTTGGCGTACTGTACCGTGTCGCCGGTGCGAATGAGGCCGATTGCGGCCGGGACTCGCTTCTTGAATTCCACGTGTTTTTCGTAAGCTACGGGAATTCCTTTCAAGGCTGAGGCGAAAGCGGCCTGGGTCTGTTTGGTGTTTTGTTCGAGAAACTCGCGTGCCATCCAAGCCTTCCCGAAAACAAAATTGGGGCGAATCGCCTGAAGCACCTGAAGAACCGTTGGCAGATCGTCAACCAGCGAGATGTCCACCGTCTCAATCATCGGCCAGAACGGAAAACCGCGGTCGGAGATCACCAGGGTGTTGGTGTGCCGAACACGGCTCAACAGATCATTGATTTGCGGGTTCAGAATGCCTGACTTGATCATAAGTGGAGCTCTTGGGAATCACACGGGCTGCGGCGACGACGCCGGTGTGAGCTGAGTCAGGTAGGCGTTAATGGCTTGGGCCGCAGTCTTTCCGTCACCCATTGCCAGAATCACCGTGGCTGCGCCTCGCACAATGTCCCCTCCGGCAAACACGCCCGGGATGCTGGTCATTCCATTCCCGTCCACTTTGATCTGTCCTCGTCGGTCCAATTGCAGCTCGGGGCAGGTGGAAGTCAGCAAAGGGTTCGCACGGGAGCCGATCGATACCACAATGACATCGCAGTCAAAGACGAATTCGGATCCGGGGATCGGTTTGGGGGATCGGCGGCCAGAAGCATCGGGCTCGCCCAACTGCATTTGGATGCACTGCAGGCCCTTGACCCAGCCTTGATCGTCCGCCAGCACCTCTAGGGGAGCGCAGAGGAGTTTAAACTCAATCCCCTCCTGTTCGGCATGGTGAACCTCTTCAACCCGGGCAGGCATCTCCGCTTTCGTCCGCCGATAGACAATCGCCGACACTTCGGCACCCAGACGTTTCGCAGTGCGAGCCGCGTCCATGGCCACGTTGCCTCCGCCTACGACCGCTACTCGCTTTCCTACCAAAACCGGCGTGTCCGCTTGGGGAAACTGGTAGGCCGCCATCAGGTTTACGCGGGTCAGGTACTCGTTGGCCGAGTAGACGCCTTTCGCGTTTTCACCGGGCACGTTCATGAAGACGGGAAGACCCGCCCCGTTGGCCAGGAAGATCGCGTCAAACTGGGAGCGCAGCTCCTGGATCGTGTATGTCCTTCCCACCACGACGTTACACTCGATCTTCACGCCGGACTCCTGAAGCCTCTGCACCTCGGCGCTGACAATCGATTTGGGAAGCCGGAATTCCGGGATACCGTAGAGCAGCACACCACCCGGTTCGTGCAACGCTTCGTAGACAGTGACGTCATGACCCTGCCTCACCAGTTCGCCGGCGGCCGTGAGCCCTGCTGGACCTGACCCAACCACGGCGACTTTCCTGCCAGTCGGCTTCACAGCTGCGGAAGATCCCTTGCTGTCGTTTCTCAGAGCCCAGTCGGCCACATAACGCTCCAAATGCCCAACCGCCACCGGTTCCCCTTTGACCCCACGCACACAGAGTTCCTCGCATTGGGTTTCCTGAGGACAGACCCTGCCCGTGATGGCGGGGAGCGCGTTGTCGCAAAACAGGCTGTTCACGGCGGCTTCCATGTTACCCTGGGCGACATAATCGATGAACTGCTTGATATTGACTCGGACGGGGCATCCAGCCACGCACTTCGGGTCCCGGCAAACCAGGCACCGTTGGGCCTCCATCACGGCAATCTGCTCTGTGAAGCCCAGGTTGACTTCCTTGAAGTTGGCGGCTCGTTCTACCGCCACTTGTTCCGGCATGGCCTGACGGTCAATCTTCAGGCGGTCCTTGATGGTCAAAGCTTCTTTCACAGTCGTGGAGTCGTTGTAGGTGGAATGGATACGCTATTCTTGGTCAGGGAGGATCGTTCGGGTCTCCCCGGTCCGGTTATTTTGACCCTTGGCAGACGCCCAAGCCGATTCGGCAGGCCGCATCGAGAGATTCATTCGCGGACTTTTCGTGCTTCTTGTAGGTTCCCAGCCGGTCCATCAGCAGCGAGAAGTTCACCTTGTGGCCGTCGAACTCGGGGCCGTCGACGCAGGCGAAGAGCGTTTCCTCCCCCACCTGAACTCGGCACCCACCGCACATTCCGGTTCCGTCGACCATGACCGGGTTGAGCGAAACGATCGTGTGCACTCCGAACGGTCTCGTGAGTTCTGCTACGGCTCGCATCATGGGGACGGGTCCAACAGCGTATACCACATCGATTCCCCCCGCGGTAAGAACGTCCTTCGCCGCTTCCGTGACGAAGCCCTTGCGCCCCCAGCTTCCGTCGTCGGTGCAAATCACTACGTCTCCACAGGCTTGAAGTTCCTGCTCCAGGATGACCCATTCACGGGAACGCCCACCAATGACGCTCGTCACACTGGCCCCCCCCTTCTTGAGGGCTTGAGCGATAGGGAGAATCACGGCGGTCCCCACGCCTCCCCCCACACAGAGCGCACGGCCGCTCGATATGAGATCGGTCGGGCGTCCAAGCGGGCCGCAGACATCCTTAATCGCCTCGCCCTGCTTGAGCGCTACGAGATCCTTTGTGCTCTTCCCAACCGACTGGATGACCAGGGTTATCGTCCCTGCCTCCGCGTCGGATTCCGCGATCGTGAGGGGTATCCGCTCAGCGCCGGGGCCGAGGTGCACGATGACGAATTGGCCAGGCTGGCGGATTTGAGCGATGCGCGGCGCTTCCACCACCAACTTGTTCACGTTGGGACTCAGACGCGTATTGGACAGGATTTGGTGCATGAATGGATCCGTATGGCTAAAAATAAAACCCGGAGCACCCTCGTGCGACGGGTTCATCCAGACAATAACAGCTGGCGAAATATAGGAACGGAAAAGGCTTTTGGCTAGGGTAAATAGAGTTGACTAATATTACTATCTTACTAAAGATAGATGTAAATTAACCCTGTTAAATTAATCCTAGCGTGCCGATCCGAGAGATCTTATCATTCCCCTAGATTAGCCGCTTTGAACGAAGCGGCGACCTGATTGTATTTTTTACCTCTGCTAATTGTACTATGTCCGATCCGATACAACCCATCCAGACAAAGGCGCGTCGTCCGCGCGTAATCAAAGGTATGGATCTCCTGTTCAATCCACTCCAGAACAAGGGGACCGCTTTCACCGAAGAGGAGCGAGACAAGTTGGGCATCAGGGGGCTGCTCCCTCCCCGAGTTACCTCCATGGAGGTACAGGTGATGAGGGTGATGGACAACTTTCGCCGCAAGACCGATGATCTGGAACGTTATATTCAGCTCATCTCCCTTCAGGACCGTAACGAGGCTCTCTTCTACCGGGTGGTTTTGGATCACCTGGAGGAAATGATGCCGATCATCTACACCCCGACTGTGGGGCGAGCCTGTCAGTCTTATGGCCATATCTTCCGTAGGCCTCGCGGGCTCTATCTGTCGATCAAGGACCGCGGCCAAGTCCGCCGGGTGCTCAAGAACTGGCCTCATCGGCATGTTTCGACCATCGTGGTGACCGATGGCGAGCGAATCCTCGGCTTGGGTGATCTCGGGGCTTTTGGTATGGGGATTCCCGTGGGGAAACTGGCATTGTACACTGCCTGCGCCGGCATTCATCCAGCCGACTGTTTGCCAGTTCTACTGGACGTGGGAACCAACAACGAGAGCCTTCTCGCGGACCCTCTTTACACAGGACTTGTGCAAAAGCGCGTGCAAGGCCCCGAGTACGACGAGTTCATTGAGGAGTTCATGAAGGAGGCTGCCAGAGCTTTTCCCAAGGTACTCATCCAGTTTGAAGATTTCGCCAACCACAACGCCTTCCGGATTCTGCACAAGTACGAAAAGAAATATTGTTGTTTCAACGACGATATTCAGGGGACAGCGTCGGTCTCGCTCGCGGGCATCTATTCCGCCTTACGATTGACCGGGAAAGCTCTGAAAGATCAGACCCTTCTGTTCCTCGGTGCAGGAGAAGCGGGGATTGGCATCGGAGACTTGGCGGTAGCAGCGATGAAAGCCGAAGGCGTGCCCGAGGCCGAGGCTCGCCGGAAATGCTGGTTTGTGGACTCCAAGGAGCTCGTGGTGAAATCGCGAACGGACCTCACGCCGCACAAGCTCAGCTTTGCGCATGATCATCCTCGCTGCCCGGACCTGCTCAGTGCGATCCGAGAGTTGAAACCGACCGCTTTGATTGGGGTTTCGGGCATGCCGCGGACCTTTACCCAGGAGGTGGTGGAAACCATGTCTCAGCTGAACGAACGCCCCATCATCTTTGCCCTTTCCAACCCAACCTCCAAAGCCGAGTGCTCGGCGGAAGAGGCGTACACTTGGTCTCAGGGACGGGCTATCTACGCGAGTGGCAGTCCTTTCAAACCGGTGGTCTACAATGGGCGGACTTTCGTGCCCGGCCAGGGCAACAATGCCTACATCTTCCCCGGGGTGGGGCTTGGCGTGGTGGCCAGTCTCGCTCGGTATGTCACCGAGGAGATGTTCTTTGTGGCCGCGAGGACCCTTGCCCAGAATGTGAGTGAAGCGGACCTTGAATCGGGTCGCATCTACCCTTCGCTCACGAAAATGCGGGAGGTCTCGCTTAAGATCGCAACGGCCGTGGCCGAAGTCGCCGATAAGCGCGGTCTGGCCCGCCGGGAAAAACCAGAGTCATGGGAAAAACTCGCCGCAGAACTCGTGTTCCAACCCACTTACCAACACTGAGTCTCCGAGCTGTTACGCTCTTTCCTCACACCGAAACAAACCGCCGGATACCCGGCGGTTTGTTTCTTCCCCCAGCGCCAACCAGAATCAACTGAGCCGTCCTCCGCCGTCGACGTGCACGACGGTTCCGGTCACGAAGCCATTCGTCATGAGGAACAGGGCTGCTTGGGCCAGATCGAACGGCCGCCCAATTCTCTTCACCGGCACCAGGTTGGCCACACTATCGAAGAGAGCTTTTCTTTCGGTCGGCGGGAGATGGTCCCAGAAGGGGGTGTCGACCAACCCCGGAGAGATCACGTTGACCCGGATGGGAGCCAATTCCACAGCGAGCGCTTTGGCCATACCCTCGAGTGCGGCGTTGACCGTGGCGACGGCGACGGTGCCGGGGGAGGGGCGGTAGGCGGCCAAGCCTGAGAAGAAAGTGACACTCCCGTTCCTGGCGAGATGAGAAAGCGCCTTTTGGGCCGCGAAGAGCGGCCCCACGACTTTGCTGTCCAACGCCTCTTGAACATCCTCTTCCGAGAGTTCTGAGAAGCGTTTGAAGACCAGGTTGGCTGCCGTGGTAACCAGGTGATCAAACGTGCCCACTTTCGCAAAAACCTTCTCGAGCGTGGCGGGAATGCCAATGTCAGCAGGGTACCCTTCCGCTTTTGATCCCAACTCGGATACCGCACGCTGAAGGCGTTCATGATCCCGGGCGATGAGGTAGACCTTGGCGCCTTGCCCAATCGCATGGCGCGCGATTTCCAGCCCTATGCCCGAGCTTCCTCCAATGATGACGATCTTCTTGGCTTCTAACATAGCGATTTCCTATGATACATCACGTTTACTACCACTACATTAGCACGGAATTTGTTTCGTGCAGGTTGAATCTCACTTTGGGCGACACCTGCTGCTCGGATTGCCCGGAAGAAAGCGTGGCCGGCATCAACCTACTCTGCGGCGAGCGATGCACAAACGAGCTCTCGGTCGTTTCGCGCAAAGATGTGCCGGTTCGCAAACGCCGGGTGAGACCAGACTACCATCCTTCCGGGATCCCGATTGGTCGGATCGATCAGATGGGTGCGACTGAGTTCCTGGTAACCCTTTGGGCTTAGCTTGGCGATGATGAGTTCGCCCCGCTCATTGGACAGAAAGAAACGATCCTGGTGCTTGATAAGGAACGCGTTTCCCCACCGAGTCTCGGCCTCTGGGGTGGTGGCTGCCAGGGTCTCCCAGAGGCGCTCCCCGGTGTCTAACTTCAAGCAACGAAGTTGTCCGTAGCTGCAGACTCCATAGATATGTCCTTCTTCCAGGAACGGCGTTGACATGATCGAA
Source organism: uncultured Verrucomicrobiota bacterium (assembly GCA_964411985.1). Classification (GTDB taxonomy): domain Bacteria; phylum Verrucomicrobiota; class Verrucomicrobiia; order Limisphaerales; family J093; genus CAYPNF01. The sequence goes on from CAYPNF010000010.1 coordinate 68,029, forward strand.
TGCAAGCAAGAGGTGTCCTTTTCGCTCGCCTTAGTGCTCTTCCACAGAAGTTCGGGTGGGCCAGACCCAAGCTGGAGCATTCGGGAGCCGTCGTAGAAGGCGGTGACGAAGAGTCGGTCGCCGTAAAGGCGTGGAGAGGCGATGGTGAGGCCAAATCGAACAGGGAAGGGGAACGACCAGACGGGTTTTCCGGTCTCTGGCTCCAGCGCGTTAATGGATTCGGGATGCCAGATGATGACCCGTCTCTGACCGCCCTGCTCGATGAGAGTGGGGGGGGCATACCCAGGCTCCTTGGCCGAGAGGGATCTCCAAATCTCCTTTCCGGTTGTGACATCCAAAGCTACCGCAAGAGTATTGGTTCCTCCGGCCACACAGATCACCTGATTCCCAACGACGAGGGGATGTCCGGCGAAGCCCCACTCGGGTGTCCGAACGGCAAAGTCCACTTTGAAATCGCGGTGCCATCTCACCTTGCCGGTGACCGCGTCCAGGCAGTGCAGGTTTCCTTCGGCACCGAGCGTGAAGACTTTTCCATCCCAGACTGTCGGAGTGGCGCGAGGGCCCGCCGCGTAGCTGATCGTGTAAGGGCACTCATACTTGTATTCCCAGATGGTTTTGCCGGTGGTTTCCTCAAGGCACAGGACCCTCTCCTTTCCAGGGATAAGCGCCTTGGTGAACGCGTTCTCCGGGTTTCCAACGCCGGGGGCAAGCTCGCGGTCCATTACGTAGACGCGCCCTTGGGCGACGGCAGGCCCGGAATACCCGCTTAAGATGGCGGTACGCCACCTCACCTTTGGACCCCCTGCCGGGAACTTATCCACGATTCCGGACTCTCTCCAGACACTGTCACGTCGTGGGCCGAGCCACTGGGGCCAGTCCTCGGCAGACAAAGCGAATTCGGTGAGAAGGATTGCGGCGAGTAGTAGTCGCGAGTGCATACCTCTACTCTCGCTGAAACCACAAGGGGAGCAAGATCACTCTTGCTCCCCGGATGATTCACGGAAACCTGCGGCCAAGAAGACCGAAGGTGGTTCTAACGGGCCGACTGTGGGCTAGCATCGAAGCAGGCACCTTCCTGCGTGCCCCGTGCGAAAATCCTGCCTCCGCTTAAGGTCGGGTGATTCCAGCACTTGCCCTTGATTGCCTGAAACCGGCCCAATTCTTTGTAGGCGTCCGTTTTTGGCTCCACTAACACCAGCTCACCCTTGTCGCTGAGAGCTACCAGCAGGTCGTCGGCCAGGATAACTCCGCCTGGGCCGAACCCCGCCTGAGCCCACACTTCCTTGCCGGTGGCGAGCTCGTAGCACTTGAGATTGCCCTTACCGTGCTCCTTGAAGCTGAACATCCCGTAGAGGTAACCATCTTTGAGCACAGGCGTGCTCCAATGGTTCGCAATCTTGTTGCCCTTGGTCCTCCAAAGCTCTTTTGCTGAAAAAGCATCACCCTCTTTGGAGATTTTCGCCGCGCCGGCCCCGACATTGTAGCCTGCGGAGCAATAAACGATGTCACCCGCCACGATCGGAGAGGCTGCGCTGGAAACAGAATAGTCAAAAGGATACCGCCACAGCACTTTCCCCGAGGAACACTCCACCCCGGCAAGTCCCTTCTGCGTATAGAAGACGACCTGTTTCACCCCTAAGATCGTAGCCACCACCGGAGTGGCATGGGTCATCTTGTCGCTTTCACTTTTCCAGATCGGGCTTCCGTCCTTTTTTGAGAAAGCCGCGAGGGAACCCCCTTCGGCCCCGGTGCAAACGTAGATATTGTCGCCATCCACAACAGGGGATGCGGCGTTCTGCCACTGGATCACTTTTGCGCCTTGGTCTGCAACTAAATCTTTTGACCACAGGATTTTACCTGTCTTCAGGTCCAAGCTGTAGAGGACCATTCTCGGATCAAGCACATACACTTGGCCCCCATCCATCGACGGCGTTGAACGCGGACCGTCACCCCCTTTGTTGTCTGTGGCACCGTCGTCCCCACCGCTATCGTACTTTGCGACTCCGAGCGGGGTAGCCCAAAGCTCTTTCCCATCCGCCGCGTTGAGCCCTACGCAGACCTCACGTTTGGCACCGTCGATCTCGCGGATCATGGTGGTGCAGGCCAAGCCTTTGCTGACCGCGAAGACACTAAACCCGCCGGTGGTGGGAACTTTCCAAACAGTGCGCAATCCGTTGGCCGGCCACGCCGATAGGATCTTTTCGGGCGATTTCCCGTCGCCGTTGGCACCCCGGTATTGGGGCCAGTCCGCTCCCTGGGCGAGGAGAGTAGTGACAATCAAACCGAGCTGGAGAGGTCGTATCAAATTCATCATGGTAAGGAATGTACAAGAATCTAAAAACTTCTCAAAATCACCGTGCTTGGACGTAGCAAGCCCCCAAGTTCTTCATTTGCCCGAACGGCTATCCCATCTCGAGGCGTTTGAGGACTTCCTGAGCGAGTACCTCGTAGGCGGAAGCCCCTGCACTGTAGGGGTCGTAATCGATAATCGGCTTGCCGAAACTGGGAGCCTCGGCCAGGCGGGTGGTTCTGGGTATGACGGTATCGAAGACCAAGTCGCCGAAGTGTTGGCGAACCTCCGCAACTACCTGCTGGGATAGGCGAGTGCGGCCATCGAACATGGTCATAACGACGCCTAATAAGTTGAGGTTGGCATTCGTGCCACTGTCGCGCATCTGCCCCAACAAGCGGGTGATCATCGAGATGCCTTCCAGCGCGTAGTATTCGCATTGAAGCGGCACCAGCAGATGATCAGCGGCGGAGAACGCGTTTAGGGTCAGGATGCCCAGGGAGGGAGGACAGTCCAGGAGGATGAGATCGCGGTCGTCGGAGGCCCTGACAGGAGCGATAGCGTTCCCCAGTCGCATGAGGTGGTTGTCCAACCTGGAGATCTCCACCTCAGCACTGCAAAGGTCGATCTCGCTGGGAATGATCTCAAGCCTCTCGTAGGCGGTGGGCTTGATCTTTTCAGCGAGCATTTCGCTGCCTACCAGAGCCCCATAGCAACTGCCCCCTTCCGTCTTCTCGATACCGAGCCCACTGGTGGCGTTGGCTTGGGGATCAAGATCCAATAACAGAACCCGCTTGCCCGCAGCGGCGATGCACGCCGCCAGGTTCACCGTGGTGGTGGTCTTACCGACGCCACCTTTCTGATTCGCAACAGCAACAATCTTGCTTGGCACCCGGTGATTAAAGGAAAGCCCTGCCCTAAGTGCAATCTTCCTTTCTCGGAACCTCCAACCGGTATCCCGATGCTTGGCAAGGAACAGCTTATGGTGTCGAGATGACGCTGGTGTGTTCCTTCAACCACTGGAAGTCCGTGGTAGGCGAAGCAGCAAAACCTCCCCCGGCGCCTCCTTTCACCGCCGGTCTGATTGTGTCTGCCACTTTCCAGCGGTGACTCTCCACATGACCGTCTGCGAAAGAAAGATTCCCTGCACCGTTGTGGTACGAGGCAGGCAGGTTTCCCCATTTTGGTTCATCCCAGCGGTTCATGTAAAAACCGTCATTGATGGTATCGGGATGCTCGTCCAGGAACACGTAGATCGAAGCAGGCGTGGTGAACTCGGTGGACTTGAAATACTGAACCATCCTCGGATTGAACTTGTTGGTGAGAACATCGGGATCTCCTACCTGTGAGTTCATCGAGATGCTCCGGATCCGAGCGCCATTTTGGGCACGGGAGCGGTCCGAAGGGCATTTGAAGATCGCATAGGAACCTCCCAGAAACGGAGCCAGTTTGCCGGTGGTCAGGCCCGTCAGGTTGGTGTTGTCGTCGCTGTTCTCCCAATCCATGATGTTGTTCACCCAGTTCTGGCGCATCACCCGGGTTTCTTCGATACCGTGGTTGTTCACCAATCGCTCGTTGTGGTCACCCGCGTACAGCGACCATCCAAGGGAAAGTTGCTTGATGTTATTGGCGCAGGCGGTGCTTTGGACGCGCGCTTTGGCTTTCGACAACGCCGGCAGCAGCAGTCCAGCGAGGATCGCAATGATGGCGATGACCACCAGGAGCTCTATCAACGTGAAGGCGCGGCGGCGTTGGGGCGATGACAACATGAGACGACTGTACATGAGGTGCCTTCGGCTTACCAGTTCCAAGCTGTTTCGGCAGCCGAAGGGTCCTTCCGCCGATACCGTCACTGGCTCTGCAGACGGAAGAAGCGAGGCTCCGGTTGCAGAGGTAAAGTGACCGTGAGGAGCCCCTTCGTGCAGTGCACCGCTTGGGACACGCTGCTCCACGCGCTCAGCGCGGCGAGGTTTGCGGACTGCTGCAATAGGAAGGGTTCTTCAACAACATCCCAGGCCCAGGAGGATTGCAATCCGCATCAGGTTCATTGGCTGGACATTACACCCTATCCGGGCTCCAGGAGAAGCGAAAGTGGTTCGCCCTGTGTCAGCCGGGGGCGCGCACCTCCCGATCTGTTCCGAAAAAGAGATTGACCAATCTGGCGCCGACATGCGGTTATTATAGACCGCCCATGTTGGGCTGGAATTGAAAGATGTCGAAAGCTAAGACCGCGAACGCCGGGCGTTCCGCACAGACCAACAAGTACGACGCGCACCATTCGGTGCTCAAGAACGCTTATGGCGCCTTCGCCGATCTCCGCCGTGAATTGGCGGATTCCAAGGCGGCTGTGGCGGAGCGCACCGAAATCCTGAAGCTGTTCGCTACATGCGCCGATTCGCAGCGAGCTTGGCTGTTGCTGGAGGACTATTTTGAGAAGCTCTCGTTGGCCCGCAAGGACTTTGCGGGTGAAGAGTGGTGGCCCCGCCTGCTTTCGACCTCGGGCAAGGATCGGTTGGAAGAGACCGCGCTTCTCTTTCTGCGCGCCAACCGTTCTCTCCCTCCCGAATTGTTGTCTTACGCCAATTTCGAGCGCCTCGCACAGTTGGAGCGAGAGGAGCAGGAACGGAAAAGCCTGCAAGTGTTGGAAGACTGGTTGGTTCCACCGACACCGGCCCATCTCGATGGACCGCGGGCCCACCTCCGCATCATCGCCAAGCCGGTGCCGGTCGAGGAGGGAAGCAAGCTCCACGCTCTTACCGTGGAGTTTGCCCTGTTTCGACCCCGCTCTGGCGAAAAACCTCGGACCTTGGCGGAGGTAGTGGAGTTGGGGAGCAGGGCAGTCCATGAACAGGAGCTTTTCGCGCCTTCGGAGTGGGCGTTTATCACGTGGCTTGGCGACACGTACGGCAATCGAGATCCGGAGAAAGTGGTGCTGCGGCTGAGTGGCGCGGAGTTACTCCAGTGGCTTGCTTGTTGGGGAAGTCCTCCGATCATGGAGTTGGCTGGCTTGCCGGATAACGTGACTTTCCAGGGGCAACTGGCCGAGTTCGTCCCGCACCTCGACCACAAAGGGGCCGAGCTATCGTTTGGGCACCAGCTTCGTCTCCCTTCCGGGGAGGAACATCCCTTGCACGCGGTCCGATTCTACGGCGGCCGTCCCACCTTTGCCTCGGTCGACCACAAGTTCTATCTTCTCCGCAATCCTCCGTCCGAGACTCTGCTCCTCTCGTTGTTGGATCAGCCCGGCCTGCCGGTTCAGAAGCTGAGCCATCGTTTGCTGACTCACCTTCGGAAGGTGGGTGGCAAGAATGGCGCGGCTTGGGATGGCCTTTGCATTGCGCACACCGCGCGGCCTCAGTTTACTTTTGAGTTGGCGGATGAAGTGGTGCGGTTGCGGTTGCTGGCCATCAGCGAACGTGACAAGAGTCCATGGCAATGGAATGGACACGACTGGCAGCGCACTCAGCCTCCTAAGAAGGCGGCCCACAAACCCGAAATCCTGGACGATCCACGTCTGGAGGCGGCCGCGCTCTGGCTGCGCCGTCAGGACTGGTTCACTCCTGAGCCGGGATTGTGGGTGGGTGACGCCAATGAGAATTTCCTCGGTTCGCTTGCTCAGGCCTGGCCGGACCGGCCGAGCGACGCCGATTTCCTCGCCAACCAGGCGTTTCAGCGCTTGTTCATGGCCCCACGCCAGCTGAAGCCGAAGCTCATCGTCAAGGGCAGTGGCATCGACTGGCTCTCGGTCTCCGCCGAATGGGAACAGGAAGGTCTGAAACTGACCCCAGCCGATCTGGAGCGTCTGGCCAGCGCCACGGGACGGTTCGTCAAACTACCTGATAGTGGATGGGTCCAGTTGGATGTGGATGCGGTGCACACGGCGCATGAGACCATGGCCGACCTTGGACTCGACGCTCTCTCGGCATTGCCGCAGAAGGTCGACATGATGCAGGCCGTGAAGATGGGGGAAGAGGGGTTGAAACGGTTTGCCGATTTGCCCGAGGTGCGGCAACTGAAGCAACGGTTGTCTGATTTCAAGGGGATTCCCAAAACTCCCCTTCCGGAGACGGTCAAGGCGCAGTTGCGGCCTTATCAGAAGGATGGGTTCGATTTTCTCTGTCACTTGTCTGAGATCAAGCTGGGCGGGATTCTGGCTGACGACATGGGGCTCGGAAAAACCCTGCAGACCTTAGCCTGGCTTGCGTGGCTTCAGCACCGGAATCGGAAGAACCCCAAACCTGCCTTGGTCATCTGCCCGGCGTCCGTGCTCCATAACTGGCAGCGAGAGGCCGCGCGTTTCACTCCCCACCTCAAGGTCCTGGTCCTGGAGAGCGGGCCCGCCCGGCACAACCTTCGCAAACAGATTCCCCAGCACGACCTGATCGTCACCAACTACGCTTTGCTGCGGCGAGACCTTGAGGCGCTCAGCAAGTTCGAGTTCCAGGCGGCGGTGTTGGATGAAGCCCAGTTCATCAAGAATCCGGCGTCCCAGGTGAGCCAGTCCGTGAAGCAGCTCGAAGCAGACCACCGACTGGCCTTGACCGGTACGCCCCTTGAGAACCGCCTGCTCGATCTCTGGAGCATCGTCGATTACATTCAACCCTCCTATCTCGGCAACCAGGCCCAATTCCACGAGGTTTACGAGCCCACCGGCGAAAACGCGGATTGGGAACGACGCATCGCCCGCCGCAAGCTCTCCGCCAAGCTTCGTCCCGTCATGCTGCGACGCCTCAAGAAACAGGTGGCCAAGGACCTGCCTGACCGCATCGAAGAACGCCGGGATTGCGAACTCGACGATCCGCAACGCAAGCTCTACCTGGCCGAGCTACGGCGCAGCCGGGAGCAGGTGATGCAGACCGTGAAGGAAAAAGGCCTGGCTCGGAGTAAACTGCACGTACTGGCCGCCCTTACCCGACTGCGTCAGATCTGCTGCCATCCTTCGCTGGTCGGCAGCGACTCCGCTTCCGGCAAGACGGAGACGCTGTTCGAGTTGGTGGAACCACTGCTGGAGGAAGGTCAGAAAGTGCTGGTTTTCAGTCAGTTTGTGCAGATGCTCCAGATCCTCGAGGCAGAGTGCGTGAAGCGGAACATGCCTACCTACATGCTGACGGGTGAGACGAAGAACCGGCAGGACGTGGTGCAGAGCTTTCAAGAAGACCAGAATCCTTGCGTGTTTCTCCTCAGCCTGCGCGCGGCGGGTACTGGCTTGAACCTCACGACGGCGAGTTATGTTGTCCTGTACGATCCATGGTGGAACCCTGCCGTGGAGGCCCAAGCCATTGATCGTTCCCATCGCATCGGCCAGACCCGAACCGTGAATGCTTATCGCCTGATCACTCCGGGAACCGTTGAGGAGAAGATCTGGGATCTGCAACAGCGCAAGGCCCAGACCATCGCGGATGTTCTCGGTGAAGAAGGTTTCGCCAAGAGCCTCACGCAGGCGGATCTGGAATACCTGTTCAGCTGAAGCTAAACCACGGCCGCATATAACCAAGGCCTACCTCAACCCACGCACCGCGATGACGGTAGACTCTGGAGATGTGTTCCCATGAGTCAACGGGCCAGGGTTAGTTCATCCTAAACCCGGCTGCCGTACCTGCCGATGTAAGGAGCGTACGCTCCTGGTTCGCGCGCCGCAGCGAAGGGGTGTGCCTACGGGATGGGTACCATGAAAACGAACAGAGAGACAGAGGTTGGGTTAGGGTTGCTGCTGGTTGTTGGACTCTTCCTCCACTCTATTTGCGCCCGGGCCGCCGATTCAATCAAGCCGGCTCCGCATCCTCTCCCTGCGTCTGCTCTTGGGGTCCTCTATGGCGGGGCGCCGGTTCCACCCCGGGCGAGCGTTACCTCGGTCAACGCACTGGCAGGCCAAGGTCACTTGCTTTATGTGGCTTTGACCGAGGCGAATGGCCACGAGTTGGTCGACCTCTGGGACACAAAGGACCCCACCGCGCCACGAAGGCTGGATACGGTGGACTTCGGGGATCTACGCACGAACAAAGTCGCTTTTGTCCCTCTGTCCCTGATTCCTTTCCAAGGGGGGATCCTCCTGCAAACACGGGAAGGTCTTTCTGTCTACCGGCTGCAGCCGAATAACCGACTTTCCCTCTCGAATCGCTTCCCAGCTCCCAATACGACGCTGGGGCTGGGAATGACGCAAATGTCCGTGGCTGGCAAGTACGCCAGTCTTTTGCAGCAGGTGATTCCCAACGATCGGATTGACGGGCACAACCTCGATCAGATTCATCGGCAGGTGCTGATGGATCTCAATGATCCCGCGAATCCGTTCTTGTTCTGGACCGGCTCTGACGGTCCAAGCCTGACACTGAAGACGCCGATCAATGGCGCACTGCGAGGGGACCCCGCAAGTTTGGTGGTTGATCAGGCCGCCAATCAGGCACAACTGACCGTCTTCCGGCCTGCCTTAGATACTCACCTCTCGGACTACTGGACCCCCAAATTACGGGGCCTGTTCTCCGAGGCCACCCTCGGATTGTCACTCAAGGAACTCGTCGCGCGTGCCCTCGAGGCTGCGGACGCCGCCGGGTTGCAGCGGGAGGCGGTGCGGATCTTCGCGTCCACCGTGGCACAGCCCAGCTTGGGGGTGGGTGAGAGGATTCTGCAGAGCCACGCCTTCGAGGAGCGGATGGACGAAGTCCTTCCCGCCTACCGGATTTCGCTCAACGACTCCCTGGAGGCCGCCTTGGCAAAGGTGGTGGGGGCTCAGTTGTTGCCCGATCTCCTAAAGCAAATCGGCGAGCAGACTCATGGCATAGTCCTGCAAAAGTGGTCGGAGCAGGTCCTGCCTGCGGCGATTCGACAGGGTACCCTGTCGGAAGTGCGGACCACCGTCGCCGGTGTGTTGAATCAGGAACTCGGTGAGATCGGCGTTGCACGCTACTTGACCCGGCACGTGGTGTCTCCTTTGCTGGGCAACCCTAGGTTCATGGAGATGACTCTCCAGGACTTGATCGATAGCATCCTGAGGTCCGAGGCGCGGAACCTCATCGACGCCACGCTGCAGACGGTGGGGGGCTACGGTGCCTTGAATGAAGTGCTGGACGCCATCGATGATATGTTGGAGGCGTTGGATTGGCTGCCTGGAGTGGATGTCCCTGGCCTTCCCAAGTGCGCTCGGTTTCCGGAAAGTACCGCGGAATTGATCGATCTGGCCCTGTTCTCCTGGAATGATGCTTCTCGGTCGCTCGTGCTCGACCGCGCTGGCTTCGCCTGGTTTGAACTGCTGAAGTTGTATCGGTACTACCGCGGCGACGTTGACTTTCCAGCCTACACGGCCGACTTGGATCGCAAGCTTCGGCTCATGCAGGAGGAGTTGGGAGGGTCGATAATCAAGAGGGTCTCAGGGGCTTACCAAGTGGCGGATGCCGATGCCATGAGCCTCAGGCAGTTGAGCCAAACCATCGGTGGGGAAATGGATTCGCAATTTGCGCTCTCCCGGGTGATCGCCAGGGGTGTGATCGATTCTCTCAACGCGGATGGCAGCCTCGCGCCGGAAATGCCGCTTCGCGATGCCCTGCAGGCTTGGGGGCTCCGCGTTGACCAACCCGGGATGCCGGAGGCTTCCGTCGGTGACCTCGTTGAGGCTGTGCGCGTGCGCGGACTTGCAGAAACGCAGGTGAGTTCGATCCTGGGATCGGCCGAACATGCGGGTGGGGCGTTGTTCCAGCAGCACTTGGAGCAGGCACTTCGAAAACAGATTGAGATCAGCTTCGGAGTCAATGATCTCCACCTTGCCTTTGCGGACTTGTTGAAGCCTTTCCTGGTACACCAAGCGGACCTTCACGAGATTCTGGGTCACCATCTATCCGGAATGTTGAATCAGATGCTGGGTGACGGACCGGGGATGTCGGATTACCTATCCGACTACGCCAAAGCATTTGAAGGAAAAGATTGCATCGCGCAATGGCTGGTGGCTGCAGATGTGATTTCCGTGGCCACTTCGGGGCTCGATGGCGGATCGCTCGGCATGGCTCTCAAAATCGCGCTCCGGGAAGGATACCATGCAGCGGTGGGTTACCTGGTGGATTTCGTGTTTGGGATGATGATCCGGGAAGTGATGGATGGTTATCATGGCAGTCAGTCGCACTGGATCGCGGCGAAGATGCGTCCGAGCGAATACCGCTGGTCTGTGACTCTGCCGAATCCCAGCTTCACGGAGACGGTGCGGGGGGCGTTCCTTTACCAGGACAGGGCGGGCTTCTTGGTGGAGAAACGCTTCGAGGCGGATTGGTTTGGTCCGCGAGCCTTGGAATTGCACCTCGTAGCTCCGGAGGCGCCCGACACCACGAGGAAGGTTTATGATCTTGGGCGCTGGCAGCACGTCAACTATGTTCACCACCAACAGGGGGCGCTTTGTGTTGGGGGGAGCTTCTTCACGGCTCGCGACGGGGCGTTTCCTTCGGGGAAATGTGCAGTGATCGATTTGGATGGGGCCGAGCCCAGGATCCAGGTCTATCTGGGGCAGGATCACGTGGAATTGGCCTCCAACATTCTCCTGTCCTCGGCGAACCACGATGCCGCCCTTGCTGTGGGCTCGTTGAATCGCGTGTATTTGCTACCGAATCCAGCGAGCCATTCCAGGGGCGCAGATCAGCCGGATGCTGCCCCGATCCTGTTAGAGCAACCCCAGCCGGTGTCCGCGATGGAGGGGGAAACGGTGGTGATGCGGGCCAAGGCCTCAGGGACCGCTCCGCTGCATTATGAATGGCGGATGGACGGTGTCGGTATCCCGGGTGGCGTGGGGGCTGTTTTGACCCTGACCAACGTGAGCCAGCTTTCGAGCGGATCGTACTCGGTGGTGGTTACGAACGCCGCCGGCAGCGTTACCAGCGCTCCTGCTGCCTTGAGCGTCCTGCCTGTCGTAACGCTCCGGATCTCCGGGCAGCCTTCCGACGTGCTCGCGTTCGCCGGGCAGAGCGTACGTCTCTCAGTCACGGTTGAGGGAGCTTTCTCTCCCAGCTATCAGTGGTACCACGGCTCTGAGCCAATTCCGGGAGGCACATCCGCTGTTCTCAACTTGACGAATCTGAGCCGCGCGCAGGGCGGTGCCTACTACGTGGTGGTCGAGTCGGTGCCCGTGGTCCTGCAGAGCCGCCATGCGGTCGTGCGAGTCTTGGACGCTCGAGCCCCCCAATTTGTTAAAGCTCCGGGAAAAGTGGAGAGGATCGTGCTGGGTAAATCTTCCGCGCTGACCGCTTCCCCGGTGGGCCTTGCTCCGGTGACCCTGCAGTGGTTCAAGGATGGGCTTCCCATTGCTGGTGCCACCGCACGCCAGTATCCTTTCTCCGAGCCCGGCCTGGGGGCAGGCGGGACTTACCGCGTGGAGGCCCGAGCCGCTTCGGGTGCACTGTCTGCCTATGAGTTTGAGGTCATGATGGTCTCGCCCGCCAGGCTCCGTGTGGTCGCCAACCTCGGCGCCGGATGGAGAATCCAGGCCTCCGAAGCCGTTCCCACCAAACAGTACATCCTGCAAAGATCCAGCAACCTGCTGCTCTGGGCAGACGTGATGTCAGGCACTTTTTCGCCGGAAGGTGGTTTCGAGTACGAAGACCCTGGCGCTGGGGAGGGTTCGCCCACCGTCTACTATCGGCTCCAGGTCCAGCCCTAGGTTCCGTTACGGATTCCCTGAAACAATGATGCGGAAGGCCCAGCCGGAATCCAAGGGGAGTGGTAGATTAATTTGAATCGGCCCGGTGGATTCAGCGGTGGTCCCCGTGCCGGTGTTCTGCCAGGCGGATTCAGCGGCAAGCTGGCGTTCCTGTATCGAATACCTCTTGCCAGACACCGCGTCGAAGAGAATCCGCACGGTCGACGCCGACGCCTCCACCGAGCGAATGCGCAGCACGCTGGAAGGATCTCCAGGGGCCGTGCCGGCGATGTACTCCTCCAGATTCTTCATGCCATCCTGATCCAGGTCCTGGGAAGCGTCAGCGTCCGAACCTGGATCGAGATGGTTGGCCTCTTCCCACTCATCAGGCATTCCGTCTCCGTCGGTGTCGACCGATGCCGCACGTCCGGGAGTGGGAGAAGCACTGAACCAGTTCGTGGGCTCGTTGCCGTAAGCAAATGGATCGCGCCGTTGTAGCGAGAGACCGGTTCCGTCCGCCCCCGCAGGCCAGGGTGAGGAGGGGCGGTACTGGATCAGTTCCACGAGTTCGTAAGGTACCAGCCCCGCGTTGGGCTTGTCCGCCCCCTGGGGTTCATCGGGCCAGTAGACTTTGAGGGTCTCCCCGCTATCGCTCAGCCGACCGCTGTACGGTCCTAGGATGGGCGTTGCCGACCCGATGCTGAATGCGGCGCGGAATGCCTGGAGCTTCGTCGATTCCACGGAAGGATCGAAGTTGACGAGCAGCAAAAATCCTCCGGCTGGCAGAAGGGTGAACTGGGGAAAATCGTAGGAGATCCCATCACGCACTCTCCAGGTATTGGTCGGATAGAATGGATCGTAGAGCGCCACGGTCGTGCTGCTTGGGTTGTGGAATTCCAGAAACTCAAAGTCGGCGGCATTGACACCCTCCGGCGGCTGGAAGTGGATCTCATTGATGACCACGGGGCCGACGCGGGCCAAAGCGTTGGGGCTGCCTGTCCCCAAACGGAAGAACACCACGTCGGACGGGGTATCCTGGCCAAAGCTTCGGGTCGCTAGCGGCACAAAATCGAGCCCGGAGCTGGTCTCGTGCAATCCGGCGGAAACACCGTTCTTCAAAGCCCCAAAGCTCACGTAGGTCTGGGCCCCGGTTAGGTTGCCCGAGGAGTTGCCCGCCGAGAGGTAGACTTGGTCTCCTTCGGCGGAATCTAGCGTGAAGCCCGCCGTGCCCGCCCCGATCTGGTATTCATAGAAGACCCGGTAACCACCGGCGGGAACGATCGTGCCGGCAGGGATTTGGAACTTCTGAGGCACCGACGCGCTGTCGCTGAGCCACCAGTAGCTGATGTCCACGGGTGCGCTGGTGATGTTGTGGAGCTCGATCGCGTCTTCGAATGGCAGGTCAGTGTGACTCAGAACCTCCGAGATGACGATGCTGGTTATGCTCGCGAAGTTCGGTTCGTCAGGGGTGGCCGCCCCAGCCGGAAAGAAGACGATGTTGTCGCTTCCGTCCGGTGCTCGGCCCTGGGAGATGTTCAGCGACTGCGTCCCATACTTGATTCGGTCGATTATGGTGGCACGGTCAGCGGCATAGATGGTGAGAGTCTCGCCGGCAGTCGCTAGCTTGAAATCGAGATGATCGGCGTCGAGTTGGCTTAGGTCTGAGGCAAACAGCCGAGCGAAGCCCCGACCGCCAACGAACGAAAGAGCGGGGATCGCACGATTGGAGGGAACTCCCGAGGGGAGATCCGTAAGCACCAGGCCACTCAAGCAAACCGGCAGTGCATCGCCGTTGTAGACTTCAAGCCAATCCTCTCCAGAGAGCGGGTGTGCCATCCACTCGTTCAGGCGCAGTTGGCTCGGGTTCCCGGTTGGTGCCACCTCGTTGACTGCGCGGGGTGACGGCTGATTCAACTGCCAGGATCCAGTGCCGTTCGGAATCCGGCCTATGGGCAGGTTAGGAACCTGGAGTCCAAACGTGACTTGATCGAGCAGCGTTACTCCGTCCGCCGCGTACAGGAGGAGACTGTCGGTATCGGCGTTCAAACCAAAGCCGCTGTGAAGGCCCGCCGCGGTACTGTTGGTGTCGCACCATACCAGCAGGTAGCCTCCCCCCGGAATCGTCGTTCCGGACGGAAAGACGTACTTCGCGGGGAGGGCAGGATCGTCCGTGATCCGAGCACCGGCCAGATTCAGCAGGCCGCTGGATCCATTGTACAGTTCCACATAGTCCGGGTATTGGTCGCCATTGGGTACAACGCTCTTGTTGTTGGCGAGGATCTCGTTGATGACGAGAAGGTTCGCCGCCGAGGAGTTTGCCCCGCCCAAGGCCAGAAGCCCCAGCAGAATCCATGTGATAACTGACAGGTTTTGCATTTCCGGGACATGGTATAGCGGCTTGTGTGCCAAGTACCATGCCAAGGGTGTTAATACTGCGAACCAGGCAGAGGCCTTGGCTGGCCTGCAGGTGTCGCTCCTCCAGCTTGGGTTTGAGAAGTTGGCTGTCCGACCTGGATTGAAACCAAGAATGAAGGCTCAAAAGAGCTTTTTGCTTCAAGAACTCAGGATTTTCGCTCTCCAGCACGACTGACCCGGATTTCCCGCCAAACACCCAAAGCGCCAAGCACGACGGCACCAACAGGGATTCCCCGAATCCCCCATTGGATCATCGCCACCCCAACCATTTCTCCATATCGGCGCTGAAACTCGGCCTGGGAGAAAGTCGACGCGTAGAGGCCGCAGAGAAGATAACCGGCGACACACCCGAGGGCAGCTCCGAGAAGGCATCCAAGCACCCCACCCACCAGCGGCCTCCAGCATTGCTTCAATAAGCGTTCGATAGTCATCGGATTCTCATCGCCATCAAGAGCCATACCGGTCTTCCGGATCGGGCCGAACTCTGCACGCTAATCTCTAGATACTATCCTTCCACCGCCTCCGGGAAAAGTTCTATTGCCTCTTTGATTTTGGGCCACAAACCTTTTGCTTCGCCGCACTCTCGAACTGAGTCCCATCTGAACAGGCAACCGCTCACCCTTGATTCTATTGGTTAATCCTCGGTTCTGAAAGTGGCTGTCCGACCTGGATTTGAACCAAGACTAAAGGCTCCAAAGACCTTTTGTCTACATTGTAACGTGTTGATAATAAACGATAAAGTTTCGCTATATTGACATTTGCCAGAATATTTGCCAAAACAGAACCATCATGAAATCAGGCTCCTACCACCTTGTTGAGTTCGTAAACCCCTCTGGGGCAACAGTCTTCCGCATAGATGGCAAGGATCCGGAGGGGGAGCGGATCCGGAAGAACTTCAAGACCCGCCTTGAGGCGCAAGCGGAGCTTCAGCGGCTTGAGTTGGCGGCCCAAAACGTCACTGCGGCCGCCCCTCTGCGATCTACCAGACTGACCGACCACCAACTGGCCGAGGCCGAGGCGGTCTACAAAAAGTTGGCCGGCCGGTCCCTAACGGAGGCCGCCGACTTCTTCCTGGCCAATTGGCGTGAGCCGGTGACCCGAAAGAGTCTGGGGGAGGCCATGGAGGACTTTCTGGCCGATAAGGCAAAACAGAACCTGAGGAAGACCAGCCTTCAGAACCTCCGGGCGAAAGCTCTCCTTCTCGTCTCCTCGAGGCAGGAAACGCCTTTTGACGAGATCACAGTCGACACTCTGAAAGGCATCATTACCCGCCCCAAGACCTCCCCCCAGACGCAGAAGAATGTCCGCCGGGGCCTGCACACGTTCTACGAGTGGGCAAAGGGCAGGGGATACGTTGCCGAGAACTTGGTGGCCAAGATCCCTACTCCAGAAATGGATGAAGCCGAACCTGAGGTGCTGCCTCTTCCAGAGGTGAGGAAGCTGCTTGCCGCCGCCGTTGCGTTCAAAGATGGGACCCTGGTTCCCTACGTGGCCTTGTCATTATTCGCCGGCATCCGGCCAACGGAGCTAGCCAGACTCTCGTGGGATGACATCGACCTCGAAGAAGGGTCCGTGACCATTGGCCCGGCGATTGCCAAGATGCGACAAAGACGGATCGTGGAGTTTGTGCGGTTGCAGAATCCAAAGACGAAGAAGGTTCTCTCCGCGAATCTCATCGATTGGTTGACCCCTCACGCCATTCGCAAGACCCCGTTTGTAGCTCCCAACTGGACGAAGGATTTTAACGCGGTCAAGGAAGCCGCTGGCTTTGGAACGGAAGCGAATCCCTGGGTCCCTGATGTCATGAGGCACACGGCAATCTCGTTTCACCTTGCCCACCTCGAGCACGAAGGGAAGACCGCGCTTTGGGCCGGTAACTCCCCCCAGGTTATCCAGAAACACTATCGGAACCTGGTGAAGTCGAAAGATGCCGCGGAGTTCTGGGACATCAGGCCCAAGAATCTGGCGGCTAAGATCGTGCCACTACCTATTGCCGCCGCTGCTGGTTAATCTGGGACGCAGATTCCTTGATGGATCAAAACCCGATTGCACAAAACGCCCAGCGTGTGCGTCGCATAGACGAAGCTCGAGTGTTCCCGATCGATGGTAATCCTTTGCGCACTCGGGGCAGCGGGGGCCCCCAAGGACGTAAGGATCACTGTATCCGAATACTCGGTCACCAAGAAATCTTGGGTGTCGATCGATTGAAGACTTCCTCCCGCAACCGTGACTTTCGCCGTGTTCCCTAGGAGCTCAACCTTGAAAATGGTTGGGTTCTTCCGCGGTTCGCAACTGCTCTCCTCAGTTACCGAATTCGTCTTTCCGCCGAGGCCATAATAGAAGCCTGAGCTCGTGACCTTCTGGGTCGTACATTTGAGCGTTCTGCCCGGGCTCAGCGGCCTCACGTTGTGCTCGGTGGTGATACAATAAGCCCGGTGCTTGCCGAGGTAGTACGCGCTTACCACAGCTACGACGAACAGGAGCACCCGGAGACGAGCTTTCCACGGCGCTATCCGTTTTGCTTCACTTCGGACGGTCGGTTCATTCTCCATAGTCGTCTCTCCTGTTTTTGGTTGTGACGAGTAAACCACGTTTTCCTTCGGGAATCAATTTTGAAAAAAAACACCCACCTTCGCGTAGAGAAGACGGCGGTTACGTGATACAACCGCATTCTCTCGCATCTAGAGAAGCGAGGCTTCCGCGAATCACCGCGAAAGAATCACTGAAGGAAAAGTATATGCCGCTGGTTAATGCCAAATCCCTACTCCAAAACCTTTTCGAAGACGAAAATTCAAGACCGTCGCTGCGATGGTTACGGGATCGTCAGCGGGACAGATCCATCCCCTACGTGAAATGCGGCAGGATGGTGTTTTTCGATCTCGAGGCCGTGAATCGCGCACTCGAACAGAGGCAGACCGTTCGAGCAAAAGTGGGAAAAGCCCAGCAAAAGCCCCACGTTCTGGGAATTTAGCACATTGTTTTTCTGACCGACTTGAACCGTTCGCGAACAGTGGTACATTACCGAACAAGGAGGGGAGAAATCCCCTAAACGTTAGAACCAATGAAGCAAATACTCGTGAAGTGGAGTGATTATTATCGCTCTCTCAAAATTGGCCGCACCACGGCATGGCGATGGCGCAAAGCTGGGATCTTGCGTCCCGTGCGCATCCGCCGCCGCTGGTTTGTAACGATGGAGGAAAAGGATCGGTTCTCCCGACAGATTGAGAAAGGGTTTTACGCATGAGCCCCCCAGAAAGAAGAGCCCCCGGTGAAGGAGGCTTGGAAAATGAAGTCGCTCTACCCTCCAAGACTACCACTGAGGTGCCCGATTCTCAAGTCCGGAGCGACGTTTTCTCTAAGGTGCGGGCCATCCTTCGCACGGCTGCTATAGAACCCTCCGTAGTCCGCCGAATCCTTCATCGGCTCAGGACAAAGCCCTGCTTGGCCCCGGGTGAGGGAATCAACCCCCGCTGGTTACCTTCCACTTGCGGGTACCTGCATTGGATCGGTGTACCTTCAGAGGTCGCGATCGAAGTTGTAACAGCAGCAATGACGCGGGATCCGCGGGCGGGAGAAATTGAACGAGCCTGGACCCGAGTCTCTAAATCGGGAGGGGGACCAGTCTCACCGACTCCGAAAGTCGAGTTTGAGCCTGAGACTCTTGAGCGGGCCATTGTTGGGGTTCCCACCAGAACCTTTACCCAGTGGCGCCATTGGCTCTGGGAACGATCGGCCCTCCGGCCGGAGTCTCTCGATGCCCTCGGATTCATCGAGGCGCTATATCGACCGGGAGAACATGTCGCAGTCTTGGCCGGATCCCAGAGCGCGAAGACCCGGTTGGTTCAATGTGGCGCAGGGATCGACCGGGAGTATCTGACTTCCGTGACCCACGACGGCTACGACTGCGGCGTGTGGTTCCAGATCCAACCGCTCGACGGCGAATGGCATCGAAACCCTCGAGGCCTTCCAAACCCTCGGAACCCCAACAACCTCTCATGCCGCTCTGAGGAATCGGTGACGAGCTATCGATACGCTTTGTTGGAAAGTGACGAGACGGCCCTGGAAAAATGGCTGGCTCTCATTTCGACTCTGAAAGCGAAAATCGCCGCGATCTACACCTCCGGCGGAAAGTCCGTACACACGCTTCTCCGCGTTGATGCCGCGAGTAAGACCGAGTGGGAAGCCACCGTTCACCCGCTCAAGGGGCCGTTAGGAAGACTAGGGGCAGACCTGGGCGCATTAACAGCAGTTCGACTGTCTCGACTTCCTTGCTGCTGGCGTCGTGAAAAACAAGGATTCCAGAAACTCCTTTTCATCAATCCGGACCCCGCAGAGATGGCTTTGCAGGACCTCCCTATTAAGACCCGGCGATCCGAATACGCAGCCATGATGGCCGCGGGACGTCAGCGAGCAACCAACCCCGTCACTTCCCCTCTATGAACGAACTACTCACTCAAGTCGAAGCCATTGCTCCCACAACCAAGACGGACCCGTTAGACGGAGTTTACCGATTGCCGCAAGGCGGATACATCCGGCGACGCGCTGACGGCTCCTACATCGAGGAAACCGAAGCACAGGCAAAACGCTACTTCATGAGCTTAGGTTTTCGCGGGAGAAAGGCTTCCACCGAGGACCTCTCACCAGCGGACTTCAAACTATTTGAGGTGGCCGAGAAGAGAGGGCCGGAATACGTGGGCCGTCTATCCAATGCCCCCCGGGGCGAGCAGATGAATAACGGCCATTTCATCATCGTGACGGAAGAGTCGCCCATCATCCCTCCGGTTCGCGGCCCCTTCCCGAAGATCCGAGCCACCCTGGAGCATCTCCTGGCACCTCAGGAGTTGGCGTACTTCCTGACATGGTTGAAAACGTCGCTGGAGGTATACAACGCACGACGGACGGACTCCGCGCCCGCAGTGATTCTTGTGGGGATCCCGAATAACGGAAAGACCGTCACGATAGAACTGATCGTCAAACCTCTCTTCGGGGGACGTTCTGCCAGTCCCAAAGGGCTCTACGATGAGGGCGGGGGATTTAACGGTGAATTGGCAGAAGCGTCTCTTTTATTCCTAGACGACCCACCGGGACGAGTTACCCACCGTGATAGGCTCACCGCTTCTGCAAAACTAAAGGAAATTGTCGCAGCGGGCACTCACAGAATCGAACGAAAGTACTTCCAAGCAGAGAACTTCGAGGTCTTCTGGCGATTCGTGATGACTGTCAACAGTGGAGAGGAGCATCTATTGGCCATCCCGACCATTGATCCCGCGATGAAAGACAAAATCCTTCTCCTTCAGACACGAGGTGAAAAAGAGGGGTTCAAAGACGGAGAGATGCCGTTCCCGTTCCCCGCCCGGACGATGGATGAGCGCAAACTCCTCCAGGAGCAGATCGCGAACGAACTACCAGCCTTCGCTTTCTGGCTCCTCCAGGAGTACGTCCCCGAGCCCCACACTCTTGGAAAGAGGTTCGCAGTAGCCGCATTTCAAGACCCCGATATCATGGAGAAGCTGGAACGGAGGACCCTGGAAAAGCGCCTCTTGCAGCTAATTTACATGCCCGGTGGCATACCTTGGAGCAACCCCAACCCGGAAACGAAAGGTTTCGTGACCACGGGGGACAACCCCCAGGACTTCACGGCGGAGAGCTTGCAGGAACACCTAACCAACAGCAACGCCTGTTGCCCGTCCGCCGCGCGTGACCTGCTCTGTGGCAAATGGCAGGACGCGTGCGCCACGCTATTGGGGCGGTTAGCTGCCCAGTGTCCGGACAAGGTACGGCGTTTGGGAGAGGATGACGTCCTCGGCGTTCAATGGCGGATCTACCCGCGTAACTGGGCAGAGAGACTGGAGAACGAGAAAAAGAAGAAAGCTGAAACCCGGACCCAGGAGGTCATTGCAAAGGCTGCTGCAAAAGCAGCCAGAAACCAGGCAGCCCCCGCGGGGTGTGCGAAGGGCCTCAAGCGCGACGCCATGTCCGCCTCGTCGGCTTATTGGGGTGGGCACGTCCCAGCGGACCCCTATAGCGAAGGGCATGAAGTGGACCGGCTCATGCTGGAAGCAGGATGGGAAGAGGAGTTGGCAGAAACCCGAGCTATTGAAGAGGCCCTGTTTTGACGACCCGGCGATCCCACCAACCGTGGGCGAGGGGGGTTACCCCCCCTTGTTTCCATGTTCTATTATATATATCCCCCCCTTTCTTCCTATAAAGGTCGAAAACAAGGGGGGGTAACCCCCTCCCAGTCGCGGATTTCCTCCTCCAGCCCACCGCCAAGACCTCCGGAACTGTCCGGCTTGGCCGCCCCACGGCGGGGGCAGAGGAGGTAACAAGGAACGGTAACAGTATGACCATGACGCATAATGCAGATAGCCCGGCAACAGCCGGCAGTCAGAATCAGATGCCTCTGAGGCTCGAGTTGCACGACAGGAGAGTAGTGGAAGCTTGGGTTTTTGCCGCCCGGAAAGCCCACGAAGAACGGGGAAGGTCCCTCCAGCGTCTCTTTCACCCAAGGGACACGGTAGCAACGACTACCAATGGTGGGGTGACAGCCACCGTCCGATACTGGAAAGACGTTGTCCCAACCGTTGATAGTTCGGGTGGCCTATGCCTTTGCGACTCATCATGTTCTGAGGTGCAAATCCTCCCATCTGCCGTTGAAAATCCGCCGGGTGAGTATCTTTCGGGTGAGCTGGCGGTGGCCCAACGCAAGTACTTAGCCTGGACGTTTCCCCATCGGTTTCACTGGGGTGAGACTTTCGGGGAGGCCATCCTTCGGGAAGGGGAGACGTTGCTCGATGCGGGTGTAAGTGTCTTGCCTGCAATGACCCTGATCTTTGGTATCCATCAGATCGCTGCCGTACACTACGCGGGATCTACTCCTAATGGGGTCACTTGCTGGTCAGATGTCCGAGGGGTGAGCGAAGCCACTGTGGAATCTCTGTGGGAAGCGTCGACTCCCCCAGGCCCTCAGATTCATCCTCCGACTCCTTCTTCCAATTGGACAGCCCTACCAGCAGCCGTCGACGGGCCCCAACGGCGACTTCTCGCGGTCTACCTCAGGAGGGATTAGCAGTCCGTACGTACCCCGCTTTGACCCTTCCGCTCCCGATCAGGGTCCCCCCCCCCGACCCACGCCGAAAGCACCGCGTCGCCCATACCCCTTTTCCAACCCTCAAAACTCGAGGATAAACCCAGCTCCTTTGTTTTCGTAAGCCTAAGAACGAAAACGCTTTGAGTTGTTTTGATTCGCATTCTGTATTGGGTCCCTGTCTCTGGGGCTCCAAAGCGGGGCGGGATGTACACACGAGGTACCTCTCGACCAGAGCAATAAGGCCGCTACTTCAGCAAGATCATAGGCATTCCTGTGTCTATCCTGCCCGATCCTCCCCCCACCTTCCGATTTCCCCCTCGAGGTGTACTCAAATAATCACTCCCCTGTTTTCGCCACCAATTGCTGGGGTTTCCATGCTCTGAAAGACTTTTTAAATGTACTCGATAAAACACTTGATTATTTGAATACATTTTGAGAAGATTTTAAGCATGAAAACCCCCATCCCCGTTGCGATTCTCGTCCGTGTCAGTACCAAGAAACAGGAAACCGCTCGCCAAATCTCCGAGCTTGAAGCCGTGGCCGCCTTGAACGGTTGGAGGGTCCTGGAAATCATCAGGGAAAACGGGATCTCCGGGGCAGCAAACTCGAGTGACAGGCCAGGATTGACCCGTGCCGAGGCGCTGGCGGCTTCAGGAGCGATCAAAAAGGTCCTCGTGCATGAAGTGAGCCGATTGGCCCGCCGGCCGTCTGTGGCGCACGTATTCGTCGAGCGGCTCGAGGAGCTTGGAGTTTCGCTCTATTGGCACGCCCAACGAATCGAGACTCTGCTCCCATCGGGGAAGCGGAACCCAAGCGCGGCGATCATGTTCAGCCTACTTTCGGAGATGGCCCGAGCCGAGCGGGAGACGCTTGTGGAAAGGATCAATTCCGGACTGGCTGAAGCCCGTCGCAAAGGAGTCCGCCTCGGGCGTCCAAAGGGCAGCACGGAGAACCTCGTCGCCAAGCACCCCGACGTTGTCAGGTCGCTGAAGGCGGGCAAGTCGATAAGGGATACGGCTGCGAGATGCGGAGTTGGCTGTTCGACGGTTCAACGGGTTAAGGCCGCGATGAAAGCGTAACCCGCGGCTTCTGCGCTCCCCCCTGGGGGATCTCGTTCTTCAAATGGGGCCCCAGTTCCGAGGGCTCCCTGGCGGCGCGGGTAATGCAGATACAGGGTAAAAACCGCATCCAGTTCCCACGGAGAACTCCTCCCGCAAAAAACCATTAGCCGCATAGGGGGTACCCCCTACGAAAAATTTTCTGAGATTTTCAGGAATTCGGTTAAAAACCCTGTTGGCGTAGATCAAAACGCCTGGAATCACTTTACCCAACAGGAAGGCGGGGCTGGTGGTGGCTTGGGAGGGTAAGGCACTGCTCGCCCCTCCCTACGCCAGCATGCTCGGGGCAGCTCCGCCTGACCGTTCCGGCTCACGGCTGACCTGGGGCAAGGACGACACGGAAGCCCATGAAGTTGATAATGTAGTCCGGGGTGATACCGTAGCGGTAGGCGGACCGGCAGAATCCAGGGCCTTCGAACCATTGGCGCCATTGGCCCCCGCGAACCACACGGTACAGGCCTGCTGCAGGCCCTTGCGGGTCAACGGCAATGCCGCCGGGATAACTGTCAAACCAGTCCTGACACCATTCCCTCACATTCCCGTGCATGTCATATAAGCCCCACGGGTTCGGCAACTTCTGCCCCACCGGATGCGTCGTTCCGATGCTGTTGTCCGAATACCATGCGTAGTTCGCCAGGTTCGTGAAACCTGGATCATCCCCATAGCTGAACCGCGTCGAGGTCCCGGCCCGACAGGCATACTCCCATTCGGCTTCAGTCGGCAGCCGATACACACTAGTGGTCGCAATCCTTCCCGCCGCCCGCTCCCGCTGCGTGAGGGTGGCACAGTAATTGGTCGCATCCTCCCATCTCACCTGCTCCACCGGACGGTTGGTGTCACCGCCGAACGCGCTCGGGTTGCTCCCCATCACCGCCTCGTACTCCCCTTGGGTTACCTCGTATTTGCCCATCCAGAAACCCTTGGTCAGGGTCACCGCCGTCTGTGGGCCTTCGTTGTCAGACCGATCCACCTCATTCGTCGGGCTCCCCATCATGAAGGTGCCCGGTGGAATCCAGACCAGGTGCTGTGGATCAGGATTGCCTTGACCTACCAACCTAAAGAACTCGTTGCCACTGTAGATCGGAAGCACCACCCGATTCGTCTTCTCAGAGCCGAACATCTCCACCCAGTCAGGCTGAGTTAGGCTGGTGGCACGCTGAAGCTTTGCCCCTATCGCAGTCGCATTCCACTGGATCGTTAGCCCAGCCGGTGTGATCGAGGCTTGGGTGATGATGGGCACCGTCGGATCGTACTCGTAAGCCCCAATGTCCCAGCCGGATTTGCCGTCGTCGTTGCCGTCACCGCCACGAGGGTAGCCGAGTTTGTCCGTAGAGTCATGGCGGTAGACCACGTCGCGCAAGGCTGACCCGTCCCATGGATAGGAAAACGTGAAGCCGACGAGGTTGGTTCCGGCGTCCGTGCAGGGCGAGTCCTCTCGCAGGCGTAAAACTCCACCAGCCATGTCCATGAACAGGGGTGGCCCCGTGATGTTGCCGACTCCGTTGGTGGGAAGCGGAGTCGTGCAGCAATAATTCAACTCCACGATGAACTCTTTCGCCTCATACGAGTAGTTTCCTCCAGAGTTGTAGTATATAATGCAGTTCAAGAGTTTTCTGCTCGTGCCAACCCCCCCCGCCCCGTCTCGCGCCCAATTATCTGTCAGCGTACAGTTAAAGAGTGCTTCAGCACCAGCAACGCCGCCGCCAGAGCCATAGGCCGAATTCCCAGTCAGTGTGCAGTTGTAGAGTATTCCGCCATAAGCACCGCCGCCATTCCGAGCACAGTTGCCCGTCAACGTACAATCGTAGAGAGTGCATTCCGCTGCTCCCCCTCCGTCGGAATTGGCATTAGCGATGCCGTTTCCCGTCAACCTGCATTTGCTGAGGGTGCCCCCGAATGCTCCACCCCCACCCCCACCCTGACCAGTCACAGAGTTGAAACTGACGCTACAGTCGTACAGGTTACACAATGCGGTTCCGCCGCCCGAGAATCGGGCTGAGTTGCCTTCGATCGTGCAATTGTTCAGGCAGGCACCTTGCTCAAACCCATCTACCCCTATAACAGTAGCGGCTCCTCCACCATAATCCGCAGCGGAGTTGCCGGAGATGGTGCAATTTGTCACTACCGAACTGGGTTCACAGAAGACGCCCCCTCCCCAACTTGCACTTCCATTGGTTAGCGTGAACCCACTCAATATGGCACCTGCGCCCAGGAACACGCCCCGCACGCTCCCACCTCCGTCAATTATCGTCAGCGGCGCCCCATTGACGCTCTCCAATCTGATGGCGTTTGTGACCACCACGCGGCACACTCCTATGTTGAACACACCCCACGCTGTGTCCGGGATACTGATCTCCCGCGCCCCCACCGCATACACCCCATTCGTCACCAGTACCGTGTCCCATGCTTCGGCGGCATCGACGGCGTCTTGAATGTTCGTAGCCGCCGCTGCCCAACTGCCGAAAGGAGCCATCGGGTTGGGGTTCTTGAGGTTGACGTAACGGACTGCCTTATCAACCACCTCTACTTTCACGGTACTGATCACTCCTTCCGGAAAGAGATCGTTGTAGCCAGTCAAGGTCACCGCGTAGCTCCCAGCCCTTGCCCAAGCATGGCTGAGGGATGGTCGGTTGGACACCACGGTGCCATCGCCAAAATTCCACACCGTCACCGTCGTGGGTAGGGTGCTCTGTCCTGCAAACGGAACGGGAACTCCGGTAGCACACCGAGTCTGGGGGACCTCGATCTTCATACCTAGATCGTCGTCCTGGATGCGGACAACCACGCTGGAGTGACCCAGCGATACGCCGGGGCTCGGGTTACTGAGCAAGAGCCGAAACTGCCTCTCTGGCTTCCAAAGCCGGTCGTTGAGGATCGGAACGTTGATTGCCTTGTTTGTCTCGCCGGGCGCAAACAAAAGGGTTCCAGAGGTTCTTGCATAATCCTCGTCTGCGCGCGCTGTGTCGTCAGCAGTTGCGTACTCCACCGAGACCGCCAAGTCTGTGGCGTTGCTGCCCCGCCAGAGAAGCCCCTTGATGATCGCTTGGCCTTCATCCTCTCGGACGAGTAGAGTCCATGGGGAAGAGGAAATCCAAGTGCCGCTCCCGCCGATGCCATAGAACTCCATTTCTCCGGACCGTGGGGCATGACTGATCAGTGTGTCCGTCTGTCGGATACGCCAATACCGAGCCGGGGCAGCTTCTGGGTTGAAGGCTACGCTATACCACCCACCGGTGCCACTGACGGCAGACCCTGCGTCGTCAACCCCGGCTCCAAACTGCTCCGAGTAATTGAAATCCGCCGCATGAAGCCAGGAAGAACTGTCGCCCGAATGCTCGATGGTCCATTTGGCACCGCGTTCCCCCCCATTGTAGACGCAATAGACTCGAATCCGGGTCATCGCCACAGGGGTTGGAAACTCCACCGTCAGAAAACTTCCGTCATTCCAGATCCAGCCTTCATCATTGAGGTTGTTGAGCACTCCGTACGGAAGCGGAGAGGCAAAGGTCAAGCCTGGCGGGGAAGCAAAGAAATCGAGGGAACCCGATAGCATGCCCGGTGACACCTCCAGCCTGCCTTCAGGTAGGCTCCCTTGAAGATTCACCTGGGCCTGGATTGAAGCCGCGGTGCTGAGCAATAGGGCGCCCGTAAGGGTACCCCACAGAATCTCCCAGGCACTCGTCGCCCAGCGATTGGAGGGAAATCCGATAGATTGGCATATTGTCTTCATAATCAGTGCTTTCACAAGAGATATACGGAGTTGGTTTCGGGCTGTTACATGCCTGCTGTGGCCAATGCCAATAGTCCTTCTTTTAACTGATCTACGGTGAACGGATTCGGTAAAACCGTGTGGGGTAGTTCATCCACTCAGGATCGCTGAAGTAGTTTGCTCCACCGCTGATGGTGTTGGTTGCCACAGGAGACCAAGTTGGGTTGGTCAGGGTGGTGCTGGCTTCAACCACGACGGAGTTGTTCGTTGCCCAAGAGATGGTGAAACCAAAGCCGTTGGTGTGGATGCCTACGCTCCCACTCAGTATCACCGGATTCGGAAGCACCCAAAGTGCTGTCGGACGACCACTAAAGGTTGTGCCCCAACCCGTGGTGCCGGGCATGTAGTAGACGGTCGGCTTCGTATCCCAGAACCCCCAACCAACCTCGCCGGGAGCATTACCCTGAAAATAGACACCGCTCAGGCTGGTACAGCCATTGAACACCCCTCCGGGCGGAAAACCATAAACCGGGCCCCCGATGCTGGTGACGCCGCTGCCGATCGTGACGTTGGTCAGGCTGGTGCAGCCACGGAACGCCCCCGTCCCGATGCTGGTGACGTTGTCAGGGATCGTGACGCTAGTCAGGCTGGTGCAGCCATAGAATGCCCCCCAAAAAATATCACGAGGCCACAAAAGCTCTCCCCCGATGCTCGTGACACCGTTGCCGATCGTGACGTTGGTCAGGCCGGTGCAGCCCTGGAACGCTCCTCCACCGATTCTGGTAACGCTGTCAGGGATGGTGATGCTGGTCAGGCTGGTGCAGCCCCGGAACGTTTCCTCTTCGATGCTGGTGACGCCGTTGGGGATGGTGATGCTGGTCAGGCTGGTGCAGCCCAAGAACGCCGTCCACCCAATGCTGGTGACGCTTTCGGGCATGGTGACGTTGGTCAGGCTGCTGCAGCCACCCAACGCTCCCCTCTCGATGCTGGTGACGCCGTTGGGAATCGTGATGCTGGCTAGGCTGCTGCAGTCTGTGAACGCAGAGTCTCCGATGCTGGTGACACCGTTGCCGATCGTGACGTTGGTCAAGCCAGTGCAGCGAGCAAACACTGCCCTCCCGATACTGGTAACGTTATCGGGGATCGTGATGCTGGCCAGGCTGCTGCAGGCGTTGAATGCATCGTCCCCGATGCTGGATACGCTGTTGGGAATCGTGATGGTCGTCAGGCTGGTGCAGCCAAAGAACGCCTCACCCCGGATGCTGGTGACGCTGGTGGGGATCGTGACACTGGTGAGGCTGCTGCAATCACGGAAGGTCCCGTCCCCGATGCTGATGACCGGCAGCCCATTGATCGTGCTTGGGATGGTCACAGCAGTGATGGAGCAATTGTAACCGGTAATCATAATCGAGTCATTTACTTTGATCGCTCGAAAACCACTAGTCCCAAGGGGTTGGCCGAGACCTCGTAGCAGGCCGAGTCCAACGTCCAGGAGGCTGCTGGGAATCGTCACGCTAGTCAGTCTGGTGCAATTCAAGAACGCCCCGGCCCCAAGGTTGGTGACGCTATTGGGGATTGTGACACTGGTCAGGCTGCTGCAATCACGGAAGGTCCCGTCCCCGATGCTGGTGACCGCTAGGCCGTTGAGGGTATCTGGGATGGTCACCGCACCGCCGGGTCCGGTGTACCCGGTGATAGTGATCGATTTGTTTACCGTGAGCACCCTCAGACCCGTAGATGTGTCCTCGATGCCACTGCCCCAGAACGCCTCGTAACCAATGCTGGTGTCACCGTTGCCGATCGTGACGGTGGTCAGGCTGCTGCAGCCGTAGAACGCATTGTCCCCGATGCTGCTGACGCCGTTGCCGATCGTGAAGGTCGTCAAATTGGTGCACCGAGCGAACGCACCTCGCCCGATGCTGGTGACGCCGTTGCCGATCGTAACGTTGGTCAGCCTGGTACAGCCATAGGCCTCCGGTTATCCAATGCTGGTGGCACCGTTGCAGATCGTTACGGGTGTCGGGCTGCTTCAGCCGTAGAATGTTTCGCTCCCTATGCTGGTGACTGTCAGTCCATCGATCGTGTCGGGGATGGTCACCGCACCACCAGCACCGGTGTATTTGTTGATGGTGACCGTGCCATTGGTGGTGTAGATGTAGTCCGCCGCTTGGGCTGCGGCGTGCGGTTGGAGTGTCACCAGGGCTAATCCCAACACGGAAGCAAAGCGGAGCATTCTTAAGGTCTTCATGGTTCTAGGGCCGGTTAAGGGTCTATACTCATACTAACGGTGGAAAAGTGGGGATCTTACATTCGGCGGTGCTTTTCTTGGTTCTTTTTTGCTGAAGTTCCCGATTCATTGAGGTGCGATAGCGTGAACCTATTGTGGGAAAGCTGGTTACGCTGAGGATAACGCGGTTGCATTGTAGGCACAGGAACAGCTCGTCAGGGTTGCCAAAGACGCAGTTTCTCCCTCCTTCAGGCGAAGTCGCCTGAACGCCGGTCTCCGGACCGGTCTGTTCCCATGATGGGCTCGAGTACGTCACTCCGGCCTTTCGGCTCACTGCCAAGTCAGAAGATGGCCTTCGGAAAAAAAGTCCGCTTCGTTCTGGTGGTAGTGATTAGGGAGTATTTTAAGTCCCACGCAGCCGTTTTACAAGGCGTGCTCCAGAGAATCGGAAGGGTTCACGCTCACCAGATGTTGCCATGACCTGAACAATATCCGGCAGAGAACCCGCATCACCTGGACGGAGATCTCATCTTCCCAGGATGAGCCTCTCCCAGGGGTATCAAAGCGGCCGCGGTGGTATGCGGACATCAGGTCGTGTTTTTGGGCCGGTCGTTTTCAGGGGTACGTTTTCCAAAGGGATGGGGCCCCACCTGGTGCCCTGGGTGTGTTTTTTGCGACGTTTTCCGGGAAACGGAAGTCGTGAGATTATTATCTTCTCAGGACCTCGCCGGGAGTCATTGCACGTGACCGTCACGAGTCTGTGAACTAAGCTGGGCAAAAGGGGCTAAGGTGCCCGTTGAGCAGGCATGGCACTGCTCGCCCCTCCCTACGCCAGCATGCTCGGGGCAGCTCCGCCTACACCCCAGCTCATGGCTGGCCTGGTGCAAGGACGACACGGAAGCCCATGAAGTTGATAATGTAGTCCGGAGTGATACCGTAGCGGTACGCGGACCGGCAGAACCCAGGGCCCTCGAACCATTGGCGCCATTGGCCCCCACGAATCACGCGGTACGAGCCCGTGGCAGGCCCCTGTGGGTCAGCGCACTTGGGCACGGTAAAACTGGGCGCTCTGGGATGGGGAGGGATTGACATAGTAATTCGTCCCGCCCACGAGGGTGAGCATGGGGCTGAGCACCTGCCATTGGGACAGATTCGTCGAAGACTCGATGTTCACCGCCAAGCCGGGAAGGCCGGTGATCCCAAAACCGAACTGGCCCGCGCTCAGGCTCGGCAGCTGTAACATCGGCGGCGGCACGGAGCTGGCGGGCATTCCTTTGCGGATCGTGCCGTTGGCATAGTCCGCCACATAGAGGTTGCCCGCGCTGTCAACCGCCACGGCACCACCCCCCCCAAAATTGAATCGCACGGCGCTTCCAGTCCCGTCCGCGCTGCCACCAAAGCCCGCCTTTCCGGCCAGAGTCGTCACCACCCAGTTTGTCCCACTCGGCGTGATTCTCCGGATCGTGTGGTTCGAGCTGTCCGCAACATAGAGCGTGTCAGCGCTGTCCACTACCACCTGGACAGGATAAGAAAACCGCGCGGCGCTATTGGTCCCGTCCGAGCTGCCATTAACGCCCGCCTTTCCAGCCAGAGTCGTCACCACCCAGTTTGTCCCACTCGGCGTGATTTTCCGGATCGTGTGGTTGGAATAGTCTGGCACATAGACGTTACCTGCGCTGTCCAGCCCCGGGTATTGAGGCAGATAAAACCGAGCGGCGCTATTGGTCCCGTCCGAGCTGCCATTAACGCCCGCCTTTCCAGCCAGAG
>CAYPNF010000010.1:98351-195077 GCA_964411985.1 uncultured Verrucomicrobiota bacterium
GAGTCGTCACCACCCAGTTTGTCCCACTCGGCGTGATTTTCCGGATCGTGTGGTTCAAGCCGTCCGCAACATAGATGCTGCCATTGGTGTCCACCGCCAAACCAGAAGGCACATAAAAACGCGCGGCGCTATTGGTCCCGTCCGAGCTGCCATTAACGCCCGCCTTTCCAGCCAGAGTCGTCACCACCCAGTTTGTCCCACTCGGCGTGATTTTCCGGATCGTGTGGTTGCCGAAATCCGGCACATAGACGTTGCCTGTGCTGTCCACCGCCGGACCACCAGCAAACCAAAGCAAACCCCCAATATCGAGCGAAAACTTGAATCGTGCGTCGCTGTTCGTCCCGTCTGCGCTGCCAGGAAAGCCCGCCATTCCGGCCTGGCTCGTCACTACCCAGCTCGTCCCGACCGGCTCCACGGCGCAGATGGTGCTGTGGCCAACCTCCGGGACATAGAGGGTGCCATTCGCGTCCACCGCCACTCCGATAGGATAACTAAACCGCGCGGCGGTGCCCGCCGGTCCGGCCAGCGTGATGAACGTGTAGGGTGTGGCGTAGTTGGCTTGGCCGAGTGCAGTCAAAGGCAACATGACTAGCCACAGCAGGATGGCCGGTAAACTCAAGGCAAGACGTCGGAAAAGACCCTCGGGTTTCATCGAGTATCCTGTGCCGAACCGGCGTCCGGCGGGGTGTTGAGAACGAGTATTGTTTTTCATAGTTTGATTGGAGATTTCCTGGTTTCCGGACAAGAGAATGGTGATCGTGCCTTTGTTGGTCGTTTAGGCGTAATCCGCCGCTTGGCCTGCCACCCGAGGTGCTGCTGCCCAAAGGAAGAGGCTGAGGGCCGTGAGGATTCTGAGATTCTTCGTGATCATAATTGGTGCTTTCACAAGAGGTATACGGTTTCCGTTTCGGATTGTTTCATGCCTGATGTGGCCAATGCCAATAGCCTTCTTTTAACTGATCTACGGTGAACGGATTCGGTAGAACCGGGTTGGATACTCTGTCCATTGAGGATCGCTGAAGGAGGAGGAGCCGCTGGTGAGGATGTTGGTTGCCACAGGAGACCAAGTGGGGTTGGTCAGTGTCGTGGAGGCTTCGACGACGACGGAGAGGTTCGTTGCCCAAGAGATCACGAAACCGAACTGGTTGGTTTGGATGCCGAAGTTGGGAGCGGTGGTCAGGATCAGCGGGTTTGGCAGCCACCATTGCGCTGTCGGACGCCCGGAATACGTCGTGTCCCAGCCCGTGGTGCCCGGCAAGTAATAGACGACTGCATCGCTTGTGTTATCGAATACAATAAAACCGCTAAGAAGGCTGGGGGCGTTACCCTGAAAATAAACTCCCGTCAGGCTGGTGCAACCAACGAACGCAAAGTAATCGATCGTTGTAACGCCCTTGCCGATTATGACGTTCGTCAGGCTGGTGCAGCCTCCGAACGTAAACCTCCCGATGCTAGTGACGCTATTAGGAATCGTAACACTGGTCAGGTTGGTGCAGAGAGCGAACGCACTGTCTCCGAAGTTAGTGACGCTGTCGGGGATGGTGTAGTCGCTTCCGACTCTGCCCGCTGGGTATTGGATGAGCGTGGTCTGGCCCTTGTCGAACAACACCCCGTCCACACTGCTGTAGAAGGAGTTGCTCGCATCCACAGTGATTGCCGTCAGGCTGGCGCAGCCGGAGAACGCACGGATCCCGATGCTGTTGACACTGTCGGGGATCCTGACGCTAGTCAGGCTGCTACCCTGGAAGGCACCAGGCTCACCTCCCCAGATACTGGTGACCGACAGGCCATTGATCGTGTCCGGGATGATCACGGCACCGCCGGGTCCGGTGTATCCCGTGATGGTGATCGTGCCATTGTTGGTCTCGTAGGTGTAGTCCGCTGCTTGGGCTGTCGCCCAAAGGGTCAGGCAGAGGCGAGTCAGGATCCTGAGGTGTTTCGTCTTCACAATTGGTGCTTTCAAAAGAGGTATACGGGTTCCCTCTCGGGTTGTTACAGGAAAGTGCTCAAGACGCAGTTTCTCCTCCTTCAGGCGATGTTGCCTGAACGCCAGTCTCCTGACCGGTCCAGCCCCGTAATAAGCCTCTGTACGTCACTCCCGGCCTTTCGGATCACTGGCAAACCAGAAGACGGGCCTCGGAAAAGAGTCAGCTTCGCTCTGGTGGTAGTGATTAGAGATAATTCTACCCCTCACAGAGTCGTTTTACAAGGCGTGATCCGGGGGGACACGAAGGGTTCGCACTCAACGGATCTTGCCATGACCTGAACAATATCCGGCAGAGAACCCGCATCAGCTGGACGGAGATCTCATCTTTCCAGAATGAGGCTCTCCTAGGGGTGTCAAAGCGGCCGCGATGTTATCCGGACATCAGGTCTGATTTTTGAAGTGGTCGTTTTCAGGGGTGCAGTTTCCAGAGGGATGGGGCCCCACCTGGCGCCCCGGGGTTATTTTTTGACGAGGTCGAGCAAACGGAAGTCGTGAGAGTATTGTCTTCTCAGGGCCTCGCCGGGATTCATTGCTCCTGATCACCACGGATTCTGCGCATGGTGGGGGTGAGCAAAAAGCGGGTGTGTCGAGTGATCAGGCACGGCGCTGTTCGTCCCTCGCTCCACCAGCCTGCTGCGGACAGCATCCGTCTGACCGCTCCAGCTCGGGAGAGTGCTTAGTGGCTGCAGCCTTGCCGGCTGGACAGGCGGGTGGGCCCCTGCCAAGCTGACGAAGACCCGACGGGATTTATGCGAAAGGTAATACATATTTGCGGCGCGGTCGTCTTGGCGGCAGGGCTGGCGGCGGCGGATTTTCCGTTGAAATACAGAGCCTTTACGGCGGACCAGATCGCCGCCTTCCCGCGCAGCTACGGTTCGTTGTTGGTGGTTTCGACAGTAAAACCCAAGGAACTGAAAGGAGAGCCGCCAGCAACCTCCCGCTGCCCCCTGTATGGGCAGTGGTGGCAAGGGGGGACAAATCGTCCGCCGGTGCTGTTCCGCCTGGATGAGTCCAAGGGCAACGGCAAGGGGTATGCTCGGCTTATCATGGACTTGAACCGGGACGGTGATCTGGCAAACGACGCGGTGGTGCTGCCGGCAAAATTATCACGCGCTCCCCTGGCCTTGCCGGAGGACCGTGAGGAGATGTTCTTTGGCCCGGTTATCCTGCCGGCGAATGGAGGCGTCAACCTCGGTCCGCACGTCTTTTTCGTTCAGACCCATCTCTCCAACCGCCAGCTCCTGACGACTGGCGGAGCACGCGACGTTTACTACGGCCAACTCCGCGTGAAGACGGGGTGGTATCTGGAGACGGTGGTCAATTTGCCGGGCGTGCGGCGCAGAGTGGCGGTGATGGACGACGACGGCGATGGACAACTGGGCGAGTCGTGGCGCTTCGAACCCCCCGCCCGGAGCGTTCCGGCGGATTGGGGATTGGTCACGGGGGACAGTCTTCTCCAAGGCGCCGGCGGCGGTGAGAGCTTCGAGAATCGCCTCTTCACGACAGACTGCAGCCCGTACCCCTTCACCACCGACTGCAGTCCCTTTGGCCCGATCACCTATGTCGGAGCGCAGCCATGGAAGATCGCCTTGTCGGCCGATTCTCAGGTCTTGCACCTTGAGCCTTGGGCGGGGCCTTTGGCAGAATTGCTGGTCACGCCCAACGGCAAACGGGTTCGCAGTCTCTCCCTGGCGTGGGAAAACCCGGCCGGCCAATGGCAGCTCATCAAGCCCACCGTCGTGAAGGGCAGAGCCCTGGTACCGCCAGGCAACTACCGGGTCTATGGATGCCTGGCGGAAGGAAAGGCGGGGCTGTTCCACCGGATGCGGGCCAGCGCGTTCGACCGCAGCCTCAAAAACTCGTTTTCGGTCGAAGGGGGCAAGACGGCGTCGGTTTCCTGTGGTGCGCCGATGGAGATCAAGGTCACCGCCAATATTCAATCGCCCGATCCAAAAAACAGCGGCGCCAGGATGCTGCGAATCAGCGCGAAAGCGGTCGGCGCTGGCGGGGAGACTTATTCAGCCTACGGCATCGGCAAGAGCTTCGACCGAGATCCGCGGCGACGCCAGTTTGTGGTTACCGACCACGCTGGCCAGAAGGTGGGATCGGGCAACCTGGAGTTTGGGTGAGGGGGCACATGCGGGTGCTCATGGCGAGTACCGGATAACCTGGCCTGGCAGAAAGTCCGCATCACGGTGGAGTTCTATTATGGTTCGTTGAAGGCTGTTGCTGGATCGGTGGAGGTGCAGTTGTGAGTGAAGGTTGGCTTGGGAGCACGGGGTGGGACGGGTTAGGCCGGTTAGACGCTGGGAGACGGTATTAGGCCGGGCGGTCTTCGTTCCTGCGGGCCGTCGGGGTAAGAAGTAGACCTGCAGTCCCGATTCGATGTGGGTCTGAATCCTAACCCGCTCGTTCACTAGGGCGGGTTTCTTGTTGGCCACGAGGCTTAGTTTGGGCCCGTTCGGCTGGTGGTTTCCCTCCGGAGTCTCCTCGACTCTGACACCCTATCCCTGGCGGCCGGCGCCGAGCGTCACTTCCCTCTGGCGGCGCGTCGAGCCTTGGCGATGGCTGGTGTGACGAAGACCACGTTCAGGAACTGTTCAGCCAAAGCGAGGCAGTCCGGTGGCATCCTCCTGCTGAACCCCAACCTCTTAACAGCCTCGGCCAAGAGCATAGCCTCCTTGCTCCACACGTCGAAGCGGCAAGCGATTTCACGGTTAAGCAAAGCGCCGAGCTGGGAGTCCGAGAGTCGCTTAACGCGCTTGAGTCGTTTCTCGAGTTCAATGGGGTCCATTTACTGAGTAAATACGAGCGCCGAGCGGAAACCTTACAGAAAATCGTCAGGGATTTTTTTGGGGGTGCATAGAGAGGGCAGGATGCTGGCGGGGTGGGGGTGTACACCGTGGGGACGGTCAGGCCCGAGGAAACAAAGGATTCCTTGGTCGAGCGAATGCGCGTCGCGGTGGCGCTGTCAGGTCCTGTGATCGTCTTCACTCGACCCTCGCGCCGCCCCGACGGCTCCAGGCTGTCCTGCCGCTAAAGACCTGGGGGAGCCCGGGGAGTGGCTTCTTCTTTCCCAAGGGTAGGCCTGTCGTTTCGCTGGCGGACTCAGATTTGCCAGATTTGCCAAACCTAATCAGAGAAGGAGGACAAGGGATCGAATCACCCCTGCCAGATTTGCCAAACTATTTGCCAAAAAAGCTGCATTTCTGGCAAATATGACGCATCTCAGCGCATTTCCTCACACTAAGGACTTTTTGGGTGAAACTTCACTAAACCCTTGATTCTATTGGTTAATCCTCGGTTCTGAAAGTGGCTGTCCGACCTGGATTTGAACCAAGACTAAAGGCTCCAAAGACCTCTGTGCTACCATTACACCATCGGACAAGGCGAACAGAAATTACTTGGCGAGGTAGGAACTGAAAAGAGAAATCTGACACTTGCAAAACAATATAACATACGTATGATAGTCATATAATATTTATGCGACATTTGACTATTTCGGCGAGCGAGGCGGGAGTGGAGGACCTGTCATCGTCGGTTCCAGGGCCAAGGGTGGGCCAGCGACGGCTTGATAAAACGATCGCGAAGTGGGACCACATGGCTGCCCATTCATCGGCACTCATTCGCCAGCCTGGCCTCCAGTTCTCTTGCGCCGAGGAGGTCTATTCTGTTCCGGCGTACACCTACCTGGGGCCTCAGGGAGGAGGGGATACCATCGTGCTTGCGCTGTTCGCCGGCATCCATGGCGATGAACCAGAGGGGACCCACGCGTTGTTGCGGTTGGTGAGCTGGTTGGAGCAACGGCCTTCGCTGGCCCAAGGCTACTGCCTCTTTCTCTACCCCATCTGCAATCCGGTCGGTTTTGAGCGCCGGACACGTTCCTCCGGCAGCGGCAGGGACTTGAACCGTGAATTCTGGATTGGCTCTCGCGAGCCTGAGGTTGTGTACATAGAGAACCAATTAAGAATGAACAGGTTGAACGGGATTATTTCGTTGCACACAGATGACACCAGTGATGGCGTCTACGGTTATGCGCGAGGAGCGACGCTGTCCCGACACCTCATCGAGCCAGCGCTTCGGGCTGCCGAAACCTGCCTGCCCCGCAACCGAAGAGAGGTGATCGACGGTTTTCGGGCAAGCGATGGTGTCATCCGATCCAGTTACCCTGGCATCCTGCGCGCGCCCGCAGGTGTCCGTCCGAGTCCCTTTGAGCTGATCCTAGAGTCTCCCAGCAAAGCGCCAGAGTACCTCAAGGAAACGGCACTGGCACTGGCGGTTGCCAGCGTGCTGGAGCGTTATCGCGAGTTCATTTCCTACGCCTCGGCGATCTGACGCTATAAAGTTGACGCAGGGGTGCGTTTTTTTCAGTATGAGGGTGGTTGGCTTGGCGATTTCGATCGTATAAGCCGCCGTTTTTATCTGTGAACGTAACTGGAGACTGACTATGAACCTTGACACCCTGTACAGTGAACTAACCCTCAAGACCAAAGCCAAAGTGGTCATGCTGGTAATGGACGGCATTGGAGATCTGGCCGTCAAAGAACGCGGGTACTTGACGCCGCTCGAGGCGGCTTCGACGCCGAACATGGATGCCCTCTGCAAAGACGCCGCCCAAGGAAGGATGATCCCGGTGGCGCCGGGCATTACTCCTGGAAGTGGCCCGGGGCACTTGGCCCTTTTTGGCTATGATCCACTAGAATTCCAGGTGGGGCGGGGCGTGATCGAAGCCCTCGGCTTGGGGTTAGAACTTAAGGCTGGTGATGTGGCGGCCCGGGCAAATTTCTGCACTTTGGACACCAAGGGCATCGTCACCGATCGTCGCGCCGGACGCATTGACACCTCGGTTTGCGAAGAGCTCTGTGCTTTGCTCGCCTCCAAGATCAAGAAGATCGGTGATACGGAGGTCATTATCAAGGCGGGCAAGGGGCATCGGTTTGTGGTGGTCTTCCGCGGCAAGGGTCTGGAAGGCCCGCTAACCGACTCCGACCCACATCGTGAAGGCTTGCCGATTCCTCCTTCCGAAGCCGTAGATGCCAAGTCTGCGAAGGCGAAGAAAGCCGCGAAGCTCGTTTCTGACTTCTATAAGGCCGCTCTGCCGTTGTTGGCTAAGAAACGACCGGCAAACGGTTTTCTCATGCGCGGCATTGCGCACCAGCCTGAGATTCCCCTGTTCGAGCAGCGCTACCAGCTCAAGCCCGCTTGCATCGCGGTGTACCCCATGTACAAGGGGCTCGCCCAGTTGGTCGGTATGGATAAACTGGAAGGTTCCCAAACTATCGCCGAACAGTTTGAGCGCTACCTGGCTGAGTACGACAAGTACGACTTCTTTTTCATCCATTACAAGTACACTGACATGTACGGCGAAGATGGAAATTTTGATGCCAAGAAGAAGGCCGTGGAGGACTTTGATGCCGCGCTGCCCATTCTCTTAAAGAAGAAGCCGGATGTGTTAGTGATTACCGGCGACCACAGCACTCCGTGCCCAGTGAAGGGCCACTCCTGGCATCCACAGCCGGTACTCTTGACTTCCGAGATCAGTGGCTCCGACAAACTCGAGCGGTTCACCGAAACGGGTGCAAACACGGGTTCACTCGGTGTTTTCGAGGCGAAGTACCTGATCCGCTACATGCAGGCCAACGCCAAGATGTTCGACAAGTTCGGAGCCTAGGGCCTGCGGTTTCCCTAGGTTGCCTTGACGATCCCTTACCCCGCACCCTCTCCCCCACCCGGGAGAGGGTGCCTTGAACTCCTACCATCCATCCTCGCCCCTGATGAAAGCTGTCATTCTTGCCGCTGGTAAAGGCACCCGCATGAAGGAGCTCACCAATGAGCTTCCGAAGCCGATGCTACGAGTGCAGGGCAAACCGATTCTCGAGCACATTCTGGAAGGCTTGATCCTCGCCAACATCCGGGAGATCTGCCTGGTGACCGGCTGGCATGCTGAAGTGATCGAGGATTACTTTGGAGACGGTTCGCGCTGGGGAGTTAGGATTCAGACGGTCAGGCAGACCGTGCAAGACGGCACCGGGCGAGCCGCCGAGCCCGCCAAAGCCTTTGTGGGGGATGATGACTTCCTATTGACCTATGGGGACATCCTGGTGAAGGCTGAGACGTACCAGCACATGCTGGCACGGTTCAAGGAAAAGCCATTTTCTGGGCTCATCACGGTCACCGCCGGGGAAGACGTTACGAAAGGTGCCATCAACTTCTTCGATCACGAGTTTTGCCTGGCCCGTTTGGTGGAGAAACCCTCGCCCGCTCAGTTGGAAGCGCTGCGCACCGAAGGTTGGCTCAAGCCTGGGGATCCGGCGTGGTACAATGCTGGAGTCTACATGTTCACCCCCCGGGTCTTTGCTTACACGGCGCAGCTTCAAAAATCCCCACGAGGCGAGTATGAGTTGACTGATGCCATCACCGCCATGGTCAACGATGGACTGAAGATCGCCGGCCTCAAAATCGAAGGCAGGTGGGTGGACGTCCGAGATCCCCAAGTGCTCTCCGCTCTGGAGCAGGGGATTCTCTAATTCTCCTGCCACTTCCTGCGCCTCAGGAATCCTTTCAGCTCAGCGAATCTCGTACAAAAACAAAAGAGCGTGGACGAATCCACGCTCTTTCGAGATTTGTTGTTGTCTGTCGAACTAGCGGCGGCGGAAGCCGGCGTAGCCGAGAGCGCCGAGCGCCAGGAGCCCCAGACTGATAGTCGTGGGTTCAGGAACTGCGGTGACGCGAGCCGAGAAATTCGCGGCAGTTGCTCCACCATCAATCAGGTAGGATTCCCATCCGCTGCTCGTCTTGGCCCAGTATCCAACGCCATTGGCGCCGATCGTCGGATCTCCGTTCATGAGGAGCCCGAAGCTCTGTCCCGCGCCGAGCGTACCGAAGCTCACGCTCCAAGTGGACTGTCCGTTAACGGTGGCGAACTGGTTGCCAGCGTCTTCAATCGTCACGGAGTTATAGCCGTTCTTCAGATTGAAAGAAGCACTGCTCCAAGCTGCCGATCCACTCGGATTGCCGTTGTACAGATTTACTTTGGCGCTGATCGGACTCGCGGTCGTCACGCCTGTGGCGTAGTACTCAAATTGGAACTTTGTGACTCCATATTGCCAAGTGGAGTAATCGATGCTGCCATTCTGCGTGGCGTTACCCAGCTGAATGCGGTCACCAATTTCCGTCGTCGAGGTTACATACAGCTGGTTGCCCAACCCGTCCAACTTCGGGCTCCCAGTACCATCGTAGTAAACCCAATCAGCCCCCATGGCACCTACCGATGTTGCCAGGACTGCCAAACACACACTGAGTTGTTTCTGCGATTTGCTCATAAATGTTGCCAGTTCTTTTGTTTTTCCCGGTTACTAACTCGGAGCGTTTCCTACAAATCTCTAAGTCTTGGGCACTAATTACCAAAACGCTAGCTACGCGTCAAGCCATTATTTGCACTTTTCTCGGCCTCTTTCGCCTTGCCCTAGAACGCTCCATTAGGCGACGCAACTTCTATTTAAACCCGATCCGAATGGATTTGTAAAGTATTCATTTTAGGAAGGAAAACCTCGATGAACGGTTGCCGTTGCCCCCGCTTGCAGTCTCCCCCCAACCTAGGCATGCTCAGCTTGGGTCGCGAAACATGAAACCGGAAGTATGTCCCCAGTGTGGCACCGAGATACCGGCGGACTCCTTGTCCTGCCCGGAATGCGGTTCCTGTGAGCAGACTGGCTGGTCCGAGCAAGCCAGGGACCAGTCCCTGGATCTACCCGATGCTCATTTTGATTATGATGAGTATGTTCAGCAGGAATTCGGAGAAAGCAGGGGATCCTCCCGCCACTCGAGGCGCGCCGGTTGGATTGTGGTGACCACCCTGCTGCTGTTGGTGGTGTTTGTTTGGGCCTATCTACGCCGATGACCCCCCTCCAATGCCTTGTAGGCGACAAGTCATGCCTCAACGATAGCTGGCTTGGACGAGAGGAGGGGCTTCTATTATGGATCCTCCAGTTCGGTCGTTCCTTCGCCTCCTGACGGCGACTGGTTCATCGTCCGTGCTCTCCGGGCTTCCCTTTTCGGGCACGGAGCTCCATCCTCCTACCCCTGTGAGAGCTCTGTTCATACATGCCCATTACGACGATTACGAGTTTACCGCAGCTGGCACATTTGAGATGTGGAGACGCAAGCTGGGGAGTGAGTTCGTCGGTAAGGTGGTGGTTTGCACCGACGGCGAGAGTGGACACCATTTCCGGGGGAGACAGGAGACGGGGGAGCTGCGCCTTAAGGAACAGTTGGCTTCCGCCGAGATTGGAGACTACGAGTTTGAATTGTTGCGGCTGCCCAACGGTTCTGTACCCCGCGAAGGCTGTCTGGAGCCGAACAAGGACTTTCTGTCCGCGCTCTGGCGAACCATCCGCGAATTCGAGCCTGATTATCTCTTCTGCCCACCCTTGCCTTCCGATCCCTTGGCTGGCGTTCATCTGGATCACTTGGCGATCGCAGACGCCATTCGGCGGGTGGGGTATCTCATCAATGTTCCCCACGTCTACACGCCCGAGTTTCCGGCGGAGGAAGGACCGGCTAAGTCCATCAAGACCCCAGTGATTATTGCAGTTTACGATGGTTACATGTTTGGCGAGAACGGGCATGACGTCGCTGTGGATATCGAAGCGGCTTTCCAGAAGGTATGTGAGATGTCCTGGTGCCATCAGTCCCAGATCATCGAGTGGCTCCCTTGGGTGGGTCGCCACGATATGGAACCACCCGCCTCTCCGGAGCAGTGGTACCAAACCCTCCGGAAACGCTTTGCGAAAAAAAACCGGGAATTAGCCATTGAAAGCAGGCATGCCGCGGAGGTGTTTACTGTGACCGCCTGGGGGGCAATACCTACCGTGGACCAGCTGACAACGGATTTTCCCGGGCTTCTAAGCGGGGGCTGCCATCTGGACAGACTGAATGTACGCCTGCTTCGCTGGGCCGGAGCTTGAACGGCATTAGCGAGAGTCTGGCAAGACTGCCCTTTCGCTGCGCTGGTTGGCCGCCTGGTCTAGGTATTCTTTCAGGCTCGCCGGGGACATCCTCGTCTTCAGCTTCGCCAGGAGCGTGGGTCGCCATGGATCGACGGTGACCGAGACTGTTCTTCCGTTAGCAAGAAGCGTGCCGGATCTGAGGTCGTAGACAAAACCCGCCTCGGCAAACTCCAGAGGTACCGTGAGGGAGGACTCCAGGGCTTGGTTACCCCCGGCTTGTTTGAGATCTTCGCTCATCTGGTAGAGGATGTTTCTTTCCAGCGCGATGAGCCGGGCGTTGCCGAGTTGAAAACGATGTACGCGCACCCGGGCGCTGGAGGGGACGAGGACTTCGCGCGGGATCCCGCTCAGCTGTTGCGCGATCCAGTCGGTCCAGCCTGGATCCGGAGCGGATCTCAAGCGCTCCCGGGTGTACTCCGCCATGTCCCCAGCTCGGGCTCGAATCATGACCGGCGTGCCGCTGCCGACTGCACACGACCGCTCCTCCGATTCCGCGTTGGGAATCCAGTCCTGGAGAGGGCTTGCGGGCCTCAGCCGGCCGTGTTCATCAAAACGCCCCGGGCAGCCGTCCGCGAGCACAACCCTCCCGGAAGTCTGACTCGACGCGAAAGCCCTGATCTGTTCGGCTTCCCTTTGGGACAGCGCGATGGATCCCGCCAACACCAGTGCTTGGACACCTTCGAGGCTATCCGCTTGCTCCAGTTGCTCCGAAGAAACGAACCGGGGCGAATATCCCAGGTCCTGAAGGGCTTTGAGCCAACTATCGCGAATCTTGACCATCCGACTATGCTCGGCTTCGAAGCTGGAAAACCGGCGCAGCCACGTGGATCCATCGACACAGGAGTCCATCATCCAACCCACTTGAATGCTGGGTTGGGAGTAATGGATCAGTATGGGATCCTCAACGCGGTGTGCATTCAAAAATAGGGCCGCCAAGGGGCCGGTCATTTCCTTCAGCACGGGTGCTAACGCCTTTGCTTTCGGCGTCAGGTCATACGCCGGACTCTTCCAATCCATGCAATCCTCGCTCCACCAGACGATGCACCCGCGGTCACCCTGCAGCAGAAGGTGCCAGAGACGGCGGCTGGCGGGGTTGGTCTCCGATTCGAACACGGTGGTGAGAAAAGTGCCCTGCGGCATGAAAGAGCCGAAAATCTCCCGCGCGTTACCGATATCGTAGGGCTCCACCCAGTCTAAGGCCTGGGAGAGTCTCCATAGGTCGCTGCCGCCGAAAGCGTGCGGCATTTGGGTCCCCTCAATCCCAACCGGGGTATGGGGATCGACGGTGCGAGCTGCCGAACGGCATTCCGCGAGCGTTCGCGCCAACGAGAGGTCCATGTAAGTCCGGAAGTCCGCCCAGGGCGACAGGTTCCATGCCAGCAGGTCGCGGGCATTTGGCGAAGCAGGGAGCCTCTTCTTCTGCAGAGCTTGCCAGTCCGGTTTTCCGCGCGGGATCTTTTCGCCGCTGGCCACCCTGGCCTTGATCTGATCCGTGGTGAAAGGACGCACCTCTTCCCAGCTTGGAAAGGATGTATCCCACTGGGCGTTGAGGGCTGCCAAGGTCCCGTAAGTGCCTTTCAGCCACAAGCGGAAGCCTTCCAGAGCACTTGGCGAGAAATCATAGTCAAAGGGGTTGGCCGAGGTCGTGACTGATAATTCATCCCGAATGTTGTAGAGCGCTGGGTGGTGGGGACCATGCTTCCTGGCGGCGTTCGCCATCTGGGCCTTCGCCGAGTTCAGCCACAGCGGGTCATCGAACGAATAGGGCCGCTGCAGGGAGGCTTCGTCCCGGTTGGTCGCCCAGCGGGTGACCATCGCTTCCCAGTCGGTGACGGGCGAGTTCCACTTCAGGCACAGACCTCGGTTGACAATGTTTTCGACGTAATAGCGAAATCCGTTCTGCAAAGGCGGAGCAGGGTCGGCATCGCCCCCATGAACCATGGCGGTGTTCACTCCCATCTCCTTGAGCCGATCGAAATAGACCGGGATCTTCTCACGATTGCGGTACGGCGAATCACCCGTCCAAAGGATGGTCAGATAGGAATCGGGTCTAGATGGGGAGGGAGGGGCTGTGGGTTCGGCAGACCATGCGGAGGCGAAGAGGGCAACGGCGGCGGACAGCAACGACACGCCCGTTCGAAGAAGGGGCTGACCGCTCGAACGTGGTGGGTTGCCCTCAAACCGCCTTCCGGCACGAATTCCTGACGTGGCCCATTGCATCTGGATCATTCCTTTATGCAAACCTTTCACTTTAGACTTGGCAATCCAGGAAAAAGTACGTTTCTCTCCCTGCCGATGCTCAACTACATCTGGCTGGCCTTGCTCCTGACGGGTGTCCTCCTGGGGGGATGGAATGACCGCTTTCAGGAATTGACCGAGGCAGCGTTCACTTCTGCCAAGACAGCGGTCCTGAATGTAGCCGTCCCGCTCATCGGGATTACCGCGCTCTGGCTGGGCTTGATCCGGCTGGCCGAGAAGGCAGGCCTGATCGCTACGCTCGCGCGGGGCCTGCGCCCGATCCTTAGGCGCCTCTTCCCGGACGTGCCTCCCGAACATCCGGCGATGGGGTCGATGCTGTTGAACATCTCGGCGAACATCATCGGGCTGACCAACGCGGCTACCCCGTTGGGTCTGCGGGCGATGGCAGA
The DNA here is from genome assembly GCA_964411985.1 of uncultured Verrucomicrobiota bacterium. Lineage (GTDB taxonomy): Bacteria > Verrucomicrobiota > Verrucomicrobiia > Limisphaerales > J093 > CAYPNF01. Next base: position 111,995 of record CAYPNF010000010.1, read on the forward strand.
TCTCGAGAAGTTGAACCGCAATCCGGGTGTCGCCACCAATGCCATGTGTACGTTTCTGGCCTTGAACACCAGTTCTCTCCAGTTGATCCCCGCGACCGCAATCGGGATCCTAGCTGCCTCCGGCTCCAGGAACCCCGCCGCTATCGTCGGTTCCACGCTGGTGGCGACCTTCTTTGCGGCGGTCACCGGCCTGGTCACAGTGAAAACCCTGGAAAAGCTCCCCTGGTTTCGGCTGGCTGCAGGAACGCCTTCATGCAGCCCAACTCCGACGGCGGAAGAGGTCGTGCCACCCGCCACTCCAGTTCCCCCAGCGGTGGCAGCACTCGGAGGATCCCTTTGGCGTCGCTTAGTTTTTGGGGCTTTCCTTGGAGCGTTTCTGGTTATGCTGATCCGCGGCCTCTTCTTTCAGGATCCTACCGTGGCTGCTTCCACAAACGCCATGGTTCGGGCTCTGGATGTGGTTTCCAAGCTGGCGATCCCATTCCTGCTGGCCGCGTTTCCCCTCCACGCCGCCCTTTCCGGGGTGGCGGTCTATGAGGAGTTTGTGGAAGGGGCCAAGGAGGGATTCCAGGTGGCCGTTCGCATTATCCCTTACCTGGTGGCCATGTTAGTGGCGGTGGGGGTCTTCCGTGCGGCGGGTGGTGTAGACATCCTGACGAACGTCTTGCGTCCGGTTCTGGACTGGATTCACTTCCCCGCTGAACTGCTGCCCATGGCCATCACCCGTCCTTTGAGCGGAAGCGCAACGATAGGGCTGTTTACGGACATCGTTCGGGCGCACGGACCCGATACGCTCATGAGCCGTACAGCGGGAACGATCATCGGAAGTACCGAAACGACTTTCTACGTTATAGCCGTCTATTTCGGCGCGGTTGGGATCCGCAAAACCCGGCACGCGGTGGTTGCGGGGTTGATGGCGGACTTGGTAGGCGCGCTGGCCGCGGTCTATGTTTGCCGCATGATGTTTTTGTGAGGTTGCCAGACGAAGGCGATTTGAGGTGCATGGCAGTTACATTAGTTACAAACGATGCTTTGTGCTGGCTAAGTTCGGGCAGACATGGCATGTTTGTGCCATGAAAGAGACCGCTGTAATGACCATCCGGTTGCCCAAGGAAGTGAAACGGAGCGTGGAACGTCTCGCAGCGCGGTTTGGGCACAAGCCTGCCCAGCTTGGGGCGCGGTTTATCGAGGAAAGCCTGCGGCGTCGGCAATACCCACAAGTGGACTTGCGCGAAACCGCCGGAGGCCGGGTTGCCTACATCGGTGGGACCAGGTTCGCGGTGTATTGGGTCGCAGGAATGGTGCCAGACAAGTTGTCGGTTGAGGACTTTGCCAAGGAATATGAGCTCACGGCTGAACGGGTTCGGGCAGCCCTGGCCTACGCGCGGGCCTTTCCAGAGGAGATTGAGAACGATCGAGAGCAGGCGATGGCAAACCGAATCTGGATAGAGCAGCAAGACGCAGCCGACCTTTCTCGTCGGCCGGCAGACGGAACCGCCATCGCCAAACGAAGGACAGTGCGGTGAGGCTGCTCTTCGACTGCCACGTTACCAAGGCCACACTGGGCGCGCTTCGCAGCCTCGCGCCAGCGATCCAAGCGGAGCATCTGGCACTTTGGCGCCAGGGTGCCTTTCTTCGGGCAGCTGACGACGAGATTCTTGCGGCCTGCCACGAGGAACGCCGTGTTTTTCTCACCTACGACCAAGCCACAATCGTGGATCTTCTCCGCCAATGGGCCGCAGAAGAGCGTTCGCATTCCGGAGTTGTTTTCGCAGACGAGAACACGGTCAAGCCCAACGTCCCTGGGGACATAGCCAAAGCGGTCGCCGAGCTTGCCAAGGAAATCAGAAGTTCCGATATGCGGAATATCGTTCGCTATCTGCGGCCGGCGTCGCGTTAAAAGACAAGCAACGTCCGTGCTTGGGCCTGCTTTCGCTCAAGTTGGACTTGGGTGCTGCCTTCATCCTTTCAACCAGCAGTCTAGATGTTCCCGTACGAAATCTTCGTCGGTGAGGTGCGGATAGGCGGCGCAGACCCGGGTGATTTCGGCGGCTTGGCCAGGGGAGAGTCGTTCGGATGGATCGAGAGAGAGGTTGTTGGCCAGCAGGCCCTGGCTGCGCAGAACTTCATGGATACCAGCGATGCAGCCGGCAAACCCATGCGCAGCATCGAAGAGGGCAGCGTTGGCATCGGTGAGCTGTTCCGCCTGGGACAGGATTGTGGAGGGAATGGACTTGGCGCACCGGAGTTGCTGACAGCGCTTGAGGAGTTCAACGGCGCGCCTCGTCCAACAGGCCCATTGTCCGAGCAACCCTCCAACGATCCGCAGGCGCTGAATGCCCCGCGGGGTGGGGATGACGAACTCAGTGCAAAGATCGAGCAGAATGTGATCGTCATTGCCGGTGTAGAGGGCGATCTGCCCGGCGCGCCCAGCCTCGGCGACCGCGCGTACGACGTCGAGTGTCTGGTAGCGGTTGAACGGGGCGATTTTGATGGCGATGACGTTGGGGATTTCCACGAAGCGCCGCCAGAATTCGAACGGTAGCAGGCGTCCCCCGGCTGCGGGCTGAAGGTAGAAGCCGATCAAGGGGATCTCGCGGGCCAAGGTTCGGCAATGGGCGAGGAGTTCGCGCTGGGTGGCGTTGCGCAGCGCACCCAGGGAGAGAAGGCCGGCGTGATAGCCGAGATCCCGGGCAACTTCCGCTTCACGCACCGCCTGCTTGGTGTGGCCGCAAAGTCCGGCAACGAGGACGGCTGGCCTGGCCAAGGCTGAGCTTTCCCTGGCCGTGCTGGCCGCCAGCTCCAGTACCGGGCGGAACAAACCGTGCTTTGGCTCGCGGATGGCGAATTGGGTGGTGTGAACTCCGACGGCCAGGCCGCCCGCGCCCGCCGCGAGGTAATAGCGTGTCAGGGCGCGCTGATGTCGTTCGTCCAATTGCCGGCGGCGAGTGAGGGCCAAGGGGTGGGCGGGGATGACGAGTCCTTCGCGGAGAGCGTCCAAGACCCAAGGCGGCGGTTGTGGTAAAGGATTCATGGCTTTGACTGAGGCGCTTGTGACGCCTTAGGCAGAGGGCTAATACCTGCCATCCCGCACTTCAAAGTGGGTTGGTTTGTTGAAAGAAGATCCGCCGCCCATGATCCAGCCGGCCGTCCACTTCAGTGCCGTACGGAACGGAGTGGGGGGTGGGCCGAACAGCTGGCACGATCGCGTGGAGTTGCTAAGGAGGGCGCTATCCGACTCGGTGCCTGTGAACTTCACTGATCTGCCCATCCTCTCCGCGAGCTCGGTCGCCACGGTGCGGACGGAGAGGGTTTCCGGGCCTGAAAGGTTCAGGGGAAGTGGTGGGGAGGCCGCCAGGGCCAGGCAGCGCACAATGCGGTCGTTGGCATCGCCCTGCCAGATGCAATTGAAGTGACCGTTTGCGAGGTCGACCGGCTCACCCGCCCAGACTTTGCGGGCCAGGTCATGGAGGACACCGTAGCGGAGTTCGCACGCGTAGTTCAGGCGCACGAGGACGGACGGAGTTCCATGGAGCTGCGAGTGAAACTCAAACAGGCGTTCCCGTGCGACGGCCGCGTTGGCGTATTCGCCCATGGGGGTCAAAGGATGTTCCTCCGTAGCGCCGCCCTGTGTAACGGGGACGAAGGGATAAACGTTGCCGGTCGAGAGAGTGACGAATCGCGCCCGGGGGTAGCGCCGAGCCACGTTCGTCGGGATGATGGTGTTGGCGGCCCAGGTTCGCGCCGGGTTCTGACCAGTCCCGAATTTCATGCCAACAAGGTAGAGCACCTCGGTGGAATCGGGGAGTTGGGCGATCTCTTCCTGGTTCAACAAGTCGCAAGGGACGGTTTCAACGCCGCGGTTTTCGAGCCACTGGCGGGTGGTTGGGTTGCTGAACCGGCTGACGGCGACAACGCGGAGTTGGCACCCTGCGACGGAAGCGGCTCGACGCGCCAGAACGGCCAACGTGGGTCCCATCTTGCCGCCAGCCCCCAGAATCAAAAGCGGGCCGCGCACGCCGGGTATGAATTTCACCAACTCCGGCTGAGGCTGAGTGAGATAATCGTCCAGTTGCGCTTCGTTCTCGGGGGCCGAAGGCAAGGAATGCTCGCTGGGGATGGGGGTCATGGAAGGGGTTGAGTTCGCAGCGTCCCGCCAGTCAGGGCGTAGAGGGAGGCGGTGCGGGCGAACGCGTTTTCCTGGGAGGCTCGGATGGTGAGGGTTCTGGGAGCGAGCATGCCGAGTGCCTCGGGAACATCCAGGACGCGCAGCACATTCAAGAACACGGGACCGTCGCGGTGGGAGGGAGGAGGGGCGACCAGTGTGATTTCAGTGAGGCGGTTCTCAAACAGGGCTGCATAGGCGGCGATGACCCCGGCGGGTCCTCGCCCCGCAATGGCCCAGGGGCCACCGGCCTTGTGCTGTAGCACGTGGCTGGCAATAGCCAGGACATCCTCCAGACGTCCGGTGTCCACGGTGCTGCCCAGCAAGGGGAGGGACCTTTGGATGGTGTACGGGGCAGGATCCTGCCAACGGGTTGGACCCGTGCCGCGTGGGGCAACCAGGAGGACGGGCGCAGCTCCGACGCATTCCGCCAGCCAATCCGGCTTGCTGTCGAGCGACTCCTCGGGGCCTAGCACGACAAGCCAGGACTTGGCGCCCGATTTGGGGCGGGAGGCGGGGAAGTATCTCCAGTGAGTGGTGATGCCTGGGGCCGTCACGATGGCGCCCGCCTGCGGTTTACCGCCGAAGCGCAGGGGGGCGCCAGCCTCGGCTCCCTGCGGCAGTGAACGGAACACGAGGCGACGCAGTTCGGCCAATCGTCCATCGCGCCAAGTCTGGAAATCCGCAGCTGTTTGCGGTAGCGCGTGGGTGGCGATTGGGACGAACAGCTCATCGATTCGGGTGTTGATTTCATCGGCGGGCAAATCTCCGGGGAACGCTCGGAGTTGGCTGCCCTCGAAGGGGGGTAGGTCAGGCTCGGTGACGGGGGCGTTGGTGCCCTTGAGATGCCAGTTGATCCAACGATAGGCCATGAGCCGGAGTTCTGGGTTGTCATTGTGGCCACCGGGCGTGACGCCGACGTCGAAGAGCCGCTCGGTCCGATTGGTGTAGAGGCCGTACAGCGTTTCCAACCGTGCACGGATACGGTCGTTGCCAGTCATCGGAAAGATGGGGTCGTGGCCGGAGTTCTCGAAGAGGAGCGGCCGGGGAGCGATGAGGGCGGCGATGGAGGTCCACGGCCATTGAAAAGTGTTGATGAGAAACATGCAATCGCAGTGGCCGTCGACGATGCGTCCGCCGACATAATCTTCCAGATCACTCATGCCGCTGACGGGTACAGCGACCTTGACGCGTTCGTCAGCGGCGGCGATCCAGAACGATGCGGCTCCACCTCCGGAGATGCCGGTGACGGCCAGGCGGTTCGGGTCTACTTCGGGCCGACTCTGGAGATAGTCGAGCGCACGAATGCCATTCCAGCATTCCACAGCGGAGGGCGCGTAACCGAGCGCCTGCCACCACCAGCGGTCGTAGCGGTAGGTGCCATGGTGGATGGCGGGAATTTCGCCGAGCTGGAGGGAGTCGATGATAAGGCAAACGTACCCATGGGTGGCGAACCACATTCCGTGATGTTGGAAGGCGGCTTTGTTGCCATCGCGCCCGCGTCCGGAGTGGCCACAAACGTAGAGGACTGCGGGCAGTTTGGCTCCTGGCTTGGCGTCGTTCGGTAGATAGAGGTTACCGGTGACGTAGAGGTGCGGGCGGCTCTGAAAGTGGAGGTTTTCAACGCGGAAACCTTCCTGCCGTTCGAGCGAGCGAGTGACCTGGGCTTGCAGCGGGGTTCGCCCAGGGAGCGGCCACAGTCCCAGCATTTCGAGGTATTGCCGATGCAACTCCGGGCGACGGGTTTCCCACTGCTGTCGGTTGGTCACGCCCTCGAGGAACTGGGCGTCCAACCGTACCGCCTCACGACGGAGGAAACCATGGATCATCTCCTGGCCTGATGGACTTGCTGGCTGACCAGGCACCGCGGCGGGCGCCGTGAAGATGCATAGGGCCCACGACAAGCAGGCCAGGAGTGCGGAGGGTGTAGTCGTGTTCATACTGAAGAGACTGGTTCACGGGCTCAACATCGGCGAGCGCAATGGAGTGCAGTGATTCGAAGGATGAACAAACCAGAAAGACCGTCAAGGTCAAAGCGGTTATGTGTGCGGGTGCAGGGGTACCTGGATGTCCTGGAGGACCGTTTGCTCTTGGAGAATCCGTATGTGGGTGGGCGTGATTGGTTTCACGCCGGGTGGCAGTACCAGGGAGGTTTGGAGCGAACCGCGAACATGCATCTGGCGGGTGATGACGTGCCGGTGTTTCTCCGCTCGTTCATGAACTGTTACGCCGTCGATATCCTCCCGGACAACGGCTACACTTTCAATGAGCATGCGGTGCATGGGCCGCCGGACAAGATTTTCGAAGAGGCGGCGTTCTTGGAGCGGTTCCACAACCTCTTAGTCATGGAGCAAGGGAAGGATTTGTGGATTGCCCGGGCCACACCGCGTGCCTGGCTGGAGCAGGGGAAGAAGATCATGGTGAGGAAAGCTCCAACCCATTTCGGCGAGCTTGCGTATGAGATCGCCTCCGACGTGGCGAACGGCCGGATTACGGCGAGGATCGAGATGCCGTTTCGAAACCCGCCCGAGGCCGTGTTGTTGCGTTTTCGCCACCCAACGGCAGCGCCGATCCAGCGGGTCCAGGTCAACGGCCAGGACTGGAGTGATTTCGACAAGGAGCGGGAGATCATTCGGCTCCGCGGGCTCTTGGGTCCGGTCACTGTCACCAGCCAGTACTGACTTTCAGCGCTGACCTCTTGGTGAGATCAGCCCTGGGAATCCCAGCTTCAAACCGCTGCGAGGGAGCCCGGCGACTGGTCTTTCCACGCACCGCGCGTGAAGTCGGGAACCGTGACCGATGCACTTCCCTTGGAGACCGATGCGATGCTGAGCGGCACAATGCAACTCCACGCCGCGGCATCGTACACGGTCAGGTCCAGCGGCAGGCCTTCCCTCAGACACTGGATCAGGCGCTGGTTCATCACGTAATCCATGCCGCCATGGCCGCCTGACTCCCGTGCTTGAACCTTGAGCTTCTTCCAGAGCGGGTGGCCGTACTTATCGTGGTAAGGCTGCAGGTCGGTCACCCACCCCTCGCCTTGACCGTCCAGATGCAGGCGGGGCGGGTAATCGCAGAACGTGCCCGCGGTGCCGGCGATCAGGTTGATCCGGCTGTAGGGTCGTGACTGTACCATGGAACATTGCACCAGGATGGTACGGCCCAAAGCTGTCTTGATCAGCGTGCTGCTGATGTCTCCGCAGGCGAACGTTTCACGGCGGCGTGGATCCGCCGCAGGCAGGGTGTCCCGGCGGCGACTCAATCCTGATTCCGGCGAACTCATCGAAACCAGGTGGTCGAATCGGTCTCCTGCGTGGATGCCCAGGTACTGGGCCACGGGACCCAACCCGTGCGTTGGATAGAGGTTGCCGTTCCATTGGGAGATGAATCGCCGCCGCCATTTTGCGGCATCCACGTCCTGCAAAAGGTAATCCCGAGCCTCATGAAGGTATCCCGCCTCCCCATGGGTCAGATCGCCGAACACCCCCAGGCGTGCCATGCGAAGGACCAGGAGTTCCAGCTCGCCGTAGCAGCAATTCTCCAACATCAGGCAATGACGACGGGTGAGTTCCGCGGTGTCCACCAACTGCCAGCACTCCTTGAGCGTCATCGCCGCCGGCACCTCGATGGCCGCATGCTTGCCCTGTTTCATCGCGCTGACCGCCATCCGGACGTGCCAATCCCACGGAGTGGCGATGTAAACCAGGTCGAGGTCCTCGCGTTGGCAGAGCGCCTCGAAGTCCGTCTCGCCCTTCGTGTAGGCACTGGGCTCTGGCTGCCCCTTGGCCACGACCCGCTGCTGGGCACTCCTCACCCGGTCGGGCACGACGTCGCATAGGGCCTTGATCTCGACCCCCTCCAGATCCAATAGGTTGCCCAACAAACCCGAACCGCGGTTCCCGACGCCGATAAACCCGATCCGGACCTTGCTCATGGGCGGATGCCTCAAACCAAACAACCTTTGCTGCCCGGGCCTTGCTGTGGGAATTGACGCTGCGGATGCAGAGGGTCCGGCGGCTGCGATCATGCCGATGCCCGGAGTGGCGGCGCTTGCCGCTGCAAGAAAACCGCGGCGGGAAAGGGAACTGCTGGTGGATTTCATGGTGCTGGTAGACTGCTACTTCCGTCGTGGAAGCCAAACCGGGGAGTCATCGCCTGAATCAGTAGTAGTAAGTTGTGTCGGCGCTGGGGCCACCCTTGGCTCTCGGAAGGACTTGCGATTTTGGTCTGACTTTGACGCTTCCATCGGCGTGGCCTACAGGTTGGTCAGGCGACACCGAAAACGCCCAAAGCGGCTTGCTCTGGGTTCCTGCACCGAACCGGCCCAAATGTCCAACGTCCCAGAGGGCGGTGCCGGGCGTGTCGCTGATGCGATGGGTGATGAAGGCTCTTCGGCTGTCGCATTCGCCGGTGTTCCTGGGCCAGGCCGGTTCGTTAAGCTCGGGGTTCACATTCGTTTTACCGTCCGGGGCGACGAACTTCATGGCAGGTTGCGCCGTGAAGTTGGCCAGCCACATGTACGGAGTGTAGACGTTGGCCGCCGTGGTGTCCCAACCGCCGTAATCGCGCGTGGTCTTGTCGGCGTAGTTGGTCATGCTTTCATAGTTAAGCCACATCCGGCCAAAGGATTTACGAGTGATCGGGCAGATAAGGACCTGCGTTCCTGGCACATAGGTGCCCCGCAGGCAGTTCACAATGCTTTGAAGGCCTGTTTGAGCGGTGCGGTGATAGTCCGGGCTGATGTCCTCATGGTAGGGAAAACGCCCCCGGTTGTCGTCCGCGTACATGAGCTGACTCAAGTACTGCTGTCGGATGTTATTTACGCACACAATCCGGCTACCGGTGTACTTGGACTTCGCCAGCGAGGGCAGCAACATGGAAGCCAGGATGGCGATGATCGCGATCACCACCAGGAGCTCGATCAGGGTGAACGCCAGAGGGATATGCCGGGTGGCTCCGGGATCTGCTACGGAGCCGAAAGGAGACACTCGGCTGAAGCGTTGGATCATACTTGCATCAATAGCACAGCGCTCTCCTGCTGTAAACCAGCAGTGGTGGGTTGCTGGCAGAGCTTTGAATCAGCCCAAAGGGCGAGAACAGGCAATGAATCACTCCAGTGCAATACCACAGCCCATTCCTCTGTTGGTCGCCAGTTTTTGCTTGCCAAGCAACCCTTAGAATAGGTATAAGTAAACAGGATCACAACATATTGCTTACCGCCTCGTAACACCCGAGGGCTGACTCCATTTGTCGAATGGTGAAAAGATCAAGGGGGGCACGATGGTAGCTTCGGGTGGATGTTGGTGGTTTGCGTAACAACCTAACTAACAAGCATACACTATGCGAAAAACCATAAAACAGTGCACGGCACTTGGTCTGTCGTCTCTGGCAGGTCTGCTCTGCGCGGCGAGCCTCTCGGCGGCCGCTCCGACGACCCCTCAGGGGACCATTACGGCCAAGACCTTCGCGAACATCGGTGGCACGGCCGTGACCGATCTGACCGGAAACGCGAAGTTCCCCGACAGTCCCGATTCCGTCGCTTACCCTTCCTACTTTGAGCTAAATGCGACAGGGGACATCAGCGTACAAGCCCTCGACACCGCAGACAATTACGGTGCGCAGATGGTGGGCTATTTCTATCCCGATGTAACCGGGGACTATACGTTCTACCTCGCTGCCGATGACGGCGCAAATCTGTATTTGAGCACCGACGAAGCGCCCGCCAACAAGAAGCTGATTGCCCAAGAGACTGGCTGGAGTGGAACTCGAAGTTACACCGCTGCTGGTGGAGGTAGCACGGCGGAAGCCAAGGACTCTTCTAAGTTTGCTGCGACAGAGTGGGCGACGAAAGACACCGTGAATGGGGGTGCCAAAATCACTCTGACCAAGGGAAAAGCCTATTACATCGAGGCGTTGGTGAAGGAAGGTGGCGGAGGTGACAACCTCTCTGTTTCCATCGACGGTACGCTACCTATCGCTGGCAGCTTCCTGTCGCCGTTCTTGGCCTCGGCAGCACCGCAGATCTTGGGGCAGCCTCAGGATGCTTACGTGTATGCGGGCGGAACCGCTACCTTCTCGGTGGGCGTGGACGTCCCCCCTCCAGCCACCCTCACCAGCATCAAGTGGCAAAAGAACGGAACAGATATTCCCAACAGCAATACCAACAGGCTGAGTCTGGTGGCCGCTGCTGGGGATAACGGCGCGAAGATCAAAGCGGTGGTCACCACCTCCGCAGGCGCTCTGACCAGTAACGAAGCGAATCTGACTGTGGCCACCATCGCCAACGAGTTTGCGTTGGGGGTCGTCAAGTTCGAGGCCTATCATGATATTACTGGCGTCGCTGTTGCCGATCTGCTCGCGTCAGAGAAGTTTCCCAGCCAACCTGACAACATGCGCCTGCTAGGTGGCATCGACACCCCCAACGGTTACGGTGACAACTATGGTGCGCGAGTGACTGGGTTCATCCTTCCACCTGAGACGGCGAGTTATCATTTCTTCATCAACAGCGATGACGCCTCGCAGTTTTTCCTCAGCCTGACTGAGACTGCGCCCGATCCGACTTCTGAGACGCCGATTTGCGAAGAAACCGGCTGCTGTAACGCGTTCACCGAACCCGCCGCAGACCATTCTACCATGCTCCGGACCTCGGAGCCGATCGCACTGGTGGCGGGCAAGAAGTATGCCTTTGTGGCGTTGGTGAAAGAAGGTGGCGGTGGCGACTACCTGCGAGTTGCCGCTCGCAAGGTGGGTGACACGACGCCTGCAGCTTCCTTGTCGCCGCTCTCCGGTTCATGGGTGGGTGCCAACGCTAAGCCAAGCCTGGGCACCCCGGTTATCTCCAAGCAACCCGAAAGTCTGCCCAATTTGCTTCAGGGCCGCAGTGGTGTGTTGAGCATCGAAGCCTCGATTACCCCCACCGCTTACAACTTCCCTCTGCTCATCCAGTGGAAGAAGAACGGTGCGGCCATTCCAGGGGCTAGCGCCTTGACCTACACCATTCCTTCTGCCTCCGCCTCCGACAGTGGCACGTACAGCGCGGTTGTGAGTGCTCCCAGCGGACAATCCGTCACCAGCGCCGACGCCGTGGTGGCCGTTCAGAACGATACCTTTGCACCGAAGATCAGCAAGGTGAAGGCCTCCACAGTCTCGACCCTGATTGTCACGTTCGACGAACCCGTTGAGAAGGCTTCCGCTGAAGTCGTCGGAAACTACTCCCTCTCCGATGGGGTGACGATCTCCAAAGCTACTGCATCCGGCAGTTCCGTGCTGCTTGATACAAGCAGCCTTACGGTTGGGAACTTCTACACCCTGACCGCAGGTGGCGTGAAGGATCTCTACGGGAATGCGCTGGCAGCCGGAACCAAAGTCAGTTTCAAAGTGGCCGTTGTGACCTATGCCGACGTCATCTTGGCGGATGCCCCGGTGATGTTCTACCGGTTTGAGGAGGCTACTGGTCAAACGACCAAGAACTATGGTACTGCGGGTACGGCCGCAGACGGCAAATGGATGACCGGCAACGGGCCTGATGATTCCGTTGCCACGGACGCCAGTTCGGGCACGGGACCTCGCCCGGGTGACTTCCTCGGTTTTGCTCCGGACAACCGCTCGGGTCTCTTTACGGGCGGCAGCACGGTCGGCGGCGGGGACTTGTGGGTGGATGCGCAGCAGCAACTGCTCAACGGGCTAGCCTCCTTCTCGCTTGAGTATTGGGTCAAGCCCAAGAACCGTGCTTCCGATCCGACTGCCTTTGGCACCCGCATCGGAATCGTCGGGCAGAACGACGCGGTGGAGTATGGGTTCATCAACCAGACGACCATCCAGATCTGGACCCCCGGTGGTGGATCGCTTGACACGACCTATTCCTTCCCCGACGAAACGTGGCATCATGTTGCGACGATCGCGGATGGAAAGAGCATCAAGAATTACTTTGATGGCAAGTTCATCAATCAAATAACACAGACGTCAGCCAACTACGGCAGTTCGACCTACAATGTGCACGTCGGCGGCGGTGGCGCCTTCGACGCTACAGGCAACTTCTTCACCGGTGAGATCGACGAAGTGGCCATCTTCACGAAAGCCATCCCTGCAGATCGCATTGCCGCTCACTACAAGGCGGGCAAAGAAGGCGGGGAACTGCCCAGCGCTTCGGAAGTCGACTACGGGGTCGGTTTGAACTTCGGTGCCGACGAGCCTGAGAGCAAGAACGGCGGCACCCTGCTCGCCGATGCCACTGCTGGTGTTCCGGGCGTCATCCAGGCGAACTGGAACAACCTGACCTTGGCCTCCGGCACCAATGCCTTCATTGTGGCGGACAAACTGGGAACGGCGGTTTCCACTTCCATGAAAGTCGTTTGGACCTCCCCCAATACCTGGTCCTCCACCGGGCGCGGTGAAGAGAACAACAAACTCGTCGGCAGCGACCTGGCTCTCTTGACCGGCTATCTGGATACCGGAGCCTCCACCACCACGACGGTGGAAATCAGTAATGTGCCGACGGAACTCACGTCCACGGGTTATGACGTCTATGTCTATGCCCTGGGTGGCGTGGCCGGGCGCGGCGGTGGTTACTCCATCACCGATGCTTCTGGCGCAGCCCTGACCGATTGGGTGCATGCTCAAAGCCCTGCCAACCCGACCAACTACGTGCAGGTGGTGCCGCAGGCTGGTACCTGGGCAGCTGGCAACTACATGGTGTTCAAGAATCTGAGTGCTTCTAGCATCAAGGTTCTGGGTTCGACTGCAAATGGCCACGGATTCAGCGGGACTCCTCGCGCCGGCATCAACGCTATCCAACTCGTCCCAACCAGTGGCGGCCCCGTCACCGGGCCGAAGATGACGATTGCGCTGGCCTCGGGCAACGTCACCATCAACTGGGAAGGTTCTGGCACTCTCCAGTCCGCCACGAGTGTGAACGGACCGTGGACCGATATCGGAACTGCGAAGCCGTACACGACGGCGGCCACGGGCGCGGCGATGTACTATCGCGTCAAGCAGTAAGCGGCCCCTAAGCCGTAATTGATTCACGAGACCGGGCTTCGGCCCGGTCTCTTTTTTGCCAGCGAACAAGCGCGCAAGGGACGAATGCCGCTCACCGCAACGTCTTCCGCTCACCGTTGCTGGCAGGCTGGAGTGAGCCGTCCACGCGGATCAGGACTTCCCCTGCTTCCGCCGGTATCGGCGTTGCTGTTTCCCGTCCTCCTGGCCAGCGTATGTGCAACTTTGCAGCACCATCAGCACGAGCAAACACCTGTGTCGCCGCATTCTGCGACCAGTAACCAGATCCCTTCTGGATCTCCCTTGCCGGGCTGAGGCGTCCGCCTGACTCGACGCGAAGAATCGCGCCGACGGCATCGGGGTTGGTTGGTGGTCCTAACAGTCGCACGCGGATACCAGGTCGCGCGCCTAGGTTTCGATACAGTCTGGTCGGGGCGGCGTTCTGCGCGACCACCAGGTCGAGGCGTCCGTCGTGATTGTAATCCGCGGCCGCAGCCCCCCGTTGTTCGCCGTGGATTGTGAGTCCCGATTCCTGGCCAGGGATCGCCCGGAGCCGTCCTTCAGCCGCTCCGCACAAGAGCAATCCTCGACCGGCGTCGAGCCGGAACATCTCCCACGGCAACGCGAAGAAGTTCTGGCTGAGGAAAAGGTCCTCAAAGCCGTCCCCGTTGAAGTCGGCCACCGTGACTCCAAATGCGGGAGCCCATTGAGCTTCACGGGGTAACTCTACCGCCTCGAAGTGGTCCCCACGGTTGAAGAAAGCTAAGGAAGCTAGGATCCGGGCTTCGACCTTTCTCGCCGGACGCGGCAACGCTCTTAGGACTTCATCGATCGACGCTTCGGCAAACGACTTGAAGGTGGGGAAACGATCCTGCAAGACTGGCAAGCCCGCAGCTACTTGCTCCAGACGGTGTCGTGGTGAAACCACCTGCCTGATCGGATCGAATTCCGTCTCCAACAAATCGATCGAGCCTCGGTCCAGAAAATCCTCATAGTACAGCGCGAGCGGATGTTTCCAGGTGGCCTGATACGGCGTGTTCAGACCCCAGTTGGCCGCCACGATGTCCATGCGTCCGTCGCCATCGAGGTCGCCTGTTGCGATCCCGTTCCACCAACCCGTGAATTGACTGAGGATCATCGGTTGGGGGACACCGGAGCCGGGAAAGTCAATCCTCGGATCCCACTCGGTGAGTCGGCCCGCCTGGTTACGGAAGATTCGCGGCGCCCCCCATTCGCAGGCGAGCACCAACTCCGGAAGCCCGTCTCCCGTCAGATCGCTGAACAGGGCCCCACTCACAAGCCCAACTGACTCGAAGCGTTGCCACGGAACGAATCGACCGTCCAAATGGCGAAAGAGCAAGGAGGTTGCCGGCTCCGGGTACCGCCCCCCCACAACCCGTCCCCCGACAAACAGATCCAATTCACCGTCACCGTCCACGTCCGCCAGCGCTAGCGGGCCTAAGCTGGCCGGCAGGCCGGGCATCGCCCGCACCGAGGCCTGCTGGTGCAAGTCCATGATCTGCACGCAGCCGAGGTTCGTTTGGCCTTCCTCGTAGCTGGCGAGTCCGATCAACATGGTGGACCCGACCGTCAGCACTGCCGTCTGATCCTGAGGCGCGGGGACCATGAGCAAAGGATCCGGGACACGATTGAGGCTGCCGTGGCCATCGTTTTGAGCCACGAAGAGCTGGCCACCCCGCCCACTACCCAGCACCAGGTCTTCCCAGCCATCGCCATTCAAATCGCACCACGCCACGCCGGGCCCAAGTTGGCTCAGCCTCCGCGGTAAGAGAGTCTGAAGAGCGAAGTCGTCGTAGGAATTCTCTTGGTGCTGGTGCTGGATCATGTCGGTGGCATCGCTGAAGAGGGGCAAAGGAAGGGCCGGATTGATCGAGTGCTCCGAGGCCGGTGGTTTTGCTGTGGATTCGTCGATCTCGTAGAGCCGGTTCGCCGCAACGGCCCCCATTCGGCTGCGTCGGCCGCTTCGCCACTGGACCTCGATCGTCATGTTGGCCTGGACGGCCCCACTGGCAAAAACGAGCAACGGGTCGCTCCCGGATAAATACCTTCCGCCACAGACGACTTCTTGACTCTGACGGGGCACCGCACCGTCTAGGAGCACAATCTGAGCCCCGATCCCCTGCGTGTTGGGCGGCTGGCCTTTCAAGCGGACGGCCACCCGGGGCGCGCTGCCGTCGTTGCGGTACAGCCCACAAGCCCCGTTCAAGTTGTTGACGACGAAGTCCAGGTCGCCATCTCCATCCAGATCGCCGCACGCGATGCCCTGATGAACGCCCAAGGCGCCGGTGCCCCACCGCTCGGTAACCTCCTCGAACCGCAGGTTACCCAGATTGCGAAACGTAACAATGGGTAGTTCAAGTCCGGGGTACATCAGACCATGCTCCAACATCTGCCGAGTGAACGCTTGTTGACGAGCCTCGCGATCCATGTCCTTAGGCCATGGATGTTGGAGAGCGGCGATTTTGCGTGTGGCGTCGAGGTCCTGAACATCGCGTCGGTGCCCGGCTGGAATCAGCAAGTCTTCGTAGCCGTCAAGATCCACGTCCAGGAACATCGGTTGCCAGGACCAGCCCGACGCAGCAAGCCCTGCGAAATCCGCGATCTCCGCAAACGTACCGTCACCACGGTTGAGATAGAAGGCGTTGCGCATCGACTGCGGGCGGTTGTTGATCTCGCCTGGAAAGGAGGGCATCTGAGTCTTTGCAGCAGACTGGCGCCGCCGCATCCGTGGATCTTGGCTCAGCATGTCCAAAACGAGAAAGTCCATGCGCCCGTCGCGGTCCACGTCGGCGAAGTCGACCCCCATGGAGTTCTCGGGGATATGCCTTATGGCGGTGGCGTCGATCGCCCGGAACCGGCCCTTTCCCTGGTTGAGATAGATTCGGTCAGGTGTCCAATAGTCGTTGCAGACGTACAAATCCGGCAGCCCGTCGCCGTTCAAGTCCCGGAAGGTTGCCGTCAATCCCCAGTCCCTAGGCGGGGTCAAGAGGGGTTGACCTGCCTCGTCCAGAAAACTGCCAGATGTCCAAGGGACCTCGCGAAAGACGCCTTTCCCATCGTTCAAATAGTACACGTCCGGTTCACCGTGCTCGAACAAGCCCCGTGACGTTAGGAAGAGGCGATCCTTGAATTTCGGATCGAGAACCGTGCGGCCGCCCACCATCTGAATCTCCACCAGACTGCTGTCGCGGATGTCGTCCGCGCGGTAGGTAGTCACGTAGAGGTCAAGCGAACCATCCCCATCCACGTCCGCCAGAGCCAGGGTGGTCGCCGCCGCTTTCGATGCAAGGCCGCTTTCCCGGGTGACTGAAGTGAATCCTCCGTGTCCATCGTTGCGATAGGCCAACACGCCGTTCGCCAAGGTTGAAATCAGCACATCCGGCCAGCGGTCCCCATCGAGATCTGCGAATGTGGCGCCGCGTGAAGGTGGATGGTTCCCCTTCAACCCAGCGCGGGTGGTAATATCCTGAAACTGCCAGTTCCCTAGGTTTCGGTAGAGCCGATTCTCTCCTTCCAGACTGCACAGAAACAGGTCGGGACGGCTATCCCCGTCAAAGTCGCCAACCGTAACGCCTGAGCCATTTTCGAGTATCCGGTTTGCCGCGCTGGCCAGGTCATCCACTCGGTTGGTGAAGGAGACCCCTGTTTGGCTGGGCTCCAGGAGAGTGAATCCGGGTCTCCTTGGCGCAGCCACCGTCAGCTCACGCCAACGCCCTCCTTCCTCATCGTGCCAGGCAGCGGCAGTTCCCTTTCCTGCACAAAGAAATAGACAGCCAGCGAACTCAATCACCAGTTCGACGACAGTGCGGCATCGCCACGCTTTGCCGCCTGCTTTGGCGAGAAGACGGAACATCCGACGGGTATCAACCACTTTCATCGCTTCTCATTTACCTTGAAATCAACTCGCTTTCCCGTCCGCGCAGATTGGTGTGCGGCATCCAGGATTTCCACTACGGTCATGTTCACCGACAAGGACGATAGTCCTGTGGGGCGGATTTCCTTCCGGACTACCGCCGCAAGATAGGAAACGGAATCGGCGTCAGGACCGTTGAGTACGGGCGGCGTGATTTCCGTCTCCTTGCTTTGCTCGTTGGGGCGCACGCGGAGTTGGTTTGCGTTTGGCACCAGTACATAACCGTTGCGTCCGTAAATCTCCATGTCTTTGCGATTGTATGGCCAGTTCCAGGACGCCTGCAGAATCGCCTGCGCCTTCGGATAGGTGATCACGATCGTCGCGTCGTCTTCTACCTTGGGATACACGTCCGGTTTGAGATGCTGCGTTACCGCCATTACGGACACGGGCCGCTGGCCATCCAGCAGCCACGTCGCCAGGTCTGCGCCATAGCAGCCAAAATCATTCAGCGCGCCGCCGCCGTTCAACACCGGATCGGTCAACCATTCGAGGAAGTACTTCGAGCAACCGATCTCTTTTGGCCCGCGATGGCCATCGTGCACGACGATGCGCCAAATCTCCCCAATCTCGTTCCGCTCATGCACCCTTTGATATGCCTCATGATTGCTCGCATACCAGGTCGTCTCGTAGTTTACGAACACCTGGATGTTCCCCCGTTTGGCGGCTGCTTCCATCGCCAGGGCATGCTCCATGTTCACCGCGAGCGGTTTCTCCATCATCACGTCCACCCGCTCCGTTGCACAACGCTCCACCACCTCGCGATGCTCGAAGGTACTGCCGAAAGCGGCCACCGCCTGAACCTTCGTATGCGCGAACAGCTCGTCCAGACTGCCGAAGAACAAATTGGAGCTGAGGTTAAAACGCTGCGAAAAGATCTCGATCAACGCACGATTGGTTTCCACCACCCCAACCAATTCCACCTCGGTGCGTCCGCGCAATTGCGGAAAGAAACCATACGCGTGATCGTGACTGAGACCCGCCACGGCCAGCCGAACCGGCGACTGGTTGCCCTGCCCGTTGACCAGGAACGCGGCGACGAAAAGGAATCCAAACACGGCATAGCGAATCATGTTCATGAGGACCATGAAACTAAGCTTCCACGTCCCTTGGTCAACGCCAATGAGTTCTTCATTCCTCGCGAACGTGGGAGGGCGAGGGTAGCCGCGTTCGGAAGAACGCGCAGGTTTCGCCTTCTTCCGAAGGCGAGTACGGGTAAGGCGAGGGAAGGGGATTTTAGCGCCGCCTTCCGGCGACGGCTACGGGAGAGGGGGTAGCCGCGTTCGGGAGAACGCGCAGTCTACTTCCAGCCCGACATCGGGCCGGCGGCACGGGCGTGTTCTTTCAGGAAGGTATCCGGGCTTAGGACAGCTCCCCTTTTTCCAGGGAGCAGCACCACCGTGAGGCGCAGATCGCGCGTTTCGGGCAGATGGATGGCCAGTTTGCGCACGCTGCTGTTGGCTGCTTGTTTAGGAGGTTGGGGACACTCAGGCAAGGGGACGGCTTCCCGCACCGAGAACCGTGCTTGGTCCGGCGACAGGATCCGTGCAACGAGTTGCTCGCCTTTCTGCTCCAGAACCGCTTCCCGACCCTCCTTCGCCAGCACGACGGAGGCTGGCGTGTGGAGAAACCACCACAAGTCGGCGGGATTCTGGCTGCGAACATCATCCTGCACCACCGTAAAACCCTCTTTGCTGAGCAGCACGCCGCGGTGAACCTTTTGCGCATGCTTGGCGTAGGCCGCGGTGAGATCCGCGATCGCGTACATGAGCTCGCCGTTCTGGCCACACTCGCCGATGGTGGTTGCAGCTCGCGGATCCTGATCGGGTTCCTTCCCAGGATTCAGGACCAACGTGTTGTGTCCTTCTGCCCGCAACCGATAGTAATTCCAGCGTTCCTTCCCAAAGTAAGCGGGCAGGTTGTAGTCGTCCGCACCCAAATCGACCGCCCAGCGCACACCCTTGGCGTCGAACACGAAGGTTCCGAGGTCCAGGTTGCTATGGTTGACCTTGTTGTCGCCGGCTTTGAAGCCCAGGAAGGAAGCTCGGGGATCATCCCAGCCGGTGCGGAAGGTGGCGACCTCCGCGTTCCGAAAGTGCCGAAACAACGGCAATGCCTGAGCTTCGGTCTCCACCGCACCGATACCTCGCCACACGAGATCCATAGGAGCGGGGCGGGCCTGTTTCAGCTCGTAGCTTGCGTAGGCCGGCTTCTGGAATTCACGGGCCATCCAGAACATTTCCGGAGCCCTCGGGGTGCTGTCCGAGCCATCGGCGTAGTTGAACGTTTTGCCCAGTGGACCCAGGATGTAGATGGGAAACAAGCCGTTGTCGGCGAAGCCGGGGATTCTGCTTAACCCTTGGTCGCTGCCTAACGCAGTTTTGAGGGCGGCCAGGATTACCACGTTGTAGGAGGTTGCGTAGTTCCAGTAACCGGGTCCCTCGGCCCATGCGCCATCCGGCCCGTACTCCGCCATGGCCAGGGGCAGGGAGCGGACTACGTTGTCTATGATCTCACCGCAGAGAGCTGGTTCCTCGTCGGCGATCGCCAGGGCTCCCATGCCGATGCCGCCGTTGCAGACCTGGTTCCAGTTGTGACGGGATTTCACCCACCAACCGAAGGTAGTTTCTCCTCGATACGACCTCAGCGCGGGCTCGAGCCCCTTCTGGATCAAGGCCGTCCGGATCCGGGTCCTTTGCTCCGACGTCCACTGGTCATACGTCCAGTCGTAGGCGATGGCGAACGCGTGTGACATTTCGGCGGTGTCGAGAAAGTGCCGGGGATTCCAATCCTGAAAAGCGGCTACTGCATCCAGTTCTTTCCAGAGTCGGTCCACGAAAGCTCGATTCCCATCGAGTCGGAACAGCAAACTCAGAGTGTAGACCCTATCCAGCACCTTTCGGCTGGTGCTGAGCAAGCGCAGCCCATCGGGGATCTCATAGCTGGCAACGGGCTGGTCAAGGATCCTACGTGCGTCCTTTTCCAACTTCTCCTTCCAGCCGCGCAGCTGGGGATCCCCACCCACTTTCTTGGCGAGCGCAGCAAAATCTTCCTGAGTCGCCAGCAAGCGCGGGTGCGTGGACCGCAGGGTGCCGAGAAGGTTCGTGGCCGGGTAGACGGTTGTGGCACCAGGCTCCTTGGGTTCTTCCGCTCCAGCCAAGGAGGCCAGGAAACTCGCCGCCAAGAGCAGACTCATCACACGACTCGAGCATCGATTCATAAAAAGACTTTCTTGAGGGACGCCATGGTTAACTTCGGAATCCCCAACGGAGGATCTCAGAAAACGAAGGTAGTTTGCCTTGTGTCAGCAAGCTGAAACGAAAGACCCGGCCGCCGACCCAAACGGAGAACACCGCCAGTCCAATCATTCCCGTCAGGCTGACCAGAAGTTGCCACAGCGGGACCCCGGCGGAGGTGCATTGCCGCAGAATCATGACCATGGGGCTCACGGGAGGAATCAAAGAAAGGGTGACCGCCAGCGGGCTATGAGGCTGCTGCATGAGCGGCACGATCAGAAACATCGGGATCATCATCGGCAACATAGCGGGCATGGTAAGGGACTGGGCCTGCTTTGGATCTCCCGCCAGGGAGCCCAGCGTGGCAAAGATGGCGCCATTCGTGACCACGGAAAGGACCAGGAAGATGACGAACCAGGGCAGGACTTTCACCGGCAAGAAGTCCGCGAACCCCATGGAGAGAACCGAGGCGATCCCGGCCCCAAAGTACACGGCGGAGGCAGTCATGGACACGCCGATACCGCCCAGCAACTTGCCCGCCATGAAAAGGAACGGGTCGACGCAGCTAATCACCACCTCGGCGATTCGCTGGTTTTTCTCCTCCATGACACTCTGCAAGAGCGGCGAGGCTCCCATGAGGATCAGCATGAACATCATGATTTCCATCACCATCGGCACCCCGACCGTCTTCGCCTCATTGGTTTTTACCGCTGGTTTGATTTGGCCGGTCGCTTTGTCTTTCGAAACGAGGTCCATCGCCTCCGTTCCCACCCAGATGAACAAGTCGCGTGCGGCGTCCTCGGGAATCCCCGCCTTAGTCACACGCAGATGACGCAAATGCTCGTTGATCTCCTGTTCCAGCCACCGCCTGCCTTCGTCGAAGGGCGTGCTCTCCGCATAGTATCGGATGGTGGACTTGGCTTCTCCGTCCCTCTTGGTCAGGATGCCCCCTCCAATTTCCAGGAAGGCATGAAGTTGCTTTTGTCGGATCCGACTCGAGAGCTCCAGCCTCTGTGGATTGGCATCCCCGGCGGCGGGGGGCACGAACTCAAGTAGATAGGCTGGTTGTACCTTCTTGCCTGTCTTCGGGTTGACCACGTCCTTTTCATTCCTCCGCTGGGCTGCCTTGGTCAGCACCTCCTGGAAGAGTTCCGACCGATCCACGATGGCGATTCGCTTGTCGACGACGTCTTTCTTCTTCTCCGCCACCCAGACGCCGATGAGCCCGCTGGACATCAGAATGGGAACCAGAATCAACCCGAGCAGGAAACCCTTGCTGCGCACGGTGGTGAGGTACTCGCGTTTGGCGATGATCAGGGCTTTACGCACGTTTCACCTCCTCCGCGTCCGGGGCGGCGATGCGAACGAAGATGTCATGGAGGGTTGGCCGTCCGATTTCGAACCGCTGCACTTCCCCTTGATCCACCAACCACCGCAACAGGGCCTGCGGGTCCGCATCCCGGAGCAGTCGGACTTCCTGGGTGTGGCCCAAATCGCGCACCGAGTCCGCGCCCGGGGCGGTTTGGAGCCCCACGATAGGTTGCCTGGTCTGGAGATGCACCACGTTGCTGCCGTATTGGTCCTGAATCGTCGCAAGCGTGCCGTCCAACACCTTGCGTCCGCGATGGATCATCACCAGGTGATCGCACAGGGATTCCGCGGTGTGCATATCGTGGGTGCTCAGGAGGATCGTGGTGCCGCTCGCTCGCAGTTCCAGCATCGCCAGGCGGATTGCTTCCGCATTGACCGGGTCAAGGCCGCTGAAGGGTTCGTCGAGAATCAGGATCTGCGGATTGGAGACGATCGTGGCCAGGAACTGCACTTTCTGGGTCATCCCTTTGCTGAGCGTGTCGACTTTCTTGTTGGCCCAGTCTCGGATTCCAAACCGATCCAGCCAATGGTCTGCCTCTTTGGCGAGGTTCCGGTTGGCTCGCAGGCCTCCGTAGAAAAGCAGCGTTTCCCGGACCTTCATGCCACGATAGAGGCCCCGTTCCTCGGGGAGGTACCCAAGCGTTTCCGTTAACTTTCGACAGGCGGCTTGCCCCAACACTGAGATTCTCCCTTGATCCGGAAAGAAAATGCTCAAGATCATTCGAAGTGTAGTGGTCTTGCCGGACCCATTCGGTCCAAGGAACCCACAAATGCCTCCGCGTGGGACGACAAAGCTCAGGTCGTCGACTGCCGTTTGCCGCCCAAACGTTTTGGTGACGCCATGCAATTCGACTGCGTTCATGAGAGGAGAGACAGGACAGATTGTGAATCCTCTCGGCGCGGAAAGCAACTTCCCGGTGCGGGCGGCTCGATACAAACATTTGCGCATCCGTATCGAATCGTGCATAGTAACCGAGTCACACAGGACTAATCTATGAGCCGACCTTTCGAAAGTCGTCCGGCCTGGTCTTTGCTGGGCGTGGCCTTCCGGTCAACCCTCCGACTGCGCACGCCTTTGCCTGCGAAAAGCCTTTCCTCGGCGCGGTCTGCCGTCCGTGGCTTCACCCTGATCGAATTGCTCGTGGTCATCGCCATCATAGCGATTCTGGCCGGACTCCTGCTCCCGGCGCTCTCCAAGGCCAAGGCCAAAGCCACGAAAACGCTGTGCGCTAGTAACGGTAAGCAGTGGGGAATTGCGGTGAACCTTTATGCCGCCGACGCTCAGGATGCCTTTCCGGACAACTCGGAGGGGTACCACTTGAGTTGGATGATGCCTAGTATGAGCAATTTCTGGAGGAACTATCTCATTCCCAATCAGCGCAGTACCACCAAGAGCCGCCGGGCCCAAAACGATGTTCTCTTCTGTCCTACCGACGATTGGCACAGAGCCTTTGAGGCCGGGGGAATCACGACTGACAACCAACCTCAGTTGCTGGGCTATTTCTACCTTCCCGGGCGCAAGAAGGGCTCCATGCCGGATGCCAAGAGCGCAGGGACCGAGGAGTGGTTTTATCGGACAAAGATGGGGGGGGCTCTGAGCCGGGCACCCATCTTGATTGACAAGAACCAGGGGGTCGGGCCGGCGACCACCAACATGCTGGATTCAAGGTTGGTCTGGTACACCGACCTCGACGGTAGACGGGTGCCATCAGGGACACACCGCCTCGACCGAGGGGTGCCGGAGGGAGGTAATTTCACCTTCGAAGACGGGCACGTCGAGTGGTTCCGGAACCGGAAGATTGGCCTGGGAGCGTCGATCGGCACTTGGCAGTGCTACTTCAAGATTCCGAACGTGGAGCAATAGGCGGGTGCGTTCGCTGGTTTTTTGCCGGTCATTGGTTCTTTCGATAAAGGCGTCCGGGGGATTGCCGCACGAGTCGTTTCATTTCCAGACCCAACAACGCTACCGAGACGGCGGAGGGGGGTAACCCGCTAGCCTCGATGATCGTGTCAACGTCCATCTCCTGCTTGTCGACGACGCGCAGCACGGTTTGTTCGTTGGGGGGTAGTTCCAGGGCGGGCAGGGCAGTTTCCGGGTCGGGTGTGCTACGGACGGCTGCTGGAAAAAGGTATTCGAATTCCGAAAGAATGTCCTCGGCACTCTCACAGAGTTTCGCACCCTTTTTGATGAGTTCGTGGCAACCCTTGCTTTGCGGGGAGTCGATTCGGCCAGGCACCGCAAAAACCTGTCGTCCGTAATCGACTGCCATCCCGGCGGTGATCAGCGCCCCACTGTTGAGGTTGGCTTCCACAACTACCGTACCCAGCGTCATTCCTGCGACGATCCGGTTTCGGATGGGAAACGTTTGCTTGTCCGCAGGCCTCTGAAACGGAAACTGAGTGAGCACGGCACCTTGAGCGGCGATTTGTTCAAAAAGCCGTGCGTTTTCCGGAGGGAACACCCGGTCAATCCATGTACCTATACAACCAACTACGTAAACACTTGATGGTCAGTGTTTATTCAAGCAGATTACTTTCTATCACCTCAGGTGTCAGTGGGGAGAATCTTTGAGTGACCTAGCGATGTCGTTGCCTCCCGTTGTTTGGCCTCATCAAGGGGGTGTATTGCCACTCGAAGGTTAGAAAAACCCCCTGTAAGTCATTCTCCCGTCAATAAACACCCTTCACCTAGGACAGAAGCGGACCACGGAGGATTGTAGATTTCTGGCGGTGTAGAACCCACTGGCGGAAGACTCCTAGAATTGAGATTCTCCCACCCACTTGGATTCGGTTACAAGTGGCTGAAGGACATGGACCTCCCCAGCAGTCCAGCCAACCACAGGAAGGCAATTACTCTTCAACAGAACGGTAGAAACGCTTCTCAGCATCGGAGGCCGTGAGGTCATAGACCCCGGTGCGGCACCTCTGCTCGACCTGAAGCTCGACCAGCCTTTCTTGCGTAAAAATGGTTCGCAACATATTGGAGCAAAGTTGGATAGGTAATAGGCATCGCCCTTGGAGGAGATGGGTTGGGGGGGACGCCCTGACAGCTGGCCAAGCCTGCAGGGCAGGCTGACATAGCGATGCGTCTCAATACTCTATACCTATACCCCCTTAAGTCCCCCTCCCCAGGCCGCCCCCGACTGACACCCTGGGCCAGGGGGACGCCCTGGGCTTGACACCGTTCTCCGGCCGGTTTGACCGCCTTGGTGCTTGGTGGATTGAAAGGCCCCGATGGTCGGCCGAGCCAGCGTAGTCCTTCCTGGGTGTGTAGCCAGAGGCGACACATTTGGGGTCGTTGGCGGGGAATGTGTGGACGCCCTGGCCGAGCGGACTGGATCCTGTTGGGACCGGGTCGGTGCATGCCTTGGCTCTGTTGGAGCCGTGAGCCGCATCCGGGCCGGTCGAGGCGTGTGGGTCCGGAGGGAATCCTATTCTGGGGGATCACATCCTTCGGTGATGGAAGGGTTGTTCACGATTGCGGAGAGCCGCCCCAAGAGCGCGATCGCTTCGTCGCGACTCTGCGCAATGCCGTTCCCCGTCATCAGCCGTTTGAGAAGTGCCGTCATGGCGTCGATGTTGTTGCATTCCGCAAGCGAGCGGAGGATCTCCTCGCCCTCCGCTGGTGCGAGCTGGGCACCTCGGCCGTCCAGCAAGCGCTGGGCAAGGTCCAGCGCCGCTTCCTGGTCCCCGGCCTGCGTGGCTTTTCGCAAGATCCCCTCCACAGACTCACCTGGCAAGCATAGGCTTGGTAGGTCGTAGAGAGCGTCGCGATGGCAAAAACATAGGCGGAGAGTGAGATAAGTAGGTTTGGATATAATATACTCATAATCAAGGCGATATGGGAGTCCTTTGATGGTTGTTGATGGAAATACTCCAAAATACTACAAAAACATATTTGACATCAAATTGCAGTTTTGGTAATTTCAAAAGTGCTAGGCCACTTGTGTGGCTTGGTACTCTGGCCGTCTGTACAAGGCGGCCTAGAGGGCTGGTCGGCCGAATTGCGCAGGAAAGTAAGTGCGCCCGGCTCTCATCCGCTGTTTTCGGCCAGCCCTTGATCGGCACGAGATCAGCGCCACGGGGAATAACCCCGGTGGTGCGGTCACGTAGACCTAGCCTAGCCCTTTTCCGGCGGCTGGTGGGCACACACCCACGCCAACATGTGCTTTGCGTTAGTCTGCCGCTTTGCCGGCAGACAGTTAGCGCACGCACATGTCGTTGGTCAACGGGTGGCCCAATCCACCCTTCAATTCTAGCCAGTCAGCCTGGCCATCTCTCCCCTACGGTCAACAGACGACTGACGTACTCAAGTCGGTCGACTTCCCGGCCCTGATCGAAAGGCTCGTTGGTCGCACAATCCCTAGCGCCAACCCCAAGCAAACCAACAAAGCCTGGGTTGCGGCGAACGTGACGGCCGCGAACTTCGACTCTTGCGAGCTCGCCCGTCGGCTCTACAACGGTTCCACCGGTTCGGCCTTCAGGCTCCAAGAGTTCTTGGCCGGTGCGATAGCTCAGTCCGAGGCACTCGGTACAATAGATCTTCGCAAGCCAACCGAAGACCGGTTGCTTTTTGACCCGCGACATGGCTGGCAGATCTACCAGCGCGGACTCCGCCACAACGGATTCCTGCCCAGGGTTTGGAGGGAAAAGGTCCACAAATCGTGCATTGCAAGCGAGTTGTTCCTCGCTCGGTGCCCGGCTGAGACTGTCAGGCTTTTCACGTGCACCTGCCGCTCGGTCGACCAGGCGGACCTCCGGGACAGATTCAGACGCATCAAGGATCACTGGCTAGCGTGCATCAGGGCGGTTGCACGGGAGGAGGGCTATTCGCTACTCCTCTGGCGCATCGACTGGGGGGTGTTGAAGGTCATCTCGGGCAAAGTACGAGTCAATCTGCACCTTCACATTGCTCTCCAGGGTCCAGCTGATCCTTCACTACGACGGGCGTGGCGACTCCGGAAAGCGATAAAGAAAGCCTTGCAGGGCGAGGCGTCGTGTATTTTGTCGACCCGAGGGCGGCATGACGCGCGGCGGCTCCCTGCCTACCTCCTGAAGTCACAGTCACTTCGCTCTTACCGGCACCTCAGTGACACGCAGTTGGTCGAGTTCTTCTGTACCATCCGCGACGAGCGGAAGTTTTCTCTCTGCGGACCTCTCTACCTTGACGAGGAGGTAGATGAGGCGAAGGCGATCCGCCGTTTGCCGGATGATCGAGGTCGCTACCGATTCGCGGTCGAGGCGAGCAAGCCGGAGTCGGAGAGCAGTAGCGAAGAGGTGGTAGGCGAAGGACTGAAGCCCTTCGTTCTCCTCGACTACTTCGTTCGACCTTTTGTGGCCGCGATCGCGAGCGAGCGCTATAGCCTGCTCTTCGAGATTAAAAGGAGGCCGGGGAGCCCACCCGGGAGAATCGATCCACTGCGCATTCTGGGACACCCCTATATCGCCTGGTTGATTCACCTCGCCGACGAGGCGTGGGGGAAAAGAGGTGCGAAATGACCGCAGAATCATATCGGCAGGACGTGTTCCCATTTGCTCGAAAGGCTACCTGTCAACGGGTGGCAACGTGCCTTAAAGCATGCGCGAGTCTTATTAAAGACAGCATGAACAATAAGAGAATCTACAATCTTAAACTATCTCAAAAATCGCAGAACCAGGGTGAGATCATGGTTACATGGCCAGCGCTGGTGCTGAATGCAAGTTCCAAACACAACCTAAACACAAAACACATATGATAGAAAATTACAGAATACAAACTCAGCAGAATGGACCCGGTATCTTCCCTGACACTAAATCCTTAAAGGTCTCCACAACATCAAGTCCAACCACTGTCGAGAGTTCAGTCGCCCCTGGCTGGGAACCAGTAACTTCGGAAGTTGCCGGGACGATCTGGGAACAACTGGAGTCGCGGTTAGCCGCATCAGGCGTAGCCGCGAATAGTCAATCCTGGATCGTGGGACGACACGGTAGTGAATATGTCGGCTTCAAGCTGGGTAAGGAAGAGCCCCCGACGTTCTTAAGTCTCACTGACCGCGAGATCGGGAAGATCGCTCTGCCGAGAATCCCGGCTTATGTTCGCCAGGATTGCCTTCTAAAGGGTCTCCACCGGGCCTATCACAACGATATCCTGCTACAAAGCTACGAGCAAAAGCGGACCACTTTGGGAGGCTTCTTCCGGTCATTCTTCCTGCACCACGCCACGAAACCACTGCCGTGCGCCACCATCTCCGAACAATACGACTCCTCACGGCCCAAGTTGAGCCTGTTACAGGCGATCGACATTGCGCGTTCCGCGTTCGACCTGGCGGTGGCGGTCGAGAAGCCAGTGGATTTATCCGCGTTCGGCGATCGGTGGGCCTCGCAAGCACTAGCTTTCGTCATGGGGGAGGAAGTCGACACGGCGAACGTCGCGGTGCACGGCATGGTGCGACTGGAAGCCATGCGAACCTGCAATGTCCACAGAACCTCAGAGGATATAGTACGCATGTCGGGGCTGATAGAGTCGGGACTCGAATGCGAACAATCGTTCATCAAGAACATCACAAGATCGGCTCGAGTGGCGGCGTTGCCCTGGGTGGAGGCGAGTCGACAAAGTGCTGAAGCGTTCGCGCAGGCTTGCGCGCAGGCCTGGGGAGGTAACGCAAAGAATCATCGCCCGTACTCCCAAAAACTCATCAAGGGTGTCGTGCTTTCCTTGGTTAGCGAGGCAAGACTGGAGCTCGGAACTCTTTCCGACATCTTCACGGGCGAACTGGCCTCATCATACGGAAGCGCCTTCGCGCACATGCAGGACTGCGATGTCGTCTTGTGGGGTCGGCCAACGGACGCGTTTGCTATGTATCCCTACGGGGGGTTTCACATCTTCGATAACTCGCAGGACGTCCTTCCGCACCCAGAAATCCATCTGTGCACCAGAGCACTGAGCGTGGACCCCAGGTGCATCCACCACGAGACGCAACATGCGAGGCAACATATGGCGTGCGAAGGCTCGTGGACGAATCTCTTCCATCCGGTCCGGGAGATGAATCCGAGTGAGCGGGCGGCCAAACAAGCTGAGGCGGACATGCTCAAGCGATTTGGCGTGTTGTATTGAGCCGTCGGCACAGTGGACAGGGCGAGCCATATCTCATCACCGACCGCGTAGTATCAGTATGACATTACATCAACCCGGCAACGACAACGGCATGAGCCAGCGGAGCGTAACCGAATACGGTCCATACGGTGACACCCTGCTTCACCGCTACGCACGCGTTGGGAGTTTGGGGGAGGTACCACGTGAGCTGTTGAGCCTAGAAAACCTATTACTCCCCGACAGGAACGGGGCAACTGTGCTCCACAACGTCATGCGATCAGGAGACCTGTCCTCTATCCCGACTGAATGCTGGACGGAGGAAACTGTGAATCTGCGCACTTTGCGTAGAATTACTGTGCTGTACCGCGCCATGCAAGCCAGACTGTGTCACCAGTTGCCCCAGTGTTGCCTGAGCGAGCACACTCTGATGCAACGGGTGGAGGGAGATCATACTCCGTTGCACATGGCGGCCCGCAATGGGCAATTGCACCTGTTACCAACATCGATCCTCACCGTTGAAACTCTACTAGCCTCCGACTGCCGAGGACGAACCCCCCTGCATGAGGCGGCACAGCAGGGCCACCTGTCTCAGGTTGATAGGGAGATGTTGACCTCGGCAACCCTCCTGCTGGAAGACTTGGACGGGGAGAGCGTGTTCTATGGCGCGGCCATGAGTAGGACCTTGGGGGTCATCCCGGTTGAGCGGCTGGAGTATCGGAAGGCCCGAGAGGCACTGCGAGGTTGCGACTCGGACCACGTCCAAAACTGGCTCCGAACCGTGGCTAAGGAAAGCCTGAAGCGGTGTGCGAAGGAAGAGCAGAACGAGATCAAATCCGCCCGGTGGGAAAGCTATATTGGATCCACGACCGCGTAGCATAATTAGTGGCTCGTCGGTTGACGGGCGAGAGTGATGGAAATGAACAATAACCAGGAATGAAGGAGCCCGATTATGATGAACAAAACATATACGAGCAACCCCCTTTGGGTTGCATTCTCGGAGGAGCGTGAGTACCGACTTTATGCGGATTGGCATGAAGACGCTGACAGGGAGGCCCTCAACGAGAAGGTGAAACAGTCGATAGTTCGCGAAGGGTACGCGTCGGACGTGGCATCGCACCTCTTCCGCACGAGTTATCTTGTACTCGATCTGACAAGAATCGAGGCGCTAACCGAACCTCAGTTCGGGGCGCTGGTGGACGCCTATTTCAGGTCGCGGCGCCGTGGCTGGCTGAGCCAGCAAGCATTGGAAGTGATCGAGAACGCAATTCTGGAACGTGCAATCAGAGGATATATCCAGGCACCAGCAGGTGTGGGGTTAGAGTAGAGGATCCACGGAGAGCACACACACAAATCAATCTCCCGACTTTGAGTGATTATACGGAATGACCCCTGAGGCCGGCTGGGGCGTCAGTAGAACAGACGGCCACAAAGCACGATCCCGGTGCAACCATCAGGGCGATGAGCTGAGAGGCTCTTGTTAAGTATGAGCACAAGTCCTAGTTTAAAGATTCGCGTCACCGTCGACCAGAAGGCCGCACTTCTAGCCGGCAGAATTCTTGGGGCCACAGTCGAGGTTGAGGTGTCACCCTCCGGAATCGGAGACCTGTGGCCCACGCTGGTGGGACAATTGGACGTGGGCGAGAATCCCCCGTCACTTGGTGGCGTGAGTGTTGAGGATGCGACCGAGGCCGCTGTGGTCGCCGCGCTTGCGGCGAAAGTGAAGGCAAAGCAACAAGCCGAGGAAGCCCAAGCCGAGCGCGTCCGCGCGGAGGTCGCGCAGATCGAGGGCCAACTCGCCGTCTACGAGGCCGCCCTTGCAAATCCAATGACCATCGAAGATTGCTACCACCCAAACGTCCGCGACGGCCGTGGCGCAAAGTATGCAGGATGCGTGCGAAGAATGCCTGCTCTGCCCTGGACTAGAATCGCCAACGACACACCACAGCCAATCCGCGCCTTGCTTGAGCGCGCAGAGGCCCTGCGGGTCGCCAACGAGGCGGCGATCAAGGCGGCCAACGAGGCGGCCTGG
This sequence comes from uncultured Verrucomicrobiota bacterium, assembly GCA_964411985.1. Lineage (GTDB taxonomy): Bacteria > Verrucomicrobiota > Verrucomicrobiia > Limisphaerales > J093 > CAYPNF01. The sequence continues at coordinate 142,793 of CAYPNF010000010.1, forward strand.
GCCGAGCAAAAGGAGAGGGTTCTGGCCGAGATAGACGCCAAAATTGCGGCCGAGAAGGCGGAAGAGGAAGCGAAGAAAACAGCGAAGGCTGAGGAGCTCAGGCTGAGAATCGCCGAGCGGCTGGCAACGGGCTACTGGGAAAGGAAGACCGAGTCCTACAATGAGCGCCGTTACGGAGCCTACTGGTGCGCGGCGGTCTCGTTCCCGGATGGCCCTAAGGCAGAGTACAGCTGGGGAGAGTCTTCGGCGAACGGCGGCAGTGCAGGCGTACTTCGGGTCCCCTGCCGACCCGGCGACATCATCGCATGGGGGCAGAAGGACAAGAGGAAGCGCAATTCAGAGCATCACCTCCTGATCATGCAGGACGACGGACGTATGGTTGAGGTCGACAAAGCCGCGGCCTGGGGGCACTGGAAGTCGCACAGCAAGGGCGCGGTGAAGAAAGCCTAGTCCGCCGCCTCTGCCCCCAGGTCCGATGTCGGTAGCTGGGGCATGGGGCCAGCCCCCGTGGGGTTTGAGTGGGGGCCGCTGTCTGTGCGGCGGCGTCCCTTTTAACGGAAACCAAGGACAAAGCATGAATATGACAGACCGAGAGTTGGCAGTAGCAAAAGCTGAGATAATGGGTAAGCGATCTGCAGGGATCCTGGTCCAGGATCCCCAGCAGATAAAGGTAACCCACCAGTCCCGGCTAACCTCCAAGCAGACATTCACTGAACGAACCGGACGCGGAACCAAGGAGTGGAGTGACCACAGTTACAACATTTGCCGCGGCTGTGAGCACGGGTGCCTCTACTGCTATGCAAAGGCGCTGGCTTGTCGTTTCGAGAAATCGATGCGGCTTCCTGGAAATTGGGACAAGCAGACGCTGAACCCCGGGAAGAGTCGGTACGGGGCTGAGGTTGGGCGCAAGGGCGTGGTCATGTTCCCGACGAGTCACGACATCACGCCGAACTTCCTGGCAGAGTCACTGAGGACTATCGAAAACCTGCTGGTCAACAACCAGGTCTTGATCGTCAGCAAACCACATCTAAAAGTCGTGCGGAGCCTCTGCAGTGCGTTGGCCCGAAGGAAAGAGGACGTTATGTTTCGCTTCACCATCGGTTCCCTGGACGCAGGATTGTGCAGGTTTTGGGAACCCGGCGCTCCGGTGCCGGCCGAGAGGATCGAGTGCCTCGAACATGCGTATCGCGAAGGGTTCAAGACGAGCGTGAGCGTTGAACCGATGCTGGCTGGGAGGGAAGAGACAATCAAACTCGTCGATAGGCTTGCTCCAGCCGTGACGGACACGATTTGGATTGGCAAGATGCAGAGGATCCCCAGCAAACTCAACCAACACATCGATGGGTTTGCCGGAGCGGTCGCGTTGGTCAAGGCTCAGCAGACCGATGCACAGATAGTGCGGCTTGCTACGTCGCTCAACGGCAACCCGAAAGTGCGATGGAAGGATAGCATCAAGGCTGTTTTGGAGAAAAGCAGGACTCCGGCGTGCTAGCGAAGCTAGGGGCTCTCGGTCGGCGGAGCGTGCGAAGCACTGAAACTGGGGCAAATAACCCGGGCGACACCTCTGGCATTTCGCCCCGACACTTAAGTCAAAGTGCTTGCGACTGCCTCATCGACCCTGAAGGCCTTCACCGGAGTGCCGTCTGACAAGCCAGCCCAAAGCCCCCGGTGGAATGACGGCATCAAGGACGAGGCTACCGACACGTCCTGCCCCGTCGATGCCGCGAACTTCTGATCGAGGCGATCAACGTCAGTGTCGAGCACCTCGTAGACTTCGCACGCGGTACCGCTCGGGGCGAGTACCCAAATGAGTACCCGTCGGCCATCGGATCGTATCCGCCTGAGGTGAGGAAGAGTGAATGACAGGAGGCTGTCACCCAGATCTAAAGTTACTGGACTAGGGAGAGTTGTGTTCATGTTGGATTCTGAGGTAGAGCTGGTTGAACGCGTGGTAGACTCGCGTGTCGAGCGTGGTTAGGCCCTCTCGAAGCCAGAAGGTTGAGGCGATCTGCACCACAAGGCTGAGGATTACCATCCCGACCACAAACATTCTTGTTGCCGGCTGAGGCCGGTTATCGGGATCGGGTGTCCTCGACTCCAGCGCGCGAGGTGTCGCCTCGAGGCGCTCCATGAGGGTCCGTAGCTCTTTTGTCTGGTCGGCCGTGATGCTCACCAAGGATTGCGCGGTGGGCATCCCTTGCAGGCGGCGGTCAACCTCGATCAGTAGGCGCTTGAGGTGCGCGAGGTCGTTGAGGGGTGGAGGTTCAGGCGATGGACTATCTGGTGCATGCATATGGGACCTGTCCAACAGGTTCTGGAACTGTTCGGTTTTGGTCATGGCTTGTGTGGGCTTTCACGGGTGAGGAGTCATCTCCGGAGGAATCGGTTCCCCCGGATACGACGACCTCGATGCCCAGGGTTTTGCCAATGGCAACCGCCAGGGTCTGAAACTCGAGGGAACCTGATGCTTCCACCTTTGACCAGTGCTTCCTCATTGCGAGTTGGAGGGCGGCCTTGACGGCGGTCTTGTGTTCGGAGTCCATGGTAATTCGATCACCTTCGTCCCGGAAAGCCTCATTGCCGGTATTCCGCCAGGCATACACGTTCCCCGAGGTTAAGAATGCCAGGTCGAGCACCTGCTGGTGTAGGATCGTTGGCTTAGGTGGGATCGGTGTTGTTTGCTCCAAGACTCGGATCGTGTTGCGCGTCTTGGAGCGCTTGGCGGCCGCCTTCCTGATTGCGAGGAGCACGTCCTTGTGGCGCCGAGCATCAAAACGGGTCTTCGACGCGATTGCCTTCCACGCGAAGGTCTTTCCGAGCGCGCACCCTCGGAAAACGCTTCCTGCTATTCTGAAACTGACACCGGAGATGTGACCTGTGCCACTGGCCTCGTTGAGTTGAACGGAAACCCCCTGTCGTGCCAACTGTTCGATGAATACCCCGAAGTCGGGTGAATCTGCGAGTTGCCGACGCAGAGTAGACTGGAGAAGCGATTTAGCGGAAGGCTTCTGCTTACGTAGGGCCCCATGGAGTTCCGCGCTTGGCACCGCCTTCTCACGCGGCATCCGATCTGGCTGGTCTTTGGCGCAGGCCTTCCGCGCATGCACAGAGTACAGACCATACTTGATCTCTGCCCTTTCCGCGGCGGCTTCCCAGAGCCTATAGTCTTCATGAGCGTTCCAAATGACTCCCCGCGAGCTCACAACCCCTACCAACCCGTGGGTATGTAAGTGGGTGTCCCCGTGCGCGACAATCACGGTCGGCCTGTCGGCCCCCATCACCTCGCCGATGATTTCTTTGGTGATCGATTCGGCCAGCGTGGGAGAGACCTCGTCGCTCGGGTGGAAGTTAACCGAAAGGTGCAGGAAGAGGGTTTGGGGCGCTGGTTTTGAGCCCCTCATTCTTTGCGTAAAAAGCGACAGCTGTCTGGCGATCGATCGAGCGACTTGAGTGACGGCGGACCTGCTGGGCTCCAAAGGCAAGATGCCCCCAAGCAACGTCATTACCGGGGGAGCACATAACCGTTCGCTTTGCCGCTTGCCCAACTTAGCGAGAAGCAGGTAACGGATCAGCATGGCGGCACCAGCTTCGTCTCGTCCGCGCTTTACTTTGATAATCATATCCGCTGGGTCTTTGAAGCTTCTTGCACGCTGACAACTGGCACCAACAGGTCAGCATAAAGCATCCTCCTGATGTCCTCTAAGGTGGTACTCATGGTTTCGAGGTGAATGATCAGGCGTCGGTCAATCTGACTGTGCGACAGTGGGGGGTCCGTGTAAGCGACCTTGTGCACCACTCCGTTGAGCGCATCCGTTGCCTGGGAGAGCACGAGCAGGGCATCCAGATCCCCTCTGGGCAGTACTGTGGGTGGTAGGGGTTGGCCTGTTGTCCGCAGGCGGACGACTGCTGAGACGCTGATCGCACGCTCCCTCGCAACGCGGCGGACCTCGCTGAGTTCAGCGTCGGTAAACCGGATCGGAATCACATGTGATCGAGAGTCCATTGACGACACCATTATTTACTCATTAATGCTGTGTCCGGCGAGGGTATATGTGTTGTCCGGCGAGAAAAATGTGACCGCACGAAGTAAGGTCACACACATTCGCGCGGCGACGTAGTCGGCCGCCTTTGCTTGCTATCCTCTTCCTCTTTTCCTTTTGGTCTTTGGACTCCCTTGGTGCGGCTGGGGTCTCCTGGAATCTGATCTCTTGCCGCGTCGCCCGGGCATATGCTACGCTCCTAGCCACTCAACCGAAGATTCATAATTTGCCATGAATGCAGGACCCTGCGACGGAACATCGAACACCGCCCCTCGATGCACGAACACTGGAAGCGCGTCACTGTTCCGGGGGTGGGCATGTCTCGCCGTGATGCTTCTGGCCTCCCTGGATATACACGCCCAGGTCACCCGGCTTCAGATTGCCGGTCAAAGGACAGTCTATTCCCAGCCCTATTTAGTCGATTTCAACTTTTCCCTGCGGGACCAAAATAACCACGCCATTATCCTACCCCCCAGCCAGTTTCAGGTGACCTGCAAAGAGAACGGCACGGCAATTGGATCGGAAACCGGGTACCGCCTCATCTCGGGTGATAACAAGCAACTCAGATGCTTCCTGGTGCTCGACTATACGTATAGCATGGCTGACCCGATCGCCAATGGTGACACTAATAATAACGACTATTCCGATGCGCTGGAGACCATGGAAGCCAACGCCAAGGCCCTTATCGGTGCCTTGCACGCTGATGCAAAGGTCGGGATTTACGAGTTTCACCGGGAAGATCCCGCTCATCCCCCCAGACGTGTATCCGCACTCACGGATGACAAGGCGGACCTCACCAATCAAATCGACCATATCTGGCAGGATTACGTCCAGGGCTTTCCCGCATCGACACGTTGCTGGGACGCAGTATATGCCGCCTTAGGGGAATTCCCGGATGCCAACCCTGCCGATGACCAGCGCTTCCTTGTGTTTCTCTCGGATGGACGCGACGAGTCCAGCACGTCAACTCCTGCGGAAATTATTTCACGTGCCAACAGCAAGCGTGTAACGATTTATTGCGTGGGTTATGGCATAGACTTAGTGGAAGCCAATCTCCAAAATATTGCCAGCCAAACCGGGGGTAAGTATTATCCTGCGACCAGCCTGGGCCAGATGAGTCAGCAGTTTGAGCAGATTGTCCTGGACCTGGGCGGGCAATACGTTCTCCGGTGGGCTACACTGAAACGTGCCCCGACGGAATTCACGCCCTCCTTTGAACTCCGGCTGGCCGGACTAGTTGCAACGGCGACAGGGCCCTCCTACTATCCGCCGTCGTACGATGCCGACGTACTGCAGGGGCGTCTCTTCTTCGATACCTCGACAAATGCGAACGGCTCTTGTTCCCTCTTTTTGGACGCGCTCTACATGCCGCGCAGTATTACCCGGCTCCGTCTAAACTACGGCGCGGCCTCACCGTTTTCCGTATCACTGGTATCGCCTTCCGAAGGGGGCCTGTGCCCGACCAACTGGGCCATGACACGCACTGAAGGTCCAGACGGCGGCACTATCGAACTCAGAAGCGACAAACCTCAGAGCATTTCCTCCGCTTTGCCTTTCGCATCGGTAGGCAAGCTATTGAGATTCCAATTCCCAGCCGTTCCTGACCCGACCGCTTGCTTTTACGGTCTGAATGTGGAAACAACCAATTATATCGCCGGCCAGTCCTTCTTGATCGTCAACTCCAACGCGGTCACGAGCCCCATCAACCAGCACGGGCGGCTAATTGTCGAGGCCACAACCAACAACATTGGCCAAACTGTGGTGAAGTTGCTCACCCAGAGCACACCTCTTGGGATCACTGGAATCAGGCTGATTCTCAGCACTCCGTACTCGATGAGCGCTTCGATAGTGCCTCCATCTCAAGGTGGTTTATGTCCAACCAACTGGACCTTGTCGCGAATAGATTATCCAGGCTACAGCACGCTGGAACTTACGGGACCCAAACCTCCGAGCGCCTACGCGGCTTTACCCTATGGAAGCAACGGGAATCTGCTGGAGATCGTGGTGGGGACCACGGATCCCCGCGGCGCGTTCTCCGACTTCTCGATCGACAACACCTTGTATTCCGGAGGTCAATCCTTCGCTTTGGTAGGTGTATCGTCGGTTTGGTGGCGGTTGCCTCCCCTGACTCCATCGAATCCATCTCCACGAAACGGCGCTACGAAGGTGCTGGGCCCTGCGGTTCTGGATTGGGCAGACACGCCGTGGGCGCAATCATACCAGATGCGTTTATGGACCAACACATTGTCATCCAAGCCAAGCTTCAGCTACATCCCCCTGGCCGGAACGGCGGGAACAGGCGCGCGGACTGAGGTGCGGGATATAAACAAGGACGGGCATGCTGACATCCTAGTTACCTCCTGGGAACTGGGATGGTTTGAGAACGATCGCCAGAAGCCTCCCCAATTCACTTGGCACACGATCAAGTCACTCGAAGACGCGATTCCCGTCTTCGCGGTGGATATGGACCAGGACGGATGGGACGACCTGATCACCGGGGTGACAGATGGAAACGTTGTGTTCACTCTCTATAAAAAAGGCCAAAGCACGCCTGAGTATGAGGAGAAGAGGGTGGAGGTCGGCAGTCCGACTTGGGTTTTCCCAGCAGATGTTGACGGCGACGGTTGGGCGGACCTTATCGTCGGCGCTAATGGGACCGAGATAGTGTGGTTTCGTAATCAGCACGATCGGACTTTCGGTTCCTTACAAAGGGTGGGGGCGTTGGACCGTCCTGCGCGCATTTGCGCGGCGGATTTCGATCAAGACGGGAGAGTTGACATTGTCGCGACTAGCTATTCTGCGTCCCAGGTGGTGGTGTATCGAAATTTGGGCAGACAGCCCGTAGCATTCGAAGCCATGACGGTGGATGCCGCGGCCAATGGCGTCGCATGTCTTGCCGTTGGAGACCTTGACCAGGACGGGCGCGTGGACATTGTCGCCGGGCATGGAACCGGCAATGAGCTTTGTTGGTATCTTAACAACGGCAACACCCCCGCTCAATTCACAAAACGCATCATCGAGTCACGAGCGGTGCCTTATTCCGTGGAAGTCGCGGATTTGGACAACGATGGAGACTTGGATGTCCTGGCCACGTTCTGGGCTGGAGCAGAAGTGAGGTGGTATGAGAATATCACGGGGGCGGGCATTCCGCAGTTTATTGGCCACTCCGTGGGCGGAGCTGATGGCCTTCGGCATGCCAGCGCTGGAGACCTGGACGGGGATGGCGACGTGGACCTGGTCATGTTAAATGGCTGGAGGGAGGGCGGTTCCGTGGGCTGGTTCAGTAATGACGCCGCACCTGCTTCAATCAATCCGCTACTTTCGACGAGTGTGGCTGGGAGCAATGTGAAACTACCACAGGCGCTTCTTCCCAACCAAGTCTACTACTGGCAAGTAACCGCGAGCAATAGCTACGGCTCGGCTCGCGGCCCAGTCTGGTCCTTCCAGACCAGCAGTCAGGCGGCGAGCATCAGCAACTTCCTTTTCTGGGTACAAATCATGGATTTGCCGGAGGGTCGACGAGGGATAGAGGACAGGAATGGCCCGCTGAATCTGCCAAACCTGCTCGCGTTCGGCATGGGTCTTGACCCTTTGACCGCCAAATCCGAAGACCTGCCCTACGCCACATTGCGCAGATCCGAAGGTGGTGACAAGCTGGTGGTGACTTATCGTCGCTCCACAACCGCACAGGGAGTCGGGTTACAGCTTGCCAGCGCGGCTGGTCTAGTCGGTAAGCCTTGGTCTCCCGTCGTTGTCAACCCAGTCAAACTGGGACCCTCAGCTGACGGAAAAGCCCAACTCTGGCAAGCTGAGTTTCCCATCGATGCTTCGATGCGATTCATCCGTGCGGAAGCAACCCAGCTACCGTGAACCCGAGGAACCTTTTCGACAGGGTGCGACGCGCCTGGCGTGAAAAGCCAAGAGGTAGGCCGAATCTTGCGAAGTGATGGGCCGCTTGTGCAGGGCCACCGTTCGCCTGTGGTACCTTCCTTATCTTTCCAGCGTTCTGAAGAATTGGATCCTGGAGGGAGTGATCTGGAACGTGATGGCCTCCTCAGGGCCCTGGTTGGCGCTCACGCCCACCCAATCCACAAGGTTGATTGAGGTTTGAAGGATGACCTCGGTATTGGGTATCGATCGGGCCGCCTGTAGAGTCGCTTGTCCGTTCCTGGCATTCGTCAGAATCCGGTTGTGCTTGGCATTGGCTGTTAGGATGACTTTGGCCTCTTGTGGCCCTGCCGTCGCATTCAGGACCTCTACAAGGCTCAAGGCTACTTCCTGGTCTTCCGCCCGGAGCCTTGTGTTGAGCATCATTAGCACGTGCGCACTATTCGTGTTCCCAGCTGGAATGTGTACCCCTCCTGGTACTATCAGCAGATCTGGATCGTTGCCTTGAAAGATGGCGGTGGTCGCGAGTCGTGAGAGACCGGACAGGGTTAACTGGCAGGGGACTGGCTCACTGCCAATCCTGGTTGCGCTTGGTCGGACTTCCAGGGTCGGTTTGGGGTCACCTTCGAGCACGAGAACACTTACTCGGCTTGCTCTCCCGAGTTCATACCCGTTTCCGGGCAACGCCTGGATTTCCCAGGCAATGTTCTCCCCATAGATACCATCCTTGGTGAAGTGCTTTTCCCAGCCCCCACTGTGGTATCCTTGCGAAATGCGAATGGCGGCATTGGTGGTACCGTAGGAGGAGGTGATGATCAACGGGATTTCCACATCGCTGGAGGCCACGGTCGGGCTATTCGCCCAGACACTCAGAGTGCCACCATCCTCACTCACTTGGCTCTCCGTGACGCTGAGTTGGTAGCCGATCGGTGTTAGGTACCCACCCACATACTCAGTTGTCATCTCAAAGCCACCCTCAATGTCGGCAATGGTCGCTCTAAAGGGAAAAGGACTGATCGCCAGGATGTCGATAGGTACCGAACTGCTGGTCTTGCCTGCGGGAATGGTAATAGTGTCCGGACAGGTAAAGTCGATGTTCGACCGAACTGCGGAAAGATCGAGGTGAACGATTACGTCCATCGTACCGACCGATGCCTTGGTGGCGATGACCCGGTGTTGCCCGTTTGTGAACTCCATGCCCAAGCTGATCCTCGAGCCCGGGGTGTAAATGGCCAGGATCCCGTAACGGTCATCCTTGGAGAGTTCCCTCCTCCAGGTCTCCCCCTTGCCACTGTAGCCGTACATGGCTTTGTAGCTCTCGGTAGGCTCGTACAGGTCCACGAGGCTCAGCGAATGCCCAAGTTCGTGGGTCACCACCTCCTGCAAGTCGTAACTGTTCGTATCGCCCGTCGTGCTCCATGCACAGTTGGTATTAATCGCGATATCGCTCTCAAAGAGAGTTCCCTCCTGGTCATACCAACAGCTGTTCTTGGCCAGTAAACCGTCTCCCGAGAGCGCTTTGAAACAGATAATGTTGGCTCCGTCCTTGGCCACGGTGCTCGTGGCGGTCGCTCCCGCATTGGTAAACCGAAAGAGCGACCCAGGCACCAGGTTCCACGTTTGCAAGGCCGATTGTATGGCGTCCTTAGCTCCCGTGGGTCCCCCGGTCGTATTGACCTGGTAGGTTGCCTTCCCGGTGGGCCATTTGATGTAAGACCCGTTGCGGGTGGTGCTGATCTGGAACGCGACGAGGTTCGCGGAGGCCAGGACCAGAATCAGTAGCGCTTTGAGAGACATGAGCGGATCGCTTGCTTGAGGGTGCTAAGGTTGATTCGGTCCTGCTTGTTGGTCTCCCTCATGGTGGAGTATCCAGAACGAGAAGCGGTTTCTCCCGATACGTGGTAGAGTCCTTGGGCACAGGACAAGAGGTGATAGTGCGTTGGGTTGGGGTAGTTCTGCAGTTCGGGGCCCTCTGGTTTGCGGAGGAAGACGAGGATCTCCTGGCCAGCCTGGACCGTCGGCATATCCGACACCTTTTGGGTAAGGTTGCCCACGGTCCCCCCTGGAAACCGGAAGGTCACCTCTTCTCCGGTCCCCTTAAGACACTCCGCAACCCTCACCGTCACCACCGTCACGATCTCGGCCTTGTCCTCGGTCCATTCGCACCGCACGGCCTGAATCTTTCCTTGGCCAATGTAGACCGAGTTTGCGGTCAGTTGCTCGGTTGTCTTAGGAATCATCGTGGCGATCGCCTCTTGGGCCAGGACCAGAGTTATGAAGAGCCATTTCATGCGTTTCCCAAGGAATGTAGACCACACAGCCGGATCCCTGGCAACGCCAAGTTTGTGCAATCGAGGATTAGAATCGGTCCGACACTGGATTAGGAGTGTGTGCCGATGGCGTTAGGATGACAGCAAAACACCTCGTAGCAAAACCACGAGGTGTTGCGCGTGGGGGGCAGAGGGGTCGGCCCTGGACTAGGGGGATGATCTAGGAGCGGGTCAACGCCGGTGCGGCAGTCTGCCCAGGCTTCTGTTCCTTGGTGCGGGTAGCGTGACCTTCCCCAGGGAGGTCCAGCTGACCTTGGGCGAGGTAGCCCAGTAATGCGTCCAGGGCGGCGAGGCGGTGGTTGCGACCTCGGTGACTTCGTCCCGTTTAATAGTTGGGATCGGGTTGTCGGTGAGGAAGCTCTCGACCATGGGCTCCACATCTGCACGAAGTGGGATGGCATTGGTCGGGTCCGCCAGGAGGCGCTCAGAATAGAGGCCGACGTACTTGGCCAGCTTTCGGCTGATCGTCTCGGCGACGCGAGTGGTTTGGAAGTTTTGATTGGTTACGGCCTGCATCGATTTGTCGACCAAGCCCCGTTGCTTAAGTATGAATGCGAACTCGCTCGTGGGCAATTGCCTCAGGCATGAATCATTCGAGGTTGATCCTGAAGACGATTACTATACAATGCATTCATAGTGATAAGGTTGGGCTCAAGTTTAGTTTGGAGAACTGCGTTCTCGTAGAACAATTCCTCAAGGAAGCACATGAGCAAGCTTGTGACACTGTACGCATGTTACGTGATTGTTGCCGGAGCCGCCGTCTTTCTGTTGTGGAAATATGAGAAGGACCTAAACAGGAGGACGCTACTGGTGGCCATCATGGCCGTCCTGCTTCCCTTACTGGATCCGCGTTCTTGGCATCAGATGCTACCTTCAGCTCCTTTGGCCGTAGAGGGAATCACTCCCGTCTGTGTACTGCGGGAGCGCAAAGACCTCACCGTAAATGGTTGGCCCGCACCTCAGGAATGGGCCATGTATCTCGTCTGTGCGATCAACAACGGAGGTAGAGACACCTACATCGACTCACTTAGTATTTCGGGCAAACTCCCTCTAGGGTTGGTCGATTACATGACTCTCCACTCCACGGTTGGGCACTCGATTTCTGATATCGAAGAGGAGTTCAACTCGAAGCGGCCGTTCTACCGCGTTCGGTGGGGAGCTTGGCCTACGGACTCATCGGCACCTTTCCATCTGGCACCCAGCGAGTCGCGCCTTCTGATTTTCACGCTCTGGGATCCGATCATATCTGGCCAGCGTGAAGCCGGGTGGAGGGTTCCTCGCGAAGACTACATTGGCACTACTGTGCCGCTGAAAGAACCAACAAGGCAGTGCGGATTCCCATCAGCCCAGGAGTTCCTATCCCTCCGTGCCGGTGGCCATATCGCAGGAATGAACACAAATCTACTCGGACGCAGTATAGTCTGGCAGGTCAGAGTCAACGGTGAAGTTTCCCAAATCCCTAGCAAACTGATCCGAAGTGCTAAAGTAGTCAGTGAAGCAGAGTGGAAAAGCAATCCACTCATCAAGATTCTCAATAGAGAAGACGTTAAGCTTGTATGGGACAAGGAGGCCAACCAAGCATCTTTTTCCCCAGTGATGGTATCCAAATGAACTGCCTTACCTGGAACCTCCAGTGGGCACCCACCAAGGGTGATCGTGCCCGGTCGATCGCCTCGGCCATTCGGGTGGTTGATCCGGAGGTGATCTGTTACACCGAGGTGGTTGTTGGAATGATTCCATCCGGCCATGTCATTGAGGCGGATGTCGACTATGGCTACCCCAACAACGGGGATCGCCGGAAGGTTGTGCTGTGGAGTAGGAATGCATGGACCGATGTTGACGTCTACGGGGATCCAGAGCTACCCACAGGCCGCTTTGCTTCGGGAGTCAGCTCCGGCATCCGGTTCATGGGCGTTTGCATCCCGTGGCGCGAGGCTCACGTCAAAACTGGAAAGCGGAACAAGACGCTGTGGGAGGATCATCTTGCCTTCTGCAGGGGGCTGAAGAGGATCCTTGAGTCCCAGAGCCGCAAGCCGGAACCGAGTTGTCTTCTGGGGGATTTCAATCAGCGCATACCCCGGGATAAGCAACCGCAACATGTCGCGGATGCTCTCTCTGCCGCAATTCTACCGGGCTTCAGAGTCGTTACCGCCGGGGCATCAGACTCCGAGGGTAACCGGCTTATCGACCACATTGCGGTTTCGGCCGGCCTATCCGCATCAGTACTTGCTATCCTACCGAAATCGGCGGACGACGGCACATTGCTTTCCGACCATGTCGGAGTCGCCGCCTGCATCCAAGCGTCGCCAGGTTAACCCTCGGGACATTGCATTGGCCTTGAAAGTGTACGTTGCCCCGTGGGAAGCTCCTGCACACCATGACTCCCGACCTTGGTTACCTACCAGCTAGTTTCAAAAGTGGGGAAGAGCCCTTTCACAGCGGACCAACCGGTCTCGGCTTCGATCTCTTGAGTTTCTGGAGGTGGGCCTTTTCCGACCTGCTCAACAACACCACCAGAGGAGTGCTGGCTGAGTTCCTGGTGGCCCGTGCTCTTGGTATCAGGGTCGACACCGCCAGAAGTGCTTGGGTCTCCTACGACCTGGAGTCGGACTCAGGTCTCAAGATCGAGGTCAAGGCTTCGGCGTATCTACAGAGTTGGCACCAGAAGCGGCACTCAACGATCTCTTTCGACATCGCCCCCACGGAAGGATGGAACCCTTTAGACGGCTCCATTGACAGAGAGAGCAAGCGGCAAGCAGACCTCTACGTCTTCGCCCTTTTAGACCACAGGGACAAGGCAACGGTCGACCCCATGAACGTGGACCAGTGGAAGTTCTACGTGGTGTCTACCGCGAGCCTGAACAAGCTACACCCGACCCAAATGACCCTGGGTCTCAAGGCACTCGAGGCCTTGTGCAAGTGTGTTACTTACGCCGACCTTCGACTTGAGGTCGGGGCTGTTGCTACGACCCTCGGTCTAAAGTAGCGGAAGCGTCCGGTGGTGCCTTTCCATCCTGGTTCACCACCTGGGACCGTAACGCTTATGTGGCTCAAGGCTGACCTGGGGCCAGGACGACACGGATGCCCGTGTTGACGCGCGTGCTGTACGGGTAGTTCCAGGAGCGGCTAGCGGACCGGCTGTCCCCAGGGATGCTGAACTGGTCGCCGCCACGCATCACTCCTTGCTCGTCCGTAGAATGCACTTTCAAACACTCTGATGGAGCATGTGATCCAATCATAAGGGTCAGCCACTTCGTCTTCGTCGCAGAGTTTTTGGGTATTATCGGCCGCTCCGGTTGCTCGCTTCCTTGGCCACTTTGCGAAGCCACTTCTGCGCCTCTTCTTGGGTTGCTCCACGCAGATCTGCTTTGCCTAGTGCGTCTTGGGCTTCTTGGAAGGCATGAGCAAATACTCTGGGACTGATCTGGTGGAGGTTCAAGTTTTGCGCCGCCATGGCGAGCGGAGTTGCACCTTCTTTGTTTTGTATGAGGAGCGTCTCTCTCCCCATTCCCTCGGTGATGTAGTTGAGCCCACCGAACCGAGCTATCGCATGGAGTGCTGTTCCTGCCGTGTCGTCTTCGACGCCAGCTAGTCGATCTGCGCTTATTTTGCCCGAGATGTGGCCGAGGCCGTTGTTTCTAATTGCGCAGTGGAGGGCTGTGATGCGGCTGTCATTCCGGGCGTTGAGCAAGTCCTCTATTGTAACACCCCCTTCGATTTGGTTTAACTCTTGCTCCAATGCGGCATAGTGCAGTCCCGTCATCCCATTTTCGTCTTCTGCTTCTGTAAGTTGCTTGGCCGTGGCTTTTCCTTGGACTTGGTGTAGCTGGCCTCTCCAAGCGGCTACATACAGGGCGTTTTCGCCCGTATCAGCTTTACAGTTTTGAAGCTCTTGTACGGTGACTGTAATTTGATCCAAGTGCCCGTGGTACGCCGCGTAATGCAGGGCCGGTATGCCGTTGGCATCTTTGGATTCTGCCAGCTCTTTTATGGTGACCCCTCCTGGTACGTTCCCAAGCTTTCCTGTTTGGGCCGCCACGTGCAGGGTGGTGGTCCCATTCCCGCGGATATCTTCGGCTAGCTTGGTTCCTGGCCCTGGAGGTTGGGCTTCGCATTGTGTTTTCACGGTTCGAGTTCTTTGGCGTTTCCCTGAAGGGTCTCTTTGGCTACTTCGCGTAGATTGCCCCTAGGATACTCTTGACCCGCTCGATACTCAAGAATGAGCAAAGCGTCGCAGTTGGAAAGCGTAACCTTAATCGCGGGGTAGAGCCTCTGGGCCTCCGATTTGAGTTTGTTCTTCCATGCGCTCTTAGTCGCACAGGCTCGCGAGGTTCCCAGGCCCAGTGCCTTCTGCCACTTCTGAGGGCGGACGAGTTCAACGCGAACGCCAAGGGCCTGCAGAACTCCGAGGAGGAACCCAAATCCTCTCCCAAACGTGAACATGCTACTTCCCGGCTGGATCTTGCCAACATACCCCCCAACCTCTTCAATCACGGCGACGCTGTTAGCAGGATCCGGAACCAGGCTACGCAAGAGATTCAGCACGTCACCCTCGGTGTCAGGCATCGCGTAGGCCGTTACCCGGTCGGAGCCCTGCTGGAGGGCGATGCCACCGGTCGCGCCGGGATCAATGGCCAGGATGGTAGTTTTCATGCGGCTGATCTTAGTTGCCTCGCCGCCCTCTTCGCCTTGAAATACTCAGCGTTTCTCTTATCGAGCGCCTCTTTGGCGCGGAAGTCGTTGATGAGATCCAAGGCTTCCCGACTTTGCAGGGGTTGGGCGGTTACCTTCAGATTCCCCACGGGAATCACACCAGTGCCGCCTTCGGCTCGCCTCATGGTGACCGTGCAACTAACCGTCAGCACCGTGTTCTGTGTTGTCGGCGATAGCCACTTGCCACCGGGCACGAAGAAGCGCACCTCAACCCAGCCGCTCCCGAGAACCTCAAAATCCCGCAAACCCATGCCCAGTGCTTGGTTGTGCGGCAAATCGAGCAAACCGTGAACCAGATGTCCGACAAGAACCATTTTCCTTGGGCCATGCCAGTTGCTTTCTACTTCGATGGGGATCACGGAGATCACCCCTACTTCAAGCGAAGACTGGCGAGTGAGCGGGTTGGGGATCGCATGCTTCTTTTGTTCGCCTTTTTTACCCTGGCGACGGCAAATTCCGAAGGCAACCACTCCATCCAGGCCATCGGACTCCGTCACTCCACCAATGAGGCCAAATGGGCGTCGGACCTGTTTTCCCGTAGGAGCGGCGTCCTTCTTTTTACGTTGGGACGGTGGTCGCTCTTGGGGCTGTTCGGGATGGGGGTCTGGGGTGGTCATATTTCTAGGGGCCGTCTTGGCGGTTTGTCGGTGAGGTGGGTTACTCTGTCTCTCTTTCTTTTCTTTCATCTCTTGTATGTAAACTTCTTTTGGCTCCGCTGGGGGCAGAATCTGGGGCACCTTGGGCTCAGCAATCCCCTGGTGGTTCGCCCCAACGCCAGCCGCTGATCCCGGCATCAAAACCCAAGTGTAACTGCCCCGTCCCCCCCTACCACTGCGATCGACATGCCCTGAGCGAGTCAGCAGGTCCAGGGCACGTCTAGCCTGCTGTCGGATCGCTTTGTCGGTTTTCTTCGCGCGAAGCGGACGCTTCTCCAACTCCTGACGATTTCCGTAGACGCGGCCCACAATACCTGCCCTGAGACTCAGATTGACCACGGTGTCGAGGTCGTACTCGATTCCCGGCTTGAGCAGAGCCCGCAGACCCTCGACCTTACGTTGTGCAACAGTGTGAAGTTCAACGGGAAAAAGTTCCCGTCGCCGTGGACAGTCCTCCGCAACCCACTTGTGCAGGTCGCCCTTGGCTTCGATCAGACAATACTTGATCCGGTCAAGCAGTTGACCCAGCGCTTCGGCGAGGGGAGGTAACTTGGGATCATAATCGTGGAATTGCATCAAGGCCACCGATCGACGATGAGGGGCTGATCCGCGCTTGGCCTCCGTCTGCCATTCTTCGACCGATGACTCTGGGAGGTTTTCCACCTCTTGCAGAGCCTGGTTCAGTGCCTGAGTATCAGAGAGTCCGTCGCCGCGCAAATCGGTGAATCTGTGCAGGACGGCGAGCTCACTTTCCAAGGCAAAACCGAGTAGGGCAAACACGCTGATCGAATGGCCCCACTCCCTTAGCAGATGAGGTTCCATTTGACGGGGGGGGAGGGCACGGGTGGGAATTAGGAACCTGCCGCCCGGTCCACGGCCTCCAACATAAACTCTCCGTTCCGGCACGGCTCCCAGGCCGAATAGGCCGAGGTGACCTGGCCCAAATGGGTCGCAATTATGAAACCGCTCGACGATCTCCGCATTCGTCAACCCCGTTGCGTGGCTGATTCTCTCCAGTAGCGCTGGCGGTATGGAGTGCCCGGTCTTCCACTGGCCGGCTTTGATCGCCTCTTTCGCCATGGAATACGACATCTGATGGCCCTCCATGGCCAGGGATCCGCTCTGGGTCTTGGTCGGCCCTGTGGGCTTCCTTCTCTTCGGCCTGCCGAGGGTGTGGGTTTTGGTGGTTACCTTCCCTTCGCCGGCCTGGGCGGCGAGCCGATCCACCTCGCCGGCGAGGTTTAAGTCGACACATTGGTCAACGACCCATCCCGAGAAGCCCTCCCAATCTTGGAAAGGGCTGGCAGGGTCCAAAGCCCCATTGCAACGGTACAGTCCGACCAGGGTTTGCTTGGCTAAGTGCCCTTCTTGGTCCTTCGTGGGCCGTCGGAAGCCGGGTGGTCGAGTGATTTGGGTTGAAGCATGAGTTGAAGGATCGAAGCCGAGTAGTGCGAGCAACCACTTCAAGCTATCGATGTTCTGTGTTAGCCATTCTGACTTTCTCCCGACGCCGTGATGGCCTCGCCCTGCGGTGGACACGAGGGACCGGAGCGATAACGGAAGGCTGGCCACTAGCCCACGGGCTGACCCTGGCCCGAGGATTTCTTCAACGGCCTCCACCTCATCGATCTCGAACAACTCCAGCGGCTCTGCCCAGCGCTCCTTCGGAATTGTGGCGTTAGCCGAGCGTCGCGACAGTTCGTTTCGTCTGCCTGTTTTCACCAACTGGCCAGTGAAAGGTGACAGTATCATCCCCATCCCGTCTTCCCTTTCACCCTCGGGTCGGGGGATCACTGTGCTGGTGCTCTCGCTGATAGGTGTCCGTGAGTCCTCAAGCCCTAGCCATTGTCGATTCGCTCGGGACCAAGCAAGGTTGCCTTGTCCTCGGAAGCCTTCCTGTGTGCCGGGGACAAAGAGAACATAATCCTCCGGCAGGAGGCCCGTCACTGGGGGGTAGAGCCACTCGACGTAGGCATCCGTCTGTCGGTCGGCTGGCACTTTGACCTCGGATTGCTGTTGGAGCATCCCTATGGTCCAGGGTTTCCATGAGACCTTATCTCGGATCGCGTGAAGTAGCTTCGACCAGACGACATCCTGCTTCAGGTGCCGGCTGTAGAGACGGTATCGCCGGGCCAGGTCAGCCGCGGTTGCCAGTGGTGTAGTGACCTGCATTCTCACTCCCCTCCTTCCGCTCCGCGTGCGTTCACGGCGATCAAGTCAACGGCCACATACCCGTCGGTCTGGAGGAGTGTGTTGGTGCCGATACCCTCTATACGGTAATCTCCCGTCAACGGTCGTATGCGGCCATCTATCTCCGCCGCGTATCGCAACGCCATAATCTGGTCCGGCGCGCTCACCTGGATTGGATTCTGCCGCCAACTGGGGAGCACCGAAAAACTATGGTTCCGTGTCATCATAGCCTACTCCCTGTGCTCCGAGGTAGTACTTCCTCCGTGGTCAGGCGGAGGAAGTAATTGTTCCCAAGTTTGACCTCGCTGTTTGTGTCTCGACTTCTCATAGAAACTATTTTACCAGACCAACGCTTAGCGAATTAAAGATTGTGTGAAATAGTTGTTACGTCTTGATATTCAATTCGATCGGTATTCGCGTGATGCCATAAAGTGAAGTGAACACAGTCAGGCGAATGAGGTTTCTCACGACGGCGAAAGAAGTATACCTACAAATGTCGCGAGGATCCCCACTTGAGTGACTGGTGGGCCTTCAGGAGGATGTTTAGAACCTGTCGCGGAGAATGTTCATTCTTGTAGGTGCGGCTTAAACGACGGGAGTTCGTGACTACAAATTACAAAATCCCCACGGAGACACATGTCAGGTTCAACTGTTGGTTGCCGGCATCAAGAGCGTGGGTAGTACACTTAGAGCCAAAACAGTGGGATACCCAACGGTCAATCCTGCTTGGCCTTGTCGCGTCAGGTGTGTGGTCCAAACCACTGTCTTGGTAACACAGTCGAACCCCAACCACCTCGTCGACGGAGTGTGGGTGGGTCCAACTCCTTCTCCTTCTTCATCCCTTGTCCGTAAACTTCCTCATGGCCCGTCAGGCCCCCTGTGGCCCTGAACTTTCGGGTGCTTTGGCGGCTGGTCGGCATGTCACCCTGGGGGGCCTGCTTCCGAGGACGTCAGACCCTCGTGCAGTCGGTGGGATGGGCTTTCAACTCCGAGGGCGAGGGTGCGGCAAGATGGCGCGAGACGACGAGCGTGTGGTGAGTGGCTGTAGCGTGATCCGGGCCACTGTGTTGGGTGAAGCGATTCTAGGCGGTTCGATCTGCCGGGAGGGTCAAGATAGCGGACGAGGAATCAGGCTCTGGTCCCGGCGACAGTCCTCAGAAGTTCGGAGCAGTAACATACTGTCGCCGGGTCTTTCCGGCATTCTTCCCAGGCGTGGCAGGACCCGTGTATGTCTCGGAATGCTCCTGATGGACTCTCCAGTTCGCGGTGTACTTCCCGGCCAGATCGGAGTCGCGGATGATGAGTAGATTCTCAGCGTCACTCTCCTCTGCTGGTCTGGTGAAGTTGAAGGTGCCGGTGATGACGGTCTGGCCGTCGATGACCATGACTTCGTTGTGAGCGATGGCGTGCTGGGTGTCGATGCGGCAGGGAATCCCAGCGTTCTTCACGAAGGTCGCCGAGGTGTACTTCTCGCCTCGCTGGCTCTTGTCCAGCACCACCTGCACCTTGACGCCTCGGTGCTGAGCGGCGACCAGAGCCTTGGCGATAGGCGCAGAAGAGAAAGAATACGCCTGAACCAGAACCGTGGACTTGGCTTTGCCGAGTGCCGATACCACGGCCTCTGTACAGCCGCCTTTGGGAGAGAAGTAGACCTGAGTATCGCTGGCGGTGGCGGTTGGAACGACGCCGGTGACCGTGAGCAGGAGGCCGAGCCAGATTGAGTTCAGTACTTTCATGCTAATAGTGGACGCAATCTACCTCAGAAGCACGGGTTTGCCACCGGGAGCTTCGGGACCGGCTACCGGAGTCACCTCACCCGGCTCTCTGATACAGGTACTTCTGGAACCCTGCGAACACTCTGCCGATCTCCTCTGGCCGCCCCAACTCCGCGACCGCGTCGGCGGGGGACTAACGAGGGCGGCTGGAAATATCCGTGCCGACGCTTGACATCGTCCGTTCACAGATGTAAACCATAATCCAAGTTACAACTGTAAACGGTCCTCTGCTATGAAAACGCTACCGCGAATATCGGAAACCGAGTGGGAAATCATGCGGGTGGTCTGGGCCCAAGCGCCTGTTACTACGGTCCAGATTCTTGAAACGCTGAACTCAGGCGAGGAGAAATGGCACCCTGCCACGACCAAAACCCTGATCAACCGATTGGTCAGGAAAGGAGCACTCATTTTTGAGAAAGAAAATCGCGGGTACCTGTATAGCCCAGGAGTCACGGAGAAGGAGTGCATTAAGGCAGTCAGCGCCTCCTTTTTGGACCGTGTTTTTGGCGGATCTCTCACCCCTATGCTGGCGCACTTTGTCGGGGAACGAAAACTCACGGCGAAGGAAGCGCAGGAGCTGAGGGCCTTGCTTAGGAACCGGAGTTAGACCGCGAACTAAAGGGAGGAAACCGTTATGCATGACGTGGGAACATTTCTGGGTGGGTTGGGGAGGGTAAGTGTTCAGGCCGGGCTCCTGGTCGTAATCATTTTGGTGATTCAACGCCTCTTTCGACGCCAGCTGAGTCCACGGTGGCGGTGCGCCCTTTGGCTCTTGGTAGCCGTTCGGCTTCTACTGCCCGTTTCAATCGAAAGTCCCACGAGCGTGTTCAACGCGCTCCCACCGAGTAACGGGTTTGTGGGGTTCAGCCAGAGTGAGTTGTTTTTCGGCATGCAGACGCCGCAGGAGGAAAGTGAAGCGGTAGCAAAGCCAAGAAACCTGAATGGGGTGGATAGCGTGGGGATCGCGGAAGGGACAACGGCTCTGCCATCGCCATCCGTCACCCGGGTGCCGGAACAACGCGTCTGGACGAAGAGGGACCAACCGTTTCCTTTGAAGCACGTCCTCTTTGTAGTATGGATCACGGGCGCGTTTCTCCTCGGTCTGCGGCTCCTATGGGCGGCCGTCCGAGCCAATTGCCTGCTGAGACAGGCAAGTCCGGTAAATGACCCCACGATCGTGGCGCAATTGGAGGAATGTGCTCGGGAGATGAGGGTCAGAACCCCGCCGGTTTTGGTGGAAAGCACCAAGTTGTCAACGCCTGCACTCTGCGGCATGTGGCGACCACGGCTGATTCTCCCTCAGGGCTTGAGGCAACAGTTGTCCAGCTCGGCACTGAGGTTCGTCTTCCTTCACGAACTGGCGCACCTTAAGCGACTGGATATTGCTCAAAGCTGGGTCTTCTCTCTCCTGCAGATGATCCATTGGTTCAATCCTTTGGTGTGGGTGGCCGGTTGGCGACTCCGGGTAGACCGGGAGCTGGCTTGTGACGCGCTTGCGCTTGAGACGGCCGGTGAGTCCGCCCGTGTCGACTACGGGGAGACCATTCTACGGTTGTTGGAGCAAGTGGGCCTCACGGAGGTGAGCCCGGGAGTCGTAGGAATCCTGGAGAGTCGGCACCGGCTGAAACAAAGGTTAGTCATGATTGCTGGGTTCCGAATACGTCCCAAGTGGTCGTTGTTGGCGATCGTTGTTGTGGCGTGTCTGGCAATGATCGGCTTGACGGATGCACGGGAGTTAAGTTCATCGGGTTCTGCCAAGAAGGACTCGCGCTCGACAGAGAAGGAGCAGGATTCTGCGCCCATACCTGGCCAGATAGTCGATCCCCACAACAACCCCATCCAGGGAGCAAAGATTCAATACGTGTATCCACCGACTGAGCACTTTGATCGACCTACAGACACCTGGGTAACGGATGAGCGTGGAAAGTTCACTGCGGAATTACCCATTTCCGGCCCCTCAGAGTTGAAGATCTCCATCGAGGGATTCAGAACCAAAGCCCTCTCCGTGGCGCCGCTCTCGAGGGAGTTGAGAGTGCGTTTGTACCCGATCCTGGATATCCAGGGGCGAGTGATAGATGCCTCGACAGGAATGCCTGCCGAATGCTACCAGATTGTCCTTGGGGAGGAGAACTTAGAGGAACCTTGGAGTGGGGAGGGCGATCTGCCGAAGATCGTGTGGCGAGCCTCAGGTGCGGCGTGCACCAGTAGTGGTTTTACGATCACCCTGGACCAGGACATGCGAGAGTCCCTCAGGGGTGACAAATCACCTGTTGTTTACGTCGGGGTCCAAGCGCTCGGGTACGCACCGGTGGCCTCCGGTGCCATCTCACTCACAAATAGAAACGTGGAGTTGAACTTCCAGACAAAACCGACCAAGAACCTATCTGGGAGGATTCTTGATGCTGAGGGAAAGCCTTGTCCGCTCGCCGCAGTGATCGTTCCGACCTGGGGGTATGTAGGGCATTTGAGAGCGGGAAAGCTCATCGAAGCGACGCCAGCTTCGGTGGCGGATTCCAACGGGAGGTACGAGATACCTGGATTGTTGACCGATCCTGCCGATGTCTATGTTGTGGATGATCGAGGCTACGCGCACGTCACCACGCAGGTACTATTCTCCCATCCTGACATCGTGTTGAAGAAGTGGGGTAGGATCGAAGGGAGCCTCCAGCCCGGAATTCATCCCTGGCGGCCTGAGAAGCTAGCGCTCTTTGTAGACGGGCCGTTCTTGCCCGGAGGACCCCATCTGGACTACACCACCGACACGGACGAAGCGGGCAATTTCACGTTTGACCGAGTACCGCCTGAGGAAATTCAGATTCACCGCATGGAACAAACCTCCGCCAAAGGCTATTCATACCAGCGAATAGCACGAGTTCAGGTCCTCCCCGGGGAAGTCACGAAGGTCAAACCTCCCAAGGGGCGCCCAGCCATATTTCGATTGGAGATTCCAGCTGAACTTCAGGGCAAACTGGCCTTTCAGTTCCTCCACTCGAGGCTGGAGCGCGATCTGCCCTATCCCCGTCCTACTGTAAAGCTCTCGACTACTCGGGAAGTCGGTAGGTGGTATGCCTACAGGTCGCCTGCCGACCTCGCCTCGTCGGCCAATCTACAACCACCTTGTCTAGTCGACCCTCGCCCGGACGGGACTTTGGCGATCGCTTCAATCCCTGAAGGCCGACACCGCCTGTATGTGAGCATACGGGGCCTCGAGACTGACGGTCCGAGGCGCAGGGGTGGAGGTTACGTCCTGGAGACTTTGGATATTCCCCCCATCCCCAGTGGGCAGGAGACCGCCGTAATCGATTTGGGGACCCTACTTGTCCACCCATTTACAGAGAGTAACGTTGGGGATCTGGCCCCGGAGTTCACTCTCCTCTCATCGAAAGGAAAACCGGTGAGATTGAAGGACTATCGAGGGCGCTACTTGGTACTCGACTTTTACCTCGACGTGTATGCGCCTGGCCCTGAAGGGCAGAAGGACTACTCCATCCTAACCAATGAGATGAGGAGGAACAAGAAGCTCAGCTGTCTAACCTTCTACTCAAAGCTGTATCCAGAAGATGCCGACACTTGTGCTAAAGAAGTCGGGATTACTTGGTCCCTCGTAGACTTGGGGCAGTCCAGATACATTCACAAGACCCGCTTCGATTACCTAAACTTCAAAGGTTCAGTGTTTCTCATCGGCCCAGACGGCCGCATTGTGGCCATCGCCCAGACGATCGAGGAACTGAAGCCGGCCCTGGCTAAGGTTACGGGTGGTGATGGGAAAGGTTGATGTGCGATAGGCGAGGCATTGAGGTCTGGAAATACTTTGTTCGCTTTTCGCCATCAGCGGCGACTAATAGGTAGAATGCAGGACGTTGACTTATTGCAGGAGTATCGGGATGCCGGGTCGGAAATGGCTTTCGAGCAACTGGTAGCGCGGCATGCCAATTTGGTCTACTCCACGGCCTTCCGGAGGCTGGGAGACCCCCAGTTGGCGGAGGACGCCGCCCAGCAGGTATTCTGTCTCCTGGCTCGGAAAGCCAATCAGGTCAGTCGAAGTACTTCGATGGTCGGATGGCTACATCGTGCCGCCAACTTCGTTGCATTGACCATGTTGCGTTCGGAGAACCGACGCCGCAAACGGGAGGAGGAGGCTGGGCAGATGCATGCGAATACCACCGAATCTGACGGGCTCTGGAGCCAGATCGTCCCGATCCTGGATGACGCCTTGGAAGAACTAAGTGAGAAAGACCGGGTTGCGATACTTTTGAGGTTCTTTGAGGGAAAGGTCTTTGCCGAGGTTGGCGTTGCGTTGGGGACGAGCGAGGATACTGCTCGAATGCGAGTGGATCGCGCGCTCGAAAAGCTACGAGGGTTACTGGTGAAAAGAGGGGTGGCTATCACCTCCGTAGCCCTCGTAGCCTTCATTTCGCAGGAAGCTGTCCAGGCCGCCCCCACCGGTCTCGTGACCCGGGTCAAGTTGCGCCTGGCCGCCGGAGCTGGGACGGCGAGTATTCCTGTGCTGTCCCTGTTCCAGAGCCTGAGGTTGTTTCCTGCCCAGACACTTAAGGTGGCCTCCGTGGCCGTGGGTTTCGTCACTCTTCTGACAGTAGGGATCTATGGGTTTCCGCAACGTTCCACTCCCCAGCCAACCCCCCGTACCGGTCCGACCCTTGGTTCTGTTTCCTCACCCACGGGACACGTCAAGGAACCCATCCTGCTCAGGAAAAGGACCGTCGCATCTCCCGCGACGAATGCCACCCTGGTGCTCCACATTGTCGAGGAGGACGGGGGACGACCCATTCCGGACGTGGGGATCAGATACAGCACCAGTGACGGGCGTAAGAGCGTTCCGCCACAAATCGTCAAAAGCACCAAACTCGGCGTGGTCGAGTTGCCGTTCCTGCGTACTCCTACAGTCCGGCTGGGGCTCTTAAGTCAAGTCGATGGCTACGCCGAGAACCGGCTGGTATGGGATGGCGCAAGGGGAGAAGTAATCCCCGACTCTTACACCTTGCGGCTAGGTCGTGCGACCCCCATCGGAGGGTTCGTGGTCGATGCAGACGGCAAGCCCGTGGCTGGGGCCGAGGTCGGGTTCGGCAACGATTCGGAGAGGGCCCTGGAGGCAAGGCCCCAGAGTGACAACTCCGGCGAGCTTTACGTGGCCACGGTTGCCGACTCCAAAGGCCAGTGGCGCATCAACCGTTTCGCCCAGCACACACTCCGCACAGTTCAAGGCTCTGCACGGGACCCCGAATATGCTGGCGAGGGCTACTTATCGGTCAAGGAGGAGCCGGGGGTACTGAAGCAACTCTTGGCGGGTACCTACGTTTTTCGACTTGGAACCCACCTGACTATGGTGGAGGTGCAGGGTATCGTCACGGATCCTGGCGGCCAACCGGTGGCCGGTGCCCACGTACTCCTAGGCGAGCTTTACGAAATCAATTCGCGGGAAACTACCACCAAGACCGACGGTTCCTTTTTCGTGAAGGGTCGCGCCGACCTGGGCTACCTGACCGCATCCGCCCGGGGCTTCGCACCAACCACAATTCGGGTTGATCTCACCAATAATCCGTCGCCATTCCATCTGACACTTCAGAAACCCAAAGCTGCCCGGCTTCGGGTCATCGATAATTGGGGATCGGCGGTACCCGACGCCACGATCACATTTGATTCGATTGTGCGGAAGGAACGGTCTCATTTCCCAGTACAAGTCCAGGTTGAGGGGATGACGGACCGGGAAGGTCGTTTTGAGTGGCGCGAAGCACCGGACCAGGAGCTGTCCTTCGCGATCTCCACGCCCGACCATATCCAGGCTAAAGTGAAAGTGCGGCGTGACGGCAAAGAACACGTCGTCACGATGCTTTCGCCGTTGAGGATTTCCGGCACAGTCTACGATGCCAACACTGGCCAACCGATCCCCAAGTTCCGCCTCATTACGGGTTGGTCTTATGTGGACGATATACGGGGTGGGATGACGGAGAATTGGAGCCCGCTTGACCGTTTCCAATTGAGCTTTGAGGACGGTACGTTCGAACACGTCTACAAGGAACCTGCCATCAACGCCACGCCCAACCCAAGTTTCCTGTTCAAGTTCGAAGCGGAAGGGTATGACCCGCAAGTGAGCCGTGCTGTCGCGCTCGAGGAGGGAGACGTCCGATTCGACGTCGCACTCTCCCGTACCACCCAAACAAAACACCAGCCAAGTGCGCCCGGCAACTCACCTACCCCCAGTGCCGAATAGAGACCTCCAAGACCCAAACCAGGAAATCCCATATGCCTCACATCAGAAGGAAACGTATCGTTACCCGGGAACCCGGATACTACATGAGCGGCCCCTCCATCCCCCGAGCCGGATTGTTCTTTTTCATGGGTACTGGAGTCGTGGGCCTGCTCTTCATCGCGGCCCTAGCCCTGGCTCCCATGCCGGAGGCGACTCCACGTAGCGTGACCATCACGACCTTCGCCGCAGTGCCTGAGCCGAGCACCTACGCCTTCGTGGCGGGTGGGATGCTAGTGGCATTTGCGGGGTGGCGGAAGTGGCGACGGTGAGATCTCATTTCCCTCGGACGAGCCCCGTCAGGGAAGTTTGAGGTAGGCGGGATGGTACACGGACACCAAGCCCTCTAAAAGCCGCCTGGGGCATTTTGTTTGGTGGGAGGTTCCAGCCATTCATAAAGCTGTTTGAAAGCCCCTTGGTGAGCCAATATTTTACAGCTCCTCGATCGCTCTGCGGATTGGTCCACTGCGCAGAGGCTCTGCGCCATAGGCCCATCGCCGTTCACGGATGTTATAGCCAAACCGACTGTCACCGTTTTCGTCCTCCTCTGCATACACGTTAGCCCACCCGGCTGGGGCACTCGAAATGAGAACTACCTGCCCTCCGACTTTCAAAGTTTTCCACCTGTGTTGCGGATGAGGAGGATATGCTGAATCAATGAATGCCACCAACCATCCTGGCCAGTCTTCGTCCGACTTGATTTGTGAAAGGGCATCCAGCACATGTTTACAGCAACGGTTCAAATGCCCCTGGGGAAGACCTGATCGCTGAGTGACCCAGTCCGGACAAGTGCAAGAGGGGCCGTTCAGGTTCACTTCGTACTGAACCCCCTTCGCAGTAAGCGAGTTCACTCGAATCTGGATGGGTAAGGGCGGAATCCAAGGTTCATTGTGGTCGAGTCCGATGATGTCATTGGCGAGCTTAGCTACCCGTTCTATCAGTGCCTCGGACTGTGTCCTGGCCCAGTTCCTCTGAATTCTGAGAAGTAGCCGCCCGATCTTCCTCATCTCAGTCTTGGTCACTTTCCCATCTGCCCAGACTTCCTGCAAGGGTCCGACAAGCACATTCCCAGGCCAATGAAAGCACGCCTCCCGGTGTTCGTTGAGCCACGCGGCCAAGTTATACAATTCATCGCCAGAGATCTCGCCATCCTCAAGTATTGATTCGCAGATAACCAGTAATTCTGTCGGATCGTATGCTTCCATATTCCAGTGGTGGTTGATCGGTATGAGAACACACCAATCCCCTAGCGTCTACACCTGAGCAACGGGCTGTCGCGGCTCTTTGAGTGTGCATGGCCCCAAATCCGGCGCCACTCTCAACGGGTCGCCGGCTTATTAATGGAGTACCTGCGAGCGATACCTTGGATAGGCAAGCCTCGACGGGAGCGACTCATGGGGCCTTCTTCTCCCCTCTGTCTTCAGCATACCGTATGTGTCGAACATTAATTCCTGCGGTGGACCCTCGGCTACCATAGTCGGGAAGGGTTCCAGGACGCACCTACTTCGCGGACATCGGACCCTAGTGAGTCCTGGTCCATGGTTTGCCTGGAAATGCTCCTGACGGACAAAAAAAAGAGGGGCTGCGAAAGCCCCTGTATCCGAGTTGCGGGTTGAATGTCAGGCTTGCTCTCAGACCGACAAGTGGTTCCTGACCCGCAGGTTTTGATCTGTTGCAATCCTCATTTGATTTGTGCATGATGTCAACATGGAAGTTCTTAAGGACCTAATGGCAAAGTGGCACCGTGATCCTTTTTACACCTCCGCTGTCGTGCTCGGAGTGGACATCGGCTTGGAAGGGATTGGAGTCTGGCTACGGAAGGGCGTGAAGCCCCTTTTCCACGCGACATACCTGGTGTCCCTTCCTGAAGCCGCTCCTCTGGAAAACAGACGGCTCAAACGTTCAGCGCGAAGATCGCGCAAGAGCCGAAAGCACCGCGACTTTCTGTTTCGCCAGTGGTGCGCGAAGTGCGATTTGCCCACCACCCCTTTGGAGAAGAAGAATCACGACCCGTTCAAATTGCGTCATCAGGCCGTTACCTCCCAATTGAAGAGTAAGGAAGGGTTGGTCATTTGTTTGCACCATTTGGTGCGGCACAGAGGCTACGATTACCATCTCACCGAAGAAGGCGCGTATCCATGGGGCGACGATCTCCGAAAGCAGGACATCTTGGACTGGGCACGCACCACCGCGTGTAGGCCTGACTACGCCAAGGACATTCAGTACCTGATATCTGACTGGCCCGA
Organism: uncultured Verrucomicrobiota bacterium; assembly: GCA_964411985.1. Classification (GTDB taxonomy): domain Bacteria; phylum Verrucomicrobiota; class Verrucomicrobiia; order Limisphaerales; family J093; genus CAYPNF01. Next base: position 170,896 of record CAYPNF010000010.1, read on the forward strand.
AAAGGATCGTGATTCCGTGCTGACGGCCCTTGAGGAGGCAGTGGCGAGGTATGAAAGCCAACCTATTCTCCGAGCGCTCAGGACTTATGTTGCGGAGAAGAAACCTCACCTGCGGGCTCCAATCCGGGGAACACAGAACAACTACCCGCGCGAATTGGTGACTGCCCACGCCCGCGAAATCTTGGAGCGACACAAGTCCATGTTTCAACCTGGGCCAAGTTTTTCCCAAGCAGTCGAGGAGCTGTTAGGAGACAAGACAGGGATTATCAACTACCACCGTAAGGAACCGGGAGCCCTTGCAGACCGCAAGATCAAGCCGTGCCCATTTGCACCGAGACTCTTCGCTGGTAAGAAGGAGAAGTGTGCCCTGAATGCCGACCGGGGCCTCCGCAAGTTCAAGGTTTTGGAGTTCCTGGCCACACGACAGTTTGTTGATTCTGGGCTGAGGCGCGTCTATGCAACCCCCGAACTGATCGCGAAATTACTCATCTGGGTTGAAGCAGATTGCGAGGCGGTTGAAGCGAAACACCAGCGGGCGGATCTCAGGGATCTGAGGAAGATGATCGAGGAGACGCTCAAACCCTCGTCGCCCGGTAAGAAGGTAACCCTAGCCAAAGGTGAGGAACTCAACAAACTCTACCTGGAGCACCTCAAGGACCTGCTCAAGCCCGACTTGGGCGTTCTGGGAAAACGAGGCTCGATGAGCTCTGCATCCGCAGTGGAATTGCTGAAACGGGCCACGGTCGACGGCACCAGTTTTGAGCCCAGCGCGATTCGCAATCGGTTGACTGACTACTATGAATGGAGACTGGATTCGGATCGTGGCTACGGCCAATTCCCCCAGGTCGAATTTCTGATGGGCCACCCGAAACAGAACGATCCCGGAGCTGTCCACGGTGTTCTGAGACGCATCTTCGCAAATCCCGACGTCGTGAAGGCCCTCCGAGGGAAGGAAGTCCCCGATTACACCATCATCGAAGTGATCGGAGACATCCCCAGGAATGCCAACGAGCGCAAGGAGCTCCAGAGTGAGCAACGAGCGCGGCAGGAGGCCAAGCAGAAGATTTTCAGTGAATATGGGCTGTCAAAGGACGCGAATGAGGTAGACCGGAAACGGGCGCTCCTGTTCGACCAGCAAAACGGCATATGTCCTTACACCGGTAAAGAACTAGGATCGCCGTTGAGGGCAGATCTTCAGATGGACCATATGTTTCCACGGAGTGCGGGTGGAATCAGCGAGTTGCGAAACCTGGTGCTCACCCATGCCGTCACGAATATGGCTAAGGGAGATCGGACACCCCGTGAAGCGGCGACTGCTGGTGCATTTGGACAGCCTTGGGAGAGTATCTTGGATCGCCTGCCCGCGATGAAGTGGGGGTCTGGCAAAAACGGGGCGATGGGCAAGATGGATCTCTTCAAATGGTCCGACGCTACGAGTATACCAGACTTCCAGAACACCACCCGGGTGGCACAGTTGGCCAGGCAGTTGCGCGATGAGATCGCGCGGTGGATGGGGGTAAAGGGAAACGCAAAGCTGATGAGCCAGAGAATTGGGACGCCGAGTGGTTTCCTGACGGGCGTGTGCCGAGAGAGTTGGCGGGACAAGTTACCTAGGAAAGACCGAGGAAATCTCCGGCATCACATGTGGGATGCCGCAGTCATTTCCCATATTCCGCCAGGCAAGGGACTGAATCATGCTCGATACGGAGGGATTTTCTACCACGTAGCCGCCACAGTTTCCGGAGATATCCGGATGCGGGCTCTCGAAGGCTTAGGGCCGGATCTTTTGGACTTCGAGAAAGCTCACTTTTCGACCTGTTTGGTGCTCAAACCCAGGCGATCAAGGTCTAAGAAGGCAAAGTTTGATGAGACCATCTACGGTGTGGACCAAGATGGCAGTCTCTGGGCCCGCAAACCACTTCTGGTACCGCAAGCTTCCCCTGACGCACCCAAGATTCCCGCAAAGAACGTGGAAGAGTGGATCAAAGACTCCGGAGTCAACGACGAGCATCAGAGACTTCCGGGTAAAGTGCTACAACGCTGGATGGACAAGGGAGGTACCACTCCGCTAGTTCTACGCGGGGGATCGAGGGTTGGATCACTGCCTGTGCGCGGCACAAAGGAAGCCGTCCCCGCGCTTGCACCCCACTGTAACCGTGAAGGCGAAATGATCGGTTTGAAGAAGACGACCGAGACCTTCGTAAGGTGCGAGATCTGGGTTACCAAGAAATTGGCCAAGGACGGTCGGGTGCTTAAAGATGTTAATGGCCAGCCCGTACTGGAGTATCACAAACGATTGATACCTCACCCCCGGAACCTGGCGAACATTCGGAACCGGATTATGTCCTGCTCAGGCAAACGCTTGAGCTGGGCCGGGAATCTTGAGGACCAGGAGATGATCGAATTGGGGCTTTCGGAGGAATTGCGGGATTTGGAGAGGTTGCGGCAGAAGCAGAAAGGGGCGAATCTAGTTGCCGCTCCATCCGAACGCGCTGTTGAAGGAAGTCAAACGGATCTCTTCCCCAAAGCCCCGGTGTCAGCGGCCGGCTCCAAGCCGCTCGCTATACTCAAACTCAGTTTGCGGAAGATCTATGCTCAGCTCCCCAGGTATGCTCACCGACTGCAAGATGCAGAAGGAAACGACATCAGCAAACTCAAGAAAGGCGACTTGTTGCTGGTACCGCTTAACCGAGAGGGAGGGATCTGCGGGCGGGGCACGGAACCATATAAAGAGCACTGGTACCGAGTTTCCGCACTCAACACTAGCGGCCAAATCGAGATGGTCCTTGCCGAATACAAACAGCCTAAGGTGCCGTCGCAACAAGAAGTACGAGCCAAAGCTCTCACTCCAAGCGAACAGGATGCGTGGTTGTTGAAGGTCTATAAACGAAGTCCATCGAGTGCTGACGTCCTTGCACACTTACTCGAGCGCACACCAAGAACGTGATCAACCACCTCATCCTCCTCAGCGAGGATCAGAGGCTCCATGTAGAGGACGGAAAACTTGTCTCTGGTTCTCGGAAGTTGGCGATCCACTCACTTGGGAGTATCCAGTGTTTCAGCTCAAGTTGCCATTGGTCGCAAACGGCGCTCGAGATGTTGTCGGAGCAGTGTCCCGTAATCCTCGCTCGATGGGACAAGGGTGCGAGGAAGTGGCGAACGTTTGCCTTACAGCCGAGAGCGAGGTACGTGAACCCGACTGCCCTTTGGAAGCTGTGCAGGCTTGCCCCTCAAAAGGCCACCCAACTCGCCAGTACGCTAATCTGGACCAAGATCTGCAACCAGCAGACGATGTTGCGCGTTTTTGACCCTACTTTGGCACCTAAACCCCAGCTGAAGGAAAATTCTTTCTGTCGAATACTCAGGCTTGAGGCAAGCTATGCCCGGTTCTTTTGGGCTCGTTTCTTTGGCGCACTATCCCAAGATTTGTTCGAGAGGGAACGTAAGAAACCAGCGCACCCACTTAATGCCGCGCTGAATTATGGCTATGGGTTTCTCTATCACGCAATCGAGTGGCAGGCCCTGGCCTGCGGGCTCGATCCTTCGGTGGGGATCATCCATCGCCTCCGACGCAGTCGGCCAAGCCTGGTTTGTGACCTGATCGAACCTCTTCGATGTGTAGTTGAGCTCTCCGTGGTCAAGCACTTGGATGACCTGAAGGAGTCAAAACGGATGGCGGGTCACTTCGCCGAAATGATGGAGACGAAGTTCCGCTATCGCGATGGCCTCTTCCGGGTTCGGTCCATCATCCGCCTCATGATTGAATCCTTCGTCCGCGCGCTAGATGGCAAGGAGCCCATCCAGCCCTTTATTCTCCATGCTCGTGATGCTTGCCTATGACGTTCCGGAGCAACGGCACCAGACTCTGATTCGGAAGGAATTCGAACGGGTGGGCGGCATCCGAGTACAGTACAGCATTTACCTCTTTAATGGAGAGGAACATGAATGCGAGAGAGTCATCCGGTTTATGAGGCGCGTCGTGGCAGGAGTACCTGGAGATATTCGACTATTCCCCATGGAAGAAGCCACCTGGGCGAGGCAGATTGTCCTTTCGGAGATCCTTTCCACGAGTGAGCGTGTCGCTGACTTGCGGGAATTCGTCAAAGTGTGGTAACTCTAACCCCCTTTCTATAAGGAGATTAGAGTCGCCTGATACCAGAATGCCCCGGTGGGGGCGAGATCAAAACGTTGTAGGAATCATCACTAAGACGTTGAAAAGATACCAGAATGCCCCGGTGGGGGCGAGATCAAAACCGTCGGTAATCGCCGATGCTACCAACACCACCGATACCAGAATGCCCCGGTGGGGGCGAGATCAAAACCAAGTACGGCTGGCGACGGAGTTCGCTCGAAGGATACCAGAATGCCCCGGTGGGGGCGAGATCAAAACACCTACCGCTAACGTAGTAGTGGTGGTGGACAGATACCAGAATGCCCCGGTGGGGGCGAGATCAAAACGGCGATGATGTCGATGTACTTCTGATCCACCAGGATACCAGAATGCCCCGGTGGGGGCGAGATCAAAACCTTCAGCAGCTCGAACGATCCAGGCGTATCGGGATACCAGAATGCCCCGGTGGGGGCGAGATCAAAACAGGCGATCACCAACGATGGAGCCTTGGCAAGGGATACCAGAATGCCCCGGTGGGGGCGAGATCAAAACTATGCTTGGAATGCAATAGCTGCGGACCAGTGATACCAGAATGCCCCGGTGGGGGCGAGATCAAAACTGGAAACCAACTTCACCGCGCGGGTTCTCGATGATACCAGAATGCCCCGGTGGGGGCGAGATCAAAACGCTCGATGTGGGATGGCGTTGCTATGTACCACGATACCAGAATGCCCCGGTGGGGGCGAGATCAAAACGCGCCAGTTCGCGTGAGGGTAACGCTTTCTCCGATACCAGAATGCCCCGGTGGGGGCGAGATCAAAACCACGGAGGTTTTGAACGCCAAGCCAGCAACCCGATACCAGAATGCCCCGGTGGGGGCGAGATCAAAACACGATGAAGCTTTTAGAGCTTGGAGCCAGTGGGATACCAGAATGCCCCGGTGGGGGCGAGATCAAAACGGAGATTATTGAACACTCTAGGTGGGTTCAGTGATACCAGAATGCCCCGGTGGGGGCGAGATCAAAACACAGTGACCGGAACAATCAAAGTGCCAGCAGTGATACCAGAATGCCCCGGTGGGGGCGAGATCAAAACGTAATGGCTTCTGGCGCTTCGGCTGGTGTCGGGATACCAGAATGCCCCGGTGGGGGCGAGATCAAAACCTAGCTATCGAGGTACACAAGGACTCGGACATGATACCAGAATGCCCCGGTGGGGGCGAGATCAAAACACCTGACCAGAAGTAGTCCGAGTATGCTGAAGGATACCAGAATGCCCCGGTGGGGGCGAGATCAAAACTCTGGAGCCGAGGCAAACGGACTAACTCTTCGGATACCAGAATGCCCCGGTGGGGGCGAGATCAAAACCTGGGACCCTCAAAACCCTGACTTGGCCCCCGATACCAGAATGCCCCGGTGGGGGCGAGATCAAAACAGAAAGCGTGATAGCAGCGTTTGGAGGTAGCAGATACCAGAATGCCCCGGTGGGGGCGAGATCAAAACGAGATAGCCATCTTGTCCGAGGTGAACGAGGCGATACCAGAATGCCCCGGTGGGGGCGAGATCAAAACTACGTGCAGGCAACGAATCTCCGAGTCCGTGGGATACCAGAATGCCCCGGTGGGGGCGAGATCAAAACGGGGTTGGATGGTCACTTGTCCATGTGCCGCCGATACCAGAATGCCCCGGTGGGGGCGAGATCAAAACATGGCCGGGACCACGTTCACCGTATCGGCTCCGATACCAGAATGCCCCGGTGGGGGCGAGATCAAAACGGAACAGACATCCGGCCTCACATTCACGCTTCGATACCAGAATGCCCCGGTGGGGGCGAGATCAAAACTGTGAGTACATCACCCAAGGGCTGGATCGCTGATACCAGAATGCCCCGGTGGGGGCGAGATCAAAACCTCACTACTGGTCTACGAGTTGTTGGAAACCAGATACCAGAATGCCCCGGTGGGGGCGAGATCAAAACCGGTACTCCTGGGAGAGGACGAGTTGATCCCTGATACCAGAATGCCCCGGTGGGGGCGAGATCAAAACTCGAGTTGTTGCATGATTCGGACTTGGTTCTGGATACCAGAATGCCCCGGTGGGGGCGAGATCAAAACACAACGTGTCGATTACAGGGAACACCATACTTGATACCAGAATGCCCCGGTGGGGGCGAGGTTAAAAGGGGGCATCCGATGAGCTCGAACGCCTAGTCCTCCAGCTTGTATCCCCCGGCTGAAGCGGTACTTGCCGGGTGAGTTACCTCTCCCAAGCGTCTAGGCCAACGACCTGCGCATGTTGGGCGGGAATGAACGGCAAACTCATCGGAGACGGCAGAAAGTCGTTAGGTTCCTGGCAAACATTAGTTGCCAGGAGAAATCATGGCTCTGGAGAATCACTCGAGAAAACCATTCAGGCCTCCAGAGCGAGGCAAGGCGAGCTGAAATTGCCTCGCCCCGCACGGACGTCTCGCTGTCCGGGGTACCAAGACAATCCCAGAGCACCAGCCAGTCCTGATCGCCGTGACAAAACTCTGCTCGCGCCAGGGATTCGCTCTTGTCTCGTATCTCCGAGAGAACCTTATCAACCCAGATCTTGCGCTCCTCCTCTGGGCTCGGACCAAGACCCCCTTGAGGGCAAGCCATGAATGCTCTCCGCGCGACTTCGCGTTGGCTCAACCGTGAATCGTCCCGGCGAATGAACTCACTCACCATCAGAGTTGGGTTCATAGGATGTGCCAGATCCTCCAAGAACGCGTCTTCGAGCCACGTCTTCCTATCGCGCGCTGTCTCCTCGTCCGGAAAACCGTCTACTTCGATCAATTCCGGGCGGGGAAACGCGTTCGCCAGCGCCGGGTCCTTGGAAATCGGTGGGCCATCGATGATTGAATTCAGCGTGGCAACTAGGAGCTCCTTCATCTCGGTGGGCACTTGGTCACTCCCACGCCAGCTTGAGAGCCACGCCCTGCACTGCGCAGGTAACTTCAGTGCGATGAACCGTGACCACGAGTCGGCACCCAGTTTGAGCTTCCGAGCAAATGATTCGGGGTAGCAGAGATCGGTTCCTATAAAATGCGCGGCGGGCACCGGAATCCGGCGCTGTAGTGAGCGAGCATGCTCCAGGTTCTGCATCGTCACTCTTGCCATTTCAACGGCGACCCGTGAGCTGGCAAGTTCCAGCTGAAAGTCCGGCACACTCTTCTCTCCGGTGTGACGCACCTTCAGCGGGTATGCGAGCACCTCAGTTCTCTCGAGGGCTCCTAAGAGGCGCACCATCTGGGTCAACTCGACGACGACCGTAGAGTTCGCACGATCAGGCAAAGAACGGCCTACCTCGGCTAGGTCCTCCGGTGCGGTGGCTGTGAATTCCCATGGCATATCACGTGTAACGACTCATCATCCTCCCTACCCGGCCGTGATGCGAAAGTTGGAGTGAGTTGGACTCGCGGGCGCCTTCATCTTGTGTAACCCTCGTAGGTGTAGGGAAAAAGCCGGCCTTCTGCACGACAAAACTTCGGTGAAGCCGGGATTATTCCGGCGGGCCCTGGGGTGGCCCCCTGCCGAACCATGGTATCGGCCTTCTGGCGTTCATGGGGCGTCCCGCCGGCAACTCGAGCCAGCCTGCCTCGGGACCCGTACGACGTAACGCCACGACGCGATCACCGCGACTGCGGCAGGTACCCCGAGCGATAGAATCTTCGTCACCGCGCGATTTGCCAGGCCCCTTTGCGCGCTTCTGTTAAGAGCGGCCTCTGTAGGGCTCTACGGCCCTCCAGCCACCGGCGGACCGATCAACTGGAACGGCCCGATGGACCAATCCTGGTCAACATACATTGGCCAGCTAAGCCCCGCATCCAGCCATTGACGAACTCGGTAGGCGAGGGTCGCGCCTGGTGCAGGTGCGGGACCGTAGGCCTCTGCTTGATCGATGTCTCTTGGATAGATCTCGCTCACCCTGTCCCAGTGAACCAAGTCGGAGGAGCTCTCAATCACGGACACCAACCAAGGGATTTCCGAGAGACCCGACACCACCAGCCTGACCCCCGATCGCGGCGGTAGCCGAATCTTGGGGCACGTCAAAGGGGGGACTTCTATGACGTTGGCCCGGATCGACCCAGTGATTGTGGCGTCGGACCCTGGGACCCCGGGCGCGAACATGGGCATCGCCGCCTCGAGATTCGACCAGAGTTGGTCCGGCTCCGGCCGGAGCGCCGCGTAATTGCGGAAGCTCTGTAGGAGGATCTGGCCACGCCGGAAGACTGTCCGGTCCGAGAGGGTTACCCAGACCTCACCCTCTGCCGTAACGTTGTACCTGGTGACGGTCGAATTCGGGCTGGCGGTGGCCGGTGCGTATCTTGCATCCAGAACGACGTCGCCCGGGATCGATAGGGCTGGGTCGCTAAAGCCCTGGACGCGGAGTCCGTTGGTTGTCACCAGGAAGCCGGCCGCGTCCACATGAAATCTGCCTCGGCGTGTCACGTAATGGACGTCCGTATGCGCCTCGCGGACCATAAAATAGCCGCGACCTCCCTGGATCACCAGATCCGTGGGGTTATCCGAAAGAGTAATCTGAGTTGGGTACGGCAAATTCAGCCGGTGGGGCGCGGACAGCACTTCTTCATCCAGTTCACTAATCTCGAGCGCGCCCCTTATCACCCATCCCAGGCCAGCCGTACCGGGTTCGGAAAGAGGCGTCCAGGGCCCGGAACGAAGGTCCCGATCATAGGTGCACCACCGATTTCGGACCAGATGGCGTGGCACTGCACAATCCTGAAGCAGGATACCACCACGACGAAAAGAGGTGCCATCGCTGAGAACGACCTGGATCACTCCTGACCGGTCGATGTCCCAGCGATTTACCAGGGCGTCCGGATGGGCGGTGGCCGGCTGGCCGGTCGAATCGATAACCACGTCGCCGATCTCGGTCAGATCGCCGTCGCGGTAGCCCTGTACTCGCCAGCCGGCGTAGTTGGCGAGGTACCCGTAAGGATCGATGTAGAAGGCACCGGCGCGCGTCGCGTGGAATATGTTGGAATCGGGCTCGCGGAGGATGAAGAACCCTTTTCCACGGATCGCCATGTCGTTCGGCCCCTCGGTGCGGTAGATCAATCCCGGAACCGCACCCCGCGATTCCTCCGACACTTCACTTAGCGTCAAGGACGGTGTGGTCAGGTCAAACTGTGGCTGGCCGAGGATCAAAGAACCAAGCCCCTGCGTGTTGGGAGGCGAAGGTCGGGGCAATGGCCCCGCCATTTCCGTCATCAGCCAAAGCCGAGGAGCCTCTTTGGTGAGAAGTGAAGGATTCCGGAAGTCCTGCAACAAGATCTGCCCCCTTACGCTCTTGCTCCCATCGCTCCAGGTCACCACGATCCGGCCGTCGCTCTCGAAGCTGTAGCTGCGTAGTTGCGCATCCGAACCCACGCCAGCCGGGCGATACTGATTATCGATTTGCAGATCACCGACCTCCCTCAAACCGGGGTCGGTAAAGCCCTGCACCCGCAGGCCCCTCCCTGTGACGAGGTACCTGTGATCGCCGACGAAGAAGCCACTACCATCACGGGTGACCAGCTGAACGTTGTCCACTGGGTCTCGCACCACGAAGTACCCACGACCCAAGATCCCAGACAGACTCTGGTTATCGCTAGCCTCGGGACAGAAGCCGCCACGAACCCAATTGGTGACGGTGGTCACAATGCTGGTGGAGCCCACAATCTGGCCGGCGGTCACGAAGGAGATGACGTTCGTCTGAAACGTCACGCATTGGGTCGGGGCTAACGAAATGTTGGTGGCCAGCTCCGAGGCCCATAGCGGATCGATCGTGATACCTGGACCCATCGCGTTGGTAGGCGAACTGTATGTTCGGAAGCGCAAGCTTGACAGGTTGGTCAACCACCTGACCTCGTTAGGGAACGTTGGATTCGCAAACGCCCGGTTTGTAAAGGAGATCATCCCGACCGCTGGACCGCAGAACGGTGCCAGCACGATCCCCACTACGAGGAAGCGAAGGAAACTGCGGAGGGGGATTTTCCCCCAACCCTCTAGGAATTCACCTGCCCTCCCAGGACATTTTTGCCACACGCTAGCCACGATCAGGGGTGAAGCAACTGCTGTGCCGCACTTCCGGCGGGTTGACGTAGGAATGCGAAACTACCTCGCGGCTGTCCACTCCAGCATTCGTCTCAATCTCATGCCGGGGAGTCTACCAAAGGGGGTTGGACATCTGCAGGGTAAACCTACGAGAAAGCTCCAAGTCGCAAGAGCCTGCCTCAGACGATGAAAGTGCCTATCGTCCAGCAACATGAACCCGACGCAAAGGGCCTCAGCCGACTTTGACCTCATCCCACATCCACGCGCCAGAACCGATCGGGTACGCCTTGACGCAGGTGCCATCCGGAAGCTGGATGGTGACCGCTGACCAGACTTCTTCCTCCGCATCCGGTGACTTTGTGACGAATGCATCATGTCCAGCGTCATATCGGGCGTCGAACACCCTGGCCACCAGTTCGGCCTCCGAGTGGACGAAGTAGGGCATGGCCCAGCCGTTCCAGCGCTTGCCGTATGTCCACCCAGCAAACACTCCCTCAGCGGTTTCCAGAGCGAAATGGGTGTGCCTGCAGAGAGCAGACTGGCGCTCGGCATCCGTCACGAGGCGAAGGTTCTCAGCCTGCCCCAGCCCAACGACGTGTTGGGGCCCACCACCCTGCGGATGAGCAAGCAGGCGACCTTCATCGTCGTAGCCGTCCACAACCAGAGCGCCATCAGGGTAGTCGTGACAAACAGGAATTACGACGGAGCCGGTTGGAAAGTGAGTTCGGTTCATGGTTTGGGGCCTTCATCTTTGACCAACCTGCGCGGCCGTCACGTAGGTGAACAACGACGCAATCATTGCGGCGGCGGCAGGTACACTGAGCGATAGAACCTTCGTGGACTTGCCTCATGTTGGCGACTTTGGTTTTAGTCCCGACTTGACCCAGATCACGCATCCAGGGCGTTGGTCTATGGTCTTAGCCTTGCCATACCGCAGGGGATTGGACAGTAGCCACTCGAACTCTCCCGGGTACTTCTTGGATGGCCTACAGCCAGTCAAGGTAACTTCCCCCAAGACCTGACCAGAGCCACCGCTTGCTATCAGCCCAATTCTGCCTGTGATCTTTGTCGGCCGGGTGCGGTATTCGATGCGCTTTGTTCCCGCCAGGACCTCGTCCACCCAGGGTTGTTTGATGATCAGACAGTTCATAGGTCTTGGAAATGGTCCGCGTGATAGAATCTCGAAAAGTACGCTGACTTACCATCGAAAACTCGCCTCGCTTCTGCTTCGCGTACCCCGTAGCCGGCCCGGGTCGTTTCGGTCCGCGAAGGTGTTACCTTTTTTGCCCTGGGAGGGGCGAAAGCGTCCTGGCGGCGGTCGCCAAGGAGGAGTATTCGAGGCAGGGGATGCCCCGATGAAGAAACGACCGCCGACCAGGACGGCGGCACCATGGCATGATGCTCGCGTTTAGGAAACGAAAAACCTGCCCCAATGAGGGAGCGCGTTATTCTTGGTTTGATGACGGCTTACTCCGAGGCGGAATGGCCCAGGGGGACGTTGACCTCGCAGGCGTACGGCCAGGAGCGGGGAATTGGGTGGTTTGTTACCTGCGTGGTGCCATCTGGGCCGCTGGTTGCCTCGCACCGAAAGGGTAGGCCTGAATCACGGCCGAATACGCCTCAGGCAACCTTCCAAGCTTGCTTCGCACGGTCACGTTGGATATGGTGCTACACGCTGGGCTCGCCTATAACCATGACGCCATCCACACACAAGCGCAGGATGAATTTTGAGAGTTGGCCGATCGTGCGGACCAAGCCTGGTCGTAAGAGCTACGGTCGCTCAATTTCGTTGTTCTTCAATAGCGCGCAGTGCTACCTCACCACGATCGGCCTTTATGAAGATGGTTTGGTCGACTGCTGTGGATGCGTCGACCTGGCACAGTTTCGAGCCAAATTGCATTCAGGCTGGATCGTGTCCGCGCCGAAGGCTGACCAAGACCTGTCTGTTTTCGGGTTCGGTTTCACCGGGGTGAAGAACGGCTCCTGGGTTCAGACATCTCAGGACATCGAAGAGGAAGTGCACTCAATCCTTCGGTCGCTCAATCCGGAGATGCGCAACCTGGTGGATATCAATGACGTCGCCCCCCCGGTCTATGGGGGAGGCTGGCAACACATAGTAGTCACCACCGATGGAAAGCCCTACCGAAAGGACAGAACGGGCGGGGATGTTCTCGGGACCAGTGTTCCTCTCCTTTGCGCAGTGGACGGGGGTTGGGAACTGACGCGTTTGACTGTTTTCGCCGATGGGATGTGCCAAGTCGGTGCCGGCGGAGAGCGCATGCCCATGGCAAACCTACCTTCGCTCTATGAACATGAGACGATTGCCAATTTTGCCCCTGCGGGTAGCACGATCAGACTACCCGGCTTAGGACAATTCCAGACCACAACAGACTTCGGGGGCGTGTCTATCCCCGACCGGATCGCAGAGATTCAAGATGAGCATAACGTGCTAAATGGTAGACCAAGTATCGTCACCAGCTGTGCCAGACTCTTTCAGGAATATCAAAGAAGGCCATCGCCACTGGCCAAAGCGGCCTTGCGCGAGTGCTACGAGGCGGTCCCGAAGCAACTTCGTCCCTACTGCGGAGACATGGACAGTCGAGATTATGAGATCCGAGCGGCAATCTATGGAGACAGTATCGAGGCAATTCTTGGAATCCGTCTAGCAGACCAAGAGCGAGGAAACTAAGTAAGCCCTTCCGAGGGTCAGATCGGCCTTGGATGGTACCGCCGCTACGTTTTCGCCAGGGGTCTCGTGTTTGCCCCTTGGTTTCCTGGGATCAGCCAAGTTATCACTCCTAGTTGGTTGGTGCCCCCCGTCAGCGTACAATCTGGCGGGGGTTTTTGTTTGGCTGAAGCTACGGCGACCTCACCCGGTAGAACCGGGTGGGCGAGTTCGTCCCCTCCGGATCCGTGAAGCTGAGGGATCCATTGGAGAGGCTGTTTGTCAGGAGCGGGATCCAAGTGGGGTTGACGAGGGCTGTGGTAGCTTCCAGCAGGATCGGAATGTTGGTGGTGCCAGTGATGGTGAGGTTGAGGCCATCTGAGCCGATCCTGGTGGCTTGGAGCGTTGGATTCCATAGTACCGCAGGGCGGTCAGCCAGACTGTTCGTCCAGCCTATCTGATCAGGAAGATAGTACAGGATCGCAGGGCTTCCACTCCAGATCGGCATCTCAAACCAACGCTCGTAAACCGTGGGAGCTTGGCCAGCAAAAAAAACAGACTCCAGTTTGTCGCATTGGGAAAAGGCATACTCTAGGATGTTCAGATTATCGCCAAGAACTGTGACAGTCGTAAGGTTCGTACAATAGTCGAATGCATTAGGTCCCAGCACCGTGACGCTGGGGGGCACTACGACTCTCGTCAAGTTCACACATGATTTGAAGCAAGCTGAACCTATTGCTGTAACACTGTCGGGAATCGTAACCGAGGCCAAACTGGAACAGCCCGAAAACGCATTTCCTCCAATCCGAAGGACTCTCTCGGGCATGGTTATATTGGTCAAGGCCACGCAGTCCTGGAAGAGACCGCTCCCAATATTGGTAATGCCATCCATGAGGGTAGCGCTGGTGAGTGAGTAGCAACCGCCAAATGCCCCATCCATATACCTGACACTGCCTGGAACGGTTATACTAATAAGGCCACAAGATAGACATTTTCCGCCAAGATTTGTGATACCCTCAGGGAGGTTTACGTTGGTGAGTGCTCTATCACCTGCAAAGACGCGTTGTCCGAGGCTCCGTATGCTATCAGGGAGGGTCAACTCCCTGAGGTTGCCGCACGAAGAAAAAGCATCATCGGAGATAGAGATCAGCCCAGCAGGCAGGTCAACTTTCTGCAACTGGTAACAGTGGTAGAAGGCTGCCTTGCTGATGTTCGTAACTCCGCTTTGGATCGTAACATTGGTGAGTCCAAAACACTCATAGAAAGCCTTCTCGAGATTGGTTACGCTACCAGGGATCGTGACTGTCGAGAGGCTGTTGCAGTGCATGAAGACATAATTTGTCAAACTCCTGACGCCGTGTCCTATTGTCAGGTTTGTCAGCGAAAGACAACCCTCAAATGCACTCCTGTCTATCCTGGCAACACTCCCTGGAATCGCAACACTGCCCAAGTTCGTACAGTTCAGGAAAGCGCCGCTTCCGATGTTCGTAATGCTGGTTGGGATGCTGACGTTAGGGATTTGTTGGCAGTAGCCGAATGCCCCTGAAGAAATCTGTTTTAGGCTATGCGGTATGACGATTGGGTTTAACAGGTTGAAGCATTGGCTGAACGCATTGTTTCCTAAGTTGGTGAGGGTTCCCGGGAGGTTGACATTCGTGAGATTCTCGCACGCCCTAAAGGCTGACGATCCTACGGAACCTAGCCCTTCAGGAAGCTGGATGCTGTATACGTTTGTGCAGAACGCGAAAGCGGAATCGGCAATTGCGGCCACCGGCAACCCACCAGCCATGGTGGGGACTATGACTTCTCCTCCAGGCCCATTATACTTGGTGATGGTAAGGCCAGTGCTGTTGGTGGCGTAGCTAAAATCCCCATCTTGTTGTGCTTCCATCTCCCCTTGCCATGCGAGCAGGAGACACCCCATGAGTACCAGTAGAGCCCTTTGCATCGCGCGGGTGTACTATAATGGCTCGAGATGATCAAGGCATTCGTCGGGGGGGAGGTTCGCACTTGGTACGGCATGCAGAAGGGCAAAGAGTCCAAGACCTACACCCTCATGTACGGCGTGGACATCGGCAGTGCCCTTTGCCTTGAGAGGTTGAAGACAGCATGATGTTTTCGCCAGGGGGCTCGTGTTTGCCCCTTGGTTTCCTGGGATCAGCCAAGTTATCACTCTTGGTTAGTTGGTGCCCCATTCGTCGCGGCTAACCCGCGAGGGGTGGGTGGGCTTTTCTGGGGGGTATCAGGAGCGGACGCCGAAACAGAACGTGCCTTGGGGGATTCTAAGCGCCATCCTCCTTCACCCCCATCACCCAGGCTTTCGCTTCCTCCATGTCTTTGAACACTCTGATGGAGATCTGGGGGTTGGTGTTCAGGGTTTGAAACATTCTCGCCAAACCGATCTGCACAGGGTGGCTTCCGACGATGGCACTCTTGAACTGATTTGTGAAATGCCGTCCTTGCCGCTCTTTTGCAACCGACCAGATATCGGAACTGCTGACATTCCCAGGCAATGTGGTTTCGCTGATGTCCAGGATCCTGTGAGGGGTCGCCTCCGATTCGTCCTCGATCTTCGCCACTTCCAATAATAACCGTCTCAAGTCACCGGCTTCGACACCGCCACTCAACACAATGTGGAGCACGTTGTCCAAAAGGGTGATCTGGTAGGGCATGGCAAAGTTGATACCAGACCACCTCAGACCGCGTCAAAACAGCAAAAGGCACCTTCCGGATGGACCTAGGTCGCCTACCTCTGCCATCAAAGCATAAATTCCCACCGCCAACATGATCCGCTCTGACCGGTCTTGCTCACTTTTCTGGGTGATTCCGATACTTTGCTCGCATGAAATGCCCTGCGGGAGCCACCGCGAGTCGAAGAAAGCAACCGGGGAGACGGGTTGTATGCGCCATGGCGCCAGGGTGTCATAGCCCGGGCTCCTTCTCAGCCTCAATTCTTCAGCATACCGCATGTGTCGAACATTCTTTTGCGGCTTTTCGGTCTCTGGGGCGCCACCCGGAGGTCCACAACCTTTCGGCCGAACTGGGCAGGTGCCACCTATTTCCATAGTCCGAATCTTACCGCCTTCCAAAACCCCAAGCGGTGCCTACCTCGGAGGCGGTGCCAGGCCCAGACCGTCACGAAGCCAATCACGAATCCGAGCGCGAAGCACTTGAGCAGGAACTTTATGAAGTAGCGAGGATTGAGGAAGTTGTGCATTTGCTGTTTGTTCTGTTGGGTTTCTGTTACCGCCACCGAGCGGTGTCCAGAGGGCGCGCCCTTTGGCCGAGGATCCAAGGGGTGGAGCCCCTTGGCCGGGAAGGAAAGGGCCGGGGCTTTGTCGGCCCCGGCTTGTTCTCCCATGTCCATTCCCTACGCCGGGAACGAAAGCCACTTGTCAGCGAGATTCCAGAGTCGGAGGTTCAAGTCGACCGACTGGGTGAGGCCGGTCACCGCGCGCATGCGGCCGATGATTTTTCCGCCTGGGCTCCGCCTCCAGCCTTTCAAGCCACCTTGGGTCAGGTGCTCTTGGACGCGGTTCAGGACTCGCCAAAGGTCGTTGCCGGCGTCGTCGTAACGGAGCGCTCGCAGAAGCTTGCCAGGCTCCACTGGGGCCAAGGCCAGGTCTTCGTAGCGGAGTTGCATCGCCTCGGTGGCAAACTGCTCCGATTCCGCTGGGGTCAGCCGCCGTGCCTTCATCTGGCCTACGCGATCGGTCACCTTGGGCAGATTCTGTGCCAGGTCGAAACTGGCTTCGATTAGCCGCTCAGGGCTGAAGCCAGAATGGCGGATCTTCAGGCTTTCCAAAGTGCCATCGGAGACCATGAGGCCATTGGCGCAGGAGAACCTATAGAGAGCGGCGTGGAGTTGGTAGGCGCTGGTCCCATCGTGGGAATTCAACAGGGCGATTTCCGCCGTGTACTCTCCAGCCACCGCGAGCTCGTCACGTTTCTGGAAGCGAATCAGGTGCCGCTGGAATCCCTTGCGGTTTTCCAACCGCACGCGTTGTTCCTGAGCTTGGACCGGAGCCCAGCCAGCACCGCGCATGGCATTCACAACCTGCGAAGTGGGCAGGAAGGTGTAGCGTTCGCTCAAGTCCTCAATGGCCTGGGGCGCGAACACGGAGGGGGCCTGGGTTCGGAGTTGGTCGTCACTGAGTTCATGACGGCTCTTCATGATGCAATTAGGGTGATACATGGGATCTTTCCTTTCTGTTTGTTGTTAGTCTCGAAGGCTCATTGCGCGGAACACTGGTTCCAAGCCGTCCGGGGTTAGCCGGGCCACCGCGAAGCGAGTGGGGCAATCACGGTCATCGGCCACGGTTTGAAGGGTTTGGGCAACCGTGGCGGCCGCCATGAAAGTGGGGTATTGGCCATACTGGATGGGCTGGCCTTGGGGGTCCTGGCAGGTGATGGTGTAGATCTCGTTCATGGTTTGCCTTGGTAGAAAAATGGGGGATGGTTAGAGGTAGCCCAGTTCCCGGAGCGAGCAGTGCCGCCCGTTGCCGGCTACTATCACATGGTCAAGGACCTCGATTTTGAGGATCTGGCCGCCTCGGATTAGGTCGCGCGTAACCCTGATGTCAGCTTCGCTAGGCTGGCACTCTCCCGATGGGTGGTTGTGCATCAGAACGATGGCGGGGGCTGAGGCGATCACGGCTAATCGAAAGACAGTCATCGGGTGGATAAGCAGGGTATCGTGGGTCCCCTGGGCAATGAGCTGATGGCCTTTGACGCGGCGCCGGGTATTGACCAACAGGACCACGAAGCATTCGCGTTCGGGGTCGAAGTAGGGGTTGTTGGGCAGGTGAAGATTCCAGTACTCGGCGGCCTTGGCTGGGGTATCGCAAAGTTGCAGGCTTTCAGGAGTGGGGCATTCTC
The DNA here is from genome assembly GCA_964411985.1 of uncultured Verrucomicrobiota bacterium. Lineage (GTDB taxonomy): Bacteria > Verrucomicrobiota > Verrucomicrobiia > Limisphaerales > J093 > CAYPNF01. The sequence goes on from CAYPNF010000010.1 coordinate 188,632, forward strand.
GCAGAGCGGTGACTTTGTATTCGTGGGGCTGGGCAGGGAATCGGAAGGGCTTGACCAACTGTTGGGGTTCGAATCCGGGAAGTGGGAGGTTTTCGTTCATGGCTTCTTTTTTCGGTTTCGGGTCCGCGTCTTGCAGACCCCTCACCTCACACTCAAAGCACTGGTACAGAAGCGTGCCGGGTTGAGGGAACCCTGCGTCAGTGGGGAGGGAGCGAAGGACCCCTCCGGAGCGGAAGGCACCCGGCGCGATTCTGGAAAAACGGGGAGAGCCTCACTCAGCTGGCGGTGAGGCGAGGGGAAAGTGGCCGTCACGAACCCATCGAGGACGATGGGGAGAGAAGCCCTACCCGGCCACAGCGAGGAGCCTGACTAGAAGGCGAAGGGCAGGAGGCCCGAGACGATGGAGGGGAGGGGTTGCCCTTTGGCTAGTGGAAGCTGGGATTGTGGTCCGGGGCTTCTATCTGGTCCGGTGGTATCTCGGCGAACCCCGGTGAAGTGGGTTGGTCCAGGTGCATCCTTCTTCTTCTTCTCTTATTATCACCCTTTGTCCGTAAACTTCTTTGGCCCGTCAGGCACCCTCTGGCTCCCTACGTTCGGGGGGGACGGCTGGTAGGCAGTGTCACAGGGGGCCATGCCGCTCGGGGGCTTGGCTTCTTCCGGTGGCCAACACGAAAGAGGCAGGAAGAGCCAGGGCTCCCCGGCCTTCCTGCAAGAAGGGGGCTTTCACTCCCCTCGGTCTTTCAACATACCGTATGTGTCGAACATTCTTCTCAGGCCCGTTCCGGGGTGGCCGGGAGGGTTGAGATTGGTTCTGCTTGGCAACCGAATGCCGTTGGCGGGGTTGTGGATAGTTTTGGGGCCGCCCGGGACTGACCTGCCTGCTCCGCCTGAGTGTCCTGGTCAAGAACGAGGATCATCACCACCTTTGGAGCTGATCCCTACCGCATCCTGGATGCACCGTATCAGGTACCCCACCGATGCTTCAGGGTTGCAATAAACGATTGGCAAACGTAGAATCAAAGTGGGGCATAACCGCCCTTCCCATAACTATGAAGCTCACAATTTCACGCCTTCTCCTGACAAGTGTTTTCGCGCTGATTGTGTGTCGGTCCGCCTCGGCTCAGGCGGTTTACACCACCAATATTGTCACTCAGATTAAAGAAAAAGTGCTTCGGATTGAGAGCATCATCCCGGCACACCCCCACGCAGTTTGGAAGGCGTTTGCGACCGAGGAGGGCTTGAAGCGATGGGCGGCCCCAGTAGTCGCTCTCGACCTTCGGATCGGCGGCACTCTTTCGACCCATTACGACAAAAAGGCGAGCATCGGGGATCCTGGAACCATTCGATTGGAGATAGTGAATTATTTGGAGGGAGAGTTGATGACTTACAAAGTTCATCTCACCAGTTCCTTCAGTCCCAAGGCGCGCGCCGAAGATCAGAACTTGCAGGAAATCGTCCAGATTGTCGCGTGGACCAACGGAACGACAAAGGTCGTTTCGTCGATGATCGGCTGGGGGACGGGTAAAGAGTGGGATGACACTTACAGTTTTTTCGCCAAAGGCAATGCGTGGAGCTACAACCAGCTGGTCAAGAGTTTCTCCGAGGAACGCAAATGATGCCCAACGATATCACTGGTCGCCGAATGCGGGCGGGCCGCATCAGTTGCCAATGCAGACGGGCACGGCCAGCGCACGCGATCAATCCTTTCCAGCCATCCGAGACAGGATGGGCCACAGACCTAACCGGGCCCTGCGCCGACTCTGCGGCAACCAGAATCGACTTTAGAACAGCCCTGTTTCGTTGGGCATTTGCGTGTTTTCCCCCTTGTGCAAGTGCAAGGATTAGCTCTACTATCCGTCCAAGATCACAGCGCCTCACTCCACCAGATGATCGACTGAGGAATCTGGTTGCTGTCAGCTTCTGTGGGGCGTAAGTCGGTGAGGGCAAGTATGGAACGAACGACACGCCAGATGGATAACGCTTCAACCGATCCGGAGGGCTTGGAACGGACGCGCTCAGGGGAGAGCATCCGTAACCGAGCAGAAGAGAGGGTTGCCGCAGAGGAGAGGAAACTCTGCGAGCCGCTCTCACTGGAGGCGGCGCAGTGCTTGCTCCACGAACTGCGAGTACGCCAGCTCGAGCTGGAGATGCAGAATGAGGAACTGCGACGAACTCAGGCTGAGCTGGAGGCTTCACGGGCACGCTATCTGGACTTGTACGAGCAATCTCCCGTGGGCTATCTCACTCTCAGTGAAGAAGGACTGATCCTAGAGGCAAATCTGACCGCTACCACCCTGCTAGGCGTGGATCGGGGCAGACTCACCAAACAACCCATCAGTCGATTCATCCTTCCTAAAGACCAAGACATCTACTACCTGCACCGCAAAGGACTTTTGGAAACCAGTGAGCCGCAAACCTGCGAACTACGAATGCTCCGCTCCGACACCGCCGCGTTCTGGACGCGGCTCGAAACCGTCGTGGTGCAGAGCGCGGAGGGGACATCCGTGCTCCGTAGTGCGCTGAGCGATATCTCGGAGGATAAACGGGCGGAGGCGGCACTTCGTGAGAGCGAGGAAAAGTTCAGGGCGATGGTGGACACTCTCCCACTGGCCATATACCAGACTACTGGCACAGAACAGATATCGGAGTATGTAAATCCGACCATGACCCAATTATTCGGATATACGCTTGAAGATATTCCGAGCATCGAGCGATGGTGGCTGTTGGCCTGTCCTGATGAAACCTACCGCAGAGAAATCTCTGAGGAATGGAACCGAAGGGTGAAGCGAGCGATTGAGACCCAATTGCCGACTGAGCCCATGGAAGTGGTGGTTACCTGCAAGGATGGCTCAAAGAAACACATCTCATGGGGGTACATTACCCTGGGAGACAAGAACTATGCTTGCGGCCTTGATCTGACCGTCCAAAAGCAGGCTGAGGAAGCCACGAAAGCTGAGCAGATATTCACCCGTACTATGATTGAGAGCATACCGGGCACCTTCTATATGATTGATGCAGAAGGATGTTATGTCCGTTGGAATGCTTATCAGCGCGATGAAATCGTCGGCAAACCTGAAGACCAGATGGTCGTGGCCAAAGCAATAGGCACTATCCATCCAGACGACCGAGAGCTCATAGGCTCGAAAATGGAAAACATCCTTAGGAAGGGAATCTCTGAGGTTGTGGAAGGCCGGGTCCTTTTGCGAGGCGGCCCCGAATATCGGTGGCTACTCATGACAGGAAGGTCGGTCACTATCAAGGGAATGCCTTTCCTTGTGGGCATTGGAATAGATATCACCGAGCGTAAGCAGGCCGAGGATGCGGTGCGGGAGAAGGAAGCCCTCTTTCGCTCCCTGGTTGAAAGCCTGGGCGAGGGGGTCGGGATCGTCGACAGCCAGGAACGCTTCATCTTGGCTAACGCCGCCGCGACGGCGATCTTCGGCGTTCCGGCAGGGGGGTTGTTGGGACGGGCGCTCAAGGAATTCACGAGCCAGGACCAGTTCAGCGAAGTCCAGGTTCGCACGATGGAACGGCAACGGGGTGCGAGCGGCTCGTATGAGGTAGAGATCACCCGTCCGGATGGGAGTCGACGCACCCTCATCGTGACCGTAACGCCGCGGTTCGACCCTCAAGGGGGGTATTGGGGAGCTCTGGGCGTGTTCCGCGACATTACGGGCCATAGACAACTCGAGGAAAGGCTTCGCCAGGCCCAGAAGATGGAGTCAGTTGGGCAGTTGGCCGGGGGCGTGGCCCACGACTTCAACAACATTCTGGCGGCAACGATGATGCACATAAGCCTCCTCCAATCAAATCCCAACCTTGACGGTGAGACACAGGAAGGGTTGAAGGAGTTGATCATGCACGCTAAACGTGGTGCTAGCCTTGCCCGTCAACTGCTCATGTTCAGCCGTAAGTCGGTTTTGGAGGTCAAAACCTTGGACCTGAACCAGTTGGTGGACAACGTCCTGAAGATGCTGGGACGCTTGATCGGTGAGCATATCGACCTACGGTTTGCGCGCCACGATGGCCTCCCCGAGGTCGAAGCCGATCCGGGCATGATTGAACAAGTGCTGATGAATCTCTCGGTCAACGCCCGTGACGCCATGCCCAAGGGCGGGAAACTCACAATTAGCCTCGAGCCCATTTGGGTTCACGCGGAACGAATCACCGGCAAAGCTGACGCGTCATCGGGGGAATACGTGCTCCTTTCCGTGGCCGATACTGGATGCGGCATGGATGCTGGGACGCAATCCCGTATCTTTGATCCCTTCTTTACCACCAAAGAGGTGGGAAAGGGTACAGGGCTGGGCCTCGCCACAGTCTACGGTATCGTCACCCAACACAAGGGGTGGATCGAAGTCGAAAGCGCAGTGGGTAAAGGCACCACCTTCAGAGTCTTTCTGCCTGCTACCGCAACCAGAACATCTCAGCCAAGCCAGACCGATACGGCGGTAGCCCTCGAGGGCAACGAGACAATCCTATTGGTGGAGGATCAAGAAACCTTGCGGAAGGCGGTCGCACGGGGCCTGGAATCATTAGGGTACCGTGTGTTGACGGCCAACAACGGCCAAGTAGCCATGAGGATATGGCGGGAACAGGCTGGGCAAATCGACCTGCTCTTTTCTGACATGATCATGCCCGAAGGCTTGAGCGGGCTGGACTTGGCGGAGACGTTCCAGAAGGATAAGCCCAACTTGAAGGTCATCATCTCCAGTGGCTACCATACCGATCTGGGTGACTTAGCGAGGCCTATCGCACGGCGCGTGGCGTATCTTGGAAAACCCTACGAGATGGGGAACTTGTCCAAGACGATTCGCGAGTGTCTGGATAGGAAATAAGGGCATTCCCAGGAGGCAGGGTGAGGAGCCCAAAAGAGGGCTGGGATGGTCACGAGGCTTCCTGCGTTGGCTCCCGATCGTAAAGGGGATGATCCAGGTAGGCCGAAGGATCGTCAAAAGGGATTGTCAGGAAGAAACGCTCCAGCAGTTCCTGTTGAAGCGCGGTGAGGTTTTCTCCGGGAATATGATCACGAACGCAATGGACCAGAGTCAGGAGCGTCTCCTCCGAAAGCACGCAGGTTTTCTCGAGTTGCCTTCGAGTAGTTATTGCCATCGCACGTCGGCCCAAACCCAGCAGGGAACATACCATGGTCCGATGGAAGTGCATCGTGAAGAGAAGCTGATGCTGAGACACCTCCAACTTGGGAAAGAGAAAGTAGATTCGCAAAGCCAAATCTCTAGATTGTGGATCGTGGTGCTTGGCTCCAGACACCCGGTCGGTCGCGTCGAGGAGGTCTTTTGTTTCCCGTGCATAACCTACCGCTCTGCGGAGCAAGCTCGTGTGCACCTCTTGGGTGTTGGGATTCTCTTGATGCTCAGCTCTAAGGTTCTTGGTCATGTCGCATTGTTCCATGCGTATGGCGCGGACCCCTATGGATCCACCACCTGGGAGCAGTGGTGATGGTGGAGATACATCCGCGTGCAATCGCACTCGTTCAACCCTTTGACCCATAGGAGCCTTTCCCGGGCTGGACGCTGGCGAACCTCTCCCAACGGGCAATCATCGCACGGCCGGTCCTTCGGGCATCCAAAGATTAGATGTGTCAACACCGTCCGAGAGTCTTCGAGGCACACGATGCTCATTCTCCGGGCTCGTTCCTTGAATCCGAACTGAGATAGCCCGCCAAAGGGACCAACCTCTGGCGGGCTTGAACCAACTCACACTCAACTATGAATTCTCAAAATCACTGTCCTTCGGTGCCGGGTGATCCTGGCGCCCACTGGTGAAAGTCATTTCGGGGATATGCGGTTGCGTCTCGCGCTTAAGCCCTTGACCATTCCCAGTGTGCAGGGTCGTGGTGTTGGCCAAGGATCGGTTGGCTCGCTTGGCCCCGTTTCCACGGCTCGCCACCTTAGGAGACGCCGCCTTTGCGTTGCCATCCACCAACACCAGAAGGCTGTTTACCACGTCCTTCATGGCGTCGGCCTGCGCGTTCAGTTCCTCTGCCGCACTGGCGCTTTCTTCGGCATTGGCCGCATTGGCCTGCGTCACCTTGTCCATCTCCGTCACCGCCTTGCCCACTTGCACAATCCCCTGGGTCTGCTCCCGCGACGCCGCCGCCACTTCGCCCGCCAGCTCGTCCACCTGACGCGCCTTGGTGATGATCTCTTCCAGGCTCTTGGCCACTTTGGTGCTGATGTCCGCTCCGTTGGCACTCTTCTGCACCGCATCCTCAATCTTCACCGCCGTCTCCTTGGCCGCTTGCGCACAGCGCTGGGCCAGGTTTCTCACCTCATCCGCCACCACCGCAAAGCCCATCCCAGCTTCCCCAGCCCGGGCGGCTTCCACCGCCGCGTTGAGAGCTAAAATGTTGGTCTGGAAGGCGATCTCGTCGATCGTCTTGATGATCTTGGCGATGTCCGCACTGGAGGTCTTGATCGCCTCCA